>NZ_LLEI02000032.1 GCF_001399455.2 Vibrio bivalvicida
GCCGATCAGATCGTAGCTTCTTGATTTAGTTCCATCGATTTAAGCAACAAAGCCCACTTTAGTACTGCCTATCTTTCCAATCACTGAATAAGGTTTATTTAGTCGTAATAACCAGAGACATATTGAGGTAGATAGTCACCGCCCAAGTCGCTATAATTCGCGCTCCCTGGAACAGAGAACAAAATATGTACAGCAATATCACTCCTATTCATGAGCATAAAAAATACTGGGCAGAATGCTACGGCACTGCGCCATTTCTACCGACAAGCAGAAAAGAAATGGATGCCTTAGGATGGGATAGCTGTGACATTATTATCGTAACAGGTGACGCGTATGTCGATCACCCTAGCTTTGGTATGGCGATTATTGGACGCCTTCTCGAAGCGCAAGGATTCCGAGTGGGTATAATTGCTCAACCAGAATGGAACAACAAAGATGCCTTTACGGCATTGGGTAGACCTAACCTGTTCTTTGGCATCACGGCTGGTAACATGGATTCAATGATCAACCGCTACACTGCAGATCGTAAGCTCCGCCATGACGATGCCTATACACCTAACAATGAAGGTGGTAAACGACCTGACCGTGCTACTTTAGTTTACTCACAGCGCTGTCGCGAAGCTTATAAAGGTGCCCCTATTGTTCTGGGCGGCATTGAGGCCAGCCTGCGTCGTCTCGCTCACTATGATTACTGGTCTGACAAAGTACGTCGCTCGGTTCTGTTTGACGCCAAAGCAGACATCTTGCTATTTGGTAATGCAGAGCGAGCACTAGTCGAAGTTGCGCATCGATTAGCAGATGGGGAAGAAATCTCTTCGCTAACAAACATTCGTGGAACAGCGGTCAATCTGCCTGCGACGCCTGAAGGCTACAAGGTGATCGACTCTTCACGCATTGAGAAACCACGTAAAGAAGCATTTATTCCTCCAAACCCGTATGCGGTTGAGGAACAGTGCGACACCAAAACGAAAACTCAGGAAAGCGGAGCGCAGCCAATTAGCATTCGCCCATCGCGCCATGATGCGGCAACCACTGTGGTGCGCATTCCACCGTTTGAAAAGCTCAATAATGACCGTATTCTGTACGCTCATGCGAGTCGCATCATGCACCTTGAAACTAACCCGTATTCAGGTCGTGCCTTGATTCAACGCCACGGCGATCGTGAACTGTGGGTCAATCAAGCACCGATTCCTCTTTCAACTCAAGAGATGGATTACGTTTTTGGTTTACCCTACGCACGTGTGCCTCACCCAATGTATGGTAAAGCCAAAATTCCTGCTTATGACATGATCAAAACCTCGGTCAATATTATGCGTGGCTGTTTTGGTGGCTGCTCGTTCTGCTCCATCACCGAACACGAAGGTCGTATCATCCAAAACCGTTCTCAGGAATCGATCTTGACTGAACTGGAGGAGATTCGTGACAAGGTGCCAGGTTTTACAGGTACTATTTCCGATCTCGGCGGCCCAACAGCCAACATGTACCGTTTAGGTTGCAGTGATCCTAAAGCAGAAGCTAACTGCCGACGCCCATCATGTGTTTTCCCAGGTATTTGTAACAAACTCAACACCGACCACAAACACACGATCGATCTTTACCGTGAAGCTCGTAAAGTAGACGGTATTAAGAAAGTCATGATTGCATCTGGCGTTCGTTACGACTTAGCAATTGAGTCTCCAGAATATGTCAAAGAACTAGTGACCCACCACGTTGGCGGTTATCTAAAAATTGCCCCCGAGCATACAGAAAAAGGCCCTCTGGATCTGATGATGAAACCGGGAATGGGTGCGTATGACCGCTTTAAAGAGATGTTCGAAAAATTCAGCGCTGAAGCAGGAAAGAAACAGTACTTAATTCCATACTTTATTTCTGCTCACCCTGGCACCGAAGATGAAGATATGCTCAACTTGGCACTTTGGTTGAAGAAAAACAACTTTGAATGTGACCAAGTACAGAACTTCTATCCATCTCCAATGTGCAATGCAACGTCAATGTACTACTCAGAGACCAACCCACTGAAACGTGTGAAGTACAAGAAGCGTGAAGAGGTCCCAGTAGCTAAAGGCGAGCGTCAACGTCGTCTGCACAAAGCACTACTACGTTATCATGACCCGGCTAACTGGCCTTTGATTCGCGAAGCCTTAATTAGCATGGGTAAAAAGCATATGATTGGCGACAAGGCAAACTGCTTAGTTCCTGCAGAAGATGTTGATGCCAAAACACCAGCTCAACGTCGTAAGTCCGGTCGTCACGGTTCGCAGCGTTTTGCCACCAAGCATACTAAAAGCCAGCCTGGATTCGAAAAGATGCATGGCGATCAGAAAGGAAAAAGTAGAAGCGGAAACCCGAAAGGAACGAGTACGGGGCAGCCTACTCATGGAGGAAAACCAAACGGTAAACCAACGGATACCCGTAATGGAAAGCCAACAAACAATAGTTCAGGCAAACCACCAGCAGGACGTAAGCCGAAACGACGCTAAGCCTCACACTAAATCGCAGCCATCGCTGCGATTTTTTATGCCTTCAACATTTAAAAAGGCCCAACTTATAGTTGAGCCTTGCGAAAAATGAACAGGTAAATTAAGCGTTTTGAGCTTCAAATTCTTGCATGAATTCGACCAAAGCCCGTACCCCTTCTAAAGGAACAGCGTTGTAGATTGAAGCTCGCATTCCACCAACTGCGCGGTGTCCTTTAAGAGCGACCAAGCCACGTTTCTCTGCTTGCTCAAGGAATGCACCATCAAGCTCAGGTTTCGCTAACTGAAACGGAACATTCATTCTAGAACGGTTAGCTTGCTGCACGTTGTTGATGTAAAAGTCCGAGCTATCGATCTGATTATAGAGTAGTGATGCTTTCTCTTTATTGATCTTCTCTATTTCAGCGACACCACCCTGCTCTTTTAACCACTTAAATACAAGGCCGGACAGATACCAAGCAAAAGTTGGCGGTGTGTTAAACATTGAGTCTTTCTCTGCCAAGACTTTGTAGCTCATAAAACTAGGTACAAGGTCGTTAGCTAGATCTAATAGGTCGTCTCGAACAATCGCTATGCATAGCCCTGCAGGGCCAATGTTCTTTTGTGCTCCGGCATAAATCACGCCATATTTTGCTACGTCAATTTCACGAGAAAGGATGTTAGATGACATATCCGCAACGATAGGTTTGTCCGTATCAGGAAGCTCGCTGATCTCTATGCCATCAATGGTTTCATTTGGGCAAAAATGAACATACGCCGTATCAGGTGAAATCTTCCATTCGTTCGCAGGGACTACGGCCGTTTTACCATCAACTTCCGTTTTAGCGTCAAAAGCATCAACTTCACAAAACTTCCCCGCTTCTTTAATCGCACTTTCTGCCCAGTATCCCGCGTCAATGTAAGTCGCTTTTTTCGACGAGCCAAGGAGGTTTAAAGGCACTGCCGCAAACTGAGCTCGCGCACCACCTTGACAGAACAGCACTTTGTAGTTGTCAGGGATACTAAGTAAGTCACGTAGATCTTGTTCGGCCTCTTCCGCGACTTTGATAAATTCTTTGCTTCGGTGACTGATCTCCATTACAGAAGTCCCTAAGTCGCTCCAATCAACGAATTCTTGTTGTGCTTTTTCCATCACAGCTTTAGGTAGGCCCGCTGGACCTGCGCTAAAGTTATAAACCTTGCTCATCTAGTCTTTCCTTGCGCATGCTTGATTAAGAGATTACTCGATTAATACCATGTTTTATGAATGATAAAAAGCAAGAAGAGAGGTCTTAAGGCCTCTTTTCGCGTTAAACATGTAAATTGGGTAATTATGGTTGCATTAACGCTGGCAAAAACAGCGCCATTAGAGGGATCTGCTGACCATTCTCAAATACCAAATTCCCCTCTTTTAATTCAGCTTGAATCTGGTAGCCATTTTCGGTTTGCTGAATGAGTTCCATCGCCATTGCTTCATCAATGCCCTGTTTAATAAACGGGTATTGAGTAACTAAACCACTTGAGAAAAAGGTATCAAGATCACCGGTCAAAGCGGGTAAGATCAATGCTGGATTCTGCGCGACATTATCTGTCCCTTGCGGTACAGTAATCTTCCACTTCGATTCAAACTCACTTTCCTGGCCAAGTTTTACCGCCATTTTGTTCATGGCAAAGTAAAAACCTTTCGAAAACAAACTTTCAACATACGGGAGCGCTTGTTCAATATCCGAATTGGTTGGCATCGGATTGTTTTGATATAGATTCATCAAGTGCTCGAAAGCCACGCTGTCGAGATCTCCAAAGGACAGATCGATAGACACGCTGTCTACATTACCCTCTGCCATCACTAGATTATTGAGATCTACGATATGTTGACTACCCACAGTCTTAGCCATTTCATCGAAAGAGCTAAGGAAAGTATATTTGCTATCGTTCAAAGCAAATAGTGGAGATTGATCAACGTTGAGTACAGACGCTTCATCTAGATTCATCGTCTGTTCACCAATCCAGAAGCCATTCATCTTCTTGCCTTCACCCTGACCCGTTAGGCCCGATAACAGCATCTTCTCACCGGAGTTGAAGTCAATCTCTACCGAAGGAATATCGAGATCATATGTCACGTCGCCAAGTACACTAACATGCCCTTTCAAAGTCGACGGTGTTACAGAGACAATCGCACCTTCCGGCCCATCCGTTATCTGATTCCAGTTGGCCAGGCTCAGCACATAATCCGTGTTACCGTTGAGCTGGGTCACTGTTTCTAATGTTAAAGGCAGCTCAGGCGCATTCTCTATAACAGATTCAGCCTTTAAGCTAAACAAACCATGACTGACATTGCTGCTCACCACAATTTCTGATGGTAAGCCGTCAATCGCTAACTGTTCAGCAAGTGCCGGTTCGAGAATGGTGTAACGTGTTTTTACCGTCGATGATAAATAGCCGCGATCATACTCGACAACTTCAGCATTGACTGACTCATTTGACAGGTGTGTTACACCATCTTGTATTACCGTCTGTCCAATTTGTCCTACAGCCAAAGGCCAACATAACGCAAGCGAAATAGCGCCGCCAATAGCGCCCATTTTTTTTAGATCCATGATAAATACGTCTTATTTATTGATTTCATTAAGTCTACACCAAAAAACATTGAGTTAAATCAGAGTATTGTCTTTCTGCAAAAAACAAACAAAATTCTCATACTTAGCTCTCAATACTCAATTGCCATCCTTGGTAGAGTAAAACGTGTCAATCTTTAAATTGTAGCCTAGTCGTGAACCCATTTTCCGTACTCTGTTTAGATAACAACCCCATTAGCATTGAGCAGCTAAGGCGAGAGCTCAGTCCTTTTGCTGCAAAGTTTGATCTTCATACCGCAGACACGTTGGAAGACGCCCACGCTGCGTTAGAATATTGCCTTGAGCAAAAACAGACTGTCGCTCTTGTAATTGCGAGCCATCACGAGACTTTTAATGGTGCCGACTTCCTTATTCAGCTAGATAGAAATACCCATACACAAAGTGCAAGAAAAGTGCTAATTAGCTGTGGCCAAGACATCCAAGCGATTTTATCTGCGGTCAACGATGGCCGCTTAGATCACTGCTTAACCAAGCCTTTGCAAGACAATTTAGTTCACAAAACTGCGCAGAAAGAACTGACAACGTTTATTCTCAAAAACGACAAAGACAACTTGCTTTCTTACAGCCAAGTTCTTGACCAGCACAGGTTGCTTCGCGCTCATATCGAGCAAAAAATGCGAAGCTATCGTGAAGGTTTTATTTCTGATCATCATAGTTTGTCCGACCAGAAACTCGCCGAAAAGGTCTCGACTGCCCTGCTCGATTTCTTCGCACAAGAGGATGAGACTCAGGCGTGCCGAACATACTCTCCTGAACATTTGCTCACCATCGAAGGTGAAGAAAACCAATTCCTTTGGTTTATTACCAAAGGTGAAGTCGCACTATACAAAAAAGACGACGTGGGAATGCAACGCGAAGTAGTTAGGCACACCCAAGGGAACATTGTCGGGGGGATGTCTTTTGTCACCGGAGAGCCTTCTTTTTCAACGGCTGTGACTCTCTCAAAAACTGAAGTCATTAAGTTGGATCGAGATGTTTTTTCAAAGGTCATGCATTCCAACATGACCTTACTTCCACTGTTTACTAACCTACTGCTTAGGCATTTTAATCGGCGCCTTCAACGAAGCATCAATACCAAGCTTGAACTACAAAAAACCCTTGAATCACTCGAATCTGCTCATAAGCAACTGATTGAACGCGAGAAAATGGCAATGCTTGGCCAGCTCGTCGCGGGCGTTGCTCATGAACTTAACAATCCAATAGCAGCAATTCTTAGAGGAACAGAGACACTAACAAGCAAAATTCGGCAATTGGTTGATGGCCGTTCGGTACAGCAAGTCAGTCTAGATGGAGTATCAGTACTACAAGAAGGGCTCAGCCAAAGACCACGCTCAACCGCCAAAGAAAGGGAGCTGGCGAAAGTTCTCGAGGAGCAACTTAATGATCGACACCTTGCAAAAAAACTGGTCAAACTAGGGCTAGAGGATAGAGATGAATGGATTCATTTAGCCAAGGCTCAACCTGAAAACACCTTAAGTAAGCTTGAACGATTAGAAGACTACCACTTGGCGGGTTCGACATTACGTTCGATTAACGTCTGTGCAGGTCGAATTGCCGATATGGTCAAAAGCTTAAAAGGTTATGCAAGGCCAGATGACGAGAAGTTTCACTTGGTCGATATCCACGAAGGTATTGAAGACACCTTAGTCATCTTTGAAAGCCGCCTTAAATTTCATCATGTCGAACGTGTCTATTCCGATATCCCTCAGATACAGTGCCAACCTATTGCCTTGCAGCAAGTCTGGACCAATTTGATTTCCAATGCTATCGATGCTTTCCCTAATAAAGGCGAACTAAGAGTTGAAACAAGTAGAGTGTCTGAAAATCAAATCGACTGGGTGGTTGTTTCTTTTACCGACAATGGTTGTGGTATTCCTGACGCCATCAAACAGCAAATGTTTACCCTCAACTTTACAACTAAGAAGGAGGGAAACTTTGGTTTAGGTATTGGTCTATCTGTGTGTCAACAAATTGTCCTCCAACACGGTGGGAGAATTGAAGTTGACTCTGTCGTTAATCAGTTTACTAAAATGTCGGTTTGGCTGCCGTTCAGCCAAGTCCCCCTATCGTCTAGGAGCCCTAAATGAATAAATACCTTATTTTATGTGTTGACGATGAACGAGAAGTATTGGACAGCGTAATGCAGGATCTTGACTGTTTTGAAGAACACTTCATTGTCGAGGCAGCCGAATCGGTCCAAGAAGCGAAACAACTGATCGCGGAGTCACGTCAAGAAGACGTAAAATTGGCACTGATTCTCTGTGACCATATTATGCCGGAGCAGACCGGGATACAGTTTTTAATCGAACTTAATCAAGATGAACCAACCCAACCAACGAGAAAGCTGCTTCTCACGGGCCAAGCAGGGTTAGAAGACACCGTAGAAGCCGTCAACCACTCTAGCCTAGATTTCTATATTGCCAAACCTTGGCAGGGCGATGAGCTACGCCAGATCCTCAAAAACCAACTTACAACATATATGATTGAGCACGAACCGGAGTTAATGCCTTGGGCATCCGTACTCGAAACAGAAAGAGTATTCGAAGCGATGGCTAAAAATCGCCTTTATTATGGTGAGTAAACACGCAAATGCGGCATATTAATTGCTTAATTGAATAAATAACGACAAAACAATGACATTTTTATAGTGACTGTTGCTATGATGCATTATCATGTCGTATCGGGGTCACAGACTCACATGTCATGGCGCTGATGTCGCTAAAGACCAAGGAAATTAACAAGATATAGGTTTATCGTCCCATGCGTAAAACAATCTTAGCTGCAGCACTTGTGCTTGTATCTGGTCAATCATTTGCTCAGACCGAACCGGGTAGCCCAGCGGTAATGAGCAACTTTAATTATGACTACCTTGAGGCTCGAATCGGTGCTAGCCCTGTCACTTTCGGCGCTGCAATGAGCAAGTCTATTCACCCCAACGCACATGTTCTCGGTCGTATCGATTCTGAATTCGAAGGCGATTACGATGCTGCCGCGGGTTTTGGTTTCCATGCACCAATCAACAACTGGGCTGATTTCACTGGTGAGATGCTTGTCCGCTTAGTTGATACGGGTAATGAAAGCCGCTTCGGGTTAGACCGTGGTACAGAAACTGGTATGGAGTTAAACCTTGGCGTTCGTCAATGGCTTGGTCCTCAGTTAGAGGTCGGTGGTAAAGGTAGCTACATTTCCATTGACAACAATAAAGAATGGGCAGGTTCTGCTTACATTCGTTTCCACTCTACTGAACTTTTCTCAATAGGTGCAGAAGCTCGCATTAACGACTTCTACGGTGATCAACTGATGTTCACTACTCGCTTTAAGTACTAATCGAGTCGAGATCAAAAAAACCGAGGTTACGACCTCGGTTTTTTATTGCAAATCCATTTGCATTTGAGCATTCCACTTCTAACGATAACTCTGAAGTGGCAAGAGTTTAATTACAGCTGGCTAAAAGCTGACGTTTACGTGGCTCTTGGATAAGCTTCCAATGGATACCTTCGATGGCTCCGGCAAATTTCCAAAGCAGTTTCACATCTACATCACTACCGTAAGCTTGCTTCACTCGCGAAAACACAGCAGGTGCACCAAGTTCAAGAAATGTATCGACATCCTCCACTCCGGCCTTTTTCACCATACGTTCTAGCGTCAGTTGCATATTAGGTAGGTCTCGTAGACGTCTATTCGCTGATGAGCGCTTATATTCACGTTGTGACACAGAAAAATTTATTGATTGCTCAACCAAATCACTCAGTTGTTGATGGTTACTAGAAAAAAGCTGAGTAATATCGTAGTAATTCACCGTAGCAGTGGTCTGTTTTTTTACATGGCGGTACTTTTCACAGCCTAATTGACTGAGTACCTGATCTAAACTCTCACCACCTCTAATGAATATTTTATCTGCACTGATGAGTGCGAACATGGCCTCATCCCTAAACAACCCTGTACCACCAAACATAGATCGTTTCTGAAAGTCGCCAAACCTTTTTACGTATTGAATAAATAGTTGCTCAGTCATATCCATTGATCCTTAATCAAATACCCCGATTAGTTATGATCACCAGATAGCAGCAGTAATAAGCGAAAAATTAAAACACAACCCAACTATAGTGTTAGTTATTGTTTAGTTTGGTTGATAGCAAGTACTAAGAATGATAGTTAACGAAACAAAATAAGTCTGTGCATTGGTCACATCAATGACACTCAATTGATGTTATATCGTGAACAACATCACAAGTTATTGCATTAACCTGATTATGAACAAGGGAATACATCCAGATAAAATGCTGCGCGAATTATCAATAAGTAATATCAATAATTTGCTAATATATAACGTTAAGCGGTACACTATATGGAGTACCCCAATCTTATCGTATATATGAACCACTTATCTTTTTATTGGCTCCCAGAGAATGGCGAACTATTACTCAAAGGCATCGAGTCTGAGTTTTCAGTCCTAATTGAGCACTCAATTAAGTCGCGTACTATTTCTCTTCCTCCTATTTCCGACGTGGTGTTAAAGATTCAGCAACTTTGCACCCAAGATACCACCACTGTTTCCGATGTTGCAGATAGCCTACTTGAAGATCCAGGTCTTGCAGCGATTGTCATTCGTGTCGCGAATTCGGTTATTTTTAATCGTCGTAATATCACTTGTACCGATTTAGTTACCGCTGTATCTCGTCTAGGTATCCTTCGTGTAAGAGACATTGTCACTGCCCAAGCGATTGAACAACTAAAACACTCGGTCAATCTCAGTCAGTCGTGCAACAACGTCTTGGTACAAAGTGCTGCAAACTCACGAGAACTGGCGGCAACCATGGTGCTAGTGGTGCGTGGATTCAAAGAATCTGGCTCACCAAACTACAGTCATTTGGAGACAGACAAAGCCTTGCTTACTGGCCTTCTCGCTGATATTGGCCTATTTTGCATAGTCAATGAGTATCACAACTATCTAGAGCAAGGTAATTACCTTGATGAAGATATAGCATTCCAGATTTTCGATCGTCAGTGCTCCAACGCGAGTAAACTCGTCCTCGAAAGCTGGGGGTTTGACAACGACTTTCTTGAAGTGGCTTCAAACCAAGTTATCGACAAAACAGACGTGGCAGTGAGCTACTTGGATGTTGCTCGAATTGCTAATCATATCCTCATGTTCCGTCGACAAGATGAACAAATCACTGAACACACTGTAGAATTTGATATTACAGGCGCAGATATACTGTACAAACTCAGTAATTTAAGTGATATTGAGTTTAATACACAGATAGATGAACTTATTAGCGCGAGTGGTTTATAGCCGCTAGACAGGAAGTACCATGTTTTCAGGGATGTTATTTATCTTTGCCCCACTTGTTGTGGGGTATTTCATTTCTATCACCAATAAGTCGCTACTCGACAAGATTAACTCAAGCACATCTAGCTTGATCTACGTGATTTTGGCCCTGATGGGGCTAAGCTTAGCTGCACTTGATAATTTGGGGCAAAACCTGCAACTGATTCTAAAAACGACCGCGGTGTTCTTTGTTTGCTTGAGTCTATCGAATCTTGCTGTATTGCCATTAATTGATAAATGGCTGCCAATAAAAACTGACGCCAGCAATACAAAACTGCCTCTGTCTGAAATGGCGATGGAGTCTGCAAAACTAATATTGGTTGTTGGCGGTGGACTCGTTGGAGGCTTGCTCGTTCCCTTTGATCTGAGCTGGGTAGATACTGCTAGTGAATGGATCCTATTTCTGTTGCTGTTTTTTATTGGCATCCAATTGCGTAACAGTGGCCTGACATTACGTCAAATATTGCTCAACAAGCACGGCATGCTGATCGCTATAGTGATCATCGTTAGCTCTTTGCTTGGGGGGATTGTTTCCGCATTGATCCTCGATATAGATCCTTTCCAAGGGTTGGCCATGGCCTCTGGTTTTGGTTGGTACTCTTTAGCAGGCATACTAATGGGGGATGCCTTTGGACCTGTATATGGTGGTGCGTCTTTTATGATAGAACTGCTACGCGAGCTAATCGCATTGGTCCTTATCCCACTATTTATAAGGACTAAGCCTTGCACTTCGATTGGTTATGCTGGTGCAACTGCGATGGATTTCACCTTACCTGTGATTCAAACTACAGGTGGCGTTCGATGCGTACCAATCGCAATAGTCAGTGGTTTCATACTCAGTCTTCTCGTACCTGTACTGATGCTGTTCTTTGTCTCACTTGCAGGCTAGATCGCAGGAATTGTTATGCAAAACCTCTATATTATGCGCTTACAAGCCCAACAAGTTTAGCTAACGCTAAATTAGATAACTAGAAACTATAATAATTCGCCTTAAAAGGAATCACTATGAAACGTACTCTCGTTGCAATGCTGCTTACTGCAACCTCTACATTTGCAACTGCAGCTGATAATGCTTGTCTATCTAAAAAGTATGACGCGTATATCGATGCGTCTCTTCATTGGTACGAAGATCTTTCCGAGCTAACTTCAAAGCAATACCCTGAATTGAGCGAAGTTAGCGAGTGGTTTCTCAAAGGACGTAAAAACCATTTCGAGCTCAACCGCGCAGCCGTTCACTATTATCTTGAACAAGATCCAGCAAAAGTGGCCACTAATCAAGCTGTTGAAGCATGGTTGCAGTTAGAACAAAAAGATATCAAAGCACTGGCGTCTCGTAGTGATGAACTGGGTCAATTAGCAAAAGTGACCTTTGGTGATCGTCAAGCGAAACCGCACGACAAAAATTATGAACTGCGCTCAGCGTTTGCAGACCTACTCAGTCACCCGACTAAGATTGATAGCGCACTGAAGCGCTATAACGCGTCAATCAAAGAGCTTGAATCGATCAAGTGTAAGTAATCACAAGGGTTGTAGGGGCTTTATGTTGTCAACAAACTTCTGCCCGGTAAAATCTAAGATTCGGTAATTAAGACGGGACTTTGTTCCCGTTTTCGTTTAGATTGTCCCGCTGCAACAAAAATGATTAGAGCAATGTAGCTGTATGATATCGGAACATAAAACGGCTGATGTGAGTTTCGAGAGCTTACTCCGAATCTTCACCGTCCCTGAAGGGCCAGACTCAACGCTTACAAAAATTGAAGAGAAGTTATCGCGTAACTTAAATAAGTTTTTGCGCGAACACATCGTGGCTGAAGAAAAGCCACTACGTGATATTGAAAAAGACTTCTCGCAGGCGTCAATCCCAGAACAACCCGAATTTGTCTCGGATCATACTCAGCATTTGCTCGATACACTGGTCTCTCATTCGGTTCACACCTCTGCACCAAGTTTTATTGGCCACATGACGTCAGCGTTACCTTACTTCTTAATGCCGCTGTCAAAAATCATGATCGCTCTCAACCAGAACCTGGTTAAGATTGAAACCTCCAAAGCATTTACTCCATTGGAACGCCAAGTACTTGGTATGTTGCACCGCCTTATCTATAGAGAAAAAGACCAGTTTTACAGTCGATGGATGCACAGCGCCAACCATTCTTTAGGAGCATTCTGTTCAGGTGGCACTGTCGCCAACATTACCGCGCTTTGGGTTGCGCGCAATAATGCACTAAAAGCGCACGGTGAGTTTAAAGGAGTAGAAAAAGAAGGCTTGTACAAAGCAATGAAACATTATGGCTATGAAGGATTAGCCGTATTAGTTTCCGAGCGTGGTCACTACTCTCTCAAGAAAGCGGCAGATGTTCTAGGCATTGGTCAAGAAGGCTTGGTAGCGGTTAAAACAGATAGTAACAATCGTATTTGCCCACAATCTTTACAGCAACGAATCACCGAGCTCAAAGCGCAAAACATCAAACCATTCGCGGTGGTCGGTGTGGCCGGTACGACGGAAACAGGCAACATCGACCCACTCAAAGAAATGGCTCAGATATGCCAAATGGAAGAGTGTCATTTCCATGTTGATGCGGCATGGGGTGGTGCGACTCTAATGTCAAATAACTATCGACACTTACTAGATGGTGTTGAGCTTGCAGACTCTGTCACTATCGACGCACACAAACAGCTCTACATCCCAATGGGCGCGGGTATGGTCTTATTCAAAAAGCCTGATGCAATGAAATCTATTGAGCATCATGCCCAATACATATTGCGGAAGGGATCTAAAGACTTAGGCAGCCATACTTTAGAAGGCTCACGTTCAGGAATGGCTATGCTGGTATATGCGGCCATGCATATTATTAGCCGCCCTGGTTACGAGCTACTGATCGACCAAAGCATAGACAAGGCCAAGTTCTTTGCTAACCACATTGAGCAACAAGCAGATTTCGAACTCGTTTCACAACCAGAACTGTGTCTTCTTACCTATCGTTACTTACCAGCGAACATTCGTCTTGCTCTCGATAAATCATCAGGAAATCAGACAGAACAACTCAACGAGTTGCTCAATGAACTGACCAAGTTTATCCAAAAACGTCAACGAGAGACTGGTAAGTCATTTGTGTCTCGCACTCGTTTAAACCCTAAGCAGTGGGGGCGTTTGAACACCATCGTTTTCCGCGTTGTGTTGGCAAACCCTCTAACCAGTTGCGATATTCTAAGTTCAGTACTCGAAGAGCAGAGAGAGATCGCTAAGCAGGCGCCCAAGTTACTTGGCAGGATAGAAAAGTTAGCGCAGCAGATACTTGCGTTAAGCGAATAAAGTGAAATTTTCTTTCTCCAAATTTGTAATTTGCCTATCAACACAAGCCTTTAAATTGAAATTTTCTGCGGCAGAATCAAGATTTCTGTAGTTTAACCAAAATTTTGTTTGAGGCTTGTCATATATTAGCCAATTGCTTATTAGAAAAGTTACGGTAAACCTTTAGCTTAGGTTTATACTGGTTCCATGGCGCTGGATTGCACTTACCTTTTTTGGGTGACGCTTTGTTCCCCATCATTAACATACGGGTATATCCAGTGAGTTGTTCTCTATACCCTCGTGAACACTATGAACACATTAGAAAAAATTCAAAAAAATCTAGAAAACTTTAGCAAGTCTGAGCGCAAAGTTGCCGAAGTAATCATGGCTTCACCGCAAACTGCTATTCATTCTAGTATTGCTACACTAGCAAAAATGGCTGATGTGAGTGAGCCTACTGTTAACCGCTTCTGTCGTCGTTTAGATACAAAAGGTTTTCCAGATTTTAAACTCCACCTTGCTCAAAGTTTGGCTAATGGTACGCCTTATGTAAACCGCAATGTTGAAGAGGACGATGGTCCTGATGCGTATACCCATAAGATTTTTGAATCGACAATGGCGTGTCTCGACGTAGCCAAAAACAGCTTAGATGCAATGCAGGTCAACCGCGCCGTCGATTTGCTTACCCAAGCCAAACGCATCTCTTTCTTCGGCTTAGGTGCATCATCTGCCGTTGCGAAAGATGCTCAGAACAAATTCATTCGCTTTAACATCCCAATTACCTGTTTTGAAGACATCGTAATGCAGCGTATGAGCTGTATTAACTGTACAGACAACGACGTAATTGTGCTGATTTCTCATACTGGTCGCACCAAGAGTCAAGTCGAAATAGCCAACCTAGCCCGTGAGAATGGCGCTACGGTTATTGCGATTACGGCAAAAGATTCACCACTCGACAAAGCAAGCTCGCTGTCTATATCACTTGATGTCCCTGAAGATACCGATGTTTACATGCCTATGGCAAGCCGAGTGGTACAAATGACCGTCATCGACGTATTAGCCACTGGCTTTACTCTACGGCGCGGAACAGGCTTTAGAGAAAACCTCAAACGTGTTAAAGATGTTTTGAAAGATTCTCGCTACGATAAGCTTTCTCAGCTCTAGACAAAAACGGAGTACATAGTTACTCCGTTTTTATTACCCCTAACCATCACTTTTACCATATTAACTGTCTTGGTAGCTTCCCTGATCTTTCTTGTTTACTTGTACAACTACTCTCGCATTTGACTCTTCAGCCCAGTGATTAACATTTTCACACTGGTTCTGACACTGGCAAACCTGCTGGAGAATATACGTTAGTCTCTGCTTCGTTAGTGGTAATGGATTGCCTTTAATTGCAACAGATTTGAGCGCGTCATCAGCAACGTCCTCAAAAGAAGTTGCGCAAACACCGAAACTATCTAGTGTTGGTAACGCGAGCTTATCTAACATCATATTGACCCATAAAACGCCTTCTTCTCGGCGCGCGTTGACACGTCCAGTCAAGATTTGAGCTACTTTATTGTATCGATCGAGCACATTACTTCTTCCTGCCTTTTGTGCTGCTTTAATATTCTCTGTCATTACATACGGAGCAAGCCTTGCTGTAATAATACTGTGCGGTGCATTTAGCTTGCCGCCCAAAGCAGATGCTAGGCCATGAGCAGCCCCTAGCTTAGCATTGGTTATTGCCATTCCTCCTAGCATGGCAGCAAATGATATATTGGCCCTCGCCTCATAATTATCCTGTAAACACGCCTGCAATATTGATTGGCTTAGCCTTCTCAGCCCTTCTTCACAGATCATATCAGTTAACGGATTAGGGTCACCGCAGACATACGCTTCCATCAAATGAGTAAAAGCATCCATTGCTCCACGGCCCGAAGTTAGCTGATCAGTCCCGTAAGTTAAAGTCGGGTCAATTATCGCAACGTCAGCCAGCATTTCAGGATCTCGTAAACTCACTTTGACCTGATCTTGACCAGAACGTAGCACTGCATTACGCGTCACTTCAGAGCCTGTGCTTGCTGTCGTTGGGATTGCTATAAACGAAATAGGTTTTGACTTTAGTGGAACATTGCGACCCACTACTTCGACATAGTCATACACATCCCCTTGATTAGGGATCACTGCAGCAAGCGCTTTACCCATGTCAAGAACGCTTCCCCCTCCCATCGCAACGACCAGATCGGGTTTGAATTTTCGCCCAACTAATGCCGTTTCTTCAATCATGGTAATGTTTGGTTCACCGCTGATCGCGACATGTTGATAGCGCATGTTTTGTTGCACTAGATAGTGAAGAAGCGGGGAAGCCCGATCGGTGTTTTTACCCGTAACCAGCAGCACGCTGTAGCCATATTGATTTAAAATAGATAGCGAAGATTGCAAGGCACCTTCCCCAAATATAATTCGGGTAGAGGTCATAAACTGGAACATACACGCACTCCTGTGACAACCGTCTAATGAGCTTGCACCTAATGGCAACAAATAAACATGACCCAGTGCAATTTGTCAGAAAAAGCCTTAATAATTATATGGCTTTCTCGACCTAAAGCACACACCAAAGAATCTTATCAATACCCATCAAGTTTACTTTTTGCTCAATAGATTTTACCTATCAAATCAAGAGGCAAATGACACTTTATTTCCGCCAATGATTCGGGCATAGTTGCAATCAACAAAATACAGGAGAAAGAGAATATGTTCGTAGTTATCTTTGGTCGCCCGGCTTGCCCGTACTGTGTTCGTGCAAAAGAGCATGCTGAAGCGCTGAAAGCAAAACGTGATGATTTCAACTACCGTTACGTAGACATTCATGCAGAAGGCATTTCTAAAGCCGACTTGGAGAAAACGGTCGGTAAACCTGTTGAAACTGTTCCTCAAATCTTCATTGACCAAGATCATATTGGTGGCTGTGATGAGTTTGAAGCTTATGCGAAAGAGCACCTAGGGCTATTCGCCTAGTAGTAATCGATATTCTATAAGAGCCGCTTAACAGTAAGCGGCTTTTTTGTGCCTGAGATTAAATAAGTTTATCGGTTCTGTTGCCTAAGTCAGCTAATAGCAAAATATAAAATATTTCACTTATCATTTGGCAATATTCAGATACAATTCGCTCACTTAACCTACTCCCCGGCACCAACACAAGAATTGCCCGTGAACATTGACGTAGTACATTTGCTCGAACAAAACCCTATTCTTCTCATTTTCGTTGTACTTGCGATTGGCCTAGGTATTGGCAAAATTCGTTTCGGCAACTTTCAACTTGGTAACTCAATTGGTGTACTAATTACCGCATTGGTAATGGGACACCTCGGTTTTACCTTTAACGCAGAAGCCTTAACTATTGGCTTTATGTTGTTTATTTATTGTGTCGGAATTGAGGCAGGGCCAAACTTTTTCGGTATCTTTTTCCGAGACGGTAAACACTACTTCATCATAAGTTTGGTCGTTCTTTCTACGGCGTTGTCTATCACCTACTTTGCAAGCCATCAGATGGGCTTAGACTTTGGTTTATCCGCCGGTATGATGGCAGGCGCGCTAACATCCACACCAGTATTAGTTGGCGCTCAAGATGCCCTAAACTCTGGGCTAGCCACTACGCCACGTAATATGGACTTTTCGAAAGTTATTGAAAACCTATCTGTCGGTTACGCCATGGCTTATCTGATTGGCCTTATCAGCATGATCATGTTTGCCAAGCTTCTTCCCAAGCTACAAAAGCAAAATCTGTCTGATTCAGCAGAGCAGATTGCTCAAGAGCGGGGGTTAGGTAGTTCAGGTCAACGTAAAGTCTATTTACCCATAATTCGTGCCTATCGTGTTGGGCAAGAGCTGATCGATTGGATTGATGGCAAGAACTTACGTGAGTTGGGCATTTACCGTCAAACTGGCTGTTACATAGAGCGTATTCGTCGTAATGGCATCCTCGCCCACCCCGATGGCGATGCTATCCTGCAACAAGGTGACGAGATTGCTCTTGTGGGCTTCCCAGATAGCCATGCGCGGCTAGACCCAAGCTTTAGAAACGGTAAAGAGGTCTTTGACCGTAATCTCCTTGACCTACGTGTTGTTGAAGAGGAAATCGTCGTAAAGAGTGACTCTATCGCTGGTAAGCGTCTGTCAGATCTTAACCTATCTGAATACGGCTGTTTCTTGAACCGTGTGGTCCGCGCTCAAATCGAAATGCCAATGGATCTGGACATCGTTCTTGCCAAAGGTGACGTACTGCAAGTAAGTGGTGAGAAGAGCCGGGTGCATGGTCTGGCAGAAAAAATTGGTTTCATTTCGATTCACAGCCAAATGGCAGACCTGCTTGCTTTCTGTAGTTTCTTCATTCTTGGCGTTATGTTTGGTTTAATCACCATGACTTTCGGTCAGGTCTCATTTGGCCTCGGTAATGCGGTAGGCCTATTGCTTTCAGGGATTACTCTTGGTTTTTTACGTGCTAACCACCCAACATTCGGCTATGTGCCACAAGGAGCGCTAAACATGGTTAAAGACCTGGGTTTAATGTTTTTTATGGTAGGTATAGGGCTCAGCGCGGGGGGCAAAATGTTTGAACACCTCTCACAAGTTGGCTTACAGGTGATCGGATTAGCGTTTGTAATAAGCGTCGTCCCCGTTGTGGTGGCCTACCTAGTTGGCGCCTACCTGCTTAAAATGAACAGAGCACTGTTATTTGGCGCAATTATTGGCGCACGCACATGTGCACCAGCCATGGATATTGTTAATGACTACGCTAAATCAACTATTCCAGCACTTGGGTATGCAGGCACATACGCCATCGCCAATATTTTGATGACTTTAGCAGGTACGATTCTTATCATCCTCAGCTAAACTCCCAATCTTATTGATAAATTTGCATAAAAAAGGCTTCCCTAAGGAAGCCTTTTTCGTATTCTTCATGTTAGCTCAACGGTCTTAGGTAAGCTAAGAAACGTTTTTCTGCGAACTTAAAGCAAGCAAGAATCATGAAGGTCAGTGCCATGTAGAACAGACCTGCCGTTAGGAACGATTCAAATGGCGCGTAGTAGCGAGAGTTAACTAATCGAGCAGCACCTGTTAGGTCAACAATAGTAACGATACCCGCAACAGCACTACCGTGAAGCATAAAAATAACTTCATTACTGTACGCTGGAAGAGCGCGGCGCAATGCACTTGGTAAAATAATGCGTCGATAGGTTTTAAATGTACTCATACCATAGGCTTTCGCAGCTTCCACTTCGCCTTTAGGTAGACCGTTGATTGCACCGCGGATAATTTCAGCAGTATAGGCTGAAGTGTTTAGCACGAATGCCACTAGTGCACAGAACCAAGCATTTTCCCAAGGAGTATCCTTCACAGGGAAGAACTGATCCATACCGTAATAAATTAGATATAGCTGCACGAGCAACGGCGTACCACGGAAAAAGTAGATAAATGCCCAGCTCGGTCCATTCAACAAGTAGTTATGGCTGTTGCGTGCCACACCTAGTGGGATCGCTACAACTAATCCGATAATGAGCGCTAACCCTACTAGCCATGTGGTCGTCCACAGACCGTCTAGATAAATTGGGAAACTTTCTAAAATAAGTGAAAAGTCCATTCTTTACCTCGCATGAATACTGAATTTGCGCTCTACCATTTTCAAGAAGCCTGTCGAGACACTGGTAAAGAATAAGAAAATGATCGCGACTGCCATATAGAAAGTAAATGGCATTTTGGTCGAACCTGCCGCAAGTGAACTCATACGTACCATATCTTCAAGGCCGATAATCGAAACAAGTGCGGTTGTTTTTAACAGTACTAACCAGTTGTTACCAAAACCAGGCAACGCATGGCGGATCATCTGAGGTAATAGGATGCGACGAAATGCGAGTACTGAGCTCATTCCGTATGCTTTGGCGGCTTCCAACTCTCCTTTGTCGACAGCCATAATCGCGCCGCGGAAAGTCTCAGCCATATAGGCACCAAAAATAAACCCAATCGTAAGCACGCCCGCTATGAATGGGCTGACATCAATATAATCGGGTAAGTAAGCTGTCCATTCATGATTCGGGTCGCTCGATGCGAACCACTCATTCAAAGTTTCGTTGATGGAATACAAACTGTTGTTGAGGAGAATCTGTCCACCGAAGAAAATCAGCATCATGAGGACGAGGTCGGGAATACCACGAATAACTGTGGTATATAGTGTCGCGATAGCTCTAGCCCAGCGATATGGGGCCATTTTGGCTAATGCACCTAGCATGCCTAAAATCATCGCTAACAATAACGACAATAGCGCGACTTCGATGGTTACTACGGCCCCTTTTAGTATCGAAGCTTCATATCCTTGTAGATCCAGCATAGGTAAGTTCCTGATCCCTAAACTTTATAAAATTCGACCGTTGGCTACTACTCCTAGGAACAAGAACCAACGGTCGCTTAGCAACGATTACTGACCGTAAACGTCGTAGTTGAAGTATTTAGCAGCGATATCTTGGTAGACGCCCTTTTCACGTAGAGATAGGATTGCTGCGTCTAGCTTCTTAGTTAGGTCTTTGTCTTGTTTACGAACCGCAATACCAAAACCGTCGCCAAACCATTTTGGATCAGTCAGTGAAGGACCAGCGAATTCGTACGCTTCACCACCGGCTTTGTTCAGTACACCTTCTTCGAGTGCTGAAGCATCGCCAAGTACTGCGGCAACACGGCCATTAGCAAGGTCTAAGTACGCTTCATCGAATGAGCCATAACGAACGATTTCTACTTTGTCACCGTAGTTATCAGTTAGGTATTTGTCGTGAGTTGTTGCACGCTGAACTGCGATTTTTTGACCGTCGAGGTTATCGAAATCTAGACCCGCACCCTTTTTAGCGATGAACTTATTAGGGATAAGTGCGTATTTACCAGTGAAATCGACTTTCTTTTTACGCTCTTCAGTAATCGACATCGCTGCAATAATGGCATCGTATTTACGTGCAAGTAAGGAAGGAATAATGCCATCCCAATCTTGAGCAACAATCTTACACTTCACTTGCATTTCGGTACAAAGTGCGTTCGCCATATCGACATCAAAACCTTTAAGCGAACCGTCAGCCTCTGTCCAACTAAATGGAGGGTATGCTCCTTCGATACCGAAGCGAACTGTTTTCCATTCTTTCGCTTGCGCTACGCCGGATACTGCTGTTGCTGCCAGTGTTGCTGCTAATAACCACTTTTTCATTTCCATACTCCTGTGATTGTGATTCTTATTTTTTACTTAATTGCTTGTTGTGTTTTGCCGCTAAACGGCGATTAGTAAATCGACGAGATAAATTGTTGCAGACGCTCTGAGTCAGGACTGGTGAATAGCTTGGCTGGGTCGCCCTGCTCTTCCACCAGACCTTGGTGCAAAAACATCACATGATTCGACACATCGCGGGCAAAAGCCATCTCGTGTGTCACGACCAACATGGTTCGACCTTCTTCTGCTAGATCACGCATTACGCCAAGTACTTCACCCACTAACTCTGGATCAAGTGCTGATGTTGGTTCATCGAACAGCATTACCTCTGGATCAACGGCAAGAGCGCGAGCAATCGCCGCTCTTTGCTGCTGGCCACCAGACAAATGACCAGGGTAGTAGTCTTTACGCTCGTATAAGCCGACTTTCTTAAGCAATAGCTCGGCATTTTCATGCGCTTGTGCTTTCGGCACACCTAGTACATGGATAGGTGCTTCGATAACATTTTCAAGCACGGTCATATGTGACCATAGGTTGAACCCTTGGAATACCATGGCAAGGCGCGAACGGATGCGCTGAACTTGCTTTTCATTGGCAGGGACTGCTTCACCTTGACGGTTGTTCTTCATTTGGATTAATTCGCCGTTAACCCAAATCTCACCTTCAGTTGGCGTTTCAAGCAGGTTTATGCATCTAAGAAAGGTACTCTTACCAGACCCAGATGATCCGATAATAGAAATGACGTCCCCTTTGTGAGCTTCTAACGAGATGCCCTTTAAAACTTCATTTTGTCCAAATGTTTTATGCAGTTCTTTTATGTCCAGCGCTGGTACATCTTTCATGCGCTTTTACTCCCTGTATTTATTATAACCAAACGCTTGGTTTAAAACGCTTGGCCGACTGCTGGGTTCCACCCACATTGCGATACAAATTAGCACTACCCTGTGCAAGTTGCAACAAATTATTAACCTGCAAATCAGTGATATATAACCACTTTATATGAGTAATAATGCAATGTGCAGTCGTTTGAGCTTAAAAATGCGCATAAAACACTCTACCACCCAAGCTATAAGCCAAAACCACTAATTAACATTTTTATAAAAATAAGATCTATCTCAACAAACCATCTCAAGTTCAATATTTCTTACGTTTGAACCCTTGTGATTTCGCTAAGAAAACTCGCATTGTGAAACTGAATTTCAATAGAATACCCTTTGTCAGCCCCCACGCTAACTTGTTGTGTAGTTTTCTTTCACAACCTTTCATAAAGTGATCTAAATCAATCACTCTTAAGGGTTAGCACGTTAAACTCGCGTCAAAGATAAAAGCCTCAATAGTCGTACGTTTTATCTTTAAATCCTCTATGCTATAGCACACAGCAAGTGCGCTACACTGAGGTAGACCAGGGAGCAGTTGCAGGAAGCTACGCCAGGTTTTTGCTGAGCGACCGTCACAGAATAATAATCGGGTCACTCTTTGAAGAATCATTAACTTTTTAGAATATGAGGAATCTATGTCAGACGCAGTCAATAAACCGCACTCTGATTCGGATATCGAAAACAAGAGCTATCAAGAGCTGCATCGTCCAGCTTCTGAATTTGAAAGCCGTTCAGACTATCTAGACCACGAATTACAAATCATGAAGCCTCGTCGCTTTGGTTTAAACCTTCCTGGTCGCGACTTCCGTTTCGAACTTGAAGACTTGGTTCCTGCACTAGCAGGCACTATCGGTATCATTGCGATGTACTCTGCTGTAATGATGTCTTGGGCTGAAGGCCTAACCGCAGCATGGGATCACGTCAATTTAGGTAAAGAGTTTGCGATTGAGGTAGCACGTGTAGAGATGCTTATTCCTGCATTACTATTCTGTGTATTAGCTTCCGGTTTTATTAACCCGAAAGCTAACCTTGCGGGTAACCACGGCCCAATGATCCCTCTTATCGGTACCATCGCGCTTGCAGGTGCCCACCCTCTTGCATTGGCAATCCTAATTGGTGTTTTTGGTTTACTGCTTAGCTTCCTAAAAGGTGGCTCTAAACTGGTTAATCTGACGTCACAAGGTACTGCGGGGGGCTTACTGATCTTCTTAGGCTTAACGGGGACCATGAGTCAAATCAACTCGATCCAGTCTTGGGCTGTTGGTTTGCAATCGGACACTGTTACCGCGGGTAGTATGGGTTACGTCGGTCTTATCGTTTTAGCCGTCACTATCGCTTTATACGCATTCTTGGCAAAAGTAAACAAACGTTGGCTTGCTATTCCTGTGTGTGCCTTTACTGGTCTACTACTTGCTCTTGTACTAGGCGCAGGCTTCGACATTAAATTTGTGACCGAAACGGGTCTACCAAACCTAAACCCAGTTTACTGGTGGGGTAGCACTGAAGAAGGTTGGATGCTAGGTCTTCCTACTGTAGAGCACTTTATTGCTTCTCTACCATTTGCAATCCTGGCGGTAGCAATGTGGTCTCCTGACTTCCTAGGTCACCGTATCTTCCAAGAACTAAACTACCCTAAAAAGACTGAAAAAGTGCTGATGGACGTTGATGACACAATGACCATGTGTTCTATCCGTCAGATGGTTGGTACAGCAGTCGGTGGTGGTAACATTACGTCATCTTGGGGGACTTACATGATCCCTGCAGCGATCGCTAAGCGCCCAATTCCAGCGGGTGCAATCCTTCTTGGTCTGTTAGTGATGATCATAGCCATCTTAGGCTTCCCTATGGATATCGCAGTGTGGCCTCCTGTGATGCGTGTTGCTCTGCTTGTAGGTGTCTCTCTTCCTCTACTAGAGGCGGGTATGCAGATGGTTAAAGATTCAAAAGATTCTCAAGCAGCAGGCATCTGTATCTTCGGCTCTGCTGTCGTAAACCCAGTGCTTGCTTGGGCATTAACCATGCTACTCGACAACAACGGTCTAATTGGCGATAAGGAGCGCGCGGCGCGTCTGTCATTTGTCGATAAGATTGTGATTCCAGTCGGTGTACTTGTAATCTGTCTAGTTGCTATGTTGGCAGTAGGCATGCTTGAAGGCCAATACGGCATCCCAGCACTCCTGTAGTCAACAATGAGTTGAGAGCCGCGTAAGGCTCTCAACTTTTTTTTAATATTTTGGTTAATACTAAAAAATACTTTAAATAACGGACCATTTATTGATTTAGTTTAAGGTTTGCAAATTTTTTTAGCGTATCCTTGAATCCAAGTCAATAGAACACCATATAAAAAGTAGTGACAATATATATAGTTTTATGCCCTTTCGCTGTTCGATTTTAAAGACTATACATATTGTTATTCATAAGAGTGTACCGCCCCAATAATGGGAATCCGACTCGCTCAACGGATCGGACAGGTACGTGTTTTTTCTACTAAAAAGGTAGGTATGTCATGGCAGAGCAATTTGCTAAAGCTTGGGAAGGTTTTGCTGAAGGTGATTGGCAAAACGAAGTAAACGTTCGCGACTTCATTCAGAAGAACTACGCACCATATGAAGGCGACGAGTCTTTCCTAGTTACTGAAGGCACTGAAGCAACTAACCAGCTTTGGGCTAAAGTTATGGAAGGTATCAAACAGGAAAACGCGACTCACGCACCTGTAGATTTTGATACTTCTGTAATTTCTACCATCACTTCTCACGACGCTGGCTACATCAGCAAAGATCTAGAAACAATCGTTGGCCTTCAAACTGAAGCACCTCTAAAACGCGCTATTATGCCTAACGGCGGCGTGCGTATGATTGAAGGTTCTTGTAAAGCTTACGGTCGTGAACTTGATCCACAAGTTTCTAAAATCTACTCTGAGTACCGTAAAACACACAACCAAGGTGTGTTCGATGTTTACTCTCCTGACATCCTAAAATGTCGTAAGTCTGGTGTTCTAACTGGTCTTCCTGATGCATACGGTCGTGGTCGTATCATCGGTGACTACCGTCGTGTAGCTCTATACGGTGTAGATTTCCTAATCAAAGACAAAGTAGCTCAATTCCACTCTACTCAAGAGAAACTTGAGTCAGGCGAAGATCTACAAATGACCATGCAACTTCGTGAAGAGATTCAAGAACAGCACCGTGCACTAGGTCAAATGAAAGAAATGGCAGCATCTTACGGCTACGACATTTCTGGTCCTGCGACTACAGCTCAAGAAGCTATCCAGTGGACTTACTTCGGTTACCTAGCAGCTGTTAAATCTCAAAACGGCGCAGCAATGTCTCTAGGTCGTACTTCGACTTTCCTTGACGTATACGTTGAGCGTGACATCGCAGCTGGCATCATCACTGAAGAACAAGCTCAGGAAATGATCGACCACTTCGTAATGAAACTACGTATGGTTCGTTTCCTACGTACTCCTGAGTACGATGAGCTATTCTCTGGCGACCCAATCTGGGCAACAGAATCTATGGGTGGTATGGGTGTTGACGGTCGTACGCTAGTGACACGTACTAACTTCCGTTTCCTAAACACGCTATACACTATGGGTCCTTCTCCAGAGCCAAACATCACTGTACTTTGGTCTGAGCAGCTACCTGACGGCTTCAAGAAGTTCTGTGCGAAAGTGTCTATCGATACTTCTTCTATCCAGTACGAAAATGATGACCTAATGCGTCCAGATTTCGACAACGATGACTACGCTATCGCTTGTTGTGTATCGCCAATGGTTATCGGTAAGCACATGCAATTCTTCGGTGCTCGTGCAAACCTGGCTAAGACTCTACTGTACGTTATCAACGGCGGTGTAGATGAGAAGCTTAAGATCCAAGTAGGTCCTAAGACTGAAGCAATGACTGACGAAGTTCTAGACTTCGACAAAGTTTGGGCTGGTCTAGACAACCTGATGGATTGGCTAGCTAAGCAATACGTGACTGCGCTAAACGCTATCCACTACTCACACGACAAATACAGCTACGAAGCAGCTCTAATGGCTCTTCATGACCGTGACGTTCGTCGTACTATGGCTTGTGGTATCGCTGGTCTATCTGTTGCAGCTGACTCTCTATCTGCAATCAAATACGGTAAGGTTAAGCCTATCCGTGACGAAGATGGCATCGCAATCGACTTCGAAAGCGAAGGCGACTACCCTAAATTTGGTAACAACGACGCACGTGTTGATGACATGGCTTGTGAACTTGTTTCTAACTTCATGGGTAAAATCCGTAAGCTTAAGACTTACCGTGATGCAATCCCAACTCAGTCTATCCTAACTATCACTTCAAACGTGGTATACGGTAAGAAGACTGGTACTACGCCAGACGGCCGTAAAGCCGGTGCTCCATTTGCTCCAGGTGCTAACCCAATGCACGGTCGCGATGAGAAAGGTGCTGTAGCTTCACTAACTTCTGTAGGTAAACTACCGTTTGCTGATGCAAAAGATGGTATCTCTTACACATTCTCTATCGTGCCAAACGCACTAGGTAAAGAAGAAGGTTCACAGCGCGCTAACCTTGCTGGTCTTATGGATGGTTACTTCCACCATGAGCAAGGCATCGAAGGCGGCCAACACTTGAACGTTAACGTTCTTAACCGTGAAACTCTAGAAGACGCAGTTAAGCACCCTGAGAACTACCCTCAGCTAACAATCCGTGTATCTGGTTACGCTGTTCGCTTCAACTCTCTAACTGTTGAACAGCAAAAAGACGTAATCGCACGTACATTCACTGAGTCTCTATAATCTCAACATAATGAATGATTAAAAAAGCCCCGCTCAATGCGGGGCTTTATTTTTTCTATCAACCAGTTACTGCAAAATGAGAGATACGGTGCACAATTCACTTCACTGGTATGTTAATTGCTATCCATTAGTTCAATTAATCCTGTACTATCAGAATTCCAATTAAGTTAAGCATAAGCCTATGAAGTTAAACCGTACCATTATTCTGCCCCTTCTGCTCGCTTCGGCGGCAAGTCTAGCTTCTGAAAAGTCGACTTTTTCTTTCTCTATTGATAACGATGGCATTTTCGGTGTTGATCAAGACTACACCAACGGACTGTTTCTAAGCTATACCACTGGCGCAATAACACCTGATCCGATATTTGCCCCTCTCAGCCTTTCTTTTTGGGGTGGCGCTTCATTAGACAAATTCGAGTTTGTTCTTGGTCACAAGATGTACACACCATCGGATATTGAATCGACAACGCCCATGGTCAATGACAGGCCATATGCAGGCTACTTACACACTGAGTTCAACTATATCAGCCTTCATCCACAACAAGCTCAGCGCTTTAATGTCACTCTGGGTGTAACTGGTGATAAAGCACTCTCTGAAGACGCACAGAAAATCGTCCATTCAATAACAAAATCTGACGAACCCAATGGATGGGCGTATCAGGTTGACGATAGCTTTGCCGCTAGCGTCGGTTACCTAAGCCACTTTAATCTTATACGTCAACGTTTTATCGCTAACACAGACTGGGAGATCTCTAACATCTCAGAAATAAATGCCGGTAATTTCCGTAGCGATATCTCTACAGGTTTAATGTTCCGCTGGGGTTCTGATCTAGCTGGTAACATGGGTGCTGCCAACATCGATAACGAAAACCCGTTCCGCGCTGGTATGCTCGGAGGTTCTCAAGGTGGCTGGTTTATCTTTACCGGTATCGAAGCTCGTTATCGCTTTAACGATATTACCGTTGAAGGTGATCGCTCAGGTGTCAATGATTACGCAATTCGAAATGGGCAAGACCCAAGCATTTACGATGTTACGCTAGAACACAGCCAAGCGACTGCTGTAGCTGGCTTTGCTTGGTACAATCAAAGCTTTGGCGCGACGTTAACCGCCACAGCTAAAACGCCAGATTATAAAGAAGCACCAGAAAGCGTATATGGCACTGGAGGTTTTGCGTTATACGCTTTCTTTTAAATAACTAGATTGTGAATTTCTGGCAGTCTTGATTCAAGCTGCCAGACCTTTCTTCAACAACACCACTAACACTTTTCAGCTGTTCATTGTTTTGCTCTAGTTCTTTCATCGCAGCAGAGATTTGCGTCATATTGTCGGCCATAGATTGACTGGTTGTCGCTAGCTCTTTAATAGAGGAGAAGATCACTTCCGTTTGATGTGAAGCTTCGTCTGCTTTTTCGGTGATCAGTTTAAGCGCATCCATCGCTTCTTGTCCGCGCTGACGCCCCGCCGACATCGACGTTTCAGATTGACCGATAAACTGAATAACCTCAGCGCTCTCTTTTTTCATTGTGTCGATGGTGCCTGAAATTTCTGTTACCGCGTCAACCGTTCGAACGGCTAAGCTACGGACTTCATCCGCAACAACGGCAAAACCCCGCCCTTGCTCACCAGCCCTCGCCGCTTCAATCGCCGCATTAAGAGCAAGCAAATTAGTTTGCTCCGCGATACCGTTGATAATTTCCATCACTGAATCAACTTTCGACGAGGCTTGTTCGAGCAACTGAATGTGGCTAGCAGCAGAGGTTAATATCGTACCGACCTCTTCAAGTGAGCCAATTGCGGCGCCAATTACTTTTGCCCCTTCTTCTGCAGCATGGGTTGAAGAGCGAGAAATCTCTGATACAAACTCTAGTGAATTTGACACTTCTTGGGTCGTTACACTCACCTCTTCTGTTGCCGAAGCTAAAAGTTGGGTTTGCCCTAGCACTTCAGATTGGTGATGTACCAACATATCAAGCCCTTGATTTAGCTCTACAGCGTTACCTGATAGCGCTTGACTACTTTCTTGCACTCCTCTGACCAAGCCACCTAGGTTTTCACAACTTTCATTGATACTGTTCGCTAATTGATTAAACTCATCGTTAGGGTTTTTCGTCATCATCATTCGTTGAGATAGATCCCCATTTGAAAGCCCATGCAACACTTTACGTGTTCTCGCTAAAGATTTAGCCAATGATGTGCTTTGCATTACAAAAATTGCAACAGTAAATACAGCTAACACTACACACGCAACAAGTATCGACCAAAGTGTTTGCTCAGATGTTTTCTCCGCAGATGATTGATACTGAGTAGAAATGCCTTCTAAATCGTTGGTAATAATGGCGATCAATTGGGTCAGTTGCGACTTTGAGCTTAGTAGCTGCTGCTCAACGGTACCAAGTTGGCGTGAAAGTTCACTCACTCTTACGAATGTGGATTTGTATTGTTCGATCTCTTTTTCATAAAGTTCAAGCATGGCATAAACATTAGACATGCTTTCAAAACTCCCCATGGCGCGATTGAACAGCTTTAGATTCTCTTCATTTGGTTGTAACAAATAATTTTGCTGTGATTTCACCATGGCTTGGAAATCTGAGTTAAGCGTTACCATGCCTGTTTCTTCAATTTTCTTTTCAATGGTATTGGCCAACTGCTTAAGCTCACCCAGTTTTCCTTCGTCAATAGTAAACCCCAGTTCTTGCTTAAGATTCAACCAAGGATTCGCTGCTGACTCAAACACTTTTACATTACGCTTAAGGTTATCTGCTTGGTTAGTCAGGCTTAATTTGATGAGAAACTCTACATCCTCGTTAACCGCAGTAACAATCTCCGCGATTTCCTGCTTTGCCTGAGAGACTTGGGCGCCATTCAAATTATCTAAGTTACTACTTAACGTCAGAATCTTGGCCTGAGTCTGGTAAATGGACATAGAGCCCGTAGAGACATCACTACTGAGGTGGTACTGATCGCTCATTTGAGTGAGTCGTGAGGATGTGAATCCTGCTAAAGCAACAAAGCCTAATGCTAAAACAACGAGAAATAGCATGACTTTTTGCTTCTGAGATAATGCAAGCATATCCATAAATAATCCCTTAACATCAGTGGTATGCATTAATACTTGTCTAGCCAGACCTTTTCTTTTTGTTATTAATATTCTTATATTTGCAACATTTTTATAACATACATTTTAGCCCAAGTATGTTTTTTTTTCTTATTTAGCAAAATGTTGTGTCTCTGAATATCAAACCCTATTTAAACCCCACTATTTGTAATAAAATAACGCACAAATTACTAAATACGAGATGAGCACATGTCAACAACTGGTCGTATTCATTCTTTCGAGTCCTGTGGGACAGTAGACGGACCTGGTATCCGTTTTATTGTCTTTTTGCAAGGTTGCCTTATGCGCTGTATGTACTGTCATAACCGCGATACATGGGATACTCACGGTGGTAAGGAAGTGACCGTTGAAGAGATTATTAATGAAGCCAAATCCTATCGGCATTTTATGAATGCATCAGGAGGGGGTGTAACCTGCTCCGGTGGTGAAGCAATGCTGCAACCTGAGTTTGTCCGTGATTTTTTCCGCGCTGCACATGCAGAGGGCATTCATACATGCTTAGACACAAACGGCTACATTCGTAAGCACACCGATGTCGTGGATGAAGTGCTTGAAGCAACTGATCTTGTGATGCTTGACCTTAAACATATGCAAGACGAAGTTCACCACGATTTCATCGGTGTATCTAATAAGCGAACACTCGATTTTGCCCGCTACCTGCATAAGATTGGGCAAAAAACTTGGATTCGTTATGTCGTCGTCCCTGGCTACACCGACGATGAAGAGGCCGCACACATGCTTGGCGACTTTATTAAAGACATGGACAATATAGAAAAGATTGAGCTGCTCCCATACCACAAGCTTGGTGCGCATAAATGGGAAGCACTTGGTATCGAATATCCACTTGAAGGGACAAACCCACCTTCAAAGGAAACCATGGACAAAATCGTATCAATTCTTGAGCAGTATCACTCAAACGTTAAATACTGATACCACTTCATCTCTAATTCGTAAAAAATACCAACCGTCTCGGTTGGTATTTTTTTTGAGGTCTAGGTGGAATTAGACGAATTGCTTGCATTCATCTTGGTGACCATTGCGGTGCTCTTTATATGGCGCGATGTCAAACAGGTGTTGCTGCCAAAACTGATACACGAACGTTCATTTCAGAATATTTCCTTCGCGATTATCTTTGCACTGTATGTGCTTTGGTCGGCTGATGTAGGGGTGAAAGAGGGCCTGTCTATCCATTTTCTCGGGATTACTGCTCTGACCTTGATGTATGGCTGGCAGAGTGCGTTTGCTCTTGCCATCGTCATATGTGTCCTTATGGCCTTATTTGGTGAGCTTGCTTTTCAAACCATCCCTGAGTACTTAGTCTTGTCCTGCCTGTTTCCCATTGTGGTTAGTTACTCGATATTTTTGGCAAGTTATCGCTACCTACCGAGGAATATTTTTATCTTTATATTCATCGCGGGCTTTCTCAATGGTGGGCTAACGGGCACCCTCCACCTAATCGCTAATTCTGTATATTTGAGTATTGTTACTGAATACGACTGGCAAACGATATTTGATAATTACCTGATATTCACCCCACTCCTCGCTTTTCCTGAAGGACTCCTCAACGGGATGACTGCCGCCGTTTTAGCTGTCTTTAAACCCGAGCTATTAAGGGTGTTTTCTGACAGTGACTACATCTACAATAACTATCATAAATAACAAGCAAAATTGTTGCTGAATCTTTGTGCTTTTCATATTAAATATGTGTTGAGATCATGTTTCACTCAACAAGGAACAGATAACCTAAGCACATTAAAAATGTATTAGATTATTTTAGTGAGGCCACCATGGAAATGACCAACGCTCAACGTTTGATCCTATCTAACCAGTACTACCTGATGTCGCAATTAGATCAAGAAAATGCAGCCAAGTACCAGCGTCTACAGACTATTGTCGAGCGCGGATACGAACTTCAAATGCGAGAACTTAACAAAGATTTTGGTTGTTTAGTTGAAGCTGAGTGTCGCGAAATTATCGACATTATGGAGATGTATCACGCGATGCAAGAATCCAACAAAATGCTTTCTGAACAGGAGCAACAAGATGTTGACCAGCGCCGCTTAACTTTCTTAGGTTTCGATATTGCTTCTGAGGCACAACTTGTAAATTACGTACGCTTCCTAATTGACTCAGAAGGCCTTTACCCACAATTTAGTAAAGGTGAACACCACTTTAATGCGCAAATGCCAATGCTAGACAAGTACCGTCGTATGCTAAACACATGGCGTAACTGCCCGCGCCAGTATCATTTGTGTGCAAATGAACTCAAGCAGATCTTCAATGCCTAGAGCCTAAATGACCAAGAAAAAAGGGACTATTCAGTCCCTTTTTTTTATTTTAATAACAAATAGTTATGATAACTTGAATGTTGCAACTTTAGCACTTAGCTCTTCAGCTTGGCTCTTAACTTGGAACGACTCCTCAGAACTTTGATTTACACCAACAACCAATTGGTCTGCGACATCTTTAATTGACGTAATGTTCTGAGTAATTTCGCTAGTGACGTGAGTTTGCTCTTCCGCAGCGGTAGCAATTTGCGTCGCCATATCACTGATCAGTGTAACCGCTTGGTTGATTTCACCCAGCGCATTGGCCGCTCTGTCTGCATCTTCTACTGAAAGCCCTGCGAGATCAGCGCTGTTGTGCATAATAGACACCGCCCTACTCGTTGTTTCTTGAAGAACAGCAATCGTGTTTTTAATCTCTTCTGTTGATGAGTGAGTACGTTGAGAAAGTACGCGAACTTCATCTGCAACGACAGCGAAACCTCTACCTTGTTCACCTGCTCTAGCTGCTTCAATTGCTGCATTCAATGCCAGTAAATTTGTTTGCTCTGCAATACCTTGAATCGTAGACAACACGGTTGAAATTTCTTGACCGTGTCGCTCAAGATCACCCACAACATCGCTCGCGCTTTGTAGTTCATTGGCAAGTTTATTTATCGAACCTTTAGTGTTTTCCACTAACTCATGTCCACTTTCAGTACTTACTGTTGAATCTTGAGCGGCTTGCGCCGTTCTCTCGGCATGTGATGCAATTTCTTGCGTCGCACTTGCCAATTCTGTCACTGCGGTAGCAACCATTGTAATCTCTTGTTGTTGATGATGTATCTCATCAACAGAGCTTTGGGCACGACGTGTACTTGATTCAGACTGTTGTGTGAGCTGAGATGATTGCTCGCGGATATGGCCAATTAATTGTTGCAAACTACCAACAAAAGTATTGAAATTGTGTGCAAGTTTGCCAACTTCATCTTGTGACTCCACCTTAATACGCTGAGTCAAATCACCGCTACCATTTGCTATCTGTTCTAACGCTAAGGAAACATTGTTTAGAGGACGGAACAGTATGTTACACAATAGGTTAAACAAAATTGTACAGATTACGACAACAATACCAGTAACAAGGAGTTGCCCCCATACTGCGCTAAATAAAGGTGATACCAAAGAGTCATAATCAACGACAATGACCGTCGTTAGCCCTCTGCCATCAATCGATTTCGCATAAACGACTGACGTTTTACCAAGCACTTCAACATTGATATTGTGCCCTGAAGCTACTGCTTGCTTAATTGAACTCTCATTCAGACCGAGTTCTTGCAGCGACTTGTTGAGCAGCTTGGTGTCTTGATGAGCAAAAACCTTACCTTGATCATTAGCGATAAACATATAACCGTCACCAGGTAGGATAACCTTCTCCATACCACTCAAGATATCAGTAATTTCGACGTCAGCACCGAGTACTACTTGTTGTCCGTGAAGATCTAAAGCCTTCCCTAAAGATACAACATTCGCACCTGTCGCTGCTGCAACCGTAGGGTTATCCATAAACACTTTGCTTGGTTGCTTCACCGCGTTCTTATACCATCCCCACACACGTGGATCATCATTGCCGGAAGGTAGAACGACTCCATTGGCGTTATCTTGCCCGCCATTCGGGTATGCTAGAAACACATTATCGAAACTTGCAGAACTTTTAACTTGTTTGAGGTGTGTAACGATATCTTGCTGCTTGGACTCTTGAGATAGCGAAGTTAGCGCTCTCTCTTTTGATAGAATCCAATCTGATACATATTGGTTATATGATGATGCAGTGCTTTCAAGACGCTGCTCTACTTCAACATTTAGCCTTTCTAGTGAAGCTCGAAACGAAAGTCCTTCAACCAACAGTCCCCCGATGACTATGGCAACACTCGCTGAGATCGCGAGTTTATTTTTCAGTGATAATTTTTTTAGCATTTCCCGTCACTTTTGTTTTATTTATGTGGATACTCTATTTAAATCAACCATATTATATTTCGAGGCAAAAAATAAATCATGATCTAGCTCGTAACTTAACAATTCTATTAGGCATTCATTTACCAGATAAATATCTAATTTTGAACGTTACATTTCAGCGTGGTCTGACAACTAGCTCTCGGTCACAAATTGCAATTAAACACATATTTTTTAAGCAAAATTCTAAAAGCCAACTAATCTTAAGTAAGAAAGGATTTGCTTTTCTATGCGGGTTTATTGTCAGTTTGACAGGTTCAGAGGGGAATTCATTATGAGTATTTTCGACCATTTCCAAGCGCGCTACGAAGCCTCAAAGGATGAGGAATTATCAATACAAGATTTTTTAGCGCTTTGTAAAGACGACAAGAGCGCTTACGCCAATGCTGCAGAGCGACTATTGATGGCAATTGGTGAGCCAGAGGTTATTGATACCGCACAAGACCCACAACTGAGTCGTATTTTCTCCAATCGCGTCATCTCTCGTTACGACACATTTAAAGATTTCTATGGTATGGAAGATGCCATCGAGCAAATTGTTTCCTACCTCAAACACGCCGCTCAAGGGCTTGAAGAGCGCAAACAAATTCTGTATTTACTCGGTCCCGTAGGTGGCGGTAAATCATCTTTGGCAGAAAAGCTCAAAGCACTAATGCAACAGGTGCCAGTTTATGTGCTTTCCGCCAATGGCGAACGTAGCCCAGTCAATGACCACCCGTTCTGCTTATTTGATGTCAATGAAGACGGTGATTTACTCAAGCAAGAATACGGGATTGAAAAGCGCTATTTGCGCTCGATTATGTCGCCTTGGGCGGCAAAACGCCTCCATGAGTTTGGCGGCGATATCTCTAAGTTCAAAGTGGTGAAAGTAAGACCATCTATTCTAGACCAACTTGCGATCGCTAAAACCGAGCCAGGTGATGAAAATAACCAAGATATCTCATCGCTCGTAGGTAAAGTGGACATTCGACAACTAGAGCATTTTTCTCAAGACGATCCTGATGCTTACAGCTACTCAGGAGCGCTATGTCGTGCTAACCAGGGCTTGATGGAGTTCGTAGAGATGTTCAAAGCGCCAATCAAAGTGCTTCACCCTCTATTAACTGCAACCCAAGAAGGCAACTACAATGGTACTGAAGGTCTGTCTGCCCTACCATTTGATGGCATGATTCTCGCCCACTCTAACGAATCCGAGTGGCAGACATTCCGTAACAACAAGAACAACGAAGCATTCCTCGACCGTGTTTACATCGTCAAAGTTCCTTACTGTCTGCGTGTAGCAGAAGAAGTCAAAATCTACCAAAAACTGCTCGACCACTCGGAGTTGTCGAAAGCACCGTGCTCACCGAGTACGTTAGAGTTGTTATCGCAATTTAGTATTCTTTCTCGCCTAAAAGAGCCTGAAAACTCATCCATCTTCTCTAAGATGAGAGTGTACGATGGTGAAACATTAAAAGACACAGACCCTAAAGCTAAAAGCTATCAAGAATACCGCGACTTTGCAGGTGTGGATGAAGGTATGTCGGGGTTATCGACACGTTTCGCATTTAAGATCTTATCGCGCGTGTTTAACTTCGATCAAACAGAGGTCGCAGCTAACCCCGTTCATCTTTTTTATGTCATTGAACAACAAATTGAACGTGAACAGTTCCCACAAGAAACCGCTGAGAAGTATCTCGAATTCTTAAAAGGTTACTTAGTACCACGTTATGTCGAGTTTATTGGCAAAGAAATTCAAACCGCATACCTAGAGTCTTACTCAGAATACGGTCAGAATATTTTTGACCGCTACGTCACTTATGCAGATTTCTGGATTCAGGATCAAGAGTATCGCGATCCAGAAACAGGTCAGCTATTTGACCGCTCTGCGTTAAACAACGAACTAGAAAAAATCGAAAAAACAGCCGGTATAAGCAACCCGAAAGATTTCCGCAACGAAATCGTCAACTTTGTGCTTCGTGCTCGTGCCAACAACAACGGGACTAACCCAGTTTGGACAAGTTACGAGAAACTGCGCACTGTGATTGAGAAAAAAATGTTCTCGAATACAGAAGAGTTGCTGCCAGTTATCTCCTTCAACACTAAGACCTCTTCTGAAGATCAGAAGAAACACGACGATTTCGTCGCTCGTATGATGGAAAAAGGCTATACAGAGAAACAAGTCCGCTTGCTATCTGAATGGTATCTACGCGTACGTAAATCTTCGTAATAGCAGTGTTTTAGCCCATGAAATCCCTACCAGAGGTTAACGCTCTGGTAGGAGATTGGATATATAAGTGTCTGTCGACATTTAAAGGCAGGTACGTAAGAGATAAGGGGTGACTCATGGCGCAATTTATTGACCGACGACTGAACGGCAAAAATAAAAGTGCGGTTAACCGCCAGCGCTTTTTACGCCGCCATAAAGAGCAGATTAAAGAATCTGTGGCGGATGCGGTAAATCGCCGTTCAATCACCAACACTGAAACTGGTGAAGACGTTGCAATTCCGCATAAAGACATCAAAGAGCCAGTCTTTCATCAAGGCAAAGGCGGCCTGAAAGAACGTGTCCATCCGGGCAATGACCAATTCATTACCGGTGATAAAATCGAACGACCTAAAGGTGGAGGTCAAGGCGGTGGTTCTGGGGAAGGCGAGGCCAGCGCAGACGGTGAAGGCCAAGACGATTTTGTATTCCAGATTTCTAAAGATGAATACCTCGATATTCTGTTTGAAGATCTAGAGTTACCGAACTTAGAAAAAAATCAAATAGCCAAAATCACTGAGTGGAAAACTCATCGTGCGGGTTATCAAACCGCTGGGGTTCCCGCTAATATTGCGATCGTAAAGTCGCTTCAGCAATCACTCGCACGCCGAACAGCAATGACAGCAGGTAAAAAGCGCATGCTTCGCGAACTTGAAGAAGAACTCGATCGCGTAAAAATGTCTGAACCTGCACAAATGCTTGAGGAGAAGCGGCTGCAAGAAGAGATCAAAGCTCTACGTCGCAAGCTTGATGCGGTGCCATTTATCGACACCTTTGATTTACGTTTCAAAAACTACGAACGCCGCCCAGTTCCATCAAGCCAAGCCGTGATGTTCTGTTTAATGGATGTTTCTGGCTCAATGGATCAAGCAACTAAAGACATCGCAAAACGTTTTTATGTTCTGCTCTACTTGTTCTTAACTCGCACCTACGAAAATGTAGAAGTGGTGTTTATCCGCCACCATACTCAAGCTAAGGAAGTCGATGAGCATGAGTTTTTCTATTCTCAAGAAACCGGGGGGACCATAGTTTCAAGTGCTCTAAAACTGATGAACGAAATTGTAGCCGATCGCTACCCCGTTGGGGAGTGGAACATCTATGCGGCTCAAGCTTCAGATGGCGACAACTGGGCAGATGATTCTCCACGTTGCCGCGAGCTACTAACAAAAAACCTATTGCCAAACTGCCAATACTATTCATACATCGAAATCACTCGCCGCTCTCATCAAACATTGTGGCACGAGTACGAAAAGCTTGAGGGTGCCTTCCCCAACTTTGCGATGAAAAACATTCGTAACGTTGAGGATATTTTCCCTGTATTTAGAGAGCTTTTCAAAAAAGAGACTGCTTAGGGAGGCCGTATGACAACAAAAACGAAAAAGCCAGCAAAAAGCAAGGCACTGCCAGATGGCCCAGATTGGACATTTGATCTCTTGGACCGCTACCACACAGAAATTAAACGTGTTGCTGACCACTACAAGCTCGACGCTTACCCGAACCAAATCGAGGTTATTACCTCAGAGCAAATGATGGATGCTTACTCTAGTATCGGGATGCCTATCAACTACAACCACTGGTCTTTTGGCAAAAAGTTTATCCAAACAGAACAAGGGTATAAACATGGGCAAATGGGGCTGGCCTATGAGATAGTGATCAATTCTAACCCTTGTATCGCCTATCTTATGGAAGAGAACACCGTTACCATGCAAGCGTTAGTCATGGCGCACGCTTGCTACGGTCACAACTCATTTTTCAAAGGCAATTATTTATTCCAAACATGGACTGACGCCAGTTCAATTATCGATTACCTTCTATTTGCCAAAAACTACATGGCGGAATGTGAGCAAAAATATGGAGTTCAAGAGGTCGAAAATCTCCTCGATTCATGCCATGCCTTGATGAATTTTGGCGTAGATCGCTACAAGCGCCCAGAGAAAATTTCTATTGCAGAGGAGAAATCTCGTCAAGAGGAACGTGAAGCATACCTGCAATCTCAGGTTAATGATTTATGGCGTACAGTTCCAAAATCGAAGGTTGAACCTGAAAGTGAAAAAATCCGTTTCCCTACAGAACCACAGGAAAACATCCTCTATTTCATTGAGAAACATGCACCATTGCTTGAGTCTTGGCAGCGTGAAATCGTCCGTATCGTGCGTAAAATTAGCCAGTACTTCTACCCACAAAAGCAAACTCAGGTTATGAATGAAGGATGGGCGACCTTTTGGCACTATACTATTCTCAATCATCTATACGATGAGGGTCTAGTAACTGACAGGTTTATTCTTGAGTTCTTACATAGCCATACCGGTGTTGTCGCGCAGCCATCATATAACAGCCCATATTTTAGTGGCATCAACCCTTATGCACTTGGCTTTGCGATGTTCCGCGACATTCGAAGAATTTGTGAAGAGCCTACCGATGAAGACCGAGAATGGTTCCCGGACCTTGCAGGTACAGATTGGCTGGAAGCTGTGCATTTCGCTATGCAAAACTTCAAAGATGAGAGCTTCATTAGCCAGTATTTGTCACCAAAGCTAATGCGTGACTTTAAGCTGTTCGCCATCGTCGATGACGACCGTAAAAACTATATTGAGGTTAGCGCGATTCATGATGAAACAGGTTATCGAGCAATCAGGGAAAAGCTAGCGGCTCAATACAACCTGAGTAATCTAGAGCCAAATATCCAGGTGTTTAATGTCGATGTACGTGGTGATCGTTCGATGACTTTACAATATATTCCACATGATAGAATCCCGCTCGACGAAGGCTATGATGAGGTTCTTAAACACCTTTATCGACTTTGGGGGTTTGACGTTATCCTTGAAGAGGTAAAAGATAGCGGACGAAGAGAAATCCTTGGAACCTGCCCAAAGCGTAACGACTATGATGGGAAAATCTAGAGTTTAATTGAAACAAAAAGGCCCGTTCTGGGCCTTTTTGCTATCAAACTATAGCTTAGCAATAATACCACGAACGACTTCTAAGTCTTCTGGTGTATCAACACCTGCTGCTGGCGCTTCTTTTGCCACTTCAACATGGATTTTTTCACCATACCAAAGCACACGTAGCTGCTCCAAGCACTCAATCTTTTCTAGAGCGGTCGGCTCCCAATTGATGTAAGTATTAATAAACCCAGCACGGTAAGCATAGATACCGATATGACGCATTAATGGCTGCTTGATGACTGGCTCTTTATTGGCAAAGTTGTCTCTGTCCCAAGGAATAGTCGCACGACTGAAGTACATCGCATAACCATCTTTATCCGTTAGAACCTTAACTGCATTGGGGTTAAATACTTCCGCCTCTTCGCGGATTTCTACCGCGAGTGTCGACATTGGTGCCTTGCTGTTAGCCAAGTTTTCAGCAACTTGAGCGATGATTGACGGTGGAATCAGCGGCTCATCACCCTGAACATTGACGATTACATGGTCATCAGCAATTGCCTTTTTTTCAACCACTTCAGCAAGGCGCTCAGTGCCTGATTCGTGATCTGGAGAGGTCATGCAGACTTCACCACCAAATGACTTAACCGCTTTTTCAACCCGGCTATCATCAGTTGCTACAATTACCTTGTCAGCCCCCGCTTGAATCGCTTGCTCGTAGACCCACTGAATCATAGGTTTGCCGCAGATATCCGCCAACGGTTTGCCTGGCAAGCGCGTCGATTGGTATCGAGCTGGAATGACAACTGTGAAAGACATTATCTGCCCTCGTCCATACTAACTTTACGCGCCTCTGGTTCGAGAAGCATAGGAATCCCTTCTTTGATTGGATAAGCAAGGCGGTCTAGCTTACATACCAGTTCCTGCTTCTCTTTATCAAAAGTTAGTTTTCCTTTACATACTGGACATGCAACAATCTCAAGCAGACGATGATCCATACTGTTCCTTAACCTCTTTAATCTTATTAATAATGCACGCTTTGTCGGTGTCTTTGAATTCCGCGCTAACGGGTAAGTACCACCAATTTTTTTTGGCATAATGCGCGCACTTTACTGCGTCTTTTTCAGTCATGATTAGATGGTCACCTTTAGCGGCTAACTGTTCTAATTCAGACAGTTCAAAATCTTTATGATCTGCAAAGCCCTGCTGAAAAGTTGGCTTTGCTCCTAATTGTTCTAGTGTTTTAAAAAATCTCGGTGGATGCCCTATTCCAGCCATAGCAATCAAGCTTCCTTTTAACTCTGAGACATCCATTCGTTGATTCGTTTTCAAATTCACAGCTTGGGTCGGTTTCAGAGCCATCGGAGCTTCATTTCTCCGTGCATTGCCGCCATTGGTTATAATGAAGTCGACCTCTTCCAGCCGCGCTGTTGATTCACGTAACGGGCCCAGAGGAATAAGCGATTCATTGCCAAAACGCCTTGCCCCATCAACAACCACAATCTCTATATCACGTTGTAATGCATAATGCTGAAGGCCATCGTCGGTTATAATCACATTGACGCCAAGAGGCAGTAGCGCCTGCACAGCGGTACTTCTAGTTGGAGATACCGCAACAGGTGCACCTGTGCGTTTATAAATCAACTTAGGCTCATCACCACAATGTTTGGTAGAGGTTTCACTGTCCACGATCAGCGGATATACAGGAGCCTTGGCGCCATATCCACGCGAGACCACCCCAGGTTTATAGCCCAGAGCTTGAAGTTGCTCGACTAACCAGATCACTACGGGGGTTTTACCGTTACCACCCGCAGTGATATTACCGACAACAATTACCGGCACTGGAGCACGATAACTCGCTCTTTTCCCTGCTTGATACTTGCTACGTCGTGAACGACTAATCAAACCAAACAAAACACTCAATGGCCACAATAACGGCCACAACAAATATTTTAGTGGGTGATTCTCAAACCAGATCTTTTCAATCAAATTTAAGCACCGAATTGAATACGATGAAGTTGAGCGTATGCACCGTCTTTCTCAATTAAGGCACTGTGATTACCACGTTCAACAATCTCGCCTTCATCAACCACCAAAATCTCATCTGCGTTTTCAATGGTAGACAAACGGTGAGCAATAACCAGTACAGTTTTATTTTTCTGCAATTCATCCAAGGCCGACTGAATCGCTTTTTCTGACTCGGTATCGAGCGCAGATGTCGCCTCATCTAGAATCAATACTGGAGCATCGCGCAGAAGTGCACGCGCAATCGCAATACGCTGACGCTGACCACCAGATAAACTCGCGCCATTTTCACCGATGACCGTATCCAGTCCTTTATCCATATTGTCGATAAAGTCCATCGCATACGCTAGTCGAGCTGCTTCTTCAACTTGCTCTCGGCTGTACTTCTCAGTTGCAGCATAAGCAATATTGTTAGCGATAGTATCGTTGAACAGGTGAACATTTTGCGAAACCAAAGCAAAGTGTGAACGCAGGTTGCTTAGAGTGTAATCACGGATATCATGTTCATCTAAGCAAATATTACCTGCGTCTACGTCATAGAAACGCGTGAATAGATTGGCAATAGTGCTTTTACCGGATCCTGAGCGTCCGACGAGCGCAACTGTCTTTCCTTTCGGGAGCTTAAAGCTAACATCGCTTAGTGCTGGTTTTTCTTTGCCTTCATAGGTAAATGTCACGCCTTTCACTTCAATGTTACCGCGTACTTTATCCGCTTGATATTTACCATTGTCCTGCTCTGTTTCAAGATCCATCAAAGCAAACAAAGTTTGGCTTGCGGCCATACCGCGCTGAAAATCAGAGGTTACATTGGTCAACGCTTTAAGCGGTCGCATTAGAGCAAACATGGCAGAAAACACGACAGTAAAAGTACCTGGAGTCAACTCTGTGCGGATTGAATCGACACTCGCTAAAAACAGAACAACAACCAAAGCGATAGACGCGATCACTTGAATCACTGGGTTGGCAATCGCTTGAGCCGCCACCATTTTCATCGATTGCTGACGCATCTGATTGCTAACAGAATCAAAACGCTCGCTTTCGACATGCTGTCCACCGTAGCTCAAAACCACTTTATGGCCTTTTAACATCTGCTCCGCGGACGAGGTGACATGCCCCATAGTTTCCTGCATATTTTTGGAGATTTTACGGAAGCGTTTCGAAACAAATCCAATTCCCCATGCCACGATTGGAGCAACAACAATCAATACCAATGATAACTGCCAACTGTTCCAGAACATAAGGATAAGTAAGCCAATAATACTGGCACCTTCACGCACAATACTCACCAATGCTCGACTCGTTGCCCCCGCAACTTGTTCAGAGTCATAAGTAATGCGAGATAGCAGACCACCGGCGGATTCTTTATCAAAGTAAGAGACTGGCATATGCATAAATTGGTTAAAGATAGAGCGTCGCATCTCCATAACCACATTGCCAGAAACCCAGCTTAAACAGTATGTTGAAACGAACCCACTCAGGCCTCGCACCACCATCATGCCGAAAATAATAAAAGGCAGGATTCTTAGAAAGTTAGATTCTGCATCGCCAAAGCCTTCATCTAGCAAGGGTTTGACCAATGACATCATATAAGTATCAGCAGCAGCATTAATAATAAGAGCTACAACAGCAACAGTTAGACCTGCTTTGTACTGTCGAATATAAATCCACAGGCGTTGAAAGGTTTGCCACGTGGTTTCGTCTTGATTCAGAGACATAGAATTGCTTATTTTTCTTTTACAGTATTGTGGCTATTCTACTCCGTTCCGTAGCATCTGCCTATACCAAGTCTTACCTTTGATCTCCCTTAGCGCTGTTACCTGATATCTACGCGGATAAATATCGAACACAATTTGACCATACTGCCCTGTATCCATCCATTTTGCCCCTGTTTTTTGGTAGTTCGTTACCACATTTTCATCGGGCAACTGCCACCGTCCTCCTTTAGCCAGTGAAGCAACTGCGACTTCAGGGTTCACCGCCTTAACAAAAGCAGGAACGGATGAAGTTTTACTACCATGATGAGGGACGATTAGAATATCTGAATCCAATTTTTGACCATCTCGTACCAAAATCCATTCCGCGATGGCTTCGATGTCTCCCGCTAGCAAGAGTGTTGTCGGGCTAGCTTTATGCACGAGTTTGAAAACGCAAGAATGAGGGTTGTAAGCTCTCGCCGCTGTTGTGGGAGGCCAAAGCGCTTCTATAGTAATTCCATCCCATTGCCAAGACCGCCCTTTGATACAAGGTGTCAACGAATAGCCAGTCTGGCTAGTTAACGTTACCTTGGGAGCCCACCTTTCTTTTAACGCCTCAACACCACCTGCATGGTCATTATCAAAATGACTGATTGCTAGGTAATCTAAATCACTAATGCCGCGTGCAATCATCGTTGGAGTAATGATCTGCTCAGCGATACTCGAAGTTGGCCAAGCTGCACCTGTATCATAGATAAATGCCCTGTCATCTTGCTGAACAATCACCGACAAGCCATGACCGACATCTAGCACTGTAATTCGCCATAAAGGCGGCTCTCGCCAAGTGATTAGGCTAAGGCTTGCGCAGTAAGCGATCAGGCAAACATACTGCTTGGCGACCATTCGACACATGGTTATCACTGCCGTACTTGTGACAAGCCACAATAGCGACTGATTCGACATATCAAACCAAGTCCAATGGGAATACTCCATCGCCCAATTTACAGGCTTGAGGCTATACTCAAGGACCCACCAAGGTAACTCAATCCAAGGAGCGAGTAATTGACATATAAATGAAAGGAAAACCAGTGGGATAACCACCAAAGTAAACCAAGGCACAAAGATCAGGTTGTAAACAACAGCACCAAAGCTCAGACCATGAAAAAGGTAAATGACCAGTGGCATCATCACAACCACAAGGTAGAGTTGGGCTTCTATTGTTTGCCCAAACAATGTCGCGCGTGATTTGCTTTTAGTTTGATACAGGAAGATTATCCCGACCGCACTCATCGACATCCACAAGCTGGGAGACACGACAGAAAAAGGGGCCAGAGTAAGAAGTGCACATAGCACCAATAGCCACTTAAGTGAGTTGGGAACACGACCTGAAAGTTGAGTAAACACGCACACTAGAAAGCACATGATAACAGCGCGCTGCGTTGGAATGGAAAAACCAGCCAACCACGCATAACTAAAAGCGACAACTAACCCCACCAGCATTGGTGCATGTAAAAATAATGAATGAACCCGAAGTAATGTAAAACCTAACAACCAACCAATCCCAAATGCGATCCCCACATGCAGGCCCGAGATGGCGACAAGATGGCTTAAGCCACTTTGTTTTAACTTCAGCCAACTTTGTGCAGAAATCCCTTCTCGCACTCCGAACATAAGCGCTAAAACCATAGCTTGGTGCTCGAGTTGATGCGTTTTGTCTCTAACCGAATCGATCAACTGTGCTCGCACCGAGTGCTGGCTGACGATGAAGAAACTTCTCTTGCGATCCATTGTTCCAGATCCTGTAATACCTTGGGTTAACGCGTACTGTTCAGCGTCGAACCCTGTACTATTCATCAGTCCATAGATAGGTTTTACTCGTACTCTCGCTGATATTCGCTCACCAAGCTTCAACAATACTGGACTGCTTAAGCGGATTTTAGGTTGGTTAATCTTGGTTAAGGCTTCGCCATTGATTGATCTAACTACAACAATCCCTTGAAAGCCGAAATTTATTGGCTTAAAAAGGCTGTCAACGTCAGCGATTATGGTAATATCCTGACCAGCTTGAAAAAGTGTTTCTGTTTGATATCGCAATACGTTGCCGTGCATCAGGATGACAACATACGCTAAAGCCAGTCCCAGAAAACCCCTCGCTTTTCTATACTTGGTTGAAACAACCAATATAGCTAAAGCAATTAGCAGGTGTTCAATATTCGGCAATAATGGCCAATATGGACTGGTTGTGATCAACAAAGAGAATGAAATTAGCGTCCAGTAATATAAGTAGAGAGTCATTTCCCTATGCCAAGAAAATTTATTAAACGCTTTATGCCTGACCACGAAGTAATTAAGCGTCAAAAGGCACTAAAGATTTTTGGCAATGTGCTATACAACCCAAACCTATGGTGTCTTAATCGCCGTTCAGCCTCAGGCGCGTTCGCTGTTGGTTTATTTATGGCTTTCGTCCCGCTCCCAAGCCAGATGATTATGTCTGCTGGCTTGGCTATCGCGTGTGGTGTAAATCTGCCTCTTTCAGTCGCATTGGTATGGGTTAGTAACCCTGTCACTATGCCCGTTTTGTTCTACTTCGCTTATAAAGTCGGAGCTTGGGCAATGCATGTCCCACCACAACACTTCCACTTTGAGCTTTCTTGGGAATTTATTCTCCACCAGATGAGTACAATTGGTCCCCCATTTCTGCTTGGCTGCCTTATCTGCGGCATCTTGTCTGCAATGCTGGGCTATTTTGGAATCAGGGCACTATGGCGCTATTCAGTGGTACGAAGCTGGCAACAAAGAAAAATCAGAATAGGCAATTTGCTGAAGAAGTAAATCGTTGTTATTAAACATACAGCCCGCAACGAACAAACTTGAAACTGACTGAAAACAAAGAATGAAAAAAGGACCGGATGGTCCTTTTTTTGGTGGGGGGGACTATTTGGAACTCAAAACCGCTGCAGGGTTCAGCTTACTGGCTCTGGAGGCTGGATACCATGTTGCTAACAGACTCAGAACAATTGCCGTTAAGGAGACAAGAATGACATCATTAGGATTGACTTGCGATGGTAGGAAATCAACAAAGTAGATATCACCTGACAAGAATTTATGCCCAATAAAGTTTTCGAGTGCCTTAATCATAGGGGTAAGGTTGAGCGCTACTAAAACACCAAACACACTGCCTGCGACGCTACCAAATACACCTGAAAAAACGCCTTGCCAAACGAATATCCGTTTCACTAATCCGTCTGTCGCTCCCATCGTACGTAAAATCGCTATCTCAGCGGCACGATCTTTCACCGCCATCATCAGTGTTGAGACAATATTAAAGCTTGCTACGCCTATGACCAGAACCATCACTAAATACATGATAGTTCTAACTAGCTGGATATCACGGTATAAAAAGCCATACTTTTGTTGCCAGCTACGTAGGTAGACATAAACTTCCAATGTATTGCCCGCTTCGCGAATTATTTGCGTGGCATTAAGCACATCCGTTACTCTTACCGCTACACCACTCACTCCTTCGTCCATCTTTGCGTAGCTTTGCGCATCTTGGAGTGGAATAAGCGCTAGGTTATGATCAATCTGCCCGTTTAAGGTCAGTAAACCAGCTACTTTGACGCGCACTCGTTTAGGTGCCTGAACTTTAGTCGTTGCGCCAGACGTTGGGATCATCAAGGTTAAAAAATCACCTTTATTTACTTTAAGTAAATCTGCAATCCCTTTACCGAGAATCACTTGTTGTTGCCCAGCATTGAAGGCTTTCCAAACAGCAGGATCAATAAACTCCCCTAAGTTAGAGACTTTACTTTCTAGGGCCGGATCAACACCTCGTACTTCAAGGGCTTTGAGTTGGGCGCCTTTTTCTGCCAGAGCTGTAAACTTCACATATGGCGCAGCTGCTTCAATTTTAGGATGTTTTTCAGCCTGTAGAACCACCTGCTCCCAGTCAAGCAGTGGGCCTCTCACACCTTCAAATTCACCATGAGAAATAACTGACAGCACTCGATTCTTGAGCTCGCGCTCAAAACCATTCATTGCCGACAAGCCAATAATGATCACCGCAACACCAACAGCAATACCGATAGTTGACGACATCGAGATAAACGAGACCATTTTGTTTCGTTGCTTAGCTCGGCTAAATCGCCCACCAATGAACAAAGATAGGGATGAAAACACTTACACCCCCTCTATATTTAATAGTAAGCCATCTTGCATGTGAAGTTGACGATCCATTTTCGCCGCTAACTCACCATCGTGGGTAACAACCAAAAAGGCAGTGTCGGACTCTCGGTTCAGCTCACGCATCAAGTCATAAATCGCCAATGCTGTCTTATGGTCTAGATTTCCCGTTGGCTCATCTGCAAGTACTAAAGCCGGGTTGTTCACCAGTGCTCTCGCAATCGCAACACGTTGACGTTCACCACCCGATAACTCTGCTGGCCGATGTTCTATCCGATGGCTCAACCCCACTTTGTCCAGCAGTGCTTTTGCTGCCGATTTTGCCTGACTAACTTTGGCTCCACCAATAAGCAGTGGCATGGCAACATTCTCAATCGCACTGAAATCCGACAATAGATGATGAAATTGATACACAAATCCAAGGTGTTGATTTCTCAGCTTCGCTTGACGGTTTGAGCTAAGTTTTGATAGGTATTGATCTAAGAAAGTAACATGCCCTTCACTTGCATCATCCAACGCTCCCAGGATGTGTAACAATGTGCTTTTACCTGAACCTGAAGTGCCGATAATCGACGCAAGCTCTCCCTTTTCGATATCAAAGCTCACACCTTTAAGAACTTGAGTATCAAATGCACCCTCATGATAGGTTTTACAAACGTTATGACATTGAAGAAGACTACTCATATCTTAAAGCCTCAGCTGGTTTCACAGAAGATGCGCGGTATGAAGGGAACAACGTCGCGGCAAGGCTCAGCGCAATGGCCAATACCACAACAACAAAAATTTGCATTGGATTGATTAAAATCGGTAGCTCACCACCGACTGAAAACAGTGCGACACCTGCGCTTTCCAACAATTGATTGAGATTACTCGCTAGTAATATGCCTAACCCACCACCAGTGAGCGCACCAATAACACCACTACTTGCACCTTGAACCATGAATATGGCTAGGATTTGCCTATCGGTCATGCCTTGGGTTTTCAATATCGCTACTTCAGATTGCTTCTCCATTACCACCATAATCAGAGCTGAAATGATATTAAATGCGGCAATACCAATGATAAGACCAAGCATCAAGCCCATCATATTCTTTTCCATTCTTACTGCTTGAAACAGCTCACCACGTTGGTCACGCCAGTCTTGCCACTGCCAACCTTCAGGTAATGGTTTATCACTTAGCTCACCAACAACAAATGGGTCGTTAAAGAATAAGCGCCACCCTGTCATGGTATCGGCTTTCAAACGCATCAACTTACCCGCATCGGCAAGATGGGTGATCATTAACTGTGCATCGACGTCTGAACCAGTGTTGTAGATTCCGGCAATTGTAAATAACCTTTGGCTAGGAATTCGACCGAGTGGCGTAAACTGGCTCGCACTTGTCACCATCAAGCGTACTTTATCACCCACCGAAACATCCATCGAACGTGCGAGTGTGTGCCCAATAAATAACTGATACTCCCCCGCTTGCAGATCTGACAATCGGCCAGCAATCAAATGGCGCTCAATGGGATCGTGCTCCGAAGGTTTAATGCCTATCAGCAGGCCTGCATTTAACTGACTTGGGCTTTGAATAACCGCTTCACTCTGGACAATTGGTTCAGGGTGGCCTGCCGTTGAAAGCTGGCTAATAAACTCTGGGGCGCGTTCAGTTTTCGCAGTTTTACCATCAGCATGTGAAACAATAGCCTGAGGGAGAACACCGAGAATACGACCTTTAAGCTGAGCTTCAAAACCATTCATTACCGACAGCACGGTGACAAGCGACATCACACCAATGGTGATACCGGCTGTAGACATATAAGAGACGAAGCGACTAAACCTATCACCGGAACGCCCTCGCAAGTAGCGTAAGCCGATAAAGGTTGAGACTGGATGAAACATAGTAGAAACCAATGTTAGGGTTTGATGACCTAAATAATGGTGCTTACTCTACCGATTAAATGCCTTGCCGTGTAGTGTTTAATTGCCAATTAGTGGTTAAAATATGTAATAAACAAAGGGATAGCTTGATTACTTGTCAGCTATAACGATAATCAAAGTTATCAAGTAAAAGGAATCCAGCATGGCCGATCAAGAATTCTTTACCGTTAACCACACAATGACAGTCAATGTCGAAGCCTTGGCTGAGGGCGTGGGGTTCCCAAGTTTTGAAAAGTTTGAAGGAGAAATCCCAGCCCCATTCATTGTTGCTAGCGAGTTTAGCAATCTTGATTTACTCAACGATAGTGCTCGTAATGAGTTGAAAAACAGTGACTTTAAGCATGTTATCCAATTATTAGACACACAAAATTCTAAGCTCAATCTCCTGCTCACTTTTATGCTGTCACAACAAGATGACCCGGCAATGCGCCATTCAACTCACTCGTTTGGAGCAAGTCAATTTACCTATATTTCAGATCAAGCCGTGAATGTTGATGCTAAGGTCCGAGTTAAATTATTCTTGGAGCATCCTGCTGCTGCGATCTACTGCTATGGACACATATCTCAAGTAGAAGCCACTGAAGACACACACCTAGTGACGGTGAAATACGATCTGCTGCGTGATCTCGATGAAGATCTGCTTATCAAAGCAGCTCTATTTCAACAACAAAAACTCCTTCGTCAGCGCTCACTTAATCGCGACAAATAAACAGAATTATGCCAAACACATCATTACTTAATCTGGCGTGCTCCGATCGCGCCGGAGACAAAAAGCAAATTGGTAACCTTCAAGGGGCAAGTTTAGCCCTAGCCATTGCGGAACTCGCCGAACAACACGGCTCACACACTCTGCTGGCCGTGCCCGATCCGCAAACTGCTTTAAAGCTGCAACAAGAGCTAGAGCAGTTCACCAAACAAGAGATCTCTCTATTTCCTGACTGGGAAACATTGCCTTACGACAGTTTTTCTCCGCACCAAGAGATTATCTCGGATAGAATTTCACGCCTCTATCAGTTACCAACGCAATCTAGTGGGATCACCATCGTTCCGGTGAATACACTGTTGCAACGCCAATCACCTCGCGACTTTTTAATGCAGCATACGCTGATGGTAAAAGTCCGCGATCTTTTCTCGTTAGAAAAGCTACGGATTCAACTTGAAAAATCAGGGTATCGCCATGTCGATCAGGTATTTGGTCCAGGCGAATACGCTAGCCGAGGATCGATTTTAGATCTCTTCCCTATGGGGTCAAACGACCCTTTCCGCATTGACTTCTTTGATGATGAAATCGACACGATTCGAACCTTTGACCCAGAGAATCAACGTTCGATTGAAGATACCAAAGCAATACGCTTACTTCCGGCGCATGAATTTCCAACCTCCGAGAGTGCGATAGAAGATTTTCGGATTCGCTGGCGTCAACGCTTCGAAGCACGCCGTGAACCTGAATCAGTCTACATGCAGGTATCGAAAGGAACATGGCCTGCAGGTATTGAATACTGGCAACCGCTGTTTTTTGAACATACAGAAACGTTGTTCGATTACATTCCAGATACCACGCTATTACTCACGGTAGGTCAGATTGAACCCGCCATTGATACCTTCTTGGACGATGTCGATTATCGCTATGATCAACGAAAAGTTGACCCATTGCGTCCACTTCTTCCACCACAAGAGCTGTGGCTAAGGAAAGATGAACTGTTCAGCCAATTTAAGCTGTTGCCTCAAGTACAGTTGTTTGTAGATCCAGTCAGTGAAAAACAAGGTCGCTGCAACCCTGCCCTCTCTGCCTTGCCAGAACTTGCGGTGCAGCATCAAAACAAAGAGCCTATGGCTGCGCTGCGCCATTTCAGTGAAACTTTCCAAGGTCAGATTGTCTTTTCTGTTGAATCAGAAGGTCGCCGTGAAGCACTTTTAGAGCTGTTGCAACGTATCAAGTTAAAGCCTCAAGAGAGCGGTAACTTACAAGAAGCGCTAAACAGTGGTAACAAGTTCTGTTTGGTTCTGGGTGCTGCGGAGCATGGCTTTGTCTTTGGTGACGAACAAGTCGCACTTATCTGCGAAAGTGATTTACTAGGCGATCGCGTCATTCAGCGCCGCCGAAAAGATCGAAAAACAACCAATAGCGATGCGGTTATTCGTAACCTTGCCGAGCTTCAGCCTGGGCAGCCAGTCGTTCATATTGACCACGGTATTGGCCGTTATATTGGTTTGCAAACCTTAGAGGCCGGAGGATTAACAACAGAGTACGTCACACTCGAATACCAAAATGAGGCTAAGCTCTACGTTCCTGTTGCTTCACTTAATTTGATAAGTCGCTACTCTGGTGGCGCAGAGGAAGGCGCACCACTGCATAGACTGGGTGGTGAAGCGTGGGTGAAAGCTCGTAGAAAAGCGGCAGAGAAGGTACGTGATGTTGCGGCTGAACTGCTTGATGTCTACGCTAAACGCGAACTAAAACCCGGCTACAAATTTGCGCTAGATCGTGGACAATACGCCACGTTCAAAGCGGGTTTCCCATTTGAAGAAACCGATGACCAGTCAATGACGATCAATGCCGTAATGTCTGACATGTGCCAAGCTAAAGCGATGGATCGACTAGTTTGTGGTGATGTAGGCTTTGGTAAAACTGAGGTAGCAATGCGCGCTGCTTTTGTTGCCACCGACAATAGTAAGCAAGTGGCAGTCTTAGTTCCGACAACGTTACTCGCTCAACAACACTTTGAGAACTTCCGCGATCGTTTTGCTAACCTACCGATTCGTGTTGAAGTACTGTCTCGTTTCAAAACCGCCAAAGAACAAAAGCAAGTCCTGCAAGATATTGAAGATGGCAAAGTCGATCTGGTCGTCGGCACTCATAAGCTACTTTCAAACGACATCAAGTTTAAAGATCTAGGTCTGCTTATTGTCGATGAGGAGCATCGATTTGGCGTACGCCAAAAAGAGAAGATGAAAGCGATGCGTGCAGATGTCGATATCTTAACGCTTACCGCGACACCGATTCCGCGCACCTTGAATATGGCAATGAGTGGCATGCGTGACCTTTCTATCATCGCCACCCCACCAGCCCGACGTCTTGCGATTAAAACCTTTGTCAGACAACAAGATGATGCCGTAGTGCGTGAAGCAGTACTGCGTGAGATCATGCGTGGTGGTCAGGTCTACTTCCTGCACAATCAAGTAGATACGATTGAAAAAGTCGCTGCTGATCTAGAGAAGCTGATCCCAGAAGCTCGAGTGACTGTCGCGCACGGTCAAATGCGCGAAAGAGAACTCGAACGAATCATGAACGATTTCTACCATCAGCGCTTCAACCTTCTGGTGTGTACCACCATTATCGAAACCGGTATCGATGTACCAACAGCGAATACCATCATCATGAACAGAGCTGACAACCTAGGTTTGGCTCAGCTCCACCAGTTGCGTGGTCGAGTGGGTCGCTCCCATCACCAAGCATATGCGTACTTACTCACTCCACATCCGAAAGCGATGACTAAAGATGCGATTAAACGTCTTGACGCAATTGCATCACTCGAAGACTTAGGCGCAGGCTTTACTCTAGCCACCCACGACTTAGAGATTCGTGGCGCTGGTGAGTTACTCGGTGACGAGCAAAGTGGTCAAATACAATCGGTTGGTTTTACATTGTATATGGAGATGTTAGAGCAAGCTGTAGAAGCACTAAAAGAAGGTAAAGAGCCATCTCTAGATGAGCTATTACGCGACCAAACCGAAGTCGAGATGCGTCTGCCTGCCCTGTTACCTGACGACTACATCCCAGATATTAATACGCGACTATCGATGTATAAGCAGATTGCTAGTGTCAGTAGTGAAGACGAGTTGGGCGAGTTGAAAATTGAGTTGATTGACCGCTTTGGTTTATTGCCAGATGCGACCAAAAATTTGCTCTCTGTCGCTAAACTAAAACTGCAAGCAGCCGCACTGAAAGTGAAGAAAGTTGAAGCCCACGACAAAGGTGGCTTTATCGAATTCTATCCAGATGCTGACATTAACCCTATGTATTTGGTTAAACTATTGCAATCTCAACCACAAAAATTCGCAATGGATGGACCCACAAAGTTCAAGTTTACGATACCATTAGTAGATAGACGTAAACGCATCCAGTTTGTTAGTGACATGCTGGGTGAATTCCAGCAAAATTTATTGCCCAAAACGTAAAGCCAAAATTAGATTGGGGTGCCTTGCACCTCATTATGGAGTTGTAATGAATAAACTGATCCCGCTGCTGCTCATGCTTGTTGCGATGCCGTCTATGGCGCAGCGTCAATTCGATATCGAAGTGATCATTTTTAAACGCGCCGTTGACGCAGAGCAAACTGCCGAGTCATGGCCTGAAAAAGTAACCAAGATTGATCTTGAAAGAGCAGCCTCTTTCGGTGATGTAAGCTACCGCAATAAGAAGGGCGTCAAAATGCTGCCCGCTTCCGAATACGCACTCAATGATGAGGTCAAAAAGCTCAATCAGCACGCAGGGTTCAAGGTGCTCATGCATAAAGCTTGGCGCCAAGGAGATCAAGGCCGTTTCGGTGCACCAATCTTTCATGTTCAAGCAGGCCGCGATTACTCAGGCCAATTTAACCCTGACGGCTCTATGATTGAGGCGAATCAAAGCCAGGTTTTAGAAGGGATTACCGAAGAGAGTATTCCTAAATCCCTGTATCAACTCGACGGAAAGCTTCAAATCTACGTTGAGCACTATTTATATGCCGATGTCGAGCTTGACCTGAAAACACCAAGTGTTAAAGATGTCACTTTGGAACAACATCAACCTGAAGTGTTCAGCTCTGAACCTTCCAGCGATAGTCAGGTTGTCCAAGTAGGCTTGATGGAAGACGTGACGCCAACGGTCCATAAAGTCGAATTCTTGAAAAGCTATCGCTTTGACCAAAAACGTCGAATGCGCAGTACCGAAACTCATTTCCTCGATCATCCGTTAATGGGAGTGATCATCCAAGTACGTCGCGTTAATCAATAGTCAAGTAAGCCCTCCAGCGAGGGCTTTTGCTTATGAGTCCAGATTACCAAATCGTCACCCCGCACCTAATCCTGCGCTTAATTTCTAGTGATGAAAGCAGCGCTTTGCAGGACTGTGTCGTTCACTCTCCAAGCCTTCATCGATGGATTGACTGGTGCCATAGTGAATTTTCTCTCGATGATGCCGAGCGTTTTATTCTTGCAACTCGTTTAAATTGGGTAAAGTCTGAGGCTTATGGCTTTGGTGTGTTCTGCCGTTCGAGTGATAAGCTACTGGGCATGGTCGCGATCAATGAACTCTACCACACCTTTAATATGGCAAGTATCGGATATTGGATTACAGATGAATCTCAAGGACAAGGAATTGGTGTAAATGCTGTCAATGCTTTGATTGAGTTTTGTTTTTCTCAACTCAAGCTAACACGATTAGAGGTAGTCTGCGACCCAGACAACCTACCTAGTCAAAAACTGATTGAGTCTTGCGGCGGTGTTTTTGAATCAAAGGCGAGGAATCGCTTTATCTTTAATGGTAAGCCTAAGACTGGCCTTGTCTATTCAGTTACTCCCGATTCGCAATGAATTCCATTGATATAAAAAAGAGCGCCACTGCGCTCTTTTTTAGTTTGCTGTTTTGTTAGTGAAGCTTAAGGTTAGGTCGTAATACTCGATTGATGCGACCCATAAGGATAATCAAACCTGTCTTAAACACCCCGTGCAGAGCCATTTGATGCAGGCGGTACAAGGAGATATACACAACACGTGCAATGCGCCCTTCAACCATCATTGAGCCTTTGGTTAGGTTACCCATTAGGCTGCCTACCGTCGAGAAACGACTCAATGACACTAAGGAGCCTTTGTCCTTGTAGATGTAAGGCTTCATTTCGCGGCCATTTAGCTTAGCAACAATATTGGCAAAAGCTCGACTCGACATCTGATGCGCAGCTTGGGCACGCGGTGGAACAAATGAACCGTCCGCTTGAGTGCACTGTGCCAAATCTCCAATCACGAAGATATCGTCATCACGGGTTGTTTGTAGGGTGTCTTTTACCACTAACTGGTTGATACGGTTGGTTTCTAGACCAGCTAAATCTTTAATAAAGTCTGGAGCTTTGATGCCCGCAGCCCACACCATGATCTGAGCTGAGATCTTGTCACCATCTTTGGTAACCAAGCCATCTTGATCTGCTTGAGTCACCATGGTAGCAGTACGCACATTAACGCCCAACTTAGTAAGCTCTTGGTGCGCTGCAGCTGAAATACGCGGTGGAAGAGCGGGAAGAATGCGTTCACCTGCTTCAACAAGGTTTACATTCAGTTTGCTGGAATCTAGGTCGCCAAAACCATAGGTGCGTAATTCTTTCACCGCGTTGTGCAATTCGGCTGAAAGCTCTACACCGGTAGCTCCTGCACCAACAATCGCGATATCTACCGTGCCATTACCGTTTTTCGCGTGTAATTTAAGAAATTCGTTGTTCATTTCGGTACGGAAACGGTGCGCTTGCTCTGGGCTATCGAGGAAAATACAGTGCTCGCGGACACCCGGAGTATTGAAATCATTAGACGTCGAGCCAATTGCCATAACGAGAATGTCGTATTCAAGCTCACGGCTAGGCATTAAAAGTTCGCCACTGTCATCTTTCAGCTCGTGCAACTTAATCACTTTGCGCTCGCGATCGATGTCTTCTAAGCTACCCATTTGAAAATCAAAATGATGGTTTTTCGCATGAGCACGATAGCTCAACGCATCGACACCCTCATCAAGAGAACCTGTCGCAACCTCGTGCAACAGAGGCTTCCATAAGTGGCTCGCTTTGCGATCAACCAAAGTGACTTTAGCGCGCCCTTTACGGCCGAGCGTACGACCTAGTTTGGTTACAAGCTCTAAACCGCCTGCACCGCCGCCTACTACGATAATTCGTGTCACAGCTACTTCCTCAAAAAATAAATAAAACTGAATCGAGTCGATATTCGCCTCGATGAAATTCTGTATTTTTGGTCTAGGGCGACTTTCCTTCGCTGACACCAGACCTAGAGGGTCAGATAATATGACACGCTTATTGGATAAATGAGCCTAATCACTCAATGCTACGATTTTGATGTAGCTCATAAATGGGCAAGTTTTTTACTCGCTCTCAATTTTTTTTGATATTTATCAAAAATTTTGTAGTGAGTTCATTATATAGGGCAAACCATCTGGTGCAACTAAAGATTGCCGTTATTTCAGCAAAATTTGTAGGGAATAGAGTCGATTGAACAATAAAAAAGCGACAGAGCCTACTCTGTCGCCTATATATTAGAAATCTATAAAAACTAGCGTTTAGTTTGCGTCTTTAAACGTCTTCATTGTCTGTAGATGCTGAGAGATCTTTTTAAACTTATGGGTTTGCACCTCATCCCAGATGATACTGTAGTACTTCTCTAGTTCAGCTGCCGTTTTGCTGTTGTCATGAACTTCATCTTGTTTAGACAAAATCACTAAGCAGCGATCTTTGTTCTTGGTTCTGAACTCTGACACACATTTAGTCGCGATATCTTCATACTCTTCTGGTCGGTCAATACGCCCTTGCATAGTGAGTTCTGGATGCAAGTTGGGGTTAAAGATAACCTGCTTAATCCCACACAAAAAGCCCACTCGCTCTGACCAATAACCACCAAGACCAACACCACAAATGATAGGGTCTTTATCTGGCGACTGCTCGATCACTTTATGCACTTCTTTCAACAAATGCTGCATATCATGCTTTGGATGGAGAGTACTGTAATTTATGAATCGTACATCATCGTCAATAAATTGAAGTTGAAGCACTTTTTCATGGTTGCCCGGACTGGTCGAATCAAAACCGTGTAAATAGATAATCATTGTAATTCCCTCGATCCTCGTGATTTAAATCTACCATGAAAAATAAGGTTTAAAAGCTCACTCAATGAGTTTAAGGTTGCGGAACTATCAAACAGTGATCTTAGCTGCAAATTATTTCTTTTAGTTTATGCGCCTGGGCTAAATATTGTTCATCACCCCATAACTGGTGCGCTAACAGATACCAAAGCATCGCCATCATCATTGCTCTCGGTTGCCAAGCCATGACACCTTCAACCCAATCATCGACACCTTCTATGCCTCTAAGCTGGCAATAACGATACACCGCCTCCAAAGGCTTCTCCTCTGTCACGCCAATCGACAAGGTAAGATCTAAACGCGGGTCCGCAACAGCGGCATACTCCCAATCAATGACCTTGTTGCCAACCTCCGTTTTCACCATGTTGTATCCTGCTAGATCAAAATGGCACAACGTATGACCCACATCCGCTAAGCTCGGAGCACAGCGCCACTTATTGTAGATCGAAATATAAGGCTCTACTTTGTATTGCTCATCAAGAAGCATCCAATAGTGATCCACTCGTGCTGTATAATTGAAAGGAGCGACGGGGACACGCTGAGTGTCAATGTCATGAATAGCAATCATGGTCTTAAGCAGTGAATCGAACGGCAGACCGTGGATTAACGACTCTCCCTCAATCCATGTCACTAATAACCCTTGATCATTAATATGCACGGCTTGAGGAGCAAATGCATAAGGCTCTATCGCGGTTAGTATTTGGTATTCTTGAAAACGAGAGATTGAGAAGGCTTTGGTGATATTGGTATTTGGCCGCCAAACAAATGCTTGACCGTCTGAAGCAACCACTTTCCAGCAGCGGTTAGTCAACCCCCCTGTTAGCGTTTGAGCATAATCAGGGGGAATAGAAAAGAAGTGTTCTAGTGACAATAATGACCGATCGAGTTGGCATGCTTCACTCCACGACATTCGCGCCATAGTTCACTCCTCTTGTTACATAAAGCTCAGATTATAGACCTAGGAAGCTTTTCGATTCTTGCTTGCGGATTTCTGTCTCGTCAGCCCACTCAATAAGACCCGTTTCCAGATCCATCAAACGCATTGTCATCTTGTAATAAACGTCTTTATCACTACCTGCGTTCTTATTGATGCTTGATAGGTTTCCGTAAAGCATGTATTGCGCACCAACCATTTTACCAAACTGTATGGCTGTACTTTGATTCACAAGCTCATCGTCATTTTGGAAGTTTAGCTGTTCACGTACTGACTCTACGCGATCCATATCGACAAAACGGAATTTACCAGAATTCAGCATCTTAGTACTGATTGAATCCGTAATTGACTCGGTATCGATATGTTCGCTGGTTTTGTTTTTAATGCGTTCAACAAACACGATCGGACGCGAATCACGAGTGATTGCGGCAACAGAGCCCGAAATCATCATACTATCGACCATTTCACCGGCAATTTTTTGCAAGTCTGTCGAACCAAAATCAATCGTTGTTGTTTCTACAGCTTGAGCGTCGCCATAGCTCACTTGGTTAGAACAGCCACCAAGCACTACAGCCAAACCAAGTAATGCAATTACACTTTTTTTCATTGTCGGTTCCTTAGGATATCCTTTAGTTACTTCTTAAAATTAGTTGTCTAGTTCGCGAATTTGAACACGGAATTGGCGTCCGTTCGGATTAATAGAGATCTCAGAGATGGAAACCTCTTCAGCACCACGAAGAATGGCTTGACGCCAAGGGCTAAGCTTGTTGTTCACTTCTAGTCCCTGATCGTCGTACCAATAAAATCGATATTGAATATGTTGATCACCTTTGCTTTGGTTAGCTAAGCGCACAATGCCTCGAGCACGACCATCAACATCAATGGTTGAAATATCTTCGATGCTCACACGTCCCGCCAGTACATTGTCACCAAAAAGAACCGTTTGAGAGGCGCCATCGATACGCAGCCCTGCAGTATTGCTGTTGCTCGCACATCCCATCAAGGTCAATGCCGCTGCGATTGAAATAAGCCATTTTTTCATCGTATATTTCCTAGTTGTTTATGCCAGATAGTTGCGTTGTTCCCTTGACGTGAAAGCCACACCAAGGTTGTACGGCCTGATTCAATATTGAATGTATGGCTCTGACCTGCTACCTGTAAAGATTGTTCCCCTGGTTCAACGATTGAACTTGCACTGTAGATTTCTCCCGGCAAGGTGATCCAGCTTCGGGTATCTGGTTGTTCAGTCAGTACATTCCATACATTAAACAAAGCGTTACCCAAATCTTCAGGGTTGTCTTTCGTTGCTTGTCGGCGCAGCTCTTCTTTTGCCCACACTCTTAGTGCCTGGCGAATCAATATAGAAGGCATACGCTCAGTCAGATTCTGCTTTGCCATTAGATTAACGTCAGTGAGCAGACTTCCCGAAATAATGCTGTCATTGAGAACGACAGGGCTAAACTTTTCAGCAGGCATATTTTCATAGTATGGCAGTGAAACCGTATACAAACCGAAGTTACTGCCTCGTGAAATCGGTACGGTCTGAGTCCAGCCGTTCATCGCATCAACCACACCACGTTCATCAATAACGATCACTCGGCCTTTGTCCGCCGCTAGGTAACTTGCTTTGCCGTAACGTTTTTCAAGCTTGGCTAAGTCTTCACGCATGCCTAATCGTTTAGCAACGCGTTTAGTGCCATCAACCACCTGCTGATTTTCAGGCATAACAGCTAAGGCCCTGCGGTAATCCACATACGCACTGTTTAGATCATTATCCGCCTCATAAAGTAAGGCTGATAGATAGAACAAATAGCCACTTTGCACCGCTTGCAGTGTTTTTCCCGCATCAGGATAGTTTGCAAGTATGCTACCTAGGTTTGGCGATACTCCTTGAGCTTGCATTTGACTCTGAGCGGATTCAAGCTCGCGCTCTCGGTTTTTTCTGGCTTGTTCTTGGATCTGACTTGCACGACGCATTTCGATAATCGCACCTTCTAGATCATTCTTTTTGAGGTAGTTAAGCCCCAAATAGAGATGTAAAAAGCCTAACTCATAGTCAGCAGGTTGATAGGCATTTAAATTATCATTGACGGCTAACGAACTTAAGCTTTGCGCTGTTTCAGAAACCGAAATCGTCGCTTGGTCTTGTTGCACTCGCACCGCGTTATCGCTCACCTCAAAGGCATTCTTACTTTCAGGGTACTGCTGATTAAGTAAATAAACCCTACCCTTCTCCATATTGTCAAGAATGTCACCGGCGATTCCTTCTGGTAGCAGTTCTTCAGCTTCGTAATAGTGCCCGTTTTTAATTGTTTGATGCAGCTCATTATTTTGTGCACTGTAATGACTAAAAAGGTTACCTACAGATAAATTTGCACAAGCGGAAAGAACCAAACTACTTGCTAAAGCAAGCACGAGTCGAACGTGTTTATGCACTTCGTGCTCCGATGTTGTTACTGGTTGACATGACGGCATGCCCTACACTTTAAAAAACTTAACGTACGACATCAAACCCCATAAAGAGTTCCATTCAAATCAAAGTTTTTAGCTCAATAGCATAGGTCCAAGCGGACGGCCACCTAGTAAATGCATATGAATATGGTAAACCTCCTGTCCACCATGAGAATTGCAGTTCATGATAAGGCGGTAACCATCCTCATCAATCCCCTCTTCTTTTGCCAGTTTTCGCGCGACAGTAAACATACGCCCCATGACGATTTCATCTTCTTTCTCTATGTCGTTTACCGTTGGGATTAATTGGTTAGGGATGATCAAAATGTGACTTGGAGCACGTGGGTTGATATCGCGAAACGCAGTCACTAAATCATCTTGGTAGACAATATCTGCCGGAATTTCTTTGCGGATAATTTTGCTGAAAATGGTTTCTTCGGCCATGAAGGACTCCATTGAGATATGTGTTGTTGATTAAATTGAAACGAGTATGCGTCAAGCTTCGCAAGATCACAATAAAAAACGCTGTTCAGTTCACTTATTAGACAATCCTTTAATACTCGCTAGCTAAAAGTGTATTGTGCGTCAAAAAATGTGTGTCTCGCTATCAATACAATAGCTTTCTTTTTGTTAATTTTTTAAGACATTTATAATTACAGGGAGAGAGCTATGAAAGGCTCAGTGATTCGGCGCATGTATGCTGGTTTTGCATTGATCATAATTATGTTCATCGTAACCACGTTGTTGATGATGCGAGGAATGCAACAAATCCACCAAAACTTCGAAGGTGTATCCAATACCTCGCTGCCATTAGTTTCTCAATCAAACCAAACTAGCGTTGCTTTATTGTCTGCAGACAAACTTTTTAAAGACTTTTTGACAACTCAAAGCTTTGAGCGCATGGATCAACTTTCTGAGCAATTCGTTCAAATGAAAGAGGCTTACGCTCAACAATTATCAACACTTGAGCAAGTCAGTATCGGTCAAACTGAACTCGAACAGTCTATTATCCAGCTCAAAGAGATGGAACAGAGTTATTTCAGCGAAGCTGAGCAAGCGATGGGCAACTACCGCGCTATGTTCGCAGCGCAAGAAAAAGTCCAAAAATCAACTCGCCGCTTCCAACGTTTACATTCTGAGCTAAGCGTGGGAATGAAAGAGTATGTCGACGACCAAAGCAGTATCTCGGTTAAAGTCATGGCGAAAAGCTATTTTATTAAGCTAAAAGATGCCGAACTCACTACCTCGGATGCATTAGCAAGCAGCGATACCGAGCTTGTCACACAAGCGGTCGCAAGAAACAAGAAAGCGGTCACTCACCTAAACTACGCGTACCGTGGACTCAGCTCCCAAATGCCTGAACTCAAAAAAGCTTTTGATGAATCAGTACAGCAGTTCACCCGTGATGTAGGTAAGAAAGGCGGGGTGTTAGATCAACACAGCACCTACTTATTGGCAAAAGATGCACTATACGCAAATATCGCCAGTCTTACTCAGCAGGTTGATGCAACCATGGTAGTACTCAACTCATTTAGTGAAGTCGCCAAACAGGGCTTAAATGCCTCTTTAAAAGAAGCTGGTGATGTCTACGAACAAGGTGTTATTCGTTCAGTTGCAATTGGGGCTGTGGTTATCTTGATGGCTATTGCGATTGGATACCATATTGCACAGAGCGTTCGTGAACCACTTACTCGTATTTTAAGCACACTTGAGTCACTGACTGAAGGCGACATGACCAAACGTATTGAGATTCGTTACAACAACGAATTTAGCCGCGTAAGTAACCACATCAACTCTCTAGCAGACAATCTGCATGGGATTCTGGTCAAACTCAATGATGCATCCGATGACTTAACTCAAACGGCTACAACTAACCAACAAACTTCATCACAAGCGCAATCTCAGCTAAGCCAACAACGCGAGCAGACAGCCAATGTTGCAACTGCAATGACGGAGATGGCCCATTCTGTTCAGGAAGTCGCTCAAAGTGCTCAAAGCTCTCAGCAGATGGTTGAACAGGTCGAAAAAGCGTCGGAGTCTGGTCGCCAGATTATGGGCACCAATATTACCACTATTAACCAGCTTGAAACGCGCCTCAATCAATCTGTTGATGCGGTAAAAGACCTCCAAGCGATGAGCAGCCAAATCGGCAGTATTCTCGATGTTATCCGTAATATTGCTGAGCAAACCAACCTATTAGCACTTAACGCTGCCATTGAGGCGGCGCGTGCAGGTGAACAAGGCCGAGGTTTTGCTGTTGTTGCCGATGAGGTTCGTGTGTTGGCTCAGCGCACCACGGAATCCACATCTGAGATTGAAAATATGATCAGTAACCTTCAGAGCAGTTCATCTTCTGCTAATAAGGTTATTCAAAGCTGCATGGATGATATGGAACTTTCCGTTGAGCAAGCTTCTAGCGCCAACAGCGCAATGGAAGAGATCCAAGGACTTATTCTGGAGATAAGCCAAATGAGTGGTCATATCTCACAGGCAGCTGCCGAGCAGAGCGAAACCACTGGCGATATTGCTCGTAACATCGAAGAGATCAATTTAATTGCTGACACTAGCTATCAAGCCATGGCCCAAATCGCTCAAACCAGTGGCAACCTCTCCTCTTTGGCAAACCAGCAAGGTGAACTAGTTCACCGATTTAAGCTCTAAAAAGTCAGAATAATGTAATTTATTGAGATTGGGCGGCTATTTTTCATAGCCGCCCTTGTTTTTTAAATCTCATGTCATTATATGGTCTATAGGCTTGCCCGCTTTTCTTTCACTCTCTCGCAAGCCAAGCATGAGGAATAACTATGGCTGTTCATGTTGGCATTATTGACCAAGACCCAATTCGCTTGGTCACCCCGCTTCTCGATAACCGTACAGTGAGCGATCATATCGTCTTCATCGGTGTACCTGCTCAGGAAGATATGTATTTGCGTCTTCACAGCGTGTTGAGCAAAAGAGATATAACTTCAGAGTTTTTTGAAATTCCCAATGTCGCGAACCCATCAAAGATCAAACAAGCCGTTTCAATTCTAGCCGAAGATTTAAAAGCGAGAGGTGAAGAAGTTAAGCTCAATGCAAGTTGTGGATTACGTCATCGCCTGTTGTCCGTGTATGAGATTTTCCGTACTTATCACTGGCCAATATTTGTTGTTGAGCCAAACAGTGACCGCCTGTGCTGGCTCTACCCTGACGGTAAAGACGATACGCAAGTTCAAGATAGAATTACCATAGATGACTATCTCACCGTATTTGGTGCGCGCGGCGAGTTTAGCGACCAAGAACTACCACCACAGCTAGATCAAAAACTGTATGAGCTTGGTGAGCGTTGGGCAAGCAACGCACTTGAGCTTGGCCCTGGCCTTGCGACACTTAATTACCTTGCGACAACCTGCCGTAAAGAACAGCGCCTAGATGTTGGGCTGTCAGAAAAGCAGCAAGGATACCGTGAGCTAAATATGTTGCTGAACGACTTAGTCGAAGCGGAAATTGCCACTTATCAAGGCGGGGTTTTGACCTTCGCAAATGAAGATGCACGTCGCTTCTCGAATGGTGAATGGCTTGAGACATTGGTTCACAGCACAGTCCGCCAAATTCAACGAGATATGCCAACCATTCAAGACCGTTCATTGAACGTCCAGGTTTATCGCCAATTAGGTGAACGAGAAGTTCGCAACGAGCTAGATGTCGCTTCAGTGGTCAACAATAAACTACACATCATAGAATGTAAGACGAAGGGCATGCGCGATGATGGCGACGACACCTTATACAAGCTCGAATCCCTGCGAGACTTACTCGGAGGTCTCCAAGCTCGCGCTATGCTCGTTAGCTTCCGCCCTCTACGTCACAACGACATCACCCGCGCAGAAGATTTGGGCCTCGCACTGATTGGCCCAGATGAGCTCAAAGACCTCAAATCACACTTAGCTAATTGGTTTACAGAAGCTGGTGGCCGTGACGAAGCCTGCTCTGATTGCTGATCTCACACATTAGTAAATAAAAAAACCGCCAAATTGGCGGTTTTTTACTACAAAGACAACAGACCTTAGCAATCATCTTCGGTAAAGTTGGTTGGCAGAGTCATTTTCATTTGATTCCAGATATGCGCACTCTCCATACCGTAGTTACGAACCACAACGAGGATTTGCTCACGGTTACCTGTCTCACAAACATCAAGCAAATCACGGTAGAACTGTAACGCTAACTCACGAGCTTGTGGGTTAGAGAAGTAGTAGCTTCCTACGCGATCATAGAGCTTCTTCAGGCCATTAAAGATCAAACCATAAATTTGGTTTCCTGAGTGGAATGCAAGGCGTTGGAACAGCATGTAGTCGTAGAAATTGAATGTTTTCGCGACAAGTACAGATTGACGCTTTATTTCATCCTTTTCACCGTCGTCTTTGATATGCTGGCGGATTTTTTCGGCGTAGGGTGACGACTCCATAAACACATCCCAAGACTCTGCTTTGATCAATGCCTCACAAGAGTTAATCACACTAGAAATGGTTTTCTCTGCATTTTCTTTATTAGCTTTAAATGCATAGCGCATAAAGATCGGACTGATGTTTGTACGTGCCGCAAGCAAGTCTTCAACAATAGAAGTTGCGTTATCGGCATCCAACGTCATCAAAGTATCAAGAATATGGAGTCCCGATGTTTCCATAAACTGGTTTACACGCGTCGGTTTACCATGTTGAATCGTTAACCAACCGTCACGGGCTAAACGCTGTAATACCTCACGTAAAGTTGTACGTGTTACGCCAATTAGTTCAGAGAGCTCACGTTCTGCTGGTAAAATAGAACCAGGTGGGAATCGACCTTTCCAAATACTTTCAATAATGTATTTCTCTGCGAATCCTGCTGGGCTCTTTGCCTTTATGACCATTTATATCTTATCCAAACTTGTATTTTTATGGGTCTAATGAAACTCATCATACCACTAGTTTTTCGATATCGGAAACCACCACTCACTAAACGTGGAGCAAAACCACAATAGAGCCATTACTCTAACCTGATTCAGAATTTGTTGATTCATATTCAGATGTGAAATAGGATTATTTGTATATTTAACAAATCCAAAACAAGCCAAAACGCCCACCAATTGGTATTCCAGGCGCAAAACATAAGTTTTTAAAATTACATAATTTAACTATCATTTTCATTCAATATAATTACATATTCTTTCTTATTCTATGCTTTCGCCATTTTGCTTGCATTAACCATTGTTTTTCACAACTCTCGCGTCATATTTACACAACTCTGATCGCGTTTTTAAACAAAAGTTAGCTAATAAAATACTCAGACCAATTTTCTCGTTGACTAAATTGTGCTGAAGAGTACAGTGGCGACCAAAGTAAAGGAGTGCTTGTCTTTCTCAGGGAGTGACTTGGCAAGGCCACATGATCGTGAACGGAATGTTGTTTTTCTAAGTCACTGTTGAATCGGTTATTTTCTACCGGTAGATAAATACCATTGGTCAGAAGATATCTAATTTCCGGTTAAATGGATTCAAGCACGCGCAGTGTCTATTCATAACAACATTAAGAGTATCTAAATCATGCCGATGTCACTCGGAAATGCATTTATTAAGAATTTTCTTGGTAAGGCTCCGGACTGGTACAAAGTTGCCATCATTTCATTTTTGATTATTAACCCCATAGTTTTCTTTCTTGTCGATCCATTTGTTGCAGGTTGGCTGCTAGTCGCAGAGTTTATCTTCACCCTCGCAATGGCACTGAAATGTTACCCTCTACAGCCAGGTGGCTTACTCGCAATCGAAGCGATTGCGATTGGTATGACAAGCCCTGCCCAAGTTAAGCATGAACTTGTTGCCAATATCGAAGTTCTGCTGTTACTTGTCTTTATGGTTGCTGGCATCTACTTTATGAAGCACTTGCTGCTATTTATCTTTACCAAGATCCTATTGGGTATTCGTTCTAAGAGTATGCTCTCGCTGGCTTTCTGTTTCGCAGCAGCTTTCCTGTCAGCATTCTTAGATGCGCTGACCGTCATAGCCGTGGTTATCAGCGTCGCAGTTGGCTTCTATGCGATTTACCACAAAGTAGCTTCTGGCCAAGGCCCTCACGCCTCACATGACCACACTCAAGATGATCACCTGTCCGAATTAACTCGAGACGACCTAGAAAACTACCGCGCGTTTCTTCGCTCACTGCTTATGCACGCCGGTGTAGGCACAGCGTTGGGTGGTGTAATGACAATGGTAGGTGAACCACAAAACCTAATCATTGCCGATCAAGCAGGTTGGTTGTTTGGCGAGTTTATTATTCGCATGCTACCAGTGACTGCACCAGTATTTGTCTGCGGTTTGATCACTTGTGTACTAGTCGAGAAACTTAAAGTGTTTGGCTACGGCGCTCGCCTTCCAGAAAATGTTCGCCAAATCTTAGTCGATTTCGACCAAGAAGAACGTAAAACACGTACTAATCAAGATGTCGCGAAACTTTGGGTACAGGGCTTTATTGCCGTTTGGTTAATTGTAGGTTTGGCACTTCACTTGGCCGCAGTAGGTCTAATTGGCCTTTCCGTTATCATCCTAGCAACTGCATTTACCGGGGTTATTGAAGAACACTCAATGGGTAAAGCGTTTGAAGAAGCGCTGCCATTTACTGCTCTACTCGCGGTATTCTTCGCTATTGTTGCTGTCATCATCGACCAACAGTTATTTAAGCCTGTCATTGACGCAGTACTGCATGTTGAAGACAAAGGAACTCAGCTTGCTCTGTTCTATGTCGCTAACGGCCTACTGTCTATGGTTTCAGATAACGTTTTCGTTGGTACAGTTTATATTAACGAAGTGAAAACCGCCCTGATCGAAGGTGTGATATCTCGCGACCAGTTCGACCTGTTGGCTGTCGCCATTAATACAGGTACTAACCTACCGTCAGTAGCAACACCAAATGGCCAAGCTGCCTTTCTATTCCTGCTAACCTCTGCGCTCGCACCTTTGATTCGCCTATCATACGGTCGCATGGTAGTTATGGCACTGCCCTACACTATCGTACTTGCCATAGTTGGCCTCGCTGGTATTGTGTTCTTTGTTGAGCCTATGACAGCATGGTTTTATGACGCAGGATGGATTTCCCCTCACGTTGGTGAGCTGACTCCAGCAATGTCTAGTGGGCATTAATTAATAAAAATCAAAAGTTTTAGTTGCTAGCGAAACTTTTACACGATAAAAAGCTCTGATTACTCAGAGCTTTTTTAATACAGGATATCTGTGTGAACATTCTTTCAACTCTAAAAACATTTTCTCAAAGGCGACTATCTTGGTTGTTGCTGCTGCTTTCGATCATTTTGTTTGAAGCATGCGCGTTATTCTTCCAACATGTGATGATGCTTTCACCTTGTGTGATGTGTATCTATGAACGCGTCGCGATGCTTGGCATCGGTGGTGCCGCACTGCTTGGCTTAATCGCACCGAACAACCCATTGATACGTTGGTTAGGTTTAGCTGCTTGGGGTGCAAGTGCGTACAAAGGTCTAGCGCTTTCAATGCAGCACGTCGATTATCAGTTCAACCCATCCCCATTCGCGACTTGTGACCTATTCGTTACCTTCCCTGATTGGGCACCGTTAAACCAATGGGTTCCGTGGATGTTTGAAGCGTACGGTGATTGCAGCAAAGTGGTTTGGCAATTCCTAGGTCTTTCAATGCCTCAGTGGCTTGTGGTTATTTTCGCGGGTAACCTGGTTGCGCTTGGCGTGATTGTAATAGCGCAATTTGCTAAGAATAAATAAGTACAAGATAAGAGAACAACAAAGGGTTGATGTGAATACATCAGCCCTTTTTTTAAAAAAACGCTCGGTCATCATCACAATGAGGAACAAATGTATCGAGGATCTCCTTAAGCGAGTCGAAAACTCTAAATCCAAAGCAATAAAAAGGGTTAGCGCAATCGCTAACCCTTTTTTGATTCATCTAAGGACAGTACTTAGTTCATCTCACGACCAGGTGCTGGAGCCAGTACTTCACGGTTACCATTATGCCCAGGGGCGCTGACAATACCCTGAGCTTCAAGTTGCTCAACAATACGCGCTGCTCGGTTATAACCAATCTTAAAACGGCGTTGAACACCAGAAACTGAACCACGGCGAGACTGCACAACATGTTCAACCACCTGATCAAACAATGGGTCCATCTCTTCTTCACCTTCAGGTTTTTCACCCGGTAAAAGAGCTTCTGGGCCTTGATCTCCATTGGTAATTTCGTCGATATAGTTTGGCTTACCACGTGCCTTCCAGTTATTCACCACTGCATGAACATCATCGTCCGATGCAAATGCACCGTGAACTCGAACTGTGTGGCTCGACCCCGGTGGTAGATACAGCATATCACCCATACCAAGCAGCGATTCCGCACCACCTTGATCAAGGATGGTCCGAGAGTCCGTCTTGGTTGATACTGTGAAGGCCACTCGGGTTGGAATATTGGCTTTAATCAGGCCTGTGATTACATCTACTGATGGACGTTGCGTGGCTAAGATAAGGTGAATACCTGCAGCACGCGCCTTTTGAGCCAGACGAGCGATCAACTCTTCGACCTTCTTACCCACAACCATCATTAAGTCGGCAAATTCGTCGACAATCACAACTATGTAAGGCAACTTCTCAAGTAGTGGTGGATGTTCATCCATACTGTCACCGGCTTGCCATAGGGGATCATGGATAGGGTGTCCCGCCTCAGCGGCCATTTTAAGCTTGTCGTTAAAACCTTTAATGTTACGTACACCAAGAGCAGACATTAGCTTATAACGGCGCTCCATTTCCCCAACGCACCAACGCAGAGCATTCGATGCGTCTTTCATGTCTGTAACGACTTCGGAAAGAAGATGAGGGATGCCTTCGTAAACCGACAGTTCAAGCATTTTCGGGTCGATCATGATAAAGCGAACCTCTTCCGGGGTCGCTTTGTAGAGCATACTTAGAATCATGACGTTAACACCGACCGATTTACCCGACCCTGTCGTACCCGCCACTAACACGTGCGGCATTTTAGACAGATCAGCTACCACAGCTTCACCTGCGATATCTTGACCAAGCACTACCGTTGTTGGTGATTTTGCTTCGATAAACTGCTGGCTACCAATCACATCCGAGAAAAATACCGTCTGTCGACTCATGTTTGGTAGCTCAAGTCCCACATAGGGTTTGCCTGGGATGACTTCTACCACACGTACCGCCATTGCTGACAGCGAACGAGCCAAATCCATCGATAAACCAGAAATGCGGCTCACTTTAACACCCGGAGCCAAATCCAATTCAAAACGAGTGATGACAGGTCCTGGGAAGATATCGACTACGCTTGCTGTGATCTTATAGTCGGCAAGTTTCGCTTCAACTAAGCGAGCAATATTCTCTAACGCTTCTCGGTCAATAAAGTTTTCACGCTTTTCCGGGTGATAAAGCAACTCAAGAGTGGGCATTGGCTCCGCTGGTTTAGGCAGGTTCGTCTCTTGCTGTACCAAGAACGGATTTTGCTGCGCTGCGACTTTAGCTTGAGCCTCTGCGACCATACTGTTCAGCGCGGCCGCATCTTGATCCTGGACCAATTCTTCAGTCACCTCGTCAACAATGTCTTCCTCTGCTACATCAAAAGAGGATATAACAGGCTCTTGATAGTCATCTTCAGGTTCAATATTTGAGGAAATCTGTTCCAGCTCAGTGGTATTGATCGTTGGCTGAACGAGCTCTGTCTCGGCCAGCCCTTCGTTCCATGGGAAGTCATTACCCTCTTTAGCTTGTGTTACCTCACAAGACGCTGGGTAGTCAGTCTGACCCAATTCAACTGGTGAAGTCGTTTCCACGTGATGAGTTGGCATATCTTGAGTATTGGTTTCCACTTGAACTTCAGGCAGGGCGACTTGAGGCAGTTCATCACCATTGATTGCGGCGCGTTCCAGATCTTCTATTGTCGCACCCAGATGCTTACTTCTTTCAAAGTCTGGCTCCACAGCGCTTTCCACTGAGTGATCACTCGCAGCGTTTGCATAAACGGGTTGATTAACAACTTGAGCAACCGCTTCTACTATTGGCTCTGCTGTGGCTTCCATCGGGCGTGTTGTGGTTGCAACAGCTTCGGGGACATGGATGTTGTATCGGCGTTGTTCTCGATCGGTTTCTTCTATTTGCTCAACTTTTTCGCTGTTGTCTAGTTTTGGTTCTTCAAACGATTGAGCCGCTCCCGCTTCATATCGGTGACTGCTTAGCTCAGCTTCTAGCGTTTCATCCTCGCGGCCACGAATTTTGTTAACTGTGCTAGTCAACAAACGAATTGTGCACTCACCTAACCAATCCACGATAGACAGCCAAGAAATGCCGCTTAGCAATGTAAAGCCCGCCCCCCAAAGAAATAGGAAGACCAGAGTCGAACCAAGAATGTTCAAAGTTGGCAAAGCAAGACTGGTCAAGACATCACCAATCACACCACCAGATGAAAAGTACCAAATATCGTCAAAGTTGATATCCGCCAAACCGCAACTGGTTAATATTAGAATTGTTAAACCTAATAGTCGCGTCCCCCACAACATTAGATCGATCGGGTCATTTTCATCGCGATTACGTAGCACCGCCCACGCACCACCTGTTAATACAAACGGAATCACGTAAGCAAGGGAGCCAAAGGTAAAGAAGAGTGTATCCGCCAACCATGCGCCAACTAGACCACCTGCGTTATTAATCTCTCCGCCCCAAGCGGTTTGAGACCAAGAAGGGTCAGCAGCATTGAATGTAAAAAGTGCGACTGACAGTAAAATTGAAGCGAGGACGACGACGATCAAAATGCACTCTTGAAGGCGCTGAGGACCACTCAGCCGGGATGGCTGAGAATCTTCTCCCGTCTTAATGATCGTTTCTACTTTGTTTTTGGTCTCTTTAAACATAACCAACTTTATCTTTATGAATAACACCAATCGATTGAGAAGCTACCCTGATTGGTAAGAAAAAAATAGTCCGAGCAGCTATGCTACTCGGACTATCGATTTAACCATATCAATGGCAAAAACCCAATTGCTTAAAGTCAGAATATAGAAAGCTATTAAGACATTAAGCCCAAACTCTCACAGAGTTAGCGAGTTTTGATAACCAATTGGTTCGTTTGTTTGACTTCTTCCATCACCACGTAAGTGCGTGTGTCATTAACACCAGGTAAGCGCAGAAGCGTATCCCCTAACAACTTACGATAAGCACTCATGTCAGATACACGAGTCTTAAGCAGGTAGTCAAAATCACCAGACACTAAATGACACTCCTGGATATCATCAAGTTTCTGCACTGCCGTGTTGAACTGTTCAAACACGTCAGGGGCACCACGATTTAGCGTGATTTCTACGAATACCAAAAGCGATGCGTCTAAGTATTGCGGGTTTAGCAGTGCTGTATAACCCGTAATGTAACCTTGACGCTCTAAGCGACGTACACGCTCTAAACAAGGAGTCGGAGAAAGACCCACTCGCTTTGAAAGCTCTACATTCGAAATACGACCATCTTTCTGCAACTCATTTAGAATGTTGCGATCGATACGGTCTAGATCCTTGGACGGCTTTTTATTGTTGTCTGCCATTTTTTATTCCACCTTATTACTTCCTTGCAAAAAAATATACTACAACTTTTTAATATTCAGTATCAAATTTTATTCAATCATATCTATACTAGATATTAATTCGACAGAATTACCCTACACACAGTTAATACAACTACTATAGTTTACACAACCAAAATATAATGAGGATTCAGGATGATCATTGGCGTACCTAAAGAAATCAAAAACCACGAGTACCGTGTTGGTATGATCCCAGCGAGCGTTCGCGAACTAGTGTCTCAAGGTCACCAAGTTTTTGTTGAAACTAATGCCGGTTCAGGCATCGGTTTTTCAGACGATGATTACATCGCTGTAGGCGCATCCATTCTTCCTACCGCTGCTGACGTTTTCGCGCAAGCAGAAATGATTGTAAAGGTTAAAGAACCTCAAGCTGTCGAGAGAGCTATGCTTCGAGAAGGGCAAATTTTATTTACTTATTTGCACCTAGCACCAGATTTTCCACAAACTGATGAGCTAATCAAGAGCAAAGCTGTCTGTATAGCATATGAGACTGTAACAGATAATATGGGTCGCTTGCCACTACTTGCTCCAATGTCTGAGGTAGCAGGTCGCATGTCTATTCAAGCGGGTGCACAAACTTTAGAGAAATCTCACGGTGGCCGTGGTCTTCTACTAGGTGGTGTACCAGGTGTTGAGCCAGCGAAAGTTGTCGTTGTTGGCGGTGGTGTTGTTGGCGCAAACGCAGCTCGTATGGCTGTAGGCCTTCGTGCAGACGTTACCATCCTAGATCGCAATGTTGATACACTTCGCCGTCTTGATGAAGAATTCCAAGGTCGTGCAAAAGTGGTTTACTCTACAGAAGACGCAATTGAGAAGCATGTTCTAGCAGCTGACCTAGTCATTGGTGCAGTTCTAATCCCAGGCGCAGCAGCACCTAAACTCGTTACCAAAGAGCACATCGCTAAGATGAAGCCAGGTGCGGCAGTAGTAGACGTTGCAATCGACCAAGGCGGTTGTTTTGAGACTTCACACGCGACAACACACGCTGATCCAACATACATCGTTGATGACGTAGTTCACTACTGTGTAGCTAACATGCCTGGCGCTGTTGCTCGTACATCTACGTTTGCACTAAACAACGCAACTCTGCCTTACATCGTTAAGCTAGCGAACAAAGGTTACCGTGAAGCACTTCTAGAGGACAATGGCTTCCTAGAAGGTCTAAACGTAATCCACGGAAAAGTAACGTGTAAAGAAGTAGCAGAAAGCTTCGAGCTAGAATACGTAGACCCAGCTGACGCTATCGCGATGTTCAACTAATGCTGAATAGTATTAAATAAGAGGAAACGCTCACTTCGGTGGGCGTTTTTTTATGCGAGATGCGAGATGCGAGATGCGAGACTATTTTAGTCTACTAGGAGGCAAATTCTGTCAACAGTTTTCATTAAATCACCACCTAACCTCTCACAGGACGAAGTCCGTTCCCGATTCTCGAAGCACAGCGTTCTTTAAGGTGCAGCCCGTTCCCTCTCTTAAAACCAACGTTCCAATGCGTTTTTATCTAACTGACGGAAAGCACGGTTAAGAATTTGAGCAAGCTCTTTGTAGCGAGGGCGCGATTTCATTGGTTCTAAAGCAAAGCCACTTTCGGCTATCTTTTGGTAAATCTCGCGATACCAACCAGCAAGAGCCGGTGGGAGTTGCGTATTAGCGCGGTTACCTAACCACCACATACCTTGAATTGGCATACTAATAGCAAATAGAGCGATGATCACGGCTTGAGGCATCGATTGGTAATTATTGAATGCCATTTGCGTTAAGACACTGATCGCTGCAATAGCTGGCATCACTTTTACGCCGAAACGCGTTGCTTTAATGATGCGCTGCTCTGGAAACAACAAATTAAGCTCTTTACGCATTGGCCAAGTATCCATGTACTTTTGTCCATTTCGTAAACTATGAACTAAACCAGCTTTATTACTCATAGGGCTCTCTCACTCCAGTACAGGGTCCTAAACTAAAATTTAGTTGAAACCTTCAACTAAACTAACAAAAAATTGATGAAAGTTAATATTCTTTCAAATTTTTTTGTTATCATTGCCTATTATCGTTATCCTTTGCGGACCCACAATCTCATTGTTGCCGTTATTTACAATTTAAGCAACTCTTGAGACCTATCTGCAGCGGATGCAAGGGTGGTGATTTGAATCGCCACTGTCTTTATATACGGAATTCGAAGTTTTTTTGACCAAGATTAGTACGCAGCTTTTCCTGCTTCGTCTATTCTTGAGATTAATTTTCACCCTTACTGATTTCGATCAGAAAAATTAACAGGTAGTCATTAATGTCTAAGCTAGTTTTAGTTTTAAACTGCGGTAGTTCTTCTCTTAAATTCGCTGTAGTTGATGCAGAAACAGGTGCAGAGCACCTAACTGGTCTTGCTGAGTGTCTAGGTCTTCCAGAAGCTCGTATGAAGTGGAAACTTGACGGCAAGCACGAAGCACAACTAGGCGCGGGCGCTGCTCACGTAGAAGCACTATCTTTCATGGTAGAAACTATTCTTGCTTCTAAGCCTGAGCTTAAAGCTAACCTTGGCGCTATCGGTCACCGTATCGTTCACGGTGGCGAGCAGTTCACTCAATCTGCACTAATCACAGATGAAGTACTTAAGGGTATTCAAGACGCTGCGACTTTCGCACCTCTTCACAACCCAGCTCACCTAATTGGTATCGAAGCGGCTAAAGTAAACTTCCCTAGTCTGCAAAACGTTGCTGTTTTTGACACGGCGTTCCACCAAACAATGCCTTCTGAGTCTTACCTATACGCTCTACCGTACAACTTGTACAAAGAGCACGGCATCCGTCGTTACGGCATGCACGGTACTTCACACCTATTCATCACTCGTGAAGTTGCTAACCTACTAGACAAGCCAGTTGAAGAAGTAAACATCATCAACTGTCACCTAGGTAACGGCGCTTCTGTATGTGCAATCAAGAACGGTCAATCTGTAGACACTTCTATGGGTCTTACTCCTCTTGAAGGTCTAGTAATGGGTACTCGTTGTGGTGACCTAGATCCTGCAATCATCTTCCACCTACATGACGCTCTAGGTTACTCTGTTGAAGAAATCAACAACATGCTAACTAAAGAGTCTGGTCTTGCTGGCCTAACTGAAGTGACTTCTGACTGTCGTTTCGTTGAAGACAACTACGGTGAGAAAGAAGAAGCAACTCGTGCAATGGACGTGTTCTGTCACCGTCTAGCTAAATACGTAGCAGGCTACACTGCGACTCTTGAAGGTCGTCTAGACGCAATCACTTTCACTGGTGGTATCGGCGAAAACTCTGGCCCTATCCGTGAAATGGTTCTAAACCGCCTAGGTATCTTCGGTATCGAAGTTGACGGTGAAGCTAACCTTAAAGCTCGTTTCGGTGGCGAAGGTACTATCACTACTGCGAACAGCCGTATCCCAGCTATGGTTATCTCTACTAACGAAGAGCTAGTTATCGCTGAAGACACTGCTCGTCTAGCAGGTCTTTAATTGACTTAACCGGCTGACCAACGTCAGCCGGTTTTCTTACCAAGGGGCTTAACTTCTATTCCAGATGATAAGGAATACGCAGTTAAGCTTTTATCCCAATAGCTATAGGTACTCTACGAATGTCTCGTACTATTATGCTTATCCCTGCAAGTGCTGGTGTTGGTCTTACTAGCGTAAGCATGGGTGTTCTTCGCGCTATGGAGCGCAAAGGCGTTAAAGTTTCTTTCTACAAGCCAATCTGTCAGCCACGTTCTGGGGGCGATCAACCGGATCTCACATCAACTATCGTTGGTGCAAACAGTGACGTGAAGATCGGCCAACCTATGATGATGTCTGTTGCTGAAAGCCTAATCGGTAACGACAACATGGATGAGCTGCTAGAAACAGTAGTTGAGCGTTACAACCAAATCAACAAAGATGCAGACGTTACGCTAATCGAAGGTCTTGTTCCTACGCGTAAGCACCCATTCGCTAACCAAGTGAACGCAGAAATCGCAGCAACACTTGGCGCAGAGATCGTTCTAGTGGCAACTCCTGGCACAGATAACCCTGCGCAGCTAAAAGAGCGTATTGAAGTAGCTTGTTCTAACTTCGGTGGCACTAAAAACAAGAACATCTCTGGCGTTATCATCAACAAACTAAACGCACCAGTTGATGAAGCAGGACGTACTCGCCCTGACCTATCAGAAATCTTTGATGACGCTGATAGCGCGAAACAAAACGAAATGAAAGTGATGGAGATCTTCAACACTTCTCCAATCCGTGTTCTTGGTTGCGTGCCTTGGAGCATCGACCTAATCGCGACTCGTGCTATCGATATGGCGAAGCACCTAAGTGCAGACATCATTAATGAAGGTGACGTTAATTCCCGTCGTATTAAGAGCATCACATTCTGTGCACGTTCTCTGCCAAACATGATTGAGCACTTCAAACCGGGCTCACTTCTTGTTACCTCGGCCGACCGTCCAGACGTTATCGTTGCAGCAGCGCTAGCAGCAATGAACGGTGTTGAAATCGGTGCAGTTCTTCTGACTGGTGGTTACGACATCCCAGAAGAGATCGTTGGTCTATGTAAGCCTGCGTTTGACTCAGGTCTACCAATTTTCAAAGCACAAGGTAACACTTGGCAGACGTCTCTAAACCTACAGAGCTTCTCTATTGAAGTTCCTGCGGACGACAAAGAGCGTATCGAGTTCATCAACGAGCACGTAGCAGGCAACATTGACGGCAACTGGATCGAGTCTATGACCGAAGGGACTCAGAAGTCTCGTCGCCTAAGCCCACCAGCATTCCGCTATCAGCTAACTGAGTTTGCTCGTAAAGCTGGCAAGCGCATCGTTCTTCCTGAAGGTGACGAGCCACGTACGGTTAAAGCGGCAGCTATCTGTGCTGAACGCGGCATCGCGGAATGTGTGCTTCTAGGTAACCCTGAAGAGATCAAACGTGTTGCAGCGCAACAAGGCGTTGAGCTAGGTGCTGGCGTAACGATCATCAACTCTGATGAAGTTCGTGAAAACTACGTTGCTCGTCTAGTTGAACTACGTGGTGCGAAAGGCATGACTGAAGTTGTAGCGCGTGAGAAGCTACAAGATTCAGTATTCCTAGGCACAATGATGCTTGAGAATGACGAAGTTGACGGTCTAGTTTCTGGTGCTGTTCACACAACTGCGAACACTATCGTTCCTCCGTTCCAGATCATCAAGACTGCACCTGATGCGTCTATCGTATCTTCTGTATTCTTCATGCTACTGCCTGACCAAGTATTGGTTTACGGTGACTGTGCGATCAACCCAGATCCAACTGCTGAACAGTTAGCTGAAATCGCAATCCAATCTGCAGATTCTGCTGCGGCATTCGGTATCGACCCACGCGTTGCAATGATCTCTTACTCTACTGGTGAATCTGGTAAGGGTGCTGACGTAGATAAAGTCCGTGAAGCAACGAAACTTGCTCAAGAGAAACGTCCTGATCTTGTTATCGACGGCCCTCTGCAGTACGACGCGGCTATCATGGAAAACGTTGCAGCTTCTAAAGCACCAAACTCTCCAGTAGCAGGTAAAGCGACTGTATTCGTATTCCCAGACCTAAACACAGGTAACACGACGTACAAAGCAGTACAACGTTCAGCAGACCTAGTATCTATCGGTCCAATGCTTCAGGGCATGCGTAAGCCTGTAAACGACCTGTCTCGCGGCGCGCTCGTAGACGACATCGTATACACAGTAGCTCTAACTGCAATCCAAGCAGACCAAGCGGCTCAAGCAGAAGAGAAAGTGGTTAACTAATTTAACCTTTTCTGAAATGACAAACCCTCGCCTTAGCGAGGGTTTTCTTTTATTAGGCTCAAAAAGACTAAAGGCTGTCTCGCCCATGAGGGGAATCCAAATCTAGATCTGGCCCTACTGGCACCACTTGCGTAGGATTGATTCCGGTATGGCTAAAGTAGTAGTGGCGCTTAATATGGTAAAAGTCCGTCGTCTCTTTGATACCAGACACCTGATACAACTCTTTCATGTAGCCGTTGAGATCAGCGTAATCTGCGATACGTTTCATATTACATTTAAAATGTCCAACATAAACGGCATCAAAACGGATCAGCGTGGTGAACAAACGCCAATCGGCTTCAGTGATACTGTCACCAGCAAGGTAACGGCTTTTCGCTAGATGGGCATCCAATCTATCTAGCGACTCAAATAGATGGTTGTAGGCCTCTTCATACGCATCTTGCGTCGTCGCAAAACCACAACGATAAACGCCATTGTTCACATGCGGATAAATATACGCGTTCCATTCATCTATCATCTCGCGGTCAGCTTGCGGATAATAATCATCGGTATTGCCAGTAAGTTCATTAAACTCATAGTTAAACATACGAATGATCTCTGACGATTCGTTACTCACGATGGTATTGTGCTTCCTATCCCAAAGTACTGGCACTGTTACGCGACCCGTGTAGTCTGGTTTGGCTTGCGTATAGATCTGGTGCATACGGGTATGACCAAACAGAGGCTCCGGTAACCCCATCTGCCAACCTTCACTCATCATGTCTGGGCAGACAACAGTAACATCAATGTGCTCTTCAAGCCCCTTTAGCTTTCTAAAGATAAGAGTCCGATGAGCCCATGGGCAGGCTAATGAGACATAAAGGTGATAGCGCCCAGATTCAGGCTGAAATTTGGCATCGGGCTCGTTTTTAATCCAATCTCTAAATCCGGAATCTTCGCGAACAAATTTGCCATTACTCGATTTAGTGTCATACCAAACGTCGTGCCACACACCTTCAACTAGTTTACCCATTATTGTCTCCTAACCAGATTATTCGTTGATGGTTTAAGTATAAGTAAATCATTTACGTAGATAATTAGAGACAATTGGCTTAGTTGTTCGAATATTTTGAATGGTAGAGAAATGCGCGTACAAAAAAAGCGCGACCCCATAAGGATGCCGCGCTTAAGCCCGTCACAGGCTGAAACTATACGCTAACGTGTATACAAGACACTGCATGAACATCGCTACCTTCAATTGAAGGCTTAGTTTGCGCACAAGCCTCTGTTGCCTGAGGGCAACGAGTACGGAATACACAACCTGATGGAGGATTAATTGGCGATGGCAAATCCCCTTCCAACATCTCAATCTTCTTGTTTCGCTCGAGCCTAGGATCCGGAATTGGTACTGCCGACATCAAAGCGCGCGTGTAGGGATGCTTAGGATCGGCGAACAGCGCTTCTGCCTCACCAAGCTCAACCGCATTGCCTAGGTACATCACCAATACGCGATCTGAGATGTGCTTAACTACTGACAGATCGTGGGCGATAAACACAAGAGACAAACCAAGTTCTTTTTGTAGCTCTTTAAGTAGGTTGACTACCTGAGCTTGAATTGACACGTCTAGTGCTGATACTGGCTCATCACAGATGATCATTTTAGGCTTAAGAATCAGTGCTCGTGCAATACCGATACGCTGACACTGACCGCCTGAGAACTCGTGTGGGTAACGGTTGATCACGTTTGGTAGTAGGCCAACTTTCGCCATCATCTCTTTGACGCGATCTTTTACTTCATCTTTAGATAGCTCTGGATAGAAGGTTTCTAAAGGCTCAGCGATGATGTCTCCCACTGTCATCCGCGGGTTAAGAGAAGCCAGCGGATCTTGGAATATCATTTGAATTTCTTTACGCGTTTCACGGCGTTGAACTTCTTGCATCTTAGTCAAGTCTTGACCAAGCCACATCACGTCACCGTCAGTCGCTTCGACGAGCCCAATGATTGCACGCGCGAAAGTAGATTTACCGCAGCCAGACTCACCCACTACGCCTAGGGTTTCACCTTCGTATAAGCGTACGTTTACACCATCAACTGCTTTGAGATTTGCAGGTTTTGACCAAGGCCAAGCTGATTTCGATGCGATGCTAAAGTGCACTTTAAGCTCTTTAACATCTAGGATTAAGTTCTTATCTACACTCATTTGCTCCAAGCCTCCCACTGTGAAAAACATGCGCGCTGACGGCCATCACCAAATGGCGTCAAAATTGGCGCTTCTTGCTTACAACGATCCATAACACGGTGGCAACGCTCTTGATAAGGGCAGCCTTGCGGAAGACGAAGCAAGTTAGGCGGGTTGCCTGGAATTGTCGGTAGAATTTCGCCTTCGGTATCCAGACGAGGAATCGCCTTGAGCAAACCTTCTGCATATGGGTGGCTTGGGTTGTAGAAAATCTCATCAACTGTACCGTACTCCATGGTACGGCCTGCATACATTACCAGTACTTTGTCACATGAACCAGCAACAACGCCAAGGTCATGAGTGATCATAATGATTGCAGTATTGAATTCTGACTTAAGCTCGTTAAGCAGATCCATGATCTGGGCTTGTACCGTTACGTCGAGTGCTGTTGTTGGTTCATCTGCAATCAATAGCTTTGGACGACACAACAGAGCCATAGCGATCATTACACGCTGACGCATACCGCCAGAAAATTCGTGTGGGTACATGGTGATACGCTTACGCGCTTCTGGAATTTTTACTGCTTCAAGCATGCGTACAGATTCTTCGAATGCTTCGGCTTTACCCATGCCTTTGTGCAGCATGAGAACTTCCATCAACTGGTCACTTACCTTCATGTAAGGATTAAGCGACGTCATTGGGTCTTGAAAGATCATTGCAATCTGTTCTGCACGAACTTTGTTGAGTGCTTTTTCTGGAAGGTTGAGAATTTCATTGCCTTCAAATTTTGCGCTACCTGAGATAATACCGTTCTTTGCCAGCAACCCCATAATAGCGAATACAGTCTGAGATTTACCTGAACCAGATTCACCTACGATACCTAGAGTCTCGCCCTGATTCAGAGAAAAATTTAAATCGTTTACTGCGGTCACGATACCATCTTGAGTGGTAAATTCTACACGCAGATCTTTGACATCTAATAAGCTCATCATTGCTTCCTTAATCTTTTTAATTATCTGTCTTTTGGATCCAGCGCGTCGCGCAGGCCGTCACCAACGTAGTTGAAGCAGAACAAAGTCACAACCATAAACGCTGCTGGGAATGCCAGCTGCCAGATTGCTACTTCCATTGTCTGTGCACCTTCTTGAAGAAGTGCGCCCCAACTCGTCATTGGTTCCTGAACACCAAGACCAAGGAATGAAAGGAATGATTCAGTCAAAATCATGCTAGGGATAAGCAGCGTCGAGTATACCGCTACAATGCCCAGTACATTTGGTACGATATGACGAGTGATGATTTTCCACTTGCTCACACCACAAACATGTGCCGCTTCGATAAACTCTTTGCTGCGTAAGCTAAGTGTCTGACCACGCACAATACGCGCCATATCTAGCCAAGCAATGGCACCGATAGCAACGAAGATTAGAATGATGTTACGACCGAAGAAGGTCACTAGTACGATAACTAGGAACATGAAAGGAACTGCGTAAAGTATCTCTAGAATACGCATCATGATGCGGTCTACTTTACCACCGATAAAGCCAGAAGCAGCGCCGTAAAGCGTACCAATCAATACCGCAACAAATGCGCCCATGACACCTACCATTAGAGAGATACGGCCACCGATAAGCGTACGAACGTAAAGGTCACGACCTAAACTATCGGTACCAAACCAGTGCTCTGCACTTGGAGCGACATGCATCGCGTACCAGTCAGTATCATCATAGGTGAATGGCGCAATCGTCGGCAACACAACAACCGCCAAGGTCATTAAAAATAGGATAAACAAACTCACCATCGCCGCTTTATTACGCATAAAGCGGATGCGAGCATCTTGCCATAGACTGCGACCTTCGATCTCTAGGTTTTCAGAGAACTTCTCAATCGCTTCTAGGTTTTCTTTTTTCGTTAACATAACCAAACGTCCCTGTTAGTAGCGAATTTTCGGGTCAATCATTGCAAGTAGGATATCTACAATCGCGTTGAATAGGATAAATAGGAAACCAATCAAAATGGTTACCCCCATAACAAGCGAATAGTCACGGTTAAATGCAGCGTTAACGAACAGTTTACCGATACCCGGTAGACCAAAGATGGTTTCGATAACCACTGAACCTGTGATAATACCTACGAACGCCGGACCCATGTATGAAACGACAGGAAGAAGCGCTGGCTTTAAGGCATGCTTTATGATGATGTAACGGTAACTTAGACCTTTCGCACGGGCAGTTCGGATAAAGTTACTGTTTAAGGTTTCGATCATTGAGCCACGCGTGATACGCGCAAAAGTCGCTACGTAAAGAAGTGACATACCTATGACGGGCAGTACGAGAAACTTCAAACTGCCATCTTGCCATCCACCCGCAGGGAATATATTCCAATGTAGCGAGAACAGATAGATAAGTGCGGGTGCTAATACAAACGATGGCATTACTACACCCAACATGGCGGTAGACATTATGGTGTAGTCGACCCAGGTATTTTGCTTCAAGGCGGCAATGGTACCAACAGTGACCCCCATGATGACAGTAAAGATAAAGGCGATAAAACCAACTTTAGCCGATACAGGTAGTGCAACCGAAATCAGTTCATTTACCGAGTAATCGAGATACTTAAATGAAGGACCAAAATCACCTTGGATGACGTTGGTTAGATATGTGGTGTATTGCTCAAATACTGGCTTATCTAGCCCGTATTTAGCTTCGATATTCGCCATAACTTCTGGCGGTAATGGACGCTCACTCGAGAATGGGTTACCCGGAGCGAAACGCATAAGAAAGAAAGATACAGTGATCAAAACCAACATAGTTGGGATCGCCTCAAATATCCTTTTCGCGATGAATTTAAACATAAACTCACTCTTTCAGTCTGTGACAGTTAAAAAAGAAGGAATCAATCGAATTTCTTCGAATTCAAATTGAGCAGAGGCACTGCATGTAATTGCTCACATGCAGGCCAATATTTTTATAGTTCTATCAGTTCAAGGTTTACTTGAGGATGTATAGATCTTTAGAGTAGATTTTCTCTTCTGGGTTGTTTGCAGGGAAGCCACCAACCTTAGGAGAAAGCAGACGTGATTTCACGTACTGGTAGATAGGTGCGATAGGCATATCTTTCGCTAGTAGCTTCTCTGCTTCTAGGTAAAGTGCTTCACGCTCTGCATCTGAAGTCGACTTCAGTGCTTTATCGATGATTGCATCGTAAGCTTTGCTGTCGTAGTGAATACCGCCAGTGTTGTTGTTACTCTTCATTAACGTTAAGAATGAAGAAGCTTCGTTGTAGTCACCACACCAACCAGCACGTGCTACTTCAAAGTCACCAGAATCTTTCGTAGACAGGTAAGTTTTCCACTCTTGGTTTTCTAGAGTTACATCTAGACCTAGTGTTTTCTTCCACATAGAACCTAGTGCTACAGCAATCTTCTTGTGGTTTTCAGAAGTGTTGTAAAGAAGGTTAAATTTAAGTGGGTTGTCTTTACCAAAGCCAGCTTCCTCTAGAAGACGCGCAGCTTCTGCATCACGCTCTGCTTGAGTCATCTGACCATATGCAGGCATTTCTGGGTTGAAGCCTGCAGTGATCTCTGGAGTTAAGAAGTAAGCCGGCTTTTGACCTTGCGCTAAGATAGCGTCAGTAACAATGTTACGATCAATCGCGTAAGAGATAGCCTTACGGACACGCACATCATCAAACGGTGCTTTTTTGGTATTGAAGAGGTAGTAATAAGTACACAGGTTGCCTGTTACTGATACTTCTTCTGGGTGCTCTTTCTTAAGACGTTTAAAGTGCTCTACAGGTAATTCGTGAGAAATATCAATCTCACCCGCTAGGAAGCGGTTCATTTCTGCTACCTGGTTTTCGATAGGTAGGAAGGTTACTTTGTTTAGTTTAGTGCTTGTGTTGTCCCAGTACTTTTCATTTCGTTTAAGTACCAGGCGCTCGTTCACAACCCACTTATCTACTACGAAAGCGCCATTACCAACAAAGTGCTCTGGTTTAGTCCACTGATCACCGTACTTCTCAACAGTTGCTTTATGAACAGGCTTCACTGTAGTGTGACCCATCATCATTACGAAGTAAGGTACAGCAGTATCAAGCGTAACAACTAGCGTGTGATCATCTACCGCTTTAACACCTAGTTCGCTCTTGTCTTTTTTACCAGCGACAATGTCTTTTGCATTGACCATCTTGGTGTATTCCATATACCAAGCGTATGGAGAAGCCGTATTTGGATCAACTGCGCGCTGGAAACTATACACGAAATCGCCAGCAGTTACTGGGTCGCCGTTAGACCACTTCGCGTCTTTACGTAGGTGGAAAGTGAAAGTTTTGTTGTCTGTTGTTTCCCAAGATTCAGCGACACCTGGGATAGTGTTGCCATCAGCATCTTGGTTCACCAAGCCTTCAAGAAGATCACGAATAACGTGAGATTCTGGAACACCTTGAGATTTGTGCGGGTCGATTGTCGCAACTTCTGTACCGTTGCCACGAACTAATTCTTGTACCGCTGCGAGTTCTACATTCTGAGAGTCTGATTTAGCTTCAGGGGTAGGTGCTGGCTGAGCAGCTTGTTTTTCTTCTGGTTTGTCACCACAACCAGTTAGCGCTAAAGAAAGGCCCGCGCCAACTAGAAGAGCGCGCGTTATTTTGTTCTTATACATGCGTAAAACTCCAAGTTTTTCATTTGCATCCATGACTTCTTTGTATGGCACTAGAACGGACAGTGATTTAGATCTGTTTAGCTCAAAATTTAAGCATAAAAATCTAAATCCATACAAAGATTGCGGCACACAGTATCAATCATCGAAGTAATTTGCCATAAAAATGTAGCAAAAAATCGTATAATTCCACGATTACGTCAAGAAATTGGTAAAAAACACTGGTAAAGAGAAAATAGTCAGTTAATTAACATAAGATTCCCACAACCAGCAGACCGAAGTGCCAAATTATCTGATAAGACGCCTTTTTTTAGCATCTTATGCTAGGTATAATGCGGAAAAATTAACAAAAGTAATGTAATCTAGCTAACAGTTAGCTACATTTACCTACTTTAAAATAGCGTTCTGTGAAGTTAATCACTCAGATGCACATAAATAGCGATCTACTCCCCAAAACAATGCATCTAAAGCACAAATTTCAGCCGCGAAATTCATTCAGCTCTCCTATCTAAATACCAAACCCTGCCCTTCTTTAGCTTTTTTTATTGTTAAACATTTGTAAATAACCTCTTGTTCGCTCGATATATCAGGTCAATTTGAGCAACTACACAGGTATCTCCTATGAGAGTATTCCATTCTCTAACCTTCGCAGTTTCCGCTATCTCACTACTCGGGGGGTGTAATAGTGAAGAGAGCACTTCTGAAAACATCGCAGTAGAAGTACCTTTTTCGTTGAGTAGCATTCCTATGCCTAATGACGGCTATGGATATGATGCAGACGGAACAATCTCTTTGCCCGGTGAACCTTCTTCGCCCAATGCTTATTCTACTAACGCTGAATATGACGCCTACTACCAAAGCTTCGAAACTAGCTTCGCCGCCGTCGATGGTTGGGGCTTGTGTGTTGAGCCAATTGAGATTCCGCTTAGCAGTGTCGGTTCTGAGCAGGTTATTGCCCTAGAACCAACGTCTCTGCAAGGAAACGTTCTGCTCATCGAGGGGACAACTAGGCAAGAGGTTCCAAATACCAAACTATCTAGTGATGGTCGCAAACTCACCATCGAATGCGGTGCCGCTCTTCAACCAGGGACAGAGTATTTCATTGCCGTCTCGAACGGCGTAATGACGGTAGAAGGCTTTCCTCTACAATCATCGCCAGCCTTTGGACAACTTTTAAGTGCAGACCCCAATGAGTTGGATGAGCAACAACGCAATCTCCAACAGAAGACAAAAAACGCCGTTTCCGCGTATAGTGACTTAGGTAAGCCGAACGAGGTCGTATACGCCTCTACATTTACTACTCAAAATAGTTATTCCGTCATCGACAATATTGTCCAACAAACAATATCTGATCCATCAAATCCACCGACACTTGACCTGACGAATATTGAAGTCACTGAGGTCAACTCTGCTCGTCCAAGTAAAGCTTATATAATCGTTTCTGGCGCAACACTAGAGACAAACAATTACCTTCCTTTTACACAAAACATCGCCGATAGAGAAAAATGTTTGCTGGACAGTTACGACCCGATCGCCAATTGCCCGTCAATGTACAATTGGACAAAAGGTGAGAATGGAGAGCACCTAACCCAGCCTTTCTTTGGTAATCAAGGGGAAGTAGCCAAGTATAATGACTCTACAACCACTATCCCTGTCGATTTTTACTTGCCTTACATTGGCGGAGCTACAGATTCAAAAGCCGGAGCCAGACAGTTCATTAACGATTCCACCAATCCATCGGTTATCTTTATCCATGGCGTTACTGGTGACAAAGAGTCCGCTTCACTGGTTGCTAAGGAATATGTTACAGACGGAAAGGAATACATATTTACAGCAATAGATATGCCGTATCATGGTGCTAGAATCGTCTGTGATAGTTCGAAATATAGTGATGAAACAACATTAAAATACTGCGACAGCGGAAAGCCCATTAGTGCTCGCGCTGACAAGTCTTACTTTATCAATATCACTTCCCCCCTAACATTGCGGTCTAACCTTCACCAATCTGTTAGTGACTTTATTGGCTTAAGATGGGCGCTCAATTTCGGCAATGATAAGGCTGGCAGAGAGGTCCACTTAATTGGAGTCTCTCTTGGAGGCATCATGTCTGTAATGACCACGGAGGCGACTTATAAGCCTGAATCACCAGTTGCCCAACCAATAGAGGGCTTGGCTTTAGCTACTTCCAACTACGTTGTACCAGGTCAAGGATTAGTAAATCTTACACTTTCTTCTCTCACACTAGGTTCCGAAATGGAAACCTCGGTGAAAAAGTCAGCTGACGTGCAAAGAGCGATTGCGGAAACTCTATTGCCAAACATATGTCACGAAAGTGAAAGTAACGAAACTTGTATCACCGCTCTTCAAACTCATAGTGCTGAACTAGAAGGCAGTATTGAGATGTTGGAGAACGAAATCTATTCAGCTCTCATCCCTATTTTAAAGCAAGGCGTCCAACAAACTATTGATGGTTCAGACCCAGCAGGAAAGGTTTCGAGACAGGTGCAAGCTCAGCAACCAACTCTTCTTATAGAAGCTGTTGGTGACTGCGGTGATACCTGTGAAATCGGAGAGTATATGCCTGACACCGTAGTACCAAATAATGCAGAAAATAATGTCATGACGGGGACGGACCCTTTAATCCATGCGCTAGAGCTAAATGACATAACTAGTTCCACAACAGATGCACCAATCAGAGGAGTGATCAGAGCGACTGTTGGTGGTCATGGAACATTTCTCTTCCCTTACGAGGGACCAATGGATGAAACAGGATTGCCGTCTCAAGACCCACAACATATGGAAGCAGGAAACAATTCACGCATAACGCAACAAGAGGCGGTTCGTAATATGGTCGCAACCAACGCACGAGCAATTTACCTTGACTCTGACGACCTGATAAACATTGAAGATGAAACCGACGAGGCACAATAATGAAAAAGACAATCCTTAGTCTTAGCGTTGCTACAGCTATTCAGGCACACGCCGCAGGCTTTCAACTTAATGCTCAGTCGGCAACGGGTTTAGGTCGTGCATTCGCTGGAGACGCGATTATTGCTGACAACGCCGCTGTGGTAGCAAAAAATGCGGCGGCGATGAGTTTAATCGACCAACCGATGATATCAGTGGGCGCAGTCAATATTGCCAGCCAAGTTGAGTTCAGTGATATGCGTTACACCACACCAACATCGACAACGCAATCGCTTGATGACACTAGCCTCGACAACAATACCCTAGTACCGAACGCTAATATGGTGTTTCCTATCGAGGGGACGCCTTGGACTCTAGGCGCAACGGTTCACTCGAACTACGGCACTGATGTGGAATTCGACGATGATTTTTCTGCCCCTATATTTGGCGGAAAAACCTACTTAAGTAGCATCAATGCTGGATTCTCTGCAAGCTATCAAATCGACGATTCGTGGTCGGTGGGCGGTGGTATCGACATCATCTATGGTGAAGGAGACATCGCGAGAAAGCACAATAATGCGCCACTACTTTCAATCGACGCGGATGGTTATGGCTTAGGTTTCAACTTGGGCTTAGCCTATGTGTTAGATGAGAACAACCGCTTTGGCTTATCTTATCGTTATAGCCCAGAATTAAGAGCCGAAGGCCAAGTCTATCAAGCGGGTGAAGGTCAAGGTCTAACAGACAATCTAGATATTCCATTGCCTGATATTATAGAGTTCTCGGGCTACCATAAACTTAACCCTAAATGGGCGGCTCACTACAGCATGCAATACGTCGCTTGGTCTGAATTTGATAGCTTGGCATCAGAAAGTTACTCAACATCAATTAAAGACTACCAATGGCAAGATGCTGGACACGTTTCTATTGGCATTACCCACTATCTGAACCGCTCAATCGAGTTAAGAGCGGGCTATATGTATGACTTGTCACCCGTTGATCAGATCAGCTCACTTTCGATTCCTGATACTGACAGGCATTGGTTTACCTTTGGTGGTACTTATAAAGCTACAGAAAACCTCAGTGTCGATCTAGCTTTAGGCTACTTGACAGGTGAGCAAACAACGATCGATGAATCACAAGTTCTTGCTAATCCTGAACCTTTCAATATCGTCTCTACAGTCAATACCAGTGCCTGGTTAGCAGGTCTTCAGCTCAACTACTCTTTTTAATCAAATCTAGTTCAATATTCACGGTCTTCTTAACCAGACGGCCGTGTACTTTCAATCCGTTACCAATCCCGCGCACAGATCTTAATGTAACAACGACACTTGATGGAACTGTCATTTTGGCCTGCTACATTTATGAAATTAATAACATATCTATTAACATCATAAGGGCTTAATATGGGAATCACCTATCACACCTATATCGGTAAGCAGATAACACATTTACCTAACCTCCCCTGTCGTACGGCGGGAAACGTTTCACTCAATACTCCTGTCGGCAACTGTACCGACAAGTTTGGTCGAATTTGGTTAGCAGATACCGCACACAATCGTATACTCGTCTTCGACCGAAAAATGGACAAGTTGTTAGCTAGCTTTGGCAGTGTTGGCAATGGCAGCCAACAGTTCAATATGCCTTTTCGCCTGTTACCCCATCCTGATAAACCTTGGATTTACGTCAGCGACATTGCCAACAAACGTATCCATATCCTTGAATACAATCAAGCGCTCAGCATCCACTCAATCAGCAATTTTGGCAAGGGGGATCCAATCAACTTACAAGGACCAAACGGATTGGCTTTCTATCAGGGTAAGCTGTGTGTGGCTGATGAGTTTTACGAAGGCGAAAACGGTGAAAGTCGATTGGTGATTTTCAATGACGAAGGTAAATGGTTAAGAGACATCACAGCCATCCAAGCCAAAGAGCCTGTTCACTTTTTATGGCCTCAAGGACTGAGTTGCGATCTCGACGGTCATCTGTACATCGCTAATACTGGCTTTGCTACTGTAGTTCGCTGTGATTGGGAGGGAAAGCCCGTTCCATTCGCAAACGGGAAAACCTATCTAGATGGTATCGACCTCGCGCGCGATGTCTCAATCATTGATAACCGAATTCTTATCCCAGGAGCCAAACAGTATTCAGTCTCTGTTTACGATATTGATGGCCATTTTTCAGGTAACATAACCGGCTTCTTCTCACCAATACAAATCACCAAACTTGACCAAAATCGCCTGTTGATTACCGAACCCATTCTCGCTTCTTTACAGATTCATCAGATCGACTGGGCAGAATTATCACCTCAGCTACCTATATCTACATTATTGATTGATCAATTAAGCGATGAGCGAGATAAAAAAGGACAGCTGCACTTTGTCACCTCGGTGGCTGGCGATATCTCTCCCGTTCCAACAAACAACTCCGAAAGTCGTTATCCTATTATTAGCGAATGGTGGGAAAAACATTTTGAACAGCAAGATAAATGGCTAAATTCGATTCACCAAATCGATGCACCTTCCTGGCTTTCAATGACCTTAAGTACCCAGATGGAGTGGACGCAAAAATGGCAACAAACCTGGGTTCGAATATTCCTAGGTGATAAGTTTGATGACCCAAACCAGCTGCTTTGGCTCGTTGACGCTGGCAACTATCAACTGCAAGCGACAGAAAACACTCAACCAGATGCCGCTAGGCCGGGTAGCTTACCTCTTTTACCAGGCTCACTTGGCATCTGCTCTTTAACCCCTTCGTCGCCATTACTCGGCCAACTCAACCCAGATATACCTTTACTGGTCGTCAGCAACTACATAAGCGGTATTGTGACGATTTATCAATATGACGAGTTAATTGGCGAGCTGGTGCCCTTTAGCTATTTTGGAGGTTTGGGTCACCAAGAGTGGCAGCTATTCAAGCCTCAAGGTGTTGCCGTAGATCCGATAAGCCGCGATGTCTATATTGCTGATTCTGGCAATAATCGCATTAGTCGCTGGCGGCTCAATCAACAGGGAATCACTGGCTTAGTCACTACCTTTGGTGAAAAAGGTCATGGTGATAATGAGTTTTTCACACCAACCGACATCACCATTACACCGGATGGTCAAAAGTACATCACCGATCAAAACAACAATCGCGTGGTGATTTACAATCGTCACGATCAATACGTTGGCAGTTTCGGTCAGCAGGGTTACGGTACGGATAATGACAACTTCCTGCTACCAACCAGTATAGATTTAGACCATGGCAAGTTGTTTGTGTCTGATTTGGTTAATCGAGCAATCAAGGTCTTTGACCAACAGGGGCATTTCATTGACAGTTTTAGTGGCTTTGGTGCCGATCCAAGTAAAGGTCAGCTATGGATGCCATACCTGCTTCACGCACATAATCGTACCCTCTACCTACCCGACTGTGCTCTTAACCGAGTTAACGTTTATAAGATCAGCTAAGGAGTAAGTGATGACCTCAGTATTCGATAAAGCTATAGCGAAACGCTTAAAACAGACAATCTCAGTCTCACAGCAAGTAACAGAGGCAAACGAAAAACTTGCCAGCCAATATCAGTACGTGATCCAATATTGCCTAGAGCAACCTTCTTCGCAGCAGACACGGAAAAGACTGGAGCAGTGGCATAAAGCTGTTCAAGATCATGCCAATCACCACATTATGTCGCCACCTCACGAGAACTAAAACAGCGAGCCAAATGGCTCGCTTTCTCATGCTACTTGTGCAATAGGTTTTCGGTCAGAAATCACTTTGCCATCTTTTATCGTGATAATGCGTTTGGTACGTTCTGCCAGCGCATTGTCGTGAGTCACGATGATCAGTGTTCGGCCCTCAGCATGAAGCTGATTAAATAGGGCTTCAATCTCTGCGCCAGATTTTGAGTCAAGTGCCCCAGTTGGCTCATCAGCTAAAATAATTTGCGGATCATTGACTAGTGCCCTTGCGATTGCCACTCGTTGCTTTTGACCACCGGAAAGCTGATTCGGTTTATGATCAAGGCGGTCACCAAGCCCAACCTGTTCAAGCAACTTCGCTGCGCGCTGACGGCGTTCTTTAGCTTTCACGCCTGAATAAACCAGAGGTAAAGCAACATTGTCGAGCGCTGTCGCGTATTCGAGCAAGTTGAAGCTCTGAAAGACAAACCCTATTCTTTGATTGCGAATCCCTGCGAGCTGATTTGCACTTAGGCTCGCCACGTTCTGACCTGCTAATTGGTAGTCACCTGCTGTCGGCTTATCCAAACAGCCGAGCATGTTCATCAGCGTCGATTTACCCGATCCAGACGGCCCCAAAATAGACAGGAACTCACCTTGATTGATCGTGAGTTCTACGCCATCGAGAGCGCGAACCTCCGCTTCTCCGCTCGAATAGTATTTGCAGATATTATTCAGCTCAACGAGCACTTGGTGTGACATTTTCTCTCCACAATTGTTATTACTCACTTTGTAGCGCCTCCAACGGACTGACTTTCGCTGCGCGATTCGCTGGCAACCAAGCAGAAGCAACACCAATAATGATTAGGGTCGTAATCACTACCAGCACCACAACCCAAGACAGTTCAGGAACAGGTTTGCCTAACTGCTCGTAGAACACGTTGCCTTCCAAACTGATTGCACCCAGTGCGGATACCAACGCATAAGTCACGCCAAGACCGAGCACACCACCCAGCATCATGGTCATTAGTGACTGAACCAGATAGTGCAAACGGATCGCTGTAGGGGTTGCTCCAACCGCCATTCTCACACCGATATCACGGGTCGAGCGTTTCACTGTCGCGTACATCACGTTGGCAATGCCTACCCCTGCGACGGCGAGTGTGACAAAGCCAATAATGCCAAGGAAACTTTGTAGACCAATTAAGAATTTCTGCATGCTTTTCTGTTGCAAGAACATATCTTCGATTTGCACAACTTGCTCATCATTGACACTTGCGCCATGCTTGCGTGCAATCACTTGGCGAATCGTCTTTGCCAATATCTTTCTGTCTGCATTCGCTTTAGGCTCGACATTGATACCCGCAATTTCGCCATTGGCGTGAAAACGCTGCCAAGTGGCTAGTGGAACAAAGCTTGAGTAATTGATTTGATCACCCTGCTCAATTTCAGCGCTGTTCTTTTTCAGCACCCCGACAACCGTAAACTCTTCACTGCCAATTTTGACCTTTTTCCCCGCCGGATTGACTTGCAGCGTCACTGCCGCGAACCAACTAAAGTCTTCTACAGGGTTAAATAGATCAGCGGCTAACGAATAACCTAATACCACGACTTTACGCATCTCTTTTTGATCGAGAGGGTTGAGCCAACGACCACCAGCTAAAGGTTGCAAATTGGTCAGAGAAGCAAATTCCGTCGTCACCGCCAACGGCTCTTGCCATGAGCCTCGATCACCAGCACTAATACGCTCATTCCATCTTGCAGTGGGTACTACCCCCTTCACCTCAGGTAACGCGCGAACCACGTCCACATCTTGCGCTTTAAGGGTTAAGAACTTACCTTGATAAAAAGCGCCGTAATCGACAGTCGCCATACCACCAGTAAGATAGATCAGATTGCCGTTGCCATTTTGCGCGGTTCTCAACACACCCTGACGGATCCCTTCGCCGACAGATAACATCGCTGCGATACAAAGCGTCGCCCAAGCGACAGCCAAAATTGTCAGACCTAACCTGAGCTTTTCTGCTGCCATCTCTTGGAAGATTTGTCTCATCGGTAATAGCATCATTAAGCCCTCGCGCTTAAAGCGATAACCGGAGTCAAGCGCGACGCTCTCCTCGCAGGAAAGTATGAGGCAAGCAGAGCCAATACAAGCGTCACTAATAGCGACCAAGCAATCGAATCTGGCGTAATCACCGGTGAGCCTAACCAATCAGGTAAACTCATGGTACTTAACAGAGAAACAAGCGCGTAAGAGATGGTTAATCCCAGCCCTGTCCCAACGGCAACTAAGATTAACCCTTCGAGAATGAACTGGCCCAATATCGATTGTTGGGTTGCACCAATCGCCAATCGAACCCCTATCTCGCGCGTTCTTTCTGTTACAGATAAGAACATAATGTTTGCCACACCTAATGCACCAACGGCCATCGTCATTGCACCACTCGCACCAAGAAAAATCTGAATACCGCGGAATATCCCGGTAATTAGCGCACCGCCCTCACTTAAGTCGGGCAGGTTAATCGCCTCTTTATCACTCGGGTCAAAATGCAGTTGCTTGGCAAAGAAGGTAACCAGACTCTGCCTGAATGACGCGCTGTCCATACCTTCAACAGGCTTCAGCAATAACATCCAAGGTTTTGCGTCCCACAGATCGAGATAAGTGGTTTGCGGAACAAACACTTTGCGGCTATCGCCAAACGAGTTTATCGAATCTTCGTCCTTAATAACGCCAATGACCAAGAAAGGAATACCGTTGACTTTGACCTGTTCACCAACCTTAATATTACCCATCTTGGCAATTTGATCGCCAAGAACAGCAACTCGAGTATGATTGATGACATCACTCGGCGAAATGTTTCGCGAGCCAGATTCAAGCTTGCGTTGCATTAAGGAAAAGTAAGAGGGATCTATCCCACTAACGAAGCCAGACAACTTCTGTCCTTTTATGTTGGTCACACTGGCGTCCCATTTTGCGTACACCGTCGACGCTTGCGCGACAAAACCCGATTGTTTGAGCATATCGACTTTCTCTTGCTCAATAGTGATTTTCCGTCTTGAGGGCATACCATGCCATGCTTTACTGGTACTTGAAGGGAAAGCGATTTGCACATTGTTAACCATAAACGATAGCGACTGAACTTGATGGCGATAGAAACCTTCACCGAGCGCAATCAGCACAACCACGGAAATAACGCCCCATGCAATGGCAATGATCGCCAAAATGCTTTTTAGCCTATGTGCCATCAAGGTTTGCCACGTTTGCTGTAACAAACTACTCATGAATCAAAAGCCTGAGAAATCAAAGTCATAGTGCTGTCATCTAACTTGCCAGCGGTTTGTAGTAGTCCGATTCTTTGACGCCAATAATTATACAGATTGGTTTGCAGACTGTTTTTGGCTTCGAATAAACTGTTATGAGCATTGATCACTTCAGAAACTTCAAGGAGGCCTGCGTCGTAGAGCTTCTCTTTACTGCCCAGTACCTTAGCTCGTGATTCAACCAATTCATCCGCCATCAATACCTGACTCCAGTTGATATCAACCTGAGTAAAGCGTTGGATGATGCGTTTCTGGATATCTATTTCTACCCGACGCAAATCTTGTTTAGCACTTAAGATATTAAGCGATGCTTCATCGACCTTGGCGCGAGTCGCACCATTGAGATCAATGGGCACACTTAGTGTAACACCTGCGTTAAATTCACCGCTCGATCGCCTATCGTCATCGCTGTAACCTAGCTTGCCTTTCACTGTAGGGTAGTAACCACCTTGTGCAGAATCTTTGGCAAACTCAGTCGCTTTAACGTTTTGCATAGCAACCAACAGCTCAGGGCTGCTGTCTTTGGCTAATTTGAGCCACTGTTCTTGAGATTCGACTAGCATTGGAGGCTGAACAAGCGAATCTGTGCGGATTTGGTCCACCTCTTGCGGCATCTGATTGATAAGCGCGGCAAGCTCCGCACGCTTACTTTGTAAGTCAGCTTGAGCACTGAGAATCGCCGCTTCCTCTGATACCTGTGTTGCTCTTATTTCCTCGACGTCAATCGATTTTACTTTGCCCGCTTTATAGCGTTTTTCGATGATCTTTAGGAGCTTAGCACCTTCTTCTAGCTTGTTTTGCGCCAATACAAGGTCACCCTGAGCACTGGCCATATCGAGATAACTAGAAAGTAGCTTTTGCGCCAATTCATTGTGTGTTTGAGACAGCTTTAATTGGGCTTTTAGTAGGTTTGCTTCTGCTTGGTCTAAATCTGACCACAAGCTGCTATCCCAAATCATTTGGGAAAGGTTGGCGCTGTAGCTGTTGGTATTGTGTGTAGTTTCGTTCCAATTAGCAGAAGCATCAGCACTTAATGAGGGCAGTAGCGAACTACGGCTTGAAGAAATACTGGTTTCACCTAGCTGAACACCTATCTTGGCTTTTTCATAATTAGGATCGCTCTGTTTCGCTTGTTGCCATGCCTGCTCGATAGATACCGCATAGCTTGGCAAGCTGAGCATTGTTGCCAGTAACACAATGCTAATTTTAGATAGGTGCAACTTAGCCATGGGCAGCTCCCATCATCATGCTGTTATCAATAATCTCTTCATCAAGTTCAACGCCATCGAGTACTTCCACATTGATGCCGTCTGAAAGACCTAACTTCACTTTCTGTTTGTGGAAACCTTGCTCCGAGTTATCGGGAATCAGAACATTGGGCGTATCGCCCTCAAACTGGAGTACACGCTCTGGTAAGGTCAGCACATTTTCCGACTTTTTAAGCGTGATTTGTGCGGTAGAAGAGAACCCCGAACGCAGCAAGATATCTTGAGGAATTCTCAGCTCACCGACTTCTACCCCGAAACCATTGTCGAAACTCTTCGCCGTAGTCGACTCTGGCGAATTAAGATTTTCTGACTGGATCGCAACCTTGGTCAGCACACCTTCGATTTCAACCTCTGGGTATGGGGCTACCGTAAGGACGACTGGCATACCCGGTGACAATTGAGCCGCATCATGCTCGCTGACGCTGCCTTTGAAAATCAGACTCTTCATATCCGCCAGCGACATCATCTCGGTCGCAGCTTGGCTAGATTGAGTTGAGATGATTGGCTCACCAACTTCAACTTTTCGATTCAGGACGGTACCGTCAATCGGTGCATAGATGGTTGAGGTTAAGCGAGCATCACCTATCGATGCTTCGCCACTTTGGATAAGTTCGAGGTTTTGACGTTTCTGTAACACATTAGCTTGGGCTGACTTAACCGCCGAGCGCGCAGTAACATAATCATCATAGTTACTTGGAATGATGTCTTGCTTAACCAAACTCTCTAAGTTAGCGAGTTTTTGTTTCTCCGACTCAAGATCAGCTTCGCTACGCATTAGCTCGGTCGAGGCATCTGTCAATGCTTGAGGCGTTGGGTTTGGACGCACTTTGATCAGAGGCTGACCTTGCTTAACGTTCTCACCCACTTGCGCGTAAATTTCCCCGACAATCCCATCAATTTGCGACTTAATCGATACAGAATGCGCCGGAACGATTTTACCTACCGCAACCGCCTGTTTCTCAATGGTTCCTTTTGCTACTGCCAGCATAGGAAACGCTTGTGAGTCAGAAGAGGATTGCAGATAAAAATATGCGCCGCCACCTAGCAATGCGACGGTTACAGCAGATAAAAGCCAACGTTTAGCCATGGTTTACTTCCAAATATTATTCTGTGTAGCCATCTGACTACCTCAAGATTATAAAGTTCCGGTGATGATACCGTATATAAAATGAAATAATACATATGAAGTTTGTATGAGTTTGTCGTGCTAGATTGACAATAAAAACGGCCAATTGAAATTGGCCGTTTTTTGCTAAGCTAATGAGTCTATAAGGTGGTGCTTTTTACCATGCCAGCTTCAGCGTGTCCCGCAATGTTGCAGGCAAATTCCACCTGATTGTCACCATGGAAATGCCACAGTAACTGTTTGGCTTTTCCAGGTTCTACAGTCACCGTGCTACCAGAATCATGGGCATGACCTACCATCGTTTTCATCATCTCACGGTGTTTGAGCTGCTCTTCTGCAGAACCAATTGAAAACTCATGATCTATCTTGCCTGTATTCATCACCACAAACTGGACCACATCATTAGGCTCAATCTTGACCTCTTTCTTAAAACGAATGGTCATATCATCGCTGAGAACAACGTGGACGACCTTGTCAGGTTTAGCACCTGTCGCAGGCATACCAACGTCTGACATGCCTTCCATATTCATCATGTTTGAATGATCCATGTTGGAGTGATCCATTGCCATCATCTGACTATGATCCATATCTCCATGATTCATCATCGAATGGTCCATCTGAGCGAAAGCGTACGAACTTGCCAAGGTTGCTGTGATCAATGCGAATGTCTTTTTCATCTTTTATATCCTTACGATTAGGTTGTAGGCAGCAACAATGACATTGCCACCTACGATTGAAGTTATTGATTTGGAACTTGTTGATTTGAAGCTGGTTGTTTGGAAGAAGATGGCTTTGAAAGCTCTCTTTGCTTCCAGAGCTTAAAGATGGCGGGCAGCACCAGAAGAGTCAGCAGTAGCGCTGACGCCATGCCGCCAATCATTGGCGCTGCGATACGCTGCATGACTTCAGAGCCAGTTCCATCGCCGTACATAATTGGCACCAAACCTATGATGACTGTCAGTACTGTCATCATCACCGGACGAACCCTAAGTCCAGCGCCTTCACGAATGGCGTCCATCAAATCGCTTTTGTGTAACAACTGCTGGTTTTGCGCGGCATCGAGTTTACGTTGGTGCCAAGCTTGATTGAGGTAAACCAGCATGATGACGCCTATCTCTACCGCAACCCCAGCAAGAGCAATAAAGCCCACACCGACCGCGATAGAAAAGTTGTAACCTAGGTAGTGCATCAGCCAGAGTCCACCGACCATCGCCAATGGCAGAGTACACATGATGACCAACACTTCTCCTACTCGGCGGAAGCTGAAGTAGAGCAGCAACATAATGATGGCAATGGTGATTGGCACCACTACGCTCAAGCGCTGCTTCGCACGTTCCATATATTCATATTGACCAGACCAAGTGAGCGAATACCCCGCAGGTAGCTGGAGCTGTTCACTAACAACAGCCTGCGCTTCGTTGACGTAAGAGCCTAAATCGCGCCCATCAATGTCAACAAACACCCAGCCGTTTGGACGGGCATTCTCGGTTTTGATCATCGGAGGGCCATCTTCATAACGAATGTCAGCCACATCTGCCAACGCAATACGCGCGCCATTAGGTGTCACTAGTGGGAGGTTTTGCAGTTTCACCACCGAATCACGGTAGTCTTGCGGGTAGCGAACATTAATTGGATAACGCTCTAACCCTTCAATTGTCTCGCCGACATTCATTCCGCCAATGGCCGTCGAGATAACTTGCTGGACATCCTGAATATTGAGTCCATAACGAGCAGCAGAACGACGCTTAATATCAATCGTCACGTAACGTCCACCAGCGACACGCTCAGCGTAGACCGACGCCGTTCCACTGATTTGATTTAGAAGCGGTTCAAGCTCGCCACCGATTTGCTCTATCACCTTAAGGTCAGGCCCGGCGATCTTGATGCCTATCGGTGTCTTAATCCCCGTAGCCAACATGTCGATACGCGTTTTGATCGGCATGACCCATGCGTTGGTTAAACCAGGGAATTTAACCAGTTGATCAAACTCTTTACGTAATGACTCCGTTGTTACCCCTTCTCGCCATTGCGCTTTGGGTTTAAGTTGAATCACAGTCTCGATCATGGTCAGCGGCGCCGGGTCAGTGGCAGTTTCTGCCCGACCAATCTTGCCCCATACCGTCTCAACCTCAGGTACAGACTTAATTAACTTGTTGGTCTGTTGTAATAGCTCACGCGCTTTACCAATAGAGATCCCCGGATAGGTGGTCGGCATATACATCAAGTCACCTTCATCTAGAGGCGGAATGAATTCACTGCCGAGTTTGCTCATTGGATAGTAAGCAGAGGCAAGCAGACCTAATGCCAATACAATCATAGCTTTAGGATAAGTTAAGCTTAAATTGAGTAGCGGACGATAAAGCGCAATGAGCGCCTTGTTTACTGGGTTTTTGCTCTCTGGCAGCACTTTGCCACGAATGAAATAGCCCATCAGCACAGGCACAAGCGTAATCGCTAAGCCTGCTGAAGCCGCCATCGCATAGGTTTTGGTGAACGCAAGTGGGGAGAACATCTTGCCTTCTTGGCCTTCTAGCGCAAACACAGGAACAAAGCTTAAGGTAATGATCAGTAATGAGAAGAACAGCGGCGCACCCACCTCTTGCGCAGCCTTACCTATCACTTCCCATCGGTTGTTATCATTGAGAGGTGTACGCTCGATGTGCTTATGGACATTTTCGATCATCACGATCGCCCCATCAACCATTGCGCCGATCGCAATCGCAATACCGCCCAACGACATGATGTTGGCGTTAATGCCCTGCCAATGCATAACAATGAAGGCAGACAGAATCCCCACAGGTAAGCTCAGCGCAATCACCAGTGACGAGCGGATATGGAACAGGAACAAGGCACAAACAATCGCAACCACGATGAACTCTTCTGCCAGTTTTTTCCATAAGTTCTCTACCGCCGAATCAATCAATGTCGAGCGATCATAGGTCGCTTTAATCTCAACACCAGGAGGCAGACTGCGCTGCAATTCTGCGAGTTTGGCTTTGACGTAAGTGATCACTTCACTGGCGTTTTCACCAAATCGCATCACGATCACGCCACCAACCGCTTCACCTTCACCATTAAACTCTGAGATACCTCGGCGCATTTGAGGGCCTAGATTAATATCTGCGATATCACCGAGTAACAAAGGCGTCCCTTTGTCTGTCACTTTAAGTGGTAAGGATTGAATATCTTCAACACTCGATAGGTAACCTGTGGTACGTACCATGTGTTCCGCTTCCGCCACTTCGATGACTGAAGCGCCTGTTTCTTGGTTGCCTTGCTGAATCGCCTTGTTGACTTGTTGCAACGTCAGGTTGTAAGCACGGAGTTTAGCCGGATCAATTTGTACTTGATACTGTTTAACCATTCCGCCAACAGTCGCAACCTCAGACACGCCATCAACGGTTTGCAGCTCATACTTCAAAAACCAATCTTGCAGCGAACGCAGCTCAGCCAGATCGTGTTGACCTGTTTTGTCTTGCAAGACATAGCTGTATACCCAACCCACTCCTGTGGCATCAGGCCCGAGCGTAGGTTTCGCCCCGGAAGGAAGATTAGGCGCTACCTGACTGAGATACTCCAGTACACGTGAGCGCGCCCAATACATATCGGTATCATCGTTAAAAATGATATAGACGTATGAGTCACCAAAAAATGAATAACCCCGCACGGTTTCTGCACCGGGAACAGCAAGCATAGCCGTTGTCAGTGGGTAGGTGACCTGATCCTCCACCACCTGAGGCGCTTGACCGGGATAGCTGGTTTTGATGATCACCTGAACATCGGAAAGATCGGGGATAGCATCCACCGGGGTATTTTTCAGGCTATAAAGACCGCCCAAGGTTAAAGTTAAAGTCGCGATCAGCACCAAAAAACGATTACTGATTGACCATCGAATAATCGCGCTAATCATACTGACTCCTCACTCACCGAGATTTGCTTAAGTAAGTAATCCGCCCCTTGCTTTTCAACTAGAAACCGAACTTTCTGACCTTCTTCAAACCCAGATAAATCCACTTCATCACCCACCGAGAAGTTCATCTCTCCCGCCTGCCAATCCCATTCCGCGACAGGTAAATGTTGTAAGGTAATCATGCCGAAGTCCGCCATCAACATAGTGATATCTCCGCTTACCCACACCTCATTGGCGACAACACTGTCACCGATTCGATAATCAACAATTTGATACTGACCCTCTGGCGTCTTTTGCATCTCAAATTCTATGGCTTGGCCTGATTTCAGCTCTTGCATGTTGAGTTGCTCAGCTACGGTAAAGTTCATCACCATTCCCGGCCATTGCCATTCAGGAACGGCTTGGTGATTGATGGTTAGCATTCGATGCCCTACCATCACATCGGTAATTTCACCTTGAGTCCAGACGGTTTCAACTGGTGGCTCAGTGCCATTAATTCGCGACAGATCGGCAGATTGGCTTGATTCTGAATCCAGCATAAAGTGTGCTGACGTCACAACACTATCGCCTAGGGTAAGTCCTTCAAGTACCTCGACACTCTCGCCAGCTTCTCGACCAACATTGATGCGCGCAGAGCGATACTTTCCTTCGCCCTCTGCAAGCACCACGCGCGTCATTCCTCCCGAACGAATCACTGCGGATTTAGGGACGGTTAATACCGACTCTTCGGTAACTGGCTGCAGTGCAATATTGGCAAACATATTTGGTTTGAGTTCACCATTCGGGTTTGGAAATTTCAGACGTACCCGCAAAGTACGCGTGCTCGGGTCAAGAATGGGATAGACATAATCCACTTCTCCTTGCCATTGACCATCGGGGATAGCGTCAAGTGTCATCGTGGCGATGCTGCCTGCTTGCATCCAATGGGCTTGGCGCTCAAAGACTTCCGCATCAACCCAGACTTCTTCCAGCGGGCCTGCACTGATCACCGCTTGCGCTGGCGATAAGTACCCCCCTTCACGAATATTCAAGCTCGCGATAACGCCATCCGCTGGCGCTTTAATATCGATAGATTGAGACGCTTTACCACGCTTCTTGATTGCTTTAATTTGTGCGCGATCAACCCCTAAGGTAACCAAGCGCTCGGTCGCCCCTGTTACCAAACCACTTCGACCGGTTCGATAGGCGTTAAGTAACTCTTCTTGCGCTTTAATTAGCTCTGGAGAGTAAAGCGTAAATAACACTTCACCCTTCGCGACTTTTTCTCCTACCGCATTGATATTGAGCTTTTCAACCCAGCCGGCAACACGCACATTGGTTTGCCATAAACGACTTTCATCAAACGCAACGTAACCAACGGTTTCAATCCTTGGTGACAAACGCTGCTTCTCAACCGCCGCGGTTTTCACTCCGAGGTTGTTTTCTACCGATGGGTCTATCGTCACTGTACCCGCTTTGTTAGCGTCTGAGGCCAAATCCTCTGCATAGACAGGGATAAGATCCATGCCCATCGGCGATTTACCCGGTTTATCGCGTTGGTAATTTGGATCCATCGGTGCCACCCAATACAAGGGTTCGTTTGAGTCCTTACTTGGAGCCGCAGCATCCGCCATTTTCATCAATGAGTGACTAGGTAAAAGCTGACTCACACCGAAGCCAATGCCACCACCAATCAATAGTGCGATCGTCGCTACCTTAAATGTTTTCATCATTGTTCCTTATTGTTCTACTGAGTGATTTCAGGTAGCGAGACCTGAAACTCGAAAGCGCTAAATAGCGTCGCTAAGTTACTCTTGACGATGTTTAGATCGGTCAATAAGCGTTGCTGTTCTAATTGCAAGGCAAGGTCATCTCTTGTGGCGGCGATCACATCGCTAAACTGCGCTGTATTGTTTTGATAGCCCCGCTCGACGGCGAGAATTCTTGCTCGCGCTTGAGGTAGTAAGGTGGTTTGGTAGCGTTCAAGTCGTTGATTTAAATTACGCTCATCAACCAGTAACGCGTTCACTTTGGCATTCATCTGCGCTAACAAGGTGTCTTTCTGAGACTTAGTCGCCCCAACTTGATACTGCGCTGCGGCTAGATTTCTGTCTTGTCGATTGCCCGTAAACAGCGGAACATCGACAGTCAGATAGGCGCTGACAAGATCAGAGGCAGGTTCGCCCATCATGTTGTTTGCCTGTCGATAGGCATACATCACTTCAACACCAACTTGAGGCGTATAAGCTTGCTCGGCGATATCAACTTGAGTTTGATTTACAGCGATCGAAGCATCAATCATCTGCACCATTGGATGTCGTTTAAGTAACTCGAAGTGGTCAGTTTGGTTTGCGTTGCTATCTAGCTTTTTCGCTAGTCTGAGCCAATCTAGCTGATTACTCGCTCGTAAATCACTGTGTTGATTGAGCCAGCTAATGCCTAGCCACTCAGAAAATTGAGAGATCAATCGAGTTTGCATTTGGCTGTTGGCTTGCAGTTGCTCCTCAAGCTTGCTGACTTGAAGCTGGGCATTGAGTAAGTCTTGAGATTCACTCTTACCAATTGAATAGTTGGTTTGAATAAAGCCCTGTAGCTCAACGAGTAACTGTTTGTTTTCTTGAAGAATCAGCTCAGCTTGTTGCAAATAACCCAGCTCTAACCACATTTGAGTCATTGCATTTGCGACCTCAAGCTCACGCGATTGCAATTGCAGTGTCACGCCATCCGCTTGTTGGCTTGCTTTCTTACGTTGCAGTTCGAGTGTCGATCCCCGCTCGAACTGCTGCATCAAACCAACCGAGATGTTGGTCATTGGATCTTGATCAAACTTAAAGCTTTCGGTAGGTAAGCCGCCAAACCCCACTTTCAGTTTTGGGTCCATTAAGGTTGAGTTAGCAATACCCGTTTCTCTCATTGCGATTGATTGGGCATAGAGCTGCTTGCGATTAGTATCATTGTTTAGCGCAGTATCAATCATCTGCGCCAGTAATTCGCGCGGTGGCTGCGCTGCTAAATCGGCCTCAGCCAATACAGCAGTTGGGGCAAACCACAACGCTGCACTTAGCGTAAGTGCCAGACACGTTGGTTTAGTCTTCACGTAGTAATCCGTTTCTATGTGCCTAAAAAGGCATAAAGGCGCCTCTTCACGAACAAATCGCAAAGAGATGAAGTAATAGAAAACGAGTTACGCTATTGGGGGGCGGTACAGAGAGGACGTTTGGTTGATCGGCACGCTTCTATCGTCACGGACAATAAGAGCAAGATGACTAGAAGTCGAGTGGACTGGCTGATAGTGATTAAGCAGGGCAAAGACTGTCATACACATCACATCGCAGCACATATGCTGACTGGGTTCGGACTCACACTCCTCCGTCATCATCGGGGAATGTTCTTCTAGATTGGATTTCATCGGCATATTGCATGCGCTTTGAGAGTGATGCATTGAGCTTGCGTCCATCATTTCAAAACTCATTAAAGGTGCGCTACTAGATACGGTCGAGAACAGCATCGAAAACATGCTGATCGCAACAATCCAGATTTTTTGTCTGACTTTAAATGTCATAACACACCTAATGATGAACAATCTCGTCTAGGATAAACCTTACCCTAGGGATAAGGTCAAGCCATCAAACATATTTGTCTTAAGACAAATCGGGTTCTCCGCTAAGGCGAAGGATTTCTGCTCTTGCCTGATCCCTTAGCGCTACCGCTGCATTCCAATCACGACCTTGGGCGAATAAAGGAGGACTAAAGGTCACACTGATGTTCCCACGGCGTGGAAACAGAGAGTCGCCTCTGAGCTTTGAACGAGTACCACGTAGTGTCACTGGAATCACGGGTAGTTTTGCTTGAGCGGCTGCGGTAAACGCCCCCATATGGAACTCATGTAAGCCCGCCATACGATAGAAAGTACCCTCAGGAAATAGAAATAGTGGTTGACTACTTTTCGCCACCCCCGCAAGTTTTTCGGCATCAGCTAACCCTTGTTGTACATCGAAACGTTCTACAAATTCAGTATCTAATCGACTCAGGAAAAGACGTGCAAATGGATTGTTTAGCAATTCAGCTTTCGCAACAAAGTGGCAATGAATCGGCATAGATGCCATAAGAGCAACACCATCAAGATAACTGGCGTGATTACCCACTAACACGCAGTGAGAGTCTTTGCTTGGCAAGTTCTCTTGCCCTGTGACAGTCAACTTGGTTCTCGTCAACCATATCAGGGCACGCGCACCGAACTGAGTCACAGACCAGCACCATTGTTGCCTTGGTGCGAGTACGACTGAACACCAAATTAAAGGCGTTAGGATCAGCATTATCAACCACATATAGCCAGCGTAGCCGAGATCTGAAATGGTGCGCCAATGACGTCTAAACTGAGGTTTAATGCCCGCTGCCATTAATCTCAGTGTTTGCCACCAAACCGCTCGACGAATACTCAATTTATCTTGTTCATACATTTCCTTACATGCCGACCGACGAATTTTGCCACTTGATGTTTTCGGAATGGTATGTGGAGGAGTGATCAACACATCATCCGTTGGATGACCAAGAAGGTCTACCGCGAGATGATTGATCTGCTCCGTGATTTTTTTCTGCTTTGAAACGTCGCAAATTCGTGACTCGGCAAGTACGATTAGGCGCTCTGTACCCGACTCCTTATCATGACCAGCAAATACCGCAACACACCCTTTTCGAACCCCGCCGATAGTGCCCACAGCCTCTTCTAGCTCATTTGGGTATATATTGCGACCAGCGCGAATAATGATGTCTTTGTTGCGACCAGTAATAAATAGCTCACCATCAATGGTGAAAGCTCGATCACCCGTTTTAAGCCATTCGCCATGATAAAGCAGTTTAGTTTTGTCTGGTTCACGATAATACCCCTGGGTAGCAGAGGGCCCTTTAAACTCCAATTCGCCCTCTTCCCTTTCAGGCAGCTCTCGCCCTAACTCATCGACTATCCGAATTTGATGACCTGGAAGAGGCAGCCCCAGACCAACAATTTGAATCACATCGTTATCCTCTCCCTCCGCGGCAATGGCTTTACCAAAGCAGGTCAATGCCTTTCTTTGAATTCGTTCGACTTGTGGCAGCCTCTGCGCCGTTGGGAAAGTCAATCCCACTGAAGATTCAGCTAAACCAAACACTGGTGACATGGTTTCTGGTCGAAATCCATACTTGGCAAACCTTTGGGTAAAACGTTCAATGGTGCTAGGGCTAACTGGCTCTGCGCCATTCCATGCAAGGCGCCAATGACTCAGATCTAGCCCTTCTAATTCACTATCATCGATTTTATTGATGCAAAGTTCGTAAGCGAAATTAGGAGCAGGAGACAAGGTTCCATGATGATGGTGTATCGCCCACAGCCATCGCTGTGGCTTAGAAAGAAACATCAAAGGTGACATGATGACTAAGGGGCTTGCATGGTAAAGGCTACCAAACCAAGCGCCAATAAGGCCCATATCATGGTACACAGGTAACCAGCTTACAAATACGTCACTTGAATCAGCTTTAACGACCTGCCCCATTGCTCGTACGTTGCTCAATAAATTGGAGTGGGTCAGCGCTACACCTTTAGGTAACCCTGTGCTGCCCGAGGTATACTGCAAAAATGCAATATCCGAGCCTTTAGCTTCACCAACACACAACTCGCTGGCGTGCTGGTCCAGTTCTGAATAAGTCACAACTGATTCTATTTCAGGTACTTGCAATCGCAACAACTGCGACAATGATTTCGCTTCTGGTACGGTGATCAACAACCTTGCTTGAGCGTTGTGCAAAATATTCGCATGACGCTTTAAATGATCTTCGATTTGCGATGCACGAGCGGGCGGATAGATAGGAACTGGAATCGCGCGGGCGTATAAGATACCAAAAAAACTAAAGAAGTACTCTTCACTCGTTGATAGCATAATCGCCACGCACTCCCCTGGCGCGATGTCTTGTGCAACCAGTCCGGCGGCCACTTGCAAAGCTTTATTACGCAAGGTGAGATAACTGATTTCGCTTATCTGATTGTCCCCTTGATAAATGTATAAACAGGGGCGCTCAGGATGCGCTTCTACTTGCCAGTCTAACATCTGTTGCAAGGTTTGCGCGTGTTCTGGTACTAAAGCAACTCGTTCAAGTTTAATCTGCTTTGCAAGCTGATGAGAAACCTTGCTACCCTCTTGGTTCAATGCCTGCAGCACCTCTCGCACTAAGTCACGAGGCGTTTCAATTGTGGCTAAAGTAGAGTCCGGCAGCACAATATCAAACCGCTTTTCACTCCGCTGAATGAGCTCGGCACGCGCCAGACTATCAAAGCCAAGATTATGGTCAAAATCACTATCTAGTTCGACGGAAGATACGGAAGACGGGTCATGGTGAAGCTCGCGAACCAACTCAGTAATCAGCGCCAAAACACGCTGCGCGGTTTGTTCTGAGTCTAGCTTTAAAGTATGGGATAAGTTAGCTGACATAACGTACATCCTAAGGCTGAATCTAGCTATCAGCGGTGTTATTGCTTGTTGAGCATGCTCAATAACACCACAATCATAGGGATATGTTTGAAGTGTAGTTAACCCACCATTAAAGCGGGCATAAAAACCGCCTGTGACCCAGTCTCTGTTTCTACTTTCTGCACAAATTTATAGTAGATGCCTGTTCAAAAAAATACACCACCACACCCATAATCTATATATTGAGCGTATTATCATCTAAATTTGTAGGTAAGGTTCGTCAAGGTATAAACAATGAGTAAACTCACACTATCAATCCTACTGTTATCTTTCTCAATATTGTGTTCAGCTCATGCTAATGAAAGGGTGGTCAGGCTTGTCGTCGGAGACTGGGAACCATATACAAGTAGCCAAAACAACCCAAACTACAAAATTTCTGAAACACTCGTAAAGGCTGCATACGCGACACAGGGCTATGAAGTGCAAATAGATTACCACCCTTGGACTCGTGCTTATCGTTATGCTCAAACAGATAGATACGATGGTACATTTCCTTGGTTTAAAAACAGTGAGCGCGAAGAACTGTTCTTGTTTTCAAGCCCTCTGTTCGTACAAAAAATCGTGTTTTTCTATCACATGAATAGCCGCTTTGCCTGGCAAGATATCGCTGATCTCAACAATTTTCGGATAGGCGCAACCCAAGAATATGAAGTAACGCGTTTAATGCAGTCAAACGGGATAGAGCTTGAAGTTTCTAACTCTGATGATGTGAACTTTATTAAGCTTGGTAAATATAGAATCGACGCTTACCCTGCTGGACTTGAACGCGGATATTATATGATGGGTAACATCCTTCCTGCGATACAAATAAACCAGCTTAAGGTTCACCCTAAGCCCATAATTGAAAATGACATGTTTGTGATGTTTTCTAAGCAAAATATTAAGCGGAGTAAACGACTCAGTGAAGCACTGCGCATCGGAATCGAAAGTTTGATTGAATCTGGTGAGTATCAAGTGATCATTGACGTAGAGAAGCAGATTAGGCCGGAGTTTCCATAAAAATGCCCGCACAAGGCGGGCATACCGATAACTTGGTTACATTTTTACTCTTCGTTAAGCAGATCTAAGAAAAAGGCGTATTCAAGCGCGTCTTCTCGCAGACGCTTGAAGCGACCAGATGCACCACCATGACCCGCCTCCATATCTGTTTTAAACAGCAGCACATTATCATCCGTTTTCAGTTCTCGCAATTTCGCGACCCATTTCATAGGCTCAAAATACTGAACTTGAGAATCGTGCAAGCCCGTTGTCACTAACATATTCGGATAACTCTGCGCTTTGACGTTGTCGTACGGTGAGTAGCTCAGCATGTAATCGTAGTATGGCTTGTCATTCGGGTTACCCCATTCATCGTATTCATTGGTTGTCAGGGGAATAGACTCATCCAGCATGGTTGTAACCACGTCCACAAACGGGACATGGGCACCAATACCTCGATACAGCTCAGGTGCTTGATTTATAACGGCCCCCATTAATAAACCACCCGCAGAACCACCGACGGCAAACACTTTGCCTTTGGCACCATAACCGGCTTCCGTTAAGCCTTTAGTAACATCGATGAAGTCATTGAATGTATTTTGTTTGGTCAGTTTTTTACCGTCTTCATACCAGGGTCTTCCCAGCATTTCAGAGCCACGGATATGCGCTATCGCATAGACGAATCCGCGATCCAACAGGCTCAAACGCGCTGAACCAAAAGTAGGATCGATTGTGTGACCGTATGAGCCATAACCGTATTGATAGATAGGATTCGTGCCGTCTTTTTTGAACTTATCCTTGCGATAAACCAGCGAAACTGGCACTTTCTGCCCATCTCGAGCGGTGATCATGATACGTTCAGATTGGTAGTTATCAGCATCAAAATCACCAAGCACTGGCGTTTGCTTCATGATTTCGGATTCACCTGATTCTAGGTCGAAATCATAATACGTCCCCGGCGTCGTCAGACTACTATAGTAAATACGAACCTTTGAGCTATCGAGCTCTCGGTTGCCAGTCATGTAAGACGCAAACGCCGTGTCGTTAAAGGCTAATGGAAACTCCTTGCCCGTCGAAAGCTGACGCACCTTAACCGTGGTTAAGCCGTCTTTACGCTGCTCATAAACTAAATGCTCCTCAAACAGCGTAAAATCGACCAGTTGAGTTTTATCATCCGCGGCAATCACGTCCTGCCATTTCGAACGGTCATGCATCTGATCCTTATGCACTTTCATTAAACGAAAGTTCACAGCCTGATAGTTGGTGTAGATAAAATACCAGTCGTTAAGCTTGGCGATGCTGTACTCAATGCCTTCCTCTCTCGGGTAGAAAGGTTCAGCCTTGGCTTTGGGATCATTGGCGTCAATGACAGACACCCCACTTGTCTCTGTACTTGAGTGGAAGATGTAAACTTGTTCGCCGTCTTTACTCTTGCCTAAAGACATGTAATACGCGCTGTCATCTTCTTGGTAAATCAGCTCATCACTGCTTTGTGGCGTGCCTAGCACATGACGATAGACTTGGTAGCCCAGTAAGGTTTGAGGATCTTTCTTGATGTAGTAGAAAGCTTGATTGTCATTTTGCCAAGCCACACCGCTCGACGCCCCTTCAACTTCATCTTTGAGGTATTCGCCAGTGGCAATATCTTTGATTCTAATGGTGTAAATGCGGCGGCTCAGGGTATCTTCACCGTACGCCAACAAATTCTCATTTGGGCTAACGTACAAGCCACCCGTACTGAAAAATTCGTGCTCTTTCGCGAGTTCATTGACATCTAAGATAACGCTCTTATCTGTCCCTGAGTAATCTTTGGCGCGCTGATAGATAGGGTACTCATTATCGCCAGATACTTCGTTCGAATAGAAATAGCTCCCTTCTCTTACAGGAACTGAACTATCATCTTTTGCAATACGCCCTTTAATCTCTTGGTATAATTTTTGCTGTAGCTGTTCAGTGTGTTCCAACACCAAATCCGAGTATTGATTTTCTTTTTCTAGATGCGCCAAGATCTCAGGATCTTTTCGCTCGTCGTCACGCATCCAGTAGTAGTTATCTATACGACGCTCACCGTGATTATTAAGCGCATAGGGTTCTTTCTTGGCCACAGGAGCCGGAACTTGCTGAACCGCGAGTTCTAATTGAGGAGGTTGAGCCACAGTCTGAACTCCTTGATAACTGCACCCGGCAATAAACGCCACAGATACAGCTAATGTAGTTAAGGGAAAACGCATCTATCGATCCTTAAAAGCGTCCATTAAGCTGACTTATCCCACTCAGTGAACGCATCTGTAAAACAGCCTAGATAGTGAAGCACTACTGTTATAAAACTCAGCAACGACTCACCAATATCTTATATTTAACAAACAGTTACGCTATCAAACATACATTCAAGGTTCAAATGGTATGAACGGTTATTATGTTGAAAGTGAGCGATTACTGACAAGCTTGAATCTCACAGGAGTGGGACTTAACTCTATAGATACACATCATTTAAGTCATACATCGACCAGGTTTCTGTACCATATCCGAGCGAAATCCATAAGTTGGCCAATAAAAATACCTCATAGGCGCAAGCCTTGTATCTAAAGGCGAACCTGTCATCTTATGGCTAACTAAAAAACCAGTGCCATATTTCAGTGTTTATAAAAATCAATTTATCTCTTTATATCAAAATCTTAGTCAATCACCCTCACATCTAATATGAACATTAATGATCATTGCAGAGAATGAATAAATAAAAATTAATAACTATTAATGATCATTAGCAAGCATTCATTTTCCTCTCGCCATAGAGTTCCAGATAGCAACTAGGCGCATATAGGCAATTTTATCTATAGCGCAAGGAGTGCTAACAAGAAGAGTTCACAACAACTAGGCGAGAAGAAAAACTATGAAATTAAACAAGTTTGTATTGGGTATGACATTTTTGACGGGCAGTGCATGGGGTGCAGCGGATACCAATCACTGTAATCCATTGGCGAGCGATTCATGCGGTTTACCATGGCCAAGCAATCAAGCGTTTACAAAAGAGGATAGCCAGTCAGAGACTGGGGTTCGTATTAACATAAAGAATGCGGTGTTTTCCGACAGCTTTGTTCAAGAACTCCCTAAGAACTTTACCCCTGAAGATATTGTCAATGGTAAAACCGGATTCTCAGTTGCCGCTCCCGTACTTTTTGAATTTCACCAACCATTTGATGTATCAAGCCTACCTGAAGATGGTGGTAACACCGTTCAGGTTTTCGACTTCAGCATCGACCAAAACGTGCCTGTTGCTCCTTTATCCAGCAAGCCAGCGGATGTCAAAGACGACGATAGCCACGTACTCTCCGTCTACCCAAGAGCAAGATTTAACTATGGCAATACACACATTGCGGTGGTCACTAACAAGCTGAAAAGTGAAAGCGGTGAGCACTTCCATCCTTCCAAAGGAGTGAAACAAGCACTGAGCCAAGATGGGTCAGAGCTATCCAATTTCTACGAACCTTACATTGAGTATCTTGAAGCTAAGGGCATCGAAAGAGAGGAGATCCTTTCTCTGACCGTTTTCACGACTGTCACCAAGGAAGATGCAACCAAGCAATTCGCACCATTAAAGGAGCAAGTGCTTCAGACAGCACCAAAGGTTGAATTTGATTGGGATAACTCTGGCTATGTGCATGACAGTAATGAAGTGGTTTATTCGCTAAAGGGACGCTTGCAATCTCAGGATTTCCGAGACAAGCAAACAGGCCGAATCACCGATAAGTCACGTGATGTCTGGTTAGACTTTACTATCTTATTTCCTAAAGACGCGCTATCACACTCAACCCCTGTTGTTATCTACGCCCACGGACTTAATGGCAACCAGTCAAAAGCCAGTTCCATTGCGGCACCAGCGCTTGAAGATGGCCATGCTGTTATCGCCATTGACTGGGTATGGCATGGCTCCAGAGCGGAAGATGATTCTGGGCAAGTAAGTTCAATCATGACCCCGGAAAATGCGGCAGGCCTGCCGGGTGGAGCCGTGCAAAGTAACCTTGATATGCACACTCTCCTTAATGCAATCAACACATCTTTACAGGAGCTGGACTTCTTACCTTCGCCAGATGGTGTGCCTGACTTAGACAAAACTAAGATAACTTTCCTTGGAACTTCAATGGGCACGATTCTAGGGCACGGATTCCTATCAACTACCTCCGGTCAAGGCTTGAATGGTGGCTTCCTACAAGTACCCGGCACAAACTTTAGCCGCATTCTCACCAACTCGGTCACTTATACTATTGACACAGTGTCTTGGCAAAGTGTTGTCCCTGAATCCGCCAAGGGCTCAGAAGCCTCTCTCTTCTGGTCTATGATGCAGACAGAATTTGACATCGGCGAAGGCGTTAGTTATTTGGAAGATAAAACCACTCCAATTGGCATGGTATATGGTCTAAGAGACAGTCTGGTGCCGCCATATACAGGTGAAGCACTCGCAGAATTAGGCAATCTTCCGTTAATTGAACCTGTCCTTGAAACACGCGAGTATCTAGAAACAACACCTGACTATCGCTCTGGCGATGGTGCATTGCAAATCAATGGGGATCATTTGGTGTTTGAGAAAGAAGAAGCCATTGAAAGCTATAAACATTGGTTACTGTCGGTGACTAACGCTGACCCTTTGCCTAGATACGATTACGTCTTCCCTGAAAGCTTAGAAAGCTATCAAGCTGGCACTCAGGTTCTTCAGGAAAAAGATGGCAACATTTACCAATGTCTGGATGGTCAAGCCAGCGGCTATTGTCAGCAGTGGTCAGAATCTGCCAATCAATATGAACCGGGCGTCGGCTTGTATTGGGAAATGGCGTGGAAACTGGTTCCATAATTCAGATGACCTGAATATGAAGAAAGCCTGCAATTTATGCGAACATATATTGCAGGCTTCAAATGGGTGGAAGCCCCAGCCACATCCCGGCACACAAGTCACTCGCTGCGGCTGCTTCCTTCCGGACCTGACCGAGTTCACGAGCTATTGTTGCGGGAGGACCAGGGCCTCCATAGATTCTGTTTCCTTAGCGTCGCTAAGGAGTGGGAGGATTATCAAACATCCGCAGGGGTATTTCAAGTCTATTACAGCAGAAATCGCCCTATTTCGCTTCAACTGCTTAGTGAGTGACCATTAATTGAAGTAAAGGACGTTTTTATCGTCATTCAAATCTTCATTGGCAGACTGTTTCGACTGCTGTTTATGTTGATACATAGCCTCATCGGCTTCATTTAGAACTTCTTGTAAGCTCATAAATGTGCGCCTTGGCAAAGAGAGGCCAATTGCAATCGATACATCGAATGATAATTGCTGTTCTTGAGAAACAAATGGAACTACTTGAAGTTTGTCGAGTACATTACATACGCTTTGTTTCTTGGCCTTTCCAACCAAAATAAACTCATCACCACCGATTCGATAGCAACGTCCTTTCCATACTTTTTCAATGTGCGTAGCGACACTTTTTAACACTTGGTCGCCCACCTCGTGCCCATATGTATCATTAATTTGCTTGAACCTATTTACATCGAGATAGATGACCGTGAGATCAGCATTTACACCACTGATAAACCTTTGATGCATAGAGCGACGATTCTTTAGACGAGTCAGAGGGTCGGTATTTGATTGGCTGTGCAAGTACAATGAGACAATAAGCATAAATCCAATGACCATAACAAAAAGGATATTGCTTTTTCGAGAAAAAGCCTGCTCTGCTTGAAGCGTGGCACGCCAGTTCGGTTGATAATCGTAGCGCTCTATAATAGATGCAGTATCAAGCATTTTAATCGCACGAGTAAACAGTGGGGCTAAACTTGCGCCAACCTCATTTTTAGCAAAACCAATCGCGACATCAGAACGATAGAAACTGCCAATCATTTGGTCTTCTTCTAACGGTAATAAATCACTAGATTCACGCAACTTTTTGTTGAAGCTTGCCTGACTTGTCGCCATGTAATCTATCTCTCCCCCCAGCAAGGCGGTATACATTTGCTGCGAAGTAGCAAAAGACTTTAGCTCTTTATTGGGTAATAGTTGCGCAAGCAGATCAGCATAAAAATCATCTTTTAAGACGCCTATATCTTCAACGATCAGTTCTGACACATTGCTATAAACTGCATCTTTGTACCCTTCACGCTTGATCATAACGACTTCTGGAAAGTAATAAGGATCACTAAATTCCGCGATTTGCTTTCTAGGTTCAGACACGATTAAAGGGGCAATGATATCGATCCGCTTAGCGACAAAGTCTTGGTACATGCTTTCCCATGTTTCATCAGCTGCGCTGACAACTTGACATTTAAGTAGCAAAATTTCACACGCCTGTTTAACGACATCCGCACTAATGCCTGTCACTTGACCATTGTTATGGTACATCGCGTACTGTCCAACATGTTCAAGCTTCACTTTGTAGGTGCGATTGAGGTTTAAGTTGCTATCGATGACCGACTGGCGCAATGCTTGCTGACGAAGCTCGAACTGATATTGCTTTACTGATTGTCTCAGGCGTTTTTGTATTTCCGCGCTGTGTATATAAGCTTCGATGGATGTCAGCAAATCTCGGTGAACGTGCTTCGGCGCAATAATAGAGACAGGCTTTATAGACAGTTGGTTGTTTAACAACTGAGCATCATAGCCTGCTAGCAACATCGGTTTCAGTTGGTTAATCGCATCAACAATACCGTCGACTTTTGTTGCTTCGAGTAACGCTTTAGCCTGTTCGTGCCCAGTGTATTCAATCTGAGTAATATGCGGGTAATTAACCGCAATCAGCTCGCCGTATATTGTTCCTTCAGGAATACCTATGACATTCGCCGATTCTAAAGTGGCGTTGTGAGAACTGTATAGATAGGTAAACTCAATATTAGTCGGGCTAGAAAAGTCAAAATACTCCGCGCGTTCTTGAGTAAAGGTGACATTGGCAGCAAAGTCGGCTTGCCCGTGCTTTACTGCAAAAAGAATGTCACTAAAGCTTGGATAGTAAACATATTCAACTTGAAAACCGAAACGTTCAGAAACCGCGTCAAATAGGGTCCGTGTAACAAAATCATCGGCTTCAATTCCCACTTTATAGGCAGCACCACTCAGTGCAACTGGTGTAAACAGTACGCAAAAAATAAGCAGATTCGTTTGCCAGATTAGGCCCAACTTGCCCATAAGTCCCTTTTGAATAACTATATATATTCGATAACTTGCTCTTGAGATTAAAGCCCTGCCCAACCCGACCTGGGCGAATTTCAAACAATTCTGACACAACAAGTTGCCTATGCCAAGTGTGTGTTTAGTCAATACTAAAAGCTATTTATATATCTTGATTCTCTTCTACGCTGCGCAGAATGTAGTCTGTCATCCAAGCCGTACCCAATAAACAGATCCACACCACAAACACCGGATTGGGGACTTCAATACTTGGCGAGACCACCAGCGCTGCGAACCCAACCGTGGGTAAAGTCCAACAAAGTAACTTGCTCCAACGAAAAGTTTGCAATTTAGACAAGCTTTCCATAGAGGCCATGATTCCGGTGATACAAAGGGCAATCAAAGCCGCATAAGAGAGATCGGCTAACCATAGCGGCAGAATTAATCCAAGCGCCCACCAACTATGAGTGTTAGATGGTTTCCAGTGTGATGCCGCCCACCATATCACCGCGACAGCGCAAGTTTGAATTAAGGTCACGATGGGTTCTCCGGCGAGCTTACCGCCTGCTTGAGTGACCATAATTCCAATAAGCAAAGTAGCAACAATCAAAAAGCTAGTTAGAATCACACTTAGACTACTTCGTCGCGAAAAAGCCACCATAAGTAACGGGAACAAGACCCATAAACCAACAGAAAGTGTGATAGGCTGATGAGGAAGAGTGAGCCCATAGCTCGTCATTGCTGCCATTAATACTAGGCCAATAACGCCACCCTGAGGGAAAATCCAAAGCGCAGGAATGACCAGTGCTAATACCGGAATATCACCTTCGCTCAGGCTAATAGCTCGCGCACACACAACCGCTAACAAAGTTGTTACTAAGAATTGAAATGTTGAAAATACCATGCCCTCTCCCTATCCATTCCTTGGAAATCTGTACTAGGACACTGTCATTATGGACCAGTTTTTAATGCAAATCTTTGCAGTAATTCACCAAATTCCTTTTGGAAAAGTCAGTACTTATGGCGAGATCGCAAAATTATCTGGTTACCCAGGCTACGCACGTCACGTAGGTAAAGCGCTAGGCAACCTTCCGCCAGACAGTAAACTGCCTTGGTTTCGCGTTATAAATAGCCAAGGTCGTATCTCGCTCAAAGGAGAAGATTTAGTCAGGCAACGTGAGGCTCTGATTGCGGAAGGGATAGAAGTGAGTATTGATGGAAAAGTAAAACTAGGCAGATATCGATGGCAGCCATGATAACGCTGCCACCTAAGGTGAAGGGCTAATGACGCACCCCTACAAGGCGTAAATCAACATTATTCGTATACTCAGAGTCTGTGATAACTGGGTACATAGTATCTGTGATAAAGCGCAGTTTTCCATTGACCTCAATACGAGCGCTCACGCTATAGCGGTGGCGAGGATCGATTTTTGACGTATGGTATGCAAGATCAAATTTAAATGGAGATTGCGCACCATTGGTTTCAAATCTATGTTTAGCGATGATCTTTGCAGGTGCATCGGCTAAAGAAACATCTTGCAAAGTCACTGTAATCAACGCACCTTTTGGCAATGCAATTCGCTCTCTGTAGGCAACGGTCCCCGTCACAGTGTCGACTTTGTTTTCAGTCAGAGTTGATGGCGAAGACTGACACCCTACTAGTACCGACCCCACAACCAAAGATGCAAATAATACAAGTACCTTTTTCATAAAGACTCTCTTAACTATTAGATTTTCAAGAAGTATAAGTAGCCTCTATACGTTTGTCATTGCAATTTGATGATTATTGACAAGACTTTAACTATGTTGAGTTTCAGATGACATTGGCACTTGTTGACCCTTGAAAAGCAAACTGCACCTCAAATCAAACAACTGTTTTATTTGTCACTAAACTGAGTAAAATGCCAAGTAGATAAGAATCTTTAAGGTAGAGAAAATGAGTAAACCTCTAAGTGAATTGCTAGACTTGCTCCAATTGGAAAAGCTAGAAGAAGGCCTATTCCGAGGCCAAAGTGAAAACCTAGGGCTTCCGCAAGTCTACGGCGGTCAGGTAATTGGTCAAGCTCTGTCTGCAGCACGTTACACAGTGGATAAGGATCGTACGGTCCACTCATTTCACAGCTATTTCCTCTACCCTGGCGATCCAGAAAAACCGATTGTCTATGATGTTGAAAATCTGCGCGATGGTCGTAGTTTTAGCACTCGCCGTGTGAAAGCCATTCAAAATGGCCGTCCCATTTTTTACCTTACCGCTTCTTATCATGGCGAAGCACCTGGATTTGAACATCAAAACACCATGCCAGAAATTCCGGGGCCAGAAAATTTTTCTTCAGAATCTGAGCTTGCGGAGCGCATTGCTGACTTTTTACCGGAAAAACTCAAGAAGACGTTCTGCGGCGAAAAACCGATCGAAATGCGTCCTGTGACGGTCGTGAACCCTCTTAAGCCAGAGAAAGTAGATCCTAAGCAATATCTATGGATCCGCGCCAATGGCGAAGTACCAGACAATCAGCTGATTCATCAGTATTTGCTAGGCTATGCCTCCGACTGGGGGTTCTTAGTGACCGCGCTGCATCCTCACGGCGTTTCTTTAATGACACCGAAATTCCAAGTTGCGACTATTGATCATTCAATCTGGTTTCATCGCCCATTTAAGATGGACGAATGGCTGCTTTATGTTATTGAGAGCCCAACAGCAAGCAATACCCGAGGCTTGGTGCGCGGTGAAATCTATAACCGCAATGGTGATTTAGTCGCATCAGCAGTCCAAGAAGGTGTGATGCGATTCATCGGGTAACACACCAACCGTCAACTATGGAGCCTCCATTCGGGGGCTTCGTTAATGCGAATGTCCATGAGAGCGTTCAGCACTAAAACCACTAAAACTTGAATTAACACTGCCCTTGAAACAGTTAATCACCCAAGGAAAAGTATCTGTTACGTAGTAACCATACTGACCATTGACTGTCATCCCATTGCATTCATCTAGATCGCCTAAACCCGCAGAGTATTCCCAATCGCCACGAAACTGACCATCATAATTACTGCTTACAACATTGCCACCAACCACAGGTGCGGTATAACTTCCTACATCGACACGCGCGCCTGTTTTTAGATGATAACTTGATGCTGCCTTTCTTACCTGATTGGTCGAAGTATCTAAGAAACAACTGCCATAGATTGGGAAACCATCGGCGGCGAATCCAATCACCGGAGACGCCTCTCCCCCCGCGCAATCTTGAACAAACATGGCCACTGGGTTGCCATGGTAATGATACTCCCCTGTCGGCTGTACATGGGCATTGTGAATATCTGTACCAAAGCCATTGAGTGATGACATTGGGTCATACCGCCACGGGTTACTTATCTCACTTTGACCGCAACCTGTGCGTTCATTACCAACGCCATAACAAGCAGCGGCAAGTAAATCGACCTTCACACCATTAAGTAAAATGGCTTCAGAAGTCCCTAAACTCAACGCGGTAGTCGACCCCGAAAAGCTCGGTGAAGCGGTAAATTCATAATAGGTTGACTGCTCTGAAACATTGGTCGCGAAAGAGGCAGAGGCATCATTAAAATCATGGTTAGGAATCGCGTTAGATTGAATAATGCAATGACTACCACTGGAAGTGATCTGTGTTTGGCCAGTGTAAATTAGCAAGCGTTGAAGATCATTGACTGTGGAGAAGAAGGTTCCAAGGTATTGCTGACAATCACCAGAAAGGTTAGCAAAAAAGAGATTGGTGATGTTGTTGCCTGACACAGAAGGCGTCGAAGATGACTCTCCCGATTCGTCTCCTCCGTTACAGCCACTGAGCAATAGCGCTGCCACGGCAAAACCTAGGGGGTTAGTTGACGGTAATGCTGACATTTTATTCATCCTTGTTATGTGTTCTTTCCCAAAGATTAGTCACAACTAGCACGATTAAAATGAGCTTTACCCGTCTTTACTCTGCCATACATTTCTTTACGTATGGCATATTGGTAATGCTGTCGTATATTTCAATGGTTCCATCGCAAAAGTTGAAGTCACGTTAGAGATTCCTTCTACCGAATTAACCAATTTTTTGTAAAAGTGATCAAAGCATTGCATGTCTTTAACCAATACTTTCATCATATAATCGTACTCTCCAGCCATCCGATAGAATTCCATCACCTCTGGAAACTGCGAAGCGGTCAAGACAAATTGGCTATACCACTCATGTGAATGGTCGCTCGTTTTGACTAAAACAAAAGCGGTGAAGGAAAGATCAAGCTTTTCCGGATTCAATAATGCAACGCGTTTTTGAATCACCCCTGCCTCTTCGAGCTTTTTCAGTCGTTTCCAGCAAGGTGTCGTGGTTAAGTTAACGGCTTCAGCCAAATCGTTCAGTGACAAAGTCGCATCGTTCTGCAATAGATCGAGGATTTTTCGGTCAGTCTTATCTATTTCCATATCGAAACACACCACAAAAGAGAAATATTTTCTCCAAATAAAGCAAATTACAACAAAAATAGCAAAGCTTTTCTCCATTCAAATAGGTAAATTAACCTCATAACGATTCTAAGGAGAAACCCGATGTGTACAGACCATAGCTGGATTAACAACGCTGTTCGTAAAATTGAAGCCGATTATCAGCGTAGTGCCGATACTCACTTAATTAAGCTTGACCTACCTAGCATTGACGGCATTGATATCTATCTAAAAGATGAAAGTACACACCCAACAGGTTCTCTTAAGCATCGCCTAGCGCGTTCACTTTTCCTTTATGCGATTTGTAATGGATGGGTCGGCCCTGAAACGACGATCATCGAATCATCGTCAGGTAGTACTGCTGTATCAGAAGCTTACTTTGCTCGCTTGCTAGGCTTACCATTTATTGCCGTTATGCCAAAATCCACTGCACGTAAAAAAATTGAACAAATTGAATTTTATGGTGGTCAAGCGCACCTAGTAGATCGCTCGGATCAGATCTATGCAGAATCTCACCGCCTAGCTCAAGAGCTAAACGGTCACTATATGGATCAGTTTACTTACGCAGAACGTGCGACAGATTGGCGCGGCAACAACAACATTGCCAACTCTATTTTCAGCCAAATGGAAATGGAAGATCATCCAGTACCGACATGGGTTGTAATGAGCCCTGGTACAGGTGGTACGTCAGCAACAATTGGCCGCTTTATTCGCTACCAGAAACACGACACCAAGCTATGTGTTGTAGACCCAGAAAATTCTGTGTTTCACGATTACTACAAAACAGGCAATAAGAACCTAACTGGAAATTGTGGCAGTAAAATTGAGGGTATCGGCCGCCCTCGTGTTGAGCCAAGCTTTATTCCAGGTGTCGTTGATGAGATGCGCACAATTGCCGATGCCGCTTCTGTAGCAACCGCACACTGGCTTGAGAAAATTCTAGGCCGTAAAGTTGGCGCTTCTACTGGAACAAACCTCTATGGTGTTCTGCAGTTGGCAAGTGAGATGAAAATGCGCGGTGAAAAGGGCTCGATTGTTACCTTGTTGTGTGATAGTGGCGAACGTTACTTAGATACTTACTACAACGATGAGTGGGTAAAAGAGAATATTGGCGATACACAGCCCTATACAATTAAACTCGAAGAATTCGAGGCAACAGGCCAAATTAGCTAACCATCACATCTAGCAACAACAGTTAACTCGGCTTAAAAAACAACCGCCACTCTAGGAGTGGCGGTTTCGCAGATAACAGTATTTAATTTTGATTTTGGCGCGCTTCAAACGCCGCCAGTTGCTCTGGCGTCGCTTTCGGTTGGTGGTTTTGTTTCCACTCATCGTAAGTCATGCCGTAAACACGCTCACGTGCGTCATCAATATCCAGCTCTAAACCTTGTGTCTCAGCTTCAGCTTTATACCACTTGCTAAAGCAATTTCGGCAAAATCCGGCCAAAATCATCAAGTCTATATTTTGCACGTCTTTATTGTCATCAAGATGGGTTAACAACCGACGAAATACCGCTGCATCAAGCTTGTCTTGCTCTTCTTGGGTTAGATTTTTGTATTTAAATTCAGCCACTTTACTTACCTTCTCGTCATTGTTTTTGTCTTAAAATTGTATCAGTCTCGCGCTGTAAAGCACATACAAAAACGCCCGAGCAAATCGCTCAGGCGTTTATTACACGACATGACTGTTTAAGCTTGGATACCAACAATCAACCATGGCGCATTTGGTGTTGTTAGGTCACGTTCTAAGTGCCACACGTCGGTAATATCTTCTTCGACCCCTTCTTCGGCATCGCGGTAACGACCACTAAACTGTAGGCTTAGCTGAGCTTTACTTGCGTCGAAATCTGCGCGAACAATTTCTGCATCAACATACATAACATCCGTATGCTGTTCACCATCTAGCTTCGCACGCTCCGATATCAGGTCTTGATACAAACTTGGCGACACGTATTCTTCGATTGTTTCAAGCTGGTTGTGGTTCCATGCACCTTGCAAAATTCGGTAGTGCTCGCGAGAACCATTAACGAATGCAGCTTGGTCGAAGCCCGGTGGGTAGTTGTGAGGGACGTCTGTTTGCGCACCGAAACCAAAGCCACCAGCTTGCGCTCCGCTATTTTGTGGTTGCTCAAAGTTGTGAACATTTGGCTGTTCAAACTTAGGCGTTGAAGAACCGCCAAAAGCAGGCTGCTGGCGATTCTGATTCATACTGCCTTGCTTAGCACCAAGCATACCTCGCATCAGTTTAAAGATAACAAAGGCAATTAGACCCATAATCAGGATATCCATAAACTGGATACCTTCAAATGCGCCACCGAAGAAAGCAGCGAGCAAACCACCCGCAAGCAATCCACCTAGTAGACCGCCCATCAAGCCTTTCTTACTTGAGCTTTGAGTTTTACTGGTTTGTTCTTTACCAATAGTGTTGGTGTTCTTTTGTTGCTGTTTTGGCGCAGGCGCTGTTTTAAAACTTTTGCCAAATGATTTACCGCCACCAAACTTCTTCGCTTCTGCAATTGGCGTGATCGCCACAGAAACCATAAGTAAAGCAACAAGGGAAAAGAGTCGTTTCATATTCTTCCTTTGAGGATCCTATTAAGGTTATCAATTTATTCTTATTAATCTATATTAACCCTACTAGTCTTATAATCAAACCAAAACGTCTCCGACACATGTATCAGAATATTGCAATTTACCCTTACTGCGGTTGACGATATAGGTACTGGCTCATTAGAATATTGAACATTGTTCATTTTAGAATACTTATCATGGCCCGAAGAAACGATCATACGCGTGAAGAGCTTATCGCGCTCACGCTTAACACCGTCAAAGAATTTTTAGTAAGTAATACCTATCACGAGTTAAGCTTGCGGAAGATTGCGACAATGATCGGCTATGTACCAAGTACTCTGGTCAATGTCTTTGGCAGCTACAACCTGTTACTTCTCCACGCAGTTGCCCAAACTCTCGACGAACTTTCAGAAGAAGCTAAAGCTGTGGTTTCCCATTGCCAAGACCCTAAATCAGCTTTGTATGAACTCGCCTACTGCTACCATGATTTTGCTCAGCGCCACCCACATCGTTGGCAACTAATCTTCGAACATAATATGAATGGTGAGACGCTCCCCGAGTGGCAAGCGGAACGCATTGATTCGATGACCGGAATGCTGGAGCAACTTCTCCAGGTTTTAGCTCCTGAACGAAGCCCAAAAGAAGTGCTGCAAGCAAGCCGCGTGCTTTGGTCTGGAGTACATGGGATCACGCTGTTAAGTGTCGACGATAAATTTTTCGCAGCAGAGCCAATTGATGGAAAGGTGCTGATAGAAAACTTGCTCTCTAATTACTTAAATAATTGGTAATCCCTTAATGTCGAATAGCCAAACTTCTCTACTAGGGCAAAAGCGATTTCTACCCTATTTCATTACCCAGTTTTTCGGTGCATTTAACGACAACATTTTTAAAAATGTTTTATTGTTATTTGTTGCTTTCGCTGGTGCTGGCGTATTACCGATCTCTAGTAATTTGTTCATCAACTTAGCGGCAGGCTTATTCATTCTTCCCTTTTTCCTTTTCTCTGCCTCTGCTGGTGTTCTTGCTGATAAGTACGAAAAATCTTGGTTCATTCGTAAAGTAAAGCTCGCCGAGATCGGTATCATGTGCCTTGGTGCCATTGGTTTTATCACTGAAAGCTATATCATTTTGCTTATCTTACTGTTTTTGATGGGCACCCAGTCTGCGTTTTTTGGACCAGTCAAATATGCTTTGTTACCACAACAGTTAAAAGCGAATGAACTTGTTCCGGGCAACGCCTTGGTCGAAACGGGCACATTTCTCGCAATATTATTGGGAACACTTGGAGCGGGTGTCATCGCTTCAGCGGAGAGCGCTAAATATGTCGCTGCGGCCTGCGTTGTTCTATTCGCTATATTTGGTTATCTATCTAGCCGTTCAATTCCTGAAGCCCCCGCGAGCGCACCTGAGCTAGAATTTAAATGGCAACCTGTTAAACAGACGAAGAAAACCATCGCTATTGCTAAAGCGGACAAAACCATCTTCCGCTCACTAATGGCTATTAGCTGGTTTTGGTTTTTAGGCGCTGCATACCTCACTCAATTCCCAAATTTCACTAAACTGCACCTCAATGGTAGTGAAAGCGCGGTCTCTTTCTTATTGGCACTGTTTTCTGTCGGTATTGCAGTAGGCTCGTTAGCTTGCGACAAGCTTTCCAACCACCGTATCGAAGTGGGAATTGTGCCTTTAGGTAGTTTAGGTATTACTATTTTTGGCGCTTTGATGGCTATATCAGTCCCTCAGCAACTGCCTGAGTTTGCAAGCTTTAGCGAATTTGTGATGCACAAACCATTGTGGTCGTTGTTTGCTTACCTGCTTCTGCTTGGTGCTTCTGGCGGTATCTTTATTGTCCCTTTATACGCTTTAATGCAGCAGAGAGCGAAAGTGGCCGAACGAGCACAAGTCATTGCTGCACTTAATATTTACAACTCACTGTTTATGGTTGGTAGTGCCGTCTTAGGCATTGTGTGTTTAACCATCATTGAACTCTCTATTCCTCAACTTTTCTTGTTATTGGCGGTGTTAAACCTCTTGGTCGCTGGCTACTTGTTTATGCAAGTCCCTATTTTTGTGGTGCGCTTTTTGACTTGGGTCATCACCCATACAATGTACCGCGTCAGTCATAAAAATACGCAAAACTTACCTGAAAAAAACGGCGCACTGTTAGTCTGCAATCACGTTAGCTATATGGATGCATTACTGTTAAGCGCGGTGTGCCCTAGATTGATTCGCTTTGTAATGGAAGAAAAATACGCCAACTTGCCACCACTCAAACGATTCTTACAACGCGCTGGGGTCATCCCGATCTCGGCAAACAACCGACGCTCGATCATTAGCGCTTTTAATGAGGTAGAGAAGGCACTATCGGAAGGACACATTGTCTGTATCTTCCCTGAAGGTCACTTAACGTCAGATGGGGAAATGAATCAATTTATGCGTGGTATGGATATTATCCTCAAGCGGAGTCCTGTCCCTGTCATTCCTATCGCATTAAAAGGGCTATGGGGCAGTTACTTTAGCCGCTATAAAGGTGCAGCATGTAAAGGGCTACCGACTCGTTTCAGGTCTAGGCTCGAAATTGAAGTGGGCGAGCCTGTCGCGCCAGAAAGCGCTTCTACAGAAGCGATGCGCAGCAAAGTCGCAGCACTAAGAGGTGATTGGCGTTAGCCCTAGCACGCAAGAGCCATACAAGCGTTAAGTTTTTCTTAACGCTTGTTCAAATCAATCGGCTCTCTTTGTCGCTGTGAGTCAGCTAGAATACTTGCTCTTGTCTTCCTAACTTTGCTGCCCTCCCAGAAAATGAACAATATCAAAACTCAATTACCATTTTGGCTTGCACTGACTATTTGCTTCACACCATTTGTGACGTCCCCTACTGCGTTGGTTATTGGGTTCCTATTAGCGTCACTAGGCTTAGTTCCGACTCAATATAATCTTGCCAAAGTAACCAAGAAACTATTGGCCTACTCGATCGTGGGCTTAGGTTTTGGTATACAATTTGAGCAGGCGTTAGCCGTTACCTCTGATGGGATTGGCATCATTATCGCAACGATTGTTGGCACACTGGTAATTGGCTGGTGGCTAGCGAAAGCACTAGGGTTAAATAGAGAGACGGGATATCTGATTTCATCGGGTACCGCGATCTGCGGCGGTAGTGCTATTGCGGCAGTCTCTCCGGCAATCAAAGCCAACGACGAGCAAATCGGCTTATCACTTGCTACCGTATTCGTCTTAAACTCTATTGCGCTATTTATCTTCCCTGTGACTGGTCACGCACTGAATCTTGATCAGCATACTTTCGGTACGTGGGCGGCAATTGCCATTCACGATACATCGTCTGTCGTTGGTGCTGCGTCTGCCTATGGTGAGGAAGCACTTACCACAGCAACAACACTTAAGTTGGCTCGCGCATTATGGATTATTCCTGTCGCGTTAATTAGCGCGTTTCTGTTTCGCAACGATTCAAAGAAGATTACGATTCCTTACTTCATTTTATTTTACTGCGTGGCCATTGCCGTCAGTGATTTAATGCCCCAATTTGAAGCCATTTATCAGGGGGTTTTTGATATAGCGAAACGAGCACTAGTGGTATGCTTGTTCTTGATTGGGTGCGGTATTTCCGTTGAGAAGCTAAAGTCTTCCGGACCTAAGCCCCTGATTTTTGGTGTCACTCTGTGGATTCTAATCTCTACGACATCTTTAGCTTGGATAACCCTCGCTTAAGCATCTTCAGTTTTACACTGCTGCTTTTTGCGCTTGCTCGTCTTTAAGTTAAAGACAATGGCCAAAACCAACAAAAACGCAGAGAGCTCAGCTAATGATCTCGCGAGACCTTCACTTTGGATAGCGACAACAATCTGTAATATCACGCCTATCACAAGTACTGCCTTAATCATCCTTATGCCCTAACCCTTAAATATCTAGAGACATTATGAGTTAGGGTTATAAGAATACTAAATTCATATTTGGACTATGAAATTGCCAAATTAACTAAGTTGGCCCTCTAGCCACTGCTTTACTTTGTGCCTCGACACTTTTATCCCACTTTGCAACAGTTCTTCCGGCATTTTGTAGTAAGCAATTGGCCACTTCAGTTTTGTTAGCGAGCCTTTAAGATACTCTGCGATTTTCTGCTTATCAATCGTATCAGTTGTGGCAATAACGGCGATTGGTCTATGGCCAAACTCGCTGTCTTCTATAGGTACAATCACAGATTGATTTATGAATGGAAGTTTGTTCAGGGCCTCTTCGATCTCTTCACAATGGATGTTTTCACCACCAGAGATAAACAAATTGTCTGCGCGGCCAATAATCTTCAGTTCCTGATCAAGCATCTCGCCGAGATCTTTACTGTCAAACCAACCGTCTTCAGTTATTGGAGTGAGTTTTCCTTGAACATAATAGCCAGCAGCTAAAGTTTTACCTCCAATAAAGATCCTTTGCCCTTTCAAGCGTAATTTACGTTTGGGAAGCAACTCTCCAGCACTGGATTGAGCATCAATGCGTTTTGCTGTAACTGTTGATGCAGCTTCTGTCATTCCGTAACCAAGCCATGTTTCGATGCCAAGTTTTTCAGCTTGCTTACTAAGCTCCACCGGTACATGACTGCCACCTAGCAATACATGACTAAGCGACAACTTCACTTCATTATCGAGAAGCCTCTTAAGTTGGGTAGAGACTAAAGAGGCGTGGGTGACTCCCTGAATATCTTCAGCCAATTCCCCTTTGCCCATTTTCAAGCTTGCACCACTGAACAGCCAGCGATAGATAATCGCCAATCCAGAGACATGGTACATAGGTAGGCTCAGTAACCAGGTATCTCCTCGTTTAAACTTAAAGCGCTGCAACAAACCTTGAGCGGAAGCCAAATGCTGCTTAGAGGTATGAGCTACCGCTTTAGGCAAGCCCGTAGAACCAGACGTAAATATGATAGAAGCCAGCGCGTCAGTATTAAAGGAGGCATAATCAGTTCGGTTGTTTGATAACTTCAGCTCAATATTTTGGTAGTTGTAAAGGTGCGGAATATCACTAGAGAGCCACACTTTAGCCTCACTCGGCTTCGAATATAAAGTGCTGAGTTTTTGTTGAAATTCTGTCTCTGTTTGCGGCATGGTGATGGCGCAAATCGCCTCTAGCTCGAGACAGGCCAAATAAACCAAGATGAGTTCAGGGCTATTTTTGCCAACACAAGTCAATACACTGTCCGTTCCAATACCTTGGCTTGCCAGTGAGTTAGCCACCTGCTCGACCACAGTTGTTAGCTCAGCCCATGTGTAACTTTCTGAAGGTGTAGACAGAGCAAATAAAGATGGGCTCGATTGAGCCCATTGACGTAGTGGTGATAAGTGACCCATTACGCCTGCCAGATTAAAGCCTGATCAGACAAACGAGCTATTGGAAGGTCACAGCCAGGCCACGCGACTTCTAGTTGCTGAGCAAAGAGGCCGACCGTATCAAGGCCCGGCACTTCGTCAGGTAACTGCCAATGAGCCAGTCTTGCTAGCTGAGTTAAGCCTAGGCTCGACTCAATACTCGAACTAATTACCGCCTTTATCCCAAGTGATTTCGCTTTGTCTATCAACTCGATACTGCGCTCCACTGATCCAATCAAAGTGGGTTTGACCACGATCGCTTTAGCACCGTTGAGGTCTTCTAGCTTAAACTCCTCTTTGCGGATAGCATGTTGCAGTGTTTCATCCCAAGCTATGGCAATGCCCGTATTAATGGCGAAAGAGAAGCTGTCTCCCGGAGATTGACAAGGCTCTTCGATAAAAGCAATCCGACCACGTAGCGATGGGGCAATCTTCTTCGCGAATTGCTGCGCTTTCTCTGCTGTCCACGCTCGGTTTGCATCCAAACGCAAGGTCAAGTCAGGAATCGACTCTAAGAACAGGCTGACCAGCATCCCATCACGAATGGGCTCATATAGGCCAACTTTTATTTTCGCAACCTTATTGCCTGTCATCGCGTTTAGCTTAGGTAGCAACTCATCTGGATCCCCCGAACACAATGGCGCAGCTTGAAAACAGCCTTGTTGTGGAAGTTGCTTATTCAGCTCTAAGCTAGCCATTGACAAGCCGAATGCGACAGATGGGTACAGCTCATCAAAATTGAGTGTTTGGCCTTGTTGCCACAACGCCAGTTGCTCGATCAATTGCGAGTAAACATCTTCCATTGTCTCAATACTAAAACCAGGTAGGGGCGCAATTTCACCTCGACCAATTTCACCATCAAGAACCAGCTCAACGACAAATCCCTCTCTCTGCTTGAGCTTTTGTTCACGCAGTATCACGCCACTGTCCATCGGCAATTCATAGCGATACAGTTTGGCTGATCTCATAGCAATATCCCTTTCTTTATTGATATAAATGTAGCTTGTGTTGGATATTTCACCCATTTGTACGTTGATATCTAAGCTGTAGCCTCAAGAATAAAGAGAGGACGCAGAATATAGAAACCTATATGAGCACCCTCGAAACAGTCATTGATGCCAACGCGACAATATAAACAACAAATTAAGGGTTACGTGGGAACTTATTAAAGTCAGGACGACGCTTCTCATTAAACGCATTACGGCCTTCTTGACCTTCTTCCGTCATGTAGAACATCATGGTTGCGTTACCTGCAAGCTCCTGAAGACCAGCTTGGCCGTCACAGTCGGCATTCAGCGCCGCTTTTAGACAGCGTAGTGCCATTGGGCTGTGCTGGAGAGTTTCACGGCACCAGCGAACCGTTTCTTTCTCTAGTTCTTCGACGGGAACAGCCGTGTTAACTAACCCCATATCGAGAGCCTCTTGCGCATCATAGAATCGGCATAAGAACCAGATTTCGCGTGCCTTCTTCTGACCAACAATACGAGCCATGTAAGAAGCACCCCAGCCACCATCAAATGAGCCTACTTTAGGTCCTGTTTGACCAAATTGTGCGTTTTCAGCCGCGATGGTTAAGTCACACATCATATGTAGAACGTGACCACCACCTACAGCCCAACCTGCAACCGAAGCAATCACTGGCTTTGGACATGTACGAATTTGACGCTGGAAATCAAGAACATTTAAGTGGTGGGTACCCGAATCATCTTGGTAGCCTCCGTAGTCACCACGAATCTTCTGATCACCGCCAGAACAGAATGCTTTCTCACCTAAACCAGTAAGGATTATGACGCCAACCCCTTCATCATAACGCGCGTCTGTCAGCGCATTGATCATTTCTTTGACGGTTTGTGGGCGGAATGCGTTACGAACTTGAGGGCGAGCGATAGTAATCTTAGCGATTCCATCTTCTGATTTGTGGTACTGAATATCTTCATATTCACCTGTGCAGTCATTCCAGTTAACTGGAGCGTATAGTTCTTCTTCTGAGATACCGACTGTTTTTGCCATGGTGATTCCTAGTTTATTTACTTATTGGCTCAACTGACTACCTAGCGAAAAGTATTTAGCTGAGTTTTTACAATCGTTGCGAAAGCTTGTGGCTGTTCAACATGAACATTGTGCCCTGCCCCCGCAACCTGGCTAAAAGACAAACAGCTTTGTTTGGCCAACTGACTAAACTTATTGTCTCTATCGCCACATATATAATGAGTCTCGACACCCGACTGTTTCAAAGCATCGAGTAGATAATCTTGTTTAGCGAGCGATGTCGCTTCTAGCATGTTTGCTACCGATGAGCCTAGATTAGCACTCCGTTTATCAATCAGTTTTTGTCTTTGCTCATGATTTAGCGAACTAAACACGGGCTGCTGATACCAGTCGCTTAATACCTGTTCAATAGACTCGTTGCGAAAGCGATTCGCCCACTGGTTATCACTTTGCCATCTTTGCTGCTTCTCTGCTTCACTCTTCAATCCGAAATTGCCGCCTTCGACAATAATTGACTGAATATTGAGAGAAGAAAAGTAACCATTAGCAACTCCAGTCATTACAATACGCCCCCCCATCGAGTAGCCAACCAATACTATAGGCTTATGTGGCGTCACATAAGTAAGAAGAGTGTCAGATATTTGATCGCAGCAGTGTCTAAAGTTGCAACAAGATTCTAATGCACTGAGTCCATGTCCTGGTAAATCTAATGAAATAGTAGGAAAATTGGATAAATAGACTTGAGTAGCTTGCCAATCCGAACCAGAACCGAGCAAACCGTGTAAAAATACAATTACCGGGCCCGCATGGTTTAGATTTAAACTTGAATGACTATAAAGCATGAACTTGTTGGATAAATTCTTTTAATTGAGATGATGCCTGGTCAGGAGGTGTTTGCACTTCAACAAGCAGCGCCCCTTGACCGTCGACTAAATGGTCATTCACTAACTGGTGAAAATGAGCCAAAGTTTCAGGCTTGTTGTAGCCTAGCTTGAACTGTTTTGCTGCAAACTCAAAATCATAGCCGTGCGGCATTTGATAGAGTGATTGTTTTTGCTGCGCTGGTACAGGTAACAAATCAAAAATTGCACCACCATCGTTATTGGTCACCACAACCACCACGGGTGTTTTTTCGTGGGTGAGTAGCGCGAGCGAGTTAACATCATAAAGCAAAGAAGTATCACCGATATAAATCACAGTCGGCACTTTCTTGGCACGTACAACCCCAGAAGCGGTCGCAATTAATCCATCAATCCCCGATGCCCCGCGATTGCTGTATACAGCATAGCCGTCATGGTTGCTAAACATATCCACCAAGCGCACAAATAGGCTATTGCCTAAAAAAACCTGCGCTTGGTTCGGCAGTTGATTCACGCTTAGCGCCAGCGCAATCTCATCTAATTTCGAATCGGTATTGAGATGAAGTGCGGCTAAATCGGCTACCTGTTGAGATAACTCAGTAAGCTCATTAGCCCAGCCCGATTCACTGTTCATTAACGGCGGAAAAGACTCGATACAGGTATGCAACCAAGACTCAATTTCAGCAATATGGTGAGTTTGTATTAAGTGCGCTTGGTTGTTTCTATCTACGCTTGGAGAAAGATAATGATACTCAGCACCAAACTGTTCGACCTGTTGAATAAGCCACTGATTCAAACGCTTTGAAACAATCCTTGAGCCGATTTGCAGGATCAACTCGCACTGATTGAATCGCCCTGAGCGCAGAGGGTTTTGCAGCCATAAATCATAGTGAGCCCAAGCAGAGTTGACTCCAGACTGAGGATCACACAAGAGAGGCCATCCCAATTTTTCGGCTAACTGCTTGGCCAGTCGCGCTTCAATTAGCGTGACACTGCCTAGTACAATCGCCCCTTTCATATCAGCAAAGTCGCTAAAATGTAGCTGTGGTTTGCCCAAGTTAGAAAACTGTCGTGTATAGGTTGTATTGCCGTTCCACCAGCGAGAAACAGAATCAAGGTAGCCTTGATAGATAGACTTAGCTTGAGTGCTATACAAAGGCTCTGGGAACGGACAATTGATATGTATCGCTCCCCCCAATCTTGACTGGCTGTGCATCACTTTATCTACCGATGTGAGCAGCCACTTCAAAGGCGTACTCAAAGCAGGGCTTGGAAGTTCGAGTACTTCGCTGATATGAGAAGAAAAGATCCCTGATTGGTTGATGGCTTGATTGGCACCACAGTCAATCAATTCCACTGGTCTGTCTGCAGTTAATACCACCAGTTTTTCACCTGTTAGCTTAGCTTCTGCAATCGCGGGCAATAAGTTTGCTACTGCCGTGCCAGAAGTCACCACCACGGCCACAGGTTTACAACTGGCTTTCGCCAACCCAAGCGCAAGAAAGCCTAAACCACGTTCATCAAAATGGGTATGCAGATTCAAATGTGGGTTTTCAGCTGCTTCTAAGGTCAGTGGTGTTGAGCGGGAACCGGGTGCAATACATACGTCAGTCACACCAAAGCGCGATAGCTCTTCAAAAAGGGTTTGGCACCAGATGCGATTTACAACTGCTTGCTCAATTGAGTATGAACCGCCACTCATCTACGAAGCTACTCCCAATGGAGGGTTATCTGAAATCAAAGACAGTAACGTTGACATCTTTTTGTCTAGCTCTTGCCATTCATACTCTGCCACTGAACCAGGAACAATTCCTGCCCCAGCAAAGAGCTGCACTTGATCGTTGAGTACCAAAGCGCTACGGATAGCAACGCAAAACTCGGCGCGTTGCTGGCTGATGAAACCCATAGAGCCAGCATACCAGCCGCGAGCAAACGGTTCATTTTTCTGGATAAATGCCATCGACTCTTCACGAGGTAAACCCGCCACGGCGGCTGTGGGTTGTAAAGCGCTAAGTAACTGGACCCCATTGACTCCTTTACGAAGGTGAGCATGAATGCTGCGCTTTAAATGCTGTACTTTGCGTAAGCGGACTAACCTCGCCTCTTGCTCGACTTCAACATGTTCCGAATGCGGGGTTAAGCGATCAATAATATCGTCGACAACATATTGGTTTTCATTGAGATTCTTAACGTCATTAGAAAGCCAGTTGGCCAACTCCATATCTTGGCTTGCATTAATACCTCGCCCTATCGTACCTGCAAGAGCTTCGGTATAAAGTTCTTGCCCTTGGCGAGCATACAGACGCTCTGGCGTAGAGCCCAAAAAGCTGTGTTTCTTATCTAACGAGAGCAAGAAGTGAAAACTGTGATGATTTTGCAGATAACTCGCTTTCAATAACTGAGATGCACAAAGAGGCCTATCTAGGTTCACCTCGGTTTTACGCGCTAGTACCACTTTCTTAAATTCATCGTTTTTGATACCAGTTAGCACTTTGTCAACCAACTGTGACCATTGCCCTTTTTCTGGAGTATGTTGAATCGTTTCTATATGCGAAGAGACTGGTAGTATCGGCGAGACTTCTAACTGCAGTTTATACAAGCTTGCCAAAGTACGATGCTTTTCGGCATTGAGATTCACCGCCAGTGACCACCGCTCATCAAAACGAATTAGCTCAATTTGCGGTAGGAAGAAAAATGAGGACATGCAACGGCGGTTCTTGCCCGTATGACCGTCAAAGGATCGCCCTCCCCAAATACGCTGGTCTTCGGCCAAAATCGTATAAGCCGGTGCTGGCTCAACAAAAGTATGCAGTTGGCCAAGTGCCACAACCTCTTCTCGGGTATCGCGCGATTGCCAATAAAACTTGGGGAATAGTGGCTGCGCTTCCAACCAGTCGATAAATGCAAAGTCAGGTTTTTCCTCAAGAACTTGAACCAGACGGTTTACACCATCTTCTGCTTCCTTTACGCGTTCGATAAGTTCAGTTACGGCTTGATGAAAGTATGACAAATCAGCCTCGTATGCATGGGGACTATTATTTCATTATATGTCGCTACTCTATTTATAGACCTTACTCAAATCAAGGTTGAAACCAATGTTTTGCAAAATCCTGTGATAACGGGCGTGCTACAAGCCTTTAAATGTTGTTATCTAATCAGATTTTTATTCTAAAGAACCTCTTTTTAAGGTACTTTAATAAAGAAATTAAATAATATTTAGGTTTTAATCAATGCAAAATATCGGGATGTCGTCAAAACTCGACAATGTCTGCTATGACATTAGGGGTCCTGTACTCAAACATGCTAAGCGCATGGAGGAAGAGGGGCATAAAATACTGAAGCTGAACATTGGTAACCCCGCCCCATTTGGCTTCGACGCCCCTGACGAAATTCTGGTTGATGTAATCCGTAACCTGCCAACATCTCAAGGTTACTGCGATTCAAAAGGCATTTACTCAGCTCGTAAAGCGGTAGTTCAACACTATCAACGTAAAGGTATTCGCTCTCTTGATGTAGAGGATGTGTACGTGGGTAACGGTGCGTCAGAGTTAATTGTCATGGCCATGCAAGCCTTGCTAAATAACGGCGACGAGATGCTTGTCCCAGCACCTGACTACCCACTCTGGACCGCGTCTGTTGCCTTGTCTGGTGGTAAAGCCGTTCACTACATGTGTGACGAAGAATCCGACTGGTACCCAGACCTAGATGACATAAGAAAGAAGATCACGCCAAAGACCCGCGGTATTGTGCTGATCAACCCGAACAACCCAACAGGAGCGGTCTATAGCCGCGACTTCTTGCTTGAGGTGATCGAAATTGCTCGCCAGCACAAGCTGATTATATTCGCTGACGAAATTTACGATAAGGTACTTTACGATGGTGCCACGCACACCTCAGTGGCAACCTTAACTGAAGATGTGCTGGTCGTCACTTTTAACGGCCTGTCAAAAGCTTACCGTGTTTGTGGTTTCCGCGGTGGTTGGATGTTTCTTACCGGGCCTAAGCATCAAGCTCAAGGGTACATCAACGGTCTTGATATGCTCTCTTCAATGCGCTTATGTGCCAACGTTCCAATGCAACATGCAATTCAAACTGCACTGGGTGGCTATCAAAGTATCAATGAACTGATCTTGCCTGGTGGCCGTTTGTTGGAACAGCGTGATAAAGCCTTTGAGCTGATTAACCAGATCCCTGGCGTCTCTTGTGTCAAACCAAAAGGTGCAATGTATCTGTTCCCGAAAATCGACACTAAGATGTACAACATCAAGGACGATCAGAAAATGGTGCTCGATTTCTTAATTCAAGAAAAAGTGCTGCTTGTTCAAGGTACTGGCTTCAACTGGCCAAAACCCGATCACTTCCGCATTGTGACTTTGCCACATGTTGAGGATTTAGAAATGGCAATTGGCCGCTTTGAACGCTTCTTATCAACCTATAGTCAGTAGTAATTAGCGCTGAACTTTCATATGCTTAAAGGACACTCACCGAGTGTCCTTTTTGTTTAGGGGGTACAAATGCCAAACACCAATCCAAAGGAAAGTCACTTTTTTGCTCACTTGGCTCGCATGAAACTGATTCAGCGCTGGCCGTTGATGCGATCGATATCGACCGAGAACATCTCGGAACATAGCTTACAAGTCGCATTTGTAGCTCACGCTTTAGCCGTTATCAAAAACAAAAAATTTGACGGAAACTTAAACCCTGAAAGAATAGCGATTCTCGGTATGTACCACGACACCAGTGAAGTTTTAACAGGTGACTTACCGACTCCAGTCAAATACTACAACCCAGAGATCGCTAAAGAGTATAAAAAGATTGAAGCAGCAGCGGAGCAAAAGTTGCTTTCGATGCTGCCGGAAGAGTTTCGAGACGATTTTGCACCGTATCTAGTCTCTCAGTGTGCCCACACAGAAGATGCGGCAATCGTTAAACAAGCAGATACCATCTGTGCTTATTTGAAATGTCTTGAAGAGCTGAGTGCGGGAAACCACGAATATGCATTAGCTAAAAAGCGCCTAGATGTCACTTTAAAAGAACGTCAAACACCAGAGATGGCGTATTTCCTCACCACCTTTGCGCCAAGCTTTGAACTTTCGTTAGATGAGATTAGTTAGTACGTGGGTGCTCTTTATGGAAAGCATCAAGCAGGTAATCAATGAACACTTTTTTACGCTTTGGCATTAATCGCCTATCGGCATACACCAGACTAACACTCACTTCCGGCATAATGTAATCAGGTAAAAGTCGCACTAATCGGCCACTATTAAGGTGCTCTAAGCAAATAAATTCTGGCAACACAGATATCCCTAATCCATCAATACATGCGTTCAAGCACGACGTGATGGTATTAACCCTAAGCTGATACGGTAAGTCAATTTGATAGGATACGTCTTCTAAACCAAGGTGCCATTTAGGAAAACGAGCACCTTTGTTAGAGACTTCAACAAGCTGATGTGGCGGTTTCAGATCATGATGGCTATCAATCTGGCCGAACTTTTCAATGTACTCAGGGCTAGCAACCAAAATACGTGTTGAAGAAGCAAGATACCTTGATACCAAGCTTGAATCTGCCAACTCACCAATTTGCGCATACAGATCAATACCCTCTGCGATGATATCCACTTCACGATTGGTTAACTCTAAGTTTAAAGTGACATGGGGATGATCTGCTAAAAATCGATGAATGTGCTTACTTAATACTTGCTGGCCTAGTTCGACAGGAAAAACGACATTCAGTGGACCTCTGATCAAATCTTGGTTGGCACTCACTTCAAGCTCAGCTTGGTTAAGAAGCTCAAGCATTTGCTGGCTAGATTGATAAAAGCGCTCTCCCTCAGGGGTGATCACTAAACTACGGGTTGAACGAGTGATCAACCTCACACCTAAATGCCGCTCTAAGTCGGCTAACTTTCGACTGACCGTAGACTTAGTCATACTCAACGACTCTGCAGCTTGGGTAAAACTTCCGCACTCAACCACTTGTACAAACACGTTTATCGCGTTTAAGTCCATCGATTATTCCCTCCAGGCATTAGATCAATCTGTGCAACAGTGTTTTCATTTTTTTCTATCTTATCAACCAATCCATTTCCTTTACAATTTGTTACACCCTTATTTCCCCAACGAGAATTACTATGACCAAAAACCACAACGCCCAAGCCAAGCCGCGCAAACGTAACAAAACCCCTTTAATTGCAACAGCGTTCATGCTGTCGCTTGGCTTGCTAGGCGGTGGTTACTGGCTCACTTACGGTCAATATTTTGAGTCTACTGATAATGCTTACCTACAAGGCGACATCACTAGTATCAGCCCAAAAGTTTCTGGCTATATTGCCCAGTCTTACATCACGGATAACCAAGCCGTCAAACAGGGAGACCTTTTGGTGCGGATTGACGACCGCGATTTTCAAGCGGCATTAGAGCAAGCCAAAGCTCATCTAGTCGTTGCCGAAGCGAGTGAAGGCAACCTCGTTGCTCAGCAAAAGTTACAACGCAGCCAAATTCATCAAGCTGAAAGCCGTGTTGATTCTGCACAAGCCGAATATGACCGTGCCATTCAACAAGTGGCACGCTCACGAAGCCTATTAAAACGCGACTATGCTTCTCAAGATGAAGTCGACAGTATGCTCGCTCAACAAAAAGTCACGATGGCAGCACTCGAAGAAGCAAAAGCAAGCTTGGTGGCAGCAAACGATCAACTCAATGTTATCGCCAGCGAAATAGAGCAAGCAAGAGCTTCGGTCACAGAAGCGCAAGCCGGGCTAAAACAAGCCCAATTAAATTTAGATTACACCAAAGTTTATGCCCCAACTGACGGCATTATAGGTAAACGCAGTGTTCGTGAAGGTTTGTTAGTTCAGTCTGGCGCACCATTGATGAGTTTAGTACCTAATAACTCAGTATGGATAGAAGCGAACTTCAAAGAAACTCAGCTCAGTGGTATTCACAAAGGGCAGAAAGTCGCAGTGGAACTTGATGCTTTCCCTGGAGAACCACTTGAGGGGGTAGTTGAGAGTTTTTCTCCTGCCACCGGAGCCAAGTTTGCTCTTCTACCACCAGAGAATGCAACGGGCAACTTCACTAAAATCGTTCAACGTGTACCCGTAAAAATTATCATTCCTGATGCTAAAGAGCTTAAAGGGCGTTTACTCCCTGGTTTATCTGTTGTCGCTACTATTGATACCCGAGGCTAACCATGGCAAATACTGCTGTTAGCCCAACGATTGAAGAGCAACAAGTCCCAACCCGTCACTGGATAGCTCTGTTTGGTGGTCTTATCGGTGCGTTTATGGCAATCCTGGACATCCAGATCACCAACTCTTCACTGAAAGATATTCAAGGAGCGCTCTCTGCGACTTTAGACGAAAGTTCTTGGATCTCGACGTCTTATCTTGTGGCTGAAATGATCGCGATTCCACTCAGTGGCTGGCTATCCAAAGCGTTGGGGAAGCGCCGTTATCTGACTTGGACAACCGCGATGTTTACGCTCTCTTCGCTGTTGTGTTCCTTCTCGTGGAACATGACCTCGATGATCGTATTCCGCGCAATGCAAGGCTTTAGTGGTGGCGCTTTGATCCCCCTAGCCTTTTCATTGGTCATACAGCTTTTGCCACTTAATAAACGTGCAGTAGGCATGGCTTTATTTGGTATTACTGCTACTTTTGCCCCGTCTATTGGCCCTACTTTTGGTGGCTGGTTGACGGAAAACCTATCTTGGCACTACATCTTCTATATAAATATCCCACCAGCTTTCTTAGTGATTGCTATGATTCGCTATGGTTTGGATGACGAGCCGCTACAATTAGCCACACTGAAAAAGGCCGATTGGTTCGGTATTGCCACCATGGCGCTTGGCTTGGGCTGCTTAGAAGTGGTACTGGAAGAAGGCAATCGTGAAGAGTGGTTCAGCTCTCGCTTTATTATTACCTTGAGCATCATCTCCGCTGTGAGCTTGGTCTACTTTGTGATTAACGAACTGCAGCACAAAAAACCATTGGTCAACTTGCGATTACTCCGCGATGGGCAGTTTGCCATGTCTTGTCTCGCTTATCTGATCCTAGGGATGGCACTTCTTGGCTCCATCTATGTATTGCCGATGTATCTGACTCAGATTCAACAATATAACGCGATGGAGATTGGAGAAGTCTTGATGTGGATGGGCTTTCCACAGCTGTTAATTTTTCCACTCGTACCTAAGTTAACCCAAATTATTAAGCCCAAGTACTTGGTCACGTTCGGCTTTGCCATGTTTGGCTTAAGTTGTTACGTCAACACTCATATGACGGTTGATTTTGGTGGTCAGCAGTTGATTTTATCTATGGTACTACGCGCCATTGGCAGCCCATTTATTATGGTGCCGCTGTCTTTAGTGGCAATGAAAAACATCGCCAAGCATGATACACCCGACGCCTCTACCTTAACTAACGTTATGCGCAACCTAGGAGGAGCTTTCAGCATCGCTGTTATCGCTACCCTACTTGATAACAAAACGCGCGAGCATCTCGCTCATATTAAGGAGTCTCTACCCACTGTTAGTCAATTAGGTTGGGAAACCCTTCATCAAAAGCAAAGCTTCTTTATCCAGGCGGGCAGTGATGCCGCAACAGCAATGCAGCAAGCTCAAGCCAGTTTGGTTGCTACAATGCAAAGAGACGCAGCGATTATGGCCTACAATGATGTGTTCTTGATGATGACCAGCTTTCTTGCTGTCGCTGCGATACTGATTCTTACTATGCGTGACTAGCCTTGCAGTCACTAGCGTATACGTGTACGGTAAGAAAAAACAGGGGATGCAGCCTATGACGTTTAAAATCAGTGATTTATGGCATGAACGCCACGATGATGAACATAAGATTCGTCGCGATGACCATCGCAGCCCATATCAAAGAGATCGCGCGCGCATCCTTCACTCTGCAGCGTTTCGTCGTTTGCAGGCTAAAACTCAAGTGCATGGCAATAGCTTTGACGACTTCCATCGTACCCGCCTGACTCACTCACTTGAAGCCGCACAATTAGGTACGGGAATTGTTGCTCAGTTGAAAAAGAAACAACCTGAGTTCAGGGACTTACTACCCAGTGATAGCCTAATTGACTCTTTATGTCTTGCCCACGACATTGGTCATCCGCCCTATGGTCACGGCGGTGAAGTCGCTCTCAATTATATGATGCGTGATCACGGTGGTTTCGAAGGCAATGCCCAAACATTTCGCATAGTCACCAAGCTAGAGCCGTATACCGAACAGTTCGGAATGAACCTCACACGTCGCACTTTACTCGGACTCATCAAGTACCCAGCCATGATTAGCCAAACACGCGCTGCTCATGTACCAGAAAGTGTTTCTCACCAGCGCAGACTGAGAGCAAAAGACTGGTCACCCGCTAAGGGGCTTTATGACTGTGATAAAACGCTGTTTGACTGGGTGGTAGAACCATTGTGTGAGCAAGATAGATTACTGTTCAGTCAGATGCGGGCTGAAAGTATCAGCGACAGGCAACATAGCAAAACGCGCTATAAGTCGATTGATTGTTCGATTATGGAACTGGCGGACGATATCGCTTATGGGGTACACGATCTTGAAGATGCCATTGTCCTGGGTATGGTTAATCGCCAGCAGTGGATTGAAGGTGCTTCTAGCCATTTATCTGAGTGTGGCGATGCTTGGTTTGAAAAGCATATTGCCTCGATCACCGAGATGCTCTTTTCAGGCACTCATTATCAACGTAAGGATGCGATCGGCGGCATGGTTAACGCACTACTGACCAGTATTTCGATTAAACCGATTGATGCCCCTTTCCAGAGCGAAATACTAGCCTTTAATGCGGTACTTGAACCTACTATGGCTAAAGCGCTCGATGTGTTGAAAAAGTTCGTCAGCGACTATGTGATTCAAGTGCCCCACGTTCAAGTGGTAGAATACAAAGGTCAGCAGATCATTATGGATATTTTCGAAGCACTCAGTGCCGATCCCGAGCGCTTACTACCAATTAATGTGCGTCAGGAATGGTTGGAAAAAGAGACCAGAAGCGGAGGATTCCGAGTCATTGCTGACTACATATCTTCAATGACCGATGGGCATGCTCAAAGGCTCCACCAGCAGCTATTCTCTTCCAATTAAATATTAATCAGGCGCTCAGATAAGCGCCTGATTGGTTGACCCATTAACAAACAGAACTTATAAAATCTCCCAGCCTTTCTCTAAGTTTCTGCTTATTTTCATCACTAATAAAGCTGGCTGAAATAGCATTGCGAGTAAATTTAGCCAGCTCTTCATTGGTGAGTGAATGAGCCTCGGCTACCGCTAGAAAATTATCCGTCATATAGCCGCCAAAGTACGCAGGGTCATCAGAGTTGATGGTGACGCAAATGCCTCGTCTTAGTAATTCAACAATGTTATGTTGGTGCATATCCTCAAATACTTTGAGCTTAGTATTGGATAATGGGCATACCGTTAATGGCATCTGACTTTGAGCTAAAGCGTACAGCAAGTTTTCATCGTCTGAACATCTTACTCCGTGATCAATACGGCTCACCTTCAATAGCTCTAGGCTGTCATAGATATTACTGACCGGCCCCTCTTCCCCTGCATGAGCCACGGTTAAGAACCCTTCTTCTAATGCCTTGGCAAATACGCGAGCAAACTTCTCTGGCGGATGACCTAATTCTGACGAATCTAATCCGACCGCAACAATCTTGTCTTTGTATTCCAGAGCCTGAAACAGGGTATCAAAAGCACTCTCTTCGTCTAAGTGACGCAGGAAACACATGATAATCTGACTGGTAATACCTAGTTGTTCGCGGCCATCTTCTAGTGCACGGTGAATACCGTTAATCACTGTATCAAAAGCAATCCCTCTATCAGTATGGGTTTGCGGGTCAAAGAAGATCTCGCTGTGAATGACATTGTCTTTCTGACAACGTAACAAATAGGCCCAAGTCAGATCGTAGAAATCCTGCTCGTGGATAAGAACATTCGCACCCTGATAATAGATATCGAGGAAAGATTGTAGATTGGTAAATTGGTATGCGGCTGTTACTTCTTCTGGCGTAGTAAAAGGCAAAGAGATCTGATTGCGCTGAGCGAGTTTAAACATCATCTCCGGCTCAAGTGAGCCTTCAATATGCAAATGCAGTTCAACTTTAGGTAATTGCTGAATAAAAAGGGGTTGGTTCATGCTTGTCTCTCCATTCGTATAGATTGAGTTCTAACAAGCGCTTTTCTCTAGAGAAACAGAAGGCATACAAAGAGAAAAGCGCCGTGCACTTAACTCTTCGTAATCTGAAATTTTCGGTTTCAGGTAGAGACTCCCGCACCCTATCTGCGGGATTATACGAAGCATCGCCTAACCAAAAGCTAAACGATTGCGCGGCATTGTACTTGGTTGTACCAATTCCATTGATTATCTGTACGTCAAATTAATGGTTTTGATTCTAAAGCACTGATTAACAACATCGCACTTGGATCAAGTTTAGTTGCTAAATTTGACTTTGCCGCATATTCCTCGTGTACCTTTGCGTTACGGGCGGTAGTTCTTTTCAAATACACCCGGTGGCATTTGTTTAATTTGGAACTCAACCATTTGATTAAATGTATCAATCAACGCTGAGAAATCTCGGTGAGGTTCGAGTAGAGTTAAAATATGGTAGCCGGCCTCAACCGTCGAGAGGCTGTTATCGCTCGGCGCTTTACGAATGCGGTAGTTGCCTTGTAAGTCATCAGGTAAGTGTATAAGCGGCAAACGGTGCAAGTTGGTTGATAACTGCCACATTTTGTAAGCTTTCTTCCAAGTTCCATCTAATAGGATCACGCGCACCTTTTGCTGAGCCGATAACTTTACGGCGACTTCGCTATGGCTGAGAGAACCTTCACCTGGATAAAGCACAAAGTGGTGGTAACTGCTGTCACTGAGCAACCTGTTCAACTCATCATGAGTAGAAAAATTTTCTCCTTCAAAGCAATGGCTGTTTGCCAATGACAACTTTAATATTCTCGCTGTGCCCATCGGCCTATTGCTTTCACTGTGATGTTGTAGGATGACCAACTCAACATTCGATGTTAGGCTTTGTATCCACTCACAAATACAAGCTTTGAGTGATTTTCCACATTGAGAACAGTATCGGGACATAGTGTGCGCTTATTATTTCTGTTAATCGCTATCAGCTTAGTTTGTCTAGGCCTTCAATTCGAACCTTTAGCATCGCAAGTCAATTGGCACCGCTACTTTATTCTTGAAGGCCAGTGGTGGCGAATCCTAACAGGAAATTTCACTCATACCAACTTCGCCCACTTAGGAATGAACCTAGCAGGACTGTGGGTGATAAGCTACATATTTAAGCCAACTCCCAGGTTACTTCTTGTGTGTCTAGTTTTCATTGGCCTTGCCGTTGGGGTTCTTAATTTTCTCAGTAGTATGAAAGGCTATGTCGGTCTTTCAGGTGTCTTACACGGTTTATTTGCTTACTTTGCCCTACAAGAAACCTTGAATGGCAGAAAGAGTAGTTGGCTGTTGGTGGTTGGCGTGATGGCTAAAGTCATCTGGGAATTGACCATGGGCGCTTCAAGCTCCACTAGCGAATTAATCAACGCCCGTGTTGCAGTAGAATCACATCTATTTGGTATGCTTTCTGGTTTTATCTTTGCCGCCTTATATTTTTTCACTCGCCGTCAGTGGCTAACAAATAAATAATTAAGTTGATGTTACAAGCTAAAGGGCGCAGAATGGCGCCCTTTTTCTCGTCGAATTAATTTGCCGAGAGCCACTTTACACAGAGAACAGTATATGGGTTTTACCTCTTTAGGCCTTTCTGCCCCAATCCTCAAAGCTATTGAAGAACAAGGCTATGACACACCGTCTCCAATTCAGGAGCAAGCAATTCCTGCAGTATTAGCAGGTAAAGATGTCATGGCAGCAGCGCAGACGGGTACAGGTAAAACCGCAGGCTTCACGCTGCCAATTCTTGAGCGGCTAGACAATGGTCAACGCGTAAAAGGCAATCATGTTCGCGCTTTGGTATTAACACCAACACGTGAGCTTGCCGCTCAGGTTCAGGAGAACGTATTTAAATACAGTCGCCACCAACGCCTTACCTCTCAGGTCGTCTTTGGTGGGGTTAAAGTGAACCCACAAATGATGAAGCTGCGTAAAGGTTGTGATGTGTTGGTCGCGACTCCTGGTCGCTTGCTTGATCTATACCAACAGAACGCGATTAAGTTTGACCAGCTTGAAGTACTCGTACTGGATGAAGCCGATCGCATGTTAGATATGGGTTTTATTCGCGACATCCGCAAGATTCTTGATTTACTGCCAGCAAAGCGCCAAAACCTGCTGTTCTCGGCAACCTTTTCAGCAGAGATCCGTCAGCTAGCGAAAGGGTTAGTTAATGACCCGGTCGAAGTATCTGTGAGTCCTGAAAACTCAACCGCAGTGACGATTGAGCAAAGCATCTACCCTGCTGACAAGCGTAAGAAAGCACCAATGCTAGCCAAACTCATCAAAGATGGTAACTGGCAACAAACGCTGGTTTTCTGTCGAACAAAGCATGGTGCAAACCGCTTAGCTTTCTTCCTTAACAAAGAAGGCATTACTGCCGCACCTATTCATGGTAACAAAAGCCAAGGTGCACGTACTCGTGCATTGGCCGATTTTAAATCAGGCGATGTTCGTGTGTTAGTTGCCACCGATATTGCCGCGCGCGGTATTGATATTCCTCAGCTTCCGCAAGTGGTAAACTACGAACTGCCTAATGTCTCTGAAGACTATGTGCACCGCATTGGCCGTACTGGCCGCGCTGGTGAAGTGGGTAAAGCCATCTCTCTGGTTGAAGCAGATGAAGCCTTTGACCTATTTGGTATTGAGCGTCTAATCCAGCAAGTGCTACCTCGTATAGAACTCGAAGGTTACAAGCCAGTTAATGAACTACCTGAATCTAAGCTTGATACTCGCCCTATTAAGCCAAAGAAGCCTAAGAAGCCGAAAAAACCAAAAGTAGGCCACGTCGATGGCCAGCGTTCTGGCGATAACTCGCGTGGCAATAAGCCAGCAAGTAAGAACAAACGTCACTTTGGTCATAGTAAACCAAATGGTGATGATAAAGGTAATGGTGGTCAGGCTAAACGTAAACCTTCGGGTGGAAAACCCAAAGCTGGTAATGCAGGTGGCAACAACCAACAACGCCGTAAATCTGCAAATCGTAAGCCTAGCGGCTCACAGTCAAAAGCTCAGTAGCGACATATATGCCAGCCCCACTCAATGTGGGGCTTGTTATATAAAACTGGTTCTTCATAACTCCCACGTCACTTTCATCGGCTCTAGATATAGCAACCAAGTACAACTAGAGTTGATTAAATAGTTGAATGTTATCAAAGTCTCTATAAATAACGTTTAATTAGGTTACAATTAACCAGTAAAGTAGTGGCATTAAAAAAATAATTAAGTCTAATTATTATGAAGAAATACGAAGATCTAGTTCAAGACATAGTGAGTAAAGTTTGCCAAGGAGTTATTTCTGTAAAGCTTCCTTCAGAAAGGGATTTAGCAGAGAAATATGAGCTATCTAGATTTTCAGTGAGAAAAGCGCTCGCCAAACTTGAAGCAATCGGCATCGTAAAATCAAAAGTAGGTTCTGGTTACTTCGTTAACACCTCTATAATTGGCTCACCTCTTATATATAATTCAGTGACCGAGAATAAGTTTGGTGAAATTTCTTATAAAAAAATAAAACTTAATAGGAGATTACCCACCCCACATGAAATGCAAGTATTCTCTATAGAAGATGATGAGTATCTTTGGCATATAAAACGGTTACGTTTAATTCAAGGTAAAGTAATTCAGGTAGAGGAAACTCGTCTACCTGTTCGTATTATCCCTAAAGTTGATGACGCAATTATCGAAAGCTCTTTGCAGAAATATGTCCTATCGCTTGGGCTAGAAATAGAGAGTTACTTAACGACCTACCGAGCTATCAATTTATCCAAAGAAGACTCTGACCTGTTAAGTTGTAAACGTTCAAGCTCAGCAATGAACATTACTAATCGCGGATTCTTGAAATCAGGCGAAGTGTTCGTAGTAAGCGACATTATCGACATTGATTATCAATGCACATATCACACTCAGTTTAACTCTGAGAGTTTGAATTATCGAGATAAAAATGACCGCTAATAGCGGTCATTTCTTATCTAATTAAATGATATTTCTCTTACGGTGTATGAATCGTACCATCAGGTAGACGGCTTTGTGTCCATTCATGCGGACGGTAAGTTACCGGGAAGTCCTTCGCTGCTTCTTGGTTCATTTCAACACCAATACCAGCTACTTCAGATGCATACAGATAACCATTGATTGGCTCGGCAGCATTGGGGAAAGCCGCTTGAGTGTTAAGCTTATATTCAACATGTTCTTGAATTGCAGCGTTATGTAAGTGAACATTTAAATGGGTATTCACTGCTGCACCAATCGGCGTCATATCTGGTGGACAATGCCAAGCGATACGAACTCCAAAGCTTTGACATAAATGGCCAAGTTTCAGAGCTGGCGTAATACCTCCAATCTGAGAAACATGACAGCGTATGAAGTCAATACGACGATTAATGATCAGTTGTTTCCACTCTTCTGGGTTGTTAAATAACTCACCTAACGCCAGAGATGTACTGGTTTGGCTACGAATATTGTCTAACCACTCTGTTTGGTTGGGTGGCAGGATGTCTTCGATGAAGTACGGTTTGTACTTTTCAACCTCTTTCGCAAATTGAATCGCTTGATTTGGAAACAATCGTTCATGAACGTCATGGAGAATGTGGAACTGATGGCCATACTTTTCACGCAGGCTCTTAAACATCCCAATCGTATTTTCCATGTACTGGTCTTGGTCGTAGTAAGACCCTTCTCTTGGGTCGTTTGCTGTGTGGATATTCTCCGGCACACCACCATAAAAACCTAACTGACAACGAATATGCTTGTAGCCTTGTTCAAGGTATTTTTCTACCTGTTCATATAAGCCTTCCATAGTATCGCTGGTTGCGTGAGTATATACCTGAATTCCATCTCGAGCCTTACCACCAAATAATTGGTGCAATGGCATATTAGCTAGTTTAGCTTTAATGTCCCATAGTGCCATATCCACACCAGAAATAGCATTATTTATAACTGGTCCGTTACGCCAATAAGCATTAACCATCATCATTTGCCATAGGTCTTCAATATTATTGGCATCCCTTCCAACTAATAGTGGTTTAAGATATTCGTCAACCATTGTCTTTACAGCTAATGGACGTTGTTGGAAAGTTGCGCAACCATAACCCATTATACCCGACTCTGTTTCAACGATAACAGTGATCAGGTTATGTCTATCAGGTTTGGTAATCACGCACTCAATATTTGAAATGATATTTTTATTCACTTTAAAACTAGCTCTGGTCAACAGGATTCATTTTATATAAACGTGAAAAAGTGCAGATTTCAAGGGGTAAATTATACTGAAAATTAACTGGTTCGTTCCTGTTTTGAATTCTCTGATTAAAACGTACCAATTGCTGAAAAACAGCCAAAATTAATTTTTTAGCTGCTTTAACGTGACACTTATCACTATTTTGTCGATTGGATTAAACTGCTCAGTCGCTAAGATGAGCGCAGTAAATGAGCAGACAGCACATAGGAAAGTATGATGCAATTGACAGAAACCAACATGACTCTTGGCGATAATACGCTAGAAAAAGCAGACAGCTTTAGCATGAAACTACAAGAATTGGTCGCTGCACTTGGCGGCAACGAAAACATCTCAAACATTACCCATTGTATGACTCGCCTACGCTTTAAGTTGGTTGATGATTCAAAGGCAAACAAAGAAAAACTTGAATCCATCCAAGGTGTTAAGGGAGTTGTTCTAGCACAAGGACAAACTCAGGTCATCATTGGTGTTGATGTAGAAAAATGGTATCTCGCACTTTCTGGTGCAAGCACTGCGCCTGACGAAGCAGAGATCGAACAAGAGAAAGGTAAGCTATTTCAAAATGCCATGCGCATCGTAGCCGGAATCTTTGGCCCAGTGGTTCCTGCTATCGCTGGTGCCGGAATGTTAATGGGCTTGCTATCGGGGCTTATTGCAACCAATGTCATTTCTGAATCTTCTGACACGGTGTTTTTCTTCAGATCCATCTCTGTTGCCGTTTTCTTCTTCTTGCCTATGTTGGTATCTTTCTCTGCAGCGAAAGTATTTAAGGTCAATGAATACATAGCACTTGCTGTTGCTGCTGCCATGATGTCACCAAAACTACTGGAAAAAGCGACGCAGCTAACAGAAATAGGGAGCAAAGCAGAGCTTAATGTGTTCGGCATGCTGCCTATTGAACTGCTTAACTACGGCGGCGCTATTGTCCCTGCCATTCTGGCGATTTGGGTTCTATCAAAAATAACCCCTATGGTCGACAAACTTGTACCAGCTTCTGCTAAGCCTGTATTTACGCCACTGCTTGCCTTTACAGTGACTTCAACTCTTGTCTTATCAGTCGTTGCTCCAGCAGGCATGTGGCTTAGTAATGGTGCTGGCTGGGTTGTGAGTTCCCTACTGGAAGTCTCACCTACGCTTACTGGCTTTGTATTTGGCTTAACTCGACCAATCACCATTGTATTCGGTATTCACCACAGCATGACGCCAATCAGCTTGAACAATTTCGCGTTGTACGGCAAAGATCTACTCATGCCAATCATGTGTCTTGGCAACCTCGCTATTGCTGGAGCCACTATGGCTATCTGGTACAAACAACGCAAAACAGCAACGAAAGAGCAATCTTCGATCACGGCCGGCTCGGGTATCACTGCGATTCTCGGTATTACAGAACCCGCTCTATTCGGTGTTTTAACCAAATACACCAAAGCTCTGTTCATGGCGAGTTTAGCAGCGGGTATCTTTGGCGCTATTTCTGTGACGATTGATACTCACTTAACCAGCTACATTCTATCGTCTGTATTTAGCTTGCCTGCTTACCTAGCAGGTGGTACCCAAAACTTCATTCAAGCGATTGTCGGTGTATGTGGTGTATTCGCCTTATCTTTCGCTTTAACTATGATGTTCGTTCGCTTAGACAAAAAGTAGTCGCTTCAAGTCACCATCAGGTCTGCCTCCTATACAAGCAGACCTGATGCGCTTTATAAGAATTAATACTATGAAGACAATCGCAATCATTGGCGAATGTATGATTGAACTCAATGGAAAGCCGTTTAGTCATATGCAACAAACGTTCGGTGGAGACACACTCAATGCCGCCGTTTATCTTTGCCGAAGCCATCAAGGCTTGGAGCCTGCTCCAACAGTACAATATGTCACTGCGCTCGGAAGTGATCCATTGAGCAAGGAGATGAAAGCTCGATGGGAACATGAAGGTATAGACACTAGTTTGGTCCTAACAGACAACAACCATTCTCCTGGGCTATATCTGATTCAACTGGATGACAAGGGAGAAAGAACATTTCTGTATTGGCGTGATCAGTCTGCAGCAAAATATCTATTTCAGCACCAAGAGTTTTCTATTGTTCGACAATCACTTAAGTTAGCTGATATGGTAATGATAAGTGGTATAAGCTTAGCTATATTGCCAACTCAAGATAGGCAGCAGATGATTCAACTGCTGAATGAGCTTAGAGCGTCTGGCACTGAAGTTGTGTTTGACAGTAACTACCGCCCTTCATTGTGGCCAAGTGATGAACACTCAACCGTTAGGTCTATCTATCAATCGATGTATCAAGCCACAGATCTCGCCTTAGTCACTTTTGATGATGAGAAACTCATCTGGGGAGATACAACGCCACTAGAAACTATTGCTCGCTTAGAGTCTCTTGGTATCAAAACTGTGGTGGTAAAGCTTGGACCTAAAGGCTGTTTAGTTTCAGAGTTCGGCGTTTATGAACCATATCAGGTTGAAACGACTTTAATTGAAAACGTCGTCGATACTACCTCTGCCGGAGACTCATTTAATGGTGGCTTCCTTGCAGCTTACCTTGAAGATGGAGATGTTAAACGCGCCTGCCACAATGGTAATCAACTTGCTGGAGAAGTCATTCAGCATAAAGGCGCTATCATTTCTAAATCACATACGAATACCGCAAAGAAAAACTTTAGATAGGAATAAACAATGTCTCACTTAAACGAGCAGCTAAAAGCACTCAAAGTCATCCCAGTCATCGCTGTTGATAACGCCGAGGATATTTTGCCTTTAGGTAAGGTGTTAGTTGAAAACGGCTTACCAGCAGCTGAAATTACCTTCCGCTCCGATGCTGCGGTTGAAGCAATTCGATTACTAAGAGAAGCGCAACCAGAGATGTTAATTGGCGCAGGCACCGTATTAAATAAAGAGCAAGCAATGGCAGCACAACAAGCAGGCGCTACCTTTATTGTCTCGCCGGGCTTTAACCCAAATACCGTTCGCGCATGCCAAGAGATCGGTATTGATATCGTACCTGGCGTCAACAATCCAAGCACTATAGAAGCGGCTCTAGAAATGGGCTTGACTACATTAAAGTTTTTCCCTGCTGAAGCATCAGGTGGTATTAATATGGTTAAAGCACTGCTTGCCCCTTATGGGGACGTTCATATTATGCCTACAGGTGGCATCAACCCTTCCAACATCAAAGATTATCTCGCTGTTCCTCGCGTCTTAGCGTGTGGTGGGACTTGGATGGTTGATAAAAAGCTTATCGCTGAAGGTCAATGGGATGAGCTTGCCAAGCTCACACGTGAAGCCGTTGAACTAGTAAACCAATAAGACCGATCATTTGCCCCACATTGTCTGTGGGGCCTCATGTGACTAAGTACTCACAGCCAGCTTTCATTTAGGTAAAGCACACATTTCATGCAAAAAATCTCTGCACTTAGTTCATGAGCGAGGTGTAGCCATGCATACCCATATACAACCCCACCGCACTAATTAAAACGCCTGATAGATAAGGAGCTCGACGAGCAATATCATTCAAACCACTCCATTTAGATGTCGCCTTGTGTACGCCGATAGCCGCAACCACACCGACTGCAACTAGAGTCAGCGCTAGGCCAATGCTGAATGACACCACTAAGGTCGCGCCTAATGTCATGGCCTTTAGTTGCAAACAGATCAAGAGAACGGTGACCGCTGCAGGGCATGGAATTAATCCACCAGTTAGACCAAACAGAAGTATTTGTCCGTTAGTCACCTCTCTGTCTGCAAAACGTTTTTGAATACCCATTGCATGAGCGCGTTCATGGGTATCTTGATACTCTTTCTCTCCATTGTTCAAATCCGAGTTAGAGTGAAAGTGCACATCAAAGTCATGGGTGTGATCGTGATGTCCAATCATTAGCTTGACCTTCACATCATCCCGTTGTGTCAGAGATGAGGTCGATTCTAGGTAGCCATCACGCTCTACAAATTCATAGGCATCAATAGCTTGCTGCTCCACACCAGATGGCACCAATTTTACGCTTTCAGCCTTCAACGGCTTACTGCTTAGCGTTTTCAACTGAAATCTCTGGTCAATCCCTTCTTCGACAATCGATAGCGCCACATGACCATGTCCAGTATCAACCACCTGAGTTTTCCAATCCTGTGAGTGATGGTGAGCACTATGCCATGCGCGCTCTCCACTCCATGTTCTCCAGAACATCCATAACCCGGTTGCAACGATGATGACACCTGATATGAGCTGCATCCAAGGCTCAGCAGCTTCAGCGGTAAACTTCTGGCTGATGTACATACCACCAACAGCGATTAGCCAGACTACAGCGGTATGAGAAAGTGTTGCTGCTAGCCCAAGCATCACTGCCTGTTTGACCGTCCCTTTCACCGCAACGATAAACGCTGCCATCATGGTTTTCGAATGCCCGGGCTCTAAGCCATGTAAAGCACCAAGTAAGATTGCACTTGGGATAAAAAACCAGCCGTTACCTTGTTGTAAAAGTGCTACAAAATCCATTGCTGTTCTCTATTGTTGTTTCGATCTGGCTGAAATCATACTCCCCCCCAGTACATAATACTACCCCCCAGTATAATTTAGATGCTACATTATCGGTTAGAATCTTTCCGCCTAACACGTAAAGAAGATATGCCATGTCACACACAGTAAAAGATCAGAAAAAGCTTAAAGCCCGAGTGAGTAAGATCCAAGGTCAAGTCAATGGTCTAAAAAAGATGCTAGATGAAGAGCATGAATGTCAGGATGTTTTGCAGCAGATCGCTGCTATTCGTGGTGCCGTAAATGGTTTAATGCGGGAAGTGATTAAAGGGCACTTAATTGAACATGTCGTGCTCGAAGAAGAGAAAGATCAACGCGAAACAGATATGGAAATCGTACTCAAGGTTCTCGACTCCTATATCAAATAAGGTTGATCTTAAGCAGATACAAAAGCGCCCACCAAAATAGGTGGGCGCTCTAGTATTCAGTATGCAGAGAATTAGACAATCGGACGTTGGCCGCGATCAATCAGCTTCATTAATACATTGTCTGCCGCTTCACCTGCTAACCCAGCAAGCTTTGAGGTCAGTTTCTTTTTCTCTACGTAGTGAATCGCAAGTACGGTTTTGTCTTTACACGCTTCAACCACAAGATCGTCTGAGGTTTTGATCTCATCAACCAAACCTAAGTCGTGAGCTTGCGTACCAAACCAGTGTTCACCTGTTGCGACTTTATCCAACTCAAGCTCAGGACGACGCTCACGAATAAAGTCTTTAAACAGGCCATGTGTTTCTTCTAGCTCTTGTTTAAACTTCTCACGCGCTTTGTCCGTGTTCTCACCAAACATGGTTAAAGTACGCTTGTATTCACCCGCTGTAAGCTGCTCATACTCAATATCATACTTTTTCAGCACTTTATTGAAGTTGGGTAGCTGGGCAATCACACCGATGGAGCCAACGATGGCAAAGGGTGCTGACACAATCTTGTCCGCAATACATGCCATCATATAGCCACCACTTGCCGCGACTTTATCTACCGCAATGGTCAAGGGCAGATTGGCTGCTTTAATGCGATCTAACTGTGATGAAGCCAGGCCATAACCATGCACCATGCCACCACCAGACTCTAAGCGCAGTAGCACTTCATCACCTTCACGGGCAACGGCTAAGATTGCCGTCACCTCTTCACGTAATGAAGCGACCTCTTTAGCATCAATACTACCTTTAAAGTCGAGAACAAACAGGTGAGGTTCACGTTTACTATCAAGATCGCCCTCTTTTGAGGCTTTCTTGATCTCTTTCTCGCGAGATTTGTGTTTCTCTTTCTCTTGTTTCTTCTCTGCTTTGTCGCGCGCTTTAATGAACGCTTCGTCATGCAAGTGGTGCTCTAGCTGCTCAACGGTATTTTTGTGCTGATCCGTTAAGTTAGTCATTTCCAACTCCCCTTTCGAGCCACCGCTTTTGCCACCAACGGCTTTGGCAATCACTAAAATCGCTACAATCGCGACTACTACAGTCACAATCTTGGCCAAAAACAGCCCATAGTCCAACAAAAATTCCAATGTGAGCATCCTCTATTGTGCGAATTAGTGTATTGTAACCACCATCTTACGGAATCATAAAGAAAATCATTACAAAAGGATACACATCGTGGAATATGCTGTTTCTTCAGATGCCTTGAAAGGTAAAGTCATACTGGTGACTGGCGCAGGTGCTGGCATTGGTAAGCAAGCTGCTCTCTCTTATGCTGAGCACGGTGCAACAGTGATTTTACTTGGTCGTACAGTGAAAAAACTGGAACAGACTTACGACGAAATTGAAGCGGCGGGATACCCTCAGCCAGCAATCATCCCACTTGATATGAAAGGCGCGACTAAGCAAAACTACCTTGATATGGTTGATACCATTGAAGGTCAATGTGGTCGCTTAGATGGCGTTTTACACAACGCAAGCCTACTTGGTGTGATTAGCCCATTTGACCAAATCGGTGAAGACACTTATGACGATATTATGCAGGTCAACGTCAAGGCTCAGTTCTTGATGACTCAAGCATTACTGCCTCTACTGCATAAATCAGAAGACGCGCGTATTGTCTTTACTTCATCAACGGTTGGTCACAGTGGTCGTGCCTTCTGGGGCACTTATGCTATGTCGAAATTTGCCACTGAAGGTATGATGCAGATCCTTGCTGATGAGCTTAGCGATACCACGATCCGCGTGAATGCGATTAACCCTGGTGCGACTCGTACAGGCATGCGTGCTAAAGCTTACCCTGCTGAAGATGCAGACTTGCTCAAAACACCACAGGATATTATGCCACTGTATCTCTACCTGATGGCACCAGAAGGTAAAGCAGTCAATGGCGAATGTATCGATGCTCAGCCGAAAAAATAGATCTTACAAACCCCAATAAAATTCAACGCCTTGTGTTTTTATGTGTAAACACAAGGCGTTTTTTTATCCATTCGATCTTTCATCCCCTTGCCGATAATTCATAATAATCTATACTGTATATATATACAGGTATATTGTTATGTATGAATTAATCGAACATCTTAAGCAAAAACAATGGCTTTGGTCAGGTTCTCAAACACCTGACAACAGAGACTACTACCCGACTGGGCATGAACTGTTGGATCAAAAGCTTGAAGGCGGCTTTCCTAAACATGGAGTTGTCGAGCTACAAGGTGCATCTAGTATTGGTGAATTACGCCTACTTTTGCCACACCTTAAAAACACTAGCCAAGAGAGGTTATCTGTCTTCATTCAACCTCCTGGTTACCTGTGTGCTGAGCAGCTTAATAATGAAGGTTTAGATAACAATAAAATCCTACTTATCTACCCACAAAATGATAAAGAGGCTCTTTGGGCTGCCGAACAATGTTTACGCAGCGGCGCATGCAGCAATGTATTACTCTGGCACCCCGAATTAGAAGTCCATCAAGCAAGACGACTACAGGTTGCTAGTGAACATGGAAACTGTTTGCATTTTATCTTTAAAACCGCCAAAAAAAGTCTGTTTTCACTACCTGTCAGTTTAAGTATGACACTCCTTCCGCACGCTTTAGGCGTAGAGGTGACAATCACCAAGCGTAAAGGTGGTTGGCCTCAAGGCAGCTTTGTGATTGATATGAGTGCAGCCTGGCCAAACCTAACTTTGCAGCCTAAACCGCCAGTGGTTATTCCTTTCCCAATTCGTCAGCAAGGGTAGTTATGCAAAGCTGGATCTACCTACACTTTCCAACTCTACAACTTGATGCACTTTTCTCAGAACAGGCATCCTTGCCACTGGCGATTGTTGAGTCTAAGCGCTTTAAGATCGTTCAGTGTAATGAGATTGCCCGTCAGCAAGGAGTACAAACTGGCATGGGTTTAGGTAGTGCAAGTGCGATGTGTCACCAACTTCAAGTTCACCCTTATGATCAAAAGGTTGAGCAGCAAACTCTGCTTGATATTGCCCAGTGGCTATATATGGTCACCTCAGATATTTGTCTGTTGCCACCGCAAGGCGTGTTACTCAAAGCCACCAATATGTTGTCACTCTATGGTGGGCTAGAACCCTATTGGCAGCGCGTTTCACAGCACTTAACGCAACTACAACTCAGCTACTCTTATTCGAGCGGCTTTTCTCCTTTCTCGGCTATCGCCTTAGGAAAAGCCAGTACTGCCCTACTGACTCTAGAGAAAGAACAACTCATCAAGGTCATCAAGCCTTTTCCTCTTACTGCAACCGAGCTTGATCACAAGACGGTGGAAAAGCTCCAACGGGTTGGCATCACGACACTCACCGATTTGCTCGATATCCCAATCAAAGAGCTCGCTCGCCGCTTTGATATTGATTTGGTCAACTATGTGGGCAAATTGATGGGACAGTTTAAGCATCCTATCGATTTCTATCACCCACCAGAGCATTTCGAAAACTATCAAGAATTGTTGTTCGATATTGAGAATATTCAGTGGTTAGAGAAACCTCTCACTAAGCTGCTCAACAAGCTTGAGTATTTTCTGACTCTACGTAACCAAGTCGGCTATGAGTTGGAGCTGGTCTTACATCAAAGAGACAAAGACGATGCTTCCGTACGCTTTTACTCAGCCAGTGGTGATTACCTCGCTGCGCGTTGGATGATATTGTGCCAGCTAACGATGGAATCTTTAAAGCTCGATGCCCCCGTCCAAGGGCTGACACTGCGCTTAATTCGCAGCGGCGAGCTTGAATCCACCAGCGCCGACCTTTTTAAAGGCTTCCAAGGTGAACAGACTGAGTTAGAACTGATTGGCCTATTGCAAGCAAAACTAGGTAAAGACAAGGTACGTAAGGTGGCTCACTGCCACGATCCTCGCCCAGAAAAAGCCACCTTTCTCTGTGACCCTACCCTTCCCATTCCGACCAAGGTGGAAAGTCAAAGATTACGACCTAATATCCTTTTGCCCGCGCCAGAACCTTTACAGGAGAAAGTCTCTATTATTCAAGGCCCTGAACGCTTCGTGACAGGCTGGTGGGACGGTGATGATATGACTCGCGATTACTTTGTCGCTCGTAGTGACCAAGGGCGTTGGTTATGGGTATTTCGTAATCAAGACAAGCACTGGTTCGTCCATGGATTGTTTTGTTAGTCCGGAGCGCATGTGATGTCTTACGCTGAACTTTTTTGTCAAAGTAACTTCTCTTTTCTCACTGGCGCCTCACACGCTGAAGAGCTGATCTTGCAAGCAGATTTTCTGCGTTATCACTCCTTAGCGATCACTGATGAATGCTCGGTTGCAGGCGTGGTACGTGCCTACACGGCAAGTAAGAAGCATGAGCTTAATATTGAGCTTATTGTTGGCAGTATGTTCTGGCTTAGCCAAGAGTGTCAGATCGTGTTGTTGTGCCCAAACCGAGAGGCTTACGCTGAGCTCTGCCGTATTATCACCAATGCGAGAAGGCGTTCCGAAAAAGGCAGTTACCAACTTTCCGAATGGGACTTAATGTCCGCCAAGCGCTGCCTCATTCTCTGGTTACCCAGTCATAAATCCAGTGACCATAAATGGGGAAACTGGCTTGCTCAGCATCATAAACATCGACTTTGGCTAGGTATTCAGCGCCACTTAAAATCTGACGATAAGCAATACCTTGAGCACTGCGAGCAACTTGCCCAAGAGATACAGCTACCGATTAGCGCCTGTGGCGGTGTACTCATGCATACTGCGACCCGTTTGCCTCTACAACACACGCTGAGTGCTATTCAGTCTGGGTGCAGTGTCAATGAATTAGGCGAACAGCGACTAACCAATACGGAAAGAAGCCTGCGTAGTCAGGAAAAACTCGCCAAGTTATTTAAACCTGAATGGCTGCAAGAGAGCGTAAAAATCGCCGAGCGCTGCGAATTTAGCTTAGGCGATCTACAATACGAATACCCTAGTGAGTTGGTTCCCGATGGCTACGCACCAATGGGTTATCTCATCGACTTGGTTGAGTATGGGAAAAAGCTGCGCTTTCCTAAAGGCGTTCCAAGCGATATTCAAGCAACAATAGACAAAGAGCTTAAACTGATTGATGAGCTTAATTATCCGTTTTATTTTCTCACCATCCACGACATCGTGATGTTCGCTAAACGTCGCCGAATCCTCTACCAAGGGCGCGGTTCTGCGGCCAACTCCGTGGTGTGTTATTGCCTTGAAATCACCTCTGTAGACCCTAGACAAATTTCGGTGCTATTCGAGCGATTTATCAGCGCCGAACGCGATGAGCCACCCGATATTGATGTTGATTTCGAACATGAACGACGCGAAGAAGTTATCCAGTACATCTATCAGAAATATGGCCGAGAGCGTGCTGCTTTAGCCGCGACCGTGATTTCTTATCGCTTTAAAGGTGCAGTGCGAGATGTGGGTAAAGCGCTAGGCATTGAAGAAAGCCAGCTCGATTACTTTATTAAAAATGTTAATCGCCGTGACCGTGCACTCGGCTGGCAAGCTCAAATCGTCGAACTCGGGCTACAACCTGACTCTCTCAAAGGGGAGCAGTTCATCAATTTGGTCAACGAGATTCTTGGCTTTCCTCGTCACCTTTCACAGCATGTCGGCGGTTTTATCATTGCTGCTGGGCCTTTGTATGAACTGGTTCCAGTCGAGAATGCGTCAATGCCCGATCGCACCGTTATTCAGTGGGATAAAGACGACCTTGAATCCCTCAAACTACTCAAAGTGGATGTGCTGGCTTTAGGTATGCTTACGGCCATTCGTAAGTGCTTTGATTTGGTCGAACGCCTGCATAAGCAAACTTTGACCATTGCCGAAATTACTCGCCGCCAAGATGATGAGCAGGTGTATAAGATGATCCAGCGGGCGGATACCGTGGGAGTGTTTCAAATTGAGTCTCGGGCACAGATGAGCATGTTGCCACGCTTAAAACCCGCCACTTACTATGACTTAGTGATTCAAATCGCCATTGTTCGTCCCGGCCCCATTCAAGGGGATATGGTGCACCCATTTCTGAAACGGAGAAATGGAGAAGAAGCCGTCGATTACCCTTCCGAAGAGGTTCGTGCCGTACTAGAGCGCACCCTTGGCGTACCTATTTTCCAAGAACAAGTGATCAAGATTGCCATGGTTGCTGCCGGTTTTAGTGGCGGTGAGGCAGATCAGCTGCGCCGAGCAATGGCGGCTTGGAAAAAGAGTGGCGACCTAGTCAAATTCAAAACCAAGCTGGTAGAAGGTATGCTCAGCCGTGGCTATCAATTGGAGTTTGCCGAGCGTATCTTTGACCAAATCTTAGGCTTTGGTGAATATGGCTTTCCAGAAAGTCACTCAGCTTCCTTTGCCGTGCTCGCTTATTGCTCTGCCTGGTTGAAACACTATTACCCTGAAGCTTTTTACACTTCACTGCTCAATAGCCTGCCGATGGGCTTTTATAGCGCTTCACAGCTTGTACAGGATGCGCGGCGACACAAGGTCATCGTGTTGCCTGTTTGCGTTAATGCTTCCATGTATGACCACCAAGTCACCCACCACCAAGGCAAACTAGCTATCCGATTGGGTTTAAGGCAAGTGAAAGGACTCAGCCAACAAAGCGCCGAGCAGATCCTAAATGCCAGAGACAAAGGGCAATTTACTCATTCAGGGCAAATCAAACATATCGGCTTATCCAAGCGAGATATTGAGCTTCTCGCTTCTGCCAATGCGATGTATACCCTAAGCCACAACCGCTATCAAACTCGCTGGGCAATGATGGACTCACTCTCTGATTTGCCTTTGTTTCAAAATATTGAAGAACCAGAAAGCCAAGTGATTGCTACGCCCTCAGAGAGCCAAACCCTAGTTGAAGATTACGCTGCCACCGGATTGTCGCTCGCTAAACATCCAATAACCTTACTTGATAACGCAGGTGAGCTAGGGCGATTTACCCGAATGAGAGACTTAGCCGAAAAAGAACATCAATCACTGGTAACGGTGACTGGTATTGTGACAGGAAAACAAGCACCGGGAACCGCTGCTGGCGTAACCTTTTTCACTCTAGAAGACGATACTGGAAATATTAATGTCGTGGTTTGGAAAGCGACTGCGCGGGCACAGAAACAAGCCTACCTGACAGCGAAGATTCTACAGGTAAAAGGCATCTTGGAAAAAGAAGGTGATGTCCATCATGTGATAGCTGGTAGACTGATTGATATGACAGATAAACTACAAGGGCTCAGAAGTAAATCGCGCGACTTTCACTAACTCGATAAAAGCCACAAGAGAGTGAAGACTCCCTTTTATATCCATTTTGACAGAGCACCGTCCGTGCTGAATGCTATTTAGATACTATATCTCTTAAGCGATCTTGAGCGACTTCAACCAACAAATCGGGTTGGAATTTAGAAATAAAACGATCACAGCCGACCTTTTCTACCATAGCTTCATTAAAGCTACCGCTGAGAGAAGTATTAAGCGTAATGTATAAATCTTTCATTCTTGGGTCAGAGCGAACTTCATGGGTTAGCTTATAACCATCCATCTCAGGCATCTCTGCATCCGTAATCATTAGTAGCAGTTCTTCAACCACATTCTTACCTTCGTCACTCCATGACTTTAGAAGATTCAACGCTTCAAGCCCATCGCGACACTCTATAATATTGAGACCGAGCTGTGAAAGCGTACCTTTAACCTGAGTGCGTGCCGTCGAGGAGTCATCTACAATCAAGACATTACGCCCGACCATTTCGTTAACTAAATCGTGATCTAACACCCCTTCAGAAATCGAAATATCGTAATCGATGATTTGCGCCAACACCTTTTCAACATCAATAATCTCAACGATCGCAGTCTCTTTACCATCCTTTACATGAGTAATCGCTGTTAAGTAATTTGCACGCCCAGCCGTTTTAGGTGGAGGCTGAATCTCCGTCCAAGCAGTATTCACAATGTTGCGCACTTGGCCAACCAAAAAACCTTGAATGGTGCGGTTGTACTCGGTAATGATTAGATTCTCTTCTTGATCTTCAAGGCGAGACGGAGGGAAACCAATAGCCGCCCGCAGGTCAATCACAGGAACAGAAACCCCGCGTAACGATGCGACCCCTGTAATATGGTGATGCGATCCTGGCATTTTAGTCAGTGGTGGCACTTTAATCACTTCACGTACTTTAAATACATTGATGGCGAAGATCTGTCGGCTATTCAAACTAAACAACAACAGCTCCAAGCGGTTTTCACCAACAAGGTTAGTTCGCTGATCGACGGTATTTAATACTCCAGACATACTGCTTCCCAACAAATGTATATATAACAAAAGTAGTCTATAGCAAGACTAAGACAAAAATAAACCCACATATCATTCAAAGATTATATGGGTTTATTTAAAAGATAAAGGAGAGCAACTGCTCAGAAAACATCATCCTTCAATAACTTTCATCAGCAGAAGACCATCGTACAAAGCTTGCTTGATTAATGCAGCACCAGGCATGGTAGCTTGTTTATAGAAGCGCGACTCAACCAGCTCTAAGTCACGATGATAAACAGGTAGACATTGTTCTTCGATACAGGTTTGAATCGCTGGATAAAGCACATCTTTTGCTTGATTGATTACCCCACCAATTAAAACCTTCTCAGGATTAAATAAATTGATCACAATCGCGATAGCAGAGCCTAAGTAGCGTCCTAATTTTTCGATAACATCGACAGCTAAAGGATCGCTGTTAGCCGCGGCCTCACAGATATCTTCCACTGAAATCTCTTCAATATCAGCAAGAGAGGATTTCTCACCTTTAGCGATTCGCTCAGACACCTCATTACGAATTGCTTGTGAGCTAGCTACGGTTTCAAGGCAGCCTAGATTACCACAATGACAGCGCTTACCGTTGGGATCTATTTGGATATGACCCAGTTCACCGATGTTACCATGACGACCTTGAAGTACACGTCCATCAAGGATAATCCCTGCACCTAAGCCGTGGTGAATAGAGATAAGTACTGAGTTTTCGTTTTCTTGCGAATGACCAAACAGACGCTCAGCTAGTGCCCATGCCCGTGTATCGTTGGCAATAAAAACTGGAAGGCCAGTCGCTTTATAGATTTCAGGCCCTAGTGGTAGGTTCTCAACATTGTAGTGAGGCATTTGTAGTACCACACCATTCTCAGAATTCACTAGACCGGGTAAAGTGATGGCAATACTGGTAACACGGTCAAGTTGCTCAGAATAGGTCTGAAAAAACTCATCTATTTCGTGCAAAAGGCGCGCGAGCACATCATCTTGGTCGACTTCATGGATATCAATTTTGGTATCAATCAGTACGTCACCACCAAGTTCGTGCAGTGCAATCGTTAGATATCCGCGTCCAAGACGCATAGATAGAAACTGCCACCCTTCATTGTTCACTTGCAGCCCAACCGCAGGGCGGCCACGACTGGTTACTTCCTGAACAGTGGTTTCATGAATGAGGTGTGCTTCAATCAACTCTCGAGTAATTTTGGTAATACTTGCAGGGGCAAGTTCACTCTGTTTCGAGAGATCGATACGAGAAATTGGGCCTTTTTGATCAATGAGTTTATATACACGGCCAGCATTGACCTGCTTGATATGATCAATATGGCCAGGTTGAGCCATGTACATGGAGTACTCCAAATATCAACAACCTGGTAATTTTTTTACTTTGCGAAGTAATTGTGAAGAGCTTTGATGGATTGCCGTGACAAGGGTCACGTATAAACATGTTTGTTTGTGTACCTAATCATATAGCGAACAAATTATCACAAAACTAATCGTATTTTTTTGCATAAATAAATATGTCTTCCATCACCTTTTCACAGCCGTACATAAGAATGTCATCTTAAATAACAGCACAGATGCCATGCCTGTATATACTTATATCGAGCCTAGTGCACTTAAGAATGGAAACAAAGCATATGTGCCGCCTAAATTTGACGGTGGCAACATCAATCAAGGAGCTCCGAATGACCTCAATCCAAAGAAGAACAAAAATTGTCTCTACTCTTGGACCTTCTACCGATATACCCGGCGTGCTCGAAGCAATTCTCGAAGCGGGCGTCAATGTAGTAAGAATGAATTTCTCACATGGTAGCGCGGATGATCACAGAGAACGGGCGACCAGAGTGCGCAACATAGCTGCTAAGCTAGGCACCCACATAGCCATACTCGGTGATTTGCAGGGCCCAAAAATTCGTGTCTCAACCTTCAAAGACGGCAAAGTCCAGCTCAATATAGGCGACATATTCACCCTAGATAACAAATTGGAAGCTGGGCAAGGAAACAAAGACGCTGTCGGGCTTGACTACAAAGAGTTGCCCAATGACGTTTCGACAGGCGATATCTTATTGCTTGATGATGGCCGAGTTCAGCTACAAGTAGTTGCAGTTACTGAGTCTCAGGTTCGGACAAAAGTCACTATCGGTGGCCCTCTATCGAACAATAAGGGCATCAACAAGAAAGGCGGTGGGTTATCGGCAGAAGCACTCACCGACAAAGACAAAAATGACATTAAACTAGCCGCTGAAATCAAGGTTGACTATCTTGCAGTCTCTTTCCCCCGTAACGGCGAAGACATGAAATACGCGCGCAGGCTTGCAACAGATGCTGGTCTGCAAACACGCTTAGTGGCAAAAGTCGAGCGCGCTGAAACCGTAGAGAGTGAAGAAAACATCGATGACATTATTCTCGCCTCTGATGCGGTAATGGTAGCACGTGGCGACTTAGGGGTAGAGATTGGAGATCCTGAATTAATCGGGGTGCAAAAACAACTGATTCGTCGTGCGCGAGCCCTTAATCGAACCGTCATTACCGCAACGCAAATGATGGAATCGATGATGGAGAATCCAATGCCAACCCGTGCGGAAGTCATGGATGTGGCGAATGCAGTATTAGACGGTACAGACGCAGTAATGCTGTCCGGTGAAACAGCCGCAGGTAAGTATCCATTAGAAACGGTTCGCTCAATGGCTGAAGTCTGTTTAGGGGCGGAAAAGATGTCTGCGGTTAACCGCTCTGGATACCGAATGGACTCAGTATTTGAAACCGGAGAAGAAACCATCGCGATGTCGACAATGTTTGCTGCCAACCATATGCGCGGAGTTAAAGGGATTGTGACTTTAACCGAATCAGGCCGTACCGCGTTGATGATGTCTCGTTTGAGTTCAGGCTTACCTATTTTTGCTTTATCACGTAATGAAAGCACTCTGAACCTCTCAGCGCTTTACAGAGGGGTTTTCCCTGTCTTCTTTGATGATAAGTCGGATATTGGCTTAGAAACCGCTGAAGCGGCCGTAGCAACATTAAAACAAAGAGGCCTTCTCGACGATGGTGACTTGGTTATCATTACCCAAGGTGACGTTATGGATGTGGTCGGTTCAACCAACTGCATGCGAATACTCGCCGCATAGTCGTCGATTGGCATTTCACTGAAGGGAGCCTTGTGCTCCTTTCAGCATTTTAGGGCAAAAGTAGGTTTATCAATACACTTAGAGAACGTCTCAACAAACTGGAAACCCGCATCAAGCCCAACTTGATAGTCATGAAGCAGATCTTGCCTTTCACTCATCAAAGAATTCGAACGCAGCGGTTGGTCTGGCTTAATCTGTAAAATAAAACAATCATCCGGCGGTGAATGTAAAAAGTCTTGAGTCAAAGAATACGTCTGGTAGTGCACCATCAGCATGTCAGCTAAACCCGAATCAAATTTATCCCCTAACAAATGGCTTAAGCGATAAATATCATCGGCACCAAACAACCAACGCCCACCATTGAGGACTTCTAGATGCATTTTATCCGTTTTCTCTTGCCGAGATTTTTGCACTTGTTCATTAAAGAACACACTCCAATCTTGCTTCCATCGAGTTAACTTTTCTTGCCAGTGGTCTTGGATCACGTTGAATGAATCTCGTAGCCATTCGACGGGCGGCTCTTGATCGACTTCTTCGGTATCTGTTGTCAGATCTTCTCCTTCAGTGCGGATGACAACGATACAGCGAGCTTCCTTGCGCCACGCTTCCTGAACAGGAATAGAGGCAGAGACACCGCCATCGACATATTCTCCATGTGAAAACTGAACAGGTTGATTATACAAACGAGGGATCGCGCAGGTGGCAATCAGCACTTTCCTCCAGTCGTCTTGTAGCATCGGAAGGTAGTGATCGAACAGCCTGCTGGTATCGGTTACGGCCGCAAACGCCTGACGCTTGCCCAGTACTTTACGACCCATATCTATATCTAGGCGGTAAGGGTAATCACATATTTTGTCTAGCGCCCAATCTAGACCCATGTATTTATTGTGTCGAATATAACGGAAAAGATGGAAGAACTCAGGGTCAGTCGTAAGATCGAGAATAAACGATTGCCCTATTCCTCTTTGCCGACACAGAAATGCGCATAAGTTGAGGGCACCTGCTGACGTGCCATAGAAAGCGTGGAATGGGTCAAAATTAGACAGGAGGAAAGCATCAATAACACCAGAAGTAAAAATCCCTCTTTGGCCACCCCCTTGAGCAACCAATGCATTTTTACCGCCGGTGTACTTTTTCAATCGTTGAGCATCAAGTTGTACAGCAGCGTTGGTAATAACACCGCAATTCTTCATTGATAGGCTACGCAGTAGTAATCGCGGTAATACCAAAACCTAGTAAAACAGCGAAGACAACAGCCGTAATCACTAGGGCGTATTTTAGATTGTGTTCCATAGACACCTCCTTATTGTGTAACAAAGTAATAACATCCTTGTGAGGTATCTTCAATTATTACCTAATTTTCGTGCGGAATTATGGCGTTAGCATCACAATTAGTAGCATATGGTTATCGAATTAAGGATAAAGAATGAACGCTCCAGCACTGATACCGTTAACGTTAGTTTTATCTACGATGAGTTTAGTCGCGAATGCAGAGATGTATATCTCCCCTTGGGTTGGTTACACCGTGGGGGGAAGCGTTGAGGATCAAAATCAACAAGAGCTTGATTTAAAGGGTTCGGAAGGTTTCGCGCTCTCTATTGAAACAGATTTCGACACCGGGCGATTAGGTCTGTTCTATGCCACTCAAAACACAGATGTCGAAACAGTCAACGTAAGTACCACTATTCACTACCTACACTTTCAAAGCAGCGTTTACTATCCAATTGAAGATAAGATCTCTTCTTACTTAGGCATAGGGCTTGGCGGCTCTTACGTAGATGCAGACTGGGTCAACAAAGAACTAGGGTTCTCGGCTAGTATTTTTGGTGGCTTTGAGTACAACTTTTCCGATACTGTTGCAATCAATACTCAGCTCCGCTGGTTGGGAACGGTCGTCGACAACGACACAAGCGGTGTGTGTAACTTGCCGACGACAGGTGACAACTCTTGCATCATCAAGTTTAAAACTGATTGGATGAATCAGTTTTCGGCCAACTTAGGATTGACTATCCATTTTTAACTAATCTCATCTAACGCAAGAGCTTTCTGAGGAAAATGATGGCAACTAGAAAGAGTACTTAACGCCGATTGCACCACCAATTTGCAGCTCGGGGCCGCCGTATAGGTTAAGCTCTGGGTGTATTTGACCATACATATTCCAGCTTTTGCTCAAATTCCAATTAAGCCCTAAAGGGAGGCGAGCACCAAAATCTTTACCTTCCCACTCACTCCATGCACCAGCACCGACGTACCAAGTCACTGGGGTATTCGCTTCAAATGAGCCACGTTTTAGAATGTAATCAAAAGCGCCGCCATCATTGCCAACAATAAAGCGGTACTGATTATCAAGCTCGACCACCACACTCAGCCCTTGATCTAATGCCATTCCAACAGATAGATCTGTCGATTTAGGTTCTTCGGCGACCACTGAAACACTGCCCGCCATTGCCAATACGCCAACCACAGTGGAGATTCCATATTTTTTCATATCCATGCCATCTAGTACAAAATAAAACAGTGTGCGATTGTCCGAGTTTGGGGGGGCAAAGATGTCAGAGAAAGGTGAGGATAAAGACAGAAGGTGGGATGCGAGATGATTTTGCCTTCCAGGAACAGCGAGTGTCAACAACTTGAGATAAGACACCAATAATCACCTCTCGGAGGACGAAGTCCGATCTCGATTCTCGAAGCGAAGCGCAGCCCGCCCCTGCTTCAAAAACAAAAAGGAGGCCGAAGCCTCCTTTGTTAAACTTGATGAGTCAGTGGGAATTAACCGTGGTTACGGATCCACTCATCCATTTCAGTTTTCAGGTTGTCAGACTTAGTACCGAAGATAGCCTGAACACCACCTGCAACAACCACTACGCCTGCTGCGCCTAGTTGTTTTAGTTTGTCTTGATTTACAGCTTCTGTATCAGCAACTGCAACACGTAGACGGGTGATACATGCGTCTAGACCAGTGATGTTAGCTTTGCCGCCGAATGCTGCAACAAGCTCACCTGCCATGTCTGAACCAGAAGTAGCAACTGCTTCTTCAGATTCATCTTCACGACCAGGAGTCTTAAGGTCCATTGCCTTAATAACTGCGCGGAATACCACGTAGTAGATTGCAGCGTAAACTAGACCAACAGCAATCATTAGACCCATCTTCTGTGCGTTACCAGACAGAACTAGGAAGTCGATTAGACCGTGTGAGAATGAAGTGCCGTGTACAAAACCTAGAGTGTTTGCAACAATGTATGCAGAACCAGCAAGTAGAGCGTGGATACCGTATAGCAGCGGAGCAACGAATAGGAATGAGAATTCGATTGGCTCAGTGATACCTGTTAGGAATGAAGTCAGTGCAGCAGATGCCATGATACCCATTACTTTCGCGCGGTTTTCTGGCTTAGCAGAGTGAGCGATAGCGATAGCAGCAGCTGGTAGACCGAACATCTTGAACATGTAGCCACCCGCTAGTTGACCGAAGCCATTACCAGCAGCACGAGATGCTTCATCAGCAACTAGGTAACAAGTAAGTACGCCGTTTTGAGTTTCGCCAGCAGCGTTAACGCAAGTACCTGCTTCAAAGAAGAATGGTACGTTCCACACGTGGTGTAGACCGAATGGGATTAGAGAACGCTCAACGATACCGTAGATACCGAATGCAACTTGTGGGTTCTGGTGAGCAGCCCAATCAGAGAAAGATGCAATCGCGCCGCCAATTGGTGGCCATACGACAGAAAGAAGGATACCAAGACCAATAGCCGCGAAACCAGTAATGATTGGCACAGCACGCTTACCAGCGAAGAAACCAAGGTATTCTGGAAGTTGAATCTTGAAGAAACGGTTGAATGCCCAAGCAGCAACACCACCGACAAGGATACCACCTAGTACACCAGTGTCGATTTTTTCAACGCCCATAACACCAGCCATAACGCCTAGCGTTGCAGTCATGATGCCGTAACCAACGATAGCAGCAAGACCTGCTACACCGTCGTTGTTTGTAAAGCCAAGTGCAACACCCACAGCAAATAGCAGCGCCATTTGACCGAATACTGAGCCACCAGCTTGTTCCATTAGGTTAGAAACGATTTCTGGAATGAAGCCTAGGTCGGCAGCACCGACACCTAGTAAAATACCTGCAACTGGTAAGACCGATACTGGTAGCATCAGAGCTTTACCAACTTTTTGCAGGTTGGCAAAAAGGTTATTAAACATGTTTATGCTCCTGAAAAGTTATAAGAATTATTGGGCTCTAACGGCACACCCCCGTAGCCTTAAATGTTAGCACCCTGAAAAAATGTAACCACTTATGTCACTATATTTTCTGCCTCTAAATATATAGTGTTGCTCATCAATCTTTCTAGCGAGTTACGAAATTTAGTTTCAAACTAATAGCTAGATCACAATCAGAGAACACTTTTGAAATGCATTTCAAAGACATAAACCATTGATATTAGGTTTGTTATTAAAAATATCGATTAATTTTGATGGGTAAATAAAATAGAGTCATTTGTTATTTTATGTAACAAAATTACACTGAGCACTTTTTTAACTCTCAAGTTCAACAAATTTAGTAAACAACACCCAAAAAGCGTTTACCTGTGATGCTGATTACAAAAAAAAGGAGCCAACGCTCCTTTTTTACCCAAAACTCTTTTTCTATCTCAAAAAAAGATTCCTGAAGTTTTCGCTGGTCTTTTCTCCAACCTCCCCCAATGAGCACCCCTTCAGTTGCGCGATATAAGAGGCAACCTCTACAACATATGCAGGTTGGTTCTGTTTACCGCGATGAGGGACAGGTGCTAAATAGGGAGAATCCGTTTCAATAAGTAACCTTTCTAGCGGCAGCGCTTTGACCACCTCTTTGAGTTCTGTTGCTTGTCTGAAGGTTACAATGCCAGAAACTGAAATGTAAAAGCCGAGATCCATCGCCGCTTGCGCGAACTCGAGATCCTCTGTAAAGCAATGAATCACACCACCACAGTAATCTGCATTGCCATTTTTCAAAATAGCTAACGTATCTTTCCGCGCATTGCGCGTATGTATGATTAAAGGCTTATTTAGCTTAACGGCAAGATCGACCTGTTGCTCGAATCGAAGTTTTTGCAGCTCTGCGGTTTCAGGTTGATAGTGGTAATCGAGTCCTGTTTCCCCAACAGCCACAACTCTAGGATGTGAGGCATATTCGTGCAAACGATCGAGAGCAAAATCACTTTCCACATCCAGTGGGTGAACACCACAAGAAGCATAGATATTGTCAAATGGCTCTATCATTTCCAACATGTTGGGAAAAGAGTCGAGTGTGACACCGACAGATAGAAGCTCATTTACGTTTGCCGCCTTTGCTTTAGCGACAACATCTTCTATTCCTTGGTGGAGTTCTTGGTAGTCCAGTTTGTCTAAATGGCAGTGAGAATCTACAAACATATTTCCCCGTTGAATTTGAAAAGCCAATCTAATATAAGCAGCTCTGCGTTAAGCCCCGTATGTGTTCTTAACTGTTGCGTGAGCTTTACAAGTTCCTGCGTCTGGATGTACAGGCGTTGATATTCGACGATCTGAGCCAACTTTTCAGCACCCGGAGTAAAGAACGGCATTGCCAACCCGTAGTGCACTTTTTGCGTATCGGTTAACAAGTACCACAACCAGTTCAGATACTCGGCATGCTCTGAAGCTAGCTCTTTAGCAAGCTTAGTCACATCTGCCTGATTGTGGCAATGTGCGATGAATTCTGATTCAATCGATGCATACTGACTCATTTTATCTTGATTGATAAACTCAAGCGTTGCTAATGGTGCATTACCATTTATATGCGCGGCATAAGTAGGAACTGGCTTTTCTGCTTGTTCGCTAAGCCAATTCGTCACCACAGAGGACTCAGGTACGGTAAGGTGCCATTGCTGGCATCGACTAGTTATAGTCGGTAGCAGTGAGTTAGCACGGTGGGTCACTAGTAAGAACATACAAGTTGCCGACGGCTCTTCCAACGTTTTCAGCAAAGCATTAGCTGCTGACTCATTCATCGCTTCGGCAGGCTCTATCACAAACAACCTCAGCCCAGATAGCTGAGAAGACTCTTGAGCAATTCGATTGCACTGACGAACTTGTTCAACCGTGATCGCCTTACCTTCTTTCTCTGGCTTAATTACGTGGTAGTCTGGGTGACTGTCAGATTCCATCAACTGGCAGCCATGACAAAAACCGCAAGCTTCAGCTGGATAGTTTTGACATATCACTGCGCGGCTAAAATGTTCAACTAGCTGCTGAGCTCCCATCCCCTCGTCTGCAATCAATAGCGCGGCATTAGAAAACCGATCCGCTTGTAAATTTGACTGCCACTCCTTCCATAGCGGAGAAAGCCAAGGGTATAAATCGCTCATGTTACGCACTCACCCACTCGGCAACCACTTTAGAGATATCGTCAGCAACCTGCTCAATACTTTGCTCCGCGTTGACGACAACAACAGATTCGTCTAGCTGAGCAAGCTCTAGATAGCGGTCACGGGTTCTATCGAAAAAGCTCATATCCATTTTTTCAATTCGATCAAGCTCCCCGCGGCCACGAGCACGTTCAAGGCCTACTCTCGGATCGATATCGAGATAGATAGTCAGATCAGGTTTAAAGTCACCTAAGGTGGTGCGTTTAAGTGCCGTCATGGTTTCACGCGGTATCTGACGCCCCCCCCCCTGATAAGCTTGAGAAGACATATCATGGCGATCACCAACAACCCAACTGCCAGAAGCCAATGCAGGTTTGATTACATTCTCGACAAGCTGAACACGCGCGGCGTACATCAGCAGCAGCTCCGTCATATCTTGCAGCTCTTCGCCTTCATGCTCTTGCTTAACTAATGTGCGTAGCTGCTCAGCCAATGCCGTACCGCCTGGTTCACGCGTATTTTTTATGTGTTCGACACCAGTATTTCTCAGTGCTTCTAATACTGCTTTTATAGCCGTACTTTTACCTGCACCCTCTAGACCTTCAATGACAATAAATTTCGCGTTATTCATTTATTACTTCTTAATTGTTTTAAATAAGCTCGAACAGCTCGGTTATGTTCGGCCAATGTTTTTGAGAATACATGTCCACCGTTACCACTCGCAACAAAGTAAAGATAATTACTATCTTCTGGATTTAGAGCCGCTTGAATAGAAGCTTCTCCGGGCATAGCGATCGGCGTAGGTGGTAGACCGAAGATAGTATAGGTATTGTAAGGTGTCGGTGTACGCAGGTCTTTCTTGCGGATATTACCATCGTACTTATCACCCATTCCGTAGATAACTGTTGGATCGGTTTGCAAGCGCATACGTTTGTTTAACCGGTTAACGAATACTGCCGCAACGCGCTCTCGCTCAGATTCCACTGCAGTTTCTTTTTCGATAATCGAGGCGAGAATAAGTGCGTCATAAGAAGTCTTGAGTGGCAACTTATCTTGGCGCGTCGCCCAGTGCTCATCAAGTACCATTTGTAATTTATCGGCGGCACGCTTAAGAATATCTAAGTCCGAGGCACCAAACGTATAGTGATAGGTTTCCGCAAGCAGTAGACCTTCAAGCTTTTGGTGCTGAACGCCCAGTTTTTCGGCGATCTCGGCCTCACTTAAGCCATCTAATTCATGCTTAAGATAAGGAGCGTTTTGAATAGTTTCTTGCCACTCTTTAAAGTTTGAACCCTCAACAAAAGTAATCGAGAATTGGTGCTCTTTGCCCTGTTTAAACTGTTTCAAAGCGCTCTTCAGCGTTGAATCTGACACCAATAAGTAAGTGCCAGCACGCAGTTGAGCTAGCTCAGGATGGAAACGACGCACAAGCTTCACCACGTCGCTCGTGTCAATCATTTTTGACTCTGTAAGTTGTTCGAGTACGCGATTAAAACTGGTCCCAGACGCAATAGTAAAGATCTGCGACTCTTCGATTTGAAGTGGTTGATTGAGATACTGCTCAACTTGTTTGACAATATAGACGCAGCCGCCTGCAGCGATTGCTGCAACAAGCAGTAAAAATAGAGTGATTTTTTTAATCACGACTCGATCATCTCCTGAATTCGTTTGGTTGTATTTCCAATATCAAACTGGTGCGAACTAATCGCTCGAATCGGTGCAACGCCCAAAATTGAGTTAGTCACAAAGACCTCATCAGCCTCCATCACTTCAGCCAGTTTAAACTCTCCAATTTGAGTACTTATCCCTTGAATAGCTGCCCACTCTAGAACATCTCGGCGTATCACACCACTTACCCCTGCTTTGTCCAAAACTGGCGTAAACAGGGTTGAATCTTTAAACCAGAACAAATTTGCCATTGTGGTCTCAATTACATTCCCTTCGATGTCTAGTGCAATTCCATCAGCAAAGGAGCGCTGTTCAAGCTCAGCTTTTAACAGAATTTGCTCTAGTCGGTTGTTGTGCTTATGCCCCGCAAGCAACGGATTATGGCCAAGTCGTAAGTCACACACCCCGAGAACTAAACCTTGCTGCTGCCATTGTTCATAATGTGCCGGATAAATAAAGTCGCTAATAGTAACATTTGGTGAGGTCACTTGAGTAGGGCTATATCCCCTGCCTCCTTCGCCGCGGCTGATATGCAGTTTTAGTCCGGCTTTATTATCACTACGGGCCATTTGTTTAAGCCAACCTTCAACCTCGTTCCAATCTGGGCGTGGAATACGCAGCGTATCCAAACAAGCATTCATACGAGCAACATGCAGTGGCCACCGACATATCTCGCCTTCACGCGTTAGCATAGTCGTGAAACAGCCATCACCGTATTGGAACGAGCGATCAGTCAATGAAATTGAATCTGCATAGACTCCATTCACCATGAACATGTCATATCCTTTTATCACTGATTGCGAATTTATAACCCATTAAATAACAAAACGGCTTAATGCCAAAGCACTAAGCCGTCTATTTAATCTAACTCAGAAGGTATTTAGATTTTTTTAAACACTAGAGAGCCATTCGTACCACCGAAGCCGAACGAATTACAGATAGCGTAATCCATCGAAACCTCTTTAGCAGTATGTGGAACTAGGTCAATATCTAAGCCTTCTTCTGGATTGTCTAGGTTGATCGTTGGTGGAACCATTTGATCTACGAGCGACATCACCGTAACGATCGCTTCAACAGAACCCGCAGCACCAAGCAAGTGGCCGGTCATAGACTTAGTTGAAGAAACTTTCACTTGCTTAGAGCCTTCTTCACCTAGTGCGCGCTTGACGCCTTTAATCTCAGCAACGTCACCGGCTGGTGTAGAGGTGCCGTGAGCATTCACATAACCAACTTGAGTACCTGTGATACCCGCATCTCGCATTGCTGCTTCCATCGCTAGAGCGCCACCTGAACCATCTTCACTTGGAGAAGTCATGTGGTAAGCATCGCCAGACATGCCAAAACCAACAAGCTCCGCATAGATTTTAGCCCCGCGAGCTTTCGCATGTTCGTACTCTTCTAGAACCATCATGCCTGCGCCATCACCAAGAACAAAACCGTCACGGTCTTTGTCCCAAGGACGCGATGCTTTTTGAGGTTCATCATTGCGAGTAGAAAGTGCTTTCGCAGCACCAAAGCCTGCCATACCCAGTGGAGTAGATGCTTTTTCAGCACCACCCGCAACCATAGCTTCTGCGTCGCCGTATGCAATCATACGGGCCGCATGGCCGATATTGTGTAGACCTGTAGTACACGCCGTCGAAATCGCGATGTTAGGGCCGCGAAGACCACGCATAATAGATAAGTTACCTGCAACCATGTTTACAATGGTTGATGGTACGAAGAACGGGCTCACTTTACGTGGACCTTTCTCAACAAGGGCAGTATGCCCGGTTTCGATGAGATCGAGACCGCCAATGCCTGAACCGATAGCAACGCCAACGCGAGCAGCATTTTCTTCGTTGATTTGTAAACCAGAGTCATCTAGAGCTTGGATACCTGCTGCGATGCCGTATTGAATGAAGAGATCCATTTTACGTGCATCTTTTTTAGACATGTATTCAGTACAGTCAAAACCTTTTACTAAACCCGCAAAGCGAGTAGAAAAGTTTTCAGCATCAAAGTGCTCGATATTCACGATACCGCTTTGACCTGCTAGCAGGGCTTTCCAAGATGATTCTACGGTGTTGCCTACCGGTGACAACATACCCATGCCAGTGACAACAACACGACGCTTGGACACGATATTATTCTCCGGGATTGAAATGATTCTATGGAAGGATAGAAGGGTTAAAAAGAACACAGGCGGCCAGAAGGCCGCCTGGGAGAGATAGATTACTGAGCGCTGTTTACGTAGTCGATTGCAGCTTGAACAGTAGTGATTTTCTCAGCTTCTTCGTCTGGAATCTCAGTGTCAAATTCTTCTTCTAGAGCCATTACTAGTTCAACAGTGTCTAGAGAATCAGCACCTAGATCATCAACGAATGAAGCTTCGTTCTTAACTTCAGCTTCGTCTACACCTAGCTGTTCAACAATGATTTTCTTTACGCGTTCTTCGATGTTGCTCATTTTTTCTTTTCCTTTACAGATTTCGCCTAATGCGATGATTCAGTAGTTTATTCGAACTACTGAAAGTTGCAAGAGGGACCTTGCTGGTCAAACCACAATTTTAGCGATTTTAACCGAAATTCAATACATTTTTGACTTAAATCATGCACAAAACTTGCGCACGTTTATGTCAATAGTCACAAACTATAGGCTATTTTTACGAGAATAAATAGCCAAGTTAACGACATTAAGTGCAAATTTACTTCACCCGCAGAATTTTGAATGAAATTTAATGAAAAAGTTCACTAATACTGCAAGGTAAGCGATTTACACCATGTACATGCCGCCATTTACATGCAAAGTTTCACCAGTAATATATGCCGCCTCTGGAGAAGCTAGGAACACAACCGCTGATGCAATTTCACGTGGGTCACCCAATCTACCCGCAGGAACCGCTGACAACGTCGAGGCACGTTGCTCATCGTTCAGAGCTTTAGTCATGTCTGTTTCGATAAAGCCAGGTGCTACTGTGTTGACAGTAACGCCACGTGAAGCCACTTCACGTGCCATAGACTTAGTGAAGCCAATCACACCAGCTTTAGCCGCAGCATAGTTTGCCTGACCTGCATTACCCATAGTACCAACAACAGAACCTACGTTGATGATGCGACCAGCGCGCTTTTTCATCATACCGCGAAGTACTGCTTTAGACATACGGAAAATAGGCGTTAGGTTGGTATCGATGATGTCATCCCACTCTGAATCTTTCATTCGCATCAGTAGGTTGTCACGTGTGATACCTGCGTTATTAACCAGGATGTCAATCGCACCAAACTCATCGTTAATAGTCTTAAGTGTTGCTTCAATAGACTCAACGTTAGTCACATTAAGTGCTAGACCTTTACCATTTTCACCAAGATATTCGCTGATTGCAGCAGCACCACCTTCAGAAGTCGCAGTACCAATGACTGTCGCTCCGCGCTCAACCAGTAGTTCAGCAATCGCGCGACCAATACCACGGCTTGCACCCGTAACTAGAGCAATCTTACCTTCTAGGTTCATCATGTTCGTTATTCCTATGTCCTTAAAATTACTTAGCAGCTTCAAGAGAGGCAGTATCGTTTACTGCTGCGCCGCTTAGTGTTTTAACAATTCGTTTTGTTAAGCCAGTTAACACTTTGCCAGGGCCAAGCTCTAGCAGTTTCTCTACACCTTGTTCATTCATTAGTTGCACGCTCTCAGTCCAACGTACTGGGCTGTATAGCTGACGAACTAATGCAGCTTTGATTTTTGCAGGTTCAGTTTCAGCAATAACATCAACGTTATTGATCACTGGCAATTGAGGTGCGTTAAATTCGATCTCTTCAAGTGCTACTGCTAACTTATCAGCTGCTGGTTTCATTAGCGCGCAGTGAGATGGTACTGATACTGGTAGTGGAAGAGCACGCTTAGCGCCAGCTTCTTTACACAGTGCACCAGCGCGCTCAACCGCATCTTTACTACCAGCGATCACTACCTGACCTGGAGAGTTAAAGTTAACTGGTGATACCACTTCGCCCTGTGCCGCTTCTTCACACGCTTTAGCAATCGCATCATCATCTAGGCCGATAATTGCGTACATTGCACCTGTACCTGCTGGTACCGCTTCTTGCATTAGCTGACCGCGTAGTTCAACAAGTTTGATGGCTTGTTTAAAATCAATGACACCAGCACATACTAGTGCAGAGTATTCGCCTAAGCTGTGACCTGCTAGGTTAGTTGGCTGCTCTAGACCTTGTTGTTGCCAAACGCGCCAGATAGCAACTGATGATGCTAGAAGCGCAGGCTGTGTACGGTGTGTTTGGTTTAGATCTTCTGCAGGGCCATTTTGGACTAGCGCCCAAAGATCGTAGCCTAGAGCTTCCGATGCTTCTGCAAAAGTTTGTTTAACGACTTCAAACTGTTCGCCAAGTTCAGCAAGCATACCCACAGTTTGTGAGCCTTGACCTGGAAATACGATAGCAAACTTGCTCATTTTCTTTTCCTTAAACCTATTTCTTTATACAAAGAGAAGAAAGAAAAGATGCCCTTTTAGCATCTTTAATTTGAATTCTGTTGATTAGAACTTAACCAGAGCTGAGCCCCAAGTAAAGCCACCACCAAATGCTTCAAGCAGCAGCGTTTGACCACGCTTGATTCGACCGTCACGTACCGCTTCATCAAGCGCAGTTGGTACTGTTGCAGCTGAGGTGTTGCCGTGACGATCTAAAGTAATAACCACCTGGTCCAACGACATAGCGAGCTTTTTCGCTGTCGCAGAGATAATTCGTAAGTTTGCTTGGTGAGGAACTAACCAGTCTAGATCAGATTTATCCAGACCATTCTCTTTTAGCGTCTCTTTCACAAGACGCGAAAGCTGAGTCACGGCTACTTTGAATACTTCGTTACCTGCCATATGCAGCCAACTATTGATATCTTCGCTGTGCTCCGACTCACTTGGTACTTTCTCGTGGCGGTCTGGGAACTTAAGGCTCAGTAGCTCGCCAAAACGACCATCAGAGTTAATGGTTGTCGATAAGATGCCAGGCTCTTCACTTGCACCAACGACAACAGCACCCGCAGCATCACCGAAAAGGATAATCGTTGAACGGTCATTGGGATCACACGTTTTAGACAAAGCGTCCGCGCCGATCACTAGAATATTTTTACAATGGCCTGTTTTGATGTACTGATCGGCAACAGACAAGGCATATACAAAGCCTGAACACGCTGCTGCCATATCAAAGGCAGGGCAATGCTTAATACCAAGAAGTGCTTGTACCTGACATGCCGCAGACGGGAAAGCATGAGAGCCACTAGTGGTTGCTACCAGAATCATATCGATATCGTTTTTGTCGATACCTGCCATCTCGATAGCATTCTTCGCCGCATGGTAACCCATGTCAGCAACAGTTTCGTTCTCTGCTGCAATTCGACGCTCTTTAATACCCGTGCGAGTAACAATCCACTCATCACTTGTATCTACCATTTTCTCTAAGTCTGCGTTTGAACGCACCTGAGATGGCAGGTAGCTGCCAGTACCTAAAATTTTGCTATACATGAAGACTAATAATGCCTCTCGAGTAAAACCGCTTCCAAACGATCGCTAATACGGCTTGGTACTTGTCGTTGGACCTCATGTAGAGCTTCACCAATCGCATTGATTACCGCTTCTACATCAGCACTTCCGTGGCTTTTTATGACAATTCCGCGCAATCCTAGCAAACTTGCGCCGTTATACTGGTCGGGGTTCAAGGTTTTTAGCTCGTTAAAAAGCCCAGAAAATAATATTCTTGCAATCCAACCCTTTAGAGATTGGGTCATCATGCTCGATTTCAACTTATCGATAAAAAGTTGCGCCGTTCCTTCACACGCTTTCAGGCAAACGTTACCGACAAATCCATCACAAACCACAACATCTGCGGCATCGTGCAGTAACTGATTACCTTCAATATAGCCGACAAAATTAACAGATTGTGTCTGATAAAGCATTTCTGCACAGCGCTTGACTAGGTCATTACCTTTTATTTCTTCAGCGCCGATATTCAAAATTGCTACCCGAGGTGGACGCTGCAAGTACTGCTCAACTAAAGCGCTTCCCATCACTGCAAATTGAAACAATGAGTCTGCATCGCTCGATACATTCGCTCCGAGATCCAACATCCATGTTCTACCACCTGATGAAGTCGGCAAAGCAGAGATCAATGCAGGCCTTTCGATACCTGGCAGTAATTTTAGCTTGAAACGTGACAAGGCCATCAATGCGCCCGTATTTCCGCAACTTACGCAAGCATCAGCTTGATTATCGGCGACAAGCTCAATCGTAGTGCCCATTGAGCTACCTTGATGATTCCGTAATGCGAGGGAAGGTTTTTCGGTGTTTGAGATAACTCGGTCAGTGTGCTCAATGCTCAAGCGAGCATTCGGCTGATGACCAAGAGATGATAATTGAGATGTGATCGCGTGCTGATCACCAACTAGGGTCACTTTTAGCTCTGGGAAATGCGACAATGCCTGCACGGCGGCAGGCACTGTGACGCGAGGACCGAAATCCCCGCCCATTGCATCAAGTGCAACGGTTATATTTTGCAAAGGTCAACCTTACTTGTTGATAACCTTTTTGCCACGGTAGTAACCTTCAGCAGTTACGTTGTGGCGTAGGTGAGTTTCACCTGAAGTTGCGTCTACAGAAAGTGCAGCTGTAGTTAGGGCATCGTGTGAACGACGCATACCACGCATTGAACGTGATTTCTTGCTCTTTTGTACGGCCATTGACCCTACTCCTATGTAAGTTCTTAAAGAATTACTTCTTTAAGCTTTTTAAAACGTCAAATGGATTCGGTTTCTTATCTTCTTCCACAATTTCTTCTGGAAGCTCACCAAACACCATATTATCTGAATCAACGCTACAATCCGCTTCATCATGCATTGCTATTTGAGGCAAGTTTAGAATGAACTCGTCTTCAACTAACTGTATTAGGTCTAACTCACCGTACTCGTTCAGATCTACCAAATCGTACTCTTCCGGTGCTTCCTCTTCAGTCTTTTCACCTTTGTAGGGTGTATAAGTGAATTGGACATCGCACTCATGTGCGAAAACCTCATTACAGCGCTGACACTCTAAGTCGACTACGATGTTAGCTTTACCAGAGATAACAACGAGTCGCTGTTCATCTAAGTCAAATGACAGTGACACTTGGGCGTCGCGTTTAACGCCTTCAACTGATTCATCTAAGCGCTTAAAGAGACTAACTTGAATAATACCTTCAACATTTAGTCGCTTCTGAGCAGCGCGTGACGGATCAATCGTACGCGGTATTTTTACCTTTTGCATAGGGCGCGAATTCTATCTTCCAAATCGTTTATAGTCAAAGAAAAAGGGCAAAAATTTGTACTTTTTTTCCTTATCAGCGAGAGAGCTAGTATAAAAGACATAATATGAATTAAGCTCACACCAACTCTGTTTCGATTGTAAAGAAAAATGCCGAATTACCAACTAGTTTTAGCCTCAACATCGCCATATCGTAAGCAACTGCTCAATAAACTAGCAATTGCATTTGACACTGCGTCCCCTGAGTTCGATGAGACCCCATTCGAAAATGAATCACCTTTGGCACTCGTTCAAAGACTCGCACAAGGTAAAGCCGAATCATGCGCAGTGAATCAACCAAGCTTAGTTATCGGTAGCGATCAGGTTTGTGTCATCAACGGCAAAATCATCGGCAAACCGCATACAAGGGAAAAAGCCATCGAACAGTTGACCCAACAAAGTGGCCAATCTATTCAGTTCTTTACTGGCTTAGCCCTACATAACACTCTAACTGGCTGTACGGATATAAAAGTCGATGCATTTACCGTCCACTTTCGATCCTTAAGCAAGAAGCAAATCGAGAGCTACGTTGATAAAGAACAGCCTTTTTACTGCGCTGGCAGCTTCAAAAGCGAAGGCTTGGGTATTGCTCTATTTGAACGATTAGAAGGTAAAGACCCAAACACGTTAGTCGGACTGCCACTGATTGATTTGATTGATATGCTCGCAGCGCAAGGGGTTGAGGTGCTTTAGAGGGATGCGAGATGCGAGATGCGAGATGCGAGATGCGAGATGCGAGATGCGAGATGCGAGACAAGTTTGAAAGGTTGGCACATAGCGTCAACCCTTTTCATTTCAATAAATTAAACGGTCATCCCCGAGGGGGAGGTACGACCGAGTTGGGGATCTCTTAACGCGAGTCACGAGCTTTTGGAGATTCCCTACTCCCTCCTTCGTCAGTCTAGGGAATGACGGCATATAGCATCGTTCTTCTCTAGAAAGGCGGCGCAGTCCGAACTCTATTCTCGAAACGCAGCGTTCCACAGGGCGCAGCACGTTCCCGTTATCCATAGGACGAAGTCCGTTCCTTTTTCTAAAGCTTACGCAGCCCCGCCAATGCTTTTTTCAACTTTGGCTCCATCGGCGCGTTAATTTCCATCCACTCATCATTTGATGGATGTTGGAACTTAATGTTCGCAGCATGAAGGAACAAACGGTCTAAGCCAACCTTACCAGTGTATGCATCAAAGCGTCGGTCACCATAGCGATCATCCCATGCGATTGGATGACCCGTGTATTGAGTATGAACGCGAATTTGGTGAGTACGACCAGTAATTGGGCTCGCCTGGATCAGTGTTGCATTGGCAAACTTCTCAAGGATTTTAAATCTCGTTTCTGAAGGTTTACCATTTGGATTGACCCGGACAATGCTGTTCACTTCATTTTTAAGTAGCGGCGCATTGACCTTCTTACAGCTGGCCTTCCACTCACCCATCACTAAAGCGAAATAGTATTTTTGCACTGTTTTTTCGCGGAACTGAGCTTGAAGGTGACGCAAGGCTGAGCGCTTCTTAGCAACAAGTAATATGCCAGACGTATCACGGTCTATACGATGTACAAGCTCTAGGAACCTTGCTTGCGGTCGTAGAGCGCGAAGCGCTTCTATCGCACCAAACTTTAAACCACTGCCACCATGAACAGCCGTGCCTGAAGGTTTGTTAAGAATCAGCATATGATCATCTTCATAGATGATCATGTCCTCTAGCTCGGCAACCCTGTTTAACTTTGTGCTAGGCGCGACCTCTTCCGGTTTTTCTTCAATAGTTACTGGAGGAATACGGACAAGATCACCTGCCTGAAGCTTATATTCAGCTTTTACACGCTTTTTATTTACCCGTACTTCGCCTTTACGCAGAATACGATAAATCACACTTTTGGGGATACTTTTCAATTGGTTGCGTAAGAAGTTATCAATACGCTGCCCCGCCATATCGTCGTCAATGTCAACGAATTGGACTTTTGTTCTAATTTCATTCATGAACTTATTCTAACACTCTAAGTTGCGCAGATTCACATTTTCTTCGCAACATTGTGGAAATTTGCTCGATAAGAGTAGACTCAAAATCCGCTACGAATAAAAATCCATCAACTTTATTACAATTTTCAAAAACACCCCTAATAAAACCAATAAAACAGTCACTTACCGAAAATAAAATCAGCTTTTTTAGCGTTTTATAATAAAGCAGATTGCTGAGTTTAGTGGGTACTGCTATAGTTCACACCTGCAATATATGGTTTGGATGCATTTTATACAAATCAATCCATATTTTGAGCAATAGATTGAGTAGCCCGCTAATTTACCAAAATGCTGCATACGGCGTAAGACATTATTGGAATTAGCAATCTTGTCACCCTACTCGTCGCACATCATGTTGAGTATTTTCCGCCGACTACGCGGCTTACAAGCTGAACGAGAAAGGCTTGTGAGACTGAAGTGCCCCAGAGCATCCCTCCAGCCGGGAGGCTGCAACGAATAAGCCATGGGATCAGGCACCATGAAAGCGATAGCAGTGACAAGAACAACAAAAAATGACAACGAGATTTATCAATGAAAAGAATGTTAATTAACGCAACTCAAAAAGAAGAGTTGCGTGTTGCTTTGGTTGATGGTCAGCGCTTATACGATTTAGATATCGAAAGCCCTGGACATGAATCTAAAAAAGCAAATATCTACAAAGGACGTATCACACGCATCGAACCAAGCCTAGAAGCGGCTTTTGTTGACTACGGTGCGGAAAGACACGGTTTCCTCCCCCTTAAAGAAATTGCCCGCGAATACTTCCCTGAAGGTTACACCTACCAAGGCCGTCCAAGCATTAAAGAAGTGCTAACCGAAGGTCAAGAAGTGATCGTACAAGTAGAGAAAGAGGAACGTGGCAGCAAGGGCGCAGCTCTTACTACGTTTATCTCTTTAGCGGGTAGCTACTTGGTTCTTATGCCTAATAACCCTCGTGCTGGCGGTATCTCCCGTCGTATCGAAGGCGACGAGCGCACTCAACTCAAGGCAGCACTAAGTACATTGGAACTACCTCAAGGTATGGGTCTAATCGTGCGTACTGCTGGTGTGGGCAAGAGCGCAGAAGAACTAGAGTGGGATCTAAACGTACTTCTTAATCACTGGGGTGCAATCAAGCAAGCTTCTGACTCAAACGCTGCACCTTTCCTAATTCACCAGGAAAGTAATGTGATTGTTCGTGCAATTCGTGACTATCTACGTCGCGATATTGGCGAAATACTAATCGACAGCAACACGATTTACGAACGCGCACTTGATCATATCCAGCTAGTCCGCCCTGATTTCGTAAACCGTGTGAAGAAATACGATGGTGAAGTACCACTATTTAGCCACTACCAAATTGAAAGCCAGATTGAATCAGCATTCCAACGCGAAGTTCGCCTGCCTTCTGGTGGCTCTATCGTTATCGACCCCACAGAAGCTTTGACTTCTATCGATATCAACTCAGCCCGTGCAACTAAGGGTGGCGATATCGAAGAAACAGCGTTAAACACCAACCTAGAAGCAGCAGAAGAAATTGCGCGTCAACTTCGCCTGCGCGACTTAGGTGGCCTAGTGGTTATCGACTTCATTGATATGACGCCAGTTCGTCACCAACGTGAAGTTGAAAACCGTCTTCGCGATTCCGTTCGCATGGATCGCGCTCGAGTACAAATTGGTCGAATTTCTCGTTTCGGCCTATTAGAGATGTCTCGTCAGCGCCTAAGCCCATCGCTTGCTGAAGCGAGTCACCATATCTGTCCACGTTGTAGCGGTACGGGTGTGGTTCGTGATAACGAATCTCTTGCACTATCAGTCCTTCGTTTGATTGAAGAAGAAGCGCTAAAAGACAACACAGCCCAAGTACTTGCTGTTGTTCCTGTACCAATTGCTTCTTACCTACTTAACGAAAAGCGTCGTTCAGTCAACCATATTGAGCGCATCCAAGAAGTTAAGATTACAGTAGTACCAAACTCAGACATGGAAACACCGCATTTCGATGTAATCCGTGTCCGCGAAGGCGAAGAGTTCGATCTTCTTTCTTACCTAATTCCTACCAAGCTAGAAGCGATGAAGGAAGCAGAAGGTAAAGAGCCTACCGTAGAAGTTGAAGCCAAACCTAAGAAGATTGAAGAACCAGCCCTAAAAGGCTTTGCTTCTCCAAGCAATTCAGCGCCAGCTCCTAGTAAACCAGCGCCAAAAGCTCCAGAGAAGAAGGTGGATTCACAGCAGGCTCAAGAGGGTATTGTAAGTCGCTTCTTTAAAGCTCTAGGCAGCTTCCTATTTGGCTCGGCCAAAGAAGAAGAAAAGCAAGAAGAGCAAAAACCTAAAGAGCGCAAAGAAGGTAACCGCAACAATCGTAATCGTCGCAACCGCAACGACAACCGTCGTCGTGGTAATCGCGACAACCGCAGCGATAATCGTGAAGACAAGCGCGACAACAAGCGTAAGAACACACGTGACGATGCAACAACTGAAGCTAAACCTAATGAGCGTAAACAGCAAAATCGCAAGCCTAAGCAAGATCGCCGCAACAAGCGTGATGAAGCGAAATCAAGCAAGGTTGCTGAAGAAGGCCTTAAACTAGCAGCAGACGCTCAACAAAGCGACAAGCCTGAAGCTCGTAAAGAGCGTACGGAAGAGAAAGCTGTAAAAGTGAAAGAGCGTCGTCAGCGTCGCAAACTTTCAAAGCAGGTGCGCGTTAAAGATCAGGCTGCAAAAGCGAAAGCCGGGGAAGAAGCAAAGCAGGTTTCAATCGAAGCGAAAGCTGAAGCAGTTGCAGAGAAAGCACTTGAGACTGAAGACAACGCTGACGAGCCGCCAAAACAGCGCCGTAATCGTCGTTCTCCACGTCACCTTCGTGCAAGTGGTCAACGCCGTCGTCGCGGTCGTGATCGTCGTCCTAACCCATTCCGCCTGCGCAGCGGTGGTGTTGCATCCCCTGAAATGGCAATGGGTAAAGTGATGCCTAGTTATGGTATTACTAAGCCTACGCCAAAGCAGAAATCTAAAGCTGATAACGTAGAAGCGCCTGTTGTAGAAACATCAGCAGCTTCACTAGGTGGCTTTGCGTGTCCAGAAATGGCGATGGGTAAAGTGATTGTTCGTCGTGAACAACCAGTTACTGCAGAACCTGTACAAACTGCGGTTGATGCAGCTCAGCCAGAGCCAGTTGAAGCAGTAGAAGCGGCACAAGAAGTAGTGAATACTGTGCCTGAAGCGGCCGAACAACCTGTTCAAGCAGAAGCAGTAGTTGTAACGACTGAAGTTCAACAGCCTACTGTAGAAGAAGTGAAAGTAAAATCTTCAGATATAGTTGTAGCACCGAGCTTTAAAGGTCACGCATCAGCGGCAATGGCGAAAGCACCAGGCAGCACAGAGATGAAAGAAATCACTGTGAACGCGGCTCCGTTAAAGGCAGAGCGCTACGAGTCTCGCGGTGCAGGCAGCCAAGTCGCTCGCAACCAAGCGGGCGCAGTAATGACTAAACCTCAATACTAGCCAATAGCAATACCATGACTAAACAGCCTCTATAGATAGAGGCTGTTTTTTTATGCGCTAGAATACTGATTGCGCAGAATAATCGTTAAGTACTGCCTATACTGTCAGTAGCATTTATTTGTCACAAATATTAGCCAATATCTGTATCAATCTTGAACTTAATCACACTTTTCGGTAGCATGCGCCGACTCGATCTGAATTGTGAAATCTGGTCCCTCTGCTCTTTTACATTGCATTTTTGCCCGGCGGCGACTAGAAACAATTCAGAATACTTTTAAACACTTAGCCAAACTGAGCAAATATGTTTGAATTTCCCCAATTTTCTAAACACTCTGTAAAAAACGATGTGTTATCAGGTTTAACCGTTGCACTCGCGCTAGTTCCTGAAGCCGTTGCCTTCGCTTTTGTCGCAGGCGTTGACCCTATGGTAGGCCTATACGCTGCCTTTATAGTAGGTCTTATAACTTCTATTTTCGGTGGCCGTCCTGGTATGATTTCAGGCGCGACAGGTGCAATGGCTGTTGTAATGGTTTCGCTTGTAGCCACTCATGGCGTGCAATATCTATTTGCCGCAATCATGCTTGCAGGTATCCTTCAGATTGCAGCGGGCCTATTCAAGTTGGGTAAGTTTATCCGTATCGTGCCACATCCGGTGATGATTGGCTTCGTAAACGGCTTAGCGATTGTAATCTTCCTTGCTCAGTTAGGTCAGTTTAAAGCACCAGATTTAACCGGAGCGTTAACCTGGCTGCCAACGGATCAAATGATGCTCATGCTTGGCCTTGTTGCGCTAACTATGGCAATCATTCATTTCTTGCCTAAGTTCACTACAGCAGTACCTTCCTCACTTGTGGCTATCGTCACTGTAACTGCTTTAGTGGTTGGTTTAGATCTAGAAACCCGCACTGTCGTTGACTTCCTGCGCACTATGTCAGGTGATGAAGCAGCAACATTGGCAGGATCGTTACCAACTTTCTCTATCCCTGCGGTTCCATTAACCCTAGAGACATTCCAAATTATCCTGCCGTACGCAATCATTCTTGCTGCTATCGGTCTGATTGAGTCTCTACTAACACTGACTGTACTAGACGAGATGACAAACTCACGCGGTCAGTCTAACCGCGAATGTATCGGTCAAGGCATGGCGAACATGACCTGTTCAGTGTTTGGTGCTATGGGTGGTTGTGCAATGATTGGACAGTCTATGATCAACGTAAACTCTGGTGGTCGTGGTCGTCTATCAGGTATCGTCGCAGCCGTCGCTCTACTGATGTTTATCCTGTTTGCTTCCTCTCTCATTGAGATGATTCCTCTCGCGGCACTGGTGGGCGTTATGTTCATGGTCGTTATTGGTACTTTTGAATGGGCAACATTCAAACTGGCTCGCCGCGTGCCAAAACAAGACTTCTTTGTTATCGTGCTCGTCACGGTAGTAACTGTGCTTACCGACCTTGCAATTGCAGTATTCGTGGGGGTTATTGCTTCAGCACTTATGTTTGCATGGCAACACGCTAAGCACATCTACGCTGATACCAATATCAACGCAGAAGGCTCAAAGGAATACAAGATTCATGGCCCAGTATTCTTCGGCTCTGTCGCAAATTTCCTTGAGATCTTTGATGCGTATAAAGATCCAAATGACGTGATTGTTGATTTCGCCGATTCACGTGTCACCGATCACTCGGCAATAGAAGCGATTGAAACCTTAGCTGAGCGCTACTCAGCACAAGGTAAAACGCTTCATCTACGTCACCTTAGCCCTGACTGTCGTAAGCTGCTAGATAAAGCGGGCAGCTTAGTTGAGATCAACGTCAAAGAGGACCCTAGCTACAAGGTTGCTACTGACGTGTTAGCAGGTTAATCAAACTAAATACGAAACGGGCTTCCAATTGGAAGCCCGTTTTATTTGTTTTGTACTTTTTATAGAAGCTTATTTAATTTCTCACCAAACAGCTCCAAACGCCAACTCTGCATCACGTCTGGAAGCTGGGCTGGATCTCTATCTTTTTTCCATACCCAGGAAATTAACTGATTGAGTTGCTTCTTAGAAGCCAAAAATTCCGTCGCTAAGCCACTTGTTTGGGAGGCACGTTTTACCTCATCTTTAAGCACTTTAAATTTCTGCTTGTAGCCAGGCATATCCATAAGACGTTCAAGCTTTTCTGGATATTCATCGACCGGTGTTTTCTTGGCAGCTTTCACAATTGAGATAATACGAGTACTGTGCCTTTGGACTGAGCGGTAATCCATCCCTTCTTGTTCCATCTGATTACGATTTTGAATTCCCAATCGTGCAACTGTCAGTAAATCGTTCTCTTTAAATATAAAATTGAGCGCCAAGTCGCGACGTAACGCTTCTTTTAGACGCCATGTGGCGAGCGGTTTAAGAACGGCCAGCTCACTCGGCTTTAGCTGCCACGCACCTTTGACATCGAGGTAAGCCGTGTCTAGGTTAAGTGTTTTTATCCGCTTAGAGGCAATTAAGTCACTCTCTTGTTGTGCAGCCCCCCACCAGCCCGCTTGGGTGATCTTCTCAAATAGCTGCTCATAAAGTGGTTGTAAGTAATATACATCGGCCGCAGCGTATTCGAGCTGCTTGCCAGTTAGCGGTCTTGCAAGCCAATCTGTACGAGACTCACTTTTATCTAACTCTACGTTTAGGTAACTTTCAACTAAAGCGGCAAAGCCTGTCGATAAGCCGTGGCCAAGGAAAGCGGCCATTATCTGGGTATCTACCATAGGATATGGTAAGCACTCAAAGCTGTTGTGAAACACTTCTAAATCTTCACCACACGCATGCAGTACTTTGAGTACAGAGGTATCTTTTAGTAGCTCCACAAACGGCGTCATATCCTCAATAACCGTTGGATCTATAAGAGAAAGATTCTGTCCATCAAAAAGCTGAATTAAGCCTAGTTGCGGGTAGTATGTACGTGTACGGACAAACTCCGTATCCAACATAACGACATCAACGTTTCGTGCGCTCTGGCAAACGCTATCGAGCTGCGCCGATTGGGTAATAATCTGATAATTCACTAACTTCTCACTATGAGCGGTTTCTTGCGACAATAAAAAATGCCGACTGGATATAGTCGGCATTCTATCATCAAACACTGATCAGTGCTTAATTCTCATCGCGTTACTTTGACTTGGCAAGGTTTGCATCATTTTCTTCACGTAACACGCGGCGCAAGATCTTACCGACATTGGTTTTCGGCAAATCTTCTTTGAACTCGACGAGTTTTGGTACCTTATACCCTGTTAGGTGCTCACGACAATGAGCAATAATTTCTTCTTTAGTTAAACTTGGATCGCGTTTAACTACATAGATCTTGACCAGCTCGCCGGACACTTCGTGTGGCTGACCAATTGCCGCCACTTCAAGTACCTTACCGTGCAGTGCGACTACGTCTTCAATCTCATTTGGATAAACGTTAAAGCCAGAGACCAGAATCATATCTTTCTTGCGGTCAACAATATGAATTAGACCTTCATCGTCGAACTTAACGATATCACCAGTAGATAACCAACCGTCAGCATTGATAACCTCTTTGGTAGCTTCAGGTCGCTGCCAGTAGCCTTGCATCACCTGAGGGCCACGTACCTGAAGCTCACCCACTTCGGTATTCGCAACAGGGTTACCTTCGTCATCAACAATACGAACTTCCGTTGACGGTACAGGCAAACCAATGGCTCCTGTATAATCAGTAAGGTCATAAGGGTTGCCCGTCACCAAAGGTGAACATTCAGTTAAACCATAACCTTCAAGTAGATGTATACCTGTGGTCTTCTTCCATTGCTCTGCCACAGCACGTTGAACAGCCATACCGCCACCAACAGAAAGTTTCAGCTTGCTAAAGTCAAGCTCCTGAAAGTCTTCGTTGTTCACCAATGCATTGAATAAGGTGTTGACGCCAGTGATAGCAGTAAATGGATACTTCTGCAGTTCTTTGATAAAGCCCGGAATATCACGAGGATTGGTAATTAATAAATTTTGGCCACCCATTTCAATGAACAGTAAACAGTTTACTGTCAGTGCAAACACGTGATAAAGCGGCAAAGCCGTGACAACCAGCTCTCGCCCTTCAGACAAGACTGGTCCGTATGCACCTTTTGCTTGAAGAACATTAGCAATCATGTTGCGATGAGTTAGGATGGCTCCTTTTGCTACACCTGTCGTACCGCCTGTGTACTGTAAGAAGGCGATATCGTCTCCAGACATAAAAGGTTTTACGTATTGTAAACGACGACCATTATGTAGCGCTTTTCGCATCGAAATCGCTCCAGGCAAATCGTACTTAGGCACCATACCTTTGACATACTTAACCACGAAGTCAACCAAGGTGCCCTTAGCACGTGGCAACATTTGACCAAGACTCGTCAGTACAACGTGTTTGACTGGCGTTTTATCGACAATTTGTTCTAGGGTATTAGCAAAGTTCGACACAATAACAATCGCTTTTGCACCAGAGTCATTCAACTGATGTTCAAGTTCGCGAGGTGTGTAAAGCGGGTTAACGTTGACGGCAATTAACCCCGCGCGCAGAACACCAAATAGGGCTACTGGGTATTGCAAAAGATTAGGCATCATGAGAGCAACACGATCGCCTTTTTGTAACTTCAGTTCATTTTGTAAGTACGCCGAAAATGCTCGGCTACGCTCTTCCAGTTTGCGGAAAGTCATCACCGAACCCATATTCATAAATGCAGGTTGGTCAGCGTACTTTTGAACCGACTGTTCAAACATTTCCACCAATGATGGGTACTGTTCTGGGTCGATATGCTCAGGCACATCTTCTGGATAGCGTGATAACCAAGGTTTATCCACGGTAAAACTCCTCGAAATTAACTGGCTGTCATCCATGTGAAAAGCTCTATTTTCAACGTTGTCTATTACAGCACAGGCGAAGTCCTTGAGCACGAAAGTCTCAAACACTTGTTTAAATTTTGTTAACTAAACCAAAAATTAGGTTAGATACTCTAGAAGGAGCTTGCAGATGACAGTGATGACCGCCTTCGATCATTTCAAAATGAGTGGAATCTGAAGCATCATGCTGAAAAGACTGCAAATAAGAAAAACCATCTTCGCCAAGAATCACTTGCTGTAGGCAAGGCACTTGTTGACGAAACACCTCAGCGTGTTCAAAAGACATACGGTAAAGAGACTGACTTTGTAGCTTTACATCATGTCGCCATACCCAGCCTGACTGATAAGAATCAAGCCCACGGAGCACTATAGGCGCAATGAGTTCAGCGTCAATCTGATTGACCTTTGCGCGCCGCTCTATCGCTTCTTGCTCTGATAGCATAACGCGAGTCGGTTTTCTCCGGATTCTTTGGCGACTGAGTACACCCTCTCTTAAACGAGAAACTGTTCCTTGCGCTTTTTCCGCCAAAGGGCCGAATCCTTCTATCTGAACTAAGCCACTGACTTGTTCAGGAAAAGCAGCACTATAGCAACTTGCAATCAAAGCACCAAGAGAATGCCCCACCAATACCAGTCTGTTTGGTGATAAGTTAGCCAATAACTGATAAACGTCGTCTATATAGTCGTGAAATGGGTAGAAATCACTATCTTTTTTATGGCTAGATAGGCCGTGTCCAGGTAAATCGATTGCACATAAATGCCAATCCGGGCTAAGAGCATGGAGAGAAGCCATGACTGATTCAAAGCTCGCTGCGTTGTCTAACCATCCATGTAAAAAAACGACCGATACTTCGGCCGTTTCACTGTGTCCATACTCAATTGTCGCAATATGCCCATCTCGGACAGCACGCTTTTGTTCGTAACGCATTACTTCACTTCTTGAATCACTTTACCCTGCCTCGTGCCATAACGTACATCGCTACAGTATAGGCCTCGACAAGGATAGAGATAACTATCGAAATCATGAACGATGATACGCTCTTCAATACGCCACAAATGGAAACCATTTGCCTTCATCACTGGGAAATCGTAAGCGTATTCACCAACTTTACCTTGCTCTCGACCTTGACTTTGGCCAAGTAAGGAAATCAATCTGCCAGTAGATAGAGTCACTGGATCGGCAAAACCATCAACATAAGCCACAAAGCGTCCTTCCGGCTCTTGATTGATATCTGGCTTACCCGACGAACCAATCGGCAGATTGACCACTTCAATGCGAGTTTGGTCTGCTAGATTTTTTACATCGGCAATTAAACCACCCAATCTTACCTCTGTGCTTTTGTCACCCACAGATTGCCATACTTGATAGTCGGTAATTATATCTGGGTTCTCTGACTTCAGATTGTCGGGCAACGAACTACAGGCCGATAGTAAAACTGCACTGGCAAGAACACATAATAATCGAAAAGGTCGCTGAGTCATAAGCGCTTCAAAAGTCATAAATTAGATATAGATATCGACACCGAGCATCTGCGAAAGTTCATCACGCTTTGCTTGGTGCATCACATCCATATACTCCTCCATCGCTTTACGACTCTTGCCCTCAGGTAGGTCATATTGAACTTGCGCTTTATGGATTTCAGACTCATTAACATGACGGATGGAATGCGCCACGGCGTTAGCCACCTTAGTTGGCTGGCTAACCGGCGTTTTATCACCAGATTTTTTAACCTCATTCTGCTTGTTAGCTTTATTAGCCCTGTTTGGGCCGGGAAGCGAAGGAGGTAATCCGTTAATTGATACCATACTATCCGTCTATGCCTTACTGGTTCTAGCTAAACTACTCTCTGCCAGGCAGCTTTTTCCAAGCAACAGTGTCACGAAGGTAAACTGGGCTAGCCTCTTCTGCTTCCACGGTATTGCCCTCAGCCAACTCAAACTTAGCCAGTTGAACAATGTCTTCTGCATCTGGGAACAGTACGTCGCTCTTAGCCATGTTAAACTTAACACCAGCAAGCTGTTCTGGGTAGGCATCCCAACCTGTTCCGGCAGTCAACCACTGCTGATCATCAGCAATGCTGTGGTCAGAAACCTGCTGCGGCGGCGCCACACATTCGGCATCCACCGTTTTCCAAGTGCCATCTTCTTGACGAACAAATCGCCCCCAGTAGACCTCACTCATACGCGCGTCAATGGCAGTCGCAACGTGCTTCGCACCGTGTTTACGGTAAACCCCTTGTGCCATAGCTTCTAATGTCGACACACCAATCATAGGTAAATCTGCGCCGAACGCTAAACCTTGTGCAATACCAATGCCAATTCGCACCCCAGTAAAGCTACCAGGGCCGCGTCCAAATGCGAGTGCATCGAGTTCAGTTAGGCAAACACCTGCTTCCTTCAGCACTTCATCAACCATAGGCAATACTTTCTTGGTGTGGTCACGAGGTGCGACTTCACTGCGCACATAAACTTTATTATCAACTAAAAGAGCAACCGAGCAGTTCTCAGTCGCTGTATCTAGAGCAAGGATCTTTACACTCATTGATATCTCTGGTTATTGGTCTGTATTAAATATTCTGGTTCTTCTTGCTATGCGTATGCCACATCGTATGGCAGTTTACTGCATGGCACGCTTAGTTATGTTCGAGAAAATCCTGCACCAAAGCTAAATCTCGGGTGCGCGGTATTGGGGGCAAACTCGCTAGAAACACACCGCCATAATCGCGGGTGACCAGTCGGTTATCGCAAATAATCAGCGCCCCTTTGTCTGTCTTATCTCGAATCAGTCGCCCTACTCCCTGTTTCAGAGTAATGACCGCATCCGGTATTTGCACCTGAGAAAATGGGTCACCACCTTTGAGCTGACAATCTTCAATTCGTGCTTTTAACAGCGGGTCGTCAGGGGCAGTGAATGGCAATTTGTCGATGATAACACAGCTCAGCGTATCACCTCTAACATCAATCCCTTCCCAAAACGCTCCTGTCGCGACCAACAGTGCATTACCCAGCTCCATAAATTCGGCAAGGGTTTTCTGTTTACTGGTTTCACCCTGCATCAGTACCGGAACACTTAACCTCTCTCTAAACCTTTCTCCCAACTCTTTCATCATGCTATGAGAGGTACAAAGAAAGAAACAGCGTCCTTGGTTTTGCTCTATAACTGGCGTCAGCATATTGACCAATTTATCCGCCAACCCCGAGCTGTTTGGTTCGGGAAGATATCGAGGAACACATAAGCGTGCCTGTATTTGATAATCAAACGGACTTGGCAGCGACATTTGCGCCTGAGGTTTCAAACCTAATCGTGAAGTAAAGTGACCAAAATCGTCATTGACAGCCAGAGTCGCCGAGGTAAATACCCATGCCCCTTGCTTTAGCTCTATCTGCTCATGGAACTTGTCAGCTACGCTAAGAGGGGTAATATGCAGACTAAAATGGCGCGGCGTAGTTTCATACCAATAAGAGTAACCGGTAATGGATACATCACACACTCTATCCAGTCTCGCCTTGATGGTATTAGCCCTTTCAAACGCGCTATCTAATAATTGGCTGCGGCCTAGTGCCAGCTTAAGCACTTCAATAACGAAATCGAGCGAGTCTTCTAAGCGTCTAAGCTCTCGCCCTATGGATGGCGACGTGACTGCCTCACGCCAGTTGCCACGAAAACCGGGGTCACCCAACACGATCCTTAAATCCATCGCGGTTTGATACAGCTTCTCCCCTGCCTTTTGCAATTGACGCATATCTTTTGCTTCGGTGCGATAGGCTATCTCAATATCTTTACTAAGCTCTTGGACTTGACGACTCGACAGCGACTGACCAAAGTATTGGCTGGCAATGTCCGGCAATTGATGCGCCTCGTCAAAGACAAACACTTCTGCTTCAGGGATCAGCTCACCAAACCCAGTTTCTTTGATTGCGAGATCAGCTAAAAACAGATGGTGATTGACGACAACAATGTCGGCGTCCATTGCTTTCTTTCTTGCCTTAAGTACGAAGCACTCTTGATAACTTGGGCATTCTTTTCCAAGGCAGTTATCATTGGTCGAGGTAATGGTCGGAATTACGGGACTGTCTTCAGCAATCGCATCACAGTCACCAAGATCACCCGTTTTGGTTTCCGATGACCAACTACGTACTTTAACTAACTGGCTCAGTAATGTTGGATCTGCGGTTTGATTGTGGCTCTCTACCATCTGGCGACTCAAGCGATCTAGGCACAGATAGTTCGCACGCCCCTTGAGTAGTGCAACTTGACCATAGTAGCCTAAGGCATTGACCATTAAAGGCAGATCTCGATGAAAGAGCTGTTCCTGCAGGTTTTTCGAGCCGGTGCTAATAATGGTTTTCTTACCACTTAACAGAGACGGTACAAGATAGGCGAAGGTCTTACCTGTTCCCGTACCTGCTTCAACCACCACCTGACTTTGCGATTTTATTGCGCTTGCTACCGCTTCCGCCATATCGAGCTGCGCTTGGCGCGGTTGGAAACCCGGAATGGCTTTACCCAGCGCGCCCTCAGATGAAAAGGTCTTTGAAATCATGCACAGAAGAGAGTTATTAAAGAGGAAGAGATTATGGCAGCTTTTACACCAAGGCGCGAATGAGATTTTCGCGCCCTAGCAGACTTGGAGAGTTAGCGTTTATTGAGATAACGATTTAACCAAGCAGGTCCAGAGAAACCATCTTCTTGGTCGTCCATCATAGCGCGCGCCGCTTCAATTGGGGAGGCACGGTTTTCCCACATTTGCTCTAAGATTTCGTCGTCTAGTTCTTTTCCGCCAGTTAAGGCGCTTACTCGTTCAGAATACAACTTACGGGCTAATAGCTCTTTATCCATAAATACCACCTAAAAGATACTCTAAGAGTAGAAATACTCCGCAAATAACCTTAGCCAATCGGTTAACTCAGATTATTTGTTGAAACCAGCTCGATATTAGTTTAATTGTAGCTTCAATACTGCGCGCGATCTCACCGTTCGGACGCCCGTAAAAAATTCACAATACAAAAAAAATAATTCACGGAAGTTTTAACCAAATGGAAAAGAAAACACTACTGACACATTGCACTGACGCACCTGGTCTTATTTCAAAGATCACGAATATTTGTTACAAGCACCAGCTCAATATCATTCACAACAACGAGTTCGTAGACAACACGAGCGGCCATTTCTTTATGCGTACCGAGCTAGAAGGCTACTTTAATGACCAGACCTTTTTAGCCGATCTCGACCAAGCATTGCCTGAAGGGGCAAAGCGTAAATTGATCGGCTCAAACCGCAAGCGCGTTGTCATCCTCGTAACAAAAGAAGCACACTGTTTGGGTGATATTCTTATGAAGAACTACGACGGCAGTCTAGATGTCGATATCGCAGCAGTTGTCGGCAATTATGACACGTTACAAAGTCTGACTGAGAGATTCGACATCCCGTATCATCATGTATCTCATGAAGGGCTAAATCGCGAAGAGCACGAAAGGAAAATGCTCGAAGTGATTGATCAATACCAAGCCGATTACTTAGTACTCGCTAAGTACATGCGCGTACTTACCCCTTCATTTGTTGAGAAATACCACCATAAGATCATCAATATCCATCACAGCTTCTTGCCTGCATTTATTGGTGCTAAACCTTACCAGCAAGCATATGAACGTGGTGTAAAAATCATTGGTGCAACCGCTCACTTCGTAACAAACGATCTGGATGAAGGGCCGATCATCAAACAAGATGTTATCCCAGTTGACCATAACTTTAGCGCACAAGATATGGCACAGGCTGGTCGAGATGTAGAGAAGAACGTATTAAGTAAGGCACTTAACAAAGTGCTCAACGATCACGTATTTGTTTACGGTAACAAAACCGTTATCCTCTAGATGAGAACGCACAATAAACACACAAAAGGTCTCTAAAAAGAGACCTTTTGCTATCTAAACTGCAGAGTGATTACAACTTGATAGCAAGCTCTACGCCTTGCTTAATGGCGCGCACTGCGTCTAGTTCACCCGCATAATCGGCGCCACCTATAACGTGGAGTTTATCACCGAGTAGATGCCATTGATTTTCAAACGGTCGTACCGATTCTTGCCCTGCACAAATAATAACGGTGTCGGCTTCGAGCAATTGCGGCTTGTCATCAATGCTAATATGTAAGCCTTGTTGGTCAATTTTGTCGTAGCTCACCCCACCAAGTAAATTCACGCCGCGTTTTTCTAGAGTACGCTTATGAATCCAACCTGTGGTCTTACCCGGCCCTTTACCAACACGACCTTTGCGGCGCTGGAGTACCCAGACGGTTTTATCGCTCATTGAGTCAGGGTATGGGAAAAGTCCGCCAGGGTGTGAGATCTCTTTATCGATGCCCCATTCATGTAACCAATCATCTAGGTTGTGGCCAGCAGGCTCAGTCAACATGGTTGCCACATCAACGCCGATACCACCAGCACCAACAATAGCGACTTTGTTGCCCACATAAGTCTTATCTTTGATCAGAGTTTGATAATCTACGACTTTTTCCGGCGTCTCCATACCATCGATATTGACTTTACGCGGTTCAACTCCTGACGCCATAACAACTTCATCGTACTCGGCGAGTAAGTCATAGTTTGCATCTGTTTCCAAATGTAACTTCACACCAGTCTCATCAATGCGGTTAGCAAAATAACGAATCGTTTCCCTAAACTCCTCTTTACCCGGAATTTGCATTGCCAAACGGAACTGACCACCAATGCGGTCATTGCGCTCAAACAGATCAACATTGTGGCCTCTTTCTGCCAAAGTTGTTGCACACGCTAAGCCTGCTGGCCCAGCACCGACGACCGCAATATTCTTTTTCACTACTGTTGGTGTCACAGTGAGCTCGGTTTCTCGACACGCTAATGGATTCACTAAACACCCTGCACGTTTACCTTTAAATACGTTATCAAGACAAGCTTGGTTACAGCCAATACAGGTGTTGATCATTTGTGAGCGGTTTTGCTCGGCTTTAATCACAAAGTGCGGGTCAGCTAAAAACGGACGCGCCATAGAAACCATATCAGCATGGCCGCTAGCGAGGATGTTTTCCGCCTCTTCCGGGGTATTAATACGGTTGCAAGTGACAATAGGTACACTGACATGTGGGCGAACTTTCTCAGTCACCCAAGTAAAGGCACCACGTGGAACCTGAGTAGCAATGGTAGGAATTCGAGCTTCGTGCCAGCCAATACCCGAATTAATAATGGTCACGCCTGCTTTTTCTAGCTCTTTTGCTAGCATGACCACTTCGTCAAAAGTGCTTCCTTCTTCGACCAAGTCGAGCATTGAAAGGCGGAAAATAATGATGAACTCTTTTCCAGCCGCCTCTCGAATCGCTTTAACCACTTCAAGTGGGAAACGAATGCGGTTATCGTAACTGCCACCCCACTCGTCGTAACGTGTGTTGGTTCGTTTACAAATAAATTGGTTTAGTAAGTACCCTTCAGAGCCCATAACTTCAACACCATCGTAGCCAGCCTGTTGAGCGAGAGCAGCACTATTAGCAAATGCAGCGATGGTTTTGTTTATTTGGCGCGAACTCATCTCACTAGGTGCAAAACGGGCAATTGGCGCCTTTATAGCAGAAGCACTCTGCGCAAAAGGATGCATCGCATATCGGCCAGCATGAAGCAATTGCAACGCAATCTTTCCGCCATGTTTGTGTACCGCTTGCGTGACAACTTTGTGTGCTTTAGCGTGTTTCACTTTACTAAACTCAGCGCTAAACGGATGCAGTCTACCGCGCAAGTTGGGTGAAAAACCACCCGTTACAATGAGTCCTACACCACCTTTTGCTCGTTCTTCATAAAAAGCAGCGAGCTTACCAAGCCCTTCTTTGTGCTCTTCTAATCCTGTGTGCATAGACCCCATTAACACTCGGTTACGTAACTGGGTAAATCCTAGATCCAATGGCTGAAGTAAGTTCGGGTACATGGTAGACATCACTTTACTCTTTTATTGTTGTGGTCTGACCACAATATGAAGAGCTTAAACAAAAATCAAACACCCGTTTACATTTTTGTAACACCGATCAATCTTCTGGTTGTTTGGGTATACTAGTTTAAGTAGGATGGAGCTAATCTGAACTTAAATGCTCATAGAGCAGATAAGCCTTACATCTACGGTTTCCGTAGCGGAGAGAAAATGAAAAAAGTATTTAAATTCGTTGGCCTGTTTTTTAAAGGGATATGGAAGCTCATCACTTTCATTCGACTTGCCCTGGTTAACTTGATTTTTTTGGCGAGTATCGGTGTCATCTATTTCATCTATACCAGTGCTGATACACCTACCCCTTCAGTACCAAAAGAGTCTGCTCTGATTGTTAATATTTCAGGCCCAATTGTTGAACAACCAACTTATGTTAATCCTATGGATTCCTTGACTGGTTCCTTCTTTGGTCAGAGCTTACCGAAAGAAAACGTGCTATTCGATATTGTTGAGACCATTCGTCATGCCAAAGATGACGAACAAGTCAGTGGGATAGTCTTAGCGCTACGAGATATGCCAGAAACGAACCTGACTAAGTTACGTTATATAGCCAAAGCTCTGAACGAGTTCAAAACATCAGGCAAACTTGTTTACGCTGTTGGCGATATGTACAACCAAAGCCAGTACTACCTCGCAAGCTACGCAGACAAAATCTATCTCGCACCGGATGGTGCTGTGATGCTTAAGGGCTACAGCACTTACACCTTGTACTACAAAACTTTGCTTGAAAAACTGGACGTCAACACTCACGTATTCCGTGTGGGTACTTACAAGTCAGCCATCGAGCCATTTGTGCGCGATGATATGTCTGAAGAGGCAAAAGAATCAGCCTCGCGTTGGCTTGGTCAACTTTGGGGAGCCTATGTGGATGACGTTGCGACTAACCGTCAGCTTTCTTCTGATGCACTTACGCCTAATATGGATGAGTTCTTAGCCTTACTTAAACAGAACAACGGTGATTTAGCGGCTCTTTCTTTAAATATCGGTCTAGTCGATGAACTAGCGACGCGTCAGCAAGTCCGCAAACAATTGATTGATGTATTTGGTAGTAATGGCGAAGACAGCTACAACTACGTTGACTACTATGAATATCAATCATCAATAGCGCCAAGCTTCGATTTAGCATCAGACGACATTGCTGTTGTTGTGGCAAGCGGCGCTATCATGGATGGTTCGCAACCACGTGGAACCGTGGGTGGTGACACCGTAGCAGCTCTGCTACGCCAGGCACGCAATGATGACAAGGTAAAAGCGGTGGTGCTTCGTGTCGACAGTCCTGGGGGCAGTGCGTTTGCCTCTGAGGTGATTCGTAACGAAGTTGATGCACTGAAAGAAGCTGGCAAACCTGTTGTGGTATCAATGTCGAGCTTAGCCGCATCAGGCGGGTACTGGATCTCTATGAGTGCTGACAGCATTGTTGCACAGCCAACCACACTCACGGGATCTATCGGCATCTTTAGTGTCGTCACTACTTTCGAAAAAGGGTTGAACAAACTCGGTGTTTATACCGATGGCGTTGGTACTTCACCTTTCTCCGATGTCGGGGTGACAACGGGGCTTTCAAAAGGCGCTTCACAGGCGTTCCAGATGGGGATTGAACATGGTTACAATCGCTTTGTAGGCTTAGTGAGCCAGTCACGTGAGATTCCGTTAGATAAGGTCGATGACATAGCACAAGGCCGAGTTTGGACAGGACAAGACGCACTTCAACATGGCCTAATTGATAAAATTGGTGACTTCGATGATGCAGTAGCTCTAGCCGCCAAACTCGCTGAGGTTGAAAACTACAACTTGTACTGGGTCGAAGAACCACTTTCACCCGCTCAGCAATTTGTTCAGGACTTCATGAATCAAGTCAGAGTTTCTTTGGGCATTGATGCAACTGCGCTACTGCCACAAGCGTTACAGCCAGTCGCAGCGCAAGTTATCCAAGATGCCAACTTGTTACAGAGCTACAATGATCCTAAAGGCCAGTATGCGTTCTGTTTAAACTGTCAGACCCAGTAAAACTTAGATTGAGTCTTAAAGCGCACCTTCCAGTCATATTGGGTGCGCTTTTTTTGATTCCATATATTATTATTTTTAATGATGAAACTAAGCACATAAGATACAATGCGCACACCATCACTAATATTAACGATAATAAGCCATGGATGTGCGCAATACCGATATGGAGGCAATCTGTCATGTATTCAAACGCTATGTTGAATACATGGGAGTTGAGCAAACGGTATCTTTCTCTCGCGTCGATATTCAACGTCAACAAGTTAAAACTGTTTCAACCAACTACTCTTGGCACCTAGCTTATTGGGGTGACGAGCTGTACAAAAAGCTCCACTCGCGCCTAAAGCCGGGAATTAATCTTTGGAACAGCCAAGGCGTGCAGAACTTCCAAGAGTCATCTCAAGCGAGCCATAACCGAGTAGACATCGTCACCAACCAAAGTTCACTATTTGAAATCCTTTCGATCTCTCTGCCAATTACCCCGCTGCCTTGCGATGTTGTGAGCCAGGCCATTGCCTTTCGACCGAAAGTGAACCATCTGGCTCTGGAATGTTGGAGCGACAAAGAAATACAGATTCCAATCGATATCCTTTCTACACCAAATACCAGTCAATGTGGATACGTCGAGCAGGCAGAGTACATATTTGGCAACCTCGCTCTAACTCACGATGAACTAACCAGCGTTCGTTACTTTCTTGAGATGAAAACCTTTAAAGAGGTCTCCATAATTCGCGGTTGCAAAGAGGCCGAAGAAGCACGTCGTATCTACATCATCAAATGCAAACTAGACTGTCAGCATCAGCCCGATTCGGTCTTTTTCAAGAAACTGGTTGAGCACGGAGTAACAGTCGCATGTCTGGACAGTTTCATCACGTATCGCTAACCGTGGGTGATCTAATCGCTAGTCGCAATTTCTATGCATTGTTTGGTTACCAGCTTGAACGGAGTTTTCAAGACGAGCAGGTAATCATCCATATGTTGGAAAACCAAGGCTCGAGAATCGAGCTTTTTCATTTTAATAGGGATGTTTCTGTCCCAATCCCTGAGTCACTGATCTCGCTAAAAAAGGTGGGGATAACCCATTTTGCTTTGCGGGTGAATGACCTAGAGACCTTTCATAGAAAATTATCGGAAGTCACCAACATCACAACTATTTACAACGCTAGGCTAGGTAGTTTCCGTTACTTTTTCTGTTCAGATCCCGATGGAAATCAATTAGAAGTTATAGAGGAGTAAAACAGAATGTCACTCACTTGGAAACAGCGCACCAGTGCTGTCCTTGGCAATGCCATGGAGTTTTATGATATCGCCGTGTTCGCGTCAATATCGATGTACATTTCTCAGTTATTTGCCACCCAAGGCATCGCTCATTCAGAGTTCGTAGTATGGGGCGTGTTCGCCTTACGTTTTTTGATTAGGCCATTTGGAGGAGTCGTAATTGGCCGCTACGCCGATAGGTATGGGCGTAAAAGAGCACTGGTCTTTTGTAACCTGCTAACAGGTCTGGCAACGGTGGCCATGGCTTTTGTCCCCGTCGATATGATCGGTCAATATGTGGTGGTCGTTTTCCTTTTCTTCCAGATGATCCAAGCATTTAGTTTTGGTGGCGAATACCCAACCCTGATCAACTACCTACTGTACGACGCGAAAAAATCTGAACGTTCACGAGTAAGTAGTTTGATTGTTGCCAGTTCGATTGTGGGTGTCATCATTTCCCTATTGATTGTTGCTGGTCTAGAACATTACCTATCGGCGCAAGAAATGAGTGAATGGGGATGGAGAGTGCCTTTACTCGTGGGGGTTGCAAATATCATGGTCAGCCTATACCTACGCCTATCTTTGCCAGAACTACCAAAAGCAGAAATCGTAGCGGGTAAATCTAGCCGCCAAATCATTGCCAAAGTTTTTTGCATCTCTATTCTTGGCGCCGTGGTGTTCTATGTTCAGAACTTAGCGAGTGGTATCCTTGGTAAAGCGATGAACATCGAAAACCTGGCGCTGATCAACTCTTCGATCCTAGTGGTCTTGCTGTTTGCTTTCTCTTTCATTGTCGATAAACGCTCTTCACCACAACAAGCCTTTAAGTTGGGGGCTCTATTTATGCTGTTTGCTGCTATCCCGCTTTTCGCTCTGCTCGGTTCTAGCCAATTCATATGGCAAGCACTTGCGGTGTTAGGTATCAGTAGCTTAGCAGCAATCATTCTGGGTAACTTAGCCGCGCTACTATGGCAACAATCCGCTAACCAAACCACCAGCTTAGGAATTGGTTACAACATCGCGTTGTCTATTTTCGGAGGCCTCACGCCACTGATCGTGTCAGAAGCGATGTTACTTAGCTCTGCCTATGTGGGAGTCTACGTTGCGATTGCGACAATTCCAGGACTAACGATACTGTATCGCTTTAACGCTCATACACTCCAAAAACCAGTGAGTGTATCCTAAGGTAAGTAACTTCTGGCTACTTCAAAAAAGCTCACAGTATCTGCTGTGAGCTTTTTTATACCTATACCATTATTGGTCTATTCAGATTTGCTGCAGGATAAAATCTTTTAGAGCGAGATGTAGGTTGCGACTTAATACGCTCACACCTAAAGAGCCCAGAGTTTAAATGGAGAAGGAGGTGTCTGCCTTCGGCGAGTATTTACTGTCATTTGAATCAGTCCGTGCGAAAGCCCCCTTTTTATTGGCTTAGATTGCTATATAATCCTCCGCTCTGTTCCCCCTACAACTAACTGGTTTCAAAGCAATGGCAAGAAAACATATTTATATAGCCTACACTGGCGGTACCATTGGTATGCAAAAGTCACATGATCACGGTTACGTCCCAGTCGCTGGCTTCATGGAGAAACAACTAGCAAGCATGCCAGAGTTCCATCGACCAGAAATGCCTGAGTTTACCATTCATGAATATGATCCACTGATCGACTCATCGGATATGACACCAGCAGATTGGCAGCAAATTGCTGACGATATTCGCAATAATTACGACAAGTACGATGGTTTCGTCATTTTGCATGGTACTGACACTATGGCGTACACCGCTTCGGCGCTCTCTTTCATGTTAGAGAACCTAGGTAAACCCGTTATTGTTACTGGCTCACAGATTCCTTTGGCTGAGCTGCGTTCTGACGGTCAGGCAAACCTACTCAACGCTCTACACATCGCTGCCAACTACCCAATCAATGAAGTAACTCTGTTCTTCAATAACAAACTGATGCGCGGAAACCGCAGTACTAAATCCCACGCTGACGGTTTTAATGCCTTTACTTCACCAAACCTCCCTCCACTACTTGAAGCTGGTATCAACATCCAGATCAGTAGTGAGATTAAGGTGGACGCCAAGCCAGAAGGCGAGTTTAAGGTTCATGACATCACACCGCAACCAATTGGTGTGATTACAATGTATCCAGGAATCTCTCACGAAGTTATTCGCAATACTTTGCTGCAACCAGTCAACGCGATGATCCTGCTGACATTTGGTGTGGGTAACGCGCCGCAAAATCCCGAGCTACTTGGACACCTGAAAGATGCTTCTGAGCGTGGCGTCATCGTGGTAAACCTAACTCAGTGTTTGGCAGGGAAAGTCAACATGGGTGGCTACGCTACAGGCTGCGCTCTTGCTGAATCTGGAGTGATAAGTGGCTACGATATGACTCCTGAAGCTGCCCTGGCAAAACTTCACTTTTTGCTCAGTCAAGGACTAAACTACGATCAAGTGAAAGTACGAATGCAGCAAGTGTTGCGTGGCGAAATGAGTATTTAAATCTCTATAGCTAGAATCGAAAAAGCGTCACCTCGTTGTGACGCTTTTTCGTTTTCACAACTACTGAGAAACCGCTTGTAACGTTACGCCATTGTAGGCGCTGTAACCGTCGAGCATGACATGGTATGTCCCAGGTGATGCTTGGCTAAAACGACATGTTTCGCTGTTCCCATTGCGATAAGGTCGGCAATCCCAATTTGATTTGGACGCAGCAGAGCCATACTTCACATAAAGATCGACGTCTCCTGTTCCACCTTGAGTTGTAAAAGATAAGCTTTTTTGAGAAGTAAGCTCAAATGTATAGCTTTGCTGGCTTGAGCGCGCTCCAGATAACCCAGTTTTAGGCACTCCATCTTTTAGTACATTATCAACCGGCGGATCTATATCAACCGCATTAGCTAACTCAACCACATATGATAAGCCAAGCTTAGTAAATTTGACCGCATGACTTCCCGTTGGATCAGAGTTTTGTAAGGTATCTTGCGGAGTATGAATCTTAGGGTTGTAGTCATTAAACTTTGACTCAAATGGCATGGCAGCGGAATAGCCTGCCTTGTGCCAAGAAGCATGATCCGAACACGCATAGCCACAACGATCATATCCATAAGTCAGTGAAGGAAGATATTCGTCAATCAAACTAGCCAAAAACTGAGTAAGATTACTGTCGGTATAATCGGTGATAAATACGATGTCCTCCGTCGATCCTTTGTAGTTGGTCATATCCAACTGAAGGACCGAAACAACGTTTTTACCCTGCGCTTTATAGCTATTGGCGATATCTTGCGAGCCTCTTAAGCCAACTTCTTCTGCCGCATAAGCCATAAAGGCTACTGAACGTTTAGGTTTGAAATTATTCTCAGCTAGTACTCGGATAATTTCACTCACACTGGCAATTCCAGAGGCATCATCATCAGCCCCAGGTGCGATGGTATGTTCATCTGTGTGTGAGCCAATCGTTGAATCTAAATGTCCGCCTACGACTACCCACTCATTGGGTTTTTCACTACCTTCAATTGTTAATACCACTGACTTTTGGTTATAACCTGAGTGTGATATCTGTTCTACGTTAACCTTGCTCATCACCGAAGACAAACTACGCCATTCATTAGCAATCCAGTCTGACGCTTGTGCTCCTGAAGTAGTGGTATAAAAACGGTTATTAAAACTGGTTAAAGAACGAATAGTGTCAGTTAACTGTGTTGCACTAACCAAAGGTAGCCATGCGTTTACCGTCGACTGCTGTGACGGCTGAGGAAGCGCAAACTGCGCAATACTTTGTGGCATTGTACTCGCCGCCATTGCACTTTGCGCTGACGCATGAACCATATAGCCACCGCAACGATGGTGTTCTTCATGCATATTATGCGAAAGCTCGGCCAGTTGTTCCGTTTCGACTTGACCGACCCATACATCGCCACTACTTGCAATCGAATGGGGCAAGATAGACTCAGCGTTCGATTTAGCGACTGTACCTGCTGCATCGGCACCAATTGATATCCAGACTTTATCTTCAGCATAGGCATAGCCACATGCCGTCGTAAGTGCCATTGCCAACAGCGTTTTTGTGTATTTCATTATCCTCTCCATAGGGGTTATAAGCCCTACAAAGTTAGAATAAATATTCAAGAAGTGAGAACTATTCGCTTTTCTCTCATGTGTATCGTGAATTTGTCACTAATTAATCAATAAGCCATGCCAATTATTATTTGCCGGGTAGCGGAAGGAAAAAAGCTAGAGAGCGGTACCACTCCCTAGCTAGTTTAATTAGTGTTGTGTAGCGCTTAGTTTAACGCCAGAGAAACTGCTATAAGCGCGTATCATCACATACAGGTCTTCACTTCTTATCGAGGCAGAGCATGACTCGTCATTACCAGATCGGTATGGTCTGCAATCGTAAGCGCTGGTCGTCGGTTCAGCCCCTGAACGCACATAAAGATCCGCATCTCCTGTCCCTGAATCAATCGCAATAGTCAGCGGTGAAGTTCGATTCGCGGCCTTGACTACCAACATCATTTGCTCGCCCTTGTTAAGGGTAATATCTGTAATCGCTTTTCCTGGAATCAACTCCTGAATACTAGGTGGGGTTTGAACAACCGAACCGTCAGGCAAAGTATTATTAAAGAATGTCGCTACCTGCGGCCAAATTTTGCTGATTTTTACGCCCTGATTTTCGCAGCCACCAAAATGATGTAAGGCTATCGCTTTATTGTTGGAAGTATTGAGAACCGGAGAACCCGAAGAGCCACCAATGGTGTCACACAAGTATCCTGTGTCTGTGTGAGTTCCTCGACCGTTGGTTGAAGCGACATCTATCTGGCATAAACCTGACCCATTTTGATCGCTTTCAATCGCCAGCTCTTTCGGGTTGCCCGCACCGTGTTGAGGAATGTAGATACCATTGCCATAGACAGGTTCGCTAGCATCAAGACCTAAATAGCCGAATGACTCAATTTTGGCAAAGTCATCTACAGAAAACAGCGTGTAATCAAGTTGGTAATCGGTACTAAATAGTTCATTACCCATGACCTTTACAGTGCTTGATAGTGAACCGTCACACGTACTTCTTTGATAGTTGAACCACACTTCGGTATTTTTCAACTCGGAAGCTGAACTTACACAGTGGTTATTGGTGAAGAGCTTATTGTCTGGCCCAACACGCCAAGCGGTACACAAACTGCGCCCATTAATCAGCAGCCTTGCAACCGGGTTCGACCAAGCCACCTTATCTGGGTGCGAGTCTTGCCAGCAAGCAACGTCCTTGCGCTCATTGACTCCACAGGTAGAAAGTGTCGAAACGCCTTCTTCCGATGCAGAAGTAACACTCTCATCACCTGCCATGTAATAATCAATTTCAAACTTCCCTATAACACCTTGCTGATTTGGGACAAGCTCGATACTCGTCTTCTCACCAAAGATTGACTGTGCGAACCAATTGCTTTGGTTCTTAGTATATTCAACGACTTCTGTACCATCACTCGAACTGATTCTTAATGCCGTTCCCTTTGGAAGATTAAGCATTTTGAAGTGGAGCTTGATAAACTGCGCCCCACTGTGCTCAATACTCATGGTTGTCGATTCAAGCTGAGTTGAAGTTAGCGAGTACTGAATCTCCTTCGCTATAATGGGTAATTCTCCTTGAGCGTAGATTGTCGGTGTCAGCAGACATGATGAAGCCAATATGACGTTGCGTATTATATTTTTCATTGTGTATCCCTTTGTGATTAAGGTTCCATAAAAACATAATCGCCAATCCACAATAAGCAACCAATTTCACATTAAATACAAAGTAAAGCTATGTTGACAGAAAAAGAATAAGCAAATTAAATCAATCAATTAGAAACAACAGAAATAAAAAAGGCGACTCCATGAGCCGCCTTTTAAAAACCAATTTTGCTATTAGCCAATGTGCGTTGCGCCGCCCATGTACTTCTGCAGTACAACTGGGATAGCGATACGGCCATCTGCTTCTTGGTTGTTCTCTAGAATTGCAACCATTGTACGACCAACCGCTAGACCTGAGCCGTTTAGCGTATGCACTAACTCAGGTTTCTTCTCGCCTTTACGACGGAAACGCGCCTGCATACGACGAGCTTGGAAATCCCACATGTTTGAACATGAAGAGATCTCACGGTAAGTCTCTTGAGCAGGAACCCAAACTTCTAGATCGTAAGTCTTACGCGCACCGAAGCCCATATCACCCGTACATAGCACCACTTTGCGGTACGGAAGCTCTAGGAGCTGAAGGACTTTCTCTGCATGACCAGTTAGCTCTTCAAGTGCATCCATTGAATCTTCTGGCTTAGTGATTTGTACTAGCTCAACTTTATCAAACTGGTGCATACGAATCAGACCGCGAGTATCGCGGCCGTAAGAACCAGCTTCGGAACGGAAACATGGCGTATGGGCCGTCATCTTAAGCGGTAGATCTGCTTCATCAGAGATAGTATCACGAACCATATTAGTCACTGGCACTTCAGCTGTAGGGATTAGAGACAGCTTACGTGGCTCTTCATCGTTTACTTTCTCTTCTAGAGGTTCAGTGTGGAAAAGGTCTTTACCAAATTTAGGTAGCTGACCAGTACCAAATAGGCTGTCAGAGTTCACTAGGTAAGGTACGTACATTTCTGTGTAGCCATGCTCATCTGTGTGTAGATCTAGCATAAACTGAGCGATTGCACGGTGTAGACGCGCAAACTGACCTTTCATCACAATAAAACGAGCACCAGTGATTTTGGTTGCGCTAGCGAAGTCTAGACCACCGCCAAGCTCACCAAGATCAACGTGATCTTTCAGCTCAAAATCATAAGCTTTTGGCTCACCCCAACGCGAGATTTCAACGTTGTCATCTTCGTCTTTACCTTCTGGTACATCATCAGCAGGTAGGTTAGGTACAGATAGAGTAACTTCTTCAAGTTTAGCCATTACTTCATCAAGTTCGGCTTTTTTCGCATCAAGATCGCTACCTAGAGTACCGATTTGCTTCTTGATTTCTTCTGCACCCTCTTTGTCTCCAGCCGCCATTTTTTGGCCGATTTGCTTGGAGATGGAGTTACGCGTGGATTGTAAATTTTCAACTTCTACTTGAATCGACTTACGTTGCTCTTCAAGTGTACGGATTGTCTCTACGTCTAGCTTAAAGCCTCGACGCGCTAGTTTTGCAGCTGTTTCATCCAGCTCTGTACGAAGTAATTTAGAATCCAGCATTGTTAATCCTATGCTTTTTTAATAGTGAAATCGCACTCAAACATCTTGCTCAAGCGCCAAAAAATATTTCCCCAAATATTTGGAGTTGCAGCGCGGCAACAAACCAATTCAGCCTTATGAGCATAGGTGCTCTATGTGATTAGGGCGGCCGACGTTCCGGTGAATTGGTGCAGTTAACAAAGCTGCGGCTTCAAGTATGAAGGGATAATTGGATAAATGTATCTAAAATGCGCGCTTATTCATAGCGCTTTTGTGGGCTTTTTGCGTCTAAACTAGCCAAGTAATCTAACTTTTCGCCAATTTTGGTTTCCAAGCCGCGGTTTGTTGGATAATAGTAACGTGTTTGTGCCATTTCGGGTGGTAAATAGCGCTCACCCGCAGCATAGGCTCCAGGCTCATCATGAGCATAACGATACTCCGCGCCATAGCCTAAGTCTTTCATTAAATTGGTTGGCGCATTACGTAAGTGAGGGGGCACTTCATACTCAGGTTCATTATGCGCGTCTCTCAGCGCCTGCTTCCAAGCCGTATAAACCGCATTGCTCTTTGGCGCACATGCTAGATACACAATAGCTTGAGCAATCGCCCGCTCACCTTCCGCAGGGCCAACACGAGTAAAGCAATCCCAGGCCGACAAAGCAACCTGCATAGCTCTTGGATCGGCATTGCCAATATCTTCTGAAGCAATCGCCAATAATCGGCGTGCAATATAAAGTGGATCACAACCCGCTGCGATCATTCGTGCAGACCAGTAGAGCGCGGCGTCAGGATTTGAGCCACGAATCGATTTATGAACCGCCGAAATTAAGTCATACCAAATGTCGCCTTTATTATCAAAGCGAGAGACTTTTTCCCCAGCAACCTCAGCCAGTAGCTGTAACGTAACCTCTTTTTCGCCTTGATCATCTTCTTGCGCCATATCGTAAAGCAGCTCAAGATAGTTGAGAGACATACGGGCATCACCATTAACCAGTTCTGCCAGTCTTTCGAGAACGTTATCGGCAAACTTCGCCGGTATCTTGCCTAAACCACGCTCCGAGTCCGATATTGCTTGCTGCAAAGCTAAGTGAATTTCTTCTTTGGATAAGGACGTGAGCTTATATACCCTAGCGCGAGACAAGAGTGCATTATTTAACTCAAATGAGGGGTTCTCAGTCGTCGCCCCTATAAAGGTAACAGTGCCATCTTCAATATGGGGAAGAAAGGCATCTTGCTGCGACTTGTTGAAGCGATGGACTTCATCGACAAACAGGATCGTCCGACGGCCACCCAATTTATTTTCGCGAGCTTTTTCTATTGCCGCCCGAATCTCTTTAACGCCAGATGTCACTGCTGAGACCCGCTCAACTTCTGCATTGGCATAATTGGCCGCAACTTCCGCAAGTGTCGTTTTCCCCGTGCCAGGAGGCCCCCAAAGTATCATTGAGTGAATATGCCCTGCCTCTAACGCTCGCCTAAGTGGCTTACCTTGACTGAGAATATGTTGCTGACCAATATACTGTTCTAACGTTTCCGGGCGCATTCGTGCGGCAAGGGGACGGAAATCTTCATCCCCAGAAAAATCCAATGAGTAGTTACTCACACTTAATTCCTTTGGTCATCAACCTCAACGCCTTTTGGCACCACAAAAGTAAATCGCTCAGCCTTAGGCTTGTTAAGATCAATATTGTTAAACACAAAGTTACTTTGCTGGCCGTCTTGCTCTACAACACTAAAACCTTGCACTGCACCTTTGGCATCAATTTTCAGCTTGAACTGACCTTGATTAGAATCGGCTGCAGTTGGGGTTAGGGTAAAAGTATCGCCTTGCTGCTCAACTTGATAATTGTCCCAGTCGCTAGCTCGGTTACGTGTGAGCAGTACAAATGGCGTTTGTTCTGTCGCTTGTTCTTGCCAGTAGATACTCACTTGCTCGATAAATGGGCTGTAATACCACAAAGATTTGCCATCAGACACCAGCACGTTTTCATCAGGTGTCGTGGTGGTCCAACGGAACAAGCTTGGTCGCGCTATTTCAACATTGCCTTGGCCTTCCATAACAATGTCGCCTTCAGGGCTGATTAATTGCTGAGAAAAATCAGCGCTAAAGCCTTCATTTTTCTGTAAGCGGAGGCTAAGCTCGTCTTTTGGCGCTGCCAATACTGAAAAGCTCATCAGTAATAATACGGCAAATTTTTTCATCAGTTCTCTTCCTAATTCGTCACTTATGCGTCTGTTATATCGCGATCGATTAATGAGTTTGACCGAAAAAGGCAAACTTTGTTCGATTTAGCTCACTCAACAAGTTAAGAGCCGCAGCACTGCTTGAACTTTTTACCACTTCCACAAGGACACGCGTCGTTTCGACCAATATTTTTGTAGGGATTTACGTTTTGAGATTTAGCGCCGATCATTGCTTCGTCGGCCGCTTGCGCCACTTCAGAGATCATGAAGTCAATCTGAGGCGACATTTCTTCAAACGTTGGTGGAGTATCAATTCCCGACGCTATCATTTGCTGGTGAGTTTGGTCCTCATCAATAGCTAACATGAGTGTTGTAAGCAATGCTTGCAACATACGTAGCGTACCATCACCAAGGTTTAGCTGTGCCCACTGCTCTTCGACCGTTGGCCAAAGCGTCATAAAACCTTCTGCAAAATCAGCAAACTGCTCGCGTCGGTTGGTGTCATCTAGCAGCTCCAATAAAGAATATTCGTTGCGCTTCAGGTAGTTATACTGCTGGTTGATATGGATTTCAATATCCGCTTTTATTCGCACCGCATGATCTGCGAATACAGAAGGTAGCCATGATTCCGGTGCTAAAGGTTTAGTCGCCATATTAGCTGCAAGGGTTAAACCTTCAATGAACAAAGGGGACTCTTCAGTAACTGAGCCTGCAAGTTTCAATAATTGATACTTCATTTTCTTAATCTAGTTTTCACAATAGTTTGGGCGCATTATACCCTTAAGCAAGGCTTTGGGTCACTTCGTTACTTTACTCCCTGATTTGATAAGCTCTCCTTGTGGTAATTCGACAACATTCCCGTCACGGCTAGCTATCGCACTTAATAACTAGCCCTTTTTCTTGCTACACTTATTTCACTTGGATAAATTGCTCATTAGGTGCATTATGCGCTCGTAGTAATGTTTAGTTACATTTCGCAGACAGGTTGTTGTAGTCAAAATGAGAAAAACTAATTTCCGTGGTTTCACGCTTATTGAGTTGATTGTAGTAATTGTTATTTTGGGGGTGCTTGCTGTCACTGCTGCGCCACGCTTTCTTAACTATCAAGAAGATGCACATACTAATCGAGCAAAAACGGCATTTGCTGCCTTTACTAGTGCAACGCAACTTTACCATTCAATTTGGCTCGTCGAAGGAGAACCTTCCGCCGCAGTAAAAGGTTACGCAAATGGCGTGGTCATACCTTCTTCCGGAGGTTTTCCTAGAACTATTGCTTCTACCGCTTCAATCCCAAATTGCCCAGAGCTGTGGAAAAACCTCCTCAATACCGATCTGACGGTTGAGGTACATACAGACCCAATTTTGCCAACCGATGCTGATATCGTCAGTTGGTACCGAGGTTCGGGTGATTCTGCGTCTTGTTATTACTACTACGTATCCAATATCAGTGATTACGATACCAAGATTTGGACACTAAATTATTTTCCGCAAGATGGATCATACGAAGTTATTCGAAATAATACACTACCTCGATAATTCCAGCAGACCGATTAAAGATGACTTTTGTCGACCTTCACTCTAAAATCACGCCTCTTAATTTTAGAGACTGATTTTATGAGAGCAGCTTTATGCGATTAGTGCTGGGCCCTATGGAGGGTGTGTTAGACCATTTGATGCGCGAGATTTTAACCGACATCAATGACTATGACTTATGTGTCACTGAGTTTGTTCGTGTGGTAGATCAACTCCTCCCAGACCATGTTTTTCATCGCTTGTGTCCAGAACTAGAGCAAGGCTCTCAAACTAAGTCTGGTGTACCCGTGCATATTCAGCTATTAGGTCAAGATCCAAACTGGATGGCAGAAAATGCGATTAAAGCTGCGGACCTAGGGGCGAAAGGCATCGACCTAAACTTCGGCTGCCCTGCTAAACTAGTCAATAAAAGCAAGGGAGGCGCGGCACTATTACAGCACCCAGAGCTGATTCACAACGTCGTTAAAGCTTGCCGTGAGGCTGTCCCGTCACACACTCCAGTGACAGCAAAGATTCGCCTTGGCTGGGATAACCCTGAAGATTGTTTTGAGATTGTTGATGCAATCCAATCCGCCGGTGCAAATGAGCTAACAGTGCATGCTCGGACCAAAACCGGGGGTTATAAGGCGAGTGAAATAAAATGGGAATACATTAACCAAATTCGTGAGCGCTTTTCGATTCCATTGATCGCAAATGGTGAGATTTGGAATTACCAAGACGGCCAAGCTTGTATTGAAACAACGGGGGTTGATTCACTCATGGTATGTCGCGGCGCATTTAACGTGCCGAATCTAGGTAAGGTAGTGAAGCACAATCACACCGTGATGCCTTGGTCCGAAGTTGTAGAACTGCTGTTGATTTACTCACAATATGAGATGAAAGGCGACAAAGGGCTGTACTACCCGAACCGCGTTAAACAATGGTTCTCGTACCTACGCCACCAATACCCACAAGCTGATGCCTTGTTTAGAGAGATTCGTACTTTCACAACGGCAGCGCCAATTGTTGAACATATCACTCGCTATCGCGACAAACTAGCCGCTTAAAACACCAACTTGTTCTTTCCGCTCGTTTTCGCCTGATACAACTTTTCGTCCGCAGCTTTGAATAGCTTATCAAAGCTGCATGGCGTGTTTCCTTGAATAACCTCAACGCCTCCTGACACAGTAAATCCGCCTTCAACAGCCTGATGAGCCTGAGAACAAATCGCCTGGTGAACTCGATTGATACTGTTTTTTAACGCCTCTATGTTGTTACCTGACAGATAGATTACGAACTCTTCTCCGCCAATGCGCGCAGCGGCATCACTATCACGAATACTGAGTGAGATAGTCTCAGCCATATAGGTAATCACACGATCCCCAACATCGTGCCCATAAGTATCATTGATGGCCTTAAAGTCATCAATATCGAGAACGGACAAAACCGCACACGAGGCATTGGCTCTACCTTGCAGAAAGTCTTCTAAGCCACGACGGTTAAGTAAACCCGTCATTGGGTCTTTAGCGGCAAGCTCTTTAAAGTAACCGTGCTCAATTCGTGTATTAATGAAGAATAGAACGATGACCGAGAAAACGTAGATAAATAGAGTGACGATTAAGCTATAACGCTCAAACGAAAAAAAATTACCAATCTCTTTCGGCAAATCAAGTAAGTAGTACAGCGAGTGCTCACCTACGACACCATCAATATCAATCGTTTCTAACCTGAATGCATTCTGAGGTGGCGAAATTCTCGCACTATCAATAATGCTCAGATTTCCCGCCAGTGTTCCTTGGCTATCAAGTAACTCATCATAAGCAATATCAACAGACAGCATCCCTTGATGAACACCGTTATTAAACACAGGCATGCTCAAGCTCATCACTAAATCGCTCGTGGTGGCAATTGGTGCTGGGCCCGTTAAAGTAACTAAATCTCTGTTGTGAGCAGTCTGGTGCCAAAATGGACGAACTTTAAGCGTGTTCAACAGCTCAAGGGTAATGCTTTTGGCGTAGGTGTCAGGAGAGGACATGATGTAGCCCTCTTTATCGATGTAATGAATGCCCAATAGATAGGTGTCGATATCATGAAGAAAAGAGAGTATAGGTGCCAATGATACTTGGTCTGATACTCTTTGGTAGTTATCGCTGTGCGGATCACAGAGAGATGCATCTCCAACCAACATATAATTGATGTCTACTGCTGGGATTTCTTGGTCGCGTCCATCAGACAGTAAGGCTGCATCAATAGGCCACATTTGGCATAGCTCACCTTTCACCTGGCGATTGTGTTCAACCAACAAAATATAGTTAGATTTAGAGGAGTTAGAGAAACTGTAATCCAGTGCCGAGATAACTTTAGCCGATCTTGATAGCGCCGCATGAATTCGCTCATACTCATCATCAATATCCCTGTTTACTGAATCGTAATAGTTCTTTACCGTTAGTGCCAAAACAATAATAGCTATGGCCAAAGGCATCAAGAAGACAAACTTTAAACTGAAATGCCTGTTTACCTGCATCCCACTTCTCACTCTAAAATGTAAATTTAAAAGCCTATCAGCACTGGTATACAGTCGATAGGCTTATAAGGTAATTAGTGTCACCAGTCGGCATCATAAGTTGATTGACAACTGTCAGTAAATACTAATTTAGTAGCAAGCTGTCATCTGCTAGCTCTTCTCCCCGAACTTTTGTAAACATTTCTAGTAAATCAGGCACCTGCATATTGGCACGTTGTTCACCTGAGACATCAAGCACAATCTCACCTTGATGGAGCATAACGGTGCGATCTCCGCATGCCAACGCATCTTTCATTGAGTGAGTAACCATCATTACGGTCAAGTTGAACTCCGCAACGATTTTCTTGGTTAAGTCGATAATAAATGCCGCCATGCGAGGGTCTAGCGCGGCAGTATGCTCATCAAGCAATAGTAGCTTGCTATCTGACAATGTCGCCATAACTAAACTCACGGCTTGACGTTGCCCTCCAGAAAGCAGCCCAATGCTGTCTCCCAGTCTATCTTCTAGCCCTAAGCCTAAAATGCTGATTCGATCTTGGAACAACTTGCGACGTTTTGCCGTTAGAGACAAACCCCAGCCACGTTTTTTTCCACGCATATAGGCTAGTGCCATGTTCTCTTCGATCGTCAAATCACCACACGTTCCAGCTAAGGGATCTTGGAATACACGCGCACATTGCTGTGCTCGTTGGTCAACACTACGTTTAGTCACATCGAGATCGTCAATGATTACGCTACCGCCAACCATCGGAGTTTCTCCCGTCACCGCCCCCAGCAGGGTTGATTTTCCTGCTCCATTGGAGCCTATCACCGTCAAAAACTCATGTTGCGGGACTTCTAAAGTTACTCCTCGCAGCGCCTTGTTTTCTAGGATAGTGCCGGGGTTAAAAGTCACTTGAATATCTTCCAAACGAATCATGCTACATCTCCTGACTCTTTTTCCTGCTTTAATTTCTCTTGATTACTGGCAGGAAGACTATGCTTTTTTGACTTGAGATTACCTTTGATTTTCGGTGCGATAAGAGCAATCGCGACTAATACGGCAGTGACCAAATTTAGATCAGAGGCTTGGAGGCCAAACATGCCACTACTTAGGGCAAAGGCGACCGCTAAACGGTACAATACTGAACCGACAATCACGGCGACAACCGCGACCCAGATCTTCCGCCCCGGGATTAAGGTTTGGCCTAAGATTACCGCAGCTAAGCCAACCACTATAGTACCAACGCCAGACGTCACATCGGCAAAACTATTGGTTTGAGCGAACAAAGCACCGGCAAAGCCAACGAACCCGTTAGAGAGCGCCAAACCAAAGTAAGTGTAGAATGCCGTGCTGGCGCCTTGAGCCGATACCATACGCGCATTCACACCCGTAGCACGAAGCCCTAACCCAAAATCACTGTTAAGAAGCCTTACCACTAGCCACCCTGAAATCAATACCAATATACCTACGATCAAAGGGCGAATCAGCATAGGGTCACCGATGGTTTCAAAAGGAGTTAGGATGGTCTGTTCTCCTAACAACGCGACGTTGGGTCTCCCCATTATTCTTATGTTGATCGAGAAGGCAGCAATCATGGTGAGAATGGAAGCGAGCAAGTGAAGAATACCACAACGCACGGCAAGAAATGCCGTCACCCAACCTGTGGCCGCCCCAGCTAGAATCGCCATAAATGTTGCAATCCAAGGATTAATACCAGCCACAATCGCGGTTGCCGCCACAGCCGCTCCCATAGGGAAGCTGCCATCAACACTCAAATCAGGAAAATCAAGAACACGGAACGTGAGATAGACGCCTAAAGCAACAAGACCATACAATAAGCCAATTTCCAAAGCGCCAAAAAATGCAAAAGCAGACATACCAACTCCCTTTTCTGCTAAAGATCAAAACACCTCAAGCATGCGATGTAAATGCGTACTTGAGGCTATGGTTTATTTTACGCTTGTGGCACGATCTAGAACTGATTGAGGAATAGCGACACCTAACTTAGTAGCAGCGGTTTTGTTAACGACAAGGTCAGAACCCTTAGCCACTTTTACATCTAATGAACCAGGATTAGAACCTTCTAGGATAGCAGCAACATAATCTGCAGTTTGAACCCCAACTTGATAGTAGTCAAAGCCAAGGCTCGCAATAGCCCCTTTCTCAACATAAGAAGTAGCGCCGCCAAGCACTGGTGTCTTAGCTTGATTTGCCGCTACAATCATACCTTCTATGGCACTGGCAACTGTGTTGTCCGTTGGGGCGTAGATGACGTCTGACTTCGCGGCAATTGCTTGAGTGGCAGATTGGACATCAGCACTTTTCAGAGCCGTCGCTTCAATTACTTGAATACCTTGCTCTGCTGCACTCTGTTTAAGTAGCTCAACTAGAGTCACCGCGTTGGCTTCTCCTGGATTAAAGACTACCCCGATTGATTTAGTGCTTGGTAAAATCTCTTTGATCAATTCAACATGCTGGCTGACTGGAGATAAGTCAGAAAGGCCTGTTACGTTTTTGCCCGGTTGCTCTAGTTGTTTAACTAACTTCGCGCCCACAGGGTCGGTCACGGCGGTAAATACAACAGGAATAGAGCGTGTTGCAGAAACAAGAGCCTGCGCAGTTGGTGTTGCAATACCAACCAATACATCTGGTTTCTCACCAACAAATTGGCGCGCAATCTGTACTGCTATCGCCGGATTACCTTGCGCCGTTTTATAGTCAAACTCTAGGTTCTTACCTTGCTCATAACCTTTGGCTTTCAAACCATCAATTAAGCCTTGGCGTGTTGCATCTAACGCTGGATGCTCAACGATTTGCGATACCGCTACCTTAGCGGTCTTCGCCATAACGCTAGTGGATGAGAGTAATGTGACACCTGCGAGAACGGCGGTCGCAATGACTTTTGCTGCTTTCATCTTAACTCCTTGATGTAATACCAACTTCCTTGTCAGCTCAAACACCTAGCCACTTCTATGCTTTATACGCAGTTGCCTAGAAGTTGTTTTCTTAGCGCTCATAGCATGTGAGCTTTTTCATTGAACTTGGTATAAGCAATCATGTAGTGTGAGGGTAGATTTTGTGTTTTTGTTACTGCACAAATTATGTGCACATCAATATTATTACCAACATGCTGTATAAAAGAAAAGCAACTTTTAACATTAAAGCAACAAAAGGAGAGCCGCGTTGTTGTTTACTGTTTCACGGCGTGAATCAACAAGTTGCGCGGGGTCGCCTCTCGAGAACAAAACTCTGATAACGTGACCATATAGCCTTGTTCTTGAAGGTATAGAGCTTTATCAAGCACGAGCCAGAGCTCTAACACACGGCGAAACGGTTGTTGCACCAAACTGATACGCTCCATCTGCCAATACCTAATTTGACCTAATTTCTCATAGCGAGCATAGTCTAACTTAGGCTGGCTGATTGCCTTCTTTTCACAAGCCCATTGGCAAAAAGCTTCAAACCCTTCCGCCAACTGAGATTTTTTAATGCTCGGGACGGGCTGATACGTGCCAATTTGAGTGACTTCACGCACAAGTAAGTCGAATCCAAGTCGATAAGTCATCTCTTCCATACGATGACGTTTGACCCTTTCTCCACCAGTAACGGTTTCTTGTAGAGGGATTCTAAGCTCTTGGCGAGTTAGTGCGAGTGTGGAAGCTTTCCCCTGTTTGGACAGAGCCTGATAGCTTTCGTTACTGATCAAATGATAACAACATGGTGATAGCGTAATAGCAGGAAGTTGTTTACTCGTGGCATGATGGAGCAGAGAAACATGCAGATCGCCACAAGCATGCAGCGCTACGGCATGCTGCTCTCTGTTTAATGCATCTTCCGCCTGCTCACTGAGTGCATCCCCTTGGACAAAATGCATCGATAAACCTTGTTTGTCAGCTTCTTGTTGACCAGACTGACAAAGCGCGTGCTGATATTCAAAGCTGGTGACTTTTTGCTGAGTCTGGCTCGCAAGAATCCTACCTAGAAAACCTTTACCTGAACACCACTCAAGCCACTCACTACCATGATGATTGATGATAGCGGCTTCTCCCATAGAGAGGATTTGTTCTAGCTTACGCCCGGGAACGCCACTTTCAACACCTCGTGCTAGCTTGAGACCTTTAATATCCAACTTTGGTAATGTCGTCCACGCTTCAACCTGCTTGATGCACGGTACATAATGGGACATGTCGCTAAGCAGCAGAATGTTGTTCTGTTTGTAGGATGCAATTTGCTCTGGGGAAAGACTCTCCAACCAACGACATAAGGCTGGGTTTTGATTGAGCCAAGGCAGCGTATGCTGATCAGATAAGAAAAATGGCTCAAAGCGCCAGTAGGCTTGATATTCACTCAAGAATCGATTGAGTGATTGGAATTGGTTTAACATGGCTTCCCCCTAAACGAGTATTTTAGAGGGAAGCCTACTGAGATGCTAGCGTACTGGTAAATCGATATCTTTAAACATTTCGTCGATCTCAGCGTTTGATTTCAATGACAAAGCTTGCTCGACGACAGGTCGTGTCAAATGTGGTGCAAATCTTTCCATAAAATCAAACATGTAGGAGCGTAAGAAGGTACCACGCCTAAATCCAATACTTGTGGTACTTGCACCAAAGATGTGGCTTGCATCAATCGCAACTAAGTCAGTGTCTTGCTCTTGGTCAATCGCCATACTCGCAATCACACCAACACCTATTCCCATGCGCACATACGTTTTAATCACGTCAGCGTCGGTTGCAGTAAAGACGACTCTTGGTGTTAAGCCATATTTGTTAAATGCCGTGTCTAACTCTGAGCGCCCAGTAAATCCAAACACATAGGTCACCAGAGGATAGCTAGCCAGATCTTGAATCGTCACTTTCTCTTTCTGAGCCAATGGGTGCGACTTAGGTACAACGATCGAGCGATTCCAGTGATAACAAGGCAGCATGATCGCATCTTGGTATAAATGCAACGCTTCAGTGGCAATGGCAAAGTTGGCCGTACCCTTGGCTATTGCTTCGGACATTTGTGAAGGTGTACCTTGGTGCATGTGCAGCGACACCTTCGGGTAGCGCGCAGTAAAGCCTTTGATCACGTCAGGCAGCGCATAACGAGCCTGCGTATGAGTCGTTGAAATGTTTAAGGTACCCATCTCAGGATGAGTATGTTCACCGGCAACAGCTTTGATACTTTCTACGCGGGCTAAAATTTCCTGAGAAATGCGGATAATATCTTCACCCGCTCCTGTCACTTGAGTTAAGTGCTTGCCACTACGCTCAAATATTTGAATACCGAGTTCGTCTTCTAATAAGCGAACTTGCTTACTAATACCTGGTTGCGAGGTGTATAGGCTCTCTGCGGTTGCAGATACATTTAGGTTATGGTTAACAACCTCAACAATATACTTCAATTGTTGTAATTTCATTCTTGACCTCGCAATCCCTTATCGACGCCCCATGATGAGCAAATATGGTTTATAATATTTAGTTATAACGCCAATAGCTTTAAATTGATAGTCCCAACGCTATTAAGGTAAAGAATAGCCGGTTGTTTTTGCGCTTAATTGCCCATTTTGCAATCAATTACTCAGATTAAGCTTTGCAATCAGAGTTTTCATTAATAAACTTTATCAATTAGGCGATAATACAAAACAGGTGCAGTAGCTTAGCGGAATCGTGTATGCTTATCTGCTAGCCATTAAAAAACATAAGATACGGAATTTATGAATATTGGTTTAATCATAGCTTTAGTTGCCATCTTACTCGTCTTGGTTCTCGGCTATAACATTATGCTGCAGTATAAAGTTAAAGCAGAAACGGCAAGAAAACAGGAAAGTTCACGCTATTTACAGATCATAGATGCGACCGAAGAGCTTATCGGACATGCTCATCATATGCCTTATAGTAAAGAGCTATTGATGTGTCTGAATACCCGTATTCTCGACGCGTTGCAAAGTATGTACGAACTCGACCCAAAGAATAAGCAGTTGGAACAGCGAGTCGAACATGTAAAACAGCAAATCAAACAGCTCGAAGATAACTTTAAAGGTGGCGAAAGCGCGAGCTTTAAAGTTCCAACCAGTGATAAGCAAGCCATTGTCATGCTTAAGCTTGTGAAACGACTTCGCGACACCGTTCGTAGCGAACATAATAAAGGACGTTTTGAAACCCAAGCTTACGTGGCAGAAAATGCTCGTTTAGAGACAATCCAAGTTCGCATCAACATAGAGAACGTAATCAAGCGTTCGAATGATGCGATTGTTCGTGGTCAGCCAGGTACCGCTATTCAACTATTGAAGAAAGGTCTCGATGCGCTAAGTACGAAGAACGATAGTTACTCGACCCAAGCTCGCGAAAAACTGCAGACGATGTACGATGAGTTAGAAAACAAACGTCAAAGCAAAAATGCGGAAGAGCTTCATCAAATCGAAGAAGATCAACGCAAAGACGATATGGATGCACTCTTTGGTGAAAAGAAAAAGTGGTAATATAATCCCACTGAACGTATTCAAAAAGGTCGCGAACGCGGCCTTTCTTTTTAATCACTGTTAAATATAAATGATAGAACTAGAACAATACCAGAGCTTGTTGGCGCCTATTAACGGTTTTTTACACTGCTCAACACCAGAACAATGGGTAGAAGAAGCGCGCAAGCCTGAGAACCTAAAAGTAGTCCTTATAGACCATCTACTATGTGAGCTAAAGGCAGGCCAGTCTGCAATGTATCTGATCCGCAAATACGCGGTAGACAAACAAAGTGCGCATAACCTGCTTGATTGGTTTAAACCCTATGAAGACTTCGCCTACCGAAAAACTGGCAATTTAGATACGCTAAAGGGCAAAAGTAATATCTCTAAAGCGATTATGGCAAAATCTGATTCGCTATATAGCCAAGATCTTATCGACAAAATGGTTTTATTGATTAAAGAAGAGCTACACCACTTTTATCAAGTACTTGAAATCATGGACAATCGTGGTATCACCTACGAGCCGGTGCAAGCGAGCCGTTACGCCAAAGGGCTGATCAGTAACATGGCAACCCATGAGCCACAGACGCTCATCGACAAGCTGATAATTGGCGCATACATAGAAGCTCGCTCTTGTGAACGCTTTGCTAAGCTTGCACCGCATATGGATGAAGATATCGCTAAATTCTATATTTCTTTATTACGCTCAGAAGCACGTCACTATCAAGACTACCTGACTCTCGCTGAAGAGATTGCAGGTGAAAATATCAGTGAACGCATTGACTACTTTGGAAAACTAGAAGCAGAGTTGATTTCGTCACCAGATAGCGATTTTAAGTTTCATAGCGGAATTCCAGCATAAACGACTTACCTCGTAGCATAGAAACGACAAAGGCCAGTATCAAACCGGCCTTTGCTTCGCCTGGGAAAGGTTACACTAATGTGGCGTTGATTTCTGCTAGTACTGCGGCAGGGTCTTCCGCTTGAGTAATCGGACGACCAATCACTAAGTAATCTGAACCTGCTTGGACTGCATCGACAGGTGTCATAATACGTTTTTGGTCACCAACAGCAGCACCCGCAGGGCGAATACCTGGTGTTACTAATTTGAACTCGCTACCTAGCTCAGCTTTTAACATTGACGCTTCCTGCGCCGAGCAAACCACACCATCTAAACCTGAGTTTTTGGTTAGATTAGCCAGACGAATGACTTGCTCTTGTGGCTGAATGTTAAGGCCAATACCCGCCAAGTCGCTCTGCTCCATACTGGTTAGCACAGTCACACCAATCAGTAGTGGACGATCTTTACCGTAAGGCTCTAGAATTTCGCGTGATGCTGTCATCATTCGTTCACCACCACTTGCATGAACGTTAACCATCCATACGCCTAGTTCTGCTGCTGCGCGCACCGCCTTTGAACAGGTATTTGGAATATCGTGGAACTTAAGATCAAGAAAGACTGAAAAACCACGCTTGTGCAGTTGCTTGACGAAATCAGGACCAAATAGTGTAAACATCTCTTTGCCAACTTTTAAGCGGCATGAGCTTGGGTCAATTCTATCAACAAAAGCGAGTGCATCGGCTTGGTTATCATAATCAAGTGCAACTATTACTTTTTGGTCGATCATTTCATCTCCTAACTTACTTTAAACAAATCGAAAAAAAGCAGCGGGATCACCGCTGCCATTTTGTGATGGGATTGCCCATGCGAAAAATTATTCACCGTCCAATCCTCGGATTGGCTTAATCGTCCCCCACCCTTTACAGGAAGGACAATGCCAATACATCGAATGAGTCGAGAAGCCACACTTACGGCAGCGATAATGAGGCTTAACTTTGAGTTGCTCCCCAACCAGCTTTTGTAATGTACCAAGGCTAGCCTTAGCTCTACCTTCTTCAGCCTCAGCTAAATGATAGTCCATCAAGCGGTAGAAACCTTTCATGGTCGGGTTCTTAACCAGTTGACGAGTTAATAACTCTTGAGCAGCTCCGGCACCATCATGCTGCGCAACAAGTTGTGCCAGCATCAATTCTGCAGATACTCCCGCCTTATTGACGATACACTGGCGTAAAAAGTTTAGCAGCTCATCTTCTTGCCCAAGATGGTGATAACACTCGGCCAAAGTGGGTAATACCTCACTGACGAAATCACTATCTTGCTCTAACACCATCTCCATATACTTGATGGTGCTCTTGTAATCTTCTTCGTCAAGATACAGCTTGCCTAGTGCAATGCTAGCGCGAACACATTTAGGGTCTTCTGACAGCGCACGTTTAAAATTGTGCATTGCGTCGGCATGGTGTCCATCAGCTTTTTCCTGCATCGCAAGCTCACACCAAAAGTGACCTATGCTAGTACGCATCCTCTTGCGACCCATCTTGACCAGCAGAGAGGCGTAGTGAATCGCTTTGTTCCATTCTCTAGTCTGCTGATAGATTGCGACAAGCTGTTGCAGTGCACCCTCACGATGATCCGGCTCTTCAACCAACTGTTCAAAGATTTTTTCAGCACGGTCTAAAAACCCAGATGCCATATAATCTTTCGCAAGTTGCTGCAAAGCGATATTTTTCTGATCGATAGTCAGACCAGAACGAGAGATTAAGTTTTGGTGAATACGAATTGCACGATCGACTTCGCCTCTAGAGCGGAATAGATTGCCGAGCGCGAGGTGCGTATCGATCGTTTCATTATCGACTTGAAGAAGTTCGATAAAATGATCAACCGCTTTGTCAGATTGATCTGACAAGAGAAGGTTCAAACCCGTCACATATTGACGTGAAATCTGATTTGATTGTTTCTGCTTGTCTTGCTGGGCACTACGATTACCCATGTACCAGCCATAAGCGGCGGCAATTGGCAATAACAAGAAGAGAATTTCTAACATCGAGTAACAGCCTACCTAGATACCGATTTAAGCTTTACCTTGATTAGCTTCACTCACTGGAGGAGAAAGCTTGTTTAGCTGCTTCTTTAATTTACGAACCTGCAATTTAGACTTCAGGTGCAAACTGCCAAAAATCAGCCACGCCAGTGCGAACCCAACTACAAATACACCACCTAGCAGCGTCGATAGATGGAAATCACCTTGCGCAATAAGGTAGTTGAAGTTGACGATTGCCTGATTCTGAGAGCCTAATGCCAATGCAATTAAAAATAGGGCCAGCACAAGAACGATTTTTATAATTTTCATAGTCCATCACCTAAGATAAGTTCTGCCGATACGATTATGCAGTAAAAGCTACAAACAAACCATGGTTATCTCTGTAATTCCAATGATAAAAAAGCGGCATACGCTCTGTATGCCGCTTTTTTATCAGTCTTTTACAATGAACTAGCCGAGATTAACGCGCTCTCGCAGCTCTTTACCAGGTTTGAAATGAGGGACAAATTTCCCTTCAAGCTCCACTTTATCGCCTGTTTTTGGATTACGGCCAACACGAGGTTCGCGGAAGTGTAAAGAGAAGCTACCGAAGCCACGAATCTCGATTCTGTCACCATTTTCTAGTGTCGATGCCATATGCTCCAAAATATCTTTTACAGCATCTTCTATCTCTTTCGCTGAAAGGTGCGTTTGTTCAGCGCACAGTCTTTCAATCAATTCAGACTTAGTCATAGTTGCCCTCGTAGAGTAATTTATCACTTATTATAGTAAGTAATACCAGTTCCAACAAACACTTGCTTTCAATTTTAGACAATAATTGAGCAATATGTGTAGTGAAAAATTGCTTTTTTTAGAACGCTTTGAAGAGATTGGTATTACTACTAGTCAACTTTCTAGCATAAAAAAGGAGCCTTTCGGCTCCTTTATTCTTAAAAGCGATTTAATTATTCGCTTTTAGCTGCTTTGAAAGCGTCAGCCATAGCGTTACCGAATGAAGCATCGTCTGCTTTGTTCAGTGAAGCCATTGCTTCTTGCTCTTCAGCTTCGTCTTTAGCTTTGATAGATAGGTTGATTACGCGGTTCTTACGGTCTACACCTGTGAACTTAGCTTCAACACTGTCACCAGCGCTTAGGATTAGAGAAGCGTCTTCTACGCGGTCACGAGAAACTTCAGAAGCGCGGATGTAACCTTCTACGCCTTCTTCAAGCTCGATAGTTGCACCTTTAGCGTCAACAGCAACAACAGTACCGTTAACTAGAGTGCCTTTCTTCTTCTCTGCAACGTAAGCATTGAATGGGTCGTTTTCCATTTGCTTAACGCCTAGAGAGATACGCTCACGCTCAGCATCTACTGCTAGTACTACTGCAGAGATTTCGTCGCCTTTCTTGTACTCACGTACCGCTTCTTCACCAGCAACATTCCAAGAAATGTCAGATAGGTGAACTAGACCGTCGATGCCGCCATCTAGACCGATGAAGATACCGAAGTCAGTGATAGACTTGATCTTACCAGTAACTTTGTCGCCTTTAGCTTGCGCTTCAGCGAAAGATTGCCATGGGTTAGCTTTACACTGTTTTAGGCCTAGAGAGATACGACGACGCTCTTCGTCGATTTCAAGAACCATAACCTCAACTTCGTCGCCAACATTAACAACTTTAGATGGGTGAATGTTCTTGTTAGTCCAATCCATTTCAGAAACGTGTACTAGACCTTCAACGCCTTCTTCGATTTCAACGAAACAGCCGTAGTCAGTTAGGTTAGTAACGCGACCAGATAGTTTGTGACCTTCTGGGTAACGCTTAGCGATTGCTACCCATGGATCTTCGCCTAGCTGCTTAAGACCTAGTGATACGCGAGTACGCTCACGATCGAACTTAAGAACTTTAACTTGGATCTCGTCACCAACGTTCACGATCTCAGAAGGGTGCTTAACGCGCTTCCAAGCCATGTCAGTGATGTGTAGTAGGCCGTCAACGCCACCTAGGTCTACGAATGCACCGTAGTCAGTAAGGTTCTTAACGATACCTTTAACTTCTGCGCCTTCTTGTAGAGTTTCTAGAAGCTCATCACGCTCAACGCTGTTCTCAGACTCGATTACTGCACGACGAGAAACAACTACGTTGTTACGCTTCTGGTCAAGTTTGATAACTTTGAACTCTAGCTCTTTGTTTTCTAGGTGAGCAGTGTCACGGATAGGACGTACGTCTACTAGTGAACCAGGAAGGAAAGCACGGATACCGTTTAGTTCAACAGTGAAACCGCCTTTAACTTTACCGTTGATGATACCAACAACAGTTTCAGCTTCTTCGTAAGCCTTCTCAAGTACGATCCAAGCTTCGTGACGCTTCGCTTTCTCACGAGAAAGTTGAGTCTCACCGAAACCGTCTTCTACAGCGTCTAGAGCTACGTCTACTTCAGAACCAACTTCAACTTCAAGTTCGCCAGCAGCGTTCTTGAACTGTTCAGCAGGGATTGCAGACTCAGACTTTAGACCAGCGTCAACAAGAACAAAACCGTTCTCGATAGCTACTACAGTACCTTTAACGATAGTACCTTGTTGGAATTCAGTCTCGTTTAGAAACTCTTCAAAGAGTTGAGCAAAAGATTCAGTCATTTATTTAATCTTCAATAAATTAAACGTCCACGGGTATCCTACCGCGTGGGGTTATTAAATTCGCCAGTCATCATCCTTGTGACCAACGCTCTTACCTAGCCGCCTAAGCGACTAGCTTCGATTCGATATATTGTAGTGCTTTTTCTACCACTTCGTCGATACTCATCGTAGTAGAATCTAGCAAAAGCGCATCCTCAGCAGGGCGTAATGGAGCCACTGGGCGATTACGATCTCGGTCGTCACGCTCTTGGATCTCACGCAAAAGGTCGTCAAATTTAACATCTAACCCCTTGCCTTGCAACTGTTTAAGACGGCGCTGAGCACGCTCCTGCGCACTAGCGTCTAAGAAAATTTTCGCGACAGCCTGTGGAAAAACGACAGTGCCCATATCCCGACCATCTGCAATTAAGCCTTGACCTTCCGCAAACGCACGCTGACGACGCAATAGAGCCTCACGTACTCGTGGCAGAGCAGCCACTTTTGACGCAGCCATACCGGTTTCTTCTTTGCGTAGCTCTCCTGAGACATCTTCGCCTTCAAGAATGACTTTCACTAAATCACCTTCAGCTATAAACTGAACATCTAGGTGAGTCGCTAGTGGGACAAGCGCATCTTCAGACTCTGTGTCCACACCATGGTGGATAGCCGCAAGCGCAAGTACGCGGTAAATAGCACCTGAATCTAATAAGTGGAAGCCTAGTTTGTTTGCCAAAAGCATACAAAGAGTGCCTTTACCCGCACCACTTGGTCCATCAACGGTCACAACCGGTGTATGAGACGACATGTTTTACTCCATGTTGGTTGTGGATCAACGCGCTACGCTTTGACCCTAATTCGGCGACAAATTATAGAGGGAAACCGCTATCGGTTCTAGGTTCGATTGGGGGAATTAAGAAAAAGAGCGCCAACGCGCCCTTAGAAGGTTAGCAAATTACAATTGTATTCGAGATTGGTTTTTCGTGACTAACGCAGAACCAATCCCTTTAACTTCAGTCAGCGCCTCGGCACTGACAAACTTACCGTGTAGTTCACGATACTCAACGATTGCTTGCGCTTTCTTTAAACCTATACCGTTCAATAAATCGGCTAACTCCTGCGCACTTGCAGTATTAATATTGACCGTTATTTCAATCCCGTCATATTTCGGATTGGGTTTGGCTTCATCTGCAAGAGACAATGGAGCGGTAAATGTCAGAGCCGCTATTAGAATGGCCTTTTTTAGCATACTGGCTTCCTTGTTTGTTAATGTACTCGCTCAGCATACCGCCCCCATAATCCAACCCCATGACCAACCCCGCAAAATAAAACGGACTGCAAAAGCAGTCCGTTTTAAGTTATGTATCAATTACACACGCTGTGATTATTGGGTCACAACATAGTATTCGATATCTATCGTCTTACGTAAGATATTGATTAAACCTGATAGATCTTGTTGAGCATTAACTTGCGTTAATTGTGAACCAATCTGCTGGTTATATTGCGGGTCGAATTCTGACGCAACTCTGGTCAGTTCAACAACGACAATATCACCATTAAGATCTTTAGCTTGAGCAAAGCCTACTTCACCTTGCGCAGGCTTTGTCATTGAGAACACAACATCAGCAAGTGGCGAGCTGCGATCAAGTGTTTCTACTTCACCGAATGCCAAACCATTTTCACTTAGGAGATCTTGTTTACCTTGCTTAAGCTCATCAACTAGGTTTTGTGCTAGTTCGATTGCCGTCTGCTCACCTTTAACATTCGCTAAAGCTGTAGTCACATCACTGCGAACTTCGTCTAAAGGAAGAACAATCTCGTCACGGCTATCTTCAACACGAACCACAACAACATGCTCAGGAGCAACTTCAATCACTTCAGAGTTCAAACCATCTTCTTTTACTTCTGGGCTAACAATTGCTTGAAGTACTGCTGGAGTTTTTAGCAGTTCAGGCGCATCACGCTCTGAAATAAAGTCTGTAGTTTGGATTTTCGCACTAATGGCTTTAGCAGCATCATCAAGAGAATCTGGGTATTCAAACGCCACTTTCTCTAGCTCGCTTTGAAGCTCGTAGTACTGATCGATGGCTTGCTGATCTTTAAGCTCTTGCTTAATCTCCGCAGCAACTTCTTGATAAGGCTTAGCCACAGAGTCTTTCAGTTCATCAAGCTTGATAATGTGGTAACCAAACTCAGACTTAACCAATCCTGTTGTTTCACCCACTTTAGTTAAAGCAAACGCTGCCTCTTCGAACGTTGGATCCATCACATCACGTTCAATCCAACCTAGCGATCCGCCTTCAGAAGCACTGCCAAAGTCATCAGATTTCTCTTCAGCTAACGCTGTAAAATCAGCACCCGCATTTAACTCATCAAGAATAGCTTGAGCTTTCGCTTCGTCATCGCCTTCTACGAGGATATGGCTTACGCGGCGCTGCTCTTCTGAAGAGTACTTATCAAGGTGTTCTTGGTAATATTGCTCTGCTTGCTCATCAGTGATTTCGATACCGTCTTTAAGCTGCTGCGCTGAAAGTTCGATATAGGCAACTTTTACCTGTTCAGGGCGAGTGTAACGCTCAGGGTTTTGCTTATAGTAGTCATTGATCTCTTCCTCAGACAGCACAGCTTTCGCTGCAAAGTCAGCCAGAGATAGCGTAACTTTTTTGATATCACGAGTTTGAGTAAGCAGTTTACTTTGCGCTTCAACTTCACCAGGTAATGAGAAGTCGCTACCTTGAATTGCAGTCAAAAGTTGGTTACGCACTAAGTCACGACGCAGGTATTCAGCAAAGCTTTCCGCAGAGAAACCCGCGCGGCGAAGTGCCGTTTGATAGATATCTTGGTCGAACTCACCATCAACTTGGAACTGAGGCATTTCTAGAATCAGTGTTCGAACTTGCGAGTCACTTACACGTAAACCGAGCGACTCAGCGTGTTGTTCTAGGAGTAAGTCATTCACCATACGGTCAAGAACAGATTTACGGAAAGATTCTACATAGCTTGGGTCTGCTAACAGGTTTGAGAAGTAATCACCAAGTTGTGCTTGCATACGATTACGTTCATTTTGGTAAGCTTGTTCGAACTCACCACGGCCAATTTCCACATTGCCTACTTTCGCCGCTGAGTTGCTTGAGCCACCAACAATGTAACTACCCACACCTGCAAATACGAAAGATAGGATGATAAGTCCTAGGATAATTTTAACCGCGATGCTGTTAACGCCTTCGCGTAATCGGTCCATCATACTTAAACTACTCTCCGCTTATGCACCATGTCTAAGTACGCAAGACTAAACACGATGCACTTCATTAAAATTAAAAATTGAATAGCGCGATAATACCAGAAAAAGAAATGCGCATCAGTATGATGCGCATAATTTAAAAAGGTTCGAAAAAATCGGCCTAACTGGCGACTTTTTGATTAGTTACAAGAGTCTTTCAGAGCTTTACCAGCTTTGAACGCAGGAACTTTCGCTTCTGCGATTTGGATCTCTTCACCCGTTTTAGGGTTACGACCAGTGCGCGCAGCACGAGTACGTACGCTGAATGTACCGAAGCCAACTAATGCAACTTGGTCACCAGACTGCAGTGTGTCACCTACCGCATCGATGAATGCGTCTAGAGCACGACCAGCAGACGCTTTTGATAGGTCTGCACTTTCTGCGATTTTTTCTACTAATTGTGTTTTATTCACTGTGATTCCCCTTTGTGCCGCCTGATTTTATTTTTGTCGGCAGCTTTACGTTCCATTTTATTTCAAATTAGCGACAAACCCTTATGTTACAAGGCTTGAAGCTATAGTCGCTAAAGTTAGCGCCCAAAAAAAACGCTGACAAGCCTTTTTATGCTTATCAGCGTAATCTTTTACTTATTTTTGCTACACATCACTATTTTACGGCTGCAAACTCGACACCTGACGGCTCTTTTTCTAGTGCAACTTTCAACACTTCGTCGATCCATTGCACCGGAATAACCTTCAGATCTGCAATAACATTATCAGGAATCTCTTCCAGATCACGTTCATTGTCCTTCGGGATTAGTACCGTTTTGATGCCGCCACGGTGTGCCGCCAGCAGCTTCTCTTTCAAGCCACCAATCGGAAGAACTTCACCGCGCAGAGTAATTTCACCTGTCATCGCAACTTCAGCTTTTACAGGGTTGCCTGTTAAGCTAGAGACGAGCGCAGTACACATCGCGATACCCGCACTTGGGCCATCTTTAGGTGTAGCACCTTCAGGAACATGGACGTGAATATCACGCTTTTCGTAGAAATCGGAGTTAATACCCAACTTCTCAGCACGAGAACGTACCACTGTCATCGCCGCCTGAATCGACTCTTGCATGACATCGCCCAAAGAGCCTGTTTGCGTTAGCTTGCCTTTACCTGGCATGGCTTCAGTTTCAATGGTAAGTAGGTCACCCCCCACTTCAGTCCACGCCAAACCTGTCACTTGACCAATCCGGTTGCTGTCGTCGGCCTTACCATAGTCAAAACGCTGCACACCCAAGTATTCTTTTAGGTTATCCATGCTCACCGTCACGCTCTTAAGATCTTTATCGAGCAAGATGTTCTTCACAGCTTTACGACAGATCTTCGAAATCTCACGCTCTAGGCTACGCACACCAGCCTCGCGAGTGTAGTAGCGAATAATACCGATGATTGCTGAGTCTTCGATAACAATTTCGCCGACTTTTAGGCCATTGCGTTTAATCTGCTTGTCAACCAAGTGGCGCTTCGCGATATTAAGTTTTTCGTCTTCTGTGTAACCAGATAGACGGATAACTTCCATACGATCCAACAACGGGCCAGGGATATTCATCGAGTTAGACGTCGCAACAAACATTACATCAGACAAATCGTAGTCTACTTCTAAGTAGTGATCGTTGAACGCGTTGTTTTGTTCTGGATCTAGTACTTCTAACAGTGCTGATGACGGGTCGCCACGCATATCAGAAGACATTTTATCGATCTCATCCAGTAGGAATAGTGGGTTTTTCACACCAACTTTCGACATTTTCTGGATTAGCTTACCCGGCATCGAACCAATATAAGTACGACGGTGACCGCGGATTTCCGCTTCGTCACGCACACCACCGAGAGCCATACGCGTGTATTGGCGACCAGTAGCTGCCGCAATAGAACGACCCAGAGACGTTTTACCCACACCTGGAGGGCCGACAAGACACAGAATCGGGCCTTTAAGTTTATTGATACGATTTTGAACTGCTAAGTACTCAAGAATACGTTCTTTTACGCGCTCAAGGCCGTAGTGGTCTTCGTTTAGAACCTCTTCTGCTTTCGCCAGGTTCTTCTTAACCTTAGAGCGCTTTGCCCAAGGAACGCCTAGCATCCAGTCGATATAACCACGTACTACGGTCGCTTCTGCCGACATAGGAGACATCATTTTCAGCTTTTGTAGCTCTTGTTCCGTCTTCTCGCGTGCTTCTTGTGGCATTTTCGAATCGACGATCTTCTGCTTCAACGCTTCAAATTCATCGACGCCATCTTCACTTTCGCCGAGCTCTTTCTGAATCGCTTTCATCTGCTCATTCAGATAGTATTCACGCTGCGACTTTTCCATCTGCTTTTTAACGCGAGTACGGATACGTTTCTCAACTTGAAGCAGGTCGATCTCAGATTCCATTTGCCCCATCAAGAACTCTAAACGCTCACTCACGTCTAGAATCTCCAGAACGTTCTGTTTTTCTGCCAGTTTAAGTGGCATATGCGCGGCGATAGTATCGGCAAGACGAGCTGCTTCATCAATTCCATTTAGAGAAGTCAGAACTTCTGGCGGAATTTTCTTGTTGAGTTTGATGAAGCCTTCAAATTGATTAATCGCACTGCGCACAATAACTTCTTGCTCACGCTCATCTAACTCTTCAGTAGTCAGATATTCTGCGTCAGCAAAGAAAAATTCGTTTTCGATAAAGTGATTGATTTTTGCGCGCTGCTGACCTTCTACCAACACCTTAACCGTACCATCTGGTAGTTTAAGTAGTTGTAAAATTGTCGCTACGGTACCAACTTCAAATAAGTCCGCTTGATTTGGCTCATCAGTATCCGCTTCTTTCTGGGCTACCAATAATACTTGCTTGTTGTTATCCATTGCTGCCTCTAAACAAGCAATCGATTTTTCGCGTCCAACAAACAATGGAATTACCATATGCGGGTAAACGACTACATCTCGTAGAGGTAGTACGGGGATCTCGATACGTTCGGAACGTTCCAAGTTCATATTCTTCTCTCTTCCGCTTTGTCCTATGAGCAGTATATGGGGGCTAATTGGTTGGATTCAATGAAAGAATAAAAAAAAGGGAGTAATTGATTACCCCCTTTCTACGTACATTAATTTATGTGAATCAGATTATGATTCTGCACCTGCAGCTTGATTGTCAGAGTTGCTGTAAATAAGCAGCGGATCAGATTCACCCTTAATTACCGACTCGTCAATTACAACTTTGCTCACGTCTTCCATTGATGGCAATTCATACATGGTTTCAAGTAGAACACCTTCAAGGATTGAACGTAGGCCGCGAGCACCTGTTTTACGCTCCATCGCTTTCTTAGCGATAGCACGCAAAGCGTCTTCACGGAACTCTAGCTCTGCATCTTCAATTTCGAACAACGCTGCGTATTGCTTAGTCAGTGCGTTCTTTGGCTCACATAAGATTTGGATGAGTGCGTCTTCATCAAGTTCTGTTAGCGTCGTCGTTACAGGTAGACGACCAATGAACTCTGGAATTAGACCGTACTTGACTAGATCTTCTGGCTCTACTTGAGAGAACAATTCACCAATAGTGCGTGTTTCATCTTTAGAGCGAATATCTGCACCAAAGCCGATACCCGTTCCTGTCGCCACACGTTGTTCAATCACTTTATCTAAGCCAGCAAATGCACCACCACAAATAAATAGAATCTTAGATGTATCTACTTGTAGGAACTCTTGCTGTGGATGCTTACGACCACCTTGAGGAGGTACTGAAGCAACTGTGCCTTCGATCAGTTTTAGTAGTGCTTGCTGAACACCTTCACCCGATACATCACGTGTGATAGATGGGTTTTCAGCTTTACGAGAAATCTTGTCGATTTCATCAATATATACGATACCACGTTCTGCTTTCGCTACGTCGTAGTCACATTTCTGAAGAAGCTTTTGAATGATGTTTTCAACGTCTTCACCAACGTAACCTGCTTCCGTTAACGTGGTTGCATCAGCCATGGTAAATGGAACGTCAAGGAAGCGAGCGAGTGTCTCAGCAAGTAGTGTTTTACCACTACCAGTAGGACCAATCAGTAGGATGTTACTCTTACCAAGCTCGACACCTTCACTGGTGGTGTCCCCATTACGTAAACGCTTATAGTGGTTATAAACGGCTACTGCTAACACTTTTTTAGCGTAATCTTGGCCAATCACATAGTCGTCTAGATGTTCACGAATCTCTCTTGGCACAGGAAGTGCTTCAGATTGTTTTTTCGGTAGAACATCTTTGATTTCTTCACGAATAATGTCGTTACATAGATCGACACATTCGTCACAAATGTAGACTGACGGACCAGCGATTAACTTGCGAACTTCGTGCTGGCTCTTGCCGCAGAAAGAGCAGTAAAGAAGCTTACTACTACCGCTCTCTTTGCTTTTATCTGTCATTCGCTAACCTCTTATTAGCTTTCACTGTCTTGCTTTGAGTTTATATCAATTTTGACCAAATTTCGCCTGCATCTTTTGGCGATATGGTATTACTCTTTGTGATGAGTCAGAACTGAGTCAACCAAACCATACTCTACCGCTTGATCTGACGACATAAAATTATCGCGATCAGTATCGCGTTCGATCACTTCTAGTGGTTGACCTGTATGCTCAGCAAGCAGCTTGTTTAGCTTCTGTTTGATAGTCAGTATTTCTTGCGCGTGGATTTGGATATCCGATGCTTGACCTTGGAAACCACCTAGCGGTTGGTGAATCATCACACGAGAGTTTGGTAGTACATGACGCTTACCAGGAGCACCACCAGCAAGGAGGAATGCACCCATTGAGCAAGCTTGACCCATGCAAACTGTGCTTACATTTGGCTTAATATACTGCATGGTGTCGTAAATAGACATACCTGCTGTCACGCTGCCGCCTGGTGAGTTGATATATAGGAAAATATCTTTATCAGGGTTTTCTGACTCTAGGAATAGCATCTGAGCCACGACTAAGTTAGCCATTTGGTCTTCTACTTGACCAGTCAGAAAGATGATACGTTCCTTAAGCAAACGCGAGTAAATATCGTAAGAACGCTCACCTCGGGAAGTTTGCTCAACCACCATTGGTACTAGCGCGTTTAGAATTGGCGACATTGCATTTTTTTCTTGGTAGCTCATATTCTTATGTCCCTAAAATAAATGGCCCGGATGATACATATCATACGGACCATTGTTAGCAGAATAGTTAACGCTAAGTCAACCTTGTAAGCAGTTAATTGCTTATTACGCTGCTGGTTGCTGGTTCATTAGCTCGTTAAAGCTAACTTCTGCATCAGAAACCTGAGCTTTAGCGATGATTGCATCAATAGCTTGCTCTTCTAGAGCCACGTTGCGCATATTGTTCATCATTTGCTCGTTTTGCTCGTAGTAAGCGATAACTTCTGTTGGATCTTCGTATGCTGTCGCCATTTCTTCGATAAGTGCTTTCACTTTCTCGTCGTCAGCTTTTAGCTCTTCAGACTTGATAACTTCACCTAGAAGAAGACCAACGACTACGCGACGCTTAGCTTGCTCTTCGAATAGCTCACGTGGAAGCTGCTCTGCTGCTTCTGGGTTGCCACCAAAACGCTGTGCAGCTTGCTGACGTAGAGTACCGATTTCTTGATCGATAAGTGCAGCAGGTACGTCGATTTCGTTTTCTTTAACAAGACCGTCAAGCGCTTGCTCTTTGATTCGGTTCTTAACAGCTTGCTTAAGCTCACGCTCCATGTTCTTACGAACTTCAGCTTTAAGAGCGTCAACGCCACCTTCAGCAACACCGAACTTAGAAACGAACTCGTCGTTTAGTTCTGGAAGCTCACGAGCTTCAACTTTGTTTACTTTAATAGAGAATTTCGCAGCTTTACCTTTTAGGTTCTCAGCGTGGTAATCTTCAGGGAAAGTTACGTCGATTTCAAACTCCATACCAGCAGTCTTGCCTGCGATACCGTCTTCAAAACCTGGGATCATGCGACCTGCGCCCATTTCTAGAGGGAAGTTTTCAGCTTTACCGCCTTCAAACTCTTCACCGTCGATAGAACCAACGAAATCGATAGTCGCGCGCTTGCCTTCTTCAGCTGCTTCTTCTACTTCAACCCAACCCGCTTGTTGCTTGCGTAGAGTTTCGATCATTTCTTCAACGTCAGCGTCTTGAACTTCAGTTGTTGGTTTTTCAACAGTGATGTTCTCTAGGCCTTTTAGTTCAACTTCTGGGTATACTTCGAAAGTTGCGTTGAATACTAGGTCTCCACCTTCTTTAGTCTCAACTGGAGCGAAAGTTGGTGCGCCTGCTGGGTTGATCTTTTCTTTAACGATCGCTTCGATGAAGTGACGTTGCATTACTTCACCCATTACGTCTTGACGTACTGCTTTGCCGTACATCTTCGCAACCATTTTTAGAGGCACTTTGCCTTTGCGGAAACCATCGAAACGACGGTTTTTTGCGATGTTGCGTAGTTCTGCAGTAACAGCATCTTCGATGTTTGCAGCAGGAACAGTAATGTTTAGACGGCGCTCTAGGCCCTCTAGCGTTTCAACAGTAACTTGCATTATTCATTAACCTCAAAACTGACTCAGATAACTGAGCGTATGTGCCCATTCATCAAAGAAAGGACCCATCCTTGTTTGTACTCTATGAGTACTCTTATAAATCGAGTATCGATAATCGAGCAATTCAATTATCGGACTAATTAGCGATATCCTTTCGAAGCTAGTTGCTTAACAGCTAGTCCGAGTAAAGGTATCTCCGATTAGTCTCAGGATAAAAATTTAGACGCAGCATTCTACCGAGCGGATCGATAGCTGTCGAGCCGATCCCTAAGATCACTGCGGGTTTACCCTAAAATCTCACTTAACTGCTAAAAAAAACATCAATAAAGCAGTCTTTGTTTCCAGAAATGGGGACATTAATGCCTTTTTCAAGAGAAACTAATATTTTTTTTCATTTAAAGATTAAAACAAGATCTAAGTCCGGTTTTATCCCTCAGTTTAATCAGCCCAGTAAACACATTTGTAACAAAAACCTTTACGCTATGGATGTTTAAGGAAGATTCACAGGAATGGTGATGTTAACGTTCAGGCGCGGCAAGTTTTATCTGCTCATACTCTACCTGTTTACGGTAGTCGTCGGTTCAAGCTGGATATGGAATTCAAGCGAAAGTCGCCAGTTTTCAATACACAAAGAGCAACTTGAACGTTTTGCAGAGTTTATTTCGAGCAAGCTCGATAAGTACGCTCACCTACCTCAACTTATTGCCAAAGATAAAGAGCTGATCGCAGCGCTGCAACACCCGCAGAACAGCGCTCAGATAGAGCTCACCAATCGCTACCTTGAGCAAGTAAATGAAACTATTAAGTCGACAGATGCATACTTGTTAGACGAGTTCGGCAATACTATCGCGTCTAGCAACTGGAATCTTCAGCGTTCTTTTATAGGTCGCAACTACGCTTGGCGTCCCTATTTTTCCAATGCGATTCAAGGTAAACCTAGTCAGTATTTTGCCCTAGGTTCAAGTTCTAAACAGCGAGGTTACTACTTCTCTTATCCTGTTATGTACGCCGCTGAAACCATTGGCGTCATTGTGATTAAAATGGATCTAACTGCCATTGAGGCCAACTGGCAAAATAGAACTAATACGTTCGTTGCGACCGATAGCTATAATGTAATCTTTATGTCGAGCAACGAAGATTGGCTATTTAAGAGCCTGACAACCCTATCAGAAGCAGATCGGCAATCCATTCTCAACAGTCGCCAATACCTAGACTCACCTATACGCTCGTTTGGTTTGTCTGGTGATATCTCTAAACCCCAAGCACAACTCAGTAACCCACTCGCTTCAGGGTTCGAGAACTCTTATTTAGTGTCATCTCGTCCGTTGACTAAACATGATCTAACACTGAGAGTGTTGACGCCAAAGGTGACTTTACTTTGGTCAACACTAAGCTTTTCCCTACTTGTGACACTGTTGTTTGTAATCGCTTACCTTTCCCTTCAGTTGACTTATCAACGCCACCTAAAAAAACGTCAGTTCGAACAGTTGCAGTCAGAAGCGAAACAGAAGCTTGAGTTTTTGGTCATGGAAAGAACCTCTGAGTTGCAAGCGGAGATCAATGAGCGCACGAAAACTGAGTACGCTTTACGCCAGACTCAAGATGAACTGATTCAAGCGGCCAAGCTCGCCGTACTTGGCCAAATGTCGGCCAGTATTAGCCATGAGCTTAATAATCCTCTCGCCGCAATCCGTAGTTTTGCAGACAATGGTCGACGCTTTTTAGAGCGGGATAAATACGACCGGGTCGATGAAAACTTATCGCGTATCTCTGCACTCACAGACCGTATGGCTAAGATCAGTAGTCAATTACGCTCATTCGCTCGAAAAAGTGATAGCAATGAAGTCAATTCGCTCGATGTGGTTCCGCTGATTATCGCCGCTAAAGAGTTGCTAGCTCCACAGTTTAAATCCAAGCAAGTTGCTCTTGAGACTCAACTCGATCAACCTTTGCCTGAAGTAGATCTGAATCCTATTCAGTTCGAGCAAGTTCTTATTAATCTTATGACTAATGCAATGCAAGCTGTCGAAGACCAAGCACAGCGTCAGGTATCCATTTCTACCTCAGTAGATGAAAAACAGCTGTCCATTTTCGTTGATGACAATGGCCCAGGTATTGATAGTGATAAACAGCAATCACTGTTCGAACCTTTTTATACCACTAAGAAAAATGGACTTGGGCTCGGACTGTCTATCTCCCAACAGATCAGCCAAGCAATGGGCGGCGAACTGAGTGTTGCACGTTCACCACTCGGTGGAGCACGATTCACTATCTCTTTGCCCATTAAGGAATAATACGTAATGCAGATGTACGATGTAATTTTCATTGATGACGAAAGTGATATTCGCCTAGCGATAGAACAAAGTTTTGAACTAGAAGATATCTCAGCGCGATTTTTTGGAAGTGCTGAAGAAGCACTACTGGCCATCAAACAAGACGGTTTACCAAAAGTTGTTATTACTGACATCTGCTTACCGGGACTGTCTGGTGAGAACATCCTTTCGAGTATTTTACACCAAGACCCAGACATCCCAGTGATTCTGATCACCGGACATGGTGATATTTCAATGGCCGTCAATGCACTACGAAACGGTGCTTATGACTTTATTGAGAAGCCCTTTCCGATTGATCGTTTAATTGATACTACCCGCCGAGCGCTCGAAAAACGCGACTTAACTATAGAGAACCAAGAACTTAAACGCACCTTAAAAGCGAGCCAAGCGCTTGGGCCAAGGATTATTGGTGACACACCTTCAATACAAGTGCTACGTGATACTATAGTTCATATCTCTGACACCAATGCTGATATTCTCCTGTTTGGAGAAACTGGAACAGGTAAAGAACTCTTTGCTCGTTCTATTCATGAGCAGAGCCAACGAAGAGATAACAACTTTGTCGCGATCAACTGTGGTGCCGTGCCAGAAAATCTGATTGAGAGCGAACTGTATGGTCACGAAAAAGGCGCCTTTACGGGAGCCGACGTTAAACGCGTGGGTAAGTTTGAGCACGCTCAAGGGGGCACACTGTTCCTAGACGAGATCGAGTCTATGCCTCTTCAAGCGCAAATTCGTTTGCTACGCGTGTTGCAAGAACGTGTGATTGAACGAGTCGGCTCAAATGAACTTGTCCCGATTGATATTCGCGTGATTGCCGCAACCAAGGTCGACTTAAAACAAGCAGCCGAACAAGGGACATTTCGTGAAGATCTCTACTACCGGCTCAATGTTGTTACCCTCGACCTGCCACCATTGCGGCAACGTAAAGAGGATATCGCTACTCTATTTCACCACTTCTTACTGGTTGCTGCTTCGCGCTACGGGAAGTCAGCACCAGCGATTGAATCTCAGCAAATTCATCAGTTAATGAGCCACGATTGGCCGGGTAATGTTCGTGAATTAAGAAACGCGGCCGAGCGTTTTGTTCTTCTAGGCAGACTGTCCCAATTTGGTTCTGAAAGTGCAGAGAATGCCAGTAGAGAGTTGGGCCTAGCTCAGCAAGTCGCTGAATTTGAGAAGAGCCTGATTGAACAAGCACTCAACCAAAATGAGGGCAGCATTAAAAAGACCATGGTACATTTACAACTTGCTCGCAAAACCCTGTACGACAAAATGCAAAAATATGGCTTGGATAAGAGCAACTATAAAGGTGAATAATCTATTCACCTTTTGTTCATCTCACATCTCATACATTGGACTCATCAAACGGAAGTGATGAATGGAGTTGTCTTATTAACTCCACAGTCCATAAATAGAAATGTCCTAAAACAAAAGCCCCAGATAACTGCCTCTCTGGGGCTTTTTATTTTCATTATGTTATTCGGTTACTTGGTTATGATCTCTGGCCCCATCAGCGTCGTCGGAAGCCATGTCGAAACCCAAGGCACGTACGTCACAATAATGAGGAAGAGGAACATTACCGCCACCCAAGGCAGTGCGGCTTTAACCACTTGCATCATCGACATCTTGGCTACCCCAGCGGTCACAAACAAGTTGAGCCCGACAGGAGGAGTAATCATACCTATCTCCATGTTCACTACCATCATGATACCTAGGTGAATTGGGTCGATACCGAGCGCGATAGCAATTGGGAAGACTAATGGTGCAACGATAATCAACAGGCCCGATGGCTCCATGAACTGACCACCAATAAGCAGTAGAACATTAACGACAATCAAGAAGGTAATCGGGCCAAGACCTGCTGACAGCATTGATTCTGTAATCATTTGCGGAATGCGTTCTTCCGTTAGTACATGCTTGAGAATCAATGCATTAGCAATGATAAATAATAGCATGATGGTCAGCTTACCCGCTTCATACAAGGTATGCTTTGTGTCTTTATGGACAAACGCTTGGAAGATTTTCACTAACGCAGGTTTGGTGTTTTTCTTATCGGAAAACGGCCCCATATCTTTGTAGATAAAGTTGGCGATAAGGAAAGAGTACACTGCTGCTACTGCTGCCGCTTCCGTTGGTGTAAAGATGCCACCATAGATACCACCAAGGATGATCACCACCAGCAATAGACCCCAGCTGGCATCTTTTGCCGCTGCAAACATTTCTCCCCAACCAACGAATGGCTGCTTGGGTAGATTCTTCACGCGCGCTGCAATGTAAATGGCAATCATCAACATAACGCCAGCAAGAAGGCCAGGAATCACACCACCAAGAAACATACGCCCTACGGACACATCCGTTGCCGCCGCGTAAACAACCATTACAATTGAAGGCGGGATCAAAATACCCAATGTACCCGCGTTACAAATAACGCCAGCAGCAAAGTCCTTTGAATAGCCATTTTTGATCATACCAGCGATAACAATACTACCTATCGCCACTACCGTTGCTGGTGATGAACCAGATAGTGCAGCAAACATCATACACGCCACAACTGAAGCCATTGCTAGGCCACCGCGGAACCAGCCCACCATCGCGATGGCGAAACGAATAATACGTTTTGCTACCCCGCCTGTAGACATAAAGCTTGATGCCAGAATGAAGAATGGGATTGCCAATAGGGTGTAGTGTCCAGCGAAGGCATTAAATAGGGTTTGTGCCACAGAGGCTAACGACGCATCTGAATGCATCATCAGGAAAATAATACTTGATAAACCCAATGAAACTGCGATTGGCACGCCAACAAGCATAAAACCAATCACCATGACGAATAAGAATAAGATTTCCATGGTTTAGCTTTCCTTGTTCTGGTTATTGTTGTTTTTCGGCTCCATTGCTTCGCCGGCATCCTTGAGCTCTTCTTTCAGTGCTTCTAACTCTTCTTCCGCTTCATGACCAGCAATTAAGCGATCCAACTTACCTGTGATGATTTGCACGGTGATTTGAGCAAAGCGGAATGTGAGCAACGCCATGCCAATCGGCAGCGCCATATAAGGAATAAAGCGAGGCATTTTTTCGTAACGTTCGCCTTCATTGAGCCAATCAGCAAGGAACTGGAGCATTTCTGGCATTGGAATATCGTCTGTTTCGTACCAAGCACGCTCGGTTGCAAATGGATACCAGTAGTTCCAAGAGCCAATCAACAGCAGAATAGAGAAAGCCAAACAACAAGCCGCAGCAATCAAGGCGTAAATTTTACGTAGTTGCTCTGGAGCGAGGTTAATCACCACATCGACACCGATGTGAAAATGCTTTTTGACGCCGTACGATGCGCCAACAAGGACCATCCAAGCAAACATGAACACGGTAAGCTCCAGTGCCCATAAAATGTTGTCATTAAAGACATATCTAAATACAACGTTGGCGAACGTGAGCAAGGTCATTGCTCCTAAAAAGAACGCAATCAATGTCTCTTCAATTGCGTCTGTCACCTTCCCAATTCTGGCAAAAATTGACTGTTCCATAAGTTACTTCACTATATCGCAGGTAAAGAAAGGCCCTCCTCCCGACAAGAGGGCCAATATTTATTGAGTTATGGGCTTGTTAGACCCTTATTATTATTTGTTTGAAGCTAGAGCCGCTTCGATTAGATCAGAGCCGATGTCTTTTTCAAACTTCTTCCAAACTGGCTGAAGCGCAGTCACCCACTGCTGACGTTGCTCTGGAGTCAGAGTACGAACTTCACCACCCGCTTCGATAATGTTGTTTTTGTTGGCTAGGTTCACTTTTGAAGATTCAGCATTACGTGTCGCCGTAACTTCTTGGATGATTTTGTTTAACTGTTTACGCTGATCGTCCGGTAAGCCTTTCCAGAAATCTTTAGAAGTCACCACTAGGTAATCGAGAATACCGTGGTTAGTTTCGGTGATGCCGTCTTGAACTTCGAAGAACTTCTTACCGTAAATGTTTGACCAAGTGTTCTCTTGACCATCAATAACTTTGGTCTGTAGGCCACCGTACACTTCTTTAAATGACATCTTCTGTGGGTTAGCTTCTAGTTGCTCAAACTGCGCAACTAATACGTCTGACGCTTGAACACGGAATTTAAGACCTTTTGCATCCTCTGGGGAGATGAGAGGCTTGTTAGCAGACATCTGCTTCATACCGTTGTGCCAGAACGCTAAACCTTGCAGACCGCGGCGACGCATTGCATTTTTCAGTTTTTCACCAGCCTGAGAGTTCTGGAAACGGTCAACCGCTTCTACGTCTTCAAATAGGAACGGTAAATCGAAAATACGGTACTTTTTAGTGAACTTTTCAAACTTTGATAGAGAAGGGGCAGCAAGTTGCACATCACCGTTGAGCAATGCTTCAAGTACCTTGTTATCATCATAAAGGGTCGAGTTAGGGAAAACCTGCATACACACTTTTCCGTTCATCTCTTCGTTGACACGTTTTTCAAGTAATGAAGCCGCGATACCTTTCGGGTGTTTATCTGTATTCGTTACGTGACTGAATTTTATCACTGTCTCGCCCGGATCACAGTTCGCCGCAGCGTTAAAACTGGTCACAGCAAGAATGGAGGCAGATAGTAGGGTCAATGGCTTAAACATTATTATTCTCCTTGTTAAATGAACAACCCCATCACTGGGTGTTGATATATTTATAAGGGCAATAACCGAGCCAAGATCAATAAACCATGATTAAGCTTGTATTTTCAAAGTGTTATACGTAATCCCTATTTAATTTGCCAATCAAGTTCACATAAATTCTTAATAAATGGGGGGAAACCTACACATCATAATTTTCCACACGGGTAGATTTACACATATTTAACAAGCCCGCAAAACTAAAAAAACAAATGGCAGCTATGCAAGCTGCCATTTTCGTTACTAGAGATGAGGTGAGCAATAAGGAGACATAACTGCCCACCTCGACTCACTCTGCATGAAACTGAACTCATGCTATGATTCTAAGCTTAGTCGAATTCACCCATTGTTACTAATAAATACATCACTTAAATCATCCATCAGTGAAACTCGATACGTTGCTCAGTTGCTGCATCAAAAAACACCGCTTTGGATAAATCAAAGTGCAAAGGGGCAATTTGACCTGCCGTTACATCGAACTCAGGCGACAAACGACACGCCACTTCCTGTTCGTTAACCTTAATCATTGCGATAGTGTCTGGCCCGGTTGGTTCAAGTACTTCCAAGGCCAAATTTAACTGAGTTGTAGCAATAGACTCTTGGTTCTCACTGTCAGTAATATGCTCAGGACGCAAACCAATCACCACTTCCTTTCCATCTTGCTCACGCATTGAAGCAGGCAAATTAATATGATGCTCTTGGCCGTTATTACCTTTGACCTTAATTACAGGGTTATCTTCTGCGTCCAAGTCCACCATTGTCTTGATAAAGTTCATTGACGGCGACCCCATAAACCCAGCGACAAACATGTTGTTTGGCTTATTGTAGATTTCTTGCGGCGTGCCCAACTGCTGCAGTTCACCATCTTTCATTACTGCGATGCGATCTGCCAGAGTCATCGCTTCGATCTGATCATGCGTGACATAGACAATAGTAGTGTTGAGCTGCTGATGCAGACGTTTGATTTGATGACGCATCTCAACACGAAGCTTCGCATCAAGGTTGGATAATGGTTCATCAAACAAATAGAGCTTAGGCCTGCGGGCGAGTGCGCGTCCCATTGCCACACGTTGACGCTGACCACCGGATAGCTGCGAAGGCTTTCTATCTAGCAGGTGGTCAATTTGCAGCATTGTCGCGACACGCTCTACCTCGGCATCAATCTCAAGTTTTGGCATTTTGCGTATCTTAAGGCCAAACTCGATATTACCGCGCACCGTCATATTCGGATACAGCGCGTAAGACTGGAATACCATAGCGATATCACGATCTTTAGGCTCAACTTCAGACACGTCATTGCCATCAATCGCAATCTCACCTGAGCTGATGTTCTCTAGCCCCGCAATAGTATTCATCAAAGTTGATTTACCACAACCTGACGGCCCAACTAAGATCAGGAACTCACCAGAGTCGATATTGATGTCGATACCTTTCAGCGTCTCTTGTTCCGCCTTTGGATAGGTTTTACGGATTTGTTTAAGTTCTAGTGTTGCCATAATAATTATCCTTTTACCGATCCAGCCGTTAGGCCGCGAACGAAGTATTTCCCTGCTAATACGTAAACTAAGAGTGTCGGCAGTGCTGCAATAATCGCGGCTGCCATGTCAACGTTGTACTCTTTCACTCCAGTACTGGTGTTGACCAAGTTATTGAGTGCCACCGTAATCGGCTGAGTCTCTGAACCTGAGTAGACGACACCAAATAAGAAGTCATTCCAGATTGCGGTGAACTGCCAAATGACGGTCACCATTATAATCGGCGTCGATACTGGTAGTAGAATCTTGAAGAAGATAGTAAAGAAACCAGCGCCATCAAGCTTGGCTGCTTTAACCAGTTCATCCGGAATACTGATGTAGAAATTACGGAAAAAGAGCGTAGTAAATGCCATACCGTAGATAACGTGAACAATCACAAGTCCAGCCGTAGTATTCGCCAAGCCAAGCTTGCCTAGTACTGTAGCCATAGGCAGAAGAACAACTTGGAACGGAATGAAGCAGCCAAATAGCAGCAAGCTAAAGAACAAGTTCGAGCCACGGAATTGCCATTTGGTCACAACGTAACCATTGAACGCGCCGAGTAAGGTAGAGATTGCCACCGCAGGTATCACCATTTGGAACGAGTTCCAAAAATACCCCTTCACCCCTTCGCACTTAACACCGGTACAAGCGCTGTCCCAAGCTTTAAGCCAAGCATCGAACACCCACTCGGTCGGTAAACTCATTAAGTTACCGGCTTTAATATCTGGTAAGGTCTTGAAAGAAGTAATCACCATCACAAACAACGGCATCAAGTAAACCACACAGAAAAATGCCAGCGTTGAGTAGATAAATAATCGAGAGAAGTTGATCCCTTGCATCATGATTTTTTCTCCCTAAGTTCTGAATACAGGTATGGCACTAGAATCGCGAGTATTCCCGCTAACATCATCATGGCACTGGCAGCACCTAAACCAATTTGACCACGAGTAAATGAGTGCGCGTACATAAACAAGGCTGGAAGATCGGAAGAGTACCCTGGCCCACCCGCTGTCATTGCGGTTACCAAGTCAAAGCTCTTAATCGCAATGTGGGAGGTAATAATCACTGCGCTAAAGAAGACTGGTCGCAGACACGGCATAATGATTCGCCAATAGATGGTTGGTAAGCTCGCGCCATCTATCTGCGCCGCTTTGATAATGGAAGAATCAATACCACGTAGGCCTGCAAGGAACATTGCCATGACAAAACCTGAAGATTGCCAAACAGCCGCAATCACTAAGGTGTAGACCGCCATATCGGAGTTCACCAGCCAGTCAAATTTGAAATCACTAAAGCCCCAATCTTGCATCAGTTTTTCGATGCCAAGACCTGGGTTGAGAATCCATTTCCATGCAGTACCAGTGACAATGAACGACAAGGCCATTGGGTATAAATAGATGGTACGAATTGCACCTTCCTGACGGATATTTTGGTCAAGAAGAATCGCTAGACCGACGCCGAGTCCAATAGCCACCAGCATGAACAGCAGGCCAAAAACACCTAGGTTGGTAATAGAAGTGATCCAACGGTCGTTATCCATCAGTTTTTCGTATTGGGTAAAGCCTACGAAATTAAAACTAGGTAGAAAACGTGAGTTGGTCATTGAGAGTGCCGCTGTCCAGAAAATATAACCGTAGATACAAACTACAGTTACAAGAACGGTCGGGGCAAGAACGATTTTCGGCAGCCAATGTTGAAGTCGGTCGGCCAAACTGACCTTAGTTGTCGACTTCTTTTCGTACCGATTTACAACATGCTCCATAACGAGTCCTTACGTCATAACACGCCGATCAACATCCTGATCGGGAATAGAGGAAAGGGCGAACAGGCTCCCCACAAGCCTGAACGCCCTTTGGGGGTGTGATTTAACTACGGTAGTTAGATCGCAGCTTTAACCGCTTTCGCTAGCTTTTGTGCTGCCTGTTGTGGATCCGCTTTGTCGTCATTGAAGAAATTAGTAACAACATCATAGATCGCGCCTTGAGCGTAGCTTGTTGTCGATAGGCCATGCGCCATACTTGGTACTAGATCTCCTGACTTGGCACTCGCTTTAAAGGTCGCCATTGAGTCTAATGCACACTGGTCAAACTTAGACATGTCCATATCTAAGCGCACTGGGATCGAGCCCTTATTTAGGTTGAAGACTTCTTGGAAATCTTTGGTTAGGATGGTGCGCGCAAGATCTTGCTGCGCTTTTTGGTTTGCTTTGTCGCTCAGCTCAAAGAAAGCAAAGCTATCAATGTTGAAAGTGAACTGGCCGTTAGTACCTGGTGCTGGTGCACAAATGTAGTCTTTACCTGGGACTTTACCCGCTGCAGTAAACTCACCTTTCGCCCAATCGCCCATGATTTGCATTGCCGCTTCACCGTTGATCACCATTGAGGTTGCTACGTTCCAATCACGACCTGGAGAGTTAGCGTCAATGTAGTTGCGAATTTTCTTGAACTTAGTGAACACTTCAACCATTTTGTCACCAGACAGTGTATCCATATCCAGTTCAACAAACGCCTTGTTGTAATCTTCACTACCTAGCACGTCTAGTGCTACTGCTTCAAAAACCGTTGCGTCTTGCCATGGCTGACCACCATGCGCTAAAGGCACGTAACCTGCTGCTTTAATCTTATCTGCGGCAACGAAGAACTCATCAAGGGTTGTTGGTAGTTCTACTCCCGACTTCTTAAGTACTTGTGGGTTGGCCCAAATCCAGTTTACACGGTGAACGTTAACCGGAACCGCTACGTACTCGCCGTCAAACTTCATCACTTTAGTCACAACGGAAGGAAGGATTTCATCCCACTTTTCTTGCTGACCTGTGCTGTCTAGTGACGTTAGGAAGCCAAGACCGCCCCACTCTTGAATATCGTGACCTTTAATCTGCGCCGCAGAAGGTGGATTGCCAGATACCGCGCGCGTTTTAAGTACTGTCATGGCTGACTCACCACCACCACCAGCAACAGCGAAGTCTTTCCAAGTGTGATTTTGTTTCTCTAGCATATCTTTAAGTACCGCTGCAGACTTTGCTTCGCCACCTGCTGTCCACCAGTGAAGCACTTCAACTTCACCAGCGTTAACAACATTAGCAGCAGAAAGTAGAGAAAGGGTAAGTAGGATTTTATTAAGTTTCATTATTATCTTCCATGTATTGGATTAGACATTCAGGTCTACGACTTAATGACCTCAAGCACTCTTGCTTGTACATAAGGGAGTCTATCCAATTAGAATTTTTTGATTGAAACAAAGCGTAAAGGGAATGTAACAACAATGTTACATTACACTTCAAGGCTAGGTGGAATAAAGACTTGCGCTCTCAAGCCCCTATTTGGCAAGTTATCAATAATGAGATCTCCGCCATGTCCATGGAGGATATTGCGGCAGATACCTAAGCCTAAACCATGTCCATCTTCATCATTCGCCAAACGATAATAAGGCTCAAAAACGGCTTCGAGCTTTTCTTCTGGAATACCGGGGCCATGATCGCAAATGACCACCGTTATCCATTCTTCATCAAGCATGACGATCACCTCAGCGCGTTGACCGTATTTGACCGCATTTTCAATCAAATTGCCCAGCACCCTTTTCATAGCGAGCGGCTTCGCAACGATGGGCTCCATGTCTCTAGGCTTAAACTCGACTTGGGTTTGGTACTGATTATAAGGTTCAACTAAGCTTTGTATCATTTCGCATATATCAATATAAGCGTTGTTTTCATGCAAATCGGTATCACGAACACATTGCAACGCACCTTTAACCATCATCTCTAGTTCATCAAGGTCTCGATTAAACTTCTCGCGCTTAGTGTCACTTTCCAAAAGCTCAGCACGCAGTCTTAAGCGAGTAATTGGCGTTTTTAAGTCATGTGAAATGGCCGAGAAAAGATGTTCACGATCGGCAACATAGCGTCGGATACGTTGCTGCATACGGTTAAATGCCCGTGTGGCGGTTATCAGCTCACTTGCCCCCTCTTCTTGCAGCGGCGCCTGATCAATATCCATGCTCATTTCATTGGCGGCCTTGGCTAATCGCTTGAGCGGTTTAACTTGACGACGCACCAGTAGATAAGTCAGAACAAGCAAAATCGTAGTCGAAAAAATCAGAAACAAAATCTGCTCACGGCCAATTAGCGTGTCATCTAGAGTAACGTAAGGAGCAGGCAATAGAGCCGCTATGTAGACCCATTCATGTGAGGCCAGCTCGATCTGCACCACTAAGATTGGCGGGTCGATAGGGTTTAACGTGAGGGTATGGTGCGCCCAAGATTTGGGTAGATCATGCAGGTAAATATCGTTTTTCAGTAAACGTAAGTTATCTGGATGGGAAAAATCGACCGAGATGCTTTCTGCTTTACGCAGTTTGTTTTGCAGAACTCCTTCGATGGCCTCGATCGATGCCAGTTTCAACGGTGTATCTTCGATCGATTCAACAACAAGTTGCTCTTTATTGAAAGAAACAAAAAAACGCGTTCCTCCCATGTTGCGGATTTGATCAAGAACAATGTGGCGGTAGCGAACGGGGAGAGATTGAAAAAAGGTCACCGTAGAAGAGAACATGTTCGCCATGCTCTCGGATGCATCACGTATCCCCGCTAGCTCTTTATGTTTCGATTCTGTATACCAAATGCTAGTAGCAACCCCTTGCGCAAGAATCACGGCCAGTAAAGTTAAGCCTAATGTGCGGCTGACTAGTGAATTAGGCTTGAACTGCCGAAACCAGTTCCAAACACTAGCTCTCATAGCTCACCGGCACCGCCAACAAATAGCCATTACCACGCATGGTTTTAATATAGTGAGGGAACTTAGCGCTATCACCCAGTCGCTGTCTTAATCGACTTAACTGAACATCTATCCCACGCTCAAAAGGGAGTGCTTCGCGTCCACGAGTCGCAAAAGAGATCGTATCGCGGTCCAACACTTCATTTGGGCGCTTGAGAAACAGCATCAACAAGGCGAAATCACTACCAGAGAGATCATGAGATTGATGGTTTTCTAAGTGGGTAATTCGGTGCGCTAACGGATCAAGCTGCCAATCACCAAACACAATCGACTTAGCATTGGCGCTGGCTGGAATCTCTTCAGCTACATTGACGCGGCGCAAGACCGCTTTGATACGCGCATTCAGGTGGCGAGGGTTAAATGGCTTAGCAATGTAGTCATCTGCACCAATCTCTAGGCCAATAATCTGGTCTGTATCATCAGACACCGCCGTCAGCATAATAATTGGCACTGATGAGTGACGACGAACTTGTTGGCACAAGGCAAAGCCATCATCCCCGGGTAGCATCACATCGAGTAGAATCAGTTCTGGGTAGCTCTGCTGCTCCAAATAGGTTTTCATTTGCTCGCCGTCATTGACCGCAGAGACCTGATAACCTTGCTTTGTCAGGTATTCTTCTAACAACTCACAAATTTCTTGATCATCATCAACAACGAGAATTTTAACTGACATATCCCTACCTAATACTACACTAACTAGATAGAGCGAGTGTAATCACATCTATCCCTCGTTATGATTGGATAATCAGTAGAATTTGAACTTCTTGCGGACATTCATCACATCTTATTAACAAAACCAAAAGTTAACTGAACTAGGATGAGCAGCTAATTTCCATCTTTTTGCCCCATTCTGGTGGTAGATTAGCGTACGCATTCATTTGAGGCTGTTCATCAAATGGCCTTTTCAGAATTTCGGCCAATCGATGTACTTCACTGAAATCTCCCTCTTCAGCTTTATCAATCGCGAGTTGGGCAAGATAGTTGCGTAAGATGTATTTCGGATTGACTTGGCGCATTTGAGCGCATCGTATCTCTACTAACAATCTTGAACCCGTTTCATCGACTTCTTGCTCACAACGGTGCAAATATTGAGTTAACCAATGCCGAGCAGCTTCACGGTCAACAAAAAGGTCTAGCACCGCCTGTTCACCCCGCTTATCGACACAGGAAAGCTCGCGTAGGAATCGGGTATAGTCCATTTTATGTTGGTGAAGCAATTCAAACATCGCTGCAAAAAGCTGCGTGTCGTTGGCTTGCTTGCTTTTCAACCCCAGTTTCTTGCGCATGATTAGACTAAAACTTTTCGCAACTAGGGGCTCAAAACTCGATAAGGCTTGCTCTAGTTCATCACGCTCAATGAGAGGTGACAAGCTGTGCGCTAAAGCAGATAGGTTCCATAAACCAATACGTGGTTGCTGGTCAAACGCATAACGACCTTGGTAGTCTGAGTGGTTACAAATGTAGCTTGGGTCATAATCATCTAGAAAACCGAATGGACCATAATCAAACGTGTCACCAATTATCGACATGTTATCGGTGTTCATCACGCCGTGAGCAAACCCATAGGCTTGCCACATAGCAATCATTTCAGCGGTAGCATTTACAACCTTTGTAAACATAGTCACGTAAGGCTTGTCGGTATCGAAACAATCCGGCCAATACCACTCAATGACTTTATCAGCGAGTAGCTGTAACTCTGATAATTGATTGGTATAGAAAAAGTGCTCAAAGTGACCAAATCTAATATGACTGCGCGCCATTCTCAGCAATAAAGCACCTTGTTCGCATTTTTCGCGGTACACAGGCGTATCGCTGACTAACATACCCAACGCTCGGGTCGTCGGGATCCCCAGCCCAGCCATTGCTTCACTGCACAGATACTCGCGAATGGTTGAACGTATTCCTGCTCGACCGTCCCCCATCCGCGAATAGGGTGTCAGCCCTGCTCCTTTAATATGCAAGTCAAACACTTGATTGGAATGACTGGTTAGCTCGCCTAGTAATAGCCCGCGCCCGTCACCTAAATCGGGATTGTAAACACCAAATTGATGACCCGCGTATTTCATAGCTATTGGAGGTGTGTCTTCTAACACCGACTCTCCAGAAAGGAGCTGCTTAAGTTCACCTAGCGGCGCATCACCAGGCAAGCCAAACTGCTTTGCCAAATCGCCATTCCAAATCCCCCAGCGACTATCGTCTAATGGTTGTGGGAGCACAGTTGAATAAAATGTTGTTGGTAATGAAGCAAAACGATGAGACAGTGAGGATAGAGAGAGCATACACAAACCATTAACAATATGAGCTAAGAGGAAACTAGCATAGCGCTATGGTGAGGTCTAGAGGGTACCCTGATTGTCAGCAAAAAACAAAGTAAGTAGTTACTAACACTTCAGGGCTTACCTCTTAATCACTTGCTCTTTTATAGAAGTGTAAAAACACTGACAATTCCGATCAGTGAAAACAGGCAAGTACGGCTAATCAATCCAAAGTTGGAAGGTTGGATCATCTCTTGATGTTGCATAGGCATTCCCCTTTTATTACATGGTCATTACAATATGATGAAATTCAAGACTTTTCTCAATGCATACTTAGGTTAAATTTTTATGACAACGAAACGATTAATACCATTTTCCATGATTTAAGTGAGGATATTAATCACAATAAGTTCTCTGTCACTTAACATTTCAATCAATTCAACTATGATCGAATCATCATAATTATAAATTCGAGTCAGGAGGCCACCTATGCGTTTGGTTATGCAACGCTTTTCTTTGCACCACATTTTTACTGCCCTGGCCGGGGTACCGCTTTTAATCGCACTCTTTATGGCGATTGAGCTCTCGCTGGTCAAAGGCGCTATTGTAGACCAAGCCTATAAAGATAAAGAGACCATAGAGCTTACCTTGCTGTATGACAATCTTGCCCACAACTTAGCGGTAGAGCGCGGTTTAACAGCAGGAGTACTTGGTAGTAAAGGTGCCCAAGAGCAAGTTGCTAACCTCAGAGCTCAACGTGCGAAAGCCGACCAACACATTGCGGCTTTTAATCAGTTCCAACCAAAACATATCTCTCAAGATTTAACCGATAAACTGAAACACGATCTCTCGGCCCAGTTAGCTGAGATTAACCAAATTAGAAACCAGGTCGATCAGCTTTCACCTAAACGCTCTCCTTTTGCGTACTACTCGAACTTAAACCAGTTGGCCATAGATAATGCCGCCCTGCTGGTGTCAGGTGTCAATAATGCACAAATTATCAGGTTAGGAAACTCTTTAACCTCTGTAATGATCATCAAGGAGCGAGCAGGCCAAGTTCGGGGGGCATTAAATGGTGCATTTGCCAGAAAGCGATCGTCCATCGATCAATACACATCGATCGAGAACTATCTAAAGTCGGGGCAATATAGTGAGCGAGCAGCAATGCTCACCATGCCCGAAGCTTACTTGCAACAATTTACCCAGGCTAAAAACAGCCCAACCTGGAAGCAAGTGGTCGACATCGAAAATCAGTATTTGGCTCAAAAGACCAGCCTAAGCAACCTTCAAGGCCCATCTGCGTTAGTTTGGTTCGGCTCTGCAACCGAGCGAATTAAATTGGTTAATGCCATTCGCAACGGCCTAGTTGAAGAGATGACCAATGTGGTTTCCCGACAGGCAAACTCTGCCCAGTGGCAGCTAAGCTTAATGGTGGCAGGCAGTATTTGCTTGGGCGCACTTCTACTAGGCGGATTAGTTGTTAGCCTTTCTAGTCTCAAACGTCGAGTTGGCGAACTGACCTCCAATCTCGCCAGTATGTCGAAATCTAACGATCTTAGTTTGGTTCTCCAAGCCGATGGAAAAAATGAATTGTCGCAAATATCTCTCAGCGTCAACGGACTGATTGCGAGTATTAAGCAGCTCTTGGTGCGCGTTACCCAAAGTAATGACCACAGCCATCAACGACTCGACCAAATGGTGCAAGGTGCTGATGATTTGGGAGATAGTAGCCGCGCCACAGCAGATAAGTGTGGCAACATCGCAACGGCAATGACGCAGCTTTCGCAGTCTAGTCTCGAAATTGCTTCATCCTCTGAACGCTCATTGGAAGAAACAAAGCAAATGACCGACAAAGTACTCACCTGCCAACAACAGAGCCAAGATTCATATGTGATTGTAAAAGCATTAGTTAATCAAATAGAACAAACTCAAGACTGTATGCTGCAACTTGAACAAGATGCACAAAGCGTGAGCAAAATTGTCGATACAATCAATGGCATTTCTGAGCAAACAAACCTGCTCGCACTGAATGCGGCTATTGAGGCTGCACGAGCGGGTGAACATGGTCGTGGATTTGCTGTGGTTTCTTCTGAAGTACGCGACCTAGCGCAACGCAGCAAAGAAGCGACGGAACATATATCCCAGCTACTCTCAAACATCTCTACCAATACTCAAACCGCAGTCAACAACATGAATAAAAGTCGTGAGGCGACAGATTCAACGTTTAACTCGGTATCTGATGTGAATAACAGCGTATCTCAGCTTGAAGTTTTGATTGAGACCGTCAATGAGCACATTACCAGCATCGCCAATTCAACCATAGAACAATCTAAAGCGAGTGAGGCTGTCGACCAAGACATCGACGTGTTAACAGAGATCGCGCAAAATACCGGTCAACTTGCGGATACAATGAATGATATCGTGTCGAGTTATCGTGAAGAAGTTAGCGAAGTGAACGATCAACTGCTGAAGTTCAAACTCGTGTAAATCAACCCAACTAAAAACGCCAGTCACCTAGGACTGGCGTTTCTATTGGTCATCATTAGCGCTTATACCCGTCGGGATAAAATAGGTATTCCGACATTTATTCTGTTTGGTATTAGTCAACAATGAACTGCACTGCGTCGATATAGTCGCCCACAGCCCAAGCCTTCATATCTTCGATTTTCTTACCTTGAGGAACGTCAAATTTGCCAACTTTCTTGGCATAAGCGTAACGTTTAGACCCATAAAACAGCACTGTGCCATCTTGATACACAAAAGTAAGCGCAACCACATGGTTACCTCCCCAATAGAAAGTACCGTATGTCACCTCAACAGATACCACGCGTTCAAGATCAACAGGAATACCTAGTACACCACCGTAACCACCAGCCATCTCATCTCCGTCAGCGCCCAACGCATCAATCATCCAACCTGAGCGAACATGAAGTTCATCATTCAGATCAAGTTCCACAGGCTGACCTGCTGGGAAACCATAGATTTCTGAGCTTTCATTTTCGCTGGCAACATAAGTACTAGAACGGTATGTGTTGTGCGTTAACCAACTTGGTTGATACTTGGTTGGCACTGTTCCGTCTTGATTAATATTGCTGATATAAAATGCGTGCTGGTTCCATATACGAGTCGCGTTTTGCCAAGGTTTATCATCGTCACCGGAGTTATAAACATAAACACCATGATTTAAGGCGTATCTTGCATCGTAATCATTTGCGACAACAATCAACTCAGCATCTTTGTCTCCAGCAAGATCAGCAACAATTGGGAACTCCCATAAACTCCCGGTCGAATTGTGAATTTCAGCAAGAGCTAATCCACTTCGACCATCGAGAATGCGTACCTTGGTTTGGTCTTGAACAAGTACTTCGTCAATTCCATTGCCTGTAAAGTCAAACGCAGACACACCAATTTTGCCACTAGTTAAATCATCATTAAGTACGGTCCAAACTAATTCACCATGGCGGTTATACATATCGACAGCGTTATATCCCGCATAAACAATACCTAACGTTTCGTTGCTTGATGTTTCAGATAACTCAAACTGAAGGGCTTCAACTAGCCAGCCTTTTGACCATACATTAACAGCACTAATTTTTTGGTTCTCAGGTAGTTGGAAATGCTGAGTTTTTTGCCAAAATGCTGCTCTTTTAGAGCCAAACATCACTGACGAACCATCTGCATAATAAAACTCAAGTGCTAGCAGATGCTTTCCTCCCCAGAAGTATTTACCTGAGGTGATCGCCACTTGGGTTACTTGGCTGAGATCGATAGGCGAATTAGCGTGCCCACCGTCACCACCAACCAAGTTAAGCTCATTAGTACCAATTGCGTCAATTGCTAGACCAGAATTGATATAAAGAAGACTATTGTCCTCAACCTTAAGCTTAACGCTGGAACGATGTTTAAACCCATAAGTATCTGACTGAGATAGCTGCTCCGTCGATGACTTACCTAAGAAGTTCGATACCGCTTGCACACCGCCACCTGGGTTGCTGACATTGGTCACACTCCACTTAACGGAACCATCGTGCTCTAAGACAGAAAACGAGCTCTTGTCGGGCTCGTGAGAGGTTCTTGGGATAGAAACTATCAGCTCTGGGCTCGCATCATCATCTAAATTCGCCACCGATGAAAACCAAGCGCGGTAAAGGGTCGGGTGAGTCCAGACTACAGCGCCGTTAGCATTAAAAAGTGATGTGTCAGCAAACACTTCTTGAACGCCATCGCCATCGGTATCAACTGGAATTGGAGAAGGACTCCATGCATATGAAAATCTGAGTAAGCCTGTTTCGTAACTATAAACGCCGTCGGCACCAAGAATTTCAACACTACCATCGTTGTCGATATCAGCAATGGCGAATTGACCTGCCGGATACCCTGTCGAAATGATTTCTATCTGTTTTTCTTGATAACCTTGATGGTCAATCACAGTGATGTGATTCGCACCGATCGCACCAGAGACGATCTCAATTTTCCCATCACCATCTAAATCAGCGGCAGCAACAGAATAGCGCGGATCAGCCATTACTGGCCCATCTCGATAATCCCACAACTCTGAACCATCTTTACCACTTAAAGCGCGTACCACCCCATTCTCATTGTACTTGGCACCCGAAAATGTGGTTACGATAATGTCTGCGATATCTTTGTTATCAATTTTACCATCTCCATTGTCGTCATTTAATTGAACGACGACAGGTGAGGACATAACTTGATTATATTGCGGCATAAAGTCACTGTCTTGCCATGACCAAGTCAAATCTGGTTTTACGAGAGGCTGCTTAGCAACCACTCGCATCGAACGCGGGGTTGAGAAGTCGAGCATTTTTCCATTGTACGCCTTAACTGACTCCAATTCTTGATTTGGCGTATAGCCTTGGAATACAGCAAGTCTATTATATGAAAGGTTGTCCCAATCACTTAACATCACCCCTGTGCCAGGTGCAGCATAGACCTCTACTTCATGCTGGTAAATAAATCCGGGCAGCGAATAGCCGGAACGCTCTCCGACTTGTAAACAATATTTTTCGCCAGTTTCTAAACTAACAATACACCCCTCTCCTTCTGCAACTTGTGCAAGAGCAGAAGTCGCAGTTAAAGACATTAACACCGAGGTTAATGAAATCAGTTTGAGCTCCATCCTGAATTATCCTTCTAGTTATTGGAGCGGCAAATATCTTCTGTTAGATAAATTAGTTCAATAACTTACAAAGAAATCAGCTGTTCAATAATGAGACATCTCATAATTAAAACAAGTATTAATTCGAAGACCTATTAGCAATAAAACCTAAGAAGTATTTAAATAGTGGGAATATAAACTTTGGGACTAATAAAATGAGAGTCGCGTTGGTTAACGCAGAGAGAGTGTTATTCTAACGAACTCACCATCTTCAAATTCTACATGATGGTCGAATAGGGACGAAGAATAGATAGTTCGAAGAAAAGCGTGTTTTTCTCCACGAATACCACGAAACAACATCGAAATATCTTCAACAAGACGGTTGCGATTATTAAAGTGAGTATTCAAATCTTTAGACAAAACACACAATAGGCACCCTTTGCTATTATGCTGCAGATCAACGGCTTCTGGGCTTGAGACTAAAACTGTGGTGTTTAACTCTTTCTCTAAGGTGTTAACCAATAACAAAAAACTATCTAGATGTGGTAGTTCATCTCCCGCGGCCGGAACAAGCAAATTACTTAACATTGACTCCATATCTAGCCGCTGAGCGCGAGCATGACTCACCAAGGATTTTACTTTCTTTTTAAAGGGTTTGTACTTTTTGCTATTCGCTGCCTTATTTAACCAAGCAGAAAGAATATCATTGATTTGAGAACGAGATTGCCGTTCTAAAGCGCTAGCAGTATGGTTAGTGCGCAAGTGAAGCAAGGCATGAAGAGCGAGTTCCGCTAGCAACGGTTCGAATTCAGGTTTAATTTTGGTATGGATACTGCGCATGTTCTCTGAACGTAAGGTGCCAAGCTCTAGCTTAGTCTATAAGGATTTATTTAAGGATCGACATGCTACCGAAAAGCATTGCGTAAGTACAGTAATCAATCAATGTCTGGTCAACCTGCTAACAAATTGATTTGTCTAGGCAAGAATAGGATTCTTAAGACGCTTTTGAACAATGCGCTTTGCTTTTTGGATTTGAGTTACCTTAGGGTGAAGAGGATCTTGTTTTATCAAGTTTTCAATGACTATTCCGACACTTACCGGAAACTGCTCTTTCAGTAACTCTAGATTACTATTGTCTGAAACCTCGAACTTGAGCATAGCGTTAATGAAATGTGAATGATGATTAATAAAGTAAGGCGCTTCTTTCGCTTTTATCGCCAATTCCTCTATTACCTGACCCAATGAAGCCTTTTCTTTAGCTTCGTTCATCGCTTGCGTTTTTTGGTTCAATATCCTCTCTGCTTTATCAAGTACAATACAGCTAATCGTCATTGCGATATCTTTCCTAACCACATTAACCTGCCTCAACTCTTCCAACCATTGCTTGGCAAGATCCAGACATCCAATATGAAGCGCGACAGCAAGCATAACGAACTTGCGGTGCTCTAATTTCGTTTGAACATACAGAACCTCAAGCCGCTTAGGTGAGCACACAGGATTGAAGCCATTGACTTGAAATAGCAACTGATACAAGCCTTTTGACAGCTTATGGCTATCAATTAAGTCATGCTCTTGAATGGCAAGAATCACTTTCAATGAAGTTTTTAAAGTCGCAGGGTTCATCCTATTTTGCGTCTTAAGTGCTATCAGAGCTTCAAGGAATAAACGCAGCTCTTCGATCAGAATCAGTTCTCCGTCATCCAATACTGAGTCATAGTCAATCTTAGCAAGGAACACTGAGGCTTTACGATAGTCAGACTGCACAATACACAGCATCACGCACTTTAAAGTAAGATGAACGACATGTGGGTAACGGATCGACAGCTTAATCATTACTCGAACCGCTTTATCTAAGTCACAATCGAGCAGGGAATGACGAGCTGTGAGTTGCGCGACTAGGGGATCATCTGGATAGCCGAGCAGCTCATATTCATGAGCGAGTTCGAGTGCTTCTTCATTGTGACCAAGTTCATCATGCAAAGAAATCAGTTTCACTATTGGCCAACGATGTTTCACGCGCCGAGCGAGCAGCTTAAGAACCTGAATCGCGGAATCGTGCTTGTCTTGTTTTACATAGCATTCGACGACGACTTTGTAAAAATCCAGCCACTCTATCCCTTTCTTTTTGGATTGGAGATTACAAATTTCTATCGCATCATCGAATAAACCAATATCCAGCTTTTTGTGCACTTTTGACAGTATCGAGCGCTTAATTAAACTGCTAAAGATAAGATGTTTAAACTGATTGTAGTTAAACGGGTGACCTAGGATATTGTCCGGCTCCAACTCCTCAGCCCCTCTAAGATGTTCATCGTCACTGCTATTAACAACCACAACAAATGAACAATCATGTGAATGAGCCAGACTTTGCTGATACAAATAATGATACTTGGGACCAACAACCCTCTTCTTACTCGCATAAGAACAAATAATCAGATCAAAGCGATACTGATTGACGAATTGCTTAAATGTCATCACGTTTTGAGCCTTGTGCAACTTATCCTCTGCACCACCCATTTTCTTCAACATATTCTTTATCGAAGACGATAACATACTGTTTTCTTCAACAATGAGTATCCGCTTATCGCTTAAGTCTTGTTTGTCCGCCATGTATCTACATCTATCAATTTTATTTCACTTGAGTGCTAGGTAAAGACGACATGTAAATGCTCACCACTAGCCGAAGACCTAGATACACGAGCAGGCGAATAGTTACAAATTAATCATTATAAAAATAAAATTTCTTTTTATTTTTCAATTAAATACAAGACTTTTCAGCCACCAATAAGCATTCACAAGCTTAAACATAAAAACACAAGCATTTATAAATCAAATAATTAATGATTAAAACTTCACCAAAGGGAATTTAATTTTCCCGAAACCAGGAAGTGAGTTAATTGATTACAACAGTAGAAGCGGTGCAGAAGCGAAGAAAGACAAAAAGGTGCTGGCCTGCAAAGCCAGATGACTTTGTTTTAAAAAAGCAAAAACCCGATAACTCAATGAGTTATCGGGTTCCTTAAATAAATGGCACGCCCTGTAGGATTCGAACCTACGACCACATCCTTAGAAGGGACGTGCTCTATCCAGCTGAGCTAAGGGCGCGCTACAGGAAAAGGATTATACGAGTTCGAATTCTTAAAACAAGGGATTTTAGTAACATTATGATCTGACTGACTAAAAAAAAGTCACAGAATTCTATTTTGATTAAAAACACCACAAAGCAAACGTTTGCTTCTAGATGTTCGTCAAATAATTTGCGACAATGCGCTGCAAATAATTCGCCATTCTTATTAAAGGAAAGTCATGACTGCTCAAAATATTGATGGAACTCTAATTTCCCAAACTGTTCGCTCAGAAGTTGCTGCTCGTGTCAAAGCTCGTAAAGAAGCGGGTTTACGCGCGCCTGGCCTTGCAGTCGTTCTTGTCGGCGAAGATCCGGCTTCTCAAGTTTATGTCGGTAGCAAGCGTCGCGCATGTGAAGAAGTCGGCTTTGTCTCCAAATCTTTTGACCTTCCAGCGACAACAACAGAAGAAGAACTACTCGCGCTTATTGACAAGCTCAACAGTGATACTGAGATTGACGGTATTCTTGTTCAGTTGCCGCTTCCAGCAGGTATTGATACAACACATGTACTGGAGCGCATTCACCCAGAGAAAGACGTTGATGGCTTCCACCCTTACAACGTAGGCCGTTTAGCACAGCGAATTCCTAAGCTACGTTCTTGTACCCCAAAAGGGATTATTACTCTACTAGAGCGTTATAACATTAACCTACGTGGCATGCATGCTGTAGTCGTCGGTGCATCAAACATTGTCGGTCGCCCCATGACGCTTGAGCTACTGCTGGCGGGCTGTACAACAACAACCTGTCACCGTTTCACCAAAGACCTTGAATCGCACATTCGCCAAGCTGATTTGGTTGTGGTAGCAGTAGGTAAACCAAACTTTATTCCTGGTAACTGGATTAAAGAAGGTGCGGTTGTGGTTGATGTCGGTATTAACCGCCTTGAGTCAGGTAAACTTGTCGGTGATGTGGACTATGACAAGGCGAAAGAGCGCGCGAGCTTTATTACTCCGGTGCCAGGAGGTGTCGGGCCAATGACCGTCGCAAGTCTAATTGAAAATACCATGCTAGCTTGTGAGCAGTTCCATACTAAGAAATAGAAGCGAGAACAGATTGGAGGGTTGGCACTTAATGCCAACCCTTTTTATTACCATCATCCCCGAGAGCGAGCGTTCTCGCATCTCGAAGGACGAAGTCCGCTCTCGACTCCTAAAGGCTGAGAATCACACCCGCAATCGAAGCGCTCATTAAGTTTGCCATCACACCTGCCGCAATAGCACGGAAGCCATATTTTGAAATAAATGGGCGCTTTTCAGGAACTAGACTACCTAAACCACCGATTAACATTGCCATTGTTGAGATATTCGCAAAGCCACAAAGCGCAAAAGTAACAATCGCTTGAGAGTGCTCACTTAGCTGCGCTTTTACATCCATTAACTGGATAAAGGCCACGAACTCATTAACCACAATTTTATTACCAATTAATGAGCCTGCTGTAATTGCCTCACTCCATGGAATACCGAGTAACCAAGCAACTGGGGCAAAAAGGTAACCAAGGATTAGTTCAAAGCTGAGTTCAATACCGACTAGGCCACCAAGCCAACCTAGCATTCCGTTCAGCATCGCAATCACACTAATAAATGCCAATAAGGTTGCACCAACAGCTACCGCAATACGTAAACCAGACATTGCACCATCTGCCATCGCCTCTACCACATTGGTTGCTTTCGGCATATCTGCGTTATCGAGTTCAGTGCTTGAGCTAATGGCCTCTGTTTCTGGAACTAACATTTTCGCCATTAACAGACCTGCTGGCGCAGACATGAATGCCGCGGCAATAAGGAAGTTTAGATCAACACCTAACGACGCATAGCCGACCAAAGTACCACCAGCAACAGAAGCTAAACCACCACACATGACGGCAAAAAACTGAGAGTCGGTCATTTGTCTAAGGTAAGGCTTAACCACTAGTGGCGCTTCTATCATGCCAACAAATATATTGGCGGTTGCAGATAGTGACTCTGCACGGCCAATACCTAGCAACTTTTGTAAGCCACCGCCAATTAGGTTAATCACCTTTGGCATTAGACCAATATGATACAAGCCTGAGATCAGTGCCGAGAAGAAGATGATGATGCCCAATACGTTAATCGCAAATGTAAAACCACCTGTCGCCAAACCACCAAACAAGAAAGCGATGCCTTCCTGACCATAGTTAATAAGATTTGAAACCGCACCTGTCACACTATTTAGTGCCTCTTTACCCGCAGGGACATAAAGCACCAACAGAGCAAAAGTGATTTGCAGAGCAAAAGCCAACGAAACCGTTTTTAAATTGATTTTCTTTCTATTTGTAGAAAGCAGCCATGCCGTAAACAGGATGGCGACAATGCCTAGAATTGAGTTCATAGATAGGATCCGACATTAAGGGAACAAGAGTGGCGTCGGAGTTTAGTGATATAAAAATGAGATGCAAATCACAGTTGTTAACCGGATGTAGTTTGGTTAGCACAAATAACCACCAACACTTTATCTCATTGATTTTTAATCATATAAACGTTTGCTTGGGTCGATATTTTCTGTATGGAAATTATGTTTATAACCTAAGAAAAATTAACTTATTAAACCATATCCAGTTAAGGTTTCTGAATATAAGGATCTAGTTTCTTATCCCAGTAGCAAGGACTGCCAATTTGCTGCTTAATAAATTCGATCACGGCAACAGTCTTCTTGGGCAGATAACGTCGGCTCGGGTACACAGCGTAAAACGGCATACTTTGCGAGGCGGTCCAATCAGGAAATAGCTGGATAAGTTGACCATTTTTAAACTCATCACCGATGAGATACGTGGCAAGATACGCAATCCCCCACCCCGCCACAGCAGCATCACGAACAGCCTCAGCTAAGTCAACTGAATAGTTCCCTGAGACCTTAATATTGAGGAGCTCTTGTTGTTTAGCAAAAGCCCATCGAGTGTAGTCTCTCTCCCAACTCCTATAGATCAAGCAATTATGTTCTGTCAATTCATTTGGATGACTGGGAGTTTGATGTTGGACTAAATAATCCGGAGAAGCAGCAACGACAAACTTAGAATCAGCTAAACGTTGAGCCACGTATCCTTCAGGTAAGTGCTCATTATTCGTGATCCAGAGATCTAGTCCTTCTTCTAGCATATCGACCTTATAGTCGAATAGGTGAACCTCGACTTGTAAGCTAGGATATTGTCGTCGTAATTCATCAATTGCAGGAATGATATGCAAAGTACCAAATGACTGCGATAAACCAATTTTCACTAAGCCCGCCACTTCATCGCGCTGACTTTCAACTTCAAGCTGCGCTTCACCGATAATGGTAACCAGTTGAGCACAGTGTTCATAAAATCTCTGCCCTGCTTCTGTCGGTGTAAAACTGCGTGTAGTGCGTTGCACCAGCTTCACACCTAACGACGACTCAAGCTGAGCCAATTGCTTACTCACATGGGAAACTGATACCCCTAGGCTCTTAGCAGCCAAGGTAAAGTTCTTATGTTTTAGCAAGGCAGCAAATACCACCATTTGTGCGGCACGTTCTGAAAGCACACTCTCTCCAAAATGAAAAAGGAGCTCCATTGAGCTCCTTTAGTATCAGTGGGTTATCTACAGAGTAATTCTATCAGCAAGGTGGCTGACAGCTAACGCGAAGTAGTAAGAGCGATTCCACTTCATCAATACATTGTAGTTGTTGTAAACCAGATAGACGCGGCCATTGGCATTATCAGGGGCTGTCAACCAGGCATCCACATCGACTTGAGGCAGTGAGCTACCATCGTAACGAGTGATGCCAAGTTGATTCCATTCGGCGAGGGTTTTCTCTTTACCTTCAATGCGCCCTTCTAGGTTCATGTCAAAACCTTGCGGTAGCTTAACCTGACGCCCCCAAGTAAACTTGTCATCCCAACCTGACTGGCTCAAATAGTTGGCGGCTGACGCGAACACGTCCGCTTCAGTATTCCAAATGTCTTTCTTACCATCGCCGCTACCGTCAGCAGCATAAGAAAGAAACGAGCTTGGCATAAACTGGCATTGCCCCATCGCCCCAGCCCAAGAGCCTTTAAAGTCGCTGACTGAGATATGTCCTTCTTGCAATATTTGCAGCGCGGCCATGGTCTCTTTACGGAAAAAGGCCTCTCGACGACCATCATAGGCGAGCGTCGACAGTGCATCGATCACTGGGTAGTTACCAGTGAACTTACCAAAGTTACTCTCAACTCCCCAAAGCGCTACAATAAAACGTGGCTGTACACCGTATTCTTCACCAATTCGGCCTAACTCAGCATAATGCTCTTTGTATAGCGCTTTAGCTTGCTTTACCTTCCAATCGGGTACAGCACGAGGAATGTACTCATCCAGTGTTAATTTCTTTTCCGGCTGGTTTTTATCTGCTTTTACCGCACGAGGCTTATGAGTCACATTGTCAAAAGCCTGATTAATAATCTGCTCCGAAATACCATTGCTTCGAGCTTCTTGTTTTAGGCCTTCAACATATTGTTCAAAACTCACCTCATTGGCATAAACAGAGGTGGCAAAAGTGAACCCTAGAACGACTGACAGTATTTTTTTCACATTGCCCTCCTTGAGCAAATGAAACCAACAATCAAATTATTTTTTACTCTTTAGATTGCTGACGAGCTTGTTTTTGTTCTTTATATTCATCGAGTAGGTTTTTTGGCGGCGGTGGTACTTGTAAGAAAAAACCGTCATCTTTAAGCGACTGTTTGACTTTTTCCACATCAACTTGTGCCAGTGTACGCCCTTCCAGTTTGACCACCATAACCATAATAGGTTTGCCAAACATTTGCATTAAAGTGTCAGGAACTTGTGAAAAATCATCCTTTTTCGGGATATATAAGTAAGTGCCTTCTTTTTTAGAACTTTTGTAAATTGCACAAAGCATTGGAAGCCTTTTGTCCGTTTAATTCATGGAACGTCAATGTTTCGCTATTTTTTAAAGCAAAACACTCAATTGAGCGCAAGATAACTTGCTGTGCTTATTCTGGGAATATAACATGACACCCCTAGTCTCAGGCAACGCCCTTAAGAGGTTGTAAGTAAAAGATGTCACAGACCCCAGACCTAAAAGGCAGCAGCTTTACTTTGTCAGTTTTGCACCTTTCTGACAACAATGTTGATAAAACTATCCATTTCCTACAAGAAAAGGTAGAGCAAGCACCGGCATTTTTTGCTCATGCCCCTGTTGTCATTAATATTTCAAAAGTCGATGGTGACATTGACTTTGTGAGACTGAAAGAAGGCATTTCTCAAGCAGGCATGATTCCAGTTGGTGTCACAGGGTGTAAAGACAGACGGACGCAGAATCTAGCTTCAGAAGCTAAATTCGCTGTCATGTCGGCAAGCAAATCGCCAACTCAAGCACCCGCGACAATGGCCCCCGCTAAGGTCATTCGCACCCCCGTACGTTCTGGGCAACAAATTTATGCCAAGGACAGCGATCTAGTGGTACTTAACCATGTCAGCGAGGGGGCAGAGGTCATTGCAGATGGTTCCATTCATATTCATGGAACGTTACGCGGCCGGGCAATCGCTGGTGCTAGCGGAAATACCGGCGCAGTCATCATCTGCAATAAGCTTAATGCCGAACTTATGTCGATTGCGGGGCACTACTGGCTCACCGAGCAATTCGCAGACGAGTTCTGGCAGCAAAAAGTTATGTTTAGTTTGAACGACGACTCACTCAAGTTCGAGTTGTTAACGATTTAATCTTATAAGGAACACATAATGGCACGCGTTATTGTTGTCACTTCAGGTAAGGGTGGGGTGGGTAAAACCACGTCAAGCGCAGCGATCGCTTCTGGCCTTGCTTTAAAAGGAAAAAAAACCGCAGTTATCGATTTTGATATCGGTCTGCGTAACTTAGATTTGATCATGGGCTGCGAACGCCGAGTCGTATACGACTTTGTTAATGTAATCAATGGTGAAGCGACCTTGAACCAGGCAATGATCAAAGACAAGCGCACAGAGAATCTGTTCATTCTTCCTGCTTCTCAAACTCGCGATAAAGATGCATTAACCAAAGAAGGCGTTCGTCGTATTCTTGATGAGTTAGATGAAATGGGCTTCGACTTTATTATCTGTGATTCACCGGCAGGTATCGAGCAAGGTGCGCTGATGGCACTATACTTTGCAGATGAGGCCATCGTTACTACTAACCCTGAAGTCTCTTCTGTCCGCGACTCTGACCGTATTCTTGGTATCTTAGACTCTAAGTCACGCCGTGCGGAAGAAGGCTTGGAGCCAGTGAAGCAGCACCTACTGCTGACGCGTTACAACCCAACACGCGTTACACAAGGTGAAATGCTTAGCGTTGAAGACGTAGAAGAGATCCTTCATATCTCGCTACTGGGTGTTATCCCAGAGAGTCAGGCAGTACTCAATGCGTCTAACAAAGGCGTACCTGTCATTTTCGACGAGCAGTCTGACGCAGGTATGGCCTATAACGATGCTGTTGAGCGTCTGCTTGGTCAGCAAGTGGATTTCCGCTTTCTGACTGAACAGAAGAAAGGAATCTTTAAACGACTATTCGGAGGCTAAATGTCACTACTTGAGTTTTTCCGTCCCCAGAAAAAAAGCTCTGCAAACTTGGCTAAAGAGCGTTTGCAAATTATTGTGGCAGAACGACGTAGCCAGGATGACCCAGCGCCCTCGTACCTGCCACAACTGAAAGAAGATATTCTTAAAGTGATCAGCAAGTACGTCGCCATTGATCCGTCTATGGTTGATTTGTCCTTCGAGCACAAAGATGACGATATTTCCGTGTTAGAGCTTAACGTTAAGCTACCTGAAGACGAGAAGTAGAACGATCCGATGAATAGAACCCTCCGCATATGCGAGGGTCCTATTCATAATGGTCTATGACTTTCAAACCACCTCTCGACGAAGTTAATACACTGTATAACCGCGGGTGGTACAAACTGGCGCGCAGGATATAAAGCATATAGTGTTAGCTTACTTTTCTCGCTGTCAGGCAAAACTTCAACCAGTTCACCTTTCTCCAACAGTTCGCGGCATACGAACTCGGGTAAATAACCAATCCCCAAATCGGCTTTGATTACTTGCAGCATAAACAACACGCTATTTACACGCAATGAACCAGAAGTAGCAACAAACCCATCAACAGGCCAAACGTTTTTTCCTTTAAAGTAAGCATATTCAAAACAGTTGTGAGCCAAAAGATCTTGAGCTGATGAAATGTGAGCATGATGGTTAAAATAACCAGATCCAGCGCATAGGTGGTACTGAAATTCACATAATGCCCTGCCGATATAATTGGAATCAAATGGCTGGCTTGAGGCTCTAAAACCTAAGTCGAACCCTTCAGCAACTAAATCAATGTTTTCATCCCCTAAGTGAATGTCAATATCGACATCCGGATATGCGCGCATAAAATCGGCAAACAGCATAGACAAGTCTGTGATTCCTAGTGCCATTGGCGCATTGACCTTGATCTTCCCTCTCGGTGCTTGAGCCAACGTTTTTACAAATGCATCTGCATCACCGACCTTATTCAGAATTTCGTTGGCATATTTTAGGTACTCTTTACCGACATGAGTCAGTTGAATATTTCGTGTCGTTCTGTGCAACAGCCTCGCTCCTAGATCTTGCTCTAATCGGCTGATTTCCTTGCTTACCATAGATTTTGATGTTCTCTCCTGCTCAGCAAGACGAGTAAAGCTCCCTACTTCTACCAGACGAACAAATAGTTCGATCGCTCTTAGTTTGTTCATATATCGCCCTGCTCTAACTGTTCTCATTCCAGAAACACATGGTTCTCATTGTCACTATATATCTCAACAATCGTTTGCTCTATTGTTTTTCTTGCCGGCAAATGAAATTAATCGTTTTCGTCCAGTGAACGGAAACTAAACGACTAAAGTTGGGAGTTAACATCATGTATACCTTATATTTTTTACCAGAGGCTTGCTCTCTCGCTACTCAAACCGTGTTACGCGAACTTGAGCAAGAAGTGGCTTTAATTAATGTGCAAAGCTTAGAGTCGTTTTCTCAAATTAACCCAGTAGCGAACGTCCCTGTCCTTGTTGATGGCGAGCAAACCTTAACCGAAGGCGCAGCCATCATGCTTTACCTACTTGAAAAGCATCCATCAAAACTGTGGCCGAATGATGACCCAGTTGCGAAACAAGTTGCTACCCAGAACATCATGTTTGCGAATGCCACCATGCACCCGGCTTACAGCAAGTTGTTTTTTGCAGCAAGCTCCATCTCTGAAGAGGAGCTACGCCAGCAGATTTTCGATACGGCAACATCAAGCATCAATAAGCTTTGGCAAGTTGTCGAACAGAAACTGGAAGACGCTCCGTTTTTGGGCGGAATCCAGATCTCTCCTGCAGACATCATGCTGGCAGTATATTCGCGTTGGGGTGCTGCTTTTCCTGTCGATATCATCATCCCTGCTAAATCGCAGCAGATGATTGATCGAGTATTAGCGAGGCCGAGCTTCACTACTTCACTAAATGCTGAATATCAGAATGTCAGTCCAATAGCGGCTAAGTAGAGAGACACATGAAAAGTGACAACCACCTTCAAAACGACTTTGAGACCATTACAAACGTGATTGGGCAATATTTTACCGGCATACATAGCGGCGATAGCCAATTGTTAGCTCGCATCTTTCACCCCGATGCTTATCTCAAAGCCCCTGATTTGAGACGAGAACTCACCGAGTGGTTAACACTCGTAGAACAGCGACCGAAACCAATCGATCGTGGTGATTACTATGGCTATCAAATCCTATCAATAGACATCATTGGCCATCAGGCGATGGTAAAAGTGTTATGTCCATTGTTAGGTCGGACTTACATCGATTTTCTTGGCTTATTGTATGAAAACCAACAGTGGCGAATCGTCAATAAGATGTATGCAGACTATAAAGATAAGGAGTGAACATGCCCTATATCAACGTCAAGGTGACTGACGAACAAGTCACGTCTCAACAAAAGCACAAAATCATTAACGCGATGACCCAAGTCATGGTTGATGTATTGGGCAAAGATCCAGCAACTACTTTCGTTGTCATCGACGAAATCAATACCGACAATTGGGGCATTGGTTTTGATCAGGTGTCCCAACTACGCGAGCAGAAATTGGCTCTTAAGTAAAAAAAGCCCCAGTCTCTCGACTGGGGCTTTGATCTTTTCCCGATTTGTAGGTTCCGTGCTAGCGAAAACCTATCTCATACTGAATCTTACTTATTAAGCTTCAGTTTTTACTTTTTTAGCTTTCGCTGCTGGCTTAGATTCTTGGTCGGCTTTCTTCTTGATAACAGTCGTACCTTCGAAAGTTTCACCTTCTACGAATGCTTTACCGTAGTAAGAAGCAAGTAGCACTTCTTTAAGCTCAGTGATTAGTGGGTAACGTGGGTTAGCACCTGTACACTGATCATCGAACGCTTCAACTGCTAACTCGTCTAGTTTCGCAACGAAGTCTGCTTCAGATACGCCAGCTGATTGAATCGACAGTGGAATATCTAGGTCGCCTTTCAGCTCTTCCAACCATGCTAGTAGACGTTCAATCTTCTGAGCAGTGCGGTCACCAGCTTGGCTTAAGCCTAGGTGGTCAGCAACTTCAGCGTAACGACGACGTGCTTGTGGACGGTCGTATTGAGAGAACGCAGTTTGCTTAGTTGGGTTATCGTTCGCGTTGTAGCGTACAACGTTAGAGATTAGTAGTGCGTTCGCCAGACCGTGTGGTAGGTGGAACTCAGCACCAATTTTGTGCGCCATAGAGTGACAAACACCTAGGAATGCGTTCGCAAACGCGATACCAGCGATAGTCGCAGCGTTGTGTACTTTCTCACGAGCGATTGGGTCATTAGCACCGTTCGCGTAGCTTGAAGGTAGGTACTCTTTTAGCATCTTAAGCGCTTGTAGAGCTTGACCGTCTGAGTACTCGTTAGCAAGAACAGATACGTAAGCTTCTAGAGCGTGAGTTACTGCATCGTAACCACCGAATGCTGTTAGAGACTTAGGCATGTTCATTACTAGGTTAGCATCAACGATAGCCATGTTTGGTGTGATTTCGTAGTCAGCTAGTGGGTACTTAGCACCAGTCTTGTCGTCAGTAACAACCGCGAATGGAGTAACTTCAGAACCAGTACCAGATGTAGTAGTGATACATACAAGCTCAGCTTTCTTGCCCATTTTAGGGAACTTGTAGATACGTTTACGGATATCCATAAAGCGCATTGCTAGTTCTTCGAAGTGAGTTTCTGGGTGCTCGTACATAACCCACATGATCTTAGCTGCATCCATTGGTGAACCACCACCTAGAGCTAGGATTACGTCAGGTTGGAAGCTCTTCATTGCTTCTGCGCCTTTCTCAACAACAGATAGTGTTGGATCAGCTTCTACGTCAAAGAAAGTTTGAACTTCGATGCCTTGTTCTTTAAGCAGTTTAACGACTTCATCAGCGTAACCGTTGTTGAATAGGAAACGGTCAGTTACTAGGAATGCGCGTTTCTTACCTTCTAGGTCGCTCATTGCGATTGGAAGGCTACCACGACGGAAGTAGATAGACTTAGGTAGTTTGTGCCACAACATGTTTTCAGCTCGCTTAGCTACAGTTTTCTTGTTGATAAGGTGCTTAGGACCAACGTTTTCAGAGATAGAGTTACCACCCCATGAACCACAACCAAGAGTTAGAGACGGTGCAACGTTGAAGTTGTAAAGGTCACCGATACCACCGTGAGTAGTTGGGATGTTTACAAGGATACGTGCTGTCTTCATCTTGTCACCGAAGTAACGGATGCGATCTGCGTTTACGTCTTGGTTAGTGTAAAGACCAGATGTGTGGCCGATACCACCGATTTCAACCATAGTTACCGCTTGAGCAACAGCGTCTTCGAAGTTGTCAGCGCGGAATAGACCTAGAGTTGGAGATAGTTTCTCGTGTGCAAACTCGTCGTCGTAAGAAACCTTACCTAGACCTTCACCTACAAGTACTTTTGTATCTGCAGGCACTTTAACGCCAGCCATTTCAGCGATTGCTGGAGCAGGTTGACCTACGATTTTCGCGTTTAGGTTACCGTCGATAAGAAGTACTTTACGTACTTTATCTGCGTCAGCTTTAGATAGAACGTGAGCTTTGTGAGAAGCAAAACGCTCTTTCACTTCGTCATATACTTCGCTAACTACGATAGCTGCTTGCTCAGAAGCACATACTACGCCGTTATCGAATGTTTTAGACATAAGGATAGAAGCTACAGCACGTTTGATGTCAGCAGTTTCATCGATAACTACAGGAACGTTACCTGCACCTACACCGATTGCTGGCTTACCAGAAGAGTATGCTGCTTTAACCATGCCTGGACCACCTGTTGCAAGGATAAGTGCAATACCGTCGTGCTTCATAAGAGCGTTAGAAAGCTCTACAGATGGTTGATCAATCCAGCCGATGATGTCTTTTGGTGCGCCCGCAGCTACTGCTGCATCTAGAACTAATTTCGCTGCATCGTTAGTAGAGTTCTTGGCACGTGGGTGTGGCGAGAAGATGATGCCGTTACGCGTTTTTAGAGAGATTAGAGATTTAAAGATTGCAGTAGATGTTGGGTTAGTTGTTGGTACGATACCACAGATGATGCCCACAGGCTCAGCGATAGTCATAGTACCTAAGTTGTCATCCTCTTCTAGGATGCCACATGTTTTTTCATCTTTGTATTTGTTGTAGATGAACTCTGAAGCAAAGTGGTTTTTGATTACTTTGTCTTCAACAATACCCATGCCAGACTCTTCAACCGCTTGTTGTGCTAGCGGGATACGAGCGTGGTTAGCTGCTAAAGATGCTGCACGGAAGATTGCATCTACTTTCTCTTGAGAGAATGTTGCAAACTCTGCTTGCGCCGCTTTAACGCGAGCAACCATTGCATCTAGTTCAGCCATATTAGTTACAGGCATAGTGAATCTCCTAAATTGATAAATATTCAAAACTTTTTTAGTAAGGTCACTGTGATTGTTGAAACAGAGAACTTAGTAAATCGCTTTCAGGACTGAGTATATTATTTCAGGTTATGAAAATAATTGACCCAGATCAGTTCTCAAAAACTATTTACCCACTTAGTGGTACCTAATTCTCAAAATTCACTTTAAACCCATAATAATCATAGACTTAAATCACAAAACCCTGTTGGGCAAATTTTCAGCAGTTAGCCCTTTATATTTGTCAAATGACCACATTTTGTAAAAAAGTTTCATTTTTTGACCACATACTTACATGTGATCCATAAAATTTGTGCTACTGAGAGTATATCCTAAGCGCATTATCTCTCTATATTCAGTCTCTATTTTTATTTAAAATGTGCGAATGTTAACGTTTATGTCAAACGTACCATCTTCTAACCACACTCTACATAACATAGTAAGTCATTAGTGTTTACGTTTTCTTCAATAATAAGATTTTCTCAGTAATGAAATAGGTTTAACGTTAGTTTTTTTCATTCGTTCATGAGTAAGATTTCGACTATATTCCGCATGTAATCTGTTCCTTCTTTTTACTTTGTTTGGACACACCGAATGCAGACCTTCGAAATCGCTATATTTTTGCAGTTTTTCCTTGGCTTGGTAGCTGCAGTTAACCCTGTTGGCATCATGCCTGTGTTCGTTTCTCTAACCGGTCATATGACTCAAGAAGAGAAGCACAAGACTGCGGTCACTGCGAACCTTGCTGTGGCGATTATATTGGTCGTATCTCTAATGGCAGGACAGATACTGCTCGATATGTTTAGCATTTCGCTAGACTCGTTCCGAGTAGCGGGTGGTCTATTGCTTCTGAGTATCGCGTTTTCGATGATGAGCGGTAAGCTAGGTGAAGATAAACAGAACAAACAAGAGAAGTCTGAATACGTTAGCCGCGAACAAATCGGTGTTGTACCACTCGCCATGCCCCTTATGGCTGGGCCAGGTGCAATTAGCTCGACTATCGTTTATGGCTCTCGCTATCCAGGCATGTTCGACACCGTCGGTATCGTAATTACCATCATCATTTTTGCTTTGTGTACCTGGCTACTATTCCGTTCGGCACCATTAATCGTGCGCTTCCTAGGTCAGACTGGGATCAACGTCATCACTCGTATTATGGGTTTGATTCTTGGTGCTCTGGGCATTGAATTTATTGCTAACGGCCTACGTAACCTCTTCCCAGGGTTAGCCTAAGCCAAATTATCGAGTATGATAGAATGACTTCACTAAATGTCGTTCTATCATGCCAAGAAACTCTTTAAAACATCACCTTTACGTCATTATCTTCGGTACTCACACCAAGGCGGGCCGTACTTTCGATCTTGCGCTCATCGTGGCGATTTTGTCATCTCTACTCGTGCTAGTGTTAGAATCAATTCCTTCCGTTCGATCAAGCTGGGGAACACAACTAAGGTACATGGAATATACCTTTACCGGTTTGTTTACGATTGAGTATCTGTTGAGGATCTATTGCTCGCCAAAGCCAACAGCGTATGCAAAAAGCTTCTACGGTGTCATCGACTTGCTCGCAATACTGCCTACATATTTAGCGATATTCTTCCCATCCGCCTCGTTTATGGGCGTCATCAGAGCACTGAGGATAATGCGTATTTTTCGCGTATTGAAACTAGTCCGTTACTTACAAGACTCCAATATCTTGTTGCGCTCTTTACTAATGGCCAAACGCAAAATTTTTATCTTCTTTAGTACAGTCGCCATCTTGGTCACAATATTTGGTGCACTAATCTATGTCATTGAAGGGCCAAAGAATGGCTTTACCAGTATTCCGCAAAGTATTTATTGGGCGATTGTCACTATTACTACCGTCGGCTATGGTGACTTGATTCCGCAAACAGCGCTAGGTAAAGCGATTGCATCTATGACCATGTTACTCGGTTACTCAATACTGGCAGTGCCAACTGGCATCATTACTGCTGAGTTAAACCAAGAGATGAACTCACACAAAACTCTTGTCAAGTGCCCAAATTGTATGCAAACAGGTCATGACTCTGACGCTCTACATTGTAAGCACTGTGGCAGCGAACTTGCCTCCCCAGATCAGCGCGTTGTACCCGTTGAGAAATCGACTTAACTTTTATTGTCGTATCGCTGATCCAAGCACTTAACGGTTAGCCATCCAATGACCAATGCGCTAAACCATGACGATACGACAAGCCAATTTGGCCACATGCTAACAGCAAGCCAACTCGCCACTATCATACCAATGCAATACGTCACCCTCGACACTCTTTTTCTATGACTATTCGCAGCCCAGACAGCCGCTAAGATTGTCGCACATGCGGACAGACCAACCCCGATAACATCAACGACGAATACTATATCTCTCCACCATTCCACATAACATTCACCACCGTTTGTAGATTGTTCCGGACAAAATAATATCGCGGCCAACGAAATGAGCTCACCGACTAACATATGGATAACGAGCCATGCCGCGATCGCCGCAACCACGGCTAGGAAGATACGTAGGATACTCATTGATTGCCTTAATAGAAAAAACCCTACTAAAATAGTAGGGTCTTGATTAATAAAGGCAAGTCTAATTGAGATTAGGCTTTTTCACTTAAGATAATGCGTAGTGTACGACGTAACGGCTCAGCCGCCCCCCACAATAGTTGATCGCCAACAGTAAACGCATTTAAGAAGTCATCGCCCATTGCCATCTTGCGCAGACGACCGACTGGGATAGATAACGTGCCTGTCACTTTTGCTGGCGTCAGTTCTTCAGCAGTGATGTCACGATCGTTCGGAATCACTTTTACCCAATCATTGTGGGTAGCAATCATCTCTTCGATTTCATCCATTGGCACATTCTGCTTCAACTTAATCGTTAGTGCCTGAGAGTGACAACGCATCGCGCCAATACGAACACAGGTTCCATCAATAGGCACTGGTGCATCTTGGAAACCAAGTATCTTGTTTGCTTCAACCCCTGCTTTCCACTCTTCTTTGCTTTGACCATTGTCACGCTTAACATCAATCCATGGGATAAGCGACCCAGCTAGCGGTACACCAAACTTATCGGTTGGGAACGAGCTTCCGCGCATAGTGTCAGCGACTTTTTTATCGATATCTAAAATAGAGCTTGAAGGGTTGGCTAACTCAGAGCTAACTGAATCATTGATGACACCCATCTGCGAGATCAACTCACGCATGTTTTGAGCGCCCGCACCCGAAGCCGCTTGGTAAGTCATCGCGCTTGTCCACTCAACCAGACCTTTCTCAAATAGGCCACCTAAACCCATCAGCATCAAACTCACTGTACAGTTACCACCAACAAAGGTATTTGTACCACCGTGGATACCTTGTTGGATCTGGCTTAGGTTGACAGGATCTAGCGTAATAATCGAATCTTGCGCCATACGTAAAGTTGATGCGGCATCAATCCAGTATCCTTTCCAACCTGCTTGGCGTAGTGCTGGGTAGACTTTCTCCGTGTAGCTACCACCTTGACAAGTGATCACTGCATCTAGCTGTTTTAGGCTCTCAATATCAAAAGCATCTTGAAGTAGGCCTGCCTCTTTACCTAAGTTAGGTGCAGGAATACCGATCTGAGATGTGCTGTAAAAAACTGGCTCAATAAGGTCAAAATCTTTCTCTTCAACCATTCGCTGCATTAGCACAGAACCCACCATGCCACGCCAACCGACTAAACCTACTCTCATTCTCAACTCTCCGTGTATTCAATTTTAAAAAGGGAATAGCTCAATATTCAATTTTCGCAGCAAAATCTCAAGAGAAAATTGCATCAAATCTGTAACTTTTATTTCTTATTTCGTTAATGCCGACCAGAAGCCTTGCTTTGTAGACTTTTTCACCACTTGTTATTTACCTATACAAAAACACGCCACAGACAAAACAACAACGAAAAGCTCGTGCCACACAAAACTTACATTTAGATACAACACTTGCGACTAATTTTAACGTTTCACCACATTTTTAACTAGCAACAATTCAATCAACAGACACAAATCACACGAAGGCGACATTTTATCGAAATATTATTCCATCTAATGTAGAGTGCCCTACGTCCTTAAATTGGAGTTAACACTCCTTCGTAAACAGATTTGTTCCCCTGTTTGCATTTGCTAATAAATAATTAAGAGGCTCCGTATGACACAACATACTCCCCGTCTGCCAAGCTTGATGCAGGTTGTTGTCTCCCTTGGGTTATTCTTGCTAATGGCGTTCTCGTTCACCGCTAAGCTTGACCTACCTATTCAGCTAGCCCTGTACATTGGCTGGTTCATCATCATGGTTCTAGGTATTCGTTTAGGCCACAAATATAAAGAGTTAGAAAAAGCAGCTCTAAACGGAATATCTAACGGACTTGGTGCCGTACTTATTTTGCTAGCTGTAGGCGCACTAGTCGGTACTTGGATTTCTGGTGGTATAGTACCAACCATTATCTATTATGGTCTGAAAGCGATTCATCCTTCGATTTTCCTTTTAGCAACAATGATCATCTGTTCCTTAACGGCTCTTGCAACGGGTACGTCATGGGGCGCGGCTGGTACTGCTGGCATCGCTATGATGGGGATAGGCCAAGGTTTGGGTGTTCCAGCACCAATCACTGCAGGCGCGGTTCTTTCTGGTTGTTACTTTGGCGACAAGATGTCCCCACTATCAGACTCAGTGATCCTAGCCTCTTCTATGTCTAACGTTGAAGTGGTTGAACATATTAAAGGAATGCTGCCTGTCGCTCTGATTAGCTACATTATTACGGGCATTATGTTTACCGCATTTGGCTTCCACTATGCTGGTAATGTCGATATGTCTCAGGTGCAATCGGTGATCCAAGCTATGGAACAGCAGTTCTACATTACTCCGTACTCGTTTGTCCCTGTGATTATTGTGCTAGGTCTACTGGCAATGCGTATGCCTTCTTTCCCAGTGATCAGTTTTGGCTCGCTCCTCGGTATTATCTGGGCAGTGATGATTCAAGATGTCGACTTCCTCCAAGCATTCAACACAGCTTGGGCGCCATTCGAAATTGAATCGGGTGTGGCCTTTATCGACTCAATTCTTAACCGCGGCGGTATGTCTTCAATGCTTGGCTCGGTTGCTGTGATTGTGTTTGGTCTAGGTTTTGGTGGCTTGCTAGATAAAGTCGGTGTACTAGAAACGGTTGCTAAGCTGTTTGAACGCCGTGTACAAAGCGCAGGTTCTCTGGCAACAAGTACCATCGGTACTGCATTTATGGGTAACGTGTTTGGCTCCGCGATGTATGTGTCTTTGATCTTAACACCAAAAATTTGTGCCAAAAACTACGACCGCCTAGGTTATAAGCGCAAGAACCTATCACGTAATGCAGAGTTTGGCGGTACGTTGACTTCAGGCATGGTGCCTTGGAGTGATAACGGCATCTATATGGCAAGTATTCTTGGTGTCGCCACTCTATCTTACGCACCATTCATGTGGTTAAGCTTTGTATGCATCATTGTTACCATTATCACTTCGTACATGGGGTGGTTCGTTGACAAGTGTGAACCAACAGCAACGGCTGAGGTTAGCGAAGAAGAAGCTGAACTCACCAAGCAAACAGCGTAAAGTCAACAGATAACAAAAAGCGCCTCAGCTTTAGTTGAGGCGCTTTTTTGTTGCCAATAATAACGAATCAATAGGTTTCGTTGGTTGCACTGCACTTAGCTTATACCTTAAAAGTTAGACCAAGGTTAACTATTGATGGTATTGTGCTCTTTCAGGAAAACCCTAGCTTCTTCTATGGCTCGTTCAAGGCGCGTTTTAAGCTCTTCAACCTTATTTGGCTCAACTTGATTGGCCTCTTTAAGTGCCAATTCAACTTTCCCGGCCGCTTCTCTGAGTTTGGTGGCTCCAAGGTTTCCTCCTACCCCCTTCAAGCTATGCGCAGCTCTTTGTGCTTCTTCAGGTGAATCGCTGACTAACTGTACGATTTTATCGGCGTCTCCTTTGTGATCTTCAATGAACACTTCCAGTAGCATACAGACCGATTCCATGTCGTTGTTTAATGATTCAAGCATCTTGTCAAAATCAATTTCAACTTCATCTATCTCACCATTCGCTTCCGCTTGTTGGTACTGGGCAACAGACTCAGGAGAAGAGTGAACACCCTTTAGTATGATGGACTCTTGCGCTACATTTTCTACTGCTGATAACACAGTCTCAGCGGCTTCTGGAGCATCTATTTCACTTTCGGCAAGAATAGATGGTGAAATGCTCTCGGATTGAACGCGAGGAACCTGCTGTGCAAATCGAAGCAAAGAGATAAAGCCACCAAAGATAACCAGAGTCAGCGCTAGTCCAGCAACAACATAACGAGCAAGCAATCGATCAAATTCACCTCGCAACATATTGATCTGTTTATGAACGTCATGCGTGCGTAGTTTCTCTACGATATAGCGCCCTTGAGCATAGCCTCCTAGTACAGAAGAGACTTGCGCAAGCACCTGTTGCAAGTCTTGACGTTCTTTGGCTGAAAGCTGGTTCGATTGAACGTAGATTTTATCAAGGTCACGATAGACCTGAGGACTAGATGCGCTATCACCAAAAACAGCTTCTAATACATTCGCACTCAAACGAAAGTAGAGGGTTTCTATAGATTCGTTGTCGTAACGTTCACGCATGGTACCAACCTGTTCAACCAAGCTAAGTAAGTCCAAGCTATTGTTAAGGTAAACTTGGGACTGCTCAATAAAGCGGTCAGCCGTAAAAAGTAGTTGAGTAATGTCTGGAAGGAACCAACTGTCTTGGTAGTGGGTTTCAAGCTGAAGGCGTAGCGCATAAATGAGCTGTAAGTTAAGGGCTTGAGAGTCAGCCATATGAACACCGTAAGGTGAATCAAACGAGAACGAGTCGCGCAGCTCTTGAATACCGCTACCTAGTTCATAAACCTGCTGTTTGGTTGTGTCTATCGACCGGTAACTACTCGCCATAGCAGCAATACTGCCTATCCAGATTACTAGCAGCACCCAGCCGATTTTCAGCGCTTTCCCGTCCATGCTCTTGCCTGTAGATAAATCCCTAGTATTACAAGAATATACACTATCAAGCAGAAGTGGAGGACTAGCTGCAAAAATGTTGCAGTCAGTCCTATTCTAGAGAGGTTATTTGTTGCGAGTAAGCTGATCTCGTAGGTTAGGCGGAGTGCCTTTAATAGTTAACGTATCGGTCTCTGGATCATAAAAAATGCGCTCGCCCAGTAGCAAACTATCGAAGCTTACATTCAAGCCACCACCAGCCCCGACATATTTCGTTAGCTTACGTACTGCTGTACGGTCACCAGGAAAGCTTTCTTCAAGTTCATAACCTTGTTCTTGAGTGTAATCAAGGAAGCTTGTGCCATCTTGAGAAGGAGGAAGCTCGCCAGACAACTCACGGACTTGAACCTCATCCCCTGACTTGATCTGCTCGTTGCAGTAATCCGCTACTTGTTTTTTGTAGCTAATCGCTTCATCTTTTTCCAGTTTTGAATCTGCGCAGAAGTCTTGCACCGCTTGCATTAACACTTGGTTTTGCACCTTGCTGTCTAGGCCTACTTCTGCTTGTAGGAAATCAAGGAAAAAGTCTGCAACTTTACGCCCTACACGCCCTTTGATGTACGCTAGATAACGATTCGAGTCTTTATCCGTTTCAAAACTGGTCAAGTCGATACGCGCTGCGATATCCATCTTACTTAGATCAAGATAGTCCGTCGCACTAATATCTAGGCCTTCAGTTACTTTAAGGCTTTGATTTGAAGGAATAATAGCAACAAATAGGTAATCTGTTGCAAGCGATTGATACTCTGCAATGACCAAAATACCTTCGTCTGCAAACGGGTATTTTGATAACTCATCCTTAAGGCGGTTAGCGCTTAACTGCGAGAAATCATAAAAGTTTTTATTTCCTTGACGTAGCTCTTGCAACCAGTTGTTAAAATCGCTGTCAAATTTAAAGGACCCAAAGCCTTTACCAGCTTTAGAGTTGAATACACGATGAAGTTCAGCAACTAGGTTTTCGGTCGAGTTGTCATTAGATAGAGACTCGGAACGAAAGTTAACAACTAGTTCATCTGCATCGTTTTTCTGTAATTGATGTAAGATAACGTTAGAAAGATGAAGGCTCATGATGAAATTTATCGCCGCGTAGGTTTCAGTTGCGTGGCATTGTAGGTTATCATAAGCCGCTTTACTATCATCATTAGAGTCTTTATGCCGATTACATCCAAATACAGCGACAAACAAGTGGAACAAATCCTAACGGAAGTGGCTGCGGTACTTGAAAAACATTCAGCGGGTCCAGAGCTTGCATTAATGATTGCTGGAAATATCGCTACCAATGTCTTAAATCAAGACGTTGCTGCTTCACAACGTAAAGCAATTGCTGAAAAATTCGCAGAAGCACTTGTTTCTTCAGTTGAAGACAAAAAACATTAAAAATAATAACGGACAGTAGAACACTTACATGGTCGATAACGGAAATACATACGGCGAACGCGTATCGCGTTTAGTGGGATGGGGGCACTGGTTTGCCTTTTTCAACATCATCGCGGCAATGCTGATCGGAACCCGTTATATCTCTCAGTCTCCGTGGCCTGAAACTCTGCTTGGTCAATTCTATTTGATGATCTCTTGGGTCGGCCATTTTGGTTTCCTCGTATTTGCCTTGTACCTGCTGGTTCTGTTTCCGCTTACTTTTGTCATACCGTCACGAAAACTGTTCCGTTTAGTGGCGGTTTGTTTTGCAACCGTCGGATTAACCATTTTGTTGGTCGACACGCAAGCCTACCAGACGATCAACTTGCATCTTACCCCTGTTGTATGGGAAGTCTTGTTTAGCGATGAAAGCTCGACCATCAGTGTCGATTTACAGCACCTGTTTATTGTCTTACCGTTTATATTCCTTATTCAACTGGCATTATCTGAATGGGTGTGGCGTAAACAACGTAAGCTGTCACATAAGCATGTCGGCCGACCAATAGCAGCACTGTTTTTTGTCAGTTTTATTGCCAGCCATCTTATCTATGTATGGGCCGATGCCTACTTCTACAATCCAATAACTGCGCAACGCGCCAACTTTCCGCTCTCTTACCCAATGACCGCGAAGTCATTTATGGAAAGGCATGGATTACTAGACCGTGAAGAGTATCTTAAACGTTTAGAGCAAAGCCAAGACAGCGTAGAATTAGTCCGCTACCCACTTGAAAAAATTGAGTTTAACCGCCGTGCGAATCCGCTCAACATATTAGTTGTTAGCGTAAATAACTTACGTGCCGATATGCTAACCGAGCAAGAAATGCCTGCAACATACGCATTCGCTCAAGACAATTTGAACTTCACCAATCATTACAGTTCAAGTAACGACTCATTCGGCGTATTTGGTCTGTTTTACGGCCTACCAAGTAGCTATTCAAGCAGTATTAAAACCCAAGGCTCTAAGCCCATCTTGATCGACACTTTGATCAACAAGCAATACCAGTTTGGTTTGTTTAGCGCAGATAACTTTGACGAGCCTTTGTATGGTGAGACTGTCTTCCGTGGTATGAACTTCAACGGCATCGCCTTCAACGACAGTAAATCAGCAGACACGCAAGCAATTGATGCATGGGCTGAGTGGGTTCAGCAGCAAGGCAAAAAACCTTGGTTTAGCTACATTGAGCTGACAACCGTTGATAACTTCAGCACATACAACGATAGCAACACTCAGCAATCAACAGGCGAGAAACTAAAAGCAGGCTATAAGAAGTCTGTCGCCCACGCTGACTCTGAATTAAGTCAATTACTTGAACAAGTTGCGACATTAGAACTTGATGAATCTACTGTGATCGTAATCACTTCAAATCACGCTACCGAGTTTAACGAAACCAAAACCAATAGCTGGGGCTCAAATACCAATTACAGCCAGTACCAGCTAAAAGTACCAATGATTATCCATTGGCCAGGTAAATTAGCGGGCGAGTACCAACATAGAACTAGCCACCTAGATATGTCTGTGACGCTTCTGCAAGACTTGCTGGGTGTCTCATCTAATCCGACTGACTTCAGTAGTGGCCGCAACCTATTTGATGAACGCAAACGCCGCTGGATTCTCGCAGGAGATTCACGAGAACTAGCCTTGATTACCACAGCAGACACAACGGTGATCGACAAGTTTGGTAACTACAAACTGTACAATGCCAACTACCAACGCTTGAAAGATGAGAACCCAACACTACCTGTGCTGATGCAAGGCTTGACTGAACTGCAACGTTTTTACGCAAAAAGTAACTAAATCATAGCGTTATATGATTGACCCCGCAGCCATTTACGATTAAATTAATGACATCGGACTGTAGCGCAGCTTGGTAGCGCACCGTCATGGGGTGTCGGGGGTCGCAAGTTCAAATCTTGTCAGTCCGACCATACACCTAGAAAGAGAGCTTCGGCTCTCTTTTTATTCCCTCTTTCCTATTCCTTCTATTGATTAGCGAATCGGTACGATGGAATCCAAATGGAAATAAGAAAAAGCCCAATTCGATGATTGGGCTTTTTCTTGAATGAATCTGAGTAGTGTTGGCTTAAGCGCACTGCTCCACCTTCTTATCTTCAGCCTTGCTCCTCACCTTAGATGCTTTTTTTGCCGAGTCTAATGCAACCACTTCTTCGCTTTTGACGTTTTTAGAGTTGCCTAGGAATATACCACCTTTTTGGATGGTAAACTCTGACGCAGAAACTTCACCTTCAAGATAGCCATGCTCTAGAATTTCTAGACTTTTAGTATATACATTACCTAAAAATCGCCCGTTGATAACCAAACGTTCAGAACGAATTGAACCATCAACAGACCCGGTCGCGCTTATTGTCACTGTGTGGTCTGTTTCAATGCTGCCTTTCACTTGCCCATCGATATGGATGTTACAAGTAAGCTTGAGTTTTCCTTCGATATAGGCTCCATCGGCGATGACAGTTTGAGAGCAATGGCTATTTGATTCTCTATTTTGTTTACTAAGTAATCCCATTTTACATCCTTATTCGATTCGAAAATCGAGTCAAAGTTATTCATTTCCCATTGGACAAACGGTAACGGGTTAAGTGAACGCCCCACCAAACGGATTTCATAATGAAGGTGAGAACCGGTCGACAGTCCAGTGTTACCAGACAATCCAATCAGATCGCCCTTTTTAACATAATCGCCTCTACTCACTTTGAACGCCTTTAAATGCGAGTAAGAAGAGCTAAATCCAAACGAATGAGAAACACGAAGGAAGTTGCCTGACCCTTTGTTGCTCTTTCTGGTCACGGCGACAACACCGTCAGCTGGTGCGTATATTGGTGTTCCTACATTTACGGCATAGTCGATACCATGATGTATCGCGCGAATCTTTTTTACTGGGTGAAGCCGCTTGCCATAATGTGAAGACAAGTACCCCTGCTTCACCGGGCGTCCATTTGGGATCAATTGCATGATCTGATGACGTGCTGCAACACTCAGCCCTGCATTATTTAAACGCTGTTTTAGATCCAGCGCGTCATTGGAAAGATCCAGTGCTGATTCAATGCCCTTTAATTTCTCAGAGATATAGGCAATGTCTTGCTGTTTTTGACTCAGGTTATTTTCTAAGTCACTCTGAAATTCATGCGAACGCAGTAATTGTTTCTCTAACGAATAGGCCTTACTGACGGCTTCTTTCTTTTCTCGTTTTGAATCGGAAGCGTCATCGACAAATATAGAAAGCAAGGCAATCAACGTACAAAATACGAGGGTGAACAAAAGTAACAGTAGCTTAATGCCCTTAATCATACGAAAAGAGAGATTAAAGAACTTTGTTCCATCAATTCCAGATACCGTTATAGTAAAACTGTTTGATTCCATAGTGTTAGAAAGGCACGGAGTTAAAGTTGATGAATCAGAATAGCGAGGATTTTATCAGGCAACCTGACGGCGAAAAGAGCCAGTTTGTCAGTTCGGAAACCTTATCCCAGACATAGAAATAGAATTTAATATCAAGCTCAATAAGGTCGCTTTGCTCGAACGAGCGGCTGAAAAGAGCATAAGTCACTCTACCTTTTCTCGCTGGAACTGCCCCATCTCTGTCGCAAACCGGCTGAAATCCATAGATTTTGCTATGGCGGCACAAAATGGGGGGATAGGATCGATCATAAACACACTTTCACATTGAATTAAACCTTTACGAAGTTCATAAAAATAAGTTTTGTTACCAAGTCCTGACGCCAAATACAGAGCATGTATCTTAGAAGTACAGCTTGCCTTGGTGAGTTTTTTGGTCAACCCACTGATCAATGACTCAGCATGTTGGCTGCCTATCGTTAAACAATCGCCATGAAGCCTGATCATCGCTAGCTGTAGGTCGTCAGCCTCACTCAATTTATAACGCGATACTTCTTTCAACATTTGCTGGTACTTTTTCTCATATAGTGCTGCTCCTTCCCCTCCTTTCATCCACAGCATCAACAATGCAAACATATAGTTCAACATATGATAAGCCACGTCTCTGTTAAGCAGTTTAGCGGTGGCAAGGTTCGACGAAAAATGCTCAAGCCCTTGCTCTGTTTTACCCATGATGATTCCCATCAAGCCAATCATGGTTCGCTGAGCAAGGTTATGCCCATAACGAATACCAGATGTTGACAACATTCGATAGGCGCGCTGAAAATGACCATTCTTGAGCAACAGTAACGTGCCCATTTCATCAAATGGTTGGCCAAACTGAACTTTCGACACATCAAACTTCTCGTGTAACTCTAAAGCATCTTCTGACTGACCATTCAAACTAAGGGCATTGAGGAAAAAGCTAACTTCTAAGGAGTAATCTTTTTTGCTTGCCTCTTTAATCAAAGCTCCATAAAGCTCTGTGGCCGCTTTCAGATCTCTGTTGATCAAATACTGGTGACCCCGGTTAAGCATTAAATCGTACTGATACTCGGGATAATGGCGTTCAAAGAACTGATAGCGCTTGGTCATCTCTTCTTCTGAAAAGTCATGCTCGCGCTGCAGCAAGGGCCAGACTTTATTCTTCTTCTCAAATACCTTGCGAATCAGCTCGCTGATGTCCCTTTGTGTGTCTTCGGGCCTAAGGTGAATATCAGCAAGATAGTAAGACACATCTTTTATGTTGGTCTCAAAACAATCCATGATGATGGTTGAACGCTCATCAATTGTCCGCATAACATTGAGTTCATTAAGTAAATCGCAAGCCTTGACTTGGTTACGACGATAACTTTGATCGCAAATCAAAATGTCGAAGCGATCATGAAAAGTTCGGTTCAATGGCTCATGAGGCGCATTCAAATGGATGATTTTATGCTGTTTAATGCCAAGCGAGAGCAATAAACTGGATATGCCAATACTTTTATTCGGAAATTCTTTAACGATGAGAACATTCGCATCTTTTAACTTGAGCATATCGACACCATTTACTCCATTGATTTTGAGGCTTGTTGTGCCGAAATAAACAAGACCTGACGACTGTTTTAACGAGACTTTCGCGCAAACCGGTTATTAATCACTTCTTCAAGAGCGATATCTTCCAAGTGCTGTTGATGTGTCCTCAGTTCCGCTTGCCAACGCTCAACCGTGTTATCTAACCCTTTCACTTGTATATGTTTATGCTGTAAGTGTTTTTGCAAAGACACGCATTGCGCTTGCTTAAGCGCTTGTTCCTGTTCCTGATGGACAATTAACTTGTTGATCATTTGGTCGACACGGCTGTGATTCACCAACATTTCACGATGGAAAAATGTCCCTGAACAAGACTTCGGCGCGCTTAGCTTTCTCAGCTCGATCAGTTGTTCTAGTTGATTCTCGGCTTGAGTCTGTTGTTGACGTACCAACTCAAGCTGCTGAGATATCAAGTCTCGTTTTTTCTGTTCGATCTTCTGAAATCTTTCTATGGCTTGGATCTTCGACTGCATGTTCCCTCACTATAATTGCTGAAATAGCTGCGCCAATTCACTCAGGCTTTGCTGGTAGTCGACAGAACTGTCTGCCGATTGCTGTAGATAGGCTGTCAAGCTGGGGTAAAGGGCGACCGAGCGATCTAGCTCAGGATCTTGACCTGGCTGATAGCCGCCTAAAGGCAACAGATCTTTTACTTGAAGATAGTTGGAGTACGTTTTACGAAACTCATTCGCTAATGTTAGATGAGCAGGTTGAGAGCATCCCGCCATGCAACGGCTGATAGAAGCGTTGATATCGATAGCTGGGAAATGTCCTTGCTCAGCCAGTTTACGTGATAAAACCACATGACCATCGAGGATGGCACGCGCAGAATCAACCACGGGATCTTGTTGGTCATCGCCTGCGGCCAAAATAGTATAGATCGCCGTCAAGCTTCCTTGAAGGTTTTCGCTATTACCCGCCCGCTCTAACAGTTGAGGCAATACATTGAAAACGGAAGGTGGATAACCGCGAGTAGCTGGAGGTTCTCCTAACGAAAGCGCAATTTCACGCTGTGCCATTGCATAGCGTGTTAATGAGTCCATCATTAACAGTACATCTTTGCCTTTGTCACGAAAATACTCGGCTACGCGATGGCAAAGCAAAGTCGCCCGCAAACGCATAAGTGGAGATTCATCGGCAGGCGCGGCTATGATAACGGCTTTTTTACGCGCTTCTTCCGTCAGATTTCGTTCAATAAACTCTCTAACTTCTCGCCCACGTTCGCCAATTAAACCAACCACTATCACGTCAGCTTCGGTGCTCTGAGAAATCATTCCCATCAAAACACTCTTACCGACACCACTACCCGCCATCAGCCCTATCCGCTGACCTTTGCCTACGGTGAGTAATCCATTAATTGCACGCACGCCAACATTCAGTGGCGTATCAACGGGCCTGCGTTTCAATGGGTTGATTGATTTAGGGTCGAGAGAGACTCGGTCACCGCCATTTAGTTTTGGCCCGTCATCAATGGCTTCTCCCAACCCATTCACTACACGCCCTAGCCAGGTTTCATTTAGATGCACGGTACTGTCACCATCTAAAGGGATAACTTTAGCACCCGCAAACAGCCCACCTAAACGACGAATCGGCATCAGAAACGCAATGGTATGATCAAAACCAACCACTTGGGCTTCAATCATGTCACCTTCGGCTGTTTCTACTAAACAACGTTGTTCAAGCTTAAATCGGCACCCTACCGCTTGCAACATCAGGCCATTCACCTTCACCAACCGCCCCGTTACTCGCGCCACTGGGATCGAATCAAGGGAGGCTAATGCCTCATTGGTACGTTCAGACAACAGCTCAAAAGCTAAAGTGTTACTCATGCTCGCCTTCTACAGATGCTGGAACAACCTCATCAAGAAGGTGCTCTTTGACATTATCCATACACGCCTGTAATCGGGAGTCACAACTCGCGTCTGCCTCAGCCTCTTCTGTTACTAAATGGCAGCCCCCCGACGGCAACTCTGAATTTGCCACCAACTTCCACTCTTTGGGAAGTTCTGAGTTGATCTGCGTAATTCGGTCAAGGTCTTGCGGATTGAGGTGAACGGTGACCTTATCTGTTTTTCCAGGCATGGCTTCTAAAGTTTCATCGACCAAGGCTAAAATCTGTTGCGGCATCAGAGTCAATTCAGCGCGAATGACTTGCTGTGCTACCTTTTGTACTAATTCACAGATGATATGGCGTTGCTGTTGCTCTCGTTCTGATTGCCAGCGCGACAAGGTTTGGTAAAGTTCATTAACAGGTTTAGCGGCTTCAATAAAAGTTTGTTTACCAGACTGTTCACCAGAAACAAACCCCTTTTGAAATCCCTCTTTTTGCCCCTCTAACAAACCTTGCTGCTTACCCTGTGACAAGCCTTGAGTCAATCCCTCAGCATGGCCTTGTTCTAGCCCAGTTTGGAAACCTTCTTCTAGTTTCTGTTGCAGGTCTGCTTGAGCATCTTGCCACGACTCTTCCAAGTCAAACTCACCATCAGTCACTACAGGTTGTGCGAGCGGCGGAAAGCGATGAACCCGATATCCCGAGGCTGGCACGGTCAACAGCGGAGATTTAGTCAATGACATCGTAATTACTCCACTGTGGGCTCTTCGTACAGAACAAGCTCAATTTCTCCAGTCTCATCCAGTTCGCGTACAATCAGCATGATATCTTGGCGCGCTCTTTCTACTCGGCTCAGTGGTACGGCGCCACGCACTTGCATATCATCTTGCAATGCTTTCACCATCCGCTGAGGCATTGAACGCTTGATGGCTTGCTGCAAGGTAATTTCTGCGCCTTTCAGTGCTGTGCCCCAAAGCTCCAACGGCACTTGTTGAACCAAACGGTCCATAGTCTCTTCGCTTTGACGGCCTAAGACCATAAAGTCAAACATATTCTGTTCAATTGCGTGCACAACCTCTTCGTCGTGCAACTTGAGCATCTCCATTAGTGAGCCGCGGTCGCCTTCAAAGCGGTTAATAATATCAGCCACTTGTTTTACACCCGACAAGGGCGCACTTTGACTCGTCGATACCTGCTCAATACAGCGCTCAATCAAATCATTCAGATCACCAGCGACCTTGTGGTCGATATCCTGCAACTGCGCGATTCGGTAGAGCAGTTCATCGTGATAATCTTCCGGCAGGTGTTTTAATACTACCGACGAGCTTTCTGATGGCAGGTAAGCAAGGAAAATCGCCTGCATCTGCGGGTGCTCATTGGCGATAAAACGAGCGAGAACTTCAGCCTCAACCCATTGTAGGCGCTGCATATTGTTACGAATTTCATCGCCATACAGGTTGTTGAGCAGGCCTTTCGCAAGATCGTTGCCTAACGCCTTTCTCAAGGTGTTCGAGAGATATTCTTTGGAAGCACCACGTATACCACTGTGCTGACGAAAATCTTCAAAGAAGCTCTGAATCACACCGTGAGCACTGTCACTTTTAATGCCATTCAACCGCGCCATTGCTTTAGTAACACGTTGAGTCTCATCACGAGTAAAATTGCGCAGCACTTTTGCCGCTGCATCTTCGCCCATACCGAGAAGGACTAATGCGGTTTGCTCAACATGATTAAGCGTGGCTTTCTGCTTTGATTCTGCTGTGTTCATTCACATTCACCCATTGTTTAAGTACTTCTGCGACACGCTCTGGCTCTTCGTTCGCGATAAGTTGTAGATGCTTCAATTGAATTTCCAGTGGCGAACCTGCTGGCGGTAGCATGTCATTGCTGACATCGAGGCCATTTGAAGCGGCAATGCCTTTTTCAGAAAGCTTGCGATTGAGGGCTTCTTCTCTTTCGCGTTCTTCCCGTGTTTGTAGGTTGTCATACACAGACTCTTCTTGTGGCTCAGCAAACTCAAGCTCCTGCGAACGCATGTCCGCACCGGTGAGATGCATGATAAGAGGGCGTAAAACAAAGAAGATCATCGCCATACCTAACATGCCACCAATGACGTAACGCATCGGTTGCTGAACCGTTGGATCTTGCCACCAAGGGATAGCTGGAGGAGCATCAATAACAAGTGGCGTAAAGTTAAAACTCATCAGGCTAAAACTGTCACCTCTATCTGCGGCAATACCTACAGCATCAGAAATCATGGTTGAGATTTGCGTTTTTTCTTCTGGTGTCCAAGCTGTACCATTGGGTGCCGCTGATTCGTTAAGCAAAACAGAGACACTTAGTTTTTCAATTTGGCCTTGCTGGTACTGAGTACGTCGAACACTGCTACCCACCGCATATTGACGATTCACTTCAGAGCGGGCATTGGTATTCTGGCTATCTTGTGTTGGCACTTCGCCAGTAACAGGTGGTTGATTGCTTAGGGTTCCAGGAACCCCCAACGCGATTTGGTCAACGGAGTTATTAGTAATCGTGTGTTCGTTGCGCACAATCGGGGCGTTGTCTAGAATTTCCTGAGTTTCTTCTACTTGGCTGAAATCCATATCTGCCGCCACTTGCACGCGATAATTACTCGGACCAAGAATGGGGGTCAGCATGTCTGATGCGCGCTGAATTATCTGCTTTTCTACGTTTTTTTGATATTCGAGGTACTTAGCGTTAACTTTTCCCGCTTCAGATGAAGCCACATCTGCACTGAGTAAACGACCATATTGATCAACAACAGACACCAGCTCCGGTTTCATACCAGTCACGCTACCTACCACCAAGTTAATGATGGCTTCGACCTGTGCTGGTTTAAGTTCTTCACCGGGTTTAAGTTCGAGCATGACAGAAGAAGAAGGCGCCTCACTATTTTGACGTACAAACAAGGTTTGGCGTGGAATAGCAAGGTGTACGCGAGCGTTTGACACTGCATTTAAAGAGATAATTGTTCTAACAAGCTCCCCTTCTAAGCCGTGTCGATAGCGGGCTGTTTCCATAAACTGACTGGTACCCAAAGAGCTATCCTCTTTGAGTGAGTCAAGTCCTGTAGGCAACTTGGCTTTGACTCCTTTAGCTGCCAGCAGCATACGAATTCGCGCTACTTCTCCCTCAGGTACCAATACTTGACCGTTCTGCTCCTGAAGTCGGTAGTTAATTCCTTCCGTTTCTAATACTGAGACAATTTCGCCAGTATCAAAACGTTCTTGCTGACTATACAGAGGCCGGAAACTTTGTGTCGAACTCCAAAGAGCCACAACGATAATTGCAGCAACAATTGCCGCAAGGACGGCAGAAAGCACTAAGTTACGTTGACTATTAGACCAAAGCTGTTTGAGTTTAGCTGTGTACTCATCCATTCCTCGAATTGACGTCGACTGTGCTGGTGCCGGATTATACGGTGCTCCTCCAGCGACTTGAGTAGTAATCTCTGACATGGCTTACACCGGCATCTTCATGATGTCTTCAAAAGAAGTAACAACCTTATTGCGCACTTGCATTAAGGCATTAAACGACAAACTGGCTTTTTGACTCGCTATCATTGCACCAACAAGATCATCACTTGCCCCAGTCTCAACTGCGGTCATCTTTTGAGTGGCGATTGATTGATGAGCATTCACAGAATCAAGCACATTGGTCATCGCTGCTGAAAATGACATAGGTGAATTAGCTTTCTGAACATCAAGTGGGTTTGCAGAAACAACGAATTCTGGCTGTACTTGCGTGCGCATCACATCCATTTTGGTCAGCATTAACTGCTCTGCGGTGAATGCACTGTTGAGTGGTTGACTTGCCATGACTTAACCTCCTTTATGCAGCCGAGCCTAGCGCTGACTGTAAATCAATACCTTGTTCGCGCATCGCTGCTAGCTTGTAGCGCAAAGCACGAGTGGTTACCCCAAGCGCATTTGCCGTCTTGGTACGGTTGCCGCCGAATTGGCGCAGTTTATCTAATATGTATTGGTACTCGGCTTGCTTCTTAGCCTCTACATGGCCCATTGTTTGAGTTGTTTTAGATTCTTCCTGTGGCGTTAGCAACTCTACAGGTAACATCAGATCATGAGCCGTAATGTAATCCCCATGTCTCATAACCAGCGCTCGTTGGATAACGTTTTCGAGCTCGCGGATGTTTCCCGGCCAATGATATTGACTAAGGGCAACCATGGCATCTTGAGAGAGGTGACATTGGCTACCATCTTGATATTTACTAATGAAAAACTGACCAATGGGTAAAATGTCGTCCTTACGTTCTCTTAGAGGCGGCCAATGAAGAGGAAGCACATCAAGTCGGTAGTAAAGGTCCTCGCGGAAAGTACCATTTTTCACTTCATCTCTTAGATCTTTATTGGTTGCAGCGATCACGCGAATATCGAGCTTGACTGGCTTGTGGCTTCCCACTCGCTCAACTTCTCTCTCTTGCAACACGCGTAATAACTTTGCTTGTACCGCAGGTGACATTTCACCGATTTCGTCAAGCAAAATTGTGCCATTATTCGCTTCTTCAAACTTACCGCTCTGTGAATTAGTCGCTCCGGTAAACGCCCCTTTAACATGGCCAAAAAGGACAGCTTCAAGCATTGATTCGGGTATTGCAGCGCAATTCACCGCAATAAAAGGGCCTTCAGAGCGCGAAGACTGTTCATGCACATAGCGAGCAAGTACTTCTTTACCCGTACCCGATTCTCCTGTGATTAATACACTCGCATTAGTACACGCCGCTCGATGGGCAAGTTGTAATACCTGCTTACTGCGCCATGACTCTGCGACAATGTTCGCCATTGGCTTGCCTACAGCCTCAACTCGGCTAAGTAAATTAACCAACTGGCTTTTTTCAAACGGTCTTAGCAAGTAATCCGTCGCGCCCGCTTTCATAGTTTCAGCCGCTAGAATACCTTGCTCCTGCTCTACGATGGCGATTGATACACCATCACCAGGCTTCTTTTGGTGACAATGTACAAACTCGCGCACACACATATCTGGAAGGTTTGAACTCACTAACGTGATGCCCGCGGCTTGCTCTAGCAAAGCACTTCGCCCCGTTCTTGAATGGGTGATGGTGTAACCTGACTCTTCAAGTACTCTAATTACGGGTTGAGCAAGTTCGTCTTTCGGCTCAACCAACAAGATGTTTGCAGTATCTGCCATTTTCAAACCTTACCCTTATCGTTGTTGTCTGGTGTCATTGGAAGCACCGCTTCATCGCTGCGAACCAATCGCAAGGTGACTCGGCGATTCTTGGCCTGTCCTTGATGATTCGCATTGCTCGCAATGGGATATCGAGAGCCATGAGCACGCACTTCGATCATGTTGCGGTCAACGCCAAGCTTTTCCATCTGGCTAGCCACCTGCTCCGCTCGTTGACGCGAAATTTTTAAATTGCCAATCTTCGAACCAACATTGTCGGCATAACCATCTATCAGCAGTTTGTCGACTCTAGAATCAACCATCAGATAACTATTCAATGCTGAAAGAGTTTTAAGCTGGTTTGCGTTAAGTGTTATCTGACCGAGCTCAAACAAAAGAGCAATATCCCTTGCTTGTGTATAAGACATTAATGGTAAAGACGACTGACAATCACGAAACCTTTTAAGTGCATTGTGAATGCGTATTGTCGGCACAAGATACGTGCTTTTGTCGGAAGGACTGTTTCCGCCGATAGTAAATTGAAGCCAATTGCCTGCTTCAATATCCACCAACAAACCTTCGACATTTGTACTAAAAGACATGGTGCCTTTGTCTACAGAAGCAATATTGGTCACTATTCTAGGTGCGCGGCCGATATTCCACGGCGCAGGAGTACTTAAAAGCACCCCAGAATGCCCACGTTTATTTGCGCCATTCACGCTAGCTTTGAAATAAATCAACCCTTTTTCTTCCGAGCGGAAATAAAACTTCCCATAGGAAGGGTTATTATATTTCAAATCACATTTCAGATTGGTACCTTTATATTCCCAATTAACTTCATCCATTGGAATCTTAACCAAACTATTAGACGAAGATTGAAAACTAAGAAAAAGTAAAGCCAACGAATATATTCTTGAATAAACTGCCATCGTATTTTTATTAAAATATTGGATAAATATTTGGCATTCTTTTCTAAATACCATGTGGATAGATCAAAACATACACACCAAATAGGTTTGCGAACTCTTTATTTTTGCTCACTAACCTAGCCATTTGAATAATTGTGAACTTTAAAGATTTGACAAAAAGTCACATAAATCCAACAAAATGCAGTAACCAAATCAACAACAACACCCTTAAAAGGCCAGTTTTATATTTATCTTATAGTTGATGCGATTCGGAAATTAACCTGTTTTATTTTTGATTAGAAGCTCTAATTAGAGACTTAAATCAACATATGAACTAAAGTCACAAATTTCATAACAAACACTTATTTAGAACTAAAACCTCTATGTAGACTTGCCACGTTTGAGGTAAAAATTAGCCATTAGCTTTGTCAGAGCACGGTAAAATATAAATGGAACCCAGAACCAAGATGTTTATTCCAGACTATCAAGCATTAAACATAGAATCGTTGGGCAAGCCAATTCATGTTATTCGTGAAAGGTTAGAAAGTTTAATGTCTAGTTCATGCAACAACCTAACTTGCGAGCTACAAAGCTGGCTTAAAAGCAGCCTAGTACATGCCTGCATCAAGCAGGTGTCACTGCATACGATGACAGCAAATGAAATGGACAAAGCAACCACCAGCACTTTTCAACACGATGGTGGAGGAAAGGTCTATATCAACGGAGATAAGGCAACTTTGATCAAGCTTGCCGATAGTTTCTATGACGCCAAGATGAAAAGAACCAGTGAGGTTCTGAGTAACAGTGATTTAAGGCTGCAAGAAAGACTGGGACGCCAAATGACGAGTTGGCTAGCACCTCAACAGATGTGGTCAAGTTGCGAATTCGAGCCAGCGCAAGGTAATGGATTATGGGCAAAAATAGAAATTTCTTTACCTGAACATCAAGGCATGGTGCACCTTAAACTAGATGAAAAGCTCGTTACCACCTTGACCGAACAGCTAAATCTTCAAGCCAACGACGCTATGAGTGAGCCATTTTGCCGATCACTCACATCAACGCCAGTAAAGCTTAATGTCTTATTGAGCAAGAAAGAGTTACCGCTCAGCGAAATAATCTCCTTGCAGCCCAATGATGTTTTACCCATTGAGCTGCTCTCTACTGTTCCAGTCAGTATTGGCGACGAACACCTCTTTAACGGACGAGTTGCAGAGAAAGATGGGCAGCTTGTTTTGATCATCAACCATGATAAGGAGTCACTATAATGAGTGAGCCTACCGAAACAACGACCTTCAATGGTGAAGAACTGAACTTTGACGATTTTCAACTTGAGGGTTCTCAATCAGATCGTCTAGAAAGCTCTATCCCCACTCCAGAGCGAGATCTGAGTTTTTTTAGGAACATCCCCGTAACAGTAACGCTTGAAGTGGCTAGCAAAGACATCGCACTTGGTGACTTGATGAAGGCGGGAGAAGGTAGCGTCATCGAATTAGACAAACTAAACGGCGAACCACTTGATGTTAAAGTCAATGGCTCTCTGATGGGCCATGCAGAAGTCGTAGTGGTTAACGAAAAGTATGGCTTGCGCTTAATTGATGTTGTGGATTCAGCATTAGCAACAGCCGTTCAGTAAGGTTTACACAAGCATGGCGAATGTACGTTCACTGCAAAGCTGGGTAACACTGATTGGCTTGACAAGCTTAATGCTCGCCTTCCCTTTATCTGCGAGCGAAACTGGCCTGACGATTCTGTCTGTCAGTGATGGAGCTAGCCAACAAGAGTACAGTGTAAAGCTCCAAATTCTGCTGTTGATGACGGCTTTAAGCTTCCTACCCGCATTTATTTTAATGGCGACCAGTTTCACCCGTATTATTGTGGTGTTAACAATTTTAAGACAAGCACTTGGCTTACAACAAAGCCCACCTAATCGAGTGTTAGTCGGTATTGCCTTAGCGCTTTCCCTACTCATTATGCGCCCCGTTTGGACTGATATTTACCATAATGCTTTCCAACCATACGATAATGGCGAAATCACTTTGATGCAGGCTTTCTCAATCGCCGAAAAACCTGTTCGTAACTTCATGCTTGCCCAAACTCAACAAACCGCATTGGAACAGATGCTGCGTATTGCCAATGAACCTCTGGACACCCAAATTGAAGATATTTCATTTGCTGTCGTTCTCCCTGCATTTGTAATCAGTGAGTTGAAAACCGCATTTCAAATTGGCTTTATGCTGTTCATCCCATTTCTGATTATTGACCTTGTTGTCGCCAGTGTTTTGATGGCGATGGGTATGATGATGCTTTCTCCTCTCATCATCTCATTACCTTTTAAACTTGTCGTGTTTGTACTCGTCGACGGCTGGGCAATGACGGTCGGTACGCTCTCAGCAAGCTTCGGATAGTAGGAAACCTAATGACTCCGGAAATGACCGTTACCCTATTCTCTAATGCTGTTTGGCTTATCATTTCCATGGTTGCCGTTCTCGTTGTTCCTGGCCTAATCGTTGGTCTTGGCATCGCAATTTTCCAAGCGGCGACTCAAATCAACGAACAAACCTTAAGTTTCTTACCGCGACTATTAGTCACGCTGTTGATGGTGATTTTTGCAGGGCACTGGATGCTGAGAAAAATTATGGATCTATTCGACTATCTGTTTCACAGCATTCCGGGAATGATCGGCTAATGAGCATATCGTTTGCTGACATCTCGCAGTTACTGGGCCAACTCTGGTGGCCCTTTTTCCGTATCGGTGCAGTGTTTATCTCTATGCCGTTTTTTGGCGATGCCCTTATCCCAGTTTGGGTAAGAAGCCTACTCGCCCTATCTATTGTAGTAATTTCTGCCCCTTTGATGCCAACCATGCCTACGGTTGATCTGTTTTCAATGAGTTCACTGTACCTTGCTTTCGAGCAAGCGATATGGGGGTTGTTTTTTGGCTTGATACTGCACATGTTGTTTACCATTTTCACCACCCTTGGCCAGATTGTTTCGATGCAAATGGGTCTGGGTATGGCGATGATGAACGACCCCGTCAATGGGATGTCCGTCGCGATCCTTGGTCGAATCTTTCTGATCTTCAGTACGCTACTCTTTCTATCGCTAGAAGGTCATTTGGTGATCATTGATATTTTAATCCAAAGCTTTGTCGTGTGGCCGGTTGGATCTGGGCTTTCACTTGCTTCATTGCAAGGCATTGTCAATCTGTTCAGTTGGATGTTCGCTGCTTCTTTGGCTCTGGCTTTACCCGCTATCGTTTCCATGCTACTTGCCAACATCAGCTTTGGTGTTATGAATAGAGCAGCCCCGTCACTCAACGTTTATGCTCTTGGTTTTCCTATGACGATGCTACTTGGTCTATTCAGTGTATTAATTTCAGTCTCGGGCGTGCCAAGTCGGTATACCATTTTGGTCAACGATACTTTGCGTTTCCTTAACCAATATATGGCGGGGGGCGCATGAGCGAACAATCTTCTCAAGATAAAACCGAAAAAGCCTCCCCCCAGAAAGTAAAGAAGGCACGTCAGGAAGGCCAAATTCCACGAGCCAAAGAGTTCACCACAGCAGCCATATTTCTCGCAGTCGCGGTTTACTTCTACAGTCAAGTGACTGAAATTTGGGACAGTGTCGCCGGGGTTTTTCGCTACAACATGGCTCTGACTAAAGAAGACCTCGAAAACCCAATACAGATGATCGAGCAACTTGGTCATAGCCTTGGTGTCCTCATTGCGCTTCTTGCACCTATGTTTGTTGTCATCATAGGCGTAACCGTTGCCAGTACACTCATTCTTGGCGGATGGATGTTCCGGCCTGCCAACGCCATGCCCAAAATGAGCAAGCTAAATCCGTTAAGTGGCATCAAAAGGATGTTCTCTACTCGCTCAGTGGTCGAACTTATTAAATCAACTTTGAAAGTGGCGGTAATATTTGGCTTTCTTTACAGCTATCTAGACAATCACCTCCAACCACTGCTTGGTATGCAGAGACTGTCTCTTGAGCAAGGTGTGGTTAAAGTTATGGCGATCCTGTTTGATGGATTGCTATTGATGGGGTTCGCGTTGCTGCTTTTTGGTGTGATTGATATTCCTTATCAACGTTGGGAACACTTAAAAGAACTCAAGATGACCAAACAAGAACTCAAAGAAGAGTACAAAAACAATGAAGGTCGACCAGAAGTTAAACAGCGCATAAGACAAATCCAACAACAGTTTGCTCGCCGTAAGATAGACAAAATGGTTCCGACTGCAGACGTCATCATTACTAACCCAACCCACTATGCCGTTGCGGTTAAATATGACCCTAGCTTATCTGATGCGCCATTTGTGGTCGCGAAAGGTGTCGATGAAACAGCAATGCATATTCAGCGTATTGGCCGTGAAAACCAAATCGAGATCATTAACTCGCCACCACTAACGCGTTCTATTTACTACACCACCGCCATTGAACAAGCAGTTCCTAGTCAGCTCTACATCGCTGTGGCGCACATTCTTACTTATGTTATGCAATTGAAATCGTTTCGAACTGGGGGAGGCGAAAAGCCGATGCCACTTCCTCACTTTGTGATTCCAAAACACCTGCAACACTAACTACCTAGATTTAATCCAAGGACACCAACCTATGCTCAATCGGTTAAAACAATTACAGACTTCTGCCAAAGGCTTTGTCGGGATTCCGCTGGTCTTATTGATGGTACTCGCAATGGTTATTCTACCTTTGCCACCATTACTGCTCGATGCGCTGTTCACCTTTAACATTGTGCTCGCGATTCTTGTTCTTCTGGTCAGTACAACGGCAAAACGTCCGCTCGATTTTTCGATTTTTCCGACCATATTGCTGATCGCAACCTTACTACGTCTCACTCTAAACGTTGCCTCAACGCGGGTGGTGCTGCTTGAAGGTCATAATGGTGGTGACGCAGCGGGTAAGGTTATCCAAGCATTTGGTGAGGTTGTCATCGGCGGTAACTACGTAGTTGGTATGGTGATATTCGTTATCTTAATGATCATCAACTTTGTGGTTATTACCAAGGGTGGTGAGCGCATTTCAGAAGTATCGGCTCGCTTTACCCTTGATGCCTTACCCGGTAAACAGATGGCGATTGACGCTGACCTTAACGCCGGTCTGATAGATCAAGAAGCAGCTCGCCAACGTCGCCGTGAAGTGGCAAACGAAGCGGATTTTCATGGTTCGATGGACGGTGCCTCTAAGTTTGTTCGCGGGGATGCCGTTGCTGGCTTGTTGATCCTGTTTATTAACATCACTGGCGGTATTAGCATCGGTGTGTTCGAGCACGGTTTATCCGCCACTGAAGCATTTAAAACCTACGCACTTCTCACCATTGGTGATGGCCTTGTCGCACAAATCCCATCGTTACTATTAGCCACAGCCGCCGCCATTATCGTTACTCGCATCAATGATAGCGACAACGGTATGTCTGAGACGATGCACAAACAGTTGCTCGCCTCGCCTACAACCTTGTTCACCGTCGCTACAGTGATGTTGGTCATCGGTCTTGTCCCTGGCATGCCGCACCTTGCGTTTTTCACTTTCGCTGCCGTGGTTGCTTTTGCTGGCTGGCGACAGGCTAAAAATCCCGCCCATGAGGCGCAACTTGACGATGTAGAAGTGATCAGTCAGGCGATGCAGCATGAAGAGGCACCACTTAGTTGGCAAGACATTCCCCATGTCCATACACTGTCACTGGCTTTAGGGTATCGGCTTGTCCACTTAGTGAACAAGGAGCAAGGTGCGCCGCTGACGCAACGAATTCGCGGTTTACGTCGCAACCTGTCAGAGCAAGTGGGTTTTCTGTTACCCGAAGTTCGTATCCGCGACAACCTTAGCCTTAAACCCAACCAGTACACGATTTCACTCAACGGGGAATTGATAGACCAAGGGTTTATCGAGCCAGATCGCCTCATGGCGATTGCTGTGGGAGAAACCTATGGCGAAATCGATGGTATTTTGGGCAGCGATCCCGCTTATCAACTTCCAGCAGTTTGGATTGAACATCCAGATAAAGCGAAAGCACTCAATATGGGCTATCAGGTCGTTGATGATGCCACAGTAATCGCAACTCACATCAGCAAAGTAATAAAGACTCACCTAGCAGAGCTGTTCAACCATGATGACGTAGAGGCAATGACACAAAGGCTGACTCAGCAAGCGCCAAAACTTGCCGAGGCACTGACAGCAGCACTTAACCCAGCGCAGCAATTAAAAGTGTTTCGGCAACTGCTATTGGATCAAGTCCCACTTCAAGACATTCGCACTATTGCCAATACCATGTTGGAGTCTTCAGAGAACACTAAAGATCCGATCTTACTGGCAGCAGATGTACGCTGCGCCCTACGCCGGACTTTGGTCAATTTAGTCGCAGGACCAAAGACCGAACTTAAAGTATATGCACTGTCTGACGAGTTAGAGCAGATGTTGTTGACTTCGATGCAGCAAGCGCAATCAAGTGGCACCATTATGCTAGACAGCTTTCCGATCGAGCCAAACATCCTCGCTCAATTCCAACAAAACCTGCCATTAATTAAGCAGCAGCTTAAGCAACAAGGGCTGGCACCCATTCTGTTGGTAATGCCTCAGCTTAGGCCATTAATTGCCCGTTATGCGCGAACATTCTCGCAAGGTCTAGCGGTGCTTTCTTATAACGAAATTCCTGAAACAAAACAGATCAACGTGGTAGGTAACCTTGGGTAATCTAAATTCACATCAAGCCATGTACGGCTACATCATTAAACTCATGGAAGAGTATGTTGAGACTGAGGACGATATGCTCCTTTTTGAGGCACTCAAACACAATGACATCAAACATGCATGTCAGGCGATACGCGAAACGCGATCGGGAGAGGTCGAATTCCAGCATCTGACACTTCGCTTTGGCGGAGATGGGGAGCAAAGCGTGTATCAGTTTGATCTGTCGCAAAACATCAAATATTGCCTCGATCTGTTTAGTCTGTATTTGGCTCTACGCCAGACCCGCTTTCAACTCGAAACTTTCCACCCAGATTTGATCAGCAATGTGGTGGTACCACTGCAAGTTGAAGCCCTGACATGGCAACCTGGAAACGAATTTTTTGAACAAGTGATTCAATGCCACAAACAAGCGTTTGCCCATGTCATCCCTTCATTGCAGTTGGGCAATAAATCCAGTTCATCCTCCGTAATGGCCCATCTAGTCGAAAAAATTGAAGAATTTGCCTATGCTTTGTGGTTTGAAGTGACACCACCCTGTCCGCTGTTTGAGCGAATTGCTCAATTTAAACCGTCAATGCTCAAGATCTCGATATCGCTAGAAGACAAAGAAAATCGCCAAGCCTTTTTGCCGATTGTGCGATTGCTCAAGAAGCATAAGCTGAAATGGGTAGCAAGCCGTGTCGCGAGCCAAAAAGAACTCAATCAATACAAGTTGCTGGGTGCCAGTTACTATTTTGGCTACTTTAGCGACATTCCAACATCACTTTCCTTTAAAACATTTGAAAACGAAAATGAGGTTTGGTGACCCACAAAAGGGCCAAATAGTGGAATCAACATCTCCTATTTGGTCTGATTTTGCTTATTTTTATCATTATTTAAACTTTTTAGTTAATCTTTGCCAGCCGTCGTCCGCCTCTTGTTAGTGACCAGGGGAAATCCTGAAGCCGAAATCTGAGTATTGAGAGAAACGAAGGAGACTAAGATGGCTTTATCAATGCACACTAACTACGCATCACTAGTAACGCAAAATACACTAAGCAGCACTAATGACCTACTCACCACAGCGATGGAACGCCTAAGTACTGGTATGCGTATCAATTCTGCAGCTGACGACGCAGCAGGTCTTACTATCGCCAACAAACTTGAAGCACAAACTCGCGGCATGTCTGTTGCGATGCGTAACTCTCAAGATGCTATCTCGATGCTGCAAACAGCAGACGGCGCACTTGAAGAGCTAACCAACATTGCTTACCGCATGAAAGACCTTGCAACTCAAGGCGCGAACGGCACTAACGGTGCGACTGAACTTGCTGCGCTAGATGCAGAATATCAAGAGCTTGAGAAAGAAGCTGGACGCATTATCAACGAAACGACCTACGGTGCAGGACAGAAACTGCTTGAGACTACAAATGGTAAATTAGCAGCAGCAGTTACTTTCCAAATTGGGGCATCAACAGGTGAAAAACTTGACGTGGATGTTTCTACTTTGGTTAAAGCCATCGAAACAGACCTAGCCGCAACAGGACCTCTTGATAACAACGCTAACTCTAACGGCGAAATTGCTAAAGTTGATGCGTTATTCGACAAAATCAACACCGTGCGTTCTTCTTTAGGTGCAAACATCAACCGTCTAGACCACACGATCAACAACCTAGCGAACATCTCTGAAAACACAGCCGCAGCAAAAGGCCGTATCACAGACGCAGACTTCGCGATTGAATCTTCAAACATGACGAAGAACCAAATGCTGATGCAAGCAGGTACAACGGTTCTTTCTCAGACTAACCAGCTACCTGGCATGGCAATGTCTCTGCTTCGCTAAGCATTCTAAGACAAGTAACAATTTAAGTTACTCTAGTGATTTTGCCCCCTTTTCAATAGGGGGCTTTTTTTATCCGATTCAGTTCGCGTGAATTTTAAACTTAATCTTTGCTCCTTTTTGGTCGCCTCTATTTTATAAGGAACAATCCGCTTCACGCAGGAAATGGCGGAATTCCTATCATGGAAGGCTCTCTTCCGTTTTTTAGAAAAAACAAGAACAAGCCATTGATAAATAAAAATATTTACATTGGCACTCATATTGCAATTTACTCAAACCGAATAGATTGGTGATGTGTGACTTCTGCCACTTGGCGAGACACTTAGTAAAGGGAGTACTCTGATGAGCTCAATAGATCCAGCAACGATGGCCAAACAACTGGCCACTTTCGATGTTCAGTCATTTAGACAGCGTTATTCAACGCAAGCATCACAGTACCAGTCTCAGCTAGATGCACTTGGTAAAGTCGAATCGGCACTACGCGAATTTAGAACGGCTGTGACTGAAATGAACGGCAGTACCGCTGGTATTATTAAAAACAGCGCAACCATTTCCGAAGACGGTTTTTTCAGTGCTACGGCTAACTCAAAAGCTTTGACAGGTAGCTACCAGATATTTGTAGAACAAGTCGCTACCGCTCATCAAGTCTCAACCAATATGCCAGCAAGCTTAGACGCCACCACCGAAGTTCCCCTGACTGGAACGCTTGAATTTACTGTCGATAGTAAAACCATGACGCTCGATCTGTCTGCCCTAGATAGTGATGGCGATGGCAAAGCGACCATTGCAGATCTAACTTCAGCAATTAACAACGACCCAAATAATCCTGGCGTAAACGCAACACTGGTTCGATCAGATGGTCAGACGCATTTCATGCTATCGAGTGAAGAAACTGGCACCACGAAAGCACTAACGAAAGTAGAGGCTACGGGTACAGGTCAAGCTTGGTTTGAAAATGCATTTTCTACCTTGACCGACATCACTGCTGCGAAAGATGCGGTTGTCTGGCTAGGTGCACAAGGCTCGGGTCTAAAGCTAACTGGCAGTAGCAATACATTTAGCAACGCTATTGATGGCGTTGACATCACTGTAAACAAGGCTCAGGCGAGCGCTGATTCACCGCTAACGATGAAGGTAGGCGGTGATAAAGAGGCCACGAAAGAACAAGTCACTAAATTTATTGACGCCTATAACAGTTTAATGTCAACCGTGAGCGAACACTCGAAAATCGATAGTGAGAACAACAAGCGCCCTGCTCTCGCTAGCGATCCAACCCTGCGTTCGATTGAAAGCCAGGTCAAGTCCGCGGTTCGTGGCGAATTTGGCGGCTTACGCCTGAGTCAAGTAGGCATAGACATCGACCGTGATGGCAAAATGAAGCTAGATTCAGAAAAGTTCGATAAAGCTCAGTTAAACAATAGCGCAGGGCTTGAAGCCATGTTCAATGATGATGGTGCACTACTAGATTCTGTCGAAGCACTTATCGAGCCTTACCTGCAATTCTCGTCTGGATTATTCAAATCTCGCAAGGACGCGCTCAAACAAAACATTGATCGAATCAATGATAAGCAAGTCGTTTTAGACCGTAAATATGATATGGCCTACGACCGCTACCTCAAACAATTTACCCAAATGAACACCATTATGCGCCAGATGAATCAAACCATGTCGTTGTTTGGTTAACGGTCACTAGGAGACGTTTTATGTTAATGGATTCTGGATACAATTCGTATCAGCAAGTCGACTTAGATGCTCAAGCTGCTGCCGCCAATCCTCACCAATTGGTGGTGATGCTTATTGACGGCCTGCTTAATGAAATTGAACGTGTCCGCGGTCACATGTCTGCCGGACGCCTTGCCGAAAAAGGTTCCGGTATCAATAAGTGCATGAACATTTTGGTCGGTTTAGACAGCGCTCTTGACGCAGAGAGCGGGGGAGAAGTTGCCCAGGGTCTGCACCAACTGTATGACTTCTGCCAAGTAGAACTGTATCAGGCCAGTGTCCAAAACAATCTGGATAAGTTGACGAGTGTAGAGCATGTCATGAACAACATTCGAGAAGGGTGGATGAATTTTGGTCAGCAAGCATAGAGTTTCACCTGAGCGATTCCGTCACCTATCTAAGCTGATTCAAATCGCGACAAAAACCCAAGATTGGCCAGGGCTTAAACGCTACGACTTACAACTTCGCGAGCTATTGGAAAGCCATCAACCCTACCTTAAAGATCCTCGACTCGCACCAGTGATCAAGGAAGTCAGGGCAGTTCATCACGAAGCCTTTACTGTGTTAGAGAAAGCCATCAGTGAACTGGAAGCCGACATTAATGTTGTCGACGCGCAGCACGAACGAGCTAAAGCGTATCAGCTTGCAATGACCATGGAGCATTAGATGATTGACACCTCTTCAGTGCAAACTCAACCAGCCAAAACGGTGGGGAAATCCAACTCAATTGGTGGTATTCACCAAGCTCGCTCTTTTGGCCAAAGTACAGACACTCATCGCTTTGAACTAGGCGGCGCTCTAGCGATGGAGCAGAATTCAGCCCTATTATGGAACGTGGCGCAGCCAGAACACAGCGAACAGGCGGCGGAGCGAAACAGCGACCAAGAACCACCATTGCTAGCCTATAGCCCTAATGGTTCGCCAACAGATATAGAACCACTTGAAGAAACACTAGCTGCTCTTCAATCAGTCGCGACAGCTCAGCAAAACCAACCTAGGTTTATTGAGTCAAAATACCCACAAACAACGGCTAAGACAATCAGTGAAGTCAGTGCAAGCACTCAGTCTCGCCAACAAAATGATCTTGCACTACTGAAAGCGCCAACAAGCACTCAGGCCAAAGAGTTACTGAGTTCTCCTTCAGTTAATCAATCATTGCAAAACGTTTTGCAAACGATCTCTCACACCGCAAGCCAACCTCAACTGGCCACAGCGACTCAACCCAATGCACTAGTGACGCAATCGCAAGGTTCAGAATGGGCTGCAGTTAAGGTTGATACCCACGCAGGGAAGTGGGGAGAGCAGATGATGCAGGTTCTCCATGATCGAGTCTCCTTACAAGCTCAACAAAGCATGCAAGAAGCAAAAATCCGCCTAGACCCACCAGAGCTTGGCAAACTTGACTTATTAGTTAGAGTCGAAGGTGACCGCCTTAGTGTGCAGATTAATGCCAATGCTACCGCTACCCGTGAGGCGTTGATGCAAGTCTCAGATCGTCTACGTGCAGAGCTACAGAATCAGAACTTTGTTCACGTCGATGTCAATGTTGGCTCAGGTGATTCGGATCAATATCGGTCGCCTCACCAGCAAGAACAAGAGAAGCATATTTTATCTTCCGCAACCTTTTCCGATACAGGCACAACTACATCGGATAGTTCTAATACCCATTCAGAGCACTGGCTCAGCACACACGCATAACAAACTAGGAACAGAGTTATGACTAAACAACAAATGATCGCAATTTTTGCTGCAATGATCTTCACCAGCGCTCTGGTCTCCGCTGCAACTGTTGTTGGCGGAATTTGGTTTTTGAAACAATCAGGGAACGAATCAAGTTCGGAAAATTTTTTCGCTGATTCACCCCTTTCATTCCTTACCAAAGAACCAGTTCCTGTTCGGACACCTAGTTTTCATGAACTTGAAAAAATCGTTCTTAGCGTGAAAGGAAAAAGACAGACCCACTTTGTGATGCTAGAAGTTGCTATTGAAACTCGCCGACCAGAGAAAATTCAGAACATTGATGACTATATGCCTATTGTTCGTAATTCGCTGCTCAAGCTGTTTAGCGATAAAACTTACGATGATTTACGTCAAGATGGCGCCGTCAACCTGTTACAAAACCAAGTGAAACAAACCGTTCTGCTCGCCTTTGAAGATACCGAACTCGTTCGAGAAATCGATGATGTATTGCTGACCAAATACGTTGTGCAATAAGGAGCACAACTATGCTGGATATGAACTTTCAGGAAGAGTACAGCATGGAGGGTGAAATCAGTTCACCTTCCGTTCCTATTGATGAAAACAAGCTACTTTCCAAACATCAGATACTGGTTAAGCGCATCGTCAATCAACTCAGAGCCCATGCAACGCCCCATTGCAGCATCGAAGATATGCAGCAAATTGGCTTAATTGGCTTACTCGAAGCCGGGCGACGCTACGGCAACATTGAAGACCCAAACTTCCCTGCTTTTGCAGTATGTCGGATTCGTGGTTCCATTCTCGATGAACTACGCCGGCTTGATTGGCGTTCGCGAAAAACACGTCAAGAGGCTCACGAACTCAATGACGTCACACGTGACCTGATGCGAACTTTGGGTCGACAGCCAACAGATTCAGAAATCATCGAAGCTCTGGGCACGACTGAAAAAGACTACCTTGCGCGCCAAAACGCAGTACTCGCTGGTGAGATGCAGAGCCTAGACCAACTGATTGAAAATGGCATCGAAACCAATGTTGAGGCCATTTATGACGGTATGGCCCATGAACAGACTCGTCGCAGTCTCGAAGTAGCATTGGAAAAACTCCCCAAACGAGACCAGCTATTGCTGACCTTGTTCTATCAACATGAACTCAACCTTCATGAAATTGCATTGGTACTGGATTTGACGCCTCCGCGCATCTGCCAGTTGCATAAACAAGCCCTTAAACAACTTAATCACTACTTATCCTCCTAGGAGTCACTCATGCAAAAGTTTTTTGGAGCCATCACCGTCTTACTCTGTGTCTTTGGCGGATATATGTGGGCAGGTGGCAACCTTGGTGCGATTTGGCAGCCAGCTGAGTTTCTTATCATTATCGGCGCAGCCGCCGGGTCATTGATCATTGGCAACCCACCACAAGTTCTTAAAGAAATGCGCCGCCAGGTGGGCATGACCATCTCAGGTCCAAAGGAAGAACGTGAATACTGCATGGAGCTAATGGCACTACTGCAAGTATTATTGGAAACAGTGCGTAGTGGCGGGTTTAAGTCGCTTGATAAACATATTGAAAACCCAGAACAAAGCCCTTTGTTTAGTCGTTATCCACTGGTTGCAAAAGATTATCGCTTGGTGTCATTCATTACTGACAATCTGCGCTTAATGGCAATGGGACAAATGTCGCCTCATGAATTAGAGGGGTTGTTAGAACAAGAAATTGATGCCATCCAAACCGACCTACTTCTGCCTTCTCGCTCAATGCAGCGTACCGCAGAAGCACTGCCTGGCTTTGGTATTTTGGCCGCAGTTGGCGGCATCATTATCACCATGTCTGCCATTGATGGCTCAATTGCACTGATTGGCTACCACGTTGCAGCTGCGTTAGTGGGCACCTTTGTTGGCATCTTCGGCTGTTACTGCTGCCTAGATCCACTCAGTAATGCTATGGCACAGCGTGTTAAACGTGACATGACGGCATTCGAATGTGTTCGCGCAACCCTAGTCGCGTATGTTGCTAAAAAGCCAACACTGTTAGCAATTGACGCTGGTCGTAAACACATTCAGCTCGACATCAAACCCACCTTCAATCAAATGGAGAAATGGCTGGCTGAGCAGGAGGGATAATGCAAAGACAAGAACATGTTGTGTTTAAACGGGCCAAAACCCATGACCACGACCTACACCACGGTGGGGCCTGGAAAGTGGCATTTGCTGACTTTATGATCGCATTAATGGCCCTTTTCTTGGTTCTTTGGGTAATGCAGGTTGTTGATCAGGAAGAGCGAAAAGCGATCGTTGCTCATCTGCATAGCTCAAGTGTGTTTGATAAGAGCTATGGTAACCCTTTTGATACATCGCAGAGTATCTCTCCTATCGATCTGGCATCTGATTCATCAGTGCCAAGCCGACACAACTCGACACATACTGTAAACTCATTTTTTGATGGTGACGGTGACGGACCAGAAACCGACTCACTGATCCCGGGGACATTTGATACACAAGAACGCTTGGCGGCGTTAGCAAAAGTGATTCAAGAGGCCGTTCGTCAAAGTAGCGCACAAGGCAACGTTAATGTAACCGTAACACCCCAAGGGCTACGAATCGTATTGCAAGATGACTATAAACAGCACATGTTTGGTCGCGGTGGCTCAGAACTGACACCCTTCTTTGAAGACTTACTCATCGCCCTCGCACCTGTATTTAAGCGCGTTGCCAACCCCATCATTATAAGTGGTCACACCGACGCGACACGCTTTCGCAGCCGATTTAACAGCAAATCAAATTGGGAGCTTTCGGCGTCAAGGGCCAATATGGCTAGGCATACCTTAGTCGCCGGTGGTATGCCAGACGAGCGAGTGTTACAAGTCACTGGCATGTCTGACAGGGCGTTACTCAACGACAACAACCCTGAATCAAGTGAAAATCGACGCATAGAGTTGTTTGTTTTAACAACGCCCGCAGCAGAAGTATTGGAAACGTTCTTTGGCAACAAAAACGACAGTGAACTGCAAAAGGCAAAACAAAAAGCCCAGTTCAACAAACCCGTCATTAGGCAGGAAGTGATTAATTATACTCCGACTGCTGATGGCAGCGATAAAACGCTGCAAGACCTTTAACCCCCCTGTCTCAGGCTCAGATCACTAAAGAACTGAGCTTGGGGCAACACAGTACGATACGCTCATGCCTCAACATAAAGTCAGTCATGCAAAAAAAGATGGCCTACAAAAAGCATTTCTGTGGCTCATCATCATCGACTACGTGTTGCTGTCGTTATTTCTCAGTCAACTCTACAACCTGACTCTTAACGGCGGTACGGCAATTAGTACCTTGTTGCTCCTATACAACGTTTTACTGACATCCCTTTGCTTTCAGCGAACCGACAAACGAGATGCTCATATTATTTATCCGACACTGTCTGCGACTCTGCTCGCCTTTGTCTGTTTCCTGTATTTCTTTTTCTTGGTGTAGTGGGTACAAAAAACTCTCCACTTTAGGGAGAGTTTGAAATCAATTACCTGATGCGTAGACACTATCTTATCAAGGCAACGACCGAATGACGTTTCACGTTCGCTTGCGCGTTAAGTGCCTGAAATGCCGTAGCGAACATGCCATCATTTTGTGTAAGACTCGCAAGCTTTTCATTAACTTCATTGGCTGATAGTAGGTTGGATTGGCTATGGATAAGTGTCATTTGTGCACTGAGTTCAGAGCCGAAAGAACTAGCCTGCTCTAACCCTTTTTGCACCTGTCTAAGGTGTTGATTTACTTTAGCAATGGTCTGCTTGATCCCTTCACGCGACGACAAATCAAAACTCAGTTCTGAGATACCTTCCGGCTCGGGTTTGAGGGTCATGACATTAGACTGGCCAGCAGGAAAGCGATGCCCTTGTCCAGTCACCATAACTTTCTGCTGCATCTGCTGGTAAGCCACTTCAGAAGATTCAAACAATATAGTGCCATCGTCTGCCATCGATGCCCTTAAACCCAAAGGGACGAGACTGCGATCCAGCATCTTCACCGTCTGTTTACCATCGGCTCGACCATCAAACTGAATCATTACTGAATGTCCTTGAGGGAAATCCAAACGAATTTGTTCCGCTTTGTCGCTCAATCGATGAACATTGAGTCCTGGAATGGAAAAGCGCCGCATATCTGCTTTATCAATTTTCAAAGTTAACTGATTATCAACCACTTTGTTACCATCGAAGCGCGCAGATTCTAATACATGTTCAATATTTGCTTTAGAGCGCGACAAACCCTCTTTCAGCCCGGCAATGTTATTCGCACCACTGGTTAACGCTCGTGTTAACCCCTGTTTGATCATTGACAACTCGCTACCAATCGCCTGTAAGGAGCGCTGAGCAATTTGTACCGATGTTGCATTCTGCTGCCCCTGAGTAAGCAAAACACCAGACACCGAAAACAATGCTGGTGCTGGATTATGGTCCGCAGATTTTAGCTGACGATTATCAACCTGGGTGTCTGAAGAACGTGGCGGAGAAATGGTCGCCCGCTCAGAGCCAGCCAGTCGGACGTTATGGGGGCGAACTTCTACCGTACTCATAACCATGGATGAAGACTACCTCTTAGATTCGGTTGAACAAACTCAGATCGTTGATCTTAACGTAACTCGCCTGAGTTGCTTGAAGCGCTGCCATGTAATTGCTCAGGCGCACTGAAGCCTCACCATAATCAAGTGCAGAAAGGTCACCTGTCACCTTATCAACAAACAGCTTATTCTCGCTATGAGCGCTATCCATCAGATCAAGGTTATTGTGGCGCCCACCTAGCTCCGTCATCGCCCCTAGTACATTCGCAGACGTGTTTTCGATTGCGGTTAAGGTTGATTCAACTGTGGTACGAAACGCGGCTGTTGGTGCCTTAAACTCAGTGATCACCGCTTCGAGATCATTGAGTAAGTTTGTTCCGCCGAGATCAAGGATCTCTTGCGCTGTCATATTGGCTTCCATCGAAACACCTTTGGCTACTGTCACAACTCGCTTGTCATTGTTACCATCAATGGTGTACGTGCCTGCGGTATTTGACAACGCTGGTGTATCAGTTTGTGTGCCAGAAAATAAGAAACGGCCTTCTTCATCTTGGGCATTAAAAGAAGACACCACCGAGGCACGGAGGCTTTCCAATTCGGTAACAATGCCTTCTCTGTCGTCATCGGTGAGTGTGCCGTTTGCCCCCCAAAGCACTAACTCATTCATACGCTTAATACTGTCATTGACTGAATCTAGATGAACTTCCTGACTTGAGAGCGCGGTTTTTACGTTGGCGATATTGGATTTGTATTGATTAATCGCAGACCCTTCTCTACCTAAGTTCAGCAGTTGAATTGATGCCATCGGGTCATCAGAAAGCTTAGTTAAGCGCTCACCTGTCGACATCTGCTGCAGCACCTGCCCTAAACCTGCATTGTTAACTTGCAAGCTTTGCAGCATCATCTGACTAAATTGAGTATCACTGATTCGCATTTAGGCTCTCCCACTTTTAAAATAATTTGAGTACAGAGTCGAACAATTGATTCGCGGTACTGATCACTTTCATATTGGCATTGTGCGCGTTAGCGAAAGTCATCAGGTTTGCCGCTTCTTCATCACTGTTCACCGCGCTTATATTGTCGCGAGCGGCAATGGCCTGTTCATTGATCGCCACCTTAGCTTTGTAGTCTGCATCTGCCTGACGCGCTTTAATTGCCGTCTCGCCGACCATTGCGGCGAAAGCATCATTAAGACTTAAAGAACCAAAACCACTGATCGCAACCGATTTATTACTGATCGCCACAAGCTGGTCCAATACACCTGCATTACCTGGTGTTCCATCAGAAGACAGTGCCAATTGATCAGGTTTTAAATCAGTCGTGGTTAAACTGGCTGCTGGGTTAGCAGGGTCGTAGCTAAACAATGCACCACCAGCATTCCCATTAAGATCTTTCCCCGTTGCCAGTACTGTGTTGAACTCGTCAGCTAATGCTTTGGCCATATCGTCAATCGCTGTTCGGTATGGGCTTAAGACTTGGGTTTGGTAATCGTTTAACGCGCCAATTTTCCCACCTGTTGAACCCGTTACAGCAAAGTTTTGCGTGCCAAACTCTACTTGCATGTTTGCTAAGTAAGGATCACTCGGATCTGGAATTGCTTTGAGCTTACCCGCGTCACTGCCCATCACCAGTGGCTGCCCTGAAACCAAAGTCACTTGCAAGCTACCGTCGTGCTGAGCGGTGGTTTTCACTTCAACCACTTTGGAAAGCTCACCAATCAATGCATCCCGCTCGTCCATCAAGGTTGCAGGATTGCCACCCGTACCCTGCATCTCAACAATCTGCTTATTCACATTGGCGATATTGTTCATCAGACTATTGGCATGAGTGACCGCCGCACTTCTCTGGTCACTCATATCTTTGTGTTGATTGTAGAGCGACTCCGTAAGAGTATTGAATCGGCGCGAAATTGCTTCTGCTTCATTGATAATTTGTTGGCGATAAGGGACCGATTCTGGTTTTACTGTCGCGTCGTTCAACGCCGAGAATAAGGTATCTAGTCCTGCAGATAGGCTAAAACCATCTGCACCTAGCATATTCTCTAACTGGCCGAAGTTGGTGGTATAACGAGTCGCATAAGACGATAAACTGTTGGTTGACCAAGTCTGCTTGACAAGGAATTCATCCGTCACGCGACGAATACTGGTCACTTCAACCCCAGAACCAGCGCTTAACTTGTCGTGCTTACCACCACCAACCGATGCCAGTAAAGCTTGTTGGCGACTATAGCCAGGAGTATTAATGTTTGAAACGTTCTGCGCTGTTACGTCAAGCGCCACACGGTTTGCATTCAGGCCCGATAATGCAATATTGACCAAACTCATTTATAGCTCCATTTTTCGAATTAGTGGCTGAGCAAAAGCCGTTGTAACGCCTGCTTCACCCAGAATCTCTCTTACAGAGGCGACCGACTGGCCTGTAGAATGTAGAGGCGCCTGCACATTGACAGGTGCATCACTTGGAAGTTGTGAGCTTGGTTCCACAGCAGTAAGAGCATCATTGGCCGAAGCGCCTATCGAGTGAGTTTCGAACTCGACTTCCGCCATTGAAGGACTTAGCTGTTTAATCAACATGTCTGCAATGCCCGAGTTTTGTTTTCTCGCCATTTCAATCGCAAGCTGACCATCGTACATGTCGCGAAAAACCCCATATTGCTGACTTGAAAATGGGCTGTCTTTATCCGCAAGGGCATCACTACTACTGCGCATCTGACGCAGAACTAGCTGCAAAAACATGGCTTCAAACTGCCCTGCCACTGCCTCTAAAGCAGCACCTTGTTGGTTACTGTTTTTGATATTCATCAGCGCGCTATTATCGTGGTAGAGCACTGAGTTCATTTTTGCTTGCTCGTTAAGTCCGTCAAACTTCATACTGGCTCCTTAAATCACCACCAGCTCTGCATTAAGGGCACCCGCCTCATGTAGCGCTTGCAAGATAGACATTAAATCGGTCGGTGTGGCACCTAAGCTATTGACGGCATTAACTATCGTATTGAGTTCAGTTCCCGGAGGCCAAATTGCCATTTGCGCCTGCTCTTCTTGGACATCAAGTAAAGATTGGTCGATAACCTTAGTTTCTCCGTCAGCAAATGCGTTAGGCTGACTGACTTGTTGTGACTCTGCGATGGTCACAGTTAGGTTACCGTGACTCACCGCAGCCTCGCTCACTTTGACACTTTTTCCGATCACGACCGTGCCGGTACGAGAGTTGAAAACGATTCTGGCCGGTTTTCTACCTTCAGCGACGCTAATCTCTTCTAGCATCGACATCATCACAACCCGTTGCTGGCTATCTTGAGGGGCTCTTACATTGATTCGGACATTGTTTTTCGCTACCGCGACTTCAGGGCCAAATATATTGTTTACCTCTCGGGCAATGTTCTTAGCCGTGGTAAAACTGGGTTTACGTAGATTAAGTACAATGTGCTCTTGTTCAGCGAAATCATTGGGCACCTCACGCTCTAGCATCGCACCGCCTGGAATACGGCCAGAGGTTGGTGTGTTGATCACGATTTTCGAGCCACTTTTTCCTTCCGCTGAGACACCACCGACTACCACGTTACCTTGAGCAACGGCATATACCTCACCATCAATTCCGCGCAAAGGGGTAAGCAATAAGGTGCCACCGCGTAAGCTCTTCGCATCACCAATCGATGACACAACAACATTGAGTTTTTGCCCTGAGCCCGCCATTGGGTCAACCGTTGCCGTTACGCTAACAGACGCGACATTGCGCAGTTTAGGGTTGGTACTATCATCGATTTGTACACCAAACTGACGCAGCATGTTCGTTACAGACTGCGCGGTAAACTTCACTTGGTTACGATCCCCTTGACCATCTAAACCGACAACAAGACCATAGCCGACTAACTGGTTTTCTCGAATACCTTGCACATCCACCAAATCCATAACGGGGATGGTCACCTGCGCTTGGGAGGGTGCACTTGCCCCCAACGAAAGCATTATTAACATGCCAGTGAGTAGTGAGCGTCGATGTTTACCCATGCTGTTTTCTTCGGCTTGAGAAGACGTTGCACCGACAAAGAACATCAACAAAATGGAGGTCAATAAAGTCATTTGTTGTCTCATTAGAAAGGTACCCATGGGCTGTTGAAAAATTGTGTCAGCCAACCCGATGCATTACTGTCAGCAATAGCGCCACGCCCTGAGTAGGTGATCCGTGCGTCACCAATTCGCGAGGAGGGGACTTGATTGTTACGACTAACGTCATCAACTCGGACAATGCCGGTTAATCGAATAAACTCATCACCTTGATTAAGGCGTATCCACTTTTCACCGCTAATACGTAACACGCCATTAGGCAATACTTCGTGCACTGTTACCGTAATGGAGCCTTCAAGTTTGTTGCCTTGTGAACTCGACGCACTACCATCAAATGCGCGCTTTGCATCCACACTTGCCGCAAGTTCGTCAATGGTTTTTCCACCAACACTTGGTGCAGCAAATCCGACGCTCGAGGTTTTGCCATATTTGGTGTCGGCCTTTTTACTCGACTCCGTCTCTTCCGCTAGTAGCACAGTGAGCATATCGCCAACACGATACGCTCTTCTATCTTGGAACAAAGTCATTGAATACTGGTGACGATAAAGGCTGCCATTTTGAGCCTCTGGCAACGAGTAGTCTAAAGCCGGCGGTGCGTACTTCTCTTCATCCGGTTCGGGAGGTAAAAACTCTGGCCTCCCCGCACAACCCGAAAGTAAAATAACCACTAGCGGCCAAGATTTTGCAAATGATGTCATTGCTTGTTCCTTTATCATCTCTCGGTTACTACATAGATTGCGCAACGAATTTCAGCATATCGTCTGCAGCTGACACCACTTTGGCATTCATTTCGTAAGCGCGTTGGGTGGTGATCATGTCGACCATCTCTTCCACAACCTGCACGTTAGAGCCTTCCAGTGAGCCTTGCTTGATACTGCCAACACCATCTTCTCCCGCGATTAATTCCTCGGCCTGACCACTCGCTTCCGTTTCGCGGAATAAGTTGCCACCCTGCGCCTCTAGACCCGCAGGGTTTATAAATTTGGCTAAGGTAATTTGTCCAAGCTGTTGTGGCGCGGTGCTGTCTGCTGTCGTGGTCGAAACAGTACCATCGACACCAACCGTCAACGAAAGGGCATTCTCAGGTATCTGAATCTGTGGCTCTAAAGGAAGCCCCTGGCTGTTGACCATTAGCCCTTCAGAATTCACATGAAATTGGCCATTTCGCGTATACATGATCTGTCCGTCAGAGTTTTCAATCTGGAAAAAGCCTTTACCCATGACGGCAAGGTCGAGTTCTTGGGCGGTATTTTGTGTGTTACCTTGAGTAAACACTTTTTGTGTTCCTACGACACGAACACCACTACCAAGCTGGATGCCAGCAGGCAGTTCATTGACTTCGTCAACCAAGGCTCCGGGTTGGCGCTGAATACTGTAAAATAGATCTTCAAATACCACTCGGTCACGTTTAAACCCAACCGTATTTACGTTAGCAAGGTTGTTTGAAATCGCGGTCATCTTGGTGTCTTGTGCCGCCATGCCGGTTTTACTTACCCACAATGCTGAATTCATTTTCTACTCCGTCAGACGTCGACTATCGCGACGACATTAATTTATTGCCAGCTTGAGCAAGCGTTTCGGCTGTTTTCATCATACGAACTTGCATCTCAAAATTTCTCGTTAAAGACATCACGTTTAACAACTCATCAATGGCCGAAACGTTGCTGCCTTCAATATGCTCCGGAGCCAATTGCACGGTTTGATCGGCCTCAAACGGATTACCATCGACACTATGCAATAGGCTATCGCTCTGTTTTTGCAGTTGCTGTGTCTGCGGTTTAACAAGCTTTAGCGTGCCTACTTCTAACTCAGCACCACCACCAGGTGGCACTACAGAGATTCGACCTCGCTCGCTAACCTCTACTTTTTGGTAATCGGGCAGCACAATCGGTCCGCCATCACCCAACACAGCAAAGCCGTTGATGCTCAACGCACCAAATGAATCAACTTTGATGTTGCCTGCTCGCGTATATGCTTCTTGCCCATCGGCGGTTTGTACCGCCAAATAACCTTCTCCCATCACAGCCACATCTAACGGACGACCGGTTTTTACGATGTCGCCTTCATCAAATCGGGTTGAAGCGGAGTTCGTCACCACCATAGTGCGGCCGTCAAAACCCGAGCCTTGCAACTGAATGCTAGACACTCGCTCCATATCAGCTCGAAACCCTGCGGTATCGGCGTTAGATAAGTTGTTCGAACGCACATGCTGAGCTTTTAAAACGCGGCTCGCACCAGAGGTTGCTGTAAATAACAAACTGTCCATGTCAGGCCCCGTTAAATCGCGTTAAATAGCGCCTGAGTCAGCTTATCGTTAGTCGATATTGTCTTGGCATTCGCTTGATAATTACGCTGCGCTGTCATCAGGTTGACCAACTCACTGGTCAAGTCGACATTCGAGCCTTCAAGAGCACCAGGGGTAAGATCACCCAATGTCCCTGTGCCCGGAACCCCCAAAATAGGTGCGCCAGAGCTAAAGCTTTGTGTCCAAGCCGTACCGCTCACTTTTGCTAGGCCTTGTGGGTTGGCAAAGTCTGCTAATATCACTTGCCCCTGAAGCTGAGACTGACCATTGGTGTAGGTGGCGTAAACCATACCGTTGTCTTCGACACGCACACCAGCCAGTTCACCAGATGTATAACCATTCGGGTTGTTTGTGCTCACACCAAACGCCGCACCAAATTGAGTGCTACCAGCCAAATCAATATCAACGCTCATGGCATTAGCACCCGCGGCTGGGAAGGCCACATTGTAGCTCCCGGTTGGCGTAGCAAGCGTACCGTCAGCATTGAACGTCATGCCGACGGTTGCGGTTGGGGTAGCACTACCATCAACCTGAACGTTCACTTCCCAAGTATTGGCTGCCGTTTTGGTAAAGTATTGAGTAACAGTGTGTGCGTTACCCAACGAGTCGTACACCTTGGTGGTATAGGAAGAATTAAACGAGTCGGTATTATTTGGATTAAATGGATTTGCCACTTGGTCAACGACGGAGGCGCTCGCATCTAGGTTTGCGACAAACTCCATTTGGTCTGTCGCTTTTGCCGCTAACGACGAAGTTGAAATCTTGATGTCGCCTGTCGCCCCCGTCAGTAGGTTGTTATTACCATCTACGCTGTAACCTTGAAGTTTGCCACCCGTGTTACCTGTCACGAAGTTGTCTTTGTCCGTACCGAACACACCTGAGCGGGTATAGAGCAGTTGACCAGAAGTATCTTTAGTGACAAAAAAACCACTACCATTGATCGCAAGATCCATCGCACGACCCGTACCACTGACTGAGCCATTTTTGTCAAAGTTCTGAGATATAGAAGCGACTTCCACACCACCTGGCTGCATACCATTGTAGACAGCTGCAAACTCTGTTCGAGCCCCTTTGAATCCATAGGTTGATGCATTGGCAATGTTGTGGCTGATTGTGTTCAGCTCGGTATTGGTTGCATCTAAGCCGCTTAGGGCGATATTAAAACTCATAATTAACCTCTTTATTCCTTATTGGTTAAGCACCAAACTGAGTAATCTGGTAGAAAGGCACGCTACCGACACCTTCAATATTGACAAATGCAGCTCCACCTGAACTTGGGATCCGGACTTGTTCCACTTTACCTGCAAGCAGTACATTGGGTTTCGTTTGACCTTCTTGTACTTCAACTGAGACAGAATAATTCCCAGGTTTCAGACCTAGCTTTACTGGGTCAATCGAAAAATCGACATCGCCCTTCGGATGCGCCCCCAAAGGTACTTTGGTTGCTTGTCCGAATTCGTCTTTGACCACTAAGGTGACTTGGCTAGAAGAGTGAGCGAGTTCAATCTTGCCGCTTTGAATGTTGTCATTAAGTTCAAACTCATTGCCCGACACATAGACCGTCTGGCCCACTAAACCTGCTGTCGATAGCACCTGCATATTGTCTAAAAGCACCATGCTGTTTTGCATCATGCTGGACATGTTTTCTGTACTTTGAACTTGTGAGAACTGCGCTAATTGACCGACATATTCCGTACCATCCAATGGATTAAGTGGATCTTGATTTTGGATTTGAGCCACCATCAAACTGATAAATTCATTTTCAAGTGAAGAGGCGCTATTGGTATCTTGAGGGTTACCTGAAATCCCGAGGCTACTTGTGGCTGAGCCAACAGGCGTGTCATTGCTCAACGCATTGTAAGGTGCAATACTCATTAGCCGCCCTGCCCTAATCTGAGTAATCCTTGCTGCATACTTTTTACATTGCCAAGGACTTCAACATTGGTTTCAAAACTGCGTGTTGCGGACATCATGTCTGCCATTTCCGAAACCACATCGATGTCGGGATAAAAGACGTACCCTTCATCATTAGCTAAAGGATTACTTGGCTCAAAGCGTTTCTCAGCTTTGCCAGCACTTTGCACCACATCAACAATCCGAACTTCAGCATTTGGGTAAACACCTTCACTCGTTGCCAACTGAGTTTTGCTGTATACCGTTGCAAAAACAGGTTTCAACGCTTTATAGGCGTCATCCGGGTTAGCAGAGACCGCATCTGCATTTGCTAGGTTACTCGCGACGGTATTTAACCTGACGGTTTGGGCATTCATGGCCGAGCCCGCAATGGAATAAATGTCTGTAAATGACATAGTTAACGTCCCTCTATGACTTTCGCTAGGCCTTTGAACTTCATGTTCAGAAAAGTCAGGCTAGTTTGAAAATCCATGTTGTTTTGTGTGAATTTGCCTTGCTCAACACCAAGCTCAACGGTATTGCCATCCTTGCTGTTTTGGTAGGGAATCGAATACTGCGAGGAGATCTGCAATTTAGGTACAGATTTGCTCACGCCTTGTGGTGTCATTTGGTTCATTACGGTGGTAAAACTCAAGTCTTTCGCCAAGTACCCGGGGGTATCAACATTTGCTAGGTTACTAGCAAGGACTTTGGTACGCTGAACCCGAAAATTCAGCGCGTCAGGGTGAACGCCCAACGCATTTTCAAACGAGATAGCCATGTATCTTTCCTTACAGTCGGCTCGATTAAGGACTAATACAACAAGATACATGCCACAAAAATAACTTTAATTTATCAATGACTTATAAAAACAAAAGGAAAGCCAACTTCCGCTTTACGGAAGAGCTCGCATCTGTGGGAAACGCCTTTATTTCCTCCTGTGTTATGGGGGTTTTGGCCACTGTATTTCTAGCCACACCAAGCGTGTATGCTGAAGAGCAATTTATGTCTGAAGAGACTATTCGCTCGGCCGTAAAGAGCCACCTTGCGCAAGCGGTATCAGCACGTGCTCAGCGTAATCAATGGCACAACTATCAGCTTAAAACGGCTATTCACGTCCCTAGCGCCGCACAGCATTTACCACTTTGTCCGACAGCTGTTGTGATTTCGGGTGTCGATAATAAAACGCTCCCAGTCGGAAACTTAAAGCGCTCGGTAAGTTGCGCGTCTCCATCTGCTGATTGGCGAATCAATGTCACCATCAAAGCCTCACTCACTCTCGATGTTGTCGTCGCTAAATCAGGCATCAATCGCGATGAACCTATCTCTGCAGGCTTGATTCACATAGAACGACGAACGCTTAACAGGGAACAAGATTTTTTCACTCAGCCATCGCAAGTCATCAACAAAACTGCCAAGCGGCGCATTCGAACTGGCCAGATTTTAGACTCGCGTAAACTAAGTTCCCCTGCGCTAGTAGCAAAAGGTAATCAAGTGGTTATCACCGCGACAAAGGATGGGTTTAGTGCCCGAACAAAAGGCATCGCACTAGAAGAAGGGGACTACGGAGAGCAGATCGATGTGCAAAATAGTTCTTCGGGGAAAACCATTAAAGCGGTCGTGACTGGACTGAATCAAGTCCAAACTCAATTTTGATTTTTGGACTGAAGCTATCATTTTTCACATTCCACACTCGTAAATAGATTATAAATTCAGGTAGATATAAAAAGTTATCACTTGGATTTAATTTCTATCACGGAATAGTCGCATTAAACCTGTAACCACGATGATTAAGGACCACATCATGAAAATCGATAAAGTTGCGGGCGGACATGTCCCACAAACCAATTTCAATCAAGCATCTAAAAAGCCAGCTGAGACAACGACAAAACAGCCAGTAAGTGAAGCATTGATTAATGCCAATACTGCCGCTATCGACCAGGCTCAAGCCCAAATGGCATCACTTCCAGATGTCGACTTGGCCAAAGTAGAACAAGTCAGAAACGCTTTGGCCAAAGGTGAACTTGCCCTAGACACCAAAGCCCTATCGCACGCGGTATTACAATTCCATACGGGTCACGAGTAAACACTGTCGTATTCAGCGGCAATATTGAGGAATAACCATGACATCTGAAGCTTCTCGTCTTGTTCAAAACTTTGTTCGAAGCGTTGGAGAAGATATCGCGTTGTACCGCAAGCTCGCTCCGCTACTGCAGGATCAGAGAATGCTCTACCTGACCTTTGATGCAGAAAAACTCAATCAAAATATCAATACCCAGAAACCATTGATCGAAAAACTTAACGCCAACGCAAAGATGAGAAGCCAAGTGATGGACAAACTAGGTTTACCGTTAGAGCAGAGCAGTACAGAAAAGATATTCAATGCTCTACCTCAGTCAATTGCGTACAAAGTTCGTCACCAGTGGCAAACATTAGCGTCTCTTATTGAACAGTGCCAGCAACTCAATAGTGACAACGGGGCAAGTTCTGCCGCATTCCATGAGCTAATCAGCAGCCTGAAAGAACCGAGCCAACACACTTACACTGAACTTTTGTAGCGATATGGAGAAAGTGTTAGCACAGCTGCGCAGGTTGATCCGGCTGACCTTAATTTCTCTTACGCTAATGAATCCAGTTACTGTGCTTGCTACTTCGCATCCAGTTGATCTCGAGCAAGAGCTTAGCTTGTTATCACCCTATAAGCAGCAAATTCAAGCTAGGCTGAACGCTAACCAGGCCCTGATCCAAGACATATCGCACCAGCTTGAAAGTCAAAAACTGCCGAAACTCTTAGTCCTACTTCCTATGCTAGAGTCATCTTACAACCCCAACGCCGTTTCTCGTGCGAATGCCGCTGGTTTGTGGCAACTTATCCCAGCAACCGCCAAGCGCTTTGGCTTAAATGTCAGCCAAAATAACGACCAACGCTTTGACCCCGCCGCTAGTACAGATGCAGCTATTAACTATCTAAGTTTTCTCTATAGTAAGTTCGGTGATTTAACACTAACTCTTGCCGCGTATAATGCGGGAGAAGGAAGGGTAGCCAGAGCAATTCAACGAGCCGGCAGCCAGCATTATTCTCACCTCACACTTCCGGCTGAAACCAGTCAGTACGTCAATCGATTTTACGCTTTACTTGATCTGGTCGAATTGAATCATCTTACTAATGACTCAAATCATCGACTATTTCTGTTTGGACTGAAACCCGCAACGCCTTTAATTGATTTGCATCCACTTCCCCCACTTATTGAGCTATAAGCGGAATTTAATTTTGTGGTTAGGCTAGATACCCACTCCAATCAACGTAACTATCGATTACAGAACAACATTTTTCTAGATGACTCGAATCCCCACTCAGATAAAAGCTTAAAAAACGCTCGCTTGTCTAGGTTTTTATAGCCAACCGCTCATAATTAAAGCAAACAGTAAAATTAGGGGTTTACAACTTTTCTCTAGCTCTATATTATTCGCTTCAACAACGGAGAGATGGCTGAGTGGTTGAAAGCACCGGTCTTGAAAACCGGCATACGTTAATAGCGTATCTAGGGTTCAAATCCCTATCTCTCCGCCACATTCAGAAAGCCCGCTAATTTTTTAGCGGGCTTTCGTCGTTTTAGCGCAAGTAAAGTTAATAGGGATTCATTAAATCCCTAGTTGAACGCAACTCGACTTTCAAACACGTCCCATAAGAAAGCTGCTCAGTAATCAGCGGCTTATCGTCTCAAATCATTCTAAAGATAATCGATATCTTCATTTTCACCCTGAACATAACTACCAAGGTGAGTTGAGAAACGTTTGGTCTCAATCAATTCAATAAGCTTATCTTTGAGTTCTGCTGGATATATTCTTTTATCTGCTAGCTCAGGGATTGGAACCCACTCAACGTCTTGAATGTAGCCTTCATCATTTAGTCCTGCTAAATTCTCTAGATGAGGTGTCCCTAAAAACCCTTCAATTAAATAAAAGAACTCGGCGTGGTAGCGCTGTTTATGCGTTTCGAGAAACTCCCTTACGCAGATAAGCTCTCCAACTTGAACATCGATCCCCGCCTCTTCTTTAAACTCACGCACCACACAGGCTTTCGAGCTTTGATCGCTTGGCTCCATACCACCACCGGGGGGAATCCAATACTCACCGGTAAAGTCTTTCACTTTAACAAGTAGCATTGCACCGTCTTTAATCAGTATCCCTGCGGCGCGAATTCGATGTTCCATCATTTATCCTTTAACTTTGGTAGCTGTTCAACGCGGCACGAATAAGCTGCATATGAATTGGGACAAGAGCCTGATGCTCACTGCGGTAGCCGCCACCAACCACACATGCAATTGGTAAGTTCCTTCGTTTAGCAAGATCAAACATATATGCATCTCGCGTGTAGATAGCGTCACTAGAGATGTTCAAATACCCTAGCTCGTCATCTTCATGAATATCAACGCCTGCATCATATAGAATGAGATCGGGCTGATGTAGATTAACTGCCATTTCAACCACCGAGGTGAATGCCTCAAGAAACTCAGCATCCCCCGTTTCTCTGCTTAGCGGTACATCGAGATCAGAATCTGGCTTGCGCGCAGGGAAGTTCTTATCACAGTGAAAAGAGAGCGTAACTATCGCGTCCTCTTCTTCACACAGTGTTGCCGTGCCATCTCCATGATGAACATCGCTGTCAACAATCAAAACCTTATCTATCCCTTTAAGAGTCAGCGCCCTTTTGGCTGCCAACACTAGATCGTTGACTAAACAGAAGCCACTACCAAAATCCCTGTGCGCATGGTGATATCCACCGCTTAAATGGATAGCGACGCCATGTTTAACGGCCTGATGAACCGTTTCGCAGGTTCCACCAGCGGACGTCAACGTCCGAGTAATCAGTGTTTCGCTCCATGGAAAGCCGATTCGGCGCATCTTTGGCGCAGGTAGTTCACCTGACGTAAGAAGTTGTATGTAGTCAGGACAATGAACCTGATTCACTTCCGCCTGCTCAACTGGGGCTGGCTGCACATATTGAAAAGTCTGCTGCCATATCGGGTTTACAGCTCGCTGCTGTTCAATTGCCTCAAACAGCAGCCGATACTTATTGATTGGATAGCGATGCCCTTCAGGCAGCGGCAACTCAGAATAGAGGGAGTGGTAAATCAGAGGAATCATAACAACACAAAGTCCATAAGGTTGGATTCATGGTATCAGCTTGATTTGCGGTTGCAAAACAAGTTAAATGATAATGATTACCAATACAATGTAAGAGCTCAGTTTGAATACTCGATACTACCTATTACTAGGGGTTGCGGCAGGAACTTTATCTGCCCTGTTTTTGTTTCTAGCGATGTTATTAAGCAGTTGGTTTTTGATACGAATAGTTCTTTCCTGACCATATAGATTGACATTGAATGTAAGAATTTTACGTTCTATGAAAACTTTCATAATAGTGAAAGCATTCAAAGCAAGAGGCTTTTTTAGGCGCAAAGCATTTGAATGTAACGTGATATACCTTATAGAAAATCATGAAATGAAAGCGATTTCATTGAATTCATCGCCTTTGATAAATATAGATATCCAGTTGTTTTTAATATTAATAAACGACTCACCATACTAGAGTGTAGTTTCATGACAGTCTCCTCCTAGGCGTGGTGTGAAGCGCTCAAACCTTTTCATCCATTTCATTTTTTAAGATTCCCAATAGAACAACAACACAATGTCATATAGGGAATTATCATGAAAAAACTTAAGCTATTGCCTATTTCAATTGCAGTGGCAGCTTCGCTTGCTTCCGTCACCTCTTTTGCTACTGAAACTGAACTACAGGCACTCGAACAACGCATTCAGGAACTGGAAAGCCGGATGCAGACCGATTATGTCAACGACCAGCAACCTGCTGTGCTAACTCCAGATATTGAAGTCCCTCTCGGCGTGGTCTTCTCTGGTTATGCTCGCTATGGCGCACATTACCAATCCGGTGACCAGAAGTATGTTCAGGTCGATGGATCATTTAATGGCTCGTCAGCGATTGGTCGTTTAGGCAACGAAGGCAACGGCGGAGAGTTCCAGTTGGCAAAAGTGTTTCAAAGTGACAGCGGCGCTATCTGGGATGTTGTAGTGATGTTCGACCATTGGGGTGATGAGGTAAACATCAAAAAAGCCTACGCTGGTGCAACCAACGTATTTGAAAGTCAGCCCAACGCTTATGTATGGGCTGGGCGTGACTTCCACCAGCGTCCACAACAAGGCATCAATGATTATTTCTGGATGATGCATGATGGTCAAGGTGGCGGCATTAACAACCTAGAACTTGGCTCGGTCAAGCTTGATTTTGGCGTAGTCGGTGCTGTTGACAGCTGCAGCCCAACGATAGAACCAGGTGCTAATCCATCAATCAACTGTACTGGTGGTGCGGGTACTGGCGACAGTGGCGCTTACGCTTTCACTTCCAAACTGCATGGCATCAATTTAGGCTTCGCCGACCTTGAGCTGTACGCTAATTACGGCTTTGATTCAGAAGCGATTGATGATGCAAAGAGTATTAATGCGTACCAACTGGGAGCGGTTTTCTCTCGTCCACATGACAATGGCTCCAACCGACTGGTTCTAAGATACTCTGATAATGCGGATAACGGTGTTTTCTGGAAAACCGATAATCTGACGACTCTCTATGCGAGCTTTGATGGTAACAGCACACTTGGTGAAAACGCCGCTATCGAGTACTTGCTTGCTTACCACGATTACTCCGTCGACGGCTCTTCAAAGGTCGAAGATGAGCGAACCAACTACAGTGCCATCGTTCGCCCTATGTACTTCTGGAATGATGTTCACTCGACTTGGTTAGAAGCGGGTTATCAAGTAGTCGACTACGCGAGAGCCTCTGATGACAACTCTGGTTGGAAAGTGACGCTTTCACAAAACATCGCCTTTGATTGGGGATCTGGTGCACGTCCAATGCTCCGCTTTTACGCAACAGCAGGCGAAGTCGACAATAAAGCAACCGCAACAACAACCGCTAAGCAAGATACATTTAGCTTAGGCGCCATGTGGGAAGCCTGGTGGTAATCAGCACAATACTGTCCAACTATTTCGCTAGCAATCTAACAATATTCTGCTAGCCGCTTCAACTTAACTCCAAACCATTTGAGCCACTTTTTAGCGGCTCTTTTTTGTGGGTAGCAAAACCTAGATTCAATCATCTCAGCAATACATTTGTGCATCAAATAACCATTTCATGAAACAGTTTCATGAAGTAGATCGAAACTGCATACCGCTTCATCCTTTGAACAATAAGGCTTTTCAGGGCTTATTTGAGTGTGACTTTTCTCACATAGGCTTTAACCAAGATCTTTAATACTAAGCCTCATGAAAGCGGTTTCTAAAACGTTCATGCGTTCAAGTGAAAAGCAGTTGTAGAGGTAAGTAGTGGCAACCATAAAAGATGTTTCTGAGTATGCAGGCGTTTCTCAAGCGACAGTATCTCGCGTCATCAATGGCACGAGTCGAGTGAGCCATGACAAAAAGCTCAAGGTAGAGAAAGCCATACAAGTTCTGGGTTACCGCCCAAACTCGATTGCTCAGGCACTCGCATCTAGCCGCACTGGCAGCATTGGCATCATAGTCCCTGAGCTCGGTGGTCCGTTTTATTCTGGCATCCTGCATAGTATTGAAAAAAGGCTACGCCGTTTTGGCTATCACGTAATCGTCACTGCTGGCTCAAATACCGAACAGGGCCAACGTGAGTCGGTGGAATTTCTACTTGGTCGTCGAGTCGATGCAATGATTTTGCACACTCAGCACCTCTCAGATGACTACCTCACAGAGCTTGAAGCAAAAGGAGTGGCTTTGGTTTTGGTCAATCGTTTCGTACCAGAACTAGCGCAGAACTGTATCGAAATTGATAACGAATTAGGGGGCCAACTAGCAACCGAATATTTGTTGCGAATGGGGCATCGCGACATTGCATGTATTACCGGCCCTCTGGACAAATCAGATGCACGGGGGCGTCTGCAGGGTTACCGCAAAGCGATTGAAGATGCGGGACTGCTGTTCGACGAAGCACTGATTTCAGAGGCCGGTTTTACCGAAGAGTCTGGCATAAGCGCAATGCGCAAGCTCCTCAAGCGTGAGCGCCCTTTTACCGCCGTTTTTGCCAGTAATGATCATATGGCGTTCGGCGCTTTTGAGGTATTGAAAGAGCACAACATTCAGGTCCCAGATCAGGTGTCACTGATCGGCTTCGATGACATTTTGTTTGCTCGTTATATTTCGCCGCCGCTTACAACCGTGAATTTTCCCATTGAGCAAATGAGTGCCGAAGCGGTTCAACTGGTTATTCAAATACTCAACAAAAACAAGCGAGATGTGAGCTTCAAACTGTCACCTACCCTAGTGCCTAGAAGCTCAGTAAAACAACTCTAAATAAAGTCATTTAAGGACAAGAAGATGAAACTAAAAACTTTGACGCTTGCCACTGTCACCGCACTTGGACTTGCTACGACAGTCAACGCCGCCGATTCAAACATTCGCTTTGACGGCTTCCCAGACTTCGATAGCAGCCTCAAGGTTCTGCTGCCTGACTTCGAAAAAGAGACGGGAATCAAGGTCGATTACCTGATGAACAATCATGGCGACCACCACACCAAACTGACCACTAACCTTGCGACAGGCTCAGGTGCAGGCGATGTTATTGTCGTTGATGTTGAAAAGATTGGCCCTTTTGTCGCTTCTGGCGGCTTAGTTAACCTATCTGAAAACTATGGTGCCGATAAGTTTGCCGAGAGTTTTGCTCCTTATGCTTGGGCACAAGGTAAAGGTGCCGACGGCGATGTTTATGGTATGCCTGTCGACCTAGGCCCAGGAGTGATGTACTACCGCAGTGATGTGTTTGCTAAAGCAGGCATTGATGTAAACCAAGCGATCAAAGACTGGGATTCTTACATCAAAGCGGGTGAGGAGCTGAAGAAAAAAGACGTTTACCTGATTGCTTCTGCGGCCGACGTTGCCCAAGCGATTATCTTCACCACAGTGCCTGAAGGAGAAGGGCTCTACTTCGATGCAGACGGTAACCCTGTGGTCACCTCTGAGCGCTTTGTGCATGCTTTCGAAGTAGCCAAAGAGATCCGTGAAAAAGGCTTAGATGCGCGAATCTTAGCGTGGTCAAACGAATGGTATGAAGGTTTCCGCAATGGCACCTTTGCCACTCAATTGTCTGGTGCATGGCTGCTTGGTCACCTCAATAACTGGATCGCACCTGAAACCGCAGGTAATTGGGGCGTTTCTCACCTACCAGATGGTATCTATGGTAGCTGGGGGGGATCTTTCCTCTCAATTCCAACTCAGTCAAAACACCAAGATGAAGCGTGGAAACTGATTGAATACATGACAACGCGTCGTGATATTCAACTTAAGCACTTTGAAACCATTGCGGCATTCCCAGCCAACACCCAAACCTACGATGACGCTTTGTTCCAAGAGGAAGTGGAATTCCTCGGCGGTCAAAAAGCCCGTTTGCTGTTTGCTGATGTGGCGAAAAACATCAAGCCTGTCGCTCCGGCTAAAGGTGACCACGTTGCTCGCTCGATAATCTTAGAAAATGCTCTGATGGAAGTGCTTGATGAAGGTAAAGACATCAAAACTGCACTCAAAGAAGCAGAACGCATGATTAAGCGTCGTACACGCAATCTTTAATTGGTTACATATTTGGTAAGAAAGGAAGGCGTACAGCGCCTTCCTGACTAGAGGTCGTTACTATGAATCATGCAGCGAGCAAGGTTATGGAAACATCACAACGCGAAAGCCTTTTTTCTCGCCTGAGTTTGAAAGCGCTTACACCGTATGGATTCCTACTGCCGTTTTTGATTATTTTCTCGGTATTTGGGATTTTCCCACTGCTTTTTTCTATCTATCTCTCTTTTCATGAGTGGAACCCGGTCGAAGGCCTTGGCGCTATGGACTATGTGGGGCTAGAGAACTACCACATTGCCCTAACCGACCCTTGGTTGTGGCGCTCATTAAAAAACACACTCTGGCTTGCGATTACGTCAGGTGTGGCACAGCACTTAGTCGCTCTGCCCGTTGCCTACATTTTGGTCTCGATGAGTGATCGTCTTCGCCACTGGCTAACATCCGCGTATTTTCTGCCTTTCATTACCTCGACGGTTGCAGCATCACTGATCTTTTTCAACATGTATTCGCCCAACTCAGGAATCATTAACCAAAGCTTGATGGCATTAGCGGATAGCTCTTTGTTTGGCTGGGCATTTGCTTGGGTAAATGACTACCAACCAATCCGTTGGCTTGATGACGCCACCATGGTGAAACCGTCTATCGCAATTATGGTGTTCTGGAAATACACCGGCTTCAACATTGTGCTCTACACAACCGGTTTGATGACAATTCCAAAGGATATTCTTGAAGCCGCCCGTATGGATGGTGCTAACGCTTGGCGCCGCTTCTGGAGTATTTCACTACCTATGATTCGTCCATTTATCTTCTTTGCAGTCACCATGACCATCATCGGCAACCTGCAGTTGTTTGAAGAACCGTTTGTGTTAACACGTGGCACGGGTGGTACCGGCCAATCTGGCTTAACCATCTCAATGTACTTGTACAAAGTGGGTTGGGAATGGCTTGAGATGGGCACCGCTTCAGCGATCTCTTGGCTGCTGTTTATGTTGATTGCTGGCTGTACCGCAATTCAATTCTTCTTCTTCGGTAAAAAAGGTCTGGGAGAGCAATAAGATGACGACAAACTCGATAACTTCTCCTCGCTGGCGACCAAGTGATCGTAGCCTAGAGATATTTACCAAGCTGCTGATGGCATTACTTGCTGTAGTCCTGATCGTTTCTGCGATTATGACCGTGTTCCCTTTCCTGTGGTCTGCACTGCTATCCACGCGTGATAGAACGGAGATCTTTGGCTCTGGGATCAGCTTCGCTATCGGCGACAGCTTAGCGGTTAACTACGCCAAGCTATTGGAAATAATGCCATTCTGGCAAGCGATGTTTAACTCAATCTACATCGCGTTTTTGGGCACTACGATTTCATTGCTGTTTTGTAGCATGGGTGGCTATGCGTTTGCTGTCTACAAGTTCAAAGGCAAAACCTTGCTGTTTGGTATGTTGGTCGGCTCGATGATGATCCCACCAGTGCTCAGTTTGATCCCCTACTTCATGATCGTCAAATTCCTTGGCTTGCTCGATAACCATCTAGCTGTGTGGCTGCCGTTTACCACTACACCATTTGGTATTTTCCTGATGCGACAGCATGTGGTTGCGTCAGTCCCAAAGGAGTTGTTAGAAGCGGCTAAGCTCGATGGAGCAGGCGAGTTTAGAACCTACTGGAGTGTTGTTCTACCACTGATGAAACCCGCTCTAGCAACACTTGCTATCGTTCAATTCGTTTTCTTCTGGAACATGTTTATGCAGCCTCTGGTTGTACTCACTACTCCAGAAAACTATGTCATTACCCAAGCGCTACGCAGCGTCCAAGGTATCCCAAATACCCCTTGGGGAGCGGTCATGCTAGGTACAACCATTTCGATTCTTCCACTGGTTGTCACTTATCTATTCGCGTCGAAACAAATGATTAGCGGCCTGACGTCAGGCGCTGTTAAAGGCTAAAAAGGTTTAAATAACAATGAATAAATTCCAACTTCCTACTGATTCTAAATTACGCAGCCCAGAATTCTTGTTTGGCGTCGCCACGTCTTCTTATCAGATTGAGGGTGGTGCTCAACTTGGTGGACGAAGCCCATCTATCTGGGACACCTTCTGCAATAAACCAGGTGCAGTAGATAACGCAGACAACGGCGATGTTGCCTGTGACCATTTCCATCTTTGGAAACAAGACATTGAGATGATTCAAGGGCTAGGTGTCGACGCATACCGACTGTCTATGGCATGGCCACGCATCATTCCTCAAGACGGTGTTGTCAATCAAGAAGGGCTAAAGTTCTATGAACAGATCATCGATGAATGTCACGCGCGGGGTTTAAAAGTCTTTGTCACCCTCTATCACTGGGACCTCCCTCAGTACCTTGAAGATAAAGGGGGCTGGCTGAACCGAGAAACCGCTTACAAATTTGAGCAGTACGCTAACATAGTCAGTGAGTACTTCGGCGATAAAATCGACTCCTACGCTACGCTTAACGAACCGTTTTGCTCTTCGTATCTAGGTTATCGTTGGGGAATCCATGCGCCGGGTATTAAGGGCGAACGCGAGGGCTTTTTGTCGGCTCACCACCTAATGCTAGCTCATGGCTTAGCGATTCCTCACATGCGTAAGAATGCCCCTAACGCCATGCATGGTTGTGTGTTCAATGCCACACCAGCATACCCATTAAACGATAGCGATGTGGCTGCTGCCGAGTATTCAGATGCAGAAGGTTTCCACTGGTTTATGGACCCAGTACTGAAAGGCGAATATCCGCAGTTAGTTCTTGAGCGTCAATCTCACAATATGCCGATGATCTTAGAGGGCGATCTCGACATTATCCGCACCGACTTGGACTTTATCGGTATTAACTTCTACACCCGCTGCGTAGTTCGCTTTGATGAAAATGGTGATATCAAAGACGTGCCTCAGTCAGAAAATGAACATACCTTTATCGGCTGGGAGATCTACCCACAAGCACTCACTGATCTACTACTCCGTCTTAACGACCGTTACGACAACCTGCCGCCACTTTACATCACTGAAAATGGGGCTGCAGGAGAAGACGATTGTATCAATGGTGAAGTGAATGACACCCAACGTGTTAACTATTTCCAAGCACACTTAGAAGCGGTGGACAGCGCTATTAAATCTGGTGTCAACGTACAAGGCTACTTCGCATGGAGCCTAATGGATAACTTCGAGTGGGCATTTGGTTACAAGCAGCGTTTCGGTATTGTGCACGTTGAGTATGAAACCCAAAAACGTACGCTAAAACAGAGCGCCATTGCTTACCGTAACATGCTACTTGAGCGCCGAGAGGAGAATGTGTAATGGCTAAAGTTGAATTCAAAAACATTAAGAAGTCTTACGACGATGTCGAGGTAGTGAAACACTTCGATTTCACCGTCAACGATGGTGAGTTTGTGGTTTTCCTCGGTCCATCTGGTTGCGGCAAGTCAACCACGCTGCGCATGCTGGCTGGCCTAGAAAGCATCACTGCTGGCGAGATACTTGTTGGCGATAAGCTGATGAATAAAATCGATGCTAAAGATAGAGACTTAGCGATGGTATTCCAGAGCTATGCACTTTACCCACATATGACGGTATACGAAAATATCGCCTTTGCTCTCAAGCTCAAAGGCATGGCAAAAAGCCAGATTGATGTTGAAGTGCGTAAAGCAGCAAAAATGTTGGAACTAGAGCCACTTCTAGATCGCAAACCTAAAGAACTTTCTGGTGGACAGCGTCAGCGAGTTGCAATGGGTCGAGCTATGGTCCGTACACCTAAAGTATTCTTGTTTGATGAGCCACTTTCAAACTTAGATGCTAAGCTGCGTGGTACCATGCGCGAAGAGATCAAGCAGCTTCATCGAGAACTACAAACAACCACTATCTACGTCACCCATGACCAAATAGAAGCCATGACACTTGCTGATCGTATTGTCATTCTTAAAGATGGCTATGTCGCACAGGTGGGCACACCAACACAAGTGTTCCAGCAGCCTGCTAATAAGTTTGTTGCCCAGTTCATTGGTAACCCATCGATGAACATGCTTGACGCACAATTAGTTGGCGATGAAGGCAATTGGCAGATAGAGCTTGGTGATGTTCGCATCCCGCTTCCACAGCGTTTCCACGCGCATGCCTCTAAAAATCTGGCACTTCACTTCGGTGTTAGGCCAACGGATATCCATCTGCGTGCCGAACAGGTGGACCACGATCGAGTTTTGCCACTGCCGGTCAAGATCAAGGACAAAGAACTGCTAGGCGCAAGCATACTGCTAAAAACCGAAATTGCGGGGCAACCACTGATGGTAGAAACACAAGCGGCGGAAGTTGATGTCAGTGAACTGACTCTGTATCTCGATTTAGATGCGGTTCATCTGTTTGATGCCTTGAGTGAAAATTCACTGGCCACCTTCTAATAGCATGAGTAAGCCGATGCTCACTTAGCATCGGCTGATTAATAGACCTCTCACTTCCCTATCAGCTGTATTGAGCTCTGACTGGGTGTTTTCTATATTCAGTATTTGGCTTGCTTTGTTGTTGGTTCGATGAAATCAAAAAAGAAGAATAAATCCCCCTCTATCTATGATGTCGCCAAACTTGCTGGCGTCTCACCCAGTACTGTTTCACGTTTTCTCAATCGGACAACTTACGTCTCTGATGAAAAAAGTTACAACATTGAGCAAGCAATAAAAACACTGGGCTATAAGCCTAACTACACCATGAATCAGGGCAGCAACACGCGTTCCATGACCATCGGCGTTCTGGTGCAAAACCCCGAAAGCCCGCATACGAGCCGTATTCTGAATGACATGGAGAAAGTCCTCAATGCACAAGGCTACTCTCTGGTTATCGCGACCGGACACTGGAAAAACAAACTTGAATCACATGCTCTAGACTACTTGTCTAAAAGTAATGTCGATGGCGTCATCATTGTCACTGGCAGCCTCACAGAGAAGCAAATCCTTGAATATGCAGAAAACATCCCTGTTGTCGCCGTTGGCTATGATGTGATTGGCGATCGCGTGCGCTGCGTTAACATCGATAACGTACTTGGTGGTTACATGGCGACCTTGCACCTACTTCAACAAGGTCACTTAAACATTGCCCATATTAAAGGCCTGCTCAACCAACCAGACGCGGTCGCACGCTTTGTCGGCTACAAGAAAGCTTTGCAAGAGGCAGGAATCAAGGTTCAGCCAAAACTGATTAAACAAGGCGACTTCAGCAGTGAATGTGGCTATCAACTGACTAAGGAATTGATTGAATCTAAGAGTCACTTCAGCGCCATTTTCGCTGCCAATGACCAAACAGCCTATGGGGCGATAAAAGCCCTGCATGACCACGGTTATCGAGTACCAGAAGATATCTCAGTGGTAGGCTTTGATGATCTTCCGACCTCATTTTACTTTACCCCTGCGCTCACCACGATGCGTCAACCCGTTGAAGAAGTCGGTGTTGTCTGTGCTGAGTCAATTCTTAACTTGTTAAGTGGCAATAGACATGAAGTTCGCCTGCCACCTATCGAGCTTATTATCAGGCAATCGACCAAGTCCCTTTACCGCTAGCTTTCTGATATTCTTCAACAAACACTCTGAGAATATCTAAAGGACTTGCTATGAAAACTGTTCTAATCACCGGAGCTAACCGTGGTATAGGATTAAGCTTAGCGAAAAACTATCTTGCTCAAGGCTGGCAAGTTCACGCAACTTATCGTTCAGAGAGTAGTTCGCCGGAGCTTCTGGAGTTGGAAGGGAACAACCTAACCTGTCACCCATTAGATGTAACGGATTACCAAGGACTGAGTGAATTTGCTAACGCGCTACCTGCTATCGATCTGCTAATCAACAACGCAGGCTACTACGGGCCGAAAGGTTATGGCTTTGGTAACACCGATGTTGATGAATGGCGAAAAGTGCTTGAAATCAACACCATTGCACCGTTGAAACTGGTGGAGACTTTATACCCTAACCTGCAAAAAGGACAGCTAAAGAAAATTGCTTGCCTCTCGTCTAAAGTCGGCAGCATGACTGAGAATACTTCAGGTGGTGGCTACATTTACCGCTCGTCAAAAGCGGCCCTCAACTCTGTAGTCAAAAGCTTAAGCAACGATCTGACAGCTGAAGGTTTTACCGTGTTAGCACTTCACCCAGGCTGGGTACAAACTGAAATGGGCGGGCCTAATGCGTTGATTGATACCGACACTTCCGCAAAGGGTTTAATCAAAGTGATTGAACAAACAGATCAAGCATGTTCTGGTGAGTTTATTAACTACAATGGTGATCGTTTACCTTGGTAATCCACACGTGAACCACTTACTGGTTTAATAAAAATTCCCAAAAACACTAAGTATCAAATGAACTACGCTTTAAGACAAATTTGATACTTTTTGTTGATTAAAATTGCTGTTCTTTCCTTAATCTGAATTGGCTTAACGCTATTAGATAAACAGATTAAAAATAAGGAAAGTCACAATGAAGACGATCAAACAACAACTTGGTTTCACAATACTATCTATTGCTAGCATCGCTTTTTCTGGCGTAGCTAGTGCACTTCAAATCTATAGTGATGACATTCAAGAAGGCCATCCGATGGCTAAGACCTTTGAATATTCCGGTTGGGGGTGCACAGGAGATAACTTATCGCCTCAACTGAGTTGGAAGGATATCCCGGAAGGTACAAAAAGCTTTGCAATTACGGCCTACGATCCTGATGCGCCAACAGAAAGCGGCTTTTGGCATTGGATTGCATTAGATGTTCCAGTGAAAACAACTCAACTGCCAAGAGGTGTAAACATCACTGAGCTTGGTGGTCAGGAAGTTAGTATAGATTATGGTTCTGCTGGATTTGGAGGTGCATGTCCTCCTGTTGCAGACGGTATGCACCGTTACCAATTTACAGTGTGGGCTCTGCCAAAAGCAAAACTCGGACTCGATAAAAACACACCAGCTGCTGTCGTTGGGTTTACCCTTAATAGTATTGCATTAGACAAAGCAACCTTGACCGCAACATACACCCGTTAAACAGTCAGGAGAAGTGATGAATCACGTATATCAAATTGCAACATTTAGAGCTCAGCATTCACAAAAACTGCGCAATGTGACGATTCACTCTCCAAGCATTATTCAAATCATTTCGGGCAGTAAACGGCTATTTCAGAGTGATAGCACTATCGCTCTGTCTTCGACAAAACTACTGCTTTGTGAGGGTTCATCGCGTTTTAGCTTCGAAAACCTTCCTGAGCAAGGCGCTTTTCTCTCACGGATGTTTAGCTTTCATTCCCCACCAAAACAAGACTTGATTCAACTTAGTCAGCAAAAAATGAGGGCAGAGGACCTACCCTGGATAGAAAAAGATAAGGCTATTGAACAGACACTAAATGTACTCTATTCCCTCGACTTGTCACACATGAGCACCGACACTCAACATCTTTGGCTTGCCCCCTTGTATCAGCTACTGGCTGAACGTGGCGTTCTCCATCATCTGTTCATAAACCAACAGGCTTCCTTTCGCGAGCAACTTACTCGATATCTCTCACTTTCACCCAGCGAAGCTCACTCTTTAGAGGAGGTGGCCAGCCATTTTGCGATTAGTCGAGCAACCTGCCTTCGCCGACTGAAGAAAGAAGGGCTTCAATACAGAGAAGTTCTCAGTGATGTAAGACTTAATCACGCCCTTAGCTTAATGCAAGCACAGTCATGGAGTGTACTGCAACTAGCTTATATGTGCGGTTATAAGTCTGAGCAACGCTTCAGCCAGCGCTTTCGCTCTAAGTTTGGTTTGACACCAACTGATTATATGCGAACAATTCGCAGCAATGCTGAACCCTCACAGAGTCTAGTAGAGCATTAACATGGTAAGAGCGCATTCACTCATGCTCATACCCACTTTGTTCGCGCTAACAGCCTGCCAAGCGGATAGCCCAAGTATTTTTTTTGACGATTACCTGACTCGCGTTGCTCGAGTACAAGACGCACCTGAGGTAGGCAAAGAGTCTGACAGTTACACCAACCTGCCACGAAAACGCGATTTATACGTCGAAATACCGCCAGTCTCTATCGGTTTACTCGAGAGTTATCAATTACGGCAGTGCGGTCTATTCAATCTGATTGCGGAGAAGAACTCCGTTTTAGGTAAGGTTGCCGATGAGTTTCGTAACTACGACTATCAACGTGCTTTACTAGACGGCTTATCTCGCTGTTTAAATAGTGACAAATTAGACCAAGAGCTCACGCTAAAACTAGCAGATATTGAGCAGAAAAAGCGACCTCAACTGTCGCTGCACCAATGGAACTTGGTGTTCGCCAGTGATACGATGCAAAAACAGTTACAGGGCTATCAGTGGTTGGAGGCCAATCTTGGTCAAACGGTTCTGGAAGTCAGTCAAGCCCTAAAGGTTTTGCAGCTCGCCTCTTACAGCTCAAACAGCCAAGTCATTGAGGTACAAGAAGTACTAGAGAAAAGCCCAATTGTTGGTGACCTAAATTACTCTCTTGCGATGGCAACCACTAAACTAAACCAGGTCACTCGACAACTCTCAGAATATGACCATCGCATCATTTGCGCGACAAATCGTGATAGCACTAAGTTCAAATATCTAAACAATGTCTTTGAACAGCAATTTGTGGGTAAAGTGCAACCCTATATGGCTCAACTCGACGGCTACTATCAGACCCTGTCATCAAACCTAAGTCTGCTTGACCCCAAGCCAAACATTCATAGCTATGTGTACCCACTAAAGAAGCACCATGTGGAGTTTCGTCAAGCTATACGCCGTCATGTCGATTATTGGCAACAACTATTTAAACGCTGTGGGCGCAAAGTAGGTTGATACCAAGCAGTATAACTATCTGAACACCTATTTATCCCGATTGGTATAAGACTTTTTAGATGTTGACTTGGCGGAAGATTTCTTACGATAGCCACCTTTTTTGCGCTTGTATGCCGGGCGCTCTACTTTAGGTAGGTGACGTAAAGACTCAGGAACCTCTCCGCTACGAACTTGATGCATCAAACCATCAATTCGCTGCTGGAGTTCGTGCATAAAAGGTTGATAGGCTTGGTTACGCTCCGCCATACCCTGCAACTGGTGTTCCCAATTTGCTGTCATATCTGGAAAGGTCGATTCAGATGGCAGTGCATGAATCAAGCCTCTTCCAGCAGGTGTACTGAGAATAGACTTGCCTTGGCGCTGCAATAATTGGCGCTTAAACAGAGTATCAAGGATGCCTGCACGCGTCGCTTCTGTCCCTAAGCCATCGGTCTCTTTGAGTATTTTTTTCAGCTCTTTGTCTTCCACAAAACGGGCAATCCCCGTCATCGCCTGAAGTAATGTCGCTTCAGTAAAATGTTTCGGAGGCTCTGTCTTACGGTCTTTAATCTCACCTTCTCGGCAGGTTAGAACGCTCCCTTCAGGTAAAGGAGGAACCGCATCAACACTTGCGTCTTCATCATCAACTTTACCCATCAGTTCTTTCCAGCCTGCCGATACAAGCTGACGCCCCTTGGCAATGAAGGTTCCTCCTGCGATATCAAATACCAGCTTGGCTTCTGCATACACTGCCGCCGGATAGAACTGCATCAAATATTGGCGCGCAATCTGCTGATAAATCTTCATCTCATTGCCAGACAGCCCATTCACTGAAGTCTTTTTCGGCGTCGGGATAATCGCATGGTGAGCATCGACTTTTTTATCATTCCATGCTTTGGATTTAAGGCTCAGATTCGCCCCTGATACTGCACTGCCAAGCTCCTTGGCATTGTTACCAATCGCATCACAAACGCTACTCGCTTGGGAATAATGCTCCATCGGTAAATAGCGACAATCAGAACGTGGGTAGGTGATCAGCTTGTGCTTTTCATACAACGACTGACAAGTATCAAGCACCTGCTGCGCACTCATACCAAATCGCTTTGCAGCATCAATTTGTAGAGCAGATAACGAATATGGCAGTGGCGCTGATTGCTTGGTTTTCTTATGCTCCGACTCAACGACTTTTGCTGGTTGGTTGGCTATTCGGTTTGCGACATTTTCCACCAGCTTACGATTGAGGACTCTCCCCTCTTCGTCTTGCCATGGTTTACACGCGTCACTCGGTTTCCAACGAGCGCGTATATCAAACGCGCTTGAGCCATCTTGATACGGGATGAGGGCGTGAAGAGTAAAATAATCACGAGGGATAAAGTTCTCTATATCTTCATCACGGCGCACCACTAAGCCAAGCACTGGAGTTTGTACTCGACCTACCGACAAGACGCCTTGATAGCCAGCCTTCTGTCCAAGTAGCGTATAGGCGCGAGACATATTCATACCATACAACCAGTCTGCTCTAGACCGCGCTAAAGCAGAAACAGACAGCGGAACAAATTCACGGTTGCTGCGCATTTGATTTAAGGCGCGCTTGACCGCTGGCAAGTTCAAATCGCTAATCAGCAAACGCTGGGTCGCTTCTTTTTTAGTTTTGCTTACCTTACAGTAATCGAGTACCTCATCCACCAGCAATTGCCCTTCTCTATCAGGGTCTCCGGCATGAATGACTTGCTGCGACTCTTTTAGCAGTTTTCTTACTACAGTGAGTTGCTTACTGGAGGACTTGCGAGGTCTTAACTGCCATTGTTCCGGGACAATTGGCAAGTCAGCTAGATTCCACTTTTTATAGCGCTCATCATAAGCGTCTGGTTCGACTTGCTCCAACAAGTGTCCAATGCACCAAGTGACAATATCGCCATTACCGCAACGAATAAAGCCTTGGTCATTTTTCTTTGGTCCGGGCAGCGCAGCGGCAATTGCGCGGCCAAGGCTTGGTTTTTCAGCAATAAAGAGACGAGACATAAAATAGGGCAAGACAGATACAATAAGGGCCACATTATCGAATGTGGCCCTTACAAATCAAGAAAAACTGTAAATTTAAACAGTATTTGTCATATTCATATAGTGCAGATTACTCTTCGCTGGTTCCTGCACGTTCAGCCGCTTCTTTGACAAGTGGCTGAAGTTCACCCTTTTGGAACATTTCGATGATAATGTCACAACCACCGACTAGCTCACCTTCAACCCAAAGCTGTGGGAAGGTTGGCCACTGTGCGTAAGCAGGCAGCTCTGCACGAATGTCTGGGTTTTGCAGGATATCTACATAGGCAAATTTCTCACCACAAGCCATTAGTGCTTGCGCCGCTTGTGAAGAGAAACCGCAGCTAGGTAGTTTAGGCGAGCCTTTCATATACAGAAGGATCGAGTTTTCTGCGATTTGTTGTTTGATTTTATCGATAGTTTCCATTGCTTCCTCTTAGATGGAGTTACGGCAAGTAATCCGGATATTCTAAACCATTAGCACAGAATAAAAAGCCTATTATGTATAAGGTTATATCCTTTAAACGATTTAAGAGATTAAGCTGATAGAAAATTTTCATATAGAAATGCTGCGGCCAAGCTTTTAATAAAGTAAAAACTTGCTAAACTATAGCGCAAGTCAGCAAATCGACCATGGTTGGCATTTAGCTAGCTATGAATAATAAATAACACTGGAAGCAATCGAGAGGGGTAACCCTTTCATATAAATGGAGAATCGAGCAATGGCATTTGAACTACCAGCTCTTCCTTACGCGAAAGACGCACTAGAACCACATATCTCAGCTGAAACTCTAGATTTCCACCACGGTAAGCACCACAACACTTATGTTGTTAAGCTAAATGGTCTTATCCCTGGCACTGAGTTTGAAGGCAAATCTCTAGAAGAAATCATCAAGACTTCTACTGGTGGTGTATTTAACAACGCTGCACAAATCTGGAACCACACTTTCTACTGGCACTGTCTAGCGCCGAACGCAGGTGGTCAGCCAACAGGTGCAGTAGCAGACGCTATCAACGCTGCATTCGGTTCGTTCGAAGAGTTCAAAGCGAAATTCACAGACTCTGCAATCAACAACTTCGGTTCTTCTTGGACTTGGCTTGTTAAGAAAGCGGATGGCTCTCTAGAAATTGTTAACACGTCTAACGCAGCAACACCTCTAACAGAAGAAGGGACAACTCCACTTCTTACTGTTGACCTGTGGGAACACGCTTACTACATCGATTACCGTAACGTTCGTCCAGACTACATGAATGGGTTCTGGGCTCTAGTTAACTGGGACTTCGTTGCAGAAAACCTAGCAAAATAATCCATTCCCCTAGGATTTAAAGTTTAGTCACTCAAAAGCCAGTATTTCGCTGGCTTTTTTCTTTTCAAGCCATGATTTACCTAAAGTTTCTCACCATTAAGTCGCTATAAAAGCAACGAGCGAGGAACATCATGCAAATTCATACATTAGACAAAGCAGCCATTATCAGCGAGCTTCAGTTTGGCACGGGTATTAACCATGCCGTGCATGAAGGACGCCGAGCTGACTTTGCTTTAATTCTGTCGATGTTTTCCGATGATGTGCGTGACAATACCCCACTTGAAAAGGTCGACGAAATCGATACCAGTGAACAAGCACTGCGTAAAAGGTTTGAATTGCCACTACCCCAACAGCTTCGATCCGATCAAGGCTCTTATGACATTTCAGCAAATCAGGCCTCACTGTTCCATAACTCGGGGCTACCGAGTACCAAGCTGAGTCATTATCTAGCACCTGATGCTTTAACATACCTACCTGAAGATACGCATAACATGCCGGAAGAGGTGTATCACAATTTATCTGGTCATCAGCGCCGAGCACTGGGAGAGAAAGAACCAAAAGAATTGATACCTATCGATCTTTATAACCAGCTCATCAAAGCGCAACGCACCTTCCAGATCCAAACTCAAGTCTAATAGGATCGTTTTCGATCACACTTTTCGTGTCTCATTTTTCAGACTTGCTTAACAATTGACCTGCATAGTGTGAATAGCGCCAAATAATCGAACATTGTCATACTGAGCGAAGAGTTATTTGACGTTATTCACAACTAAAACACAGCTAATCTACCATGCTATGTGGACATCTTTTAGAGCATGCATTGCTTATGGGGGTAAGCCAATGGATATAAAAAATGCTGTAATTTTAGTGACATCTGCCGGTTCTCAAATCGGTAGCACTCTCGCTTATCATTTTGCTTCGCTTGGTGCGACGTTGGTATTGTGTGACAGAAAAACTCCACAACTTACTCAGACCTATCAGCAGTGCAAAGAGATATCAGACAGCGTCTATCAGTGCCCTATAGATGATCACTCACTCAGTTCTATCCAATACTTATTCACATTTATGGATCAAACTATCAAGCGCTCCCCCGACGTTTTGATCAACACGCTAACCGCAGAGGCAATGCCCAACATTTTTGATCACCACGGCAGTGATTTATTTACCCAGAGACTATCTTTAATGGCTGCAACACTGTTTAGCTTTGGTCAGGCAACCGCGGAAAGAATGCGAGAAGAGAAAAAGAATGGTGTAATAGTTAATGTCATTTCCCATCCAGACTATCAAGACATGTCCGGCTTCGACAATGCAACATCAATGGTGGCAGGATTTACCCAAAGTTGGGCAAAAGAGTTAACGCCTTTTAATATTCGTGTCGGTGGTGTCGTCCCAGCAATTGAGCATGACAGCTCTCACTGGGCAGAAGTGCAAGATGAGTTAATTCGCAATACTGAGTATATTGTCTCTAATGATTACTTTAGTGGCAGAGTAATGGCGGCGTAACAACCTTTCCGCCATTATCCGGTATTAAAGCGACTTCAATACGTTCTCTGAAGCTTCTTCAATAAGATCCAATACTAGCTCGAAACCGCTATCCCCACCGTAATAAGGGTCGGGGATTTCGTCGTATTCAGTGTCAGAAAACTCAAGAAACAGTTTGATTTTGTACTGTACACGTTGCGGGCAACGGGCAATAAGATCAGCAAAGTTATCTCTATCTGCCGCTAAAATTAGGTCAAAGTTGTCAAAGTCACTACTTACCACTTTGCGTGAACGGATTCCTTTGAATGAATAACCTCGGCGCTCCCCTGCAGCTTTCGCTCTTGAATCCGGCGGATTGCCTTGGTGATAGCCGATAGTACCCGCGGAGTCTACTTCAACAGAGATTCCTAATTGCTCTGATTTTGCTCTTAGAATAGCTTCACCCGTAGGCGAGCGACAAATATTCCCCATACAAACAACCAATAGCTTCTTCATTTCCTATTCAGCCTCTATTTCTAACTGCTTTCCCATGAAAATCATAGGTTTTTGCCATACTGTGAATGGGCTATCATAGACACAGAATTATTGAATAAAAAAGGATTTACCATGACCTCTGAAACCAATAAAGAAGTGCGTCACAAAGAGCGACAGCAAAAAGTGAAAGAGCAAGTAGATGCTCGAATTGCTGCTGCTCAAGAAGAAAAAGGTCTATTCCTCGTCATTACTGGTAACGGTAAAGGTAAATCTACCTCTGGTTTTGGCACCATTGCTCGCGCTGTCGGGCATGGTTTGAAATGTTCTGTCGCTCAATTTATTAAAGGGACATGGGACAATGGTGAACGTAACCTGCTTGAAAAGCTCGGGGTTGAGTTTCAAGTGATGGGTACGGGATTTACTTGGGAAACTCAAAGTAAAGCGCGAGACACCGAAGCGGCACAAAAAGTGTGGCAAGAGTGTAAGCGTATGCTGCAAGACAAGTCGATTGATGTCGTGCTGTTTGATGAGATGACCTATATGGTCAATTACGGTTACATTGAGTTAGATGAATTAGTTGAGGCGTTGAACCATCGCCCTAAAATGCAATCAGTAATTATCACCGGGCGTGGCGCTCATCGCACCTTAACTGAGATGGCCGACACCGTATCTGAAGTGCGTAACGTCAAGCATGCTTTTGAGTCAGGCGTAAAAGCTCTCAAAGGTGTAGATTGGTAACCTGTTTTTGGCCACTAGAGACTCGCTGTTCTAGTGGCTACTAATTTGATGCCAATGTCCTACTTACTAATATTATTGGCTTTGTTGCGTAATTCAGACAGAAAGCCAACCCACTCGAAATTGAGCAACTCTTAAACAACACACTGAGTTTCAGGCATACCAAGTCCTGTAAGCTTGTTCAGCGCTTTAATCATGGCGTAGGTTTCGCCAACCTGAGCATTATCGTTTCTCAGGCTTAACCTCCCACCTAGCAACTGCTTCACACAATACATGGCTATTTCAGAAAGAGAACGCTTGTGATAACCATACGGCTTTTTCCACTGCTTGTTGAAACCGTAGAACTTTTGGCAACCCACTGCTAAATTGCGAGGATGTCCTTGTTCCCAGAAGGCAACCCCTTCTCTTGGTGAGATGGAACAGCTCGCTTAATCCGTATGGCATTATGGCAATTCCTTGTGTCGTAAGCACCATCTCCAGATATCTCGATGATTCGCTGACGTGTTTGCTTGAGCAAATTAGGAAGGACTTCTGCATCAGTGACATTGGATAAACTCAGTTCTGCAGCGACTATCTCGTGAGTGCAGGTGTCGACTGCTAAATGCAACTTTCTCCAGACTCTACGCTTTCCATCAATACCTTGCTTTTTGACCTTCCATTTACCTTCGCCATAAACCTTGAGACCAGTAGCATCAATGGCCAGATGCTGTATCGCACCTCTGGTTCTTGTCTTAAATGAAACCTCAACCTGCTTAGCTCTTCGACTGATGCAACTGTAATGTGGACAGGTAAGAGGAATATAGGCCAACTTAAACAGGGAATCGATGAAGCCTTGCAACGCTCTCAGAGGCATTGAGAAAATTCGTTTCACCATCAGCGCGGTTGTAATGGCTAGGTCGCTGAATCGACGAGGCCTACCGCTCTTATTCTGTTTGCTGTGCTTCCATTCTCTTATAGCATCTTCATCAATCCAGAAGGTGAGAGAACCACGGTTGATTAGGGCTTTGTGTACTGTTTCGAGTTAGTTGTTTTGTAACGAGGTTTTGGCATAGGACTACGATAATTAACTGATGTAGCCGATCAGATCGTAAGTTCCTGATTTAGTTCCATCGAATTACGCAACAAAGCCTAGCCTTCCCGTTGTTTTTCGTTGACGCTAACGTAATATATTATACTTGTCTAAAATTTCATCAGTTACAGGAGCTGGACTTAATTGGTATTTTAACAAAATGCTGTAGTAATTGGGGTTAGTCGACATGTAATTAAGTAAACTACGATTGAATCTTCGAATAAAGTCTTGACTCACATAGCTTTTAGAAAAAGCAATAAAATACAATACATCTCTGTGATTAAAACTATAAGTAATATTACCAAGACCTAACGTCTTAGCTTTAAACTCTCCAACATCTCGATTGCTGTAGTATGCATCGACTCTATTTTTGTCTAGTAGATGAATGAGTTTTTCAGATACATCTGTTTGTTCTGCGATATCAAAAGGTTTGTAACCCAACTTAACTATCTCTTGCTGTAAGGTGAGCAACGATGAGAATGTGTTTGAAGGACTAAACACGGCGACCGTGAGATTTTGTAAGTCGCTTAAGCTTTTAATCGGTTGCATCACATCTTTGTTAATAAAAAAACCGTACTCAGATACAATGATTGGCACAGAAAAAAAATATTTCGATACTCGTTGCTTATTCCACCCCATAGGGAAAATAGCCGTTGCTTGACCTGTGTTAACTAGCATTTTTGCTCTTCGGTTCGGCCAATACCCAATTTCACAACCAATAACTAATTGAACACATACATCATTTACTATCTCCACAAATGGACCAATAGGCTTATCATCAATCGCTGGCATCGAGTATGGAGGAAAACCAAATGTTACCATCTCTATCTTGCTATGTGCAGGTGTAATAACACCAAAACTAAGAAAGGTCGCAGTTACCCAGCAGATACTAAACCGAATGAACATTAACATGTCTCAAGACAGCTTAAATTGAGAAAGTAGCACGTTCAATTTATTAGAAAGTGCAGAAAGTTGGCTGGATTGGTCCACACCTTTTCGAGACTCTATCATAAACGAATCCGCCACTTCTCTAATAGCATCTGTGTTTCTTCCTATTTCATCGGTCACTGATGTCTGCTCTTCAGCTGCGGTGGCAATCTGAATAGACATATCACTTATTTGACTTATTGCCATTGCTATCTCACTGAATGCATCGTTAGCATTCTGAGCATCACCTACACTGGTTACAGCCAGCTCATGGCACCCTGCCATAACATCCACAGCAGCTTGGGTTGTGGTTTTGAGCGTCGTAATCATAGCTGTAATTTCTTCGGTTGATTTATGTGTACGTTGAGAGAGAATCCTAACCTCATCTGCAACAACTGCGAACCCGCGCCCCTGTTCACCAGCACGAGCAGCCTCGATCGCTGCGTTTAGTGCAAGCAAATTAGTTTGTTCAGCAATATCACTGATTGTGCCAACGATTGTGTTGATGTCCTGACCGTGAGCACTCAACTTACTGATAATCTCCGTTGCATCATTTACTTGGGATGATAGGCTCTCAATTGAACCTTGACAGGTTTTTGCCATATCTTGACCTTTAGAGCTTACTAAAACAGTGTTGGCAGAAGCATTAGCCGTTTGTTCACAGTTGTTTGCGATTTCTTGTGTCGCAGAAGCCATCTCGGTCACTGCTGTAGCAACCATCGTTACTTCGTCTTGTTGGGACTTTGCCTGTATTTCTTGCTTAGATGCCGCTGTGGCGATACTTCTAGATTGGATGTTCACCTGCTCAGTCACATTACGCACCTCACTCAACAGGTTTTGAAGCTGACCCACAAAAAGATTGAAGTTCTCTGCGAGCAGCCCTACTTCATCATGACTGACTACCTTGATACGTTGAGTCAGGTCTCCCCCACCTTTGGAGATTGTTTTTAATGCTGAAGACACCGTTAACAAGTTGGTAAATAAAGCTTTAATCAAAGGAGTGACAACAGTGATAGTGATGACAATCAATGCGGAAGCTGCCAATAGTGAGAACATAGCTAAGTCTCGGATCGGACGTAAGAGCACGTCTTCTTTTCCCGCCATAACAATTAGCCAGTTTGACGCTGGGATAGGACGAGTCGTAACGAGGTAGTTTGTATCAGATAACTTGACAGTGGGGAGATGGTTTTGGCTCCTTGAACTAGAAAGTTGGTCAAACGAAAGGTTGGCATTGAGCGAATCGTACGGTTGGTTGCGTAGTTTTTCATTTGGGTGTGCAATTATCACACCATCGTCTGACAAAATAAATGCAATGCCTTCACCTGGGACATCCATATCTGACACATCTTGAGTGAGCTTGCTTAGACTAACACTTGCTCCTACAACTCCGATAAAACTACCATCAACATGCAAAGACTTTGCAATGGTTACTGTTAACTTACCAGAAGAGGCTGCAATAAATGGCTTAGTCACCACAATGTCACTGGAGTTGCTTGCGAGTTTATACCAGCTTCTCACCCGTGGGTCGTATCCTGATACAGTGTTTAAGCCTGTATTTCGGTACATGTCACCGTTAGCTAAACCGAGGTAAACTAGATCAAACTCTGCAGCCTGCTTTGCTTGCTCCAAGTGGCGTAAGATATCTTCGTTGTCTCTGCTGTTGGAGAGCGCATTAGTAAGCGCAGAGATAGATAGTTTTCTGCTTTCTAACCAGTTTCCAATATCTCGAGCTGCTAATTGGCTGTAATTGTAAGCATTTGACGAAATCATTTTTTGTGTTTCGTCTGTAACCTTGAAGAATGAAATAGCTGTTAAAACAACAGTATTTAGCGCTAGAGCTAGGCCAAACGCTATCGCCACCTTGTGAGCAAGTTTTAGTTTCATGTTTGCTTTTAACCTTCAATAATGACTAAATTAATAATTAACTTAAAAGCGTAAGAACACAAGGAGCAGATTTTTAGCTAGTTTAAATGCCAAAATGCACAAGTTGATTGAATAAGGTGAAAAGATTACTACGGTGTTAAATTTCATCAACGACATTTCTAAGCAAATCAATTTACTGGCATTGAATGCAGCGACAGAGGCGGTACGAGCGGCTTTGTTGCTTAATTCAGAGATAAGATATACCTACACCATGAGTGCTTAATTCTTAAACCATATACTGAGTTTCAGGCATACCAATCCCTGTAAGCTTTTTCAACGCTTTGATCATGGCGTTAGTCTCACCAACCTGAGCGTTGTAATTTCTTAGGCTTAATTTTCCACCCAACATTGCTGTCTCTGATAGCGAGCGCTTATGATAGCCATATCGCTTTTTCCATTTCTTGTTGGAACCGTGAAGTTTCTGGCAACCTACTGCTAAATTACGAGGGTGTCCATGCTCCCAGAAGACGGCTCCTTCTCGGGGTGGGATGAGTGGGACCGCTCGCTTGATTCGTATAGCATCGTAGCAATTCCTTGTGTCATAAGCCCATCACCTGATATCTCAAGTATTGTACGACGTGTCGACTTAAGTAAGTTGGAGAGCACTTCGGCATCGGTTACATTAGATAAACTCAGCTCTGCCGCGACTATTTTGTGGGTGCTGGTATCCACTGTAATATGCAGCTTACGCCAGACTCTACGCTTCCCATCAGTACCATGCTTCTTAACCTTCCATTCACCTTCGCCATAAACCTTGAGAGCAGTGGCATCAATGGCTAGGTGTTGTATTGCACCCGTAGTTTTGGGTTTAAATGAAACCTCAACTTCCTTAGCTCGACGACTTACACAGGTGTAATATGGACAAACTAGCGGGATGTTAACGAGCTTAAATACTGAGTCCCAAAAACCTTGTAGCGCTCTCAATGGTATAGAGAAAATGTGTTTCACCATCAGTGCGGTAGTAATGGCTAAGTAGTCGAATCGGTGAGGTCTACCACGCTGTTTTGCTTCCACTCAACTATCGCTTCCTCATTAATCCAAAAGGTCAAAGAGCCACGGTTTATTGTACTGATTATAATTAGTTGTTTTGTAACGAGGTTTTGGTATGAAGCTAAGACGATTAATGGGTGTAACCGATCAGATCGTGGCTTCTTAATTTAGTTCCATCGATTTAAGCAACAAAGCCAATCTAACATTGCGAACTTTGGTAGCAAGAATGTTATGTACTATTGTTTTAGTATCTTTACATATTGAAGGCAGCTAAATTATGAACTCTGTTTTTTGTTTAAGCCGAATATTATCTAGCGCTCTGTTGGTGTTTCCTTTCTCTATCAACGCTCTCGAATTTTCCTCTTTTCCGTTCCCTCCATTTGTACAGCAAACTGACAAAAATATCATTTCAGGACCTTTTAAAGATATGGTTTCCGACATATGTAAGGAGATGAAAGAACAATGCACTTTTAAATTGGTACCGAATAAGCGTTCAAAATTGATGGTTCTAAATGGGGATGTAGATGCCGGTTTTCCTTATGGTTGGAACAAAGAAAGAAGCAATACTTTCTACTTTTCAATCCCTTTTATGGTATCAGAGTACGGTTTTTTTGTGCCATTATCGAAGGCGGGTAAAATATTAAAATTAGCTGATATCCAAGGCTTTAGAGTGGGAGTTTTTGGCCCTTCAAATACTTCTAAATCTCTCGAGGAAATTCAAAAAACTATGCTTGCGCAAGGTTTAAAACCAATAACAATTGACATGAAAACTGACGCTACGGGGAACCTAACACGAATGTTAGCCACTGGACGGATTGATGCTTATTACAGTAATAAATCAGTGGCATTATATCGAGCAAAAGAATATAACGTATCCAATATACATTATGCCTTTTCCAATAAACAAGTTACATACTTTGTTGCTTTTCCTAAAGAGACTACAGACGTCGATTTAGTGAAGAAATTCAATGGCGCAGCATTGAATGTATTTTCTAGAGAAAATTATTTGGAGGATAAATTGGCTCCTTGGGGAATATCTCTACCGCATCTAAATCAGGAAATATTAGATCAATACAATATAATTAAGTGACCTGAGCGTGGAGAAAAGTGTCCAACCATTGGGGGCCACTTCTCTTTTAAATATGCGTACAACAAATATATCAATTGCAGTAATCACTATCACGACTCGCAAATAGAATTACTTTTTTGTAATTGTGATATTTTGTCCAGCTTAAGTAGTTAAAGCTTTAACCGACTAATGTACTGTCCTATACAATTGGCAATGACTATGTACATGTTGAAAAGGTGTTGATTGGTAACCTGCTTTTAGCCACTAGAGACTCACTGTTCTAGTGGCTGCACCTATACTACTGGCCTATGATTTTGATGTTTTGTTGATGAGGATACTTTCCATCTGGCCACATATGAGTCGAATAGTGATAGTCCTTGGATTCCATTATTGCAACAACCCCTAGTAGCTTCTCCGTTAACTCTTCTCTTGTCTTGAGGCTCAGTTCATCCGAGAACAGATCTGCTTTTGAACCTAAGTAGCTTGCTGTAGTTAAGTAGAAGAATTCAATGGTTTTGCATGCACTATCGCAGGTTGGATCATCGTATTGATAGTATCCCAGCTCATCAGCGACCTTCCATTGCTGGTATAGTGCACTATTCACTCTCTTTTGATCACTGAATAACTTCGGGTACAAGGATTGCCACCCAGCGTTAACTATGAGGTGGTGAATTTCCTCTTGAGAAGCATCACGTTGGTTGCTTGGGTTGGTTTCATCTGCTGACAGATCCTGGCCAACTCTACTCTCAATATCCATCTCATCGAAAGCACCATCACTAAATCCACTCTTACTCATCACTAATACCGCTTGATTACGGCGCAGGTGGTCAAGCAAAGCGGGCTCATCAATGACACCATCTTGATCATTATCTAACCATTGTGCGGTAACATTGGCGGCATAGGCCAGTTTTTGTCCAGGCACTTTATAGGTCGCACATAGTGTCACAGCATCGAACACCTCCGCTTTATGAGTAAAAAAGTTGGCCGGACAACCATCTACATGCGCAGATGTCACATCAAACTCATCCGCATTCGCGCCATTTGCCACCACTGAGGTAATGACTAGTGATGTGTAGATAAATGCTTTCATGATCCCTCCTTTGTTGAGAGTAAACATTATCAATAGCGCAAAGCATTGACTGTATGAATGTGTCGTAAGTTTGTCCAAGTAGGACTGACAGAGAAAAAATGGAGGCAAAAAAAACGCGCCATAGTTGGCGCGTTTGAAGCTTTATTGGATAGACGACTGAAAATACGCTAGTTAAACAGCCCTTTGATTAAACTATTAACGGCTTCTTTTGTCTTTTCATCTTTGATTTTTTCACCAAGTTTCTCATCGAGTTTCTTCAATCCACGGTCGATCTCTTTCTCGGCTTTTTGCTTAAGTACATCATCAAAGATGAGCTTGAACTTAGGTTCAGCCCAAGAGCCTGAAATATTGATTGGGATGGTGACATCTTTCAGTTCATCAATATCTTTGCCACCCTGACCTTTCAGCGAACCAACAACAGAAGTACTCACTGTGAAGTCGACCGTTTCATTGATGTAGTTGGCGCTGCCGTTGCCACGGATACGAAGCAGTGGCGACTGCATAGTAAGATCATTGGTAGACACATTGCCTTTGTTTAACTTCAAGGTTGCTTTCATCGCGCTAAAGTCCGTTTTCTGAACTTCGCCTTGCGACTCTACTTTTTGGCCCTTAATCTTGGCATAGTTCTCACGAATTAACTGAGCGACGTTAATACCGTTAACAGCACCATCTTCAAAGTTGATAACGACCGTACCGACTAAATTCTTCTTGATACCAGTTGGCGTTAAGCTACTGCCTTTAACGTCGACATCAATATTACCCGTACCTTCAAGCATATCGTTGTTTGCTACATCAATAAGCAACGGCTGTACTTTTACCCCTTTGATACGTTTCTTCGCTGTGTAGCTTGCTGGCGACTTGCGCGCATCTAAACGAGCCGTAGCGCTGATAGAGCCCTGATATAGGTTTGATGTAAATGACGTCAGTTCTGCCACTCCCCGGTTAACTGAGAAACTCGCCTTTACGTTCTGCATTTTGGCGTTGTTGGCTTTGAACTTGTCGATGGTAATCTGACCTTTGACATCCAAAGTTTTCAGCGCAGAGAGATCTGGTTCCACTTCTTGAGCTGGTTTCTGTTGCGAAGTTTGAACAGGCTTTTGCTCTGGAACGTCAGGCGCTGGTGTAGTTTCTGATGGTGCTTGTACCGATTCGGCCTTGCCAAGTCCTAAAAACTCGTCCAAGTCAATATTCGGACTATGCAAAGCAAAGCGCACTTTCGGGATATCACCTAAGGTCACGTCTGCTTTACCGTCAAACGCCAGAGCATTTGCTGTTAGTTTTTCGAGTATAAAACTTAAATGGTTCTTGGTCAGATCAAACGACAAATCGGATGCCATATCTACCTTCATAGGCGACTGAGGCAGTGAGTCTCCTTTGAACGTGGCGTCTAGCACCATTTGCTTCATTAGCACTTTGCTGATTGCCTGATCTACTTGCAATGAAGCCGAACCTTTCATATCGATATCTAGACCAGCCGCATTACCCACCACGGCATAAGTCAACGCATTGGTTTTATCAAACTCAAACGTTTCTAGGCCAATTTTGGCGCTCTCAATTTTTGTCGCAGGGTCGCTAAAGGTTGCATCAAGGTTGATGTTACGTAGTGCGTACTCTTTAAAGCCTTTTGCAAGCTTAAACTCAGCATCACCCTTGGCAGTGAATTTCTGCTGATTCGCTTCGCCTTTAGCAGCAAAGTCCGCTTTAGTCCAAGTATCGACAGCAAACTGAGACAGATTCAAAGAAACGTCATACAGCTTAGTAAATGAACCTGCTTGTTTATCTTGAATTTCAACCGACGCATTAGAGATAGTCACGCCTGCTAAATTAATCGTCCAAGCAGATGCGCTGTCACTTGCTTGAGATGCTTCTTCAACTGCAGGTTGCGAGCTAATTTCTGTAGCTGCTGGCGCGCTTGTTGACTCTGCTTGAGCATTTTGTGCTTGAGTTAAAGCATCAATGTTCTTCGTACCGTCAGCGAGCGTCTCTAGTGAAAAAGCGGCGCCATCAAGGGTGATATTGCCAATTTCAAGCTGCTGGCTGAACAGAGGCATTACAGATACATCGACACCAACAGTATCCACCTTGAACATATTAAGCTGTTCAAAGCCTTTCGGGTTACGTAGCTCGGTTTGACCTAGTTCGAAACCAATCGATGGGAAAAATTGCCAACTAATATCACCATCGATGACAAGATCGAGACCAGTATGGGTTTTCGCCTGTTCAACGATAAGTGGTTTAAATTGGTTTGGGTTAACTAAAGTTACCAGTGCAATTAAAGCACCGAGAATAACAACCACTGGGATTGCTATGATTAGGAACAGTTTCTTCATCAGCATTATCCTTGCTTGGTGAGCACGCCTCTTATGACAAAGGTCAGCTCCAAGTATAAATGATCGGGTAAATATTTATGGCGACCATAAAAAGAAAGTGGCACTAAAAGTGCCACTTATCTCATAAAAAATAAAGTCTTAAGTGTCTATTCAACGTTAAGCTTTCAAAAGTTTTGCAATATGAGCTTTTAATACGTCGATGGCGATACGGTTTTTACCACCACGTGGGACAATAATGTCTGCGTATTGCTTCGAAGGCTCGATAAACTGCATGAACATCGGACGAACCGTTTCTTGGTACTGTTTTAATACAGAATCCATAGTACGGCCGCGTTCTTCAACGTCACGCTTAACACGACGAAGCAGACAGATATCAAGTGGCGTGTCCATAAATACGGTCGCATGCATTAAATCACGCAGACGTGGGTCTGTAAGCAGCAAAATACCTTCAAGAATAATAACTTTCTTAGGCGTCATTGAAGTCGTATTGTCAGTACGGGTGTGTTCTGTGTAGCTGTACTCAGGTACTTCTACCGCTTGTCCCTTAACTAACTGCTCTAGATGTTCGCACAATAGATCATGGTCTAGCGCGCTTGGGTGGTCATAGTTGGTTTTTACACGCTCATCCATACTAAGATGGCCTTGATCGTTGTAGTAGCAATCTTCCGTAATCACACCAATTTGATGATCGCCCACTTTTTCACGTAGTTCATTGTAAATAGTGCTCGCGATTAAACTTTTTCCAGAAGCAGACGCGCCAGCAATACCTACGATGACGCATTGATTATTATCAGACATTATTCTTGCACCCGATGATTTAGATTGGTGTCATATGCTAATACTAGCAGTGCCCTCCGAAGTGAGCCCTGAGCATTAGTATAAATTTAGATAAACCGCCTGATTATAGGGAGTTCAGTCATCGGTTGCCAGTCGCGATTGCCTTGAATTACTTAAATGGAATAAAAGATTTCAGCGCAATCGATTACACAGAATAAAAATTAAAAAGAGCGCTCATTAGGCGCTCTAATTGCAATGCATTTAGATGGTTAATCCACCATGGTAAACATAATGGAATCGGGTTTGGTTTTCCCCCGCCAATACAATCTCGAGCTCACCGCCTCAGCTAGGGCAAGATACTGCTGTGCATGGTCTGATTCTGGTCTCGCAGCAACCGTTGGCATACCTTTATCGATATCTTCACGCATCTGAATATGTAACGGAACTTGAGCCAGAAGATCTAGACCATATTCACTGGCCATTTTCTCTGCGCCACCCGCACCAAAGATATGCTCTTTTTCACCACAATGACTACAGATGTGATAGCTCATGTTTTCTACGAGGCCAATCACAGGAACATCAACCTTGTTAAACATTGCCGCTCCTTTACGAGCATCCGCTAAAGCAAGGTCTTGGGGAGTTGTCACTATCACCGCTCCGGTTACCGGAACTTGCTGAGCTAACGTCAACTGGATATCCCCTGTGCCCGGCGGCATATCGATAACCAGATAATCCAGCTCAGGCCACTCAGTTTCATTCAAAAGTTGAGCTAGCGCCTTAGCTGCCATAGGCCCACGCCAAATTGCCGCTTCATCTTTCGACACTAGGTAACCAATTGAGTGGGTGGATATCCCATGAGCTGCTATGGGTTGCATCCACTTATTGTCGCGAACTTCTGGTTGGGCGTTGGTTTTGCCAAGCATTAGCGGCACTGAAGGACCATAAATGTCGGCATCCAAAAGCCCGACTTTGGCTCCAGACTTTGCCAAAGCCAAGGCGAGATTTACGGACGTGGTCGACTTACCGACTCCGCCTTTTGCTGAAGTTACCGCAATGACGTTCTTAACCCCTTTCACCGATGCGGGAACATGGGTTTCCAGAGACTTCGGCGCTACAACGATGTTATACGAGAATGAACCAACCTCACGTTTGTCTTGTGCAGCTCTCATCCAATCAGACAAATCCTGAGTTAATATATTGGCTGCAAAAGGAATTTCAATTGTAAACCGATTGGCTTCAACTGAAACGACGTTCGCCGTAGACGCCCAACCAGGGGCGAGGCTTGGATGCTCAAATTGATTCAACCAATCACAGAAATCTTGCTTTGAAGTGAACTGACGCATAGGTCCTCCTTATGTCTCTAATCGTAACACTCCACCAGCCTAGACTGAACCCTGAAAAAACTAGGGGGATACAGTCGTTGAAGCCTTGGAGTCACTGGTGGGATAAGGTAGTATTAGCGTCTATTTTTCTATACTCCTTAAGAAGCGAATATTAAGTATGGCAAACGATCCACGCAAATTACTGGTAACTTGTGCCCTTCCGTACGCTAACGGTTCGATTCACCTAGGCCACATGCTTGAGCACATTCAAGCGGACATCTGGGTTCGATACCAACGCCTACGTGGCAACACTGTAAACTTCATCTGTGCTGACGATGCTCACGGCACGCCAATCATGCTAAAAGCACAACAGATGGGTATTACACCAGAAGAGATGATCGCTGCAGTAAGTGAAGAGCACCAAAAAGACTTCGCTGGCTTCGATATTAGCTTTGATAACTACCACAGCACACACTCTGAAGAGAACCGTGAGCTGGCTTCACACATCTACCTAGAACTGAAAAAGAACGGTTTTATCTCTAGCCGCACTATTTCTCAGCTGTTTGACCCTGAAAAAGAAATGTTCCTACCGGATCGTTTCGTAAAAGGTACCTGCCCTAAATGTAAGTCAGAAGACCAATACGGCGACAACTGTGATAACTGTGGTGAGACGTACAGCCCAACTGAACTGATTGATCCTAAATCAGCAGTATCTGGCGCAACTCCAGTAATGAAAGACTCTGAGCACTTCTTCTTCGACCTGCCTCAGTTTGAAAGCATGCTGCAAGAGTGGACTCGCTCTGGCTCTCTGCAATCTGAAACTGCAAACAAGATGCAAGAGTGGTTCGAGTCTGGCCTACAACAGTGGGACATCTCTCGTGACGCACCTTACTTCGGCTTCGAGATCCCTGGTGAAAAAGACAAGTTCTTCTACGTATGGCTAGACGCACCGGTTGGTTACATGGCTTCATTCAAGAATCTATGTAACAAGACTGAAGGTCTAGATTTCGATGAGTACTGGAAGAAAGACAGCGCAACGGAGCTTTACCACTTCATCGGTAAAGACATTGTCTACTTCCACTCGCTATTCTGGCCTGCAATGCTAGAAGGTAGCGGTTTCCGTAAGCCAAACAACGTATTCGTCCACGGCTACGTAACAGTAAACGGCGCTAAGATGTCTAAGTCGAAAGGCACATTCATCAAGGCAGCGACTTACCTAGATCACCTAGACCCAGAATGTCTGCGTTACTACTACGCGGCAAAACTGAACAGCCGTATCGATGATCTAGACCTTAACCTTGAAGACTTCACTCAGCGAGTAAATGCTGACGTGGTAAACAAGATTGTTAACCTAGCATCTCGTAACGCTGGCTTCATCACTAAGCGTTTTGAAGGCAAGCTATCGGCTAACTTCGCTGAACCAGAGCTATATAACGAGTTCGCTGCTGCCGCCGATCGTATTGCAGAACTTTACGAAACTCGTGAATTTGGTCGTGCGATCCGTGAAATCACGGCACTAGCAGACAAAGCAAACCAATACGTTGATGAGAAAGCACCGTGGGTTGTGGCAAAAGAAGAAGGTAAAGACCAAGAGTTACAAGCTATCTGCTCTGTTGGTATCAACCTATTCCGCGTTCTGATGACTTACCTGAAACCAGTAATGCCAGAGCTTGCTGCGCGTACTGAAGCGTTCCTAAACGAAACGCTAACTTGGGAAGGTGTTGCTGCACCACTAACTGATCACGAGATCACTAAGTTCAAAGCACTGTTCAACCGCATCGATCCGAAGAAGGTCGAAGCTATGATTGAAGCTTCTAAAGAAGATGCCGCAGCAGAAGTTGCAGCAAAAGAGAAAGCAGAAGCTGAAAAGAACAAAGCAAGCCAAACTGAGCTAGACAAAGAACCAATCGCAGAAGAGATTGAATTTGACGCTTTCTCTGCAGTCGATATGCGCATCGCACGTATTATTTCTTGTGAAGAAGTGCCAAAAGCAAACAAGCTGCTTAAGTTCCAACTAGACATCGGCGGTGAAACTCGTCAGGTATTCTCTGGCATTAAGTCAGCGTACAAACCTGAAGAGCTAGAAGGCAAGCTAACGGTAATGGTAGCTAACCTAAAGCCTCGTAAGATGAAGTTTGGTATGTCTGAAGGCATGATCCTAGCTGCTGGCCCTGGTGGCAGTGACCTATGGATTCTTGAGCCTCACGAAGGCGCACAACCTGGTATGCGTGTAATGTAAATAACACCACTTTAATCGAAAGCCCTGCTCTAATCAGCAGGGCTTTTTTGTGTCCTTATTCACACTTTCAGTGCTTTCTTGCACCAATTGAGTTCAAATACCTTCCAATAAAAATTGTAACTATATGAATTGTAAGTAAAATAATTTTGGCACCAAACCTGCTCTACCACTTTATAGGTAAACCACAACAAGGAGTTGGTTATGTTCGTGCTGTTTTCACTGATTATTTCATTTGTCGTGCTTGTAACCTTATTCTACTTTTCGAAAAAACGTCATTCAGGCTTAGAACGTAAATTCGAGCTTTTAATTCTGCTACGCCAGTTACTGTTACTAAGTCGTCAACATAGAGCAATCACCCATCAGGCGTTGACCAGTCACCACTTTGACATCCACCAAAGTCAGTTAGAAGAAAATTACGATGCCATGATGGAGCGATCAAACCAGCTGATCGCCAATGCTCAATTCGAGAACAAACCCATGTACCGTATTCTTCAGTTAAAACTGAAAACACTTCATAAAGAATGGGATCAGAGAACCGTTGCTCGCAATCAGGTCATTCACGGAAAAACCATCAGACACTGTATGTTTCTTATGGATGAAATAGCGATTGCTTGGTTAATTGAGTCGGGACGAGAAGACATCAGTGATGAGTACCATATGAACTGGCAGCAAGTATTAGACAGTATGGAGGTACTCACCCAACTAAGAATTTCGATTCAGGATCTAAATCATCCCGACAGTATGCTGAGAGTGAAATACTATTGTGACAAAGCCAGACGTAAGTTGAACCAACTGTCACTAATCAGCCCTCTGTCAGTCGCCTCTCCTATAAGTTCGAAAGCTATGCATGCTCTCACTGAAATCAATGCTAGTGATAAGATTCAAATGGAAAGCGAAGAACTCTATCAGCTCACGACTGATATCTCGCTGATTGTTTCTCAAGTATATGACCAAATGCTTTCAGATATGACCGAAAATCTGTATCAGCCTTTACCAAAAGTTGCCTACAGCTAACTTCTAAGGCTTGGGTGCAATGCTCCACGACACCCTAGCCTTATCTTATCACTCTAACAAGTAATAGAAATCTCATTAATCGCGCACATCACTCATCTGCCATCTAAACTTGTAATTGAACATATTCTTTTTTTTTAGGAATAGAGATGAAAAAAATAGCCGTAGCGCTGTGCTGCGTACTTGTCGGGCTCTCAGCCAACGCGGACACCAAGACGGTTAGATTTGCGATAGGAGAATGGGCTCCGTATACAAGCTCGTCCAATAATCCCAGAGAAAAAATCTCTGAACGAATAGTCATTCGTGCATACGAAAGCCAAGGTTATGAAGTCATACTTAGTTACTACCCTTGGTCTCGCTCGCTTAGATTGGCAAAACAAGGCACCTATGACGGAACCTTCCCATGGATGTTTAACAGTGAGAGAAAACAGAGTTTTTATTTCTCAGACGCCATGTTTACTCAAAAAGTCGTTTTCTTTTCTCATGGGGATGCGAGTTTCAGTTGGAAAAAACTGAATGACTTGAAGAACTTTCACATTGGCGCAACGCAAGATTATCAAGCCACAAATCTACTGTTAAACGCAGGCCTCAAACCAACCATTGAAAACACAGAGGAAAGCAATTTTGAGAAACTAGCTAAACACCGCATCGATGCCTATCCTACTGGGCTGATTCGTGGAAAATACCTTATTGACAAGTACTTATCAAAGGAAGAAGCGAGAGTAATTCGTATTGGTGATAAACCCCTAGTTGAAGATAGTATGTACATCATGTTTACTCAGAAAGACATGCAACGTAGTAGCACACTCAGTGAAGTTTTTTCTAAAGGTTTAAAAGTGCTAATTGAAAGTGGAGAGTACCAAGCCATTGTTTTTGACAGTAACCGAATAACTTCTCCAGATAAAAAAGGTGTCCCCCAATAAAAATAATAAAGCTCCGAAAATACGGAGCTTTAAAGGGACAGTTCACTAAATAGCTTTAAAGCATTTTACGAGCAGCTTCTACAACCACTTTGATTGAGCGAGCTTCAGTCTCTTTTAGAGTTGAGTGGTCTGGGATCTCTTTCTGTGTACGGTTGATGATAACACCAGCAACACAGCCTGCTTTAAGGCCTGAGCTAGCACACATAGTCAGAAGCGTTGCAGATTCCATTTCGAAATTAAGAACGCCCATGTCTTGCCACTCTTGCATTGAGCCTTGGAAGCGCTTAACCACACGACCAGAGAAAGTATCGTAACGTTCTTGACCTGGGTAGAAAGTATCACTTGAGGCCGTTACACCCATATGAACAGCTGCACCAGACTCTTCTACCGCGGCTTTCATCGCCGTAGCAACTTCAAAATCTGCTACTGCTGGGAACTCCATAGGAGCAAAGTGTAAGCTTGCACCATCTAAACGAACAGAACCTGTAGATACAATCATATCACCCACATTTACGTGTGGCTGAATCGCACCTGTTGTACCAACACGTAGGAAAGTACGAACGCCAAGCTGAGCTAACTCTTCTACTGCAATTGATGTTGAAGGGCCGCCAATACCTGTAGAACAAACAACAACTGGTTGGCCGTCTAGTTCAGCACGGTAAAGCGTGTATTCACGATGACTTGCTAGGAAAACTGGGTTTTCCATTTCTTCGGCAATCTTTTGTACACGTGCTGGGTCACCAGGAATGATCGCTAGTGTTGCACCAGCCAGATCAGATTCAGTAACGCCAAGGTGGAATACAGCTTGAGACATAGGGGGCTCCTTATTGTGGCGCAGTTGGGTTATACATTAATTAACCGATGCGCTCTATAAAACTTATTGGGTACAAGACATACTCTAGCGAACTCCTGCGAGCATTATAGTGATCATCTTCACAACACCATTCGCAACAAACAAGGCTATTGCACATAAAAACGGTTTACATCACACTTCTAAGCAATATCAAATTATCAGTTGCATAAAAAATAGCCCCTACATCAACAATGCAGGGGCTATATACCGCTTGAGTTATTTAATCTTGCTTAGACTTAAATTTTAGCAACCTTAATGCATTAAGAGTAACAATAGCAGTCGCCCCGCTGTCTGCTAAAACAGCCACCCATAAACCCGTAATACCGAGTAGGCTTGTCACTAAGAAAACGCTTTTCAAGCCAAGTGCTAGAGCGATGTTCTGACGAATGTTATTGAGTGTGGCACGAGATAACTCAATCATGCCAGCTAACTCAATCAAACGGTTGTGCGTTATCGCTGCATCAGCGGTTTCCAACGCGACATCTGTACCACCGCCCATCGCAATGCCTATGCTAGACGCTTTCATCGCCGGAGCATCATTGATACCATCACCGACCATAGCAACATTACCGCTAGCTGAAAGCTGTTCGACATATGTCACTTTATCTTGCGGAAGTAGACTCGCCTTGTAGTCGATACCAATCATTGAACTGATAGCCAAAGCACTACGTGGATTATCTCCAGTTAGCATAATCGAGTGAATACCTAACTCATTAAGCGCTTTCACCGCCCTTGCAGAGTCGTCACGCAGGGTATCTTGCCACGCGATCACCCCCATGATGTTACGTTTTGCTTCGATAGCAACAACAACGGTCTTACCCTGCCCTTCCAGCAGCTCAATCATCTCAACCAGCGAATCAGGTAAAGCAAAGCCAACCTTACTAGGTGCACTCACTTGATATTCATTGCCAGACACGACCCCACGAACGCCGCTTCCAACTAAAGCTTGCTTGTCATCAGCCTCTGCAATATCTAGCTTAAGTTTTTTCGCTTTATTCACCAAAGAGACCGCCAGTGGGTGGCTAGAGCCCACTTCAATAGCCGCTATCTTTTCCAATAGAGAATGCTCAGTCCAACCCTCCAAGGCAACGACATCTGTGACTTCCGGTTTTCCTTTAGTTAAGGTGCCCGTTTTATCAAACGCGATAGTTTCGACTCGACCTAGCTGCTCTAACGCCGCGCCCCCTTTGATCAGGGCTCCTCGACGAGCGGCGGCGGCTAACCCAGAAGTAATCGCGGCAGGCGTCGAAATAACCAAAGCACAAGGGCATGCGATAAGCAGCAAAGCCAGTCCACGGTAGATCCACGTTTCCCAAGGTTGAGCAAACAATAGCGGTGGCGTGACAATCACCATTGACGAAACCAGCATCATTAGCGGTGTGTACCAACGGCTAAACTTATCAAGGAACCGTTCTAGTGGCGCTTTGCGAGATTCGGCTTCTTCGATCAAATGGAGAATTCGATCTATCGCGTTCTCGCCCTGCTTTGAAGTGATGGTTAATCTAACGACTTTATCGACAGCAACTGCACCTGCAATCACAGATTCGCCTTGGTAGCGTTCAACAGGAATGGATTCACCTGTGAGGGCGCTTTCATCAAAGCTCGCTACGTCGCCAATAAGTTTACCGTCAGCGGGTAGTCGAGAGCCAGGAGAGACTTCTATTACATCACCAGGCTGTAACTCTCTAGCGGAAACATTGACACGTTCACCATCGACAATTTTCGTCGCATTCTCCGGGACCAATTCCATTAGTGCCTGAACACCACTACGAGCGCGAGAAGCCGCAAAAGCCTCAAGTCGTTCTCCGATCAAAAACAGCAATAGCACCATTGCGGCTTCGATAGTCTCTCCTAAGTAAAGTGCTCCGAGCGCAGCAACGCTCATGAGAGTTTCTATCGCAAAAGGCGTTCCAGAGCGAGCGAGACTGATCGCCTTTTTCGCGATTGGGTATAAGCCTGCTAAACAGGTAAGGATAAACATCCACTCACTGATGTAAGGAAGTGTTGGCTTGATCGCTGCCGCCACAGCCATCGCCAAAGCAATGGCAATAATCTGAGCGTTTTGTTGTAGCACAGATTTCCAACCCGATGACACTGGCTTAGGAGTATTTGAATTTGGACTGGCAAAGGTAAAACCGGTATCTAAAATCGATTGTTCAACGAGCTGGGCAACGCGGGTATTATCTGAGGTGATAATCAGCTTTTCGGTAGCAAACAGAACTTTGGCTTCCACAACACCATCGACTCGATTAACGGCGGTTTCTACTTTACGCGCGCAGGATGGGCAATCCATCCCTTGAATTTTCCAGCTGTGGGTATAACGCGAAGCAGAACTGGGCTCGCCCTCTTCGTCAGATGGGTCAGCCCCGCTATTACAACTGTCCGAGCTACAGCAGCTCGATTCTGTACTCGTTACACCTGCCATCTTAATGGTTGAGATTTGTGGGCTAGCACAAGAACCAGATTGGGAAGGATTAGCCGCGAGTTTTTCTGAGCGGCAAGCTTGATGTTTAGTGCACATATGTTTATCTCCATTCACTGTACACTATCAGTGTAAACCTTGGAGCCTACTCCAAGGTCAAACTTTTTCTGCGCTTTCTTGCGAAATTTCTGTCGTTGACGCCACATCATTAATTAAAACCGCGTCATGAGTACAGAATGGTTGGCTATTGACACTAGTAATTGAAGGATCTGACACCTCGTGAGTGACACAGGTTGATCGCATCAAATCAGAGATGTGTTTACGCAATACAACAATTGCAATGAAGCCGAATACCACGGTACCTACCGCCTGACCATAAAGGACGCCCAGCGGGCCAAACCAAAGCGCCCCTAAATGGACAAATGGCAAAGTTCCTAACGTCGCCTTACCCAGATTGAGTGCCGTTGAATATAGAGGCTTACCTAAGTTATTGAACGACGTATTGGCAACAAACTGCGCGCCATTAAAAATAAAGCTCACTGCAACATAGGTACAAAATGTAGCAACGATAATTTCTGCGTCACCGTCAAGGCTAAACATATGAATAATTAAGTCTTGGGCAAAGTAGAGAATGAGACAAACTGAGATGGTGTAAAGTGTGGTGACGATTAAAGAGTTATTGAGCGTCTCTTTTACACGATCCATACGCTCCGCGCCGTAGTTCTGTCCAATAATAGGCCCAACAGCCCCAGACAGAGCAAAAATAACCGCAAAACAGACTGGTATGAGTCGGCCGATAACCGCAAAGCCCGCCACATAGTTTTCACCAAATTGGGCAATTGCAGAAGTAACGATCGCATTACCGATTGGCGTGGCTATATTGGTGATGATCGCCGGAATAGCAATCGCGACAATAATTTTTAGATTACTTAACCAAACCCTATAGTTAAATTTCGCCGCCAGTTTATGGACACGAATAAGTGGGTAGATTGAGAAAAATAGCACAGTAAAGCGAGCAAATACCGAAGCTAGTGCCGCGCCTTCAACATTCCAACCAAAACCGAAGATAAAAATCGGATCTAGAATTGCGTTCACTAATCCACCCGCTAATGTAGCCCACATTGAACGTTTAGCATCTCCCGCGGCACGCAAACCCGCCCCCGCAGCCATTGCCACTGCAATAACCGGCCCACTAGGCAAAATGATCCTTAGATAGGCTTCAGCTCGCTCTGCCGCTACGCCATGAGCGCCAATTGCCTGCAATAGTTCAGGAATGTAAGCGAACATCACCGCTGCGACAATCACACTGATCGTCACTGCGGTACACAAAATACTGGTACTTAGTTCTCGAGCATATTGCCGCTTATTTGCGCCAATCGCCTTTGAAACTAACGCTCCCATAGCAATAGAAGTACCAATAGATATAGACGTTGAGAAAAAAACTAAAGTCCCAGCAAAACCGACCGCAGCAGCCAACTCAACCTGCCCCAGCATACTGATAAACAGCATATCGACAAGATCGACCACAAACAATGCCATAAGGCCAACCGACCCTGCTCCCGACATCACCAAAATATGTCGCATGGTTGATCCTTCAACAAATTTGGCACTTTGATCGGGCATTTTGCTCTCCTTTCAGTATTGCTCAACAACAAAAAATAAGAGGCGCGATTTTCGCACCTCTTATTTATCTAGCGAATTAGTATGTTACACCGGATGCTTAAAGCAATCTTCGATGTTCTTGCCAATAGCACGTAATACATCTCGTCGGGTAATAATACCGACAAGCTTGCCCCCATCAATCACAGGGTAAACTTTTGGCCGTCCGACTTTCATCATATCGGCAAGTTCGATAATCGAAGTATCAGATGTGACTGATAGTACTTCTGGATGCATACAATCAGCCACGGTATGACTGTCTTGGCAGTAGTAACTCACTTTAATAAGAGTATCAAGCAAGTCTTGTCCTGAAAGAAAGCCTATCACTTCCTTTCTTTCGTTGATCACCGGACCACCAAGGTATCTAGAGTTCATCACTTTATCTAAAGCCGCGCTTAGTGACATCTCTGGCGCAAAGGTTACGGCTTGCAATGTCATATAATCTTTTACTTTCAACGATTCCATTTATGTCTCCTTAACGTGCAAGCTTCGCTGCATATACTGTAATTGTTGCCTAATTTCTTGATTTTACTAAATGGAAAACAACAATTTTTACAATAGGTGCTGGCTATCACGTTTCATAAACTCCGTGCTAGTCTCAGTGCGCTTGCGTATCGCGGTGAGCCAGCCAGGTACTAAATAGTGAAACACAAAATGGTACACAATAGGTCAAACAAGCCTTTAGCCAGTTAAATGGGTGCTCTGCAAAAATCGCATCGTACTGGTTAATGATATTGAGTAAGGTCCCTACCACCAAAGCAATGAGGACGGCTCTTTTAATTATGATATAAGTCATCTTTCACCCTTTTGTGACATGCGTTCCAAGATTAAATGTCTAAACTGTAAATAGTTGCATCAATCAATATATGGGGGCATGACATGAATTCTACTTTTTCAGCCAAGATTGCTAGTAACCCAGATATGATGCATGAAGTTCTTGAGTCACTGCCAGAGCCGACATTTCTGATCGATAAATCAGGAACTTATGTCGAAGCTTGGGGAGGTAGAGACAAGAAACGTCATCATGACCCCACTGCGGTTGTTGGTCTCAATCAATATCAAGTACTTCCAGCTGACAAAGCTATTTGGTTTAGCCAAGTGATTGTTGATGTCATTGAAAGCCAAACTGCTTCTGAGCTTGAATACAGTTTAGACCCAAAAGATTTACGCTGCTTTGATGGTATTGAAGGGCCTCGGCAAGTTCAGCACTTTAGCGCTCTTGTAATTCCCCTACCTAATACATCGTTGGTGCTATGGACAGTAAGAAACATCACCGAATACAAAAGAGCACTAGATAGACTCGCCCATCAGCAGATTGAACTCGAGCGCTTGACCTATATTGACCACCTAAGTCAAATGTATAACCGTTACGCATTAGATGCGCTTTTACCTGAAGCGATTGAATTGGCGAAATTGAAACTGATTGGTTCAGCAGTGTTGATGATAGACGTTGACTGCTTCAAACAGTACAACGACAGTCTTGGTCACCAACAAGGCGATAAAGCACTCAAAACACTCAGCGGCATAATTCATAATTGGGCGAAAAATGACGACCTCTGTTTCCGCTATGGTGGGGATGAGTTTTTGGTATTTATACCTAACGTAATTGAATCAGAAAGTATTGAACGTGCCAAGCAGCTACAAGAAATGGTGAATAAACTTGCCATCCCTCACCCTTCATCTTCAGTCGGTGAACAATTCTCGATTACTATTGGCATACGTCACTGTCATATCGTCCCACAAGATATGAAGGCTGAAAGGTTTATCGCTATTGCCGATCAAGCATTGTTTTATGCCAAAGGACGTCAACGCGGCTCAATACATCAATTGACTGACAATGAAAAAAGCTCCTGTTGATAGGAGCTTCAAGTTTGAAAATGCAATTAGGGATTACGCTGCCAACGCTCCGCAGCCTTGGCATCAGAGTCTCTGGAGTCAACCCATCTAGTTGACTCTGTTGTTCGCTCTTTCTTCCAGAACGGTGCCTTGGTTTTTAGGTAGTCCATGACAAATTCGCAGGCTTCAAAGGCCGCGCCACGGTGAGCGCTTGAAACGCCAACAAAGACAATCTGGTCGCCGATATCTAAATCTCCGACACGGTGTATCACGCGAATATTGAGAACTGGCCAACGCTGCTGCGCTTCATCACAGATTTCGCCAAGCGCTTTTTCTGTCATTCCAGGGTAGTGCTCAAGTGACAACCCCGTCACGTTATCGCCCAAGTTCATATCACGCACCTTACCGGTAAAAGTGACAACTGCGCCCGCAGAAGTACCCTGCGCTAAAGCCTGATATTCATAACCTACGGAAAAGTCCTCAAACTGAACAGAAACTCGACTATCCATAATTACCCTCCCGTTACCGGAGGGAAAAATGCCACTTCATCACCAGGTTGAATAGAATACTCAAACGGTACAATTGACTGATTAACGGCGGCAAGTAGTTTACCTGGCTCTAGCGCGAGATCCCACTTACCGTCTTGCTGCACTAGGTGGGTACGCACTTCCTCAACAGTCGCAAATTCACCCTCGAGCTGTAGTTCATCAATGCCTACCAATTCACGAGTTTGTGCAAAAAACAGTACTTTAATCATGACTCCACCTTAAAGTGACCTGACTTGCCACCCGTTTTTTCTAGCAGCCGGACTTGGCCAATCACCATATCTTTCTGCACAGCTTTACACATATCATAGATAGTCAGTGCAGCGACAGAAGCCGCTGTCAATGCTTCCATTTCAACTCCTGTCTTACCCGCAAGCTTACAAACCGATTCAATACGGACCATGCTCTCAGCTTCAATCGCTTCTAGCTGCACTTCAACTTTGGATAGCAACAAGGGGTGACAAAGCGGAATTAAGTCCCAAGTTTTCTTCGCTGCTTGAATACCTGCAATACGCGCCGTTGCGAACACATCACCTTTGTGATGTGAGCCAGAAACAATCAATTTTAGAGTTTCTGGAGTCATATGAACAAAGGCTTCAGCGCGCGCTTCGCGTACCGTTTCTGCTTTGGCAGATACGTCTACCATGTTTGCTTCACCGGAAGCATTGATATGAGTGAATTCGCTCATTATCGGCTCCTACTCTTAGACTGCTAGGTGAGGCATAAAGTTACATGGGCGGTGACTTGCGTCTAGCTGCTGCTTAATGATCTTTGTCCAGCCCGTGCGACAAGCGCCTGTAGATCCCGGCATTGCGAAAATCACAGTATGGTTAGCAAAGCCAGCAATAGCACGAGATTGGATCGTTGATGTGCCGATCTCTTCATAAGAAACCATACGAAATAGCTCGCCAAAACCTTCAACTTCTTTATCGAATAAAGGTTTAAGGGCCTCAGGTGTGCTATCACGAGAAGTAAAACCTGTTCCGCCAGTAATCATTACCGCTTGAACATTTTCGTCAGCAATCCACTGAGAGACAATAGCGCGAATCTTGTACATATCATCGATAACTATTTTTTTGTCGACGATGTTATGACCTGCTTCTTTTGCATTATCAACTAAGTAGCCACCTGAAGTATCGTTCTCTTCAGTGCGTGTATCAGAAACGGTTAGTACTGCTATATTCGCTGGTTGGAATTTGCTTTCTGCGTGACCCATTTGTTCACCTTTAGTTTTGTCAAAGTCAGCTCATGCTTATCGAATGCACAAGCATGAAGTTTGATTAAGGATGTCTATCAGCCGCCGATGGATGCCAAGTGAGGAGTCATACCCGAGTTTCCATCATGAAGGAAGTGGCTGACCGACTTGGTTTGCAGCTGTTGTTGAATTCGTTCTATAAGTGCTAGCTCTTGCGTATCTTCTTGCAGCAAGTCGCGCAACTCTACACCGTGATCACCAAACAGACATAAGTGAAGCTTACCCGTTGCGGAAACACGCAAGCGGTTACAGCTTTCACAAAAGTCTTTCTCATAAGGCATGATCAAGCCGATCTCACCTTGGTAATCCGGATGGACAAAGACCTGAGCAGGACCATCATTGTTATCACGCACTTTCAGTAACCAGCCATTGGCAATCAATTGATTGCGAATAGCCACACCAGAGACATGGTGACGTTGAAACAGTTCATCCATTTCACCGGTTTGCATCAATTCGATGAATCGTAATTGAATCGGGCGATCTTTGATCCAATTTAGAAAGGCTGGTAATTCGTGCGCATTTAGGTCTTTCATCAATACAACATTGACCTTGACCTGTTCATAGCCCACTTCAAATGCGCGTTCAATACCCGCCATGACCTGAGTATATTTGTTTTCACCAGTAATTTGATGGAACATACGTGGGTCGAGACTATCAACACTGACGTTGATGTGAGTTAGCCCTGCCTCTTTCCATTCTGCGACTTGCTTCTCCATTCGATAACCGTTGGTTGTCGTCGCAACTTTACGAATACCTTGGGTTGAAGCCACCGTATGGATGATTTCGGTAAAATCTTTACGCAAACTTGGCTCACCGCCAGTAATGCGTACTTTAGAGGTGCCACAATCAGCAAACGCTCTAACAACGCGTTTGATCTCTGGCAGTGCTAAAAAAGACGAGTTTTTCTGCCCAGAAGGCTTATAGCCATCAGGCAAACAATATGTACATTTGAAGTTACAGACATCTGTAACGGAAAGTCGCAAGTAATAAAACTTGCGATGGAATCTATCTTCGAATTGTTGCGCCACGGAACACCTTTCCAAACACGGGAGGCATAATCATTTCCAAGTATGCCCTTGTGACAACATGTCACTGGCTCAACAGGCTTATCCCACTGGACTTAGCTTATAGAGCTCGGAGTTATGGCAACTACCTAACGATTTTGGTAGTAGCTGACAAATAAAATACTTAATAATTGTGTGTGATTCTACCCTCAAAGCGAAAAAATCGTGCTTGGAGCCCAAATTACCTAATATTGAGTATTGGTTATTAATGCAATAATCTAAATTGTAGTTGGTTATGAATAAAAAGAAGCTCAGCATGACAATTTACGCTAGCAAAAAAGTGGTCGCGGTCGGTGGAGGCCATGGCCTTGGACGTATGCTTGCAGCATTGAAAGATTTTGGCTCAAACGCAACAGGTATTGTTGCTACAACAGATAACGGTGGCTCTACAGGACGCATTCGCAACTGCCAAGGTGGCATCGCTTGGGGCGATACGCGCAACTGTATCAATCAGCTCATCACTGACCCATCAATTAGCTCGATGATGTTTGAATATCGCTTTAAAGGCGCCGGAGAACTCGATGGACACAACCTCGGTAACTTGATGCTTACCGCCCTCGATAACCTCTCGGTTCGACCTCTTGACGCAACAAACCTAATCCGCAATATGCTGAAAGTTGATGTCAATATCATCCCGATGTCAGAACACCCGTCAGACTTAAAGGCACTGGCTCCAGACGGACGCTGGGTTACGGGTGAGACCAATGTCGATGAAATGCCCGAAAAGTTGATTCGATTGGATCTCGAACCAGAGGTCCCTGCGACCAAGGAAGGGGTCATCGCGATTGAAGAAGCCGATGCCATTATTCTTGGTCCAGGTAGTTTTCTTACCAGTATTATGCCACCGCTCTTGCTGCCAGAAGTAGGCAGAGCGATAGCCAATAACCGCACCGCAAAACTCGTTTTTGTCGAGAACCTTTCACCTGAGTTTGGGCCTGCAGGACAAATGACTTTACAAGAAAAATTAGAATGGTGTGAACGCTCTTGCCAAGGGCGCAAGATCGATGTGGTTCTGGGAGAAGCCCCCCACCCTGAGTTAGACGGTTGGAACTGTGTTACGACGCCGCTGGCCTCACCCAATCGCGACTGGCGTCATGATCGGGCAAAGCTACAACAAGCTATCGAGTGGTTACTGATCAAATAATTGTTGGTATCTCTGTTGGGTTTCACCCAGTAGAGATAACATTTGTTGCTTGTTACTCTCGGAGTCGAGTGCAACACCCAACTTCGCACATGAATCCACCTCAACCGAATAAGCGCGCAGTGCCTCAGCACCAAAACTTGCGGCGCTGCTTTTTAGCGCGTGACTGATCTCTTTTAAATACTGCTCTTGCTCAGCACCGTCTATTTGAGAAAGCTTGTTGATATACATTTGCAGCTCACCTAAAAATATCTCGAGCAACACCGGAACATTTTCTTCTCCGATTTCACTGGCAAGCCTGTCGATTTTGCTTTGATCTAGTATATCCACTATTGCACTTCCTTCGCATTCCAAGCTTGCAGCTTTCTATATATTGTAGATGGGCTAACGTCTAAATAGCCTGCTGCTTTAGGTATATTGCCATCACAGGCCTTAATGGCTTGTTCAATCGCATTCTTCTCTGTCAGCCACAGAGGGAAAATATCTTGCACTGTGACAGCTTCACTCTGCGGTCGTGTCACTCGAATTTCATTTTTTGAAGGTTGATTAAGTGGTGGTGGCAACATAGCTAAGTCAATCTCACGGCCATTATTCAATACCACCACATTCCGCAAAACGTTTTGAAGTTGACGCACATTACCCGGCCACTCATAGCGCGAGAAACGCTCAACAACCTCTGGTGCTAAGCGAATAAAATCTTTACCTTCTTCCTTAGACATAAAACCTAATAATGAGTAGGCAATCTCAATAATATCATCACCTCGATCTCTTAAAGGTGGTAGGTGAAGCGGGATTACATACAAACGATAGTACAGATCTTCTCTAAAGCGCCCTTGTTCAACTTCTTTCCAAGGATCCTTATTGGTCGCACAAACAAATCGCACATCGACATTCTTCATCTTCGATGAGCCAACTTTTTGGAAAGTACCTGTCTGAATAAAGCGTAACAGTTTGGTTTGCAAATCCAGATCCATTTCACACAATTCATCTAAGAAAAGTGTACCGCCATCGGCCAATTCAGCGGCACCCTGCCGATCGGTAGCGGCTCCAGTAAAGGCCCCTTTAACGTGGCCAAACAGCTCACTCTCAATCAAATCTTTTGGAATCGCAGCACAGTTAATGGCAATAAAAGGTTTGTCACCACGTTTACTTGTGGCATGAATGGCTTCCGCACAGACCTCTTTACCCGTGCCACTTTCTCCGGTGATAAAGATACTCGCTTTACTCGTCGCTGCAGAGTCAATGGTTCTATAAACCGCTTGCATCGTTTGGCTACTACCGATAAAACCTTGATAGCCCTGACTTCCTGAATTACCTCCGTCGTTTTTCAGCTTGTTCGCTTTGCGTAAGGCGTTATTAACCGTTACACGAAGTCGGTCAGCTTCACAGGGTTTAATAAGAAAATCTTGCGCACCATGGCGCATCGCTTCAACGGCGGTATCAATCGAGCCATGTGCCGTCATAAAGATGACAGGGACGTCAGGGTTCTTTTCTTTGACCGCGTGCAATACGTCCATACCTGTCATATCAGGTAGACGCAGATCAAGCAGGATTAGATCAGGCGTTCTGAAATTGAGACTATCAATTGCATCACGGCCCGTACCGACGATATTGATATCAATTTGTAGAGGTGTCAGATAAGAACGATACAACGCCGCAACAGAAGCAGTATCTTCTACCATCAACAAATACTTTGAGTTTTTTGCTTGTGTATTATATTGCATAACCTAGCCAAGGCATTCTTCGCATTTATATAAATAGTCGCATTGCGCTTTGCATTATGCAATTTAAAAGATAAAAAACTCCTGAATATGGTGATGAAGTACGCATTTTACCAGCAATATAATTTGGCACGCTATATGCAAAATATCTATTGACCCTTACGGGTCACCTAGCCAACTGACGTTGTTAGTGAACTTAGTATTCACAAATTACAGCCAGTAGAACCCAGTTTCTGCTGGCTATTTTTTTGTCTTAAGTCTAGGCCACTAACTATTGACGATAAACTGTTTACGCAGCTTATCGATTTCATCCCGCTTTTGCGCCGCTAATTCAAACTCAAGATCTTGAGCGTGTTGATACATTTGCGCTTCAAGCTTGCTGATCTCTTTATCTAGCTGCTGAGGTGTCATTACATCGTAGCTCTGAGATGGCTCAGCCACTTTAGACAGCGGTACTGTTTTGCTTGCACGCTGTTTTTTGCTCTTCGTGATGTCACCTAACTCCATAATGTCTTTGACATTACGCTTAAGTGCCTGTGGTTCAATGCCGATCTTTTGATTGTAAGCTTGTTGCTTTTCGCGACGACGTTCTGTCTCACCCATCGCCTTTTCCATCGATTTTGTGACTCTATCGGCGTACAAAATCGCTTTACCCGATATATTACGAGCCGCACGACCAATGGTCTGAATAAGCGACCGCTCTGAACGTAGGAAGCCTTCTTTGTCAGCATCAAGAATCGCCACCAAGGAAACCTCTGGCATATCTAAGCCTTCTCGTAATAAGTTGATACCGACCAGTACATCAAACTCACCCAAACGCAAATCACGGATGATCTCAACCCTTTCAACGGTATCGATATCCGAGTGTAAGTAACGAACTTTGACATCATGCTCTGTCAGATATTCGGTCAGATCCTCTGCCATACGTTTGGTCAATGTGGTCACCAAGACTCGTTCATCTTTCGCGGCACGGATACGAATTTCTGATAACAGATCATCAACCTGTGTCGCTACCGGACGAACTTCGAGTTCAGGATCAAGCAGACCTGTCGGACGAACAACCTGATCTGCGATTTCACCATCCGACTTCTCTAATTCATAGTTCCCTGGTGTGGCCGAGACGAATATCGTCTGAGGTGAGATAGACTCAAACTCTTCAAACTTCATCGGACGGTTATCTAAAGCGGAAGGCAGACGGAAACCAAATTCCACCAACGTCTCTTTGCGCGAACGGTCTCCTTTGTACATCGCACCAATTTGAGGGACTGTGACATGAGATTCATCGATAATCAGTAGACCATCGTGCGGCAGATAATCAAACAAGGTTGGCGGCGGCTCACCCTCGCTACGACCACTCAAGTAGCGTGAGTAGTTTTCGATACCCGAACAAAAACCAAGTTCGTTCATCATCTCAATATCAAACTGGGTACGTTGCGAAATACGCTGCTCTTCAAGCAATTTGTTGTTGTCGAGAAGGTGCTTCTTACGCCCTTCTAGCTCGACTTTAATCTTCTCTATTGCATCAAGGATCCGTTCTCTTGGCGTAACATAGTGGGTTTTGGGATAAATAGTATAACGCGCCAAGTCACGCTGCTTGACGGCACCAGTGAGAGGATCAAAGACACTGATACAGTCCACTTCATCATCGAACATCTCGATACGTACCGCGTCTTGATCGGATTCAGCCGGAAAGATATCAATCACTTCCCCACGCACGCGAAACTGACCGCGCTCAAAAGCAACATCATTGCGACTATACTGAAGCTCAGCTAGTCGACGTAAAATATCGCGCTGGTCCATCACATCACCACGACGAATATGTAGCATCATCTGTAAATATGACTCGGGGTCACCCAGACCGTAAATCGCCGACACAGAAGCAACAATGATGGCATCTTTGCGTTCTAATAGTGCTTTAGTCGCGGACAGACGCATTTGCTCGATATGAGCATTCACTGACGCATCTTTCTCAATAAAAGTATCCGTAGTTGGTACGTAAGCTTCAGGCTGATAGTAATCGTAGTAAGAGACAAAGTATTCAACCGCATTGTTAGGAAAGAAAGATTTCATTTCCCCATAAAGCTGAGCTGCCAGAGTTTTATTGGGTGCAAGTAAAATGGCAGGTCGTTGAGCACTGGCGATCACATTAGCAAGCGTAAAAGTTTTTCCTGAGCCAGTCACACCAAGTAAAGTTTGGTGGGCTAATCCAGAGTCAAGGCCATCAAGCAACTGCTCAATCGCTGTCGGCTGATCACCAGAAGGCTTATAATCAGATACTAAATCAAAAACTTTGCTCATACTTCATCTCTGTCTAGTCATAAAGAGGAAGCTCTATTGTGGCTGTATATATATACAGACTCAAGCTTTAACGAAAAAATTAATCTCTGTTTTATATAAAGTGGCATTTTACCGCTAGATCATCATCTTTAATCCTGATATTATCTTCCGCCCTGCTAGAGATCTACCTTTAAAATAAGCTCAGTTTAACTCACAGCTTATTCACATTTTCGCTAAAAAATAACTTTAATCCACAATATTCAGATTTCTTCCACTTCCTTGAGTCAGCGAAAAATACCTATATAATTCGTTGTGCAACAACACATTACAGCCACAATCGTCAAACTCAGCCAAATTCCAATATCATCAAGTTTTACATTTTTCTGACTTACTCAAATTTCACACACACAGTTATCCACAAAATTGGTGGATAACTAAAGCTGTCCCTTATTCGGCAAGGGCTTCAGGAAAGTAAAGAATTTTTTATGAGATTTTTTTGGTTAGAATAGCACTAATCATATTGACACTACCTAAGCTGATAGCTAATATTCGCCTCGCTCAAAGCAATTCCCCCTTAGTTCAGTTGGTAGAACGGCGGACTGTTAATCCGTATGTCGCAGGTTCGAGTCCCGCAGGGGGAGCCAAATTCAGAAAAAGCTCAATCGAAAGGTTGAGCTTTTTCGTTTTAGCTGCGACTTGCTTGTTTCAAGCTAATGTCTCAGAGCTAGCTCCCGCGTTGAGTGCCAACCGAGAGAGCTAGGTTTAGAAAGAGCCGTGTCGTAAGACACGGCTTTTTCGTATCTAAACACTACACAACTTCTGCGTACCGAACTCGACCTTATGGCTTAAGCTAGTGCTGGGATAACGTTAAAAAGAGGATTTAGTTTGCGAGTGTGAGTACAGCCTCTTAGAGTCGCAATTAAACGTATATTTTCACACATTTTCGTGAGTTAATGATAACCTTGCGCATTATATCCGCGATATCGTTCTACCATTTAAATCCATTGCTAGCCAATAACCAATCTAAGTCTTGTTATGAAAAAAGTTCTAGTCATTTCTTACTCTCAAAGTGGGCAGCTTTCTCAGTTTGTAAAATCCGCCACAGAACCACTTAATCAAAGTGATGAAATACAAGTTGATTATCACATCTTGGAGCCTGTCAAACCTTATCCATATCCATGGACGTTTTATTCATTTTTTGATGCTTTCCCGGAAGCAATCTATATGAATGGTTGTGAACTAAAGCCAGCTCCGCATTTATCCGATGACTATGACTTAATTATTATCGGTTATACTGTTTGGTTTTTAGCCCCCGCAACACCTATTACTGGCTTCCTAAGAACAGACCAAGCGAAGCAATTACTAAAAGATAAACCTGTTGTGACGCTGATTGCCTGTCGCGATATGTGGGTTATGGCTCAAGAAAAAATGAAATCCTTAATCAAGGATTGTGGTGGTCATTTAATTGATAACGCGGTTTTGACTGATCAAAGTGGCACTATTTATTCGTTTGTCACCACCCCGCGCTGGATGCTAACAGGCAAAAAAGACCCGTTCTGGGTATTTCCAGCAGCAGGTGTTTCTAAGCAAGATATTACAGAAAGCGCTCGATTCGGAACGCGTCTAGTATCGGCTTTGTCTCAAAACTTAGAAAAAGAAGCAAGACCCTTACTAACAAACTTGAATGCCGTCAAAGTCAACGGCAAATTAATCGGCTCTGAAAAAATAGCCACCCGCTCCTTTATGATATGGGGAAAGTTAATTCAGCGTTCAGGTCAACCCGGTGCCTTTTCCCGTAAAGTTGTAATTACTATTTACGTACTGTTCCTAATTACGATGATTTTCACTCTGGTTCCTATTAATTTACTGGCTAAAAAGCTTATCTCTCCTCTGATGAAAAAATCGATTGAGAAAAGCACTGAATACTATGAAAAACCGTCTGGGCGATAACATGAACAAAAGAGTATATATAAACGATGTCCAAGCTTTTTTGCCAAATGAAGCGGTAGATAATAAGCAAATAGAAAACGTGTTAGGGCAAGTTGGCGAACGCCCTTCGAGAGCCAAAAATCTTATACTACGCTCGAATCAGATCAAGCAGCGTTACTATGCGATTGATCCTGAAACTGGCAGTACAACACATAACAACACCCAACTTACCGCTGAAGCGATACGAAAACTCAACTCAAACGGCTTTGATATCAACCAAATCGAGCTATTAGCTTGTGGCACGACTATCGCGGATCAACTACTACCAAACCATGCGTTAATGGTACATGGCGAATTAGCTATCCCAAGTTGTGAAGTCGTCGCGATGGCGGGAATCTGTTTAGCAGGCACAATGTCATTAAAATACGGTTATATGTCTGTCTTAAGTGGCCAGAGCCAAAACGCCGTTGTCACAGGTTCAGAGAACGCTTCAGCGATGATGCGTGCAAACCAATTTGAAGCAGAAGTATCAGGTAAGTTAGAAGAGTTGGAACGCCAGCCAGAAATAGCTTTTGAAAAAGACTTTTTACGTTGGATGCTGAGCGATGGCGCAGGTGCTGCGTTGCTAAGTGCTGAGAAAAATAAAACGGGTATTTCGCTAGAAATCGAGTGGATTGAACAAAAGTCTTATGCCAACGAGCTGGACGCCTGTATGTATGCCGGAGCAGAAAAACAGCCAGATGGACAGCTAAAAGGCTGGAGAGAGTACCCCACTCAGGCATGGTTAGAACAATCGATTTTCTCCGTTAAACAAGACGTAAAACAGTTAAACGATAACATTGTCGAATACACAGTTACACGCCCACTAAAAGAGCTGATTGAATGTGGCAAAGTGGACCCGAATGAGGTCACTTATTTCCTACCGCACTACTCTTCTGGTTATTTCCGCGATCGTTTGTATCAAGGCATGCTGGAAGCTGAATGTGATATCCCCCAAAAACGTTGGTTTACCAACTTGTCGTCTAAGGGGAATACAGGTTCTGCGTCCATCTATATTATTTTGGAAGAATTGTTTCATTCTGAACAATTGAAAGTTGGCGACACCTTGTTGTGTTACGTCCCCGAAAGTGGGCGATTCTCTACTGCATTTATGCAGCTTAAGGTGGTGTAATGGAAGTTAAAAAAGTACCCCAAGATCAGTCTTCTACTTACGCCAATAACAGCAAAGCGGTATATGCAACCAGTGAATCTGGTGAGTATTCAGTGGTAACCTCTTCTGGTTGGGAAGCTGAAGAGCTTGTTACTAAACAAGCGCTGAATGAATTTGAACGCCAAGCTTGTGCGGCTTATGAACTGGTCAAAAAAGGTCAGAAATCTCCGCTTTATTATCATATGTATGCACAACGAATGGACCTCATGGTACTCGCTCAATCAGTAGGCTGGTTTCAATGGCGGGTCAAACGCCATATGAACCCAGGTGTTTTTGCCAAACTTTCTGCAAACAAACTCAACCAGTATAGCGAGGCGCTAGGTATTAGTGTTGAGCAACTTGTTACCCTACCGAAGCTTAATCTAGAGGAGGTCAAGCATGAGCAATAATGGCTTCTCTCACCAACACCATGCGCACTGCGAAAGTGGCGTTATGTCATCAATGTTAACCCACCAAGGCTTGCCTTTGTCGGAGCCAATGGTATTCGGCTTATCGGGTGCGCTTACTTTCGCCTATCTTCCTTTTGTCAAACTCAGTGGAATGCCACTCATCGCCTATCGCTCCATGCCTAAATCGATTATAAAAGGCGTGCAGAAAGCATTGGGGGTGAAAATGAAAGTAGAAACATTTTCCAAACCAGAACATGGCACAAAAAGACTCGACTCTTTGTTAACACAAGGTAAAGTCGTCGGCGCACAAACCTCGGTGTTTTGGCTTCCGTATTTCCCTGAGGAAATGCGTTTCCATTTTAATGCTCACAATCTCATTGTGGTTGGTAAACAAAACAAAACCTATACCATCAGTGATCCAGTGTTCGAGCATCTTGTTTCATCCGATGAAAGTGCTCTGCAAAAAGCACGTTTTGTTAAGGGAGTCATGGCGCCGAAAGGAGCATTGTACTATCCGACCCACGTACCAGCATCGATCGATTACCCTAAAGTCATCGAAAAAAGCATCAAGAAAACCGCCAAATCTATGCTAAAAACCCCAGTTCCGATTGCGGGGCTTAAAGGTATGCACTTTCTAGCCAAGCATATCCGCAGGCTAGAAAGCAAAGACGTACATTATGCCAAATTATTTTTAGGGCATATCATCCGCATGCAAGAAGAAATCGGCACTGGCGGAGCAGGGTTTAGATACATTTACGCATCTTTTTTGCAAGAATCTGCCGCGCTAATTGCTAACGACAAACTAGCCAAAGCGTCGACTGAAATGACTAAAATTGGTGATGAGTGGCGTGAGTTCGCCCTACTGATTGCCAAGTCGATCCGTCCTAGAAACAAACAAGCGATCGATTTCTCTGCTATTGCCAACAAACTTGAGTCTATTGCAGACCAAGAAAAACAACTTTATCAATCACTTCTGAGAGCCTTTTAATGATCCAAATAAAGGCCTTATCCAAATCATACAATGACGTCAAAGCGTTAGATAATTTATCTCTTACGGTCCCTTCTAACTCAATTTTCGGTTTACTTGGACCAAATGGCGCAGGTAAAACCACGCTTATGTCTATATTGAATGGCTTGTTAAGTTATGATTCTGGCAACATCACCTTCTTCGACCAGCCTTTATCAAACAACCTTAAAGCCATCCGTCAGCGTTGTTCGTTAATTCCTCAAAGTCTCGCTTTTTACGAACACTTAACGGTGAAAGAAAACTTGAATTTTTTCGCCGGTATTCAGGGTATTAAAGGTAAGAGTTTTAGTCGCAATTTTGCCTATGCCGTTGAAACAAATCGATTGTCGTCTATGTTAGAGCGCAAAGCATCGACGCTGTCTGGAGGGCAAAAACGTCGGTTAAATATTGCTATTGGGTTGCTAAATAACCCTGATGTGCTGTTTTTTGACGAGCCCACCGTCGGTATTGATCCTGAATCTCGCAACGACATTCTCGACAGTATTAAAGAGTACGCCAACGACAATAAAACCATCATCTATACCTCTCACTATATGCCTGAGATCGAAAAAATCTGCGATGAAGTTGCGATTATTAACGCCGGAAAAATCGTCAAGCAAGGCACCATAGACGAGATGGTCAACAATCATGAGTCGCAACAAGTGGTCGTGGAACTCTACCCCCAAACTCAGCCCATTAAGGGCCTGTTTGATCTGCACGACATGGTGCACATTATTGACAATGAAACGCTACTGATTAACACCACAGAAGCCTCGGTTGTCGCCTCCGTTCTTAGCAAGCTAGAACAAGAACAACTGAAAGCTAAGCATATCCGTTACGGAACCACTACCTTAGAGTCAATGTTTATTCAGCTAACTTCTAAGGAGCGATGTGATGTTTAAAGCAATGCTGACTAAAGAGTTTTTACTGATCAGTCGAGACAAGCACGCATTAGCCGCTCTGTTTATAATGCCTTGCGTGTTTATTTTAATCATGTCCATCGCCTTGAAGGATGTGATGAATGAAGACAAATCTCTGATGAATTTTATCGCGGTTGATCGCGATCAGAGCCAAGCAAGTCAAACTTTGCTGACCCAACTTGCAGAAACTCCCTCTTTTTCGCAACACGAATACAACCAAGATAGCTACCACTCGCCGGAAGAGGAAGGGGTTCAATTTATCCTTGATATACCAGTCGGGTTTGAAAGCGCTCAAGCCCCCATCAATTTGACGGTTGCCGCCGATACATCCCCATCTATGTTAAGCCTTTTCAAAAACCAGTTGTCACTTATCTGGATGACTACTCAGCTCGAATCTCTCCATGCAGCGAAGCAAGCTCAGTCAAATTTAGCAGGCAATGGTAAGGTCAAACCTTTCGAAGATGCTCTTGTTGATGTGAAGTATGCTAAGTTTGCCGACAATGAAAAACCGACATCAACTCAGCAAAGTGTTCCTTCATGGATAGTGTTTGGCTTATTTTTCGTCGTCATTCCGATGTCGACCATCTTTATTAACGAGAAAAAGCAAAACACGCTAAGACGCCTTATGACGATGAACGTCAGCATCCCCAACTTATTTGCTGGAAAAATCATCCCGTATATGTTGATCAATCAAGTTCAAGTCTGGTTAATGATTGCGGTTGGTGTCTATATAGTGCCGTATTTTGGCGCTGCACCACTTACTATTTCTGGTTCGATTTTGGGCCTACTCATCGTCTCCCTAGCATTGAGTATCTCTGCTATAGGTCTGTCTATTTTAATTGCCAGCGCCGTAGATAGTGTTGAGCAAGCAACTACCATAGGTGGGATTATTAATATTCTCTTAGGGGCGATCGGTGGGGTAATGGTTCCAAAGGTTGTGATGCCAGAATCTATGCAGACTCTGAGTAATATCTCTCCTATGTCCTGGGGGCTTGAAGGGTTCCTAGATATTTTCTTGCGTGGTGGCAGTGTGCACGACATCGTTCCAGAAGCAGCAGCCTTAGCCCTCTTTGGTGTTGTGTCACTTAGTCTAGCAGCCGTTGTATTCACATTTAAAAAAAGGAAAGAAGCATGAAAGGCTCTTTAGACAACGAATTTAAACTAAAACTAAAAACATTGATTCTTGAAGAGTGCGATCGTGACGAAATTGATCCATCTGAGCTATCTGACGATGTCATGCTCTTTTCTCCTGAAAGTGAGCTTGAATTTGACTCTGTAGATGGTTTGCAGATTTCGATGCTTCTTCAACGCCACTTTAACTTACGCTTAGTCGACCCAAAAGAGTTCCGCCGGGTTGTCACAACCATCAACCATCTCGCCGATCACCTTCAACCTGAGTAACGTCATGATAACTTTACTAGCTGGTGAGGTTCTCGGTGCGTTGGGCAATAATCAGCAGCAAATTCAAGCCTTACGTAAAGGAGAGTTTTTTGCTCAAAACAAAACAATCGCTGTTTTTGAAGAGCAAAGGACGATTCCTTACTATGCAATACGCAACGAAGGCAGTTTCGATGCCCTATTCGACCCTGTTCCGCACTTGACTGGATTAATCGACTCCGTTTTTGAGCAGTGTTCTATCGATGTTGAGCAGCGTGCTCGATGTGGGTTATTTGTTGGTTGCGCTTCGAATGATCTTTCCCTCTCTGCCCCTCTTGGTGAAAGTATTAAGCAGCGACAGACCCTATTAATAGAAAACCAAAGGGTAGGAAATGGCCGATACGCTGCACGCTTAAGCCACCACTTTGGTCTAAGTGATTTTAGCCTCACTTACAATACCGCCTGCACTTCGAGTTCAAACGCTCTTTTAGATGCCGCGACCATGCTTGAGAGCCAAGTGGTCGATTATGCGCTCGTGGTCGGGATTGAAACGTTTGCCGAGCACTCGATTGAAGGTTTTGTCTCTATGCAGCTTTTGGCACCTGAGAGTAGCAAACCATTTGATGCCAACCGAAATGGCCTATTACTAGGTGAATCTCTGAGTGTGGTATTAATGAGCCGAAGTGATGTAAAATCCTCCCCTTGGCATTTTCTTGGGGGAGATAGCCGCTGTGAAACTCATAGCGTCACAGGTGTTAACCCTGATGGTTCTGGTATTGCTAAGGTAATCAGTCAGGCGCTCGATAATGCCAAGGTGACTTGCCAACATATTTCCGCTATTAAAGCGCACGGTACAGCAAGTTATCTCAGTGATTTAGCTGAAATTAATGGCATGAAATCAATCTTTGAAACACCGCCTCCATTTTTCTCTCTCAAACCTTACATCGGCCATACGCTAGGTAGCTGCGGAACAAGCGAATTAGTGTTAATGATGAATGCAATAGACCATGGTTTTATTCCACCAACACCCAACTTTTCAACGCTTGACCCTGAAATGATTTGGGCGCCGACTCAAGTGCCTGTTCCTTGTGAACATGGCACCTTTTTAGTAAATTGTTTTGGCTTTGGCGGCAACAATAACGCCTTTGTGATCGAAAAGAAGGCGCTATAATGTATATCCATCAAGTCTCGTCATTTTATGTTCACCGAGATCCGGCGGTTGATATTAAGCAGACGTGTAAAAAAGTCGCAGCAAACTATATCCGACGAACTGATCGCTTCATTCAACTGGGTATTCTTGGGGTATCCGGTATAACAGAATTACCTAGCAATACGGCTCTGTATCTTGTCTCCGGTCAGGGCGATCTGTCTGTATTTAATCGCTCTTGTCAACAGCGATATATTGATAAAACCCCTCCGAAACCGGTCGACTTTATTAACTCATTGAGCAATACAGCAGGCTTTTACATCAGCAAATTCCTTGGTCTCGATAGCACAAACTTAAATTTGTCACATCACGGCTTTGTGGTCGAAAACGCACTGCGCCTATCTGATGCGAAATTAAGCCTAGGTAGAGAAACGCAGATCCTGCTGGGGGGGATCGATGAGCAACCTTGCGAAACGACGTCACCACATGACTACTTAGGTTTGGATAAACAGGTGATGATAGGAGAAGGTTCAAACTGGCTGTTGCTTAGCAACAATAAAGACAACGCCTTAGCACAAGTGGTACATGTTTCCGAGATGATGGAGCTTGAGGGCTTAACACAATACTTAGATGCCATAGTTGAGCCTTGCTATGTTGCGCTGAGTGAGCGAGTCGATGACGCATTACGAACGCTCGTTAAGGACAGTGAATGGCTTAATTTGTTCGAGGTCACCTGTGACTTCTATGAAACAAATTCACTTTATGCCATCAATCAATTTATTGACTCAAGCCTAGGAAAGTTGCAACTGATCAACTGCCTTGATGGAAAGTACCGTGTTACGGTGATCAAAACTCAATAATGCTTGACCAGCACTGTAATCAAAAGTGCTCTCTCGCATGGTCACTTACAGCTCGATTTAGTCATACAAGCACCTCGACTAATAAGAAATAGCCCGAACATTGTTCGGGCTTTTCTATTCACTGAGAATGACTTACCCAGTATAACGCCCTAGCCAGACGTGTTTTTATTATTCCGTAGCAATATGGGCAAATTTCGTCCACATGTAAAATAGTCACTAGTTACTGACTCCATCAGCATCTATCAGCATTGTTCAACTTTTATTCAGCATAGAGTTTCGATAAACACTCTCATATTCTATTCATGTTTGGAAAATATAGTAACCAAACCCACTGAAGACTGGGTTAATTATCAATCAAACAAACCTATCGCTCCACCTAATGATATTTCAGTTAACAATAAGTTCAATTATAATCATCCCTGATATTAATAAAAAAAATAAAAAGATATCAAAACAGAACAAATAGTCTTTTAAAACAAAAACATAAGCTTAATTAAATAAAAATTTTAGTTTAACTAAATACGGGGATACGTGGATGAGTTTTATTAAATTCACCGTCAAAAACACCAAGACAATATGCAACAAGGTATGTGTTTCACTTTTATTATTGCTTGCTTTTTGTGCACACGCTGACAGTGACAAATATAAAATTGGGATTGTTGTCGGTCATACTTCGAAGAACAGCTCAAAGTCAAATACAGAGAAAATGTGTATTTTGAAAAGCACCACAGATACTTTGGGTAATAAAGCCAAAGATATAGACATTATATTTGTCGAAAACAACCGCTCTGCTAGCGGTAGTGCGCAAGCCGCAATGAAACTGATTGAACGAGATGTAGATATCGCGGTGCTCCCACTGATATCTAAAGAAGCAGAAGCCGCTGCGAGTTTCCTCACTCAAGCCGAAATACCTTTTATTACTTCAGCAACAGCAATGGATGTCATTCAGGATACTCAGTTTGGCTTATCTATAATGCCTTCGAATCTCTACCAAGCGCAGCTCCTTGCTGAATACTATTTAGAGCAAACCGATACCAAAACCTTGCATATTGTGATGTCTCAATCAAGTCAATACTCAGTCGAAGTGGCAAGTGAATTCCTCCGTTTAGTCTTGGCAAAACGTCCGGACATCGACACAATAACTCATCAGTTTACCTTTGACTCTCAAAAAGAAATTGCCCAACAGATCAACACTGGTGACACTATCTTCGCCCCTCTGTTTAACCCTTACATCGCCTCCTTCTATCATGAACTGGCAACGACTAATATCAAAAATATAACCATGTTAGGTCCTGACTCAATTGGTGGAAGGCAGGAGTTCTACGACATCATCGAAGAAGTCTCTCCAAATATTACCTTGAGGTTCTTAAAAAATTGGGATGGAAAAGTAAAAGGCCCAAACAAGGAGTTATTTAAATCATATGCAAGTGCTTACTGTCCTTTCGAATATACCTCTTTCCTGAGCGCTTACTCTTTTGACCTAATTCAACTCATTGAAAGCGAGATAACAGAATTATCATCCCTTAAACACAAAATAGACGCTCTCAACGCGTTAAAAAGCTCAAACTACAAAACGGCTATGGATGGTCAATACATTGATATAAACAACACAGGTCATAATAAAAAGCCGATGTACCTATATGAAGTGACAGCGCGCGGTAATCAAAAAGTAGCGACTCTGTACTTCAGTGAGACCTCAAATGATGAATAGGCGCTTCGCTACATCACACATTCTTTTGCTCGTTGGAATATTGTTATTTTGCAGCCAAGCTCTATTTGCGGCTAGTTACTTCTACATAGTAAAAAAACAAGCACCTAACCATATGCTTGCTAGCGCACTGGTAGTGGCGTGGACCAAAACAGACTCGTTCCTTGATGATGTATACACCTTTAATATACATGGCATTAGATCTAGTCTTAAAAATTTCTTGGCTGCTTATGAACAATCAAACACCAACGCTAACATGTGTATACAGGTCACGGTTAGTAGCTTTTCAGCAGATGACCGCGACGTATCAGAACACTGTACAAAAGGAGCTTCGATCCCAAAATTAACCGCAAATGCTGCCAATGTAACTCTACACACCGGCTCGATACCTATTACCATCGCAAGTAAACAGCTCGCCGTTGTTAGCTACTACTTAGCTCGGGGTCAACGCTCGTTATTAGGTGAAATAACCAACTTTGTTTTGGGGTTAATGGTTTTGGCTGAAATACTATTGCTTTGCGCATTCAGTGTTGCCATTAAGTCACTGCTAACAAGTAAAAATAGTGTCGAGCACCAACAACCGATAGAAAAATTAGATGCCTCACTCGAGCAACAAAGCCTGAACAACATACATAAAATCATTAACGGCAATAAACGCGCTTTCGCAGTCAACGAAGACGTTACCCTAGTTACCTACAAGCACCCTTACTCTGAAATCATTTATAAGTCGGGTCTATCAACTAAAATAAAATGCTCTCTAACCGACCTAGAGCAGTCATTCCCTATTCCTTTCGTTCGTCTCAATCGTTCTACGCTAGTACACAAATCGTTGTTCGACAGCAGTGAAAACGTCGATATTAAAGCAAGTAAAGACCACCATATTGTGACGATTTGGATAAAAGGGAAAGAATACGAGCTTAAAGTGAGTAATCACTATCAAGATAACTTAATGCATTTAATTTCCAGAGGAATCTAAACTTGAAGACGACCTTAATCACCTGTGCCACAAGTGGGATGGGCAGCGCTATCGCTCAGTCAATTACTGGTAAGCTTATTGTTACCGGAAGAAATAGCGAGAAGTTGAGCAAGCTATGCTCAACGACTCAAATACCTTGTCAATCTGTACGCTTGGACTTCAGCTGTGACGATAGTATCGAGCAAGCAGCTGCAGAGATATCCGCATTTGATAAGCTAGACCAAATTGTTTTTATTATCCCAAGGATTCCACCTTCGCAAGAACTGTTTCCAGATAGTGATGCGTGGCAAGCCCTCTACCAAGATTTCTTTATCCGTCCATTAAGCTTAATGAAATACTTGGTAGAAAATCAGCGACTCAATCAGCGTGCTAAAATCGTGCTAGTTTCAGGCTTAAGCAGCAAAAATGCGCTTTCTCATTACAGTACCAACAATTGCCTTCGCTCTGCCTGGTTGGGGCAAGCCAAAACCATGGCTCTCGTTTTAGGTGCGCAAGGTATCTCAGTCAACACTCTCTCGCTCGGAGGCGTGATGACTGAAAGCTATACCAATAAAATGCACGCTAAAGCCGAACTCAACGGTGTGAGCTTTGAACAGCAAATGGCTGAAGAAACAAGCAATATCCCACTAAAAAAATACGCATCCGTTCAAGATGTTGTTGATGCCGTCAATGGATTACTTGGTCCATTAAGCAATCATATGACAGGTCAAAACATTTTGTTAGATGGTGGCTTTTTTAAAGGATATTAAAGGCGACTATCCCTAAGCTGTCATAATACCGAAACGCTGTGCTGCTAGTTTCGCAGGCATTTTTCAAATCTAAAAAGAGTGTGAACATGTCCAAACCTTTGTACGTCTTCGATCTAGACGAGACCTTAATCAATGCCGATTGTGCAATGATTTGGAATGAGTTTATGGTTGACAAGGGTATCGCGACTGAGTCGAACTTCATCGAAGAAGATCTACGTTTGATGAGTTTGTATGCCGAAGGTAAGTTAGATATGGAAGACTACTTAACCTTCTCTATGACACCGTTAACTGACATGCCTGTTGAACAGGTTAATCTGTTGGTAGAAGAATGTGTAAAAACTCGTATTCTAGATAAACAGTTTCCTCAGTCTAAAACCTTAATCGAGCAACTATCTCGTGATGGTATTGATATGCTGATTATCTCTGCCAGTGTGACTTTCTTAGTTGAAGCGGTGGGGCGTCACTTAGGCATTCACACCGCACTTGGTATCGATCTCGTTTCAGAGGCCGATCATTACACCGCCAAGATACAAGGTGTACCAAGTTATCGTGAAGGCAAAGTCACTCGCTTAAGGCAGTGGTTAAAAGAACGTTCAGAGTCGTATTCTGAACTGCATTTTTTCACTGACTCAATCAATGACTTACCACTGTGCCAATACGCTGATTACGCGTATTTGGTCAATCCATGCCCTCGTTTAAAAGCACACGCGAACCAGTCGAACTGGACCATACTTAATTGGGGTTAACGCCAAGGTTTTGCTTGAACACATCACAATGGAATAACCCAAATCCAAAGAGCAACCTAGTGTTGCTCTTTTCTCTCTCCTACCCCAAACATTCACTAGGCAAAATCTAAATGCCAGTTTTCCTTTACTAAGTCGTATTTATTCAACTTTTTTAGCACAATCTCGTATAATTTTTATTCAACAATATAAAACCTTATCTTTCCTTGGTTGTTATTGAACAAGCAAAGCAGGATAATGTCGGGATCGGAATTTCTAAATTATATAACTATGACCGAATATCTTTTGTTGTTGGTCGGCACTGTGCTGGTCAATAACTTTGTACTGGTGAAGTTTCTGGGCTTATGTCCATTTATGGGTGTGTCTAAAAAACTAGAAACCGCTATCGGGATGGGGTTAGCGACAACGTTCGTTTTGACCTTAGCCTCCGTGTGCGCGTATCTCGTAGAGAACTACATTTTAGATCCGCTCAACCTGCAATATTTGCGCACCATGAGTTTTATTCTGGTGATCGCGGTGGTGGTTCAATTTACAGAGATGGTAGTACATAAAACTAGCCCGACTCTGTATCGCCTATTGGGTATTTTCCTTCCCCTGATCACCACTAACTGTGCGGTTCTGGGTGTAGCGCTACTTAACATTAACGAAAACCATAACTTTATCGAATCGATCATCTATGGTTTCGGTGCGGCTGTTGGCTTTTCATTGGTACTAGTGTTGTTTGCCTCTATGCGCGAACGCCTTGCCGCTGCTGACGTCCCTATGCCATTCAAAGGCGCATCAATTGCGATGATTACCGCTGGATTAATGTCTCTAGCATTCATGGGCTTTACTGGTTTGGTGAAACTGTAATGAGCTCAATACTAATCGCAATAATCGCCATCGCGGTTCTCGCCGCTATTTTCGGTGCGATCCTTGGTTTCGCTTCAATTCGCTTTAAAGTTGAAGCGGATCCTATTGTTGATCAAATAGACAGTATTCTCCCACAAACCCAATGTGGTCAGTGTGGTTACCCCGGATGCAGACCATACGCTGAGGCTATCGCTAATGGTGATGAAATCAACAAATGTCCTCCGGGTGGTCAGGCAACAATAGAAAAGCTTGCGGACCTAATGGGGGTTGAAGCAACCGACTCGGCACACGATCTTGAAAACGCAGTCAAAACCGTCGCCTTTATCCATGAAGATATGTGTATTGGCTGTACCAAGTGTATTCAAGCCTGTCCGGTAGACGCCATTGTTGGTGGAACAAAAGCACTTCATACCGTGATTAAGGACGAATGTACTGGGTGTGATTTATGTGTTGCTCCTTGTCCTACCGACTGTATTGAAATGATTCCTGTAGAAACCACTACAGCGAGCTGGAAGTGGCAGATGAACGCCATTCCTGTAGTTGATATTACCGATTCTGCCGTCAAGCAGAACAGCGGGAGTTAAGGGCTGGTATGCTGTCATTAATCGAACAAATCAAAACTGGCGCCTTGTGGAGTTTCCCGGGGGGCGTCCACCCTGCTGAAAATAAGTCTCAGTCGGTAAGTCATGCACTTTCGCGTGCGGCCATTCCCGCAGAAATTGTCCTACCAGTTAAACAGCACATAGGTAAACCTGGCACTATTACGGTTGAAGTTGGCGAGCAAGTACTTAAAGGTCAGTCGCTGACTAAATACGACACCAGCTTTATGCTTCCTGTACACGCGCCAACATCGGGTACTGTGGTTGCAATTGAACCAAGAACCACTGCACACCCTTCAGGTTTGAGTGAAACCTGTATTGTTATTAAGCCCGACATGGCCGATAGCTGGATCGAACGCGAAGACTGGTCTAATTATGCTCAACGCACGCCTGACGAACTGATTGAAAAAATTCGCCAGGCTGGTGTATCCGGTATGGGCGGCGCAGGTTTCCCAACAGCGAAGAAAATTCAATCCGGTTTGGCAAGAACAGAGATTCTGATCATCAACGCTGCAGAATGTGAACCCTACATCACTGCCGACGATATGTTGATGCGTGAACATGCCCAAGAGATCATCCAAGGGATTGAGATCGTTGAGCATATCCTTAAGCCGAAACTGACGGTTATTGGCATTGAAGATAACAAACCTGAAGCGGTCAAAGCACTACAACAAGCCGCAGAGCACAAAGACATTGTCATCCGTGTTGTCCCGACTAAGTACCCTTCTGGTGGTGAAAAGCAGCTGATCAAAATCCTGACCAACAAAGAAGTTCCGAATGGCTGTATTCCTGCAGATATCGGGATATTAGTGCAAAACGTTGGCTCACTGCATGCGATCAAACGAGCGGTTTGCGATGGCGAACCACTGGTAGAACGTATCGTAACTTTAACTGGTGATACTTTTAAACAGCCAAGAAACGTTTGGGCGCTACTTGGCACGCCAGTGCAGGCTCTGTTGGATGAGTTTAGTTACAAAGCAGATAAGAAATTACCGCGCCTAATAATGGGTGGTCCTATGATGGGCTTTACCCTGCCTCATGCGCAGGTGCCAATCACCAAAACGTCTAACTGTATCTTGGCTCCGACTCGCAAAGAAATTTCACCGAATCAATACGAAATGGCGTGTATCCGCTGTGGTCAGTGTGCCGAAGCCTGCCCTGCCTCTCTTCTCCCTCAGCAACTCGTTTGGCATGCCAAAGCAGAAGAGCTTGATAAATGTGAAGAGTTGAACATTCAAGATTGTATTGAGTGTGGTGCTTGTGCATTCGTTTGTCCAAGTGAAATCCCACTGGTTCAATACTACCGCCAAGCGAAAGCTGAGATCCGTACTCGCAAAGAAGAAGCGGAAGCGGCAGAGCGCGCGAAGATTCGTTTTGAAGAGAAAAAAGCACGTCTAGAACGAGATAAAGCCGCTCGTGAAAATCGCTTCAAGAAAGCCGCAGATGATCGCCGAAAAGAGATGAAATCTTCTGGTGGCGATGATGCCATTGCAGCCGCCATTGCGCGAGTTAAAGCACAAAAATCACAGCCTGTGACTGAAGAAAAAACAGTTAAACCTGCCGTTGCTGCCGCGATTGCAAAAGCAAAAGCTAAACAAGCAGAAGCGATGCAAAGCGGCCAAGCTGAACCTGATAACAGTGAAATGACCAAGCTGCGTGAAGAGCGTAAACGTCAGGCAAGAGAGCGGAAAGCAGAGAAAACCCAGCAATCTGAACACACGTCAAAAGACGACAAAAAAGATGCGGTTGCAGCTGCGATAGCGCGAGCTAAAGCGAAAAAAGCTGAGCAAGCAAGCTCTGACGGAACTCAAACACCCGCTACAGATAAAAAAGCCGCGGTCGCTGCAGCAATAGCCCGAGCTAAAGCGAAGAAAGCGCAAACAGAAGAAACTGATCAAGCGCCACCAGCAGAAGATAAGAAAGCTGCTGTTGCTGCCGCTATTGCACGAGCAAAAGCACGTAAAGCCGAGCAGCAAGCTCAAGCTGAGCCTGTTGAACAAGCGCCTGCGCCAGAGGCAACTGACGAAGATCCGAAGAAAGCTGCCGTTGCCGCTGCTATCGCACGAGCAAAAGCACGTAAAGCTGAGCAGCAAACTCAATCTGAACCTGTTGAACAAGCAGGTGCTGCAGAAGCAACTGACGAAGATCCGAAAAAAGCTGCCGTTGCTGCCGCTATTGCACGGGCTAAAGCGCGCAAAGCCGAGCAGCAAGCTCAATTTGAGCCTGTTGAGCAAGCGCCTGCTGCAGAAGCAACTGACGAAGATCCTAAGAAAGCCGCAGTAGCTGACGCTATCGCACGAGCCAAAGCGCGTAAAGCCAAGCAGCAAACTCAATCTGAGCCTGTTGAACAAGCGCCTGCATCAGAAGCAACTGACGAAGATCCGAAAAAAGCTGCCGTTGCCGCCGCTATCGCACGAGCAAAAGCGCGTAAAGCCGAACAGCAAGCTCAATCTGAGCCTGTTGAACAAGAGCCTGATGCAGAAACAGCTGACGAAGATCCTAAGAAAGCCGCAGTTGCTGCCGCTATTGCACGGGCTAAAGCGCGCAAAGCTGAAAAAGAACAACAAAAACAATTTGAGGAGAAAGAGTAGTGGCCTTCTTTATTGCCAGCTCACCCCATGCGCATAGTCGCAAAAGCACTCCTGATCTAATGAAATGGGTAGCGCTTTGCGCCTTGCCAGGATTGGCAGCACAAACCTATTTCTTTGGCTGGGGCACAATAATCCAGCTTATTCTTGCGATTGTGATCGGTCTAGGTTTAGAAGCCTTGGTCATGCTGGCCAGAAAACGTCACCCGATGTCAGCGCTACGCGATAACAGCGCCTTAGTCACAGCTTGGCTGCTCGCGATTGCGATTCCACCTCTGTCGCCTTGGTGGATCATTACCATCGGGCTTATTTTCGCTATTGTGATTGCGAAGCATCTCTATGGTGGTATTGGTCAAAACCTATTTAACCCAGCGATGGTCGCTTATGTGGTACTACTGATCTCTTTCCCAGTACAGATGACGAGTTGGATCTCTCCCAATGAACTGCAAGCGACGGCGATTTCCAGTGGTGATGCTTTTTCGCTGATCTTTACCGGATTTAACCTAGAGGGGCTCTCTCTTCAACAAATCCGTACCGGTATTGATGGCGTTACCATGGCTACACCTCTAGATGCCTTTAAGACCGCGTTGACGACGGGCAACACGGCCAGTGAAGCCTTAACCCAACCACAATTTGGTAGCTTGGCGGGTATCGGCTGGGAATGGGTTAACCTTGCTTACCTTGTTGGTGGTCTAATTTTGATCAAGGTACGAGTGATCAATTGGCATATTCCAGTGAGCTTTTTGCTAAGCCTGACGCTGATCAGCAGCCTATTCATGATTTTGACTCCGGGAACGACGGCGTCACCGCTTATTCATCTTCTTTCTGGTGCAACCATGCTTGGTGCCTTCTTTATTGCCACTGATCCAGTCTCGGCTTCTACGACAGTAAAAGGTCGATTGGTGTTCGGTGCATTTATCGGGGCGATGGTGTTTATCATCCGCAGTTGGGGCGGCTTCCCTGATGGCGTGGCCTTTGCGGTATTACTTGGTAATATGTGTGTACCTCTCATTGATTACTACACCAAACCAAGAACGTACGGTCACTAAGGTTTCATCATGTTAAATGCGATTAGAAAAAATGGTGTGATTCTAGCGGTTTTTGCCTGTGCTTCGACCGGTGTTGTAGCACTGACCAACTATTTAACCCAAGATCAGATTCAACTGCAGGAACAAAAGCAACTGCTTTCAGTGCTCAACCAAGTGATTCCTCACAAGATGCACGATAACGATCTTTATCAAGCTTGTACCTTAGTCAGTAACCCAGCGCTTGGCACCGACTCACCGATGCCTGTCTATATGGCAACCATCAATAATGAGCCATCGGCTTTAGCAATCGAAGCCATTGCACCGGACGGCTATAATGGTGCTATCAGAATTATTGTCGGTATCCAACAAGATGGAACAATTACCGGAACGCGGGTCTTAAACCATCAAGAAACTCCGGGGTTAGGTGATAAGATAGATTTACGTATCACCGACTGGATCCTCGGTTTTGCAGGTAAAACTGTCAGCGAAGAGAATCTATCAGATTGGAAAGTGCGTAAAGATGGTGGTCAGTTCGATCAATTCACTGGGGCAACCATTACTCCTCGCGCTGTGGTGAAAGCGGTTAAAAACACCGTTGAGTACGTTAATACCCATCGTGAACAAATATTGGCACAACCACTGAACTGTGGAGGCAACAATGAGTGAGCATAAGACCTTAATTAAGAACGGCATGTGGGACAACAACCCTGCTCTAGTTCAATTACTAGGCTTGTGTCCATTACTTGCTGTTTCATCGACCGTGACCAATGCACTTGGGTTGGGAATTGCTACCCTACTCGTTCTGGTCGGTTCAAACGTCACGGTTTCATTGGTGCGTGACTATGTACCGAAAGAAGTACGTATCCCTGTATTCGTAATGATCATCGCAGCCCTGGTAACTTGCGTTCAATTGTTGATGAATGCCTACGCGTACGGCCTGTACCTTTCTCTGGGTATCTTTATTCCTTTGATCGTAACTAACTGTATCATCATTGGTCGCGCCGAAGCCTTTGCGTCTAAGAACGACCTACTTCCTGCTGCACAAGATGGCTTTTGGATGGGGCTCGGAATGACCAGCGTACTGGTCGTCTTAGGGGCAATGCGTGAAGTTATTGGTAACGGAACGTTATTTGACGGTGCAGACCTGCTACTCGGTGAATGGGCAACCTCATTACGAATCGAGGTGTTTCAGTTCGACAATAGCTTCCTGCTCGCCCTGCTTCCACCAGGTGCTTTCATTGGCGTCGGATTGCTCATTGCCGCGAAAAATGTCATAGATAAACAGTTAGAAGCTCGCCAACCGAAACAACAAAAACAAGCCATTGAGCGAGCTCGGGTGACCAATCAATAACAACAGTTTGAGCGTATCGCATCAAACGGAGCACTGGAAAGCAGCCTCAAATGAACAAAGATAAACGACGATTAATACTGGAGCGACTGAGGGAAAATAACCCTAACCCTCAAACCGAATTAAATTGGAGTACACCTTTTGAATTACTGATTGCAGTACTTCTCTCAGCTCAAGCTACTGACGTAAGCGTGAACAAAGCGACAGACAAACTTTACCCTGTCGCTAACACCCCGCAAGGTCTTTTTGATTTAGGGGTTGATGGCGTCAAAGAGTATATTAAAACTATTGGCCTGTTTAACTCAAAAGCTGAAAACGTCATTAAGACCTGTAAGATCATACTCGAGCAGCACAATGGCGAAGTCCCTGAAAACCGTGAAGCTCTCGAAGCGTTACCCGGCGTTGGACGTAAAACAGCAAACGTAGTGCTAAATACCGCCTTTGGCTGGCCAACTATCGCGGTGGATACTCATATCTATCGCGTATCAAATCGAACTAAGTTTGCAATGGGTAAGAATGTCGACCAAGTAGAAGAAAAACTACTCAAGGTCGTGCCTAAAGAATTTAAGCTAGATGTACACCACTGGCTAATCCTACATGGTCGCTATACTTGTGTCGCACGTAAGCCTCGCTGTGGTAGTTGCATCATTGAAGACCTTTGCGAATACAAAGAAAAAGTTTATCCAGAAAATTAGGAGAGCACGACAATGTCAAATGGACGTATCCTGCACACCATGCTTCGCGTCGGTGATCTAGACAAATCAATTCAATTTTATACTGACGTGATGGGCATGCAGCTTCTACGTACCAACGAAAACAAAGAATATGAATACACTTTGGCTTTTCTGGGATACGGCGACGAATCTCAAGGGGCCGTCATTGAGCTAACGTATAACTGGGGCACAAGTGAATATGACTTAGGCAGCGCATTTGGCCATATCGCGATTGGTGTTGACGATATCTACACCACTTGCGATGCAATTAAAGCAGTTGGTGGCAATGTGACTCGTGAACCGGGGCCGGTAAAAGGCGGCACTACTCATATTGCTTTCGTCAAAGACCCTGATGGCTACATGCTAGAACTCATCCAAAACAAGCAAGCATCAGCAGGCTTAGAAGGTTAATTATTACTTCAGGCGATGTTTTAAATAGGACAGTATCACACTGTCCTATTTTTTTAGCTTTACTTGATAATAATTATCATTTAATCTCAAGCCTATTCGCGGTTAGGAGATTAAAACAATGGGCATCCAAGAGTGGGAGAAACATACCTTACTAGCAGACATGGCAATGAACGATGAAGATCACCTAAGAGGTATCCTTCATTATCAGCAAGCGCTTACGTTAAGTGAACGCATTAGTGAAGCTGAAGAGGTTGGCGTTGAAGACCGCTTAATGATCTCGGTGATTTCATGCCATAACATGGCGATGTTCTGGCGCAACGTCGGTGATGTAAAGTATGAACTTAAATATCTCCAGCTCGCGTCAGAGAAGGTACTGACTCTCGTACCACAATGCCCGAACAATGATTGTGATGCCTTCATCGATTCGATGGGCTGTTGCAAAAAAGCCTTGATTGAGTTTATGAAAAGGCACCCAAATCCCAAGATTGCTCAGTTGGTACAAGATATCGATACCGCCACCAACTGTAACCTTATTGCTAAATTCCGTTTGAACTAGTACCAATCTAGATAAATATGTGATCAGATATTTATTTTGGTTGGTATATGCACGCTAAACGGAACAACAAAAAGGCCAGTCAATCTGGCCTGTTTCTGTTTTAGCTGACTATATTTGCGTTCTTCCCAATGAGATGACCACACGTCGATTTCGGTCTTTACCAATTGGCGAAGCATTATCATCAACTGGTCGTCTTCGGCCATACCCCCGAACTTGAATTCGGTCCTCTGGCAAGCCAAGAGACTTAAAGTACTCTTCTAACACTTCAGCACGGCGCTCTGAAAGGCTTTGACTGACACTCTTACCATCGTCAGCATCGGTATAAGTCGACACCAATACAAGGTCAATATCTTGATTGTGCTTAATGTACTCGGCAATTTGCGCCAATCTTTTCTGTGACTGTTTATTTAACTCCACACTGGTACGGTCATAGTGAAGTATCGTAAAGGCAATGTCTTCGAAGCTGTATGGCAGAAGGTTGGCAATACAATCGCTAAACACATTATAGGACTGTTGGAACAACACCGAAGAGAGCGCCACTTCTACTCGCTGATTTCGACTGCGCCATTCTTGATAACTGAATGTCGGATAACGACCTTTTTCTAACTCGCCCAGTATGTTCCAAGCGGTTTGACCACCAACATAGCCATCAAACTGTTGGAAGAAGCGGATGGTGGTTAGTCTGTCCGCACTATCTCCCGGCCTCCAAGCCGGTGGCATAGAAATCAAGCTTACGTCGCGAGTTTGCCCCATTGGGCGTTTCATCTTGAGCTCAAAATCGAGGTTAATTTTTTTGCTCGCATGCGATGAAAAAACCGCGTCACCATAGTTTGGAATAGGATGAACAAGACGGCATTCAAGTGGTGTGTTGGCAACCATTTGCCACATAGACTGCTGAGGTTTGGCCACATAGTGTTTCTCCAACGCAAATACATTGGGAGTAAACGCTGTTATTGCCATTGCAACACTAGGAGCCAACCACTTCTTCATAGAATACTTCATCTCTTAACTCAACTTGGGCAGCCATATTTTGCCACCCGATTACCTTCACATAGAGCAATGCAATAATCTCGCCAACTGATTTGTATAGGACAAATTACCAATGATTCATTTTCAATCAGCATTAACGGTTTTTCTCGCTTAAAGAATCTGCAATAATGTCTGCCCTGTCACATTATTTTAAGCACACATGACTATTGAAAACGAAGCATTGACGCTAAAAAAACGATTTCGCGGCTACTTTCCAGTTGTTATTGACGTAGAAACCGCTGGGTTCAACGCAAAGACCGATGCGCTACTCGAAATCTGCGCCGTTACCTTAAAGATGGACGAAAACGGCGATCTTGTCCCTGCCTCTACCATTCATTTTCATGTCGAGCCATTTGAAGGCGCTAACCTAGAGAAAGAAGCGCTGGAATTTAACGGCATTCGTGACCCATTCAGCCCATTACGTGGCGCAGTGACAGAATCTGAAGCCCTCAAAGAGATTTATAAGTTGGTACGCAAAGAGCAAAAAGCCGCTGATTGTAGCCGTGCAATCATGGTCGCTCACAATGCAAACTTCGATCACAGCTTCGTGATGGAAGCGAGCGAGCGTAGCAAACTTAAACGCGTCCCTTTCCACCCCTTCGCTACCTTTGACACTGCAACGTTAAGTGGTTTGGCTTATGGCCAAACGGTGCTTGCAAAAGCGTGCAAAACCGCAGGGATGGATTTTGACAATAAAGAAGCCCACTCTGCTCTATACGATACACAAAAAACGGCAGAGCTCTTCTGCGGCATCGTCAATAAATGGAAAGCCCTTGGCGGTTGGCCGTTAATTGATGCTGGCGAAGAAGAAATAAAAGAATAAATGTAAACACAACACACGAGTAAATTATGAACCCTGTTGTCATTTCTGTATGTGTCATGCTTGCCTTAGCACTGATGCGCGTCAATGTCGTCGTAGCACTGACATTTAGCGCTATCGTTGGTGGTTTGGTTTCAGGTATGGAACTTAATGAAGCGGTTGCTGCCTTCGAAAGCGGACTTGGAGGTGGTGCCACTATCGCACTTAGCTACGCTATGCTCGGTACCTTTGCTGTTGCTATCTCGCGCTCTGGTATTACCGACCTTTTAGCAAATAGCGTCATCAAACGTATTAACGGTAAAGAGAACGCGTCAGCCTCGACTGGCCTAAAATACGCGGTACTGATTGCCTTAGTGTTAGTCACTATGTCGTCACAAAACGTTATTCCAGTCCACATCGCCTTTATCCCGATTCTTATTCCACCTCTACTAGGCGTTTTTGCAAAGCTTAACCTCGACCGTCGAATGATCGCTTGTGTACTCACCTTCGGTTTGGTAACGCCTTATATGGTTCTACCTATTGGTTTTGGTGGCATTTTCCTAAACAACATTCTGCTTAAGAACTTACATGAGAACGGTCTAGAAAACGTTGTAGCTAGCCAAGTGCCAGTCGCGATGCTACTTCCAGCAGCCGGGATGATTTTTGGTCTACTTACAGCGATTTTCTTTAGCTATCGCAAGCCTCGTCAGTATCAAGAGACGGAACTGACCCACGTAGAAGAGAACCCTGAGTCGATCAATAAGAAAAACATTCTTGTCGCAGCGGCAGGTATTGTTGCGGCATTAAGTGTGCAGCTTTCTACTGGTTCAATGATCATTGGTGGCCTTGCAGGATTTATGGTGTTTACTTTTGGCGGCGTTATTGCGTGGAAAGAGACGCACGATGTTTTCACCAAAGGCGTACACATGATGGCAATGATTGGCTTTATCATGATTGCAGCAGCGGGTTTTGCGGCGGTAATGAAGCAGACTGGTGGTGTAGAGTCGTTAGTTGAAGCGCTATCAACAAGCATTGGTGACAACAAACCACTAGCCGCACTACTCATGTTGGTAGTCGGTCTACTGGTTACTATGGGGATCGGTTCATCGTTCTCAACTATTCCAATCCTCGCAACCATCTATGTTCCCTTAGCAGCCGCGTTTGGTTTCTCTCCGATGGCCACTATCGCGCTAGTCGGTACAGCTGCAGCTCTGGGTGATGCAGGCTCTCCTGCTTCAGACTCAACGCTGGGTCCGACGTCGGGTCTAAATGCTGACGGTCAACACGAGCATATTTGGGAAACTGTAGTACCCACCTTTATCCACTACAATATTCCATTAATTGTCTTTGGTTGGATTGCCGCTATGGTGCTGTAGTTAACTACTTTGCCACTGACCACCGTGGCGATATAGATATAAAAAAAGCTGACATCATGTCAGCTTTTTTATACTTGCTATCTGCTTGTTACTCGTCTGTCTGTTCAGCAACAGCAGCAATGATTGGCACCATATCTTGCAATAACTCTTCTTCTACTGGTTTGCCCGCGGAATCTGTCACATTTATTGACGTACGGTTACCAAGATCACCCAGAAGGAAAGTGTATGTACCTGATGCTAGCTGGATTGGCTTCACACCTATCTCAGTCCAGAACTCATCATCTGGCGCTGCATATTTTGCTTTAACCGTGCCTTGTGACTGATTACGTTCTTCAATCGTAAAGCCCATTTCTGGCAGCAATGTCGGAATACGTAACCAAAGCACATTGTATGGAGTACGCGCAATAATAACCGGGAATCCGCTGCGGTCAGAGCCCATCGAAATTGGGATCTGCTTAACCAATTCTTGCGCTTTACGCGCCGCTTCTTCACGAAGGTCTTGGTCATAACGAGCCGTGACTAAGTTAGTCATCAAAGCATTATAACGCTCTTTGTTGGTCTCGGTCACAGGTACTTTCCTGCCACCTTCGCGCCAATCGATCAAAGAAATTTTAAACCCGTGGCGACCACCGACAAGAATACGTTCAATCGAGTAACGTGAGCCAATTTCTAGCTCTTCGTCTTGCTCTGTCCATAATACCCAGTCTGTTTCAAGACGAGTGTCAGTCTGCTCAAGAATACCGATTCCGTGCTCTTGAAGCATCTTCAAAGCAGTCTGCCATACTTTATCTAGCTCATCTTCACGTAATAACCACAGTGTCGTTTCACCTTGTTTACGCTCGGCACGTGCGCCAGGAATAAGCTCAAGGATTTGCTGTGGAGAACGGATATCAACATCTTTGCCAACCCCACCAGAAAAATCACCTTGAGGAATATCGTAATTTTTATAAAACTGAGGGTTAGCGCCTTCAGCTAGCGTCCACTCTTTCAAGGGTGGCGTGTTCAAGTATTCGAAGTCATCCTTCGCTTGACGACGCTGCGTGGCACTACCGGAACATGCACTTAAAACAAAAACAGCTAGTGAACTGACGACTAGCTGGTGAGACAATTTCATTGAAACTCCTGATACATACTTGCCGGAGCATTGACACTCCGGCAGTCCATCTTTAAATTTAGTAAATGCAAGCTTCCGTCATCGCTTGAGCCACTATTGGGCGAGCATTTTCAGACAGCTCTGTCAGCGGTAATCGCAGGCCACCATGTTCGATAAGGCCGAGTTTATGGGCTGCCCACTTGACCGGAATCGGACTTGACTCAACAAATAGGTTCTTATGCAGCGGCATCAAACGTTGATTAATGATTTCCGCTTCTTCAAACTTACCTTCACTCGCCAGTCTAAACATCTTCGCCATATCTTCTGCAGCGATATTGTTGGTCACAGAGATCACTCCATTACCACCCTGTTTGACAAATTCGAGCCCAGACGAATCATCGCCACTTAGTAAGATAAAATCTTCGCCACAAAGTTCACGGTGAATTGCAATTCTGCTTAAATCACCTGTCGCATCTTTTAATGCAACAATGCTTTCAATTTCAGAAAGACGAGCTACGGTTTCAGGCAGTAAGTCTACCGCAGTTCGCCCCGGTACGTTGTACAAAATTTGTGGTACATCACTCTCTTCTGCAATTGCTTTGTAGTGTTGGAACAAACCCTCTTGAGTAGGTTTGTTGTAGTAAGGAGTTACGCTTAGACAACCCGCAATACCAGAGTTGTTTAATAGACGACTGAAGGTAACAGACTCATGAGTGGCATTGGCACCCGTTCCCGCAATGACAGGGATACGACCTTCTGCAAACTCAACCGTCTTCATCACAACCTTGACATGCTCTTCAATCGTAAGCGTCGCCGACTCACCAGTAGTACCCACTGCAACGATGCCGTCACTACCAGCCGCTACATGGTATTCCACCAGTTTCTTCAGGCTCACGTAATCTACTTCGCCATCATTATTAAACGGTGTAATTAACGCTACTATACTTCCTGAAAACATGTCTTTCTCCCTAATTTAGATACTAATCGCATGGTACTGTAAGGCGATTGATAAAGACAAGCGCTTAAAGCCGCTTAAATCACCTAAATGAATGAATATTTATCAGATGTTAGAACTTTGGCAACTTACTCCTTTCAATTCCGGTCGTGTCAGTAGCAAGTTAGGAATTAACCCAGTACGACGCAATAGACTAAAATACGTTCAAAGCAAATCAGAAAAGCGTACCGAGGCCATTTTTCTAGCATATAACTGTGCTAAGCTATCTCATTAATAAACCTAACTTTGATAGAAGTGAACCTATGACTCAACATCTGGTGATTACTGCCGTAGGAACGGATCGCCCAGGCGTATGCAACCAAGTTGTACACCTAGTCACTCAGTCTGGATGCAATATTGTTGACAGTCGTATCGCCCTATTTGGCAATGAATTTACCCTAATCATGTTGCTGACCGGCAATAAAGCAGCGGTGACTCGTGTAGAGACTACTCTCCCACTTCTCGGTCAGGAGCATGATCTCATCACCATCATGAAACGTACTTCTACTCACGCTCACCTTGACAACACCTACACGTTAGAAGTGTTTGTTGAATCAGATGATAAGCCAGGATTGACAGAAAAGTTCACCAATTTTTTCGCAGAAAAGAATATCGGTCTTTCGTCACTCAGTGCTCAAACTATAGACAAGCAAAAAATCGACTCGGAAAAAGACCAGTTCCATATTGCGATAACCGCAACTGTAGACTCAGAATGCAACCTAATGCAGCTACAAGAAGAGTTCGATAATCTTTGCCAAGACTTAGCCGTTCAAGGCTCACTAAATTTCTTAAAAAACAGCCAATAAAAAGGAATCTCCATGAACACGCTCACAGCCGGTGCCCCTGCGCCAGCGTTCTCTTTACTTGATCAAAATGGCGAAGCCGTATCACTTAGCGATTTCAAAGGTAAGAAAGTTCTGTTTTACTTTTACCCAAAAGCGATGACTCCCGGGTGTACCGTTCAGGCACAAGGGCTACGCGATATTAAAGCTGAGCTTGATGCTAACAACGTCGTTGTCCTTGGCGTCAGTATCGACCCAGTTAAGCGCCTAGGTAAGTTCATCGAACGTGATGAGCTTAACTTCACGCTGTTATCTGACGAAGACCACGCGGTCGCAGACCAGTTTGGTGTATGGGGTGAGAAGAAGTTCATGGGTAAGGTATACGATGGCCTGCACCGTATTAGCTTCTTGATCAACGAAGAAGGCGTGATTGAGCATGTCTTCAACAAGTTTAAAACAAAGACTCACCACGAAGTGGTTTTAGATTATTTAAACGAAAACAAATAATTAACTCTTGCTAATAAAAACGCCAGCTTAATCGCTGGCGTTTTAGTTTTGCGGGACACAACTGAACGACTAAACAATAAACTTGTTTAGAATCGCGTCTTGTTCACGAACATTCTCAGTTTGAACTTGCATCGCCATGTTTGCTTCTTCAGCTGAGTCTGCAACTTGAGTCGACAAGTCTTTGATTTTCACTGTGTTGCTGTTGATCTCTTCAGCCACCAAGCTTTGCTCTTCTGCCGCAGAGGCGATCTGCATATTCATGTCGCTAATACGCTGAATCGCGTCACGAATACGCTGCAACGCACCATCTGCCGCTTGTGCTTTGTCAACCGCATCAACTGCCGTATTTTTACTTTCATTCATCGCTACTGAAACCGAACTCGCCCCAGCTTGAAGCTGTTCAATCATATTACGAATTTCAGTGGTTGATTCTTGGGTACGCTGAGCCAAAGTGCGGACCTCATCCGCTACAACCGCAAACCCACGTCCAGACTCACCCGCACGAGCCGCTTCAATCGCCGCATTCAGTGCCAGTAGGTTAGTTTGGTCTGCAATATCATTGATGACTTTCAAAATAGTTTCAATATTGGCAGTGGCAGATTCAAGTCCTTGAACCTCTTCTACCGCTTGATCGATACGTGTAGAGAGCATGTCTATTGAATTGGTTGTATCACTCACGACCGATGAGCCATCCTGAGTCGCTTCATCCGCTTCTTTAGCCGCCGCTGCCGCACCTTGTGCGTTGTTTGCCACTTCAGTCGCCGTCACAGCCATTTCGTTCATCGCTGTCGCTAGCTGCTCTAACTCTTCAAGTTGACTGCGCATAGCTCCTGCTGAATGCTGTGCGCCAACCACCGTCATTTCAGTACCACGGAGTATTTCTGCACCAATAGCTTTAGATTGCTGGATCTGTTTTTGCAGTGTTTCAGTAAAGGTATTGAATCCTTCCGCCAACTGGGCAAACTCTTGGTCTGTGTTGGTATCTAAACGCTTAGTAAGATCCCCTTGACCAGATGCCACATCTTGAATTGCATCGTTCAATGTTGCTAGTGGCTTCATCAACACTTTGATCAAGAAGCTAAGTACCAACACACTAAGTACTACGCCAATCACAACGTATAGAATTGAGCTGCTGCGCATGTCATCCACTGCCGCAAACGCAATATCTTCATCAACAACCGCACCGATGTACCAGTTTTCAGAAGGAACTTTTTCAAAGTGAACTAACAAGCGCTTGCCATCTTGCTCAAACCTTTGATTTCCGCCCTGAACTTTTGCTTGAGGCAAATACTTTGTGAGGTTTTCACCGTTATTTTCAGCTTGTGGGTGAGCAATAGTAGTACCGTCAGCAGTTACGATGAATAAGTAGCCCGCATCCAGTAGGTTTACGCTATTGACCAGATCGGCTAAACCGCCTAACTCCATATCGTAGAACATACCCGCCATAAACTGACCATTCTCTTTGACTGGTGTGCCAATAGAGATAATCACTTTTTTCGACGAGACATCAACATACGGGTCCGTCACGACTAACTTGCCTTGCGCTTTCGCATCTTTAAACCAAGGACGTACTCGAGGGTCGTAGTCAGGCCCTGCTTCCCAGCCATCATCATTTTCTACGACAAAACCGTCCGCTTCATAACCAAAGCCAACCGCAAGGAAACTGCCTTTTAACTCTGGTTTTTCTAGAATCTGTTTAACGAGTTGACGGTTTTGCGGATCAAGTTCAAGAACCTCAGTGGTTGATTGAGCCAAAGATTTTTTACTTTCCATCTCTGAAACCACTGTATTCTTCACACCTTTTACCATCTCATTTAAGCTGGTATCAACGAGTGCTTCGACTTCCTGTTTTACGGTGCTTAGCTGTTGAATCGACAACAGGGTTACAGTCACCAGCAGTAGTGCCGATGAAGCCGCAACGATTTTTTGGCTAAATTTCATATTTTCCCTCAATTAGTCAGCAAGCGTTTTGTTATTGTAATTAGTATAGTTATCGTCACGAATAACGTTTACTTAAGAAATTTCTAACAAATACACACTTAAGTAAATTCTATAGTAGGTAAAAATGCCAACTGGAGCACAAACAAAAAGCCCTAAAGAGGTAACTTTAGGGCTTAATATGTAATCGCTTGCATTCACCAAAGCGAGTTATGTCGTCACTTCATCATCCTGACTGGGCAGCGCATTCCACACGGCCTTAACCAAAGTGGCGAGCGGAATAGCAAAGAATACCCCCCAGAACCCCCATAAGCCGCCGAATACTAGTACTGCAACAATAATGGCAACAGGGTGAAGATTCACGGCCTCAGAGAAAAGTACAGGCACCAATACGTTACCATCTAGGGCCTGAATAATACCGTAAGCAATTAACAACCAATAAAACTGTGGGGACAGCCCCCACTGGAATAGCCCAACAATCGCAACCGGAACCGTTACGGCTGCTGCGCCGATATAAGGAATAAGTACCGAGAAACCCACCGCAACAGCTAGCAGCACGGAGTATCGCAGATCAAGGATGGCAAAAGTCACATAACTCACCCCACCAACAATAAGGATCTCCATCACCTTACCGCGAATGTAGTTAGAGATTTGTTCGTTCATCTCATCCCATACTTTGGTTGCTAAGCGACGATTACGTGGTAAAACACCACTGGTCATATCCATCATCTCGTCTTTATCTTTTAACAAGAAAAAAACCAACAGTGGAACCAAAATCAAATAGACAGCCAAAGTAGCCAAACTGACCAAGGAAGCAAGCGAACCTTTAACAACCGTCTCTCCCATCACTATCACTTGGTTTTTAGCATTAGTGACCAGTGACTCGACAATCTGAAAGTTCTCTAGCTCAGGGTAGCGATGCGGTAATTCAGCAATAAACGCTTGCAGACCACCATACATAGTTGGGATATCATTGATTAAGTTACCAACCTGTTCCCAAATTGTTGGAACTAAGCCAAAAATAGCGACAATCATCAAGCTACTAAAGCCCAAAATAACAAGCACTACGGATAACGTTCGTGGGATACCTAAGCGAGAAAGCTGAACAACAGGCCATTCAAGCAGATACGCCAACACGATAGCGACCAGTAAAGGGGCAATTAGATTGCCGAAGAAATAAATCGTAATGAAGCCGAATAAGAGAATCGCAACAAGGCTTACAGCGTGTGGATCAGAGAAACGTCGCTTATACCAGCGACTTACCATTTCAAACATTCAGCATAATTCCTTTGGGTTTGTTGAGCGGCTGACTTGCATACGATAATAACCGTCCATCTCTTCACAGATTAGCTTAAATACGTGCTGGTGGAGGTAATGAGTAATATCGACATATGAGCTTGAATCAGAAACCAGGAGCAATGTTTGCTCTCCAGCAGCCAAATTTTTTGTGTGACGCTTAGCAAGTAACAGTGCCATTGGACAGCGTTCTTGGCGTAAATCCAAAATATTCGGTTCCATTCTATCGCCCGATGCATATTATTACCGATAGGTATTGTATAGTGTTTTATTCCAGTCGTCAGTGCAAATAATAGTGGTAAGGTCACGGCTGTGAACTCTGGGTGAATCGCTGCTTTTACATTCACTAAATGAATCACTTAACGAATTGGAAACCATATTATCGTTATGGTGTCCAAGCGTATATCCGTCTTGTTATGATAAACGTGACAAGGATGAGGAAATCTACGGAGTATCACCTGTTAAATATGTTTAAACATACGCGTTCATTAGTTTGCCTTTGTATTGCCACAGCATTAAGCACTCCGGCGCCTACGTTTGCAAACAATCTAAACCTTCCTGATATTGGCACCGCGGCAAGTGGCACTTTGACCATTGCCCAAGAACAGCAATATGGCGATGCCTATATGCGCATGCTTCGTAGCGGCTCACCGATTGTTAATGATCCCGTGCTCAACGAATATATTGACAGTTTAGGTCATCGCTTGGTCGCCAATGCATCAGATGTTAAAACACCGTTCACCTTCTTCATGATCCGCGACCGCAACATCAACGCATTCGCGTTTTTTGGCGGTTACGTCGCACTTCACTCAGGTCTATTTCTCTATGCACAAAGTGAGAGTGAACTTGCATCAGTGGTGGCTCACGAAATTGCCCACGTGACACAACGCCACTTAGCACGAAGCATGGAGGAGCAAGCCAGACGCTCTCCAGCAACGTTAGCCGCGTTAGCGGGTTCTTTATTACTGGCAATCGCTTCGCCTCAGGCAGGTATGGCAGCCATTACTGCAACGACTGCGGGTAACATGCAAGGCCAAATTAACTACACTCGTAGCAACGAAAAAGAGGCAGACCGCTTTGGTATCAGCACATTGTCCAAAGCTGGATTTGATGTGAACGCTATGCCGCGATTTTTTGGCCGCTTGGCGGATGAATTCCGTTACGCAAGTAAGCCGCCACCGATGCTGTTGACTCACCCCTTGCCAGAAGATCGTATTTCTGACAGCCGCGCTCGCGCACAGAACTATCCAGCCCGTCGAGTCGACCCGTCCCTTAACTACCACCTTGCCAGAGCGAGAGTTGTCGCTCGTTATACCGGTATCGAGGCAAAAGCTGCTCTGGATTGGATGAACCGCAAGGAAAAACGGGCGCCGAACAATATCAAGCCCTCTCTTCAGTATGGTAAAGCCCTAGTTTATCTAGATAACAATCAGCTTGAAGAAGCGCACTCCATTTTGCAAAACCTGCTAAAACAAGATGCGTATAATCGCTTCTATCTTGATGCGATGTCTGATCTCTATATCGCAATGAAGCAACCAGAAAAAGCAGAAGAAATGCTTAAGCGTTCATTAAAATCAGCACCCAACAACGCGGTACTGACAATCAACTATGCCAACGTGCTTATGGAGCAAGACAAGAACAAAGAGGCAATAAAAGTATTGCAACGTTATACCCATGATAATCCAAATGATGTCAATGGTTGGCACTTGCTGTCTGAAGCCAATATTCACCTTGGCGTAAGTGACGAAGACTTAGCTGCCCGCGCTGAAATTCTCGCGCTAAAAGCCAATTGGGACAAAGCAATTCAATATTACACACAAGCGAGTCAAATCGCTGAATTAGGAAGCTTAAAGCAAGCGAGATATGATGCCCGTATTGACCAATTAATGGTACAAAGGGATCGTTTTTTCGCTTTACAATAATAAATGGAGAAAACTCTATGTCAGTCGTGATTTATCACAACCCTCGATGCTCTAAAAGCCGCCAAACTCTGGCTCTATTAGAAGAAAAAAACTTTCAACCACAAATCATTAAGTATCTCGAAACTCCACCAAGTGTCGATGAGCTTAAAACACTGATGACTCAACTTGGTGTTTCTGAAGTTCGCGATATGATGCGCACTAAAGAAGATATCTACAAAGAGCTAGAGCTGAAATCAGCGGATGACGAAACCCTGTTTAAAGCGATGGCTGAAAACCCGAAGTTAATCGAACGTCCAATCGTGATTGCTAACGGCAAAGCCAAGCATGGCCGACCTCCGGAGCAAGTCTTAGACATTCTATGAGTTGCCAAGTCATCATCTTGTATTACAGTCGGCATGGTTCTACGCGAGCCATTGCCAGACAGATCGCACGCGGGGTGGAGTCCATCCCACACTGTGAAGCTATACTGCGCACTGTTGATGAACTAGACGGTGAAAACAAGCCCGACGATCCTGTCATCACCACCAATGAACTCAAGCGGTGTGATGGTTTAGCGATGGGAAGCCCCGTATGGTTCGGTAACATGGCAGCACCACTTAAACACTTTTGGGATAAAACTACCTCCCTGTGGGTGGCAGGTGATTTGATTGACAAACCTGCATGTGTGTTTACTTCTTCATCGAGTCTTCATGGCGGGCAAGAAACAACTTTGAACAGCATGATGCTACCGCTATTACACCACGGAATGATGATTCTAGGTATTCCCTATTCACAACCAAAACTTCACACGACACAAAGCGGGGGAACGCCTTATGGCGCGACATCGGTTAGCTCTACAGGCTCAACGTTAAGTGGAGATGAGATTGAATTGTCGCAACAACTGGGGAAGCGTTTAGCGCAGACCGCTTTAAAACTGAAGGACCAATAACTATGCAAGATATGCAGTCAACGACTAAGCTTTATCGCCTGCTGGCCTTGTTTGGCAACCTTGCCCTACTCGCATGGATCATGATATGGCAACTGTCGCTGTCCCCTCATCCACATATTAGTAGCACGACATTAGCTATCGCTTGGGCTGTACCTCTATTATTACCTCTTCCAGGAATTCTTGCTGGTAAGCCTTATACCCATGCGTGGGCAAACTTTGTTTTGATGCTCTATTTCTTACACGGCTTTACCATCTTATACGTTGATGATGGCGAGCGTTGGTTAGCGGTAGTTGAACTCGTCCTCACAACACTCGCCTTCTTCGGCAATATTCTCTATACCAGAGCAAGAGGTAAAGAACTCGGCATGAAATTGAAAAGACTGTCTAAGGTTGAGAAAGAAGAAAAAGCACGCTTTGAGGAAAGCAAATAGCAAGGTTTAATTTACTCTAAAGCGGAGAGATCACCTCTCCGCCACAATACCCACAGCAAAAACAATGACATTTTATTAAACAAATACAAACATCTCATTTACGTGATTGAGCTTAAAGTTTATCAAATCAATAGATTGTTAATTAGTGATTAATGATTTAAATCAATTTCTTCTGTTGCTCATACATTAACCTACTACGCATTGTTTGTTCTGCTTCGCAGGGAGCTTGAAATGGAACACAAAGCTAAATTCGTCAATGCGTGCTACGCATTATCGCTGTCCAGAATCGTATCGTTCTGCTGCTTCGCGCTGTTCTTTTTTTCTCTCTCTGCTCATGCGCTGTTTGTAAGCCCTCCCAAAGACCCAATTCCACTTATCCAAGAAACTTTCCCAAATTTTACATCGATCTCCGATAAACAAGGCACCCCATTGATTCGCACCATAGAAGGGGCCGACGGTATCTTGGGCTACGCATTTGAAACCGATGATATTGCTCGAATTCCCGCTTATTCAGGTGAGCCCGTCAATATGCTGGTAGTTATAAGCCCCGAGGGCGAATATCTGGCTTCGAAAGTGTTGGAACATCACGAACCGATTATTTTGGCCGGAATACCCGAACGTAAGTTATGGGAGTTTAGTGACCAATATGTCGGTCTTTCAGTCAAAGACAGAATTAAAGTCGGAGGAAAAACTGAGCAAGGCTACGTTCCCATTGACGGCCTTTCAGGAGCAACCGTTACCGTCATGGTGATGAATGTCGCCATCACCAAAGCTGCGACAAAAGCAGCGGAATCGTTAGGCATTATCACACCTTCTAACGGTATCATTCAGCCCATTTCGACCATCAGGAAAGATGTCTTTGCTAAAAAGAGTTGGCTTGATTTAACCGGCGATGGATCAATTCGTAAGCTCTATCTAACCAACCAAGTTGTTCAGGAAGCTTTTGATGGTACAGATGCCGAGAACATCGATACCGTAGCAAAATCCAAAAGTAATGATATGTTCTCCGAGGTTTACTACGCCTTAGCCGACATTCCAACCATAGGTATTAACCTATTTGGTGAGTCCGAATACCAGTGGCTTACCGATAGCCTTCAACCAGATGAACACCTTATCGCTGTATTCGGCAACGGCTATTCATACAAAGGCTCTGGCTATGTACGCGGCGGAATCTTTGATCGTTTACAAGTGCACCAGAACGACAATGAAATCTCATTTCGCGACTTAGACCACACCCGCATCGCCGATTTATATGCGGTAGGCGCACCAAGTTTTAAAGAGATGTCGATATTTAAGGTGCAAGCCCATCACGAGTTTGACCCAGGGGCCAGTTGGCAAATCGAACTTTTAGTGAGGCGCCAAACGGGCCCAATTGATAGCGTGTTTACCAGTTTTAAAGGCCGTTACGACGTCCTTGAGAATTATGTCGACACGCCACCAGCGATTATTCCACCAAAAGAACTCAGCCCAACAGAACAAATTTGGCATGAACGGCAGATTCAGGTTGTGATATTGCTGGCGTTAATTGCCGTCCTTATTCTCATTTTGTTTTTCCAAGACATTTTGGTCAGGCACCCTACTTTTATGCATCGCTTACGTCATGGGTTCTTAGTCGTCACAGTAGTATTAATTGGCTGGACTTGGGGTGGTCAGCTATCTGTGGTCAACGTATTTACTTTCTTACAGTCACTGTTTAAAGGCTTCTCATGGGACTTATTCTTGCTCGACCCGATCATCTTTATTCTTTGGTGTGCCGCCGCCGTGACAATGTTGCTATGGGGGCGCGCTGTATATTGTGGCTGGCTGTGTCCATTTGGTGCATTGCAAGAGCTGATTAATCAAGTCGCTCGCTACGCTAAAGTTCCTCAATTTGAGCTACCTTGGGCAGTACACGAAAGACTTTGGGCCATCAAGTATCTCATCTTACTCGCCCTGTTTGCTATCTCACTTGACTCTCTTGCTTTGGCAGAACAATTTGCCGAAATAGAGCCATTTAAAACCACCTTCTTGCTCAAGTTTGACCGCGAATGGCCCTTTGTCGCTTGGGCGCTCTTTTTACTCAGTCTTAATCTATTTAACCGCAAGACCTTTTGTCGTTACCTGTGCCCACTCGGTGCCGCACTCTCAATCTCAAACAGTGTCCGTCTCTTTGATTGGCTTAAGCGTCGTCCTGAATGCGGATCCCCTTGCAAAATATGCGCGAAGGAGTGTGAGATTCAAGCGATTCATCCTGACGGTGTGATTAATATGCGCGAGTGCCATTACTGCCTTGATTGCCAGATAACCTATTCCAACGATGGCAAGTGCCCACCATTGAAAAAAATGGCACGTAAAAAACGTCAACAAATGAGTTCTGATATACCCGTAACACAATTGTAAACACCTAGTATAAGTGGTTGGTGAGCAAGTTTTAACCGTTACCCAATATCAGTTGAACAATAACGTAAAACGGAGATTTACCAATGAGCGATGATAAGAGTAAATATGACGATACCAACTCGCCAATCAACTCTGACCGACGAAAGTTTTTCGGTAAAAGTGCAGCTTTAGGCTTAGGCGTTGCCGCCGCCCCTATGACAGCAGCCATGTTTGCTTCAATGGCCAAAGCGCAAGCTGATGAAATGGCCAATAGCCCATTCGTTCACCCTGGCGAACAAGACGAATACTATGGTTTCTGGAGTGGTGGTCACTCTGGAGAAGTACGAATCCTAGGTATTCCATCTATGCGTGAGCTTATGCGTATCCCTGTTTTCAACAGTTGTAGTGCCACTGGTTGGGGCTTTACCGACGAAAGTAAGCGCATCAAAGGTGATAGTGCTCATATCATGTCAGGAGACTCACACCACCCGCATATGAGTATGACCGATGGTCGCTATAACGGTAAGTATGTGTTCATCAACGACAAGGCTAACTCACGAGTCGCGCGTATTCGCTGTGATGTAATGAAAGTCGACAAGATGATTACCATTCCAAACGTTCAAGCAATTCATGGTTTACGTGTACAAAAAGTACCTGAGACTAAGTACGTCATCTGCAACAGTGAATTCGAAATACCGATGAACAACGATGGAAAAGCGACACTTGAAGATGTCAGCAGTTACCGCTCGCTATTTAACGTTATTGATGCAGAAAGTATGGAAATCGCTTTCCAAGTAATGGTGGACGGTAACTTAGATAACACTGATGCTGACTACGACGGTAAATACTTTGCTTCTACCTGTTATAACTCTGAAATGGGCATGAACCTTGGGGAAATGATCACCGCCGAGCGCGACCATGTTGTGGTTTTCAACCTTGCTCGCTGTGAAACTGCCCTTAAGGCCGGTAAATTCAAAACTTATAATGGCAACAAGGTTCCTGTTCTTGATGGCCGTAAAGGGTCTGATTTAACTCGTTACATACCAGTGCCTAAGTCTCCTCACGGCATGAACACTTCACCAGACGGTAAGTATTTCATGGCTAATGGCAAGCTTTCACCAACCGTTTCGATCATCTCTATCGCTAAGCTCGACGACCTGTTCGAAGATAAAATTAAGCCACGTGACACCATCGTTGGTGAACCAGAACTCGGATTAGGTCCACTGCATACAGCATTCGATCAAAATGGCTATGCTTACACGACACTGTTCCTTGATAGTCAAGTAGCAAAGTGGAATATTGAAGAAGCCATTCGCGCCTACAATGGCGAAAAAATCAATTACATTCGTCAGAAAATCGATGTTCATTACCAACCAGGTCACAATAGTACCTCAAGCGGTGAGACACGTGATGCTGATGGTAAGTGGCTGGTTTCACTGTGTAAATTCTCTAAAGACCGCTTCTTGCCAGTAGGGCCATTAAAGGCTGAAAATGACCAGTTGATCGATATCTCTGGTGATGAGATGAAGCTCGTTCACGATGGTCCAACCTTTGCCGAACCGCACGACGGTACTATTATCCATCGCAGCAAGGTCAAACCCAATAAAATCTGGGACCGCAATGACCCCATCTTTGCTGAAACGATCGCGATGGCGAAGAAAGATGGCGTAAATGTCATGACCGACAATAAAGTCATCCGCGATGGCAATAAGGTCCGTGTTTACATGACTTCTGTCGCCCCAACGTTTGGTATGAACGAGTTTAAAGTCAAGCTGGGCAATGAAGTGACCATCGTCGTTACCAATCTAGATATGATTGAAGATGTTACTCATGGTTTCTGTATGACTAACCATGGTGTGCAGATGGAGATCAGTCCACAAGAAACCGCTTCGATAACCTTTGTCGCCGATAAACCGGGCGTCCAGTGGTACTACTGTAACTGGTTCTGTCATGCTCTCCATATGGAAATGCGTGGCCGAATGTTGGTAGAAGCCTAGCACCAAGCCCTTGCCTCTTTTGCTAGGGGCAAGGCTCCCCAACGGTCATGTTTATAAGGGAAAGCCATTGAAAGCAAACCGTTCGCTTTTATTACTAATCGCGGTACTCGTTAGCCTCAGCAGCTATGGTCGCGAGATTACTGTCACCACCAAGGATGACTTGCAGAGTGTGCTTAATAACCTTGAACAAGGCGATATCGTCACACTCACACCTGGACGTTATCTCGGCAATTTTACTATCAAATACGAAATAACTCTGCTCGGAACACATGAAACCATCATTGACGCCCAAGGGGTAGGCAATGCCCTGACTTTATTAGCTTCAAATATCACCATTGATGGCTTAAAAATTGTTAACTGGGGTGATGATCTGACTGAACAAAACGCCGGAATTTATAGCGATGTAGCACTTAGTCACTTGGTGATTCGCAACAACACTCTTCAAGGCGACGGGTTTGGTATTTGGACTCAACGCGCGCAGCATGTCTTGATTGAAAACAATGCGATTCAAGGCAACCCTAAGCTTCGCTCTGCTGACCGAGGTAATGGAATTCAGCTCTCAGGCGTCAAAAATGCACAAGTCATTGGCAATCAAGTAAGTAAAACCCGAGACGGGCTATACATCATATCAAGTACCGATAGCGAACTCAGGGGCAATACCATGCACGACCTACGCTACGGTATTCACTATATGTATTCCCACCACAATCAAGTGCTCGATAATCTCGCCTACGACACTCGTGCAGGGTACGCTTTGATGAGTTCCAAGCAATTGACTGTCAGAGGAAATCGCAGCTTAAGTAGCGAAGATTATGGCATATTGATGAACTTTATCACCTATTCAGATATCTCCTACAACACACTCAACAATGTTTGGACTAAACCTGAAAATAAAGTTGTGGGCCGTGAAGGAAAAGGGATCTTCGTTTACAACTCAAGCTATAACACCCTGAGCTACAATACCATTGATACCGCTGAGATTGGTATTCACCTCACCGCTGGTTCAGAAAATGGTAAGATCTTTGGCAATAGTTTCATCAATAACCCGACGCAAGTTAAATACGTCTCTACCCGAGAGCAAGAGTGGAGTCAGCAAGGGATTGGCAATTATTGGAGCAACTATCTTGGTTGGGACTTAGATAATAACAATGTTGGCGACACCCCATTTGAACCAAATGATGGTATCGACAAGTTGGTATGGCGATACCCTGAGTCTAAAGTACTGCTGGATAGCCCTGCCGTGTTGATGCTGCGTTGGATTCAAAAGCAATTCCCGATATTAAAGCCAGCTGGGGTTAAAGATTCTTACCCACTTATGTCACCTGCCGATAGCGACAGCGTAAAAGCAGATAGCGGAGCCGCTCTCAGTTGCAAAACTAGCTCTGTACCAAATCTAGCATTACAGCCCACTTGTTCTCACCAAGAGGAAGACCATTCATGAGTCTAGCGATTGTTCAACTCGATAATGTTTCTAAGCAATACAAGCAATTGCGTGCATTAAATCAAGTCAATCTTACCCTTGAGGCAGGGGAAGCTTTGGGACTATTCGGCCATAATGGTGCCGGAAAAACCACCATGATGAAGGTCATTCTTGGCATTATTGATGTAACTAGCGGAACGGCTCGCGTTTTTGATACCGACCCGTGCTCTAAGCAGGCTTGGCATAGCCGCAAGTCTATTGGCTATTTGCCGGAAAATGTTTCGTTTTACGATCAACTCACTGGTTTAGAAGTACTAACCTACTTTGCACGTCTAAAGTCCACACCCAAAGGACAGGTTCAGTCTCTACTACAAGATGTTGGCTTAAGTGACGCTAAAAATCAGCAGGTTAAGCATTATTCGAAAGGTATGAGACAACGCCTTGGGCTCGCACAAGCATTTCTGGGTGAACCCAAACTGTTATTACTCGATGAGCCTACGGTTGGATTAGATCCGATTGCAACGCAGGAGTTCTATGCCAGTGTCGATCAACTCAAAAACCAAGGGGCAAGTGTACTGCTTTGCTCTCATGTGTTACCCGGCGTAGAAAAACACATCGACCGAGCTATGATTCTTTCAAAAGGGACTTGTATTGCAGCAGGTACACTGGCGAGTCTACGTCAACAAGCACAGCTCCCCGTTACGATTAAAACTCAAGGTTTGAACGGTGCTTTGGCGGCTCACCCTACTCTCTCTGGTTTTATGACTAACAGTGATAGCCTTCAGATCCCTGAGTCACACAAAATGGCTGTGGTAAAAGAGCTGATCAGCAACGAAAGTTTGCAAGACATTCAGGTCACCCCAGCAAATTTAGAGCAGATATATCAGTATTATTTGACCAATACGGCGTGCCGACAGGTGGAGGAAAAACAATGAATCCGATCATCGCAATAGGCATTAAAGAATTCCAAGATGGGTTAAGAAACCGTTGGTTGGTTTCAATTACCCTTATTTTCTCGTTGTTGGCCATTGGCCTAAGTTATTACGGCAGTGCAGCATCGGGGCAAATCAGTACACCTTCTCTCTCAACAACTATTGCAAGTTTGTCGAGTTTGTCGGTTTTTATCATTCCACTTATCGCCTTGCTGCTATGCTATGACAGCTTCGTTGGTGAGCAAGAATCAGGTACCTTGCTGCTACTAATGACCTACCCGATTAGTCATTCTCAATTATTATTGGGTAAGTTTCTTGGCCAAGGCAGCATTATTTCCTTAGCCACATTTATTGGCTTTGGTAGTGCAGGGCTATTAATTGGACTCTCTAATTCTTCACAAGTCGTATTTAGCTCTTTTGCGCTATTTATCCTTAGTTCAATTTTACTCGGTCTGGTTTTCATTGGCTTAGCCTATATCATTAGCTTGTTGTCCGCCGAAAAATCAAAGGCCGCAGGCGCCGCTCTTCTTATTTGGCTGTTCTTCGTCTTAGTCTTCGACTTAACTCTCCTTGCTCTTCTTATCGGCATTGATGACGGACTCTCACAGCACAACCTAGTACAAGTGATGATGCTCAATCCGGCAGATTTATTTCGTCTCGTCAATTTATCTGCGCTAAACACAACCGATGTCAGTGGTGTTCTCGCTGTTGCAGTCAACGCTAGCTATTCCACACAAACTTTACTTATCACAATGGTGGCTTGGATTATCATTACTCTTGGCATTGCCATGGCTATCTTCAGAAAGAAAAAACTCTAAACGAGGCAGATCATGACTAAACGTTTTTTGGTTAAATGGAGCGGATTATTCCTTCTCCCACTACTTATAATTGGCTGTGGAGAAGATTCACAGCAATCCATGCTACGCGATGCAGTAGCCATAGAGAGTGCTGATGAATGCCACCTATGTGGCATGATCATCAGCAACTTTCCCGGCCCAAAGGGGGAGGCTTACCAGAAGGATAAGAAAGACATCAGTAAGTTCTGCTCCACTCGAGATTTATTTGCGTATCTTCTTCAACCGGAGAACGCTCGTTTAGTCCAAGAAGTCTTTGTGCATGATATGAGTCAGTCGCCATGGGGGAAGCCCAACGACGAACACTTTATTGATGCAAAAATGGCATGGTATGTGATTGGATCGAGCCAGACAGGAGCGATGGGCAGCACCTTAGCAAGCTTTAGCAAGGAGAAAGACGCTAAGGCATTTAGCGCAAACTTTGGGGGGAACGTTTACCAATACAGTGACATTACTTTGGAACTGATCATGTAGGGTTAGCAGCCATGCGCGGCGCTATTTCGCATCAGATTTGACTGTTTAGTTTTGCGCCTCTAAAACACAAAAGCCCGGCATTGGCTATTCAATGCCGGGCTTGTATTTCAATCGTTCCACACGAGTTACTGAGTGATAACGTCTTGCTCTACCTTGCTACTTTCAACTTGAGTTGTAGCAGAGTCTGCTGTATCTGGTGTCGGCTCAGGCGTAACATATGGTTGACCCTGCCATTCAAACAACAGAATCATTTCCGCTGGAATCACTTGTGGCGCAGCTTCAATAGATTGCACTGATTCAGAAGAGGTCATGACTTCACTTTGAACTGAACTATCACTCTCAACTGGTAATGGATTTACCACTGGGTCATGAACTTCAGGCTTGAACTGTGGCTCATCAGTCACACTTTCCAGCTGAATCACGTCGCGCATACGACGTACTTCTTGTTCAAATTCTTGCTGTGAAGAAAGTAAATGAACATCGAACGTCACCTGGTTGCCTTGAATCTTAAGGATATCTAAAGACGCGACAGAACTTAGCTTCTTAAGCTGATTCTCAAGAGTAAAGAAGCTCACCGCATCATTTAGCTCAGTGAATCGAACTTTAACGGCCTCTGAAGACTCACTTGCCACAACCACAGCACTCTTCTTCGCATAGTAGTCACTGATGTGATTAATCATTTTATCGGCTGCGTCTACACCATTGTTCGAACCCGCAAGAGGTGCCTGACGAGTGACACCTATGCTCGCCGGTCTTTGATCATAAAGGGTCCATCTAAGGCTATTGCCTTGAGCTTTCACCACCAGCACACCATCAACCGGATAACGTTGACTAGCTTGACCTACTGGTTGAATGAATCCCCCCCACAGATCAGAAACCGCAATACCAGTTATATCATCAAAATCACCGACAGGCACCGTGAGTGGAAGCCCACGTTTCAGAGCTTGTTGCTTCATCTGATCCAGCACCTGTGACGACGAGTGTTCCCAAATGATGTTACGATCTGTTTGTCCTTCTTCCACCAGCCAAACCAGTAGATTGGCGCGAGCCGCAGGCCATACGGGTAACTGGGCTTGACTCAATAGTGAGCGTATATGCGGCGCACTAAACACCATACGCAGTGACTGCTGTTCATCAACCTTACCGTAACTCAATTGAGCGACGTACTGAGAACTCTGCTTAAGTGCTTTTAGTACCACCTCATTAGAAACCGCATTGCGGTCACCAGAAGCACGAACGATCACTTCTTTCATGCCTTCAGCACGCGCTTTGGCATCGGCATTATCTACCGTTTGGTCTAATACAACTTCAGTTTGGTACAAATCAACATTAGTTAACGCCAACGCAGGCAGAGTAACCAGTCCCAAAATGAACAAAGCTAGATGACGCATACACTTCCTAAGATCAGTTTCTTACACGTTAAAGGTTGATGATAAGCAACTATCGGGACCGGAGCAACTAAAGGTCTAGAATCTTGGCGGTATTCTGAATTTCCACCCACAAAGCCATTACGTTAACAAATAAATAAATGACGAAATATTTGATCAAGTTCAGATTGCAAACGATTGGCATAATGATAAAATCCCGCGAATTTTATTTTTGCTGAGCAGTTTATTATTGCTCTTTGCTTTGCCACATAAAGGAATAACCCATGAAAAACGCCATTCAAGGTGCGCAAATGTTGTTCGTCGCATTTGGGGCACTAGTATTAGTCCCATTGTTGACAGGCTTAGATCCTAGTGTCGCTCTGTTCGGCGCCGGCGTCGGAACTCTTCTCTTTCAATTTGTCACCCGCCGCTCTGTTCCTATCTTCCTCGCTTCTTCCTTCGCTTTTATTGCCCCAATTCTCTATGGTGTTCAAACTTGGGGAGTACCAGCAACCATGGGTGGTTTAATGGCCGCAGGTTTTGTATATGTGGCGATGGGCGCGCTAATTAAAGTCCGTGGCGTTGAAATTATTCACAAGCTACTTCCACCTGTTGTTGTCGGCCCAGTCATCATGGTGATCGGTTTAGGTCTGGCTCCTGTGGCAGTCAATATGGCATTAGGCAAGGTAGATGGAGCACAGGTTATTGATGCCGACGCATCATTGGTGATTTCGGTGGCGTCGCTATTAACAACAATTGTTCTTAGCGTGTTTGCTAAAGGTTTCCTCAAATTAACACCAATTCTAGGCGGTATCGTAGTCGGTTACGCACTAAGCCTCGGTTACGGCATTGTTGATTTCTCGCCAGTGCAGCAAGCGGCTTGGTTTGCTCTACCGAACTTCACTACACCTGAATTCAACATCAACGCCATCTTATTTATGATTCCAGTGGCGATTGCTCCTGCTGTTGAGCACGTTGGCGATATGCTGGCAATATCAAACGTAACCGGCAAAAATTACCTTAAAAAGCCTGGTTTGCATCGCACAATTGCGGGTGACGGGGTGGCAACCATTGCAGCTTCAATGGTTGGCGCACCACCAAACACAACCTATTCTGAGGTAACAGGTGCGGTAATGCTGACCAAAGCATTTAACCCTGTGATCATGACTTGGGCTGCAGTGAGCGCGATTGTACTGGCTTTAGTCGGTAAGCTTGGTGCTGTGCTGCAAACCATTCCGATGCCGGTAATGGGCGGTATTATGATTCTGCTGTTTGGCTCTATCGCGACGGTTGGCTTAAACACTCTGATTAAGAATAATGTTGACCTACACAAGTCGCGTAACCTAGTGATTGTCGCGATTACTCTAGTATTTGGTATCGGTGGTATGGCTTTCGGTATTGGCGAGTTCAGTCTGCAAGGTGTCAGCCTATGTGGTATCGTGGCGATTCTACTAAACCTAGTACTTCCAAAAGATTTGGGCGAAAACCACATGGTGGATAATGCGCAGATGGAAGAAGAATCGAAGTAGATCAGGGATTCGGAATTCGGGATTCGGGATTCGGGATGTTTTTGGAGGGTTGGCACTAAGTGTCACCCCCTTTTTACTTCAATTAGATACCTAGTCATCCTCAAGAGCGAGGAATGAGCGAGTTGGGGATCTCTTCAAGCGAGTAGATAACTTATTGAGATTCCATACTCCTTCCTTCGTCAGTCTAGGGAATGACAGAATTAAAATAGATACTACAACTCTCGCATCTAGAGCGAAGCGTTCCCGAGGACGCAGTCCGTTCCCCCCGTCTACCCACACAACTCCACAAACTGACCACGGGTTAGCATTGCTAAATCTTGAGGTGACAACTCAATTTCTAAACCTCGTTTACCCGCGCTGACACAGATCGTCTCTTGTCCAACGGCACTTTGATGGATAAAGGTCGACAATGCCTTTTTTTGTCCAAGTGGGCTGATACCTCCCACGACATACCCTGTTGATTTCTGCGCGATATCAGGATTCGCCATCTCTGCTTTTTTACCTTTTGCCGCTTTCGCTGCTTGTTTTAGGTTGAGCTTCTGATCAACCGGAATCACCGCAACCGCGAGGTTTTTCGGCTCTCCGTTTAGGCAAAATAGCAAAGTTTTAAATACTTGTTCTGGATTTTGCCCCAGCGCCTCAGCCGCTTCAAGACCATAGCTTTCCGCTCTTGGATCATGATGGTATTGGTGGATAGTGTGAGCCACTTTTTTCTTTTTAGCGAGATTGATTGCAGGAGTCATGCTCCCCCCTGTTTAGACAAACAAAAAACGCCACTTTACTGAGTGGCGTTTTAGCTTAATTAGTGTTCTAAGCTGCTGTCAACTTACTTGTAAACAATCTCACCAGATGGCGCGTATTTATTTACATCGATAGGGCTGTTTGACTCTAGGTACTCTTTTAGTACTTCTGCGTCAACGAAGCCAGTATTAACAAAACCTGGGTGTCCCATAAGTTTAGGGTAGCCGTCACCGCCTGATGCGTTAAAGCTTGGTACTGTAAAGCGGTAAGTTTCATCTAGGCGAAGCTGCTTGCCACTGATGAATACGTTCGATACTTTGCCGTCAGCGACTGTCATAGAGATACCCGCAAACTGAGCGTAAGCACCAGAATCCACAGGCTTAGTTGCAACAACGTTTAGGTAATCCATCACTTCTTGACCAGACATGTCCGTGTAAGTCAGGATGTTACCAAATGGCTGTACAGTCAGTACGTCTTTGTATGTCACATCACCTGCGTCGATAGAATCACGTACACCACCAGAGTTCATTACCGCAAAGTCAGCTTTCGCACGCTCCATGTGAGCTGTCGCGATCAAACGGCCTAGGTTAGTTTGTTGGAAACGAACTACGTTACGGTCACCTTCAAGCTTGCCGTTAGTTTCAGCAATTTTAACGTCTAGTTGCGCTTTGCCTTTTTCTTGGTATGGACGTAGGAACTCTAGTAGTTCTGAATCTTCTGCGATCTGATCTTCGATAAGAACACGCTGCTTCTTACCGTCAATCTTAACCTTCTTCTTCAGGTTAACTGGAATTAGGTCGTAGCTGACCATTTCTAGTTCGCCGTTACGGAATTCGTAATCAGCACGGCCTACATACTTACCCCATTCGTGCGCCTGAACGATGTAAGTACCGTTTTGTAAGTCGGGCTTACATTCGTCAGAAGGTTTGAAGTTTTTCTTAACAACGTTTGGCGCTTCCATACATACTGGCTCTTGCGAGTGGCCACCAACGATCATATCTAGAGAACCTTCACCTAGGTAACGAGCTAGGGCTACATCACCAGGAGCATTTACGCCACGCTTGCCGTCTTCATAGTGACCCATGTGAGTAACTGCGAAGATTAGATCTGGCTTTTCAGTTTTCTCAAGTTCAGCAATTAGCTGCTTCGCTTCTTCTTTAGGGTCACGGAAATCAATACCACCGATGAACTCCGGGTTACCAATTTTTTGAGTGTCTTCAGTTGTTAGACCAATTACGGCTACCTTGATGCCTTGTAGATCAAACATCTCATAAGCCTGGAACATACGCTCGCCAGTCTTCTTGTCGTAGATGTTTGCAGAAAGCATAGGGAAGTTTGCCCAATCTTTCTGTTTCATTAGTACTTCAAGTGGGTTGTCGAACTCATGGTTACCTAGCGCCATTGCATCGTAACCAATTTTGCTCATGCCTTTGAAATCTGGCTCAGCGTCTTGTAGGTCTGACTCTGGAACACCTGTGTTGATATCACCACCAGACAACAGTAGTGAGCTACCGCCCTCTGCTGCGACTTCAGCACGAAGCTCATCGATCAACGTTTTACGAGCAGCCATGCCGTACTCGCCGTATTTGTTCTGCCAAAAGCGACCGTGGTGGTCGTTAGTGTGTAGAACCGTCAACTTGTAAGTTTTATCTGCTTCCCACTCATGTTGTGGTGCCGTTGCACAACCAGCTAGAGTTGCCAGGATAGCCGCGCTAATTGCGCTTTTTACGATCAGGCGTTGCTTCATTGTCATACCTTTTGAACTTTTAGGGGTTTCCACTGCTTTTTATACTGCTCTCATTCAATAGACAGACTTGGAAAAAACAGGCTGAGAGAGCAGCAAAACTTGAACTAGTTTAAATTAAGGTGACGAAAGTGACACTTGAATTTCATATTTATGATGACCAGATCACTCTTAACAACTATTAATCATGTAATAAATGCTGAGATTTACACAGCCATAAATAAAAGATCACAAGCAAACGTTTGTCTGCCATAAATAACTGTCTAACAGTAATTGTGACTTAGATTATTTAATCAACACAAAAGGCGAACTTCGCAATTTATAGCAACAAAATTAAGCACTTATTGTTACGTTATAACAGAACAATAAGTCAGTTTTAATTAAAGCCTTTGCAATACCATAACACCAAATCAATATGCACCTAGTTTAGCCTTATTCAAATTTCAATACCGCTCCTGTTTGTCTCCATCAAATTAGATTAAAAAAAAGTCAGCAACGATGCTGACTTTCATTACTACATTATTAATATCTATTTAATATCTATATGTTCAAAGCCTTTGATTAGATCGTCAAGCGCTTTCATTTGCGCAAGGAACGGCTCTAACTTATCAAGTGGCAATGCCGATGGACCATCACAGCGCGCTTGATCTGGGTTAGGGTGCGCTTCGATAAATAGACCCGCGATCCCCGTTGCTAGACCAGCTTTAGCCAATTCAACCGTTTGCTCACGACGACCGCCAGAAGCTGCGCCAGAAGGATCACGCATCTGAAGTGAGTGAGTCACATCAAAAATAATTGGGCTGCCGTTAGATACTTTTTTCATGACACCAAAGCCCAGCATATCAACCACTAGGTTATCGTAACCAAGGCAAGAACCACGCTCACATAGAATGATGTTCTCATTACCACATTCGCTAAATTTATCAACGATGTTACCTACCTGACCCGGGCTCATAAATTGAGGTTTTTTAACGTTGATCACTGCACCCGTTTTGGCCATCGCTTCAACAAGGTCAGTTTGACGTGCTAAGAACGCAGGAAGCTGAATAACATCAACCACGTCTGCGACTGGCTGAGCTTGCTCTTCTGTGTGAACGTCGGTGATAATTTTCACACCAAAGGTATCTTTTAGCTCTTGGAAGATTTTCATTCCTTCTTCAAGACCTGGGCCACGGTAAGAGTGGACAGAGCTACGGTTTGCTTTATCAAATGACGCTTTAAATACGTAAGGGATACCTAATTTTTCGGTTACTTTTACGTAGTGCTCACAGATCTGCATTGCTAGATCACGAGATTCTAAAACGTTCATGCCTGCAAACAGCGTGAATGGCTTGTCGTTCGCAACTGGAATGTCGCCAACTTGAACAATTTTCTGTTCCATTTTCTTCTCTCTATTTCAATGTCGTGCCAGCTCTTAAGAGATGGACTTAATGTAAGGTTACCTGAGTGTCACTCATGGCGGTCACTTGATTCTTGAGCAGTTCTGCTGCTGGGTCATCAGGACACTGATCGATAAAATATTGATAATCACTCAATGCGATTTGATGACAATCAAGCTGCTGATAGATAAACCCACGATCGCGGATTTCGTATGGGTCATCAGGAACAAAAGTTAGCGCAAGATCGGTACACTTTAACGCCAAAGTATAGCGTTCCTCACGCAGCAGGGCACTTTTCAGTAACGCCAACCATCGACCAATGACAGTTGGATTGTCGGTTTCGAGCAAGTGCTTAGATTCAAGTTTAGCCAGAGGGCCTTTGTGGCCAATCAGCCAAGCTCCTAAGGTATGCTCTGAAACGTATTCGCCATTGAACGGGTTAATATAGAGTGCTTGCTCCCCATGCCACTCCAGTTTTACAAGGAACTGAGTAGGAAACGTTACTCCTACCAATGGAAAGCCTAATTTACGCGCAATATAGAGTAAAATAGCTCCTAAGCTAACCGGAATGCCTCTACGCGTTTCAAGAACTTTATCGACAAAGCCATTTTCTGAGTGGAAATAGCTCTCTCTATCACCTTGAAACCCCCACTCGTAATAGAAAAGACGCAGGAGGGCTTCAAAGCGGTGCTTATCGCTCGCTTCATGAACCAGCGCGAGTTCAGCCTCTTGCACCAACCGACTTAGCTCCGCTTCTGCCCAATGAACTTGGGTTTGAGGGTTGATTGCTTTGTTTAAAGCCAAAGCACCTTCCGCAAGCTCCAAGGCATCAAAATCTTCATCAAATAGCTCAAGCATATTGGTTGTCATCACCTCATCGACCAAAGATGTTATCCAAAGAACATTGGCGTCTTAGTTACAGCAACTTTTCCTGCCATAGCTAGCCAACCTAACGCACCAAAGAATGAAAATGTTCTTAACAACTTGTTTTTGCCTAACTTTAGGGCGAAGAAACCTAGCGCGATATAGGCTAAAACACAGGTAATCTTCTCCGTCAACCAAGGCGCGGTGGGAGTAAATGGCATAAAGCCTGTAATAAAGATCAAACCAATTCCTGATAGCAGCAAACAAGTGTCATTGATATGTGGAAAAACTTTAAAGAACTTTTTCTCTAACAGTTGAGAATTCGCCATCATCATGGCAAAGCGCACCGATAATAACGTGGCACTGATTGCGATAGTGAGCAGATGGAAATGTTTTAAACCTTCGTACATTGATTGTCTCTCTTACTTCAGTGGTGATATTGGCCGATGGTTACTCGATCATTGTCACCATAGTCCTTGTAGGTCGCCACTTGGTCGTAGCCAAGTGATAATAATAACTCTCTTACTGCCTCGCCTTGCTCAAAGCCATGCTCAAACATCAACCATCCATCATTGATAAGATAGGAGCGAGCCTGCGTTGCGATATATCTGATATCGGCTAGCCCCTTCTCGTCGGCAACTAATGCACTCAGTGGTTCGAAGCGCACATCTCCTTGAGTCAGGTGTGGATCTTCTTTCTCAATATAGGGAGGGTTGGAAACTATAAGAGCAAACTCTGTGCCATTCGAAATAGGCTCAAACCAACTTCCTGCCAAAAACTGTGTGTTGGTCAGATTCAATGAGCTCGCATTCGATTGCGCCAACTGCTGGGCGTCGGTTTTAAGATCAACCCCCCAAACTTGTCTATTGGGAAGTTCAGACGCTAAAGCCAAAGCTATTGCGCCAGTTCCTGTCCCTAAATCAAGAATATCACCTTGATTTAGAAGTGCTTTATCAAGGGCAATCTCGACTAAGCGTTCAGTATCAGGCCTTGGGATAAGCGTCGTCGGCGAGACTTTCAACGGCAACGACCAAAATTCACGTTCACCCGTGATATAGGCTATCGGCTCTCCGCTTAGTCTACGCTGCAATAAGCTTTGAAAGGCACTTAACTGCCCAGTTTCAAGAACTTTGTCAGGCCAAGTCAATAGAAAGGAGCGTGGTTTATCTAAGGCGTGGCAAAGAAGCACCGCGGCATCAAGAAAGGGCGAATCACTGCCACTCTCTTGAAGTTGCTGTACGGCCTTTTTTAGTGTGCTTTCAACACTGTAGTCAGCCGACATTGGTTTAGTTGTTCTCTGCTAGAGCAGCTAGCTGATCCGCTTGGTGCTCCTGAATAACAGGATCAATCAAGCTTGCTACCTCTCCTTCCATCACTTCGTTGAGGCGATAGATTGTCAGGTTAATACGGTGATCTGAAACACGGCCTTGAGGGTAGTTGTAAGTACGGATACGATCACTACGGTCACCAGAACCTAAAAGGTTGCGACGTGTGTCTGACTCTTCAGCCGCACGCTTTGCTTCTTCTGCTTGAATAATACGCGCAGCCAAAACTGCCATCGCTTTCGCTTTGTTTTTATGTTGTGAACGCTCATCCTGACACTCAACAACCGTACCCGTTGGTAAGTGGGTAATACGAATAGCAGAGTCAGTGGTGTTAACGTGCTGACCACCCGCGCCTGACGCGCGGAAAGTATCAATCTTAAGGTCTGCAGCTTTGATTTCTGGAATCTCCGCTTCTGGAATTTCTGCCATAACTGCTACCGTACAAGCTGAAGTATGGACGCGACCTTGAGATTCTGTCGCTGGTACACGTTGTACGCGGTGACCGCCTGACTCAAATTTCAATACGCCGTACGCACCGTCACCAGAAACTTTAGCAATCATCTCTTTATAACCACCGTGTTCCGATTCGTTCGAAGACATCACTTCAACGCGCCAACCTTTCTTTTCAGCAAACTTGCTGTACATACGGAATAGGTCACCAGCAAAAATACCCGCTTCATCACCACCCGCACCCGCGCGGATTTCTAGGAAACAGTTACGATCATCATTAGGATCTTTCGGCAGTAGCAAGATTTGTAGCTCATCGCTGAGACGCTCAATGGTCTCTTTCGCTTCACTGATTTCTTCCTGAGCCATTTCGCGCATTTCTTCATCGTCTTCTTTTGCCATCTCTTCAGCAGCAACCAAATCTTCTTGCGCTTGCTGGTAAGCTTGGAAACACTTAGTGACTTCCTCTAGCTGAGAATACTCTTTTGATAACGCGCGGAATTTATCTTGGTTACCGATCACATCAGGATCGCCAAGTAGATGTTGAACTTCTTCGTAACGCTCAACCAGGGTTTCTAGCTTAGTTAAAATAGAGGCTTTCATAGTTTTCTTTAACTCAGGGGTCTAATGAAGTCTGTCACTCTAAAACTAAGAGTTGTCCAGACCTAAACTTTGTCTAATAGTAGCAAGCCGTGCTGGCTCACCTTTCTCTGCAGCGCTTTGTAGTGCACGAGTCGGCGCATGAATTAATTTGTTGGTTAACTTATTACTAAGCTCGAGCAGAACCTTTTCTGCATCGGCTCCTGCTGCAAGAGACTGTAAACTTTTGCTAAGTAGCTCTTCGCGAATTTCATTGGCAGATTGACGGTACTCACGAATACTGTCAACGGCTTGTAATGAACGCATCCACGACATAAATGCCGCACTCTCTTCACTAACAATCGCTTCTGCTTGAATCGCTTCGATTTTTCTCTGCTCCATGTTGCTATCAACAATAGATTGCAGATCATCGACCGAATAAAGGTAGGCATCATTAAGCTCACCGACTTGCGATTCAATATCACGTGGAACGGCGATATCAACCAACAGCATGGGTTGGAAACGACGTGCTTTCAACGCTGTCTCAACCATACCTTTACCAATAATAGGTAATGGGCTGGCGGTGGAACTAATCACAATATCGGCTCGAGGCAAATGGTCAGGAATTTCGGGCAAACCAATAATCTCAGCGCCAAACTGTTCCGCCAAAGGAAGCGCACGCTCTTTAGTCCGGTTGGCAACAATCATTTTGCTACAACCATTTGCCGCGAGGTGTTTTGCTACCAACTCTATAGTTTCACCTGCGCCAACCAACAACACGGTTGATTTCTCAAGTGATTCGAAAATATGCTTCGCTAACGTACAGGCTGCATAGGCCACCGATACCGCATTACCGCCAATATCAGTCTCGGTACGAACTCGCTTAGCAACAGAGAAGGCTTTTTGAAACAGTTTCTCCATTGCCGAGTCTACGATCTTACTACCACGCGAATCAGAAAAGGCTTGTTTTACCTGGCCTAAGATTTGTGGCTCACCTAAGACCAAAGAATCTAAACCACAGGAAACTCGCATCAAGTGGCGAATTGCTGCCTGCTCCTCATGGATATAAAGGCTAGGTTTAAGATCTTCTGGGCTCACTTGGTGAAACTGAGACAACCAATCAATAATTTTGCTCTTACCACCACTTTTTACATCGCAATAGATTTCGGTGCGATTACAGGTAGAAACAATCACACTACCATTTACGATGGTGTTTTGGCCGAGCTGGTCTAAGGCTTCAGGTAACTTTTCCGGACCAAACGCGACTTTTTCACGAAGTTCGACGGAGGCCGTATTATGATTGATACCTATAGCAAGCAAAGACATGTATCGTGGGTTCTCTGAATCGGACAATGGACAAATAAGGTCGGAATTTTACTTGATGCCCCCGTTTATTGAAAGGGGAATAGGATATGTTTTCTTGAGTTCGTGATTTCAATGATATAGTGAAGGGATACTTTGGCTCAAACTGGGTAATTAATCAGCAATGGTGAAACAATTTCGATCTATTTTTCTCTTGCTCGTCGGTGCACTTTCTTTACACGGCTGTGCCACCATTGACAGCACAACCAACGTCGAGTGGCAGACCCATCAACAACGTTTAGCTACCATTCAAGATTACAAATCCAACGGTAAACTCGGCTATATCGCACCAGATCAAAGACAATCACTTAATTTCCAGTGGCACCACTCTTCAACATTGACTCAATTGCGAATGACTACTTTTCTCGGTCAAACTGCGCTTAACTTAAAAGCAACGCCCGATGGTGCAAGCGTGGAAACCTACGACGAGCAAACTTTCCAAGCTTCTACCCCTGAAACATTGATAAAACAGCTAACTGGCCTAAACATACCAGTAGAGCAGCTCAATGATTGGATGCTCGGTAGACCAACCCAAGCCGATTACTATGATTTGAACGAGACCAACACGCTAGCGTCTTTAACCAAACGAGTTGGCGATCAAGTTTGGCAGCTCAACTACACCAGCTACCAAGACGTGCTAATTGATGGTACTACCTTGCCGCTGCCCAAAAAAATGAAACTGACTCAGAGCGATATCTCAATTAACATTATTATTTCGAAGTGGAACATAAACTAATGATCACCGAGACCACTCACTGGCCTTCTCCAGCAAAGCTCAATTTATTTCTCTACATTACCGGGCGCCGTGACAATGGCTATCACGAACTGCAAACTTTGTTTCAGTTTCTCGACCATGGAGATGACCTCACAATTACAGCTAATGGCTCAGGTGACATTACACTCTCTCCACAGATTCCCGGTGTAGCGCTGCGAGATAATTTAATCTGGAAAGCAGCCACCGAATTGCAAAAAAAATCGGGATGCACGTTCGGCGCTCATATCGATCTTAACAAAGTACTCCCTATGGGTGGCGGAATTGGTGGTGGCTCATCCAATGCGGCAACGACGCTTGTTGCCCTCAATCATTTGTGGCAGACCAACCTATCTGAAGATGAATTAGCAAAGATCGGATTAAAATTAGGGGCAGATGTACCTGTGTTCACTCGAGGTTTTGCTGCCTTTGCTGAGGGAGTCGGTGAAGAGCTAACTCAAGCTGAGCCAGAAGAAAAATGGTATCTGATAGTAAGACCTAATGTCTCAATTGCCACTGTCGATATTTTCACCCACCCCAATTTGACTAGAAATACGCCAAAGCGAACTCTGGCAACCCTTCTTGACAGTGATTACGGAAACGATTGCGAAAAAATTGTTCGAATGCTGTACCAAGAGGTTGATAAGCAACTTTCATGGCTGCTACAATACGCGCCGTCGCGGTTGACCGGGACTGGATCATGCGTTTTTGCCGAATTTTCGAGCAAAAACCAAGCTGAAACTACCCTCGGGAAACTGCCAGACACTGTCTCCGCATTTGTCGCTAAAGGAAAGAATATTTCGCCTTTATACGAGACATTGGCTAAATATCGCTTAGCCCACACATAATCTATTTAAAAACTGGACGCAACCCTGAGGTTTCCACCGTGCCTGATATGAAGCTATTTGCTGGTAACGCTACACCTGAACTAGCCCAACGTATTGCTGATCGTCTATACATCTCTCTTGGTGATGCTACTGTTTCTCGTTTTTCTGATGGCGAAGTCGCTGTTCAAATCAACGAAAACGTACGTGGCAGTGATGTTTTCATCATCCAATCTACTTGTGCACCAACTAACGACAACCTAATGGAACTTGTAGTGATGATTGACGCAATGCGCCGCGCTTCAGCGGGCCGTATTACAGCAGTTATCCCTTACTTTGGTTACGCTCGTCAAGACCGTCGCGTACGTTCTGCTCGTGTGCCAATCACTGCGAAAGTTGTTGCAGATTTCCTTTCTAACGTTGGCGTTGACCGTGTTCTTACGATCGACCTTCACGCTGAACAAATCCAAGGCTTCTTCGATGTTCCTGTAGACAACATCTTCGGGACTCCAGTACTTCTTGAAGATATGCAAGCTCGTGGCCTAGAGAACCCAGTAGTGGTATCTCCAGACCTCGGCGGTGTTGTTCGTGCTCGTGCAACAGCGAAAGCTCTAGGTGACATCGACATCGCTATCGTAGACAAGCGTCGTCCACGTGCAAACGTTTCTGAAGTTATGAACCTAATCGGTGATGTTGAAGGTCGCGACTGCGTGATCGTTGATGACATGATTGATACGGGTGGTACGCTATGTAAAGCAGCAGAAGCACTAAAAGAGCGCGGTGCTAAGCGTGTGTTCGCTTACGCTACTCACGCAGTATTCTCAGGAAACGCTGCTCAGAATATCGGTAACTCTGTGCTAGACCAAGTTATCGTGACTGACTCAATTACGCTACCCAAAGAGATGGCAGCTACAGGCAAAGTTACTTGTCTAAGCCTATCTCGCATGCTGGCTGAAGCCATCCGCCGCATCAGCAACGAAGAGTCAATCTCTGCCATGTTCAACTAATCGCAACTGCGATTAACTTGATTTGAAAACACCCCTTCTGGGGTGTTTTTTTATTTGCCCTTATTGCTCATCTCGCCCGCGACGAGATTTGTATGCTATCATACGGCGCTTTTTGAGATTCCAAGAGAGATCCTAACCTTGAGTCAACAAATTAAACTTCTTGTCGGCCTTGCAAATCCAGGGCCTGAATACGCAAGAACTCGCCACAATGCGGGCGCCTGGGTAGTAGAAGAGCTTGCACGTATTCACAATGTAACATTGAAGAATGAAGCTAAATTCTTCGGATTTACCGGGCGTATAATGGTCAATGGACAGGATCTCCGTTTGCTTATTCCGACCACCTTTATGAATCTCTCAGGTAAATCGGTTGCTGCGTTAGCAAAGTTTTACCAAATAAAACCAGAAGAGATCATGGTTGCACACGATGAGCTAGATTTACCACCGGGTGTCGCTAAATTTAAGAAAGGCGGTGGCCATGGCGGCCACAATGGCCTTCGCGATACCATTAGTAAACTTGGCAATTGCAAAGATTTCTATCGCCTAAGGATCGGGATCGGTCACCCTGGGCACAAAGACAAAGTTGCCGGATTTGTTTTAGGCAAGGCTCCGGCAAAAGAACAAGAGCTTCTTGATGCAGCAGCAGATGAATCTGTTCGCTGTTTGGATATCCTAATTAAGGATGGCCTATCAAAGGCGCAAAATCGTTTACACACGTTCAAAGCTGAATAAGGTTACTATCATGGGTTTTAAATGTGGCATCGTTGGTCTACCAAACGTAGGTAAATCAACTCTGTTTAATGCACTCACTAAAGCAGGTATCGAAGCGGCTAACTTCCCGTTTTGTACTATCGAGCCAAATACAGGCGTAGTACCTGTACCCGATCTTCGTCTAGACGCACTAGCAAAGATCGTTAACCCACAGAAAGTGCTGCCAACAACGATGGAGTTCGTTGATATCGCGGGTCTAGTAGCTGGTGCATCTCGTGGTGAAGGTCTAGGTAACAAGTTCCTAGCCAACATCCGTGAAACTGATGCGATTGGTCACGTTGTACGTTGTTTTGAGAACGAAAACATTGTCCACGTTGCAGGTAAAGTATCACCAATCGAAGATATCGAAGTGATCAACCTCGAGCTAGCGATGGCTGACCTTGACTCTTGTGAGCGTGCAATTCAACGCAACGCAAAAAAAGCAAAAGGTGGCGATAAAGACGCTAAGTTCGAACTTGCTGTACTTGAAAAGCTACTTCCAGTACTGACTGAAGGCGGCATGGCGCGCACTGTAGAACTAGCAAAAGAAGAGCTAGCGGCAATCGGCTATCTAAACTTCCTAACGCTAAAACCAACCATGTACATTGCCAACGTTAACGAAGACGGCTTTGAAGACAACCCATACCTAGACGCAGTACGCGAGTACGCTGAAAAAGAGAATAATGTGGTTGTTCCAGTATGTGCAGCTATCGAGTCTGAGCTTTCAGAACTAGATGATGAAGATCGGGAAGAGTTCCTTGCTGATATGGGTATCGAAGAACCTGGTCTTAACCGTGTTATCCGTTCTGGCTACGAACTTCTAACTCTACACACTTACTTTACCGCCGGTGTGAAAGAAGTTCGCGCATGGACTATTCCTGTTGGTGCAACAGCACCACAGGCTGCTGGTAAGATCCACACTGATTTTGAAAAAGGCTTCATTCGTGCTGAAGTTGTTGGCTACGATGACTTTATCCAGTTTAACGGTGAAAGCGGTGCGAAAGATGCGGGTAAATGGCGCTTAGAAGGTAAAGATTACATCGTAAAAGATGGCGATGTAGTTCACTTCCGTTTCAACGTTTAATTTGTATCCAAGTCATTGACTTTAAAAGCCAGCTCTCTCGCTGGCTTTTTTATTGTTCTTTTACAAAGAAACCAGTTAACTCTTTAAACTGATGCCAATTTGTTATCAGTTTTCGATCATTAACACGCCTCTTTGTTTAAAAAGAAACCGAACGGTTGATTTATGAGGATTTATTCAAAAAAACTATTGACGGCTTTGCCTCAACTTCGCATAATGCGCGCCGTTCCCAACGATAAGGCAACGAATCGAAGAGAACAAAATATGGTATGGCTACGTAGCTCAGCTGGTTAGAGCACATCACTCATAATGATGGGGTCACAGGTTCGAATCCCGTCGTAGCCACCATTCCTAAACACTTTTCTTCTGAAAGTAGTTAGGAATTGATGCGGAAGTGGCGGAATTGGTAGACGCACCAGATTTAGGTTCTGGCGCCGCAAGGTGTGAGAGTTCAAGTCTCTCCTTCCGCACCATTATTGAAGTCTCTTTAGTTAGAGCACTGCAGGTCTATCGCCAAGCGGTAAGGCAGCGGCTTTTGATGCCGCCATTCCCTGGTTCGAATCCAGGTAGACCTGCCACTATTTATAGGCACAGTGGATAACAGCTTTTGATGCCTCGTCTATTGTCCCTAGTTCGGTTTAAAGTATTGGTTCAGTAGCGGTAAAGCATCATTTGATGCCCCATCTATTGTCCCTGGTTGACTCCTTGTAGTCAGCCATTATTTCCAGTGCGGGCCTAATTAAAAAAGGGCTTGTCACTAAGAGCTAGAGAGTTTATATTGTCTCGCTCACGAGTGGCTACGTAGCTCAGCTGGTTAGAGCACATCACTCATAATGATGGGGTCACAGGTTCGAATCCCGTCGTAGCCACCATTTACAATTTCATATGGCTTTTACCAATTAGCGATATGAATACAAAATTGATGCGGAAGTGGCGGAATTGGTAGACGCACCAGATTTAGGTTCTGGCGCCGCAAGGTGTGAGAGTTCAAGTCTCTCCTTCCGCACCATTATTGAAGTCTCTTTAGTTAGAGCACTGCAGGTCTATCGCCAAGCGGTAAGGCAGCGGCTTTTGATGCCGCCATTCCCTGGTTCGAATCCAGGTAGACCTGCCAAGGCAGCGGCTTTTGATGCCGCCATTCCCTGGTTCGAATCCAGGTAGACCTGCCATTACAACGTCTAGTTGATTCTCCAATTATCAGCTAAGACTAAAAACTTGATGCGGAAGTGGCGGAATTGGTAGACGCACCAGATTTAGGTTCTGGCGCCGCAAGGTGTGAGAGTTCAAGTCTCTCCTTCCGCACCATTATTCGAAGAAACCCAGCTATTTAGCTGGGTTTTCTTTTGTCTGGAATTTGTCACCATTCATGCTTAGCTCTGCAGATCAGCCATAATTTAATAATCGCTACTACCCATTGCTTTAGCTCTAATGCAATCGGGATAAATCGGTGTAGAGAAAACTGGGCAGGAATAATCGCTTACAGCAAGCCTTACTGTTGACTTGAAGACATAAAAAATCCAGCCGAAACTGGATTTTAGTTAAGTCATGACTTTTGGTTTGCTAAGAAATTAACTCTTTAGCCTAAAAGCCCCAACGCTGAGTTGGGCGCTTGCTTTGCTTGTGCAAGAACAGAACTTGATGCTTGCGATAGGATCTGTGACTTAGTAAGAGCCGTTGTCTCTTTAGCAAAGTCAGTGTCCTTGATGCGGCTCTTAGACGCATTCACGTTTTCGTTGATGTTGTCTAAGTTGTTTATCGCATGGTTAAAGCGGTTCTGGAATGCACCTAACTCGGCACGGTGACTATCAACAAACTTGAGTGCTGAGTCCACAATTGCAACCGCTTGCTGCGAACCACCTACAGTCGTAACATCCATAGTGTCGACTGTTACGGATTGTGCTGCACCGATACTAAGTTCACCAGCAAGAGCGCCACCAAAAGTCGCTACACCTTCAACACGGTTGTTGTCTGTGAACAGTTGAAGCTTACCATCTTCGTCTACAGACGCAGTTACCAGATCCGTTTGACCGTTGATATAAGTTGCTAGCTCTTCGATATCATCGCCTTCTTTGGCATTAATAGTAACGTTTTGAGCTTGACCAAACTTATCGGTGAGAGCGATGGTCAAATCATTCGCACCAGCTTGTACACCCCAGTCCTTATCTTGACCGTTGGCAGCAACATAGCTATTACCACCCATCAAAGCGTTGTCACTTCGCATATTGTTCATGGTTAGCATAACCGCTTCACCATTGTCCGAACCAATCTGGAAAGACTTAGTAGCAAAAGTACCATTGAGTAGCTTATTACCACCAAATGATGTTGTTTCTGCAATACGGTTTAGCTCATCATTCAGCGCCGTTACTTCTTCTTGAATCGCAACTCGTTCAGACTTAGAGTTTGAACCGTTGGCAGATTGAAGGGACAAGTCACGCATACGTTGCAAGATGTTAGTCGTTTCGTTCATCGCACCTTCAGCAGTCTGTGCCATCGAAATACCATCATTTGCGTTTCGTACTGCGACATCTAAGCCACGACTTTGCACGTTCAAACGGTTGGAGATCTGTAGTCCCGCCGCGTCATCTTTCGCGCTGTTAATCTTAAAGCCAGATGAAAGTCTTTCCATCGACGTTTCTTGGGCAGTAGTCGCACTGTTTAAATAACGCTGTGCTGTCATCGCCGAAACGTTTGTATTTACATTAACCGCCATAGTGGTTTCTCCTATTGATTTCCGTACACCGGAGGTAAAGGGTTTCCGACGTCTCGGCAAACCAATTAGTTCTCTCAAAGTAACCTTATTAACGACGCCAATTTGATTATCTTTAGAGCTAATTAGCCATTTATTTTAAAAATCTAACGATTAGAAAGAGATATTGACACAGGCAACATATATGAAATCAATTGCTAAAGCTTTAGCTTTTTTGGCCGATATAGCGCGATTTTTGATGAGGTTTAAAAATTGAGAGAGAGTGCCATTTTCTTTAGGCAAAAGAAAAGCCCCTTTTCCTTTGAGAGAACCGGGGCTATTTGGTAGCCAATGCCAATATGGAGATCGAGAGAAATGATCACAGCCTGGCCGCCGTGTTACATAAGTGACTCCAGAAATGGAGCAGGTGAGAGAGAGAACTCCATAACCTGATCACCTATGTTTGCCGTCAAAACTACACTGACCCTACGTCTAGGTTAACGCCAGTGATAAGCTTGACCACTACTGCAATAGTGATATCGCAGAGTTAGGCAACTGTTTTGCTTGAGCAAGTATCGAAGTACCTGCTTGTTGCAGAATTTGTGCTTTAGTCATCTGTGTTGTCTCTTTCGCGAAATCTGTATCACGGATTCGACTATTCGATGCTTCAACGTTTTCTTGAATATTTGCAAGGTTATTAATGCTGTGACTTAGACGGTTCTGTTTTGCACCTAAGTCAGCACGCTGTGAGTCAACATACTTAAGAGCCGCATCAATAATGCCTACAGAGTTTTGTGCGCCACCTACTGAGCGAACATCAATGTTCTGCACTGTGGTCTGAACACCTGGTCCACCATTTAGTCCAAGTTCTCCAGCTAGGCCCCCTGAAATATTCAAGTTACCTTGTAGGTTTGGTTCAGCGGCAAAGATTTGCAGTCTGCCATCTTGGTCTACTGAGGCATTTAGCTTGTCGGTTTGGCCATTGATGTAAGTCGCTAACTCCTCGATATCGTCACCTGCTTTGGCAATAACATCTAACGTGATCGCTTCACCATCTTTGGTTGTGAACTCAAACTTCAGATCTTTGGCTGCCGCCGGAACACCCCATTCTTTATCTTTTGCCTTTTCAAGGTCAGAGATAAATGATTGACCGCCCATGCGAAAATCGTCAGCACGGATACTGGTCAAGCCCATGATGATTGCCTCACCAGAACTCGCGCCGATTTGGAAAGAGGCTTCACCAAATGATCCGTTCAGTAGTTTTCGACCACCAAATGATGTGGTTTCAGCGATTCGGTTTAGCTCATCTTGCAGAGCCGATACTTCTTCATGCAACGCTTGGCGCTCAGACGCAGAGTTCGTACCGTTAGCCGATTGCAGTGACAAGTCACGAATACGTTGAAGAATCGAAGTCGACTCATTCATCGCACCTTCCGCTGTTTGGGCGATGGAGATGCCGTCATTCGCGTTGCGCATTGCGACATCTAAACCACGAGACTGAGCCGTTAAGCGGTTCGAAATTTGTAGGCCTGCCGCATCATCTTTAGCGCTGTTAATTCTTTGACCTGAAGATAGACGTTCCATGGAGGTATTTAACTCTCCAGTCGCCTTATTCAAGTAACGCTGAGCGGTCATCGCCGACACGTTAGTATTTACAGTAATGGTCATAGTTTGCTCTCCTATTGAGTTCGCAAGTGCTTGCGAAGCGGCCAGCTTAGTCTCATTGGGAAGCACTGACCGTAAATGACTTGCTAAGTAGGTCTACTGCCTACTTAAAACTAATTTGTTTAACTCTGCACTAAACAATTCAAGTTGTATGCCAATATTCTAAAAGTTAACCAATAAAATATTTTTTCTTTATTTATTAGCCACTTAAAAGGTGAGCTTGTTATTTGCTCGCATTGAGTAAATTTCACTCATCTAAAACGGCAAACTGATTGCCGCTCTTTTGCCACTCGATTGCCACTGCATTTATCAGTCGCACTATCTTTCTGGCACATCTATCTCGCTCTTATGGCATTGCACATAAGGCATTGAGCTTAGATGTAGTTAAATAGGGTTAGATCTTTGGTTTTACCAAATGCCTGTTGTGACGCCTGCAGCGCGCGTGAGTTCTCATTGAATTCAATGATCGCTTCTGCGTAATCAAGATCTTCAAAATTGCTCTTAGACTTAGCCAAGGTCATTTTGAAGTCATCATGCTGTTCTTCTTGAATATCTAATGTACTCAAGCGTGCGCCTACATCTGTACGCGCTTTGTTCAAATGAATAAATGCAGAATGGAACTCTTGGACAATCTGATGTAATTGCGCAGTATTAGACGTATCTGACACTGATCCCCGAGACAGAGCCATCGCATTTTGGAAGGTTTCAAAAATACTGTATGCTTTTTTAGGCTCAAGGGTGATCTCATCACCTTTCGTAATCTGCCCTTTAACCTGAATAGAAACATCTTCGAACTTGATGCCAACCGCTGGATCAAAGGTATCCGCTTTTACTATTGAGCCATCACGTTCTAACTGATAGCCATATTTGCCATCAGGCATATCCACGAACGTCACCTTATAAGTGGAGCTGTCGTCAGGATTGATATTTATGGCACGCTCCAGCAATAGCTCAGACGTTTCGTTAAGATTGTACTTAGGTTCAAAATCACCAAAGGGATTGTCGATCTCCATAAATAGCTTGCTGCCAGGGTCATTGATTGGCATCTCTAAGCTATTAGAGATCTTCATTTTGCGCTGATAGTCATCGCCTGCGTATACCACATCCCCATCTTTATCACGGAAGAAAGGCTGATTTTTAGGCTTAGTACCAGCAAAAATGTAGTTGCCCGATTCATCCTGAACGTTAACTAGGTTCAGAAAGTTGTTGGCTATTTCCTGCATTTCTCGACGCTTAGCCAAACGGTCTTCTGGAGACAACGAGCCATTGATCATTTCCATTACCGTTCGTTTTGCTTCATCAGCATACTCTTCGGCATTCGAGATAATCACCTCATGGTGCTCTAGACGGTTACGGGAAAGCGTAATCGCATCGGTGAACTGGCGTAGTTGCTCTTTTTGCTGGCCAATATTCTGTATGTAGTGTGTTGCTAACGGGTCATCACTCGCTTTCATCAGCTTCTTGCCAGAGGCTAGCTGAGCTTGATTGTGATGGACTTTTGCTTCCGAACGGCGCAAATCATTCTGCACTGATTGATAGTTATGGAAGCTAGAAATACGATTCATCATTTACGCCTCCTTATCTCAACGCAAGAATGGTGTTAAAGGTATCGTTAGCCGCCTGCATAATTCGAGACGAGGCCATATATGCTTGTTGGAACTTCATCATGTTGGCCGCTTCTTCATCCAAGTTCACACCGGCAATTGATGCCACTCTTTCTTGAGCGGCTTCTTTCTCTAAACGAGAAACATCGGTTAGGCGTGAAGCGGTGGACATTTGCAAGCCAACATCTGTATTCAAGTTGTGGTAAATATCCAAAATAGTCGACTCACCATCATTCAGCTTTTTGTCGGTCTGGATATTTTGCATTTTGAGCAAGTTGCCGTTGTCCCCTTCTGAAGGGACAAGGTTTGCCGTAAACTTATCATTGGGCAAAGCGCCACCGCTGAGTTCAAACGATGTTCCCTGAACCGTCACTGGGCCTGTTGGTGGATATGTTTGAGGCTGAAGTAAAATTTTGCCATCTGTATCAGTAACGGCAAATTGTTGTCCGTCAGGAGAGATAATCACTTCAAACTCACGCAGACTACCCGCTTGCGCAATACTGAACTCAGCACTGCCCTGAGCAAATGTGGTGGAAGCTTCATAACTTTGTGCAGCAATATCGCTCGGATCATTGGTTGCCATCTGCATCTGAGCAGCACCATTGCGAGTTGGACGAATGAGCACCCTCTCCCCAGCCTCTAAACCGTTACGAATATCAATACGCAAACCGTCTAACGCTATCGAATTATCAACCACTGGAACAATAAACTGCTCACCAGATGGACGAGTGACGTAGTAATCTCCGCCGACGTATTGCAGTGAATACTGACCACCGACTAGCTGATTGGTATTGTCGATATATACTGCCAAATCTGCTTTTGAATTGGAGGAAGTCACAACACGAGATTCCGCTACAAAATCAGAGTTCACATCGGTAAACATTAAGCCACCAATATTGCCCCTGAGATCCAGACCTTGAGACTGCAAACTGTTAACTTCATAAGAGAAAGAAGTCGCTAATTTACCAAGCTCATCCATCAACTGGGGAATCTTCTCATCGCGCATTGTCAGCATCGCACCTATCTTGCCATCAATATCTTTGGTGGTGATTGCTTTGATCCCTTTACCTTCAATCATGGCAAGGCGACGCTGATGTACATCTGGATAGCCATCAATCATTTTAAGCTCACTAGCTTCAGTGCCTGAAACCAATGTATGACCATTACCAATATGAACGTTGAAGCCCTCTGCATTCTTACGCGGTGTTACCGTAACTTTTGTATATTCAGATAGCTCAGCGATAAGCTTTTCATGGGTGTCCATCAGGTCATTGTGCGGACCAGGGGTACGCATCATTAGGCGGTGAAGATCTCTTATTTCTAAAGCAAGTTGGTTGACGCGCTCAATACCTAGATCCAGTTTTTTGTTGGTTACATCAGATTGACGACGCACTGTCTCATGAAAGTCATTTAGGTTCTGAGTGATTAAGTTAGCTTTCTCAAGCACAACTTTTCGCGCGCCGACATCATTAGGGCTATCAGCTAAGGACTTAACTGCGTCGAACCACTCATTGAGATTTTCTGGAATCTTTTTAGAAGCGACGGAAGACAGCATGTTGGACAGCATTTCCAAGTTGGCTTCATCATCGACTTTATGAGCATAGTTGGTAGTGGAAACGTTAAGCTCATTAACGGCAAACTGATCCCAAGAGCGGCGAACTTTTTCCACATGAACGCCCATACCATAGGTTTCCCCGCCATATTGGCGCGGCATATTTGTGCCTTGTATCACCGACTGACGGCTATAACCCTCTGTATTTACATTAGAGATGTTATGACCGGTGGTGTTTAATTGTCTCTGAGCTGTGAGAACGCTTTGCGAACCAAGATTCAGAAGATCAGACGACATATTGCCCCCAAGAAACCTTTTAAAATCAGTGTTAACTGAACATCTAGGTTAGAACTTGCAATATGTGTGCCAAGTGCGGGATGCGGGATGCGGGATGCGAGATGCGGGATGCGGGATGCGAGATGCGGGATGCGGGATGCGGGATGCGGGATGCGGGATGCGGGATGATTTTATCTAGTTTGAAAGAAGCCCTGTCAACAGCTCCTCTCGCCTCCCGAAACGCAATGTTCTGTAGGGCGTAGCCCGTTCTCGAGCGAAGCGTCCGTAGGACGAAGTCCGCTCCTTCACCTTACATCTGGTCTATGCGTGCTTTAACGCTTAATACCTTGTCTGCGTACCTTGGATCGGTCGCATAGCCTGCTTGATGAATGCCTCTAATAAACTCTTCGTTATTACCGCCATGACGTAGCGCAGTGGTGTAACGAGGGTTTTGATTAAGGAAACGCACGTAGTCGTTGAAACTATCTTCATAGCTAGAGTAAGAACGGAAAGCTGCATTTTCTTTAACAGGCACACCTTGATGATACTCAAGAGTTTGAGTCGATACCTTATCTCCAGACCAACTACGATCCGCTTTGATATTGAATAGGTTATTACTGCTACCACGTGAGTTATTGACAACCTTCTGTCCCCAACCCGTTTCTAATGCGGCTTGAGCAAGTAGAAGCGATGAATCAATACCTAGCGCACTTGCCGCTTTTTCTGCATAAGGCTTCATTGATTTAACAAAAGTTTCTGGCGACTCAAAGCGAGAAGGTGGTGTCGATGCTGGCAAGGCTACAGTTGTAGAGTCCGCTCGTTCATGACGGGTACGGTCTATTTTTTCCATCATAGCTTCAAAATCTTCATTGCGCGCTTTGGCAGTTTGATTTTCTACGCTGCCTGTAGAGAGCTGAGCAACAATCATATCCGCGAGCCCTAATGATCCCGAGGTACTTAGCTCACTCGACATCTGCTCATCCATCATCTGACGATAGAACTGCTGATTTTGGCTGTCCATCAAACCAGATTCGAACGTTGAGTTAGCATCGCGCATAGACTTAAACAGCATAGAGGTGAAAATGGCCTCAAACTGCTTTGCCGCCGCTGTTAGAGCCGCTTTTTCGCTTCCTTCATCACCCTCTACCGCTTGTTTACGTAGCTTATCTAAGCCAGCGATATCGTGAATAAAGCCGATATCATTGCCGTTGTTAATCATGCTCTACTCCTTAGATTACGATCAGTTGTCCTTCAATAGCACCTGCTTGCTTCAACGCCTGCAAGATAGCCATTAAATCAGAAGGGGCCGCACCAACTTCATTCACCGCTCGAACCAGATCATCCAAGGTCAATCCAGGCTCAAACTTAAACATTTTGCCCTGTTCTTCCGTCACCTCAATGTCGGTATCGGGAACGACGACAGTCTCACCACCACCAAAGGCATTCGGCTGGCTGACATTAAGATTCTCTTTGATCGCCACTGTCATACCGCCATGCGTAACCGCTGCTGGTTTTAAGCGCACATGTTTACCGACAACTATGGTGCCAGTACGCGAGTTAACTATAATTTTCGCAGAGCCTTCCGCTGGGTTAAATTCGATATTTTCAATCGCCGATAAGAAAGCAACACGCTGAGTAATGTCACGCGGAGCACGTACTTTTACCGACGTCGCATCGACCGCAGACGCCATTTGCGGACCAAGGAAGTTATTAACCGCATCGGCCATACGCTGTGCAGTGGTAAAATCAGACTCAAGGAGGTTAAAGGTAATATAATCGCCACGGCTAAACGGAGTTGGGATTTCGCGTTCAACCATAGCACCGTTTGAAATCATGCCTGCAGTTGGGTTATTGCCGACAATTTTTGAGCCATCAGCCCCTGTTGCACTAAAGCCACTCACCACAAGATTGCCCTGCGCAACGGCATAGATTTGCCCATCTAAGCCTTTCAGCATTGTTTGCATCAGGGTGCCGCCTCGTAGGCTCTTTGCCGAACCAATCGAAGACACCGTCACATCGATTGTTTGACCTTGTTTTGAAAAGGCAGGCAATTCAGCCGTCACAATCACAGCCGCAACATTTTTACTCTTAGGCTTCGTACCGGGTGGCATCTGAATACCAAAGTTTTGCAACATTGCATTGAAACTTTGATCGGTAAAGGGGGTTGATTCTCCTGTACCAGGTAAACCTGTGACCAAGCCATAACCAACTAATTGGTTACTACGCACACCAGCGACCTGAGACACATCTTTAATGCGTGCCGCCTGTGCGGAATTGGCAACAAACACTATACAGGTTAAAAGGAGAAACAACTTTTTCATGATCATGCCCTTGTTCTAATCTCTATGCCCACTTTATATACTGCCAAAAAAGCGGCATCAGATGGAATTATAGGGAGACATTAAAGAATCGTGCCAAGAATCCAGGTTCTTGCATATCTTGTTGAGTGCCCGTACCAGAGTATTGGATTCGAGCATTAGAAATTCTATTCGATGCGATCGTGTTATCGTACTTGATATCATCCGGACGAATCGTGCCGCTTAGGCGAATGTACTCATCTCCTGTATTCAGCGTTAGCCACTTCTCACCACGAATCACTAGATTGCCATTAGCGAGTACTTCTATCACTTCAACGGTAATCGAGCCAGAAATACTGTTGCTTTGGTTAGCGGCCGCACTACCTTTAAATTTATTGTCGTTACTTAGGTTATACGAGAAATTGTAATCACCAATGTTGAGCTGCTGACCACCAACTTCTAACGGGTCCATTGACGCATCATTATTTTTTGATAAGTCAGCATCTGAGCTTTTTGCTGCTTTGGTACTTTCATCTAAGGTGACAGTAATGATGTCACCAAGTCCACGTGGTTTTGAGTCATCATACAAACTGTTGGTGCTCGCCGTATTAAACAGCGAGCCTGTTTCCGCTGCATAGTGCTCAGGTTGGTGTTTAGGGTGAATAGGAGCCCAAGCGGGGTCGCCTGAAACGGGATCGGAGCGGCCACGCATAGAATCAACCAGACCTGAACTTTCTTGCTTAGATTTGTCACCCTCGACGGCATCAACCGTTGTTGTTCCCTGTGTGACATCTGGGGTTTCGATTGGCGGCTCTAACATTGTACAACCCGACATCACTGCTAGCGTAAAAAGTGCGATTATTCGATTCATTTCTATTCCCACCCTAAACCGTGCTTATAACTGCTGATTCACAAAGCTCATCATCTTGTCTACCGCTGAGATGACTTTTGAATTCATTTCGTAAACACGTTGAGCTTCTATCATGTTGACTAGCTCTTCGGTCACATTCACATTCGATGTTTCAAGCATTGACTGTCTTACTTCACCAAAGCCGTCAAAACCTGGGACACCTTCTTGCGGATCACCACTTGCACCTGTCGGTAGATAAAGATTTTGACCTATCGGCTCTAGCCCGCCTGGGTTAATAAAATCGACCGTTGCAATCTGTCCGACAACTTGGTTATCTTGCTGACCTCGGACACGAACAGAGACCTCACCATCGGTACCCACAGTTATGCTGATTGCATCTTCCGGAATAGCAATCTCAGGCTCTAGTGAATATCCGGCGCCTGAAGTCACAATTACCCCTTCATCGTTAACGGTAAACTGACCATTGCGTGAATAACCAATGTTGCCGTCTGGCATCAAGATCTGGAAGAAGCCATCACCTTCAATCATCATATCGAGGCTATTATTCGTTGTTTGAGTATTACCTTGGGTGTGAACTTTTTGCGTCGCCACCACTTTAGAACCTGCACCTAGCATTAAGCCACTTGGTAATTCAGTATTCTGTGACGACTGACCACCTGGCTGATTGATGTTCTGATAGAACAAATCTTCAAAAACAGCGCGGCTTTTTTTATAACCAACTGTTGAAGCGTTCGCCAGGTTGTTTGAAATTGTTGAGATATTGGTTTGTTGAGCGTCTAAGCCCGTTTTACTTACCCATAGTGCCGGATGCATAGCTCTCTCCTAGAATCTGTTAGCTCATACGAAGCAGAGAATCAGACGCTTTGTCCATGTCTTCTGCTGTGCTCATCATTTTTACTTGCATTTCAAACTGACGTTGCAAGTCAATAAGGTTAGTCATTTCGCCTATAGCATTGACGTTACTACCTTCAATTGCCCCTGTGAGCAGTTTTACACTGGCATCCACTTCGTATGCCGCATTAGGATCTTTTGCACGGAACAAGCCGTTTATGTCTTTGAATAGTGATTGGTTGTTGGTGCGAGTAAGTTTAATTCGATCGACGACTTCTATTGCATCGGCTGGAGCGCCTTGCGGAACCACAGAAATCGTACCGTCATTTCCGATCTCAACTTTGCTGATTGGAATCGGCAGGGTAATCGGTGCCCCTGTTTCACCTAAGACTAGATTTCCGTTACCGCTAACCAGTAGACCGTTCACATCAATTTTGAGGTTACCGTTTCGCGTTAGACCTTCTTTGCCCGTTTTGTCGAGTACCGATATCCAACCATCACCTTGAATGGTAACATCTAAGTCTCGGCCGGTGGTAATCACGCTCCCTTGCTGGAAATTATGTCCCGGACGCTCTGTCATGCTAAACACGCGGCTTGGTAGACCATCGCCATACGCTTGCATTGAACGAGCTTGCGCCAAATCAGCACGGAAACCCGTGGTACTGACGTTCGCTAAGTTGTTTGCTCTGAGCTGTAAAGCCTGCATGTTTTGCTTAGCTCCGCTCATCGCGAGAAACAGTGCACGATCCATAATTTGCTCCAAAAATCACAATTCAGATCAATGAAAGCAATTGGCGTGCCAATTTAAATACCATCTATAAATCAACAGATTAGCAGGATATAACGGCAAGTATAGAGAAGAATTAGAGAAAGGTTTTGCCGAAGTGGCAATAATAGCAAGCTGATCATTGCCACCAGCTTGCTATTCAGATGATTGCGACATCTCGCTAAGGATACCTTACAGTGATTAACGAATCTGTAGGATATTCTGTTGCGTTTGGTTATGTACTTCTAACGAACGAGAGTTAGCTTGGAAGTTACGTTGAGCAGAGATCAAATCAACTAGCTCTTGCGTCATATCGATATTCGATTGCTCTAGAGTACCGCTAGTAATCGTACCAAATGATCCCTTGTTCGATTCGCCCCAGATCTTGTCCCCAGAGAACTGAGTAGAGTCCCACTGAGTACCACCCTTCTTATCTAGTCCTTGCTCATTCGCGACGCGAACCAATGAAACACGTCCTAGAATGATATTTTCACCGTTAGAGTAAGTACCTAGAACACTACCGTTCTCATCAAAGTCTACTTTGGTTAAGAAGCCAGTAGTCGCACCATCTTCATCGAATTTAGTCAATTCAAACGGAGCGGCAAACTGAGTGGCATCTTGAAGGCCAAACGACAGAACTTGGTTAATGTCTGCGCCATTTAGCTCAACAGGGTTCGCACCTGTACCCAGAGCTTCAGAAACGATATTCTGCCCATTATTAAGGCTTGCTAGGGTACCATCATTGTTGAACTTCATCGTATGACCAACCTGACCCGTTGGTGATGTCGCGTCTCCCCCTATAATATTCAGTGGTTTCTCACCCACACTGTCAGTTACTGTGTAGTAGGTCTGCCAAGTATTAGGTTGAGTCTGATCTTTTAGGTAGTAAGTTGTCAGCTTATACGACTGGCCCATTGAGTCATAAATCGTCGATGACGTTGAACGGTTGTAGGTTTCTGGGTCTGAGAAGTCAAACAAAGCAGGATCTTTAAGGTCACCACCAGCCGGTAGATTGACACCCACATCAATATTTGATGTCTGCTTTGGCTTACCGAACTCTTTTGGAATGTTGATTGGCGAAGGCTCGTAGGATAGAACATCACCGGTATCTTTGTTCACTTGATAGCCAAGCAAAAACTCATCGTTAGCCGTAACCATGTAGTTATCTCTGTTTAGGTGGAAAGCACCATTACGCGTTAACTCATTGGTGGTTGGCGTTAGACGATCTTTTGCGACAGAGAAGAAGCCAGTACCGCTGATACGCAGATCCATAGGGTTGTTGGTATAAACGCTAGAACCTTCATGAAACTGCTGAGCAACCTTAGCCGCTTGAACACCTTGGCCTGGTGTGGTCTTCGCATGAGTAAAGAGTGAATTTGAGTAAACATCGCCAAACTCCGCACGTGACTCTTTAAAGCCAAATGTATTTGCGTTCGCAATGTTGTTACTGGTTGTGTTCAGATCTAACTGAGCTGCGGACAAACCGCTTAGTGCAACATATGACATTCCAAAATCTCCTATCTAGCTAGCATATCTACTTAAGAGTTACGCTTTGCCAACTTCTAGTACTTCAGCAAGTCGAACTGGCGACTCAAAGCCAGCCAGATTGAGTAGTACGTTACCATCGCCTTTACCTAAGAGTACGCTGTTTACATTAGCGTAGGTCGAAACCTCAAACTCTTTGGCTTTACCATCGAGTAAACCTGATGCTTTCACATTGTATTTACCTGGTGGCAATGGATTACCGTTTTGATCTTTACCATCCCATTCAACTCGGCTGTCACCCGCAGGTTTCGCACCGACATCAAAGGTACGGATTAGCTGCCCCATTTGGTCTTCCACTCGTACCATCAAGTTATCGACAGATTGAGGGAGTTTCACCATAGCAGCCATTGAGCCGTCATCTGCTTTCACTCCTGCTGCACCAGGGACGAGAACGTCTCGACCAACAAGAGAGGAAGCTTGAAGCGCTTGGTTAGATGTCATCGACGCATTCAGTGTTTCAAACTGATTGTTCATTTTGCCGATACCATCTACCGTGGCAAATGACGCCATCTGTGCAATCATCTGGTCATTGCTAACCGGCTTAAATGGATCTTGCTGGGCAAGTTGCTTAGTGAGCAAAGATAAGAAGTCTTCTTGTTTAAGATCTTGCTTACCTGTTGTCTCGTTGGGCTTATTCTTGTCCTGAAGCTGTTTAAGCTGGTCTACATAGGACAAGCCGCTTTGACCAACATTATTAATGCCATCGGCCATAGTTACCTCCTATCCTTATTGACCCATCTGCAGCGTACGCAGCAGCATTTGTTTGCTTGCATCTGCTACTTGAACGTTCGTTTGGTAAGAACGTGAAGCAGAAATCATGTTAGCCATCTCTTCCATCACATTGACGTTAGGTTTGTAGATATACCCTTCATCGTTTGCGAGTGGATGGTCAGGGTTGTACTCCGCATCAAGCGGCTTATCGCTTTCTACAATACCCATCACTTTCACTGGCACCGTATGGTCGCGGCCATACTTTGCCTTACTTAACTCCGCACCGAACACAGCGTGGCGGGCTTTATAGGTGTCTTTCGCTGAGCTAGAGACACTGTCCGCGTTTGCTAGGTTACTTGAGGTCGTATTTAGACGAACAGATTCAGCGCTCATGGCAGAACCAGTGACATTGAAAACGTTAAATAAACTCATCTAGTTACTCCCTTTAATTGCTTTAGTTAAGTTCTTGAATTTACTTCCTAAGAAGTCAAGTGAGGCTTGGTGTCTGATCTGGTTTTGCATAAACAAGTTACGCTCTAGATCCACATCAACGGTGTTGCCATCACCCGTGTCAGGTTGTGTAGGAAGACGATACATTACTTCCCCTGTCACCCTAGTAGAGGCAGGAATATGCCGACTGTCGGTACGGCTAAGCCCGATGCTTGCCTCCGATGTTGCCGCCTGCAATGCCTTTTGGAAGTCCATGCCTTTCGATTTATAGCCCGGAGTGTTCGCTTGAGCAATGTTGGTAGAAATCACCTCAGCATTGCGCTCACGTACACCCACCGTGTGTTGGTGGATACCTAATGCATTGTCGAAAGAAATAGCCATGTTAACCTCTACTCAAGAACTGACCGTTACTATTAAATGTAAAAGCAATTAGCGTACCAACTTTAATAAAACTTGTTTCACTGTTGCCTTCGTGTAGATAATACGCAATAAACACGCCAATTAATTAGCTGAAATCGCATTAGAGAGTTTGGAATCACTCGTAGAAAGTATACAAGTTAAAGAGAGATGGGTATAAAAATGCCCAACAAAAATGCTGGGCATTGGGAAAAATTGACAACTCTGTTACTTGAGCTTATAGATGATGCCAGGGTTACATCGAACCATCTCAAATCGATCAGTGAGACCTGTTAGTGATTCGGATGCACCCAATAATAAATAACCACCAGGGTTCAAACTGTTTGCCATTTGATTCAAAACTTGAGACTTCATGTCGGGAGAGAAATAAATAAGCACGTTACGACAGAAAATAATGTCGAACTTACCAAGTAATGCATAGCTATCCATCAAGTTCTGTGGACGAAAGTTAACCAAACGTTTTACATTGTCTTTGACTTTCATTCGACCATCACCCGCATCTTCGAAGAAATTGCGACGGCGCTCTGGTGACAGTCCTCTACCCAATGCAAGGTTGTCGTATACACCTGCTCGGCACATATCGAGCATACTTGCCGAAATATCTGTAGCAGTAATCGACACGCTAGGAAGCATGCCCGGCTTACGCTGCTGAGTCTCTAGTACTGTCATCCCCATTGAGTACGGCTCTTGCCCAGAAGAGCTCGCTGCTGACCAGATTTTAATTGGGCGCTTATTTGCCGCTGCCTCTGGTAACAGTTTATTAGCAAGAACTTCAAATGGGTAAGTATCACGAAACCACAGTGTCTCGTTTGTCGTCATGGCATCAACAGCGGCAACACGCAGTTCACGATTACGCCCAGTCACAACGTCTCTAAGCAAGTCAGATAATGTCGCTAACTTGAACTTAGTAACGAGTGGGCTTAGTCGGCTTCTTACAAGGTACTGTTTGCTATCACCTAGCACAATACCACATTGTGACTCTAAGAATCGGCTGAAATCACGATACTCTTGATCGCTTATAGTTATCGCTGTCATTAACTTCTCTTTTTATTCTGTAAGTGCAGTTTTCACTGCATTACCAAGCTCATCTGGATTGAATTTAGCGATAAAGGAGTTAGCTCCTACACGTTCAACCATTGCTTGGTTAAATACACCACTGAGTGATGAGTGAAGAATAACATAAAGATCTTTAAGATCAGGGTTACGCCTTATTTCGGCGGTTAGTGTATAGCCATCCATTTCTGGCATCTCGATATCGGAAATCACCAAAGAAATCTGATCATAGATGCTACCTTCAGCAGCCATTTCAACTAGTTTCTCATAAGCTTGCTTACCATCAATAACCGCAACCGCTTCAAAACCTAGTGATGTAATTGCACGCTCAACCTGCTTACGAGCAACCGTTGAGTCGTCGGCAATTAGAATGCGACGAACAATTTCTTTCTCTGCTTCAACCTGAGCAATCTCTTCCCCAATTGAAGAGTCCATAGTCTCATCAACTGGCGCGATTTCTGCAAGAATCTTCTCTACATCGAGGATTTCAACCAGTTCGTTGTCGATGTTAGTGACTGCAGTTAAATAGTTGGACTTACCAGCCCCTTCTGGAGGTGGCAAAATGGCTTCCCAATGCATATTAATAATACGCTCAACGGAAGTCACCAGAAACGCCTGAATAGTTCGATTAAACTCAGCAATAACGACAAAGGCTTTTTCAACATCTGTGGTCGGTCTGCCACCAACAGCCAGACTCAAATCGATAACCGAAACAGTATGGCCTCGGATATGGGCCACACCTTTGACTAGGTGGTGTAAGTTTGGCATTGAAGTAAGCTTAGGGCACTGAAGTACCTCTTTTACTTTAAATACGTTAATTCCGTAGCGTTGGCGCCCCATAAGGCGAAACGTTAGGAGTTCCAATCGGTTTTGACCGACGAGTTGCGTACGCTGATTCACAGAATCAAGAATACCCGACATAAGCTCATCTCCATCTCAAACTTTAATGCTAAAAAAAATGGTAGTCTACTAGCGGCCATGTAAAACTTTAGAGAAATAGAATGACATACCTAAAATCACACTTATGCTCATTTTCCATAACTAATTGTAGAGCTTTCTATAAAAAGTTTTATAAGTCTATCGGCTTTTTATTATTTTTCTTTAGTTTTTCAGCGACATCCGCAACAGAAAACCAAATCCAACTTATTCAACAAGCTGCAGAAGACTACATTCTAGCAACTATTGAGTGGCCAACGGGTGGTACATTAAAAGCCAAAGCGGCCAATCTCGATAGCCGTATCTTTGCAACCAATTGTCCAACCGAATTGACCCGCTCATCCTCTTCGACCAACCCTACCGCTAGTAATATAACGGTACTGATTGAATGTCCGGAAGACGATTGGCGCGTCTATGTACCTGTTCGTTTAACCCGTACAGGGCCACAAGTTGTGCTGACTACCCCGCTTTCCCGCGGTCAGATCGTATCAGCTCAAGACGTCACTATTAATATGGTAGACTTACAACGCTTTAGGCGGCAAGGGTTTTCCACAATTGATGCGGTAATTGGCGCAAAAGCAAAGAAAAACCTCCGCTCTGGTGACATTATAGAAGCTAGAGATATTTGCGTCGTATGTCGTAACGAAATAGTGACAATTAGAGCGGTAAAATCTGGGATGACAATAACCACGAAAGGTATCGCGCTCACAGATGGCTCACATGGTGAACAGATAAGAGTGAAAAATAGTAAATCCAACCGTATAATTGAAGGACGAGTGACTGGAATTTCTGAAGTAACGGTGATTTTTTAGTCAGTGTTAAAAAAAACTAAAGTTATAATCGTATTCGTCGATATTGACAGTACAAGTAGACAAATCTTCAAAAGGCTCAGCAATTATGGCAGGTATTGACAATATACGCTCAGGGCAAACGCTATCGACATCGACGCGTAATTCTGTACGTAACGAAAGTAGTCCAACGAGCAGTTCAGACTCGGCAAAAAAGTCTGATGTAGCTAAGGATGCAGTTTCACTCAGCTCACAAGGTAAGGCGGTGGGAGAAATGCATAATCAAATGGTCAGCCAACCTAGCTTTGACAAAGCAAAAGTTGCCGCTATCAAAGAAGCTATTGCTAATGGCTCGTACAGCGTCGATCCTGAAAAACTTGCCGACAACATGATTAAGTTCGAAAAAGAGCTTGGCGGGTTGTAAACCGCGAGAATATAGATCATGGCAGCGATTTTAAGTTTAATCGAGTTTCAATTAAAAAATGCCCAGGAGCTTACTGAAGTTCTAGAGCAGGAGAGACTTGCGATTGCCAATCGAGTATCAAAAGATATCGAAGCTATCGCCCAACATAAAATCACTTTAATTGAGCAACTGCAAAACACAGACGAACGAGTTCGTCGTCATCCTGATGTAGAGAGCTTAACGAGCGATCCAGAGTTGAGCCCTTTGGTAGAACAAGTTAGCTCTTTAATCAGTGAGTGCCAACAAGCGAATGAAGTCAATGGCCAAGCGCTCCAACGTGCCCAACTTAGCTTTAATAAGCTCAATAATTTAATGCAGCAGTCTCAAGGCAAATTGGGAATGACTTATACAGCAGAAGGTCAAACCAAAAATGTCACGACTCTAGGCACCAACATTAAAGCCTAAAAATAGAATCAAAAAAAAACGGCAATCATTGATTGCCGTTTTTTTGTTTGTTCGGAGATCTAAATCGTTAGAAAAGAGTTTGCTGACGTTTCTCTGGAACCGTTTGAACCTCACCATAATCTCGCAGCTTGTTCATTTTCTCAATATCAAGTCTAAGCTCAGTGACATAACTGTCACCGACTTTATAGCTACGAACTACTTCAGCCCCACGAATAACCCCATCGACCGCGCCAGATGTCAGCTCTGTCCCTAGGCGCTGATCTTTAAGATCGGCTCGACCACTAACGCGCATCCCATAAACCTGCTCTGCAAGTTCACGATAAGCGTCTATCTTCGATGCGCGCATCGCACGTACTTGCTTTTCTTCTTCGTTACGACCTTTTTGTTCACTGATGCTTGCATAACCAACAGCCGTTAACCAGTCATCTTTACGCATATCCGTTAAAGGCTGGCAACCTACCATCACTAAAACAACAATCAGGAGTAATAGCTTTTTCATCTCGTCTCCTACGGGCGAAGAATAACCGTATATGGCTGGGTAATCGTTGGGTCAGAACGGATTAATACACCATCTTGCGTACGAATGCTGTTAAGGGTATCAAGATCTCGACCAATACGATCCGCTGGCAAGAAACCTTGTGCAGTTGCCACAACCACTCGAGACTGCATCCCAACAACTCTCGCATTGACTAGAACACCGCCTTCCTGGCGCAGCATAGTCCCTGTTAGTACGTATTGAATATCTTGCTCTTGGGCTAAATCTTTCCAGTCACGACTAAAAGCAAAGTCACCTTGATGGGTCACTTGAATAGAGCCAGTGGTTTTGAAATCTACGACCTTAAACCCACGACGCTGGAATTGATGAATAAAGCCTTCCGATACTGAGTTACCTAACCAGTTTGTAGCATCCATATTTTGCAGATCAACAAATGACGTAACGGCAATCGGTGTCCGCGCCGAAACACTGGTATTCGAAATCATAAGATCTTCCGTCATACTCTCTACAAAGAAGTCAAGAGTATGACGCGGGCTCTCCATCAGCATAAACTGCGAGCCAGGGTACGGTTCTTTACCGTTATATATTGGAGCATAGGCACATGCGGTGAGAAACACCACAGGGACTAGCGATAGCCATTTTTTCATTCTCAAATCTCCGATACATTAAGGCTTAAAAATGCCTGATCTTTTAGCTCTCTTCTAAAAGTGGAACATTCCTTGCTTTTCTAACTTTGCAACTATTTAGAAAGGCAATGCCTAAATCAGCTAAGATTTAACAAGCAAGAAATGAACCAACTTGGTGAACATCTATGAAAAAATCGCTCCTTCTCTTCTTATCCACGCTTTACCTAAGCTTGCTCTCGAGTACCGCCTCCGCTGCGTGGTTTGAAGTGACAGGCACTGCCACTGTAGTATCTTCTGAAGAGGCCGCTCGCATTCACGCGCTAGAAGATGCGCTGTTCAAAGCAGTGAGCTTCTCTGGAGCCGATATTGGTAGCATTGCTAATTTACGCCCTTTGCTAGAAAGCGACAAAGAAGAGTATCAGTTTACCAACAGTGAAGTACGCTACATCGTCGTTGATGAGCAGAAAACCCGTAGCGGAGTCATGTTAGTCAAAGCCCGCATTGATATTTACCCATCGGCAACGGGTTGCCACGTAAGCCAATATAAGAAAACATTTCTAGTCGGTAACATAGATGTTGCCTCCCCTCAGCAAGCGGTCATGGGGCAAATCTATGGCGTCGGTGATGATTTTGCTAATGTCATCAATCGCCAATTAGATCAACAATCTGCTAACTTTGTTTCTGTTGGCACTACAGATTTTGAGATCAGTAAACGCTACCCTGAGCGGCTAAAAATGATTGCTCAAGATACTGGCGCACAATATATCATTGGTGGTGTTATCACAGACCTTACAGCCACTATTGAAAAAGGCGGCTTGCTTCGCGATGATGTCATTAACCGTCAGTTTGCGCTTGAAATGCAGGTGTTTGACGGTAAAACAGGTAACGAAGTTTACAACCGCAATTATCGAGAGGTCGCGCGCTGGCCGTTTGCTAAAACCAGCCAAGTAGATACGCGTAGTGCTCGTTTCTGGGCATCAACCTATGGCGACATGATGCTGCGCGTAAGCCGCAATATTATGTTGGATTTAGAATCAGAGGTGTCTTGCAAAATCACCTTGCCAGAAGTGGTCGCCAAGTGGGACAACACAATCACAATCGATCTAGGACGTATTCACGGTGTGATGGAAGGCGATAAGTTGCAGCTTTGGCACACAGGTTCATTCATTGACCAACGTGGCTTACCGCGCAATAAGGTTTCTGAAACAGACATCACCCTGACCGTTTCGCGCGTGTACGAAAATGAAGCAGAGCTTAAAGTTGATCAAGCAGAGCTTGCCGGAAGTATTCAAATTGGCGATGTTATGCACAAGCTATTGTAAAAACACAAGTTCACGCTTAACTTATGATTTAAAATCAGTATCATAATGTTAAAGCTCCCGTGGCACAGCTGGATAGCGCGATCCCCTCCTAAGGGATAGGTCACAGGTTCGAATCCTGTCGGGAGCGCCAGATCTTTTAAAGGGGCTAAGTAGTCATTATTTAGCCACTTTTATTTTGTGTTAGGTTCAGCAACGACAATTTAATGAACAAGTTTGTAGCTAAGCCGCTACAAAACAGCTTCTATTAAAAATCAAACCTTCTACATTTGTGGACATTCAACTAAAATAGCTATTAACAAAACTATTTATAAAAATGAATGACAAAAAGTAACTTGACCACTAACACTGGTCACCGCTTTATCTCAAAAGCAAAGACAGCGTTCAAGATCCATATCCACACGCCAGACGACAAAGTTCTGCACCGCTCTGTGGGGTACGTACGTATTGGTGAAAAAAGAGGCTTGAAGAAAGCGATCAAACTGCGTAATGAACTCGGCTCTGAGATGTGGGGGAAATTCTGGCGCAAGCTACTCAAAGACCCCTATTTAATGACCCGCCTCCCACACTCGCTTGAGCCTAAGATCATCTTTAAGCCTAGGCCAACCAAAGAGAACCCAACAGCGAAAGACGAATGCTACATCGCTGCTTGGCGCAACTATGATGTGAATGGCAAATTAATCTACAGGAGCGTAGTTTGCTCGATTAAAAAACATGGTCGACTGGCTGCCTATTCAAAGACAAAGAAAGCACTATTGGAAGCCAACAAAGAGAACTTAGAAATTCTCGAATTTATGGGGCGCTTAAACAGTATCGACCTGAAATAACAGAAAAATTTGGCTAAAACAAAAAAGCCTTGGCTCATCACCAAGGCCTTTTCAATTCTGATGTGGTTATTCTGCTTCGTACTCAAAAGCTGGAACAACGATTTCTACACGGCGGTTCTGAGCACGGCCTTCAGAAGTCTCGTTTGATGCGATAGGGTTGTTCTCACCTTCACCACTCGCTGTAATGCGAGACCTATCGATACCGGCTTCTAACAATGCACTCTCAATCGATTTTGCACGCTTTTCAGAGAGCTTTTGGTTGTAAGCAGCCGCACCACTAGAGTCTGTATAGCCGGTAATTTCGACGTTAGACTGAGGGAACTGCGTCATAAACTGAACCAATTCCTCTAGCATTGGCAAGCTTTCAGGCTTTAGTTCAGCGCTATTTAAAGCAAACGCACCAGAATCAACCACTTTAGTTTCAAACGTCTTAAGCACCGGTGTAACAACAACGACCTCTTCTACGACTTCCTCAACCACTTTCTCTTCTGCCACATACGGTTCAGAAACTGGCTGCTCACTTGCACCGAATTTGTAAACAAAACCAAGGGTTGCGGAGTTAACCGCCGCTTTTACTAAGTCATTATTTACGTCAGTCAGACGCTGGTATTCAAGGCGGACGGTTACGTTTTTGTGTGAATCTAGCTCAAAACCAACCGCACCAAGAAATGAGTTATCATTCTTGCTGCCGTAATCAACACGAGCACCACCAAACTTACCGTAAATAGAAATATCATCGGTTAAAGAAAGGTTTAGCTTAGGAGCGATGGTGAAAGCTTTTACTTTCTCATCCGCAAGCCCATCAGCGGTAAACTCACCTAAATAATCGTAACCTGCCTCTAGTGACAGGTAATCCATAAATTGGTAGCCGGCTAACACACCCGCTGCGATTGAATCATCGTCACAATTGGCCGTAATTGAAGTACAAGCGTCATCCAACCAAGATTTACCGACTTTACCACCCAAATAAAAATCCGCGTTTGCATTCATTGATGCTAGTGCAAGCGTACTCGAAATTACCACTGCTAACTTTTTCATGAGTCCTTCCCCATTTTTCATTATGTTTATGTTGTCTACATACATAGCCGACTAACCACGCTAGCCTAGCATAGTATTTAACCACCACAACTTCTGTTGCATATAGCACACAAAATGAATCCGTGAGATATAGCGATATCAATTATAAGTGGCTTAAGTGTCTTATAAATAAGACAAAACCCCAACCATTAGTTGAGGCTTAATTTACGTTGTTAGTGATCGTTAGAATTATTGCTCCACTTGATACTCAAAAGCAGGAACTACAATTTCCACTCGACGATTCTTTTCTCGACCTTCGAGCGTTTCATTTGATGCGATCGGGTTGCTTTCCCCTTTCCCTTCTACAGTGATACGTGAGTCATCAATGCCCTTATCAACTAAAGCGCTTTCCACAGCGGCAGCGCGTCTTTCTGACACCTTTTGATTGTATTCAGCACGCCCTGACGTATCTGTATACCCCGTGGCTTCAACTTCAGCTTGTGGGTAGTCATTTAAGAAATCCACCAGTTCATCTAACCTAGCAACGCTCTCTTGGTTAAGCTCTGTACTATTGAGTTTGAAACTTTCTGTTCCTATTGTTTGAGATTCATACACCTTAGTAACGATGACTGACTCAACAGGTTGATCTTCAACTACCGCTTCGACCATTTCTTCTTGTACAACAGCCACAGGCTCTGCTGTTTGTTCGCTGCCTCCAAACTTGTAGACAAAGCCGAGTGTTGCAGTATTCCCCATGGCACGAACTTGGTTATTGTTAATGTCTGTTATTGTTTGGTATTCAATTCGTACCGCAACATTCTGGTGTGAGTCAAATTCAATACCCGCAGCACCTAAATATGAATAGTCATTTTGGTTACCATACTTAACATACGCGCCACCTAATTTACCGTACAAAGAGATGCCATCAGTAATTGGTAGGTTTACTTTGGGAGCAAGTGTAAAGGCTTCCACTTTATCGTCGTTAAGTCCATCCGCGGTAAACTCACCCAAATAATCGTATCCTCCCTCAATCGACAAGAAGTCCCACATTTGATAACCCGCGAAGACACCTACCGCTGAAGCTTCATCATCACAATTGGCAGTAGCAGATGTACAGGCGTCATCTAACCACGACTTACCAACTTTACCACCTAGGTAAACTTCTGCCATTGTCGGGGCAGATGCTATAAGAAGTGATGCTGAAATGACCGCTGCTAGTTTATTCATAATTAAATCCTTAGTTTTTAAACTTTTCTAGTTAACTCCAGTGCGTTTAGAACAACTTTCTAGATAGGACAAATCTCCAATCAAAACGCTAAACCACTTCCTAATGTGCAATTATTCCTACTGTTACAAACCGTAACTCGTTGTAACCAGCGAAAGCACTATAGGGATTTTTTACAGCGAGAAAAGAGGCGGATTGTCAGCATTGAGTGAGCTAAAAATCAGAGAAAAATAAACTAATTCGCTCCGCCTTTGTGGCACAAGGGCTGACAAGCTATGAAAATTTACTGTTAATAATCAGTTAATTAACCAAGCAACATTATAATTCTCGATATTGAGACGGTCACGTATCGGCTATTTCTGAGCACGCTCTGTTTAGGAAATAAAAAAGCCGCAGCGATTGCTGCGGCTTTTATGATAATAACGTTGAGTCTGTTATGCGTTAGCTTCTCGCTCGGCAATAAACTCTAACGCCATCTTGATACGAGCGATGACGCGTTCTTTGCCTACTAGCTCCATTACCGCATCAACAGATGGAGATTGACCACCGCCAGTTACCGCAACACGCAGTGGCATACCGATCTTGCCCATACCGATTTCAAGTTCTTCACAAACCGCTGCAATAACGCCCTGTTTGATGTCGGTTGTCGTCCACTCTTCTAGCGCTTCAACTTTTGCTAGTGCTAGAGCTAGTGGCTCTTTAGCAACACCGCGTAGATGTTTCTTCGCTGCACCCGCTTCAAACTCAGAGAAGTCTTCGTAGAAGTAACGGATCTGCTCAGCTAGCTCAACAAGAGTATTGCAGCGCTCGCCTACTAAGGTGACCACTTCCGTGATTGCAGGGCCGTTTTCTACATTTAGGTTCTGGTTATCTAGATGCCATTGCAAATGCTCAGCCACATATTCAGGAGCTGAAGTCTTAATGTAATGGTTGTTCAACCAAAGTAGCTTTTCAGTATTGAAAGCCGAAGCTGATTTCGAAATTGCATTCAAGCTAAATAGATCAATCATCTCTTGCTCTGAGAAGATCTCTTGGTCACCGTGAGACCAACCTAAACGCACTAGGTAGTTGTTCAGTGCATTTGGTAGGTAACCTTCATCACGGTACTGCATCACAGAGACCGCACCATGACGCTTAGACAGCTTGGCACCATCATCACCAAGAATCATCGCACAGTGTGCAAACGTCGGTACTGGTGCACCTAGCGCTTGATAAATGTTGATTTGACGAGGCGTGTTGTTAATGTGGTCTTCGCCGCGAACAACATGAGTAATGCCCATATCCCAGTCATCCACTACCACAACAAAGTTGTATGTTGGAGCACCGTCTGTACGACGAATAATCAGATCATCAAGTTGACTGTTAGCGATTTCAATGCGGCCACGGATTTGGTCATCAAATACAACGCTGCCTTCTTTCGGGTTACGGAAACGGATAACAAACGCATCACCCTCTTTCGCTTCTGCGTTTGCAGCTACGACTTTGGGATGGTTTGCATCGTAGCGTGGCATCTCTTTCGCCGCTTCTTGCTCAGCACGGATTTCATCTAATAGCTCTTTAGAAGCGTAACACTTATATGCTTTGTCTTCAGCAAGCAGCTTATCAACCATTTCGTTGTAACGATCAAAACGCTTAGATTGGAAGTAAGGGCCTTCATTCCACTCTAAACCCATCCATTGCATACCTTCTAGGATCGCATCTACCGCTTCCTGAGAGTTACGTTCTAGGTCTGTATCTTCGATACGCAGAACAAATTCGCCACCTTGGTTTTTAGCGTAAAGCCATGAGTAAAGTGCAGTACGAGCACCACCAACGTGTAGGTAGCCTGTTGGGCTAGGAGCAAAACGAGTTTTAACCGTCATGTAAAATACCTTGATTGTCTAAATGACTGCACCATTTAGCTCATGATGAGCATGGTGCCAAAATTGCGCGTTATTTTAGCACCGATATGCAAATCTACAATCCGTCTAGACGATGTTTTATTTATTCGTTGATGTGTTTAACTGCCCAAGAGATAAACTCTTGCCGTTGAGTGGGGCTCATAGACAAAAAATCCGTTTTAATTGAACCGCTTGTTGCACCTGCCATTACCTTTACGTCTGTTTGAATATTCTTGTTTGCCACGCTGTTGTCAGCGTGAGGCTTCACCGAAGTATTGTGGGAAACCGAGGCGACCCCGCCAACTTGGTTATACTCAGCCATGACTGCTTCGTAATCTTTAAACTGAGAAAAACCTTTCACCTGTAACAGATCAACTTGATACTCGACGGCCTTACCCTGCGCATCAACCAATGAGAAGTCTAAACTCTTACGAAATTTTTTTGCCTGGTCGACGTGACGAAATACGGGATAACTGAGCGTCACCGGAGAGGATGTCGCATCAAATTTCACAACCACAGTTGGAAACACCAACTTAGTTCGACGGCCATCCTCGACAACCAATTGATCAAGTGCAAACAGCAATTGGTTCTGACCTTGTTGAAGATTAATCACTTGGCTGCTTTGATAATCCTTACCAGTCAGCTCTTTTCCGTTTAACACTAAAGGCTCAATTTCATCAATAACGGTAAGTTCTGCGGCACATATAGGTAATGTCATTGCACCCAATAGCAAAGCAGTGGTTAGTTTTTTCATAGTTTCCTCGACGTCAAAGCGATTAAGATCGACTAAGGGCGGCAATTTGCCGCCCAAGTAGTGGAATTGTTATATTAGAACCAGTATTCGATACCGACAGATGCTTCATCAAAGCTGTCTGACTTCCAGCGTCCCTGATAGCCTTCGCCTACTTTACCTGTGTTCTCTAGGTCGTTCATCGCGTAACGTGCGTATACAACAGCATTAGTGTCAACTGAATACATGAGCTGCATAGACGTTACTTTATCTTTAGTGCCTTCAATGTCTTTGCCATCAACTTCTAGGCCTAGGTTTTCAGCGTGAGCGATCTTAGCCTGCCATTTATTGCCTTCACCGAAGTTGTAAGTTAGACCGACAGAATATGAATGCTCTGTTTCATCGCTACCTTTCGTTTCTTGCGCTTCAGCAATACGGTAGTAAGCGAAATAGCCTAGACCATTAGAGAATCCACCTTGGGATCCAATTAAGTAAGTTTGGTTATCCCAGTATTTTTCATCCTTGGTTTCCATTGTGTCGTAGTTCATTTCGTACGCTAGATCGAACTGAACCCAACCCCAATCACCATTGAATTGTTGGTGCGCCGCCATCCCATGCCAGTAGTTGCTTCCTGCTTTAGGGCTATCGGTACCACCAGCGCGATCTTGTCCTGCACCCGCCGCGATATCCATGGTAAATCCAGACCATAGTTCATTGGTATCCCAACGAATTGTGTCTGATTGGCGATCGTTAAAGTTGTTACCGCCAATATTTCCGCCCCAGTCCCAAACGTTACCCATACCTGGGTTAGTCGCAGGCCAATCAATCAACTCATAAATTGGAGTCAACACGCGGCCTAAGCGCACTTTACCGAAGGTGTCATGTTCAAAACCAACAAACGTATCACGACGACCTAGGTAGCCATTACCACCATCTTCACCAGCAAACGATTCATCAACGTAGCCTGACTCGATTTGCCATAGGAATGTCCAGTTTTCCCAGCTATCAAACTTCGCTGTACCGCGCCAGCCAAGACGAGATTCGTTGTTGAATTGAACACCTTCATTTTGTGGCGAGTTGTCGTAGTCGCGGTTTGCAACCTGCATAGCAATCAAACCGTAAATACCTTGTTCATACTTAGATTCTGCGTGATTTAGGTTAGTGTCTGCGGCGGCCATGCCAGAGAAACCTAAAACAACAGTAGAAACCGCTGCGCCAAGTAGTGTCTTTTTAAACATAGACATAGAATTAACCCCTAGTAATTATTCATTTTGGTAATTTTTCTTAGTTCCCTTTGAGCATGTATAACCTCATGCTCCGGGGAATGTTTATGGACAGGGGCATGTTGACAAACTTTTTTTGCGGCAAAAAACGAGGTAAATAATAATCTGACCACGTTCAAATCAAAAAAAAAGAAAACAAGATAAAGGCATAATAATCAACAAGATAAATTCACACATAAATAAACAAAAACGTCAAAAGCAACTCTAATCACGAGTTGAGTAAGTTAACACTGGCAGTTTTGCGGTTCATATCACTGTAAATTTTCATTGGTTTATAGGTATTAACAATTTCACCAATAAAAGTTTGAAATCTCTCGCAATCGACTAAACTAACAATCTTAAGATTCACCTAATATTGACGTTTTTCTTTCATCGCTTGACCTTACCCTTAAGGGAAGGTTTAGGCTTAGCAATAGTTCTATTTTCCGAGGTGTTGTTATGTCTAAGTTTGATATCCCCTTATCAGGATTAAACTGCATGGGATGCGCACGCAATGTTGAGCGGGCCCTTACTGCAAATCACCAAGTAAAAATTCACCAACTGTCACCGACTTTTATTTCTCTCGAGACCGATAGTTCATTCTCGTCTATCGCTGAGGAGATAGAAGAGTTAGGTTATTTCGCAGGCAATCAATATCATTTTTTATTAGCTGGACTAAATTGTGGTAAATGCATTGCAAAGCTCGAGCAGGCATTAGCACAAGATCCACTCAATGGCACATTCGCAGCTTCGAAAACAGAATTAACCATTACTACCCTACGAACTGTGGATGAAATTACACAGTTAGTTGCATCGCTTGGCTATCAAGCAACCCAAGAGCAAATTGAATTAGATGACATTGAGCCTTCAAACAGCGAGGCGGATAAGCCTGTCAGCCCTACAGAAGAAGTGTCGGCTCACTCCTTCCATTTAATTATTTCCGGTATGACCTGTGCGAGTTGTGTATCGTCCGTGGAGAAAGCTCTAATTTCTGTTGAAGGCATTCAAAAAGCTCAGGTCAATTTAGCAGAACAAAGCGCGTTAGTTTTTAGTACAGAACCAAGCGAGCAGATTGAAGCCGAGCTTGTTAACACGATAAAAGAAGCAGGTTATCAAGCACAAATTATTGATGACCCAGCAACGCAGCAACAAAAACAGATTGAGCAACAAGAACAGGCGCAAGCACAGCATAAAAAAAGTGCGTTGGCAGGCATTATTGTCGGAGCTCCGTTGATGCTATGGGGAGTATTTGGCGGCAATATGATGATTCGCAACAGCCAAGACCAACTAATTTGGGGAGTCATTGGTGTGATCTGTTTTTGGCTATTGGCTACGGCTGGGCGAAGCTTTATTACCAATGCATGGCAAGCGCTTACTCACAAACGAGCGACGATGGATACCTTAGTCTCGCTTGGTACCGGAGCAGCTTGGTTGTTTTCTATGTTAGTCGTCACTATCCCCGAGTGGTTTCCACTTGCTTCAAGACACGTTTACTTTGAAGCGAGTGCAATGATCATCGGACTAATCTCACTCGGTCACTACATAGAAGCTAAAGCCAAAGCTAAAACGACTCGCTCACTACAAGCCTTGGTAAACCTTCAACCGCAGAACGCCACTCTAGTCACTGAGGATGGTGAACGTGAGATTCCGCTTGAGCAAGTCACCTTAGGCATGAAACTAAGAGTCAAACCCGGTGAGAAGGTGCCCGTAGATGGTGTGGTCGAGAGTGGCGAGTCTTATCTGGATGAATCTATGCTCACTGGTGAACCGATTCCGGTACTAAAAATATTAGGGGAATCGGTTTCAGCAGGCACAATCAATCAAGATGGCAGTTTAGTGATTACCGCCTCTGGTATTGGCAGCGACACCATGCTGTCGCGAATCATTACTATGGTTCGAGAAGCTCAAAGCAGTAAACCAGCCATTGCCAAGCTCGCCGACCAAATTTCATCGATATTCGTACCGGTTGTGGTTGCCATTGCGATTATCTCTGCACTTGTGTGGTTTATATTTGGCCCAGAGCCTAAAGCCAGTTATATGTTAGTGGTCACTACCACTGTGCTGATCATTGCTTGCCCTTGTGCACTGGGGCTCGCGACACCGCTATCAGTCACGGTTGGGATAGGTAAAGCTGCCGAGATGGGAATTTTGATCAAAGATGCCGATGTCCTTCAGTCAGCAAGCAAAATAGATACGGTTGTATTTGATAAGACCGGAACCCTGACCAAAGGTAAGCCACAAGTTCAAGCTATTCACTCTGTTTCCAATGACATTGATAGCTTACTCGCATTAGCTGCATCTATTGAAAAACACTCAGAACATCCATTAGCTAAAGCCATCGTTAATCAAGCCAAAGAGAAACAGCTCACTCTCGTTGATGTAGAGAGCTTTGAGAATCGCCGTGGGCAGGGTGTCTTTGCCCAGTCTCAGCAGGGAGAAATTGCGATTGTCTCACTTAACTATGCTCAGACGCAATCGTGGGAGATGTCCTCAATAGAAGCTGAAATCCGTCGTTACCTAGACAATGCTTGGACTCCGGTTGTTATCGCGGTTAACTCTGAAATCGTCGGCACTATCGCCATTGCCGATCCGATTAAAGAAGACGCTAAACAAGCGGTTTCTATGTTAAAAGCAATGGGTATCACACCCGTCATGCTCACTGGAGACAACCAATCCGTCGCACAAGCAATCGCGACTCAGTTAGGTATTGAACGCATCATCGCTCAAGTATTGCCAGATCAGAAAGCGAGCCATATTGAACAACTTCAGAGTGAAGGCCGTAACGTTGCCATGATTGGTGATGGCGTCAACGATGCTCCTGCTCTCGCTTTAGCTGATATCGGCGTTGCCATGGGTAGCGGCAGCGACGTCGCGATTGAAAGCGCGCAAATTACCTTACTCAACTCATCGCCTGTATCCGTAATCAAGGCCATTGAATTGTCTAAAGCGACTCTACGTAACATGAAACAGAACCTGTTTGGTGCGTTCATCTATAACTCACTAGGCATCCCAGTCGCTGCTGGAGTGCTTTACCCAGCTTTTGGCTTTCTGCTCAGCCCTGTTATCGCGGGTGCAGCAATGGCTTTATCATCCATTACGGTGGTCAGTAACGCCAACCGTTTAAGATTATATAAAACTTCTGAGAGGTCACTATGAATGGAAAATTTCTAGCTTTGACAACCCTAGCACTGCTTTCAGGCCCAGCGTTAGCGGCAGATGTTATCAACCATAAGTCACCCTATTGTGGTTGTTGTACAGAGTGGACTAAACATATGCAAGAAGCAGGATTTAATGTCGATGAGAGGTTGCATGAAAACATGAATCCCATTAAGCAGAAACTTGGCATTAAACCAGAACTCGCTTCTTGTCATACAGCCGAAATAGATGGCTACGTCTTTGAAGGCCATATTCCAGCCGAAGATATTAAAGCTTTCTTAGAAAATCCGCCACGCAATGCTAAAGGGCTCGCTGTTCCCGGGATGCCAATGGGGTCACCGGGCATGGAGTATGGTGATAAGAAAGATGAGTACTCTGTCTATGCCTTCAATGAGGAAGGACAGGTGTTTGAATACCGCCACTACCAAGGCAATAAATAACGGATTCTGTAAGTCTATACCTAGAGCACTTTAACTCACTTCGATGAGTTAAAGTGCAATGAACTACTGAATAAAATCATAGACATAGATCTAAAATCACATCAAATGTAACTACATTCACTTTTGTTTTTCGCATTATTTCTCTTACTCAGATAGCTTTCCCATCAACTTGACGACGTCTTGACAACGACGGATGCTGAAAACAAAACCATTGTTGATAAACTTGTAACGCATCGAGTTTCTCAAAAATAATACAACAACATTTACTTATGAAGAGATCTATAAGTCGGAAGAATATTTTTGTAGAATGCGCGGCGTCACTCCGCTCACCCGGTACTCGTATGAACTTACTCGCTCAAGCTAAGCAAAACGGCAAAAATATCGCCATTGCTCACCTAATTTACGACCCTACGCATAAAACGCTAACCAATGGCATTGATGAGGTTGCACTAGAACCTCGTAACATCGCCTTACTGGAAGTGTTATTATCTAATGTGGGTGAACCAACCTCAATTGAGCAATTCATCGAACAAGTATGGGAAAATCAATACATTTCAAAGAATGTTGTGACCAATCGTATTAGTTTACTGCGTAACTTATTACGAGAAAACGTCCCAGAGATTGATTCAACAAAGCTTATCGTGACCTACCCGAAACGGGGCTACTACATTCCCAATAGCCATGTACAACTGATGGAATCAACAAGCTCTGAACCGATATCTGACGATCAATCTCCGCTAACAAGCAAAGCTAAGTTCAAACCATCGAAACTCTTGCTCTGGATTTTCACTCTGGCTATTACTAGCTTGCTCGCATTAACCATCGTGGTAAATTCATTCTTCGACGTTAAGGTCGAAGCAAAGGATCAAGCATTATATGTTCCTCAGGTTAGGCTGTTGCTCGATCAGATATCCTCATCGCGACAATCAATGCAAGACGACGCACTCAAGCTCAAAGTTTTGTTGCTACATGCCTATAGCCATTCGCCTTATATTCATTTAGCAAATATGCGTTCCCCTAGTTACTACTTAATGAGTTTAAGCGAACACCCTAGTTTTCCGGGCTCAGATGCTCTTAGTGATTCGGATTATAAGCTAACCTTTAACCTTATAAAGGACACAGGAACAACGGATAAGCTAGAGGCCATCCTTTATCACTCTGCCTCTGCGCGTGTTGCTTGGCGTAATCTGTATACACTGGAAAACAACAAGTTAGTAAAGGCTGTCAACCAACTCAACTCTGATTTAACTGAATATTTTAAGTTGCCTACTCCCATCATCAAGATTAAGAAAAAGCTGAAAACATCCCTAAGCCAAATGTCAGAAACTGCATTTGATAAGCTAATTGACCAAAAGATGAGTGGTGCTGAAATCAGTTTTTATACTCGGGAACTGCTGTTTAGCGATCAGCCTTCTGATGTATTGCGTCAGTGGATTGATAAAGTTAAACAGAGCACGCCAACCCCCTCTCCAGAGCTGCATATGTTGTTGGCTCTCCTCACCTATCGCTCAGGGGACATCGAGAAAAGTCTGCAAATGTTGCAAAGAGAATATGTCGCGGAAATTCCGAGCAACGCCTTGATATTAATGCTGCAAGCAAACATTAGCCGCAATAAGAACAATACCGAACAGTATTTAAGTAGCTATTTAAAAGCAACCGCCGCGCTCACTATTAGTATTCCTTCAAAGCAAGTATTAGCACATTATTCTAGCACCAATAAGCAAGCGGCTTGTTTGGACCTATGGAAGGATGCCTTGTCAAACATAGAGTATATACACATGCCAAACAGCATACTTTGGCAAGGAATAGAACGTTTCTGCACCCCAATCAAAACCGCATAAAACGGGTAAGGCCCAGCAAAATCTGGGCCTTAATCTAGGACAGTAGATTTAGAGTTGATTAGAAGCCGTAAGAAGCACCGAATACGAATGCAGTGTTCTCTTTCTTATCTGAACCATCTAGATTTTTCGCGCCATGACCTTGGCTACGCAACTCAAAGTATGGTTGTACACCTTCACGAGTCCAAGTAGCACGAAACTCATGGTCCATAGTGTTCTCGGCTTCATCGCTGCGTACGTAAACGTTGTTGTACGCGAGTGTAAGAGGCATATCCCCTACTGCGTAACCAATACGGTTATCAAAACGTAGCTGATCGTTGTCGCTGTTCTTAACGTTGTGGTAACGAGTACGATTACTTAGCGCAAGACCATTGTCGAAGTTGTAGCCGATTTTCACTAGTGGACGGTTTTGCACAGTTTCACCATTGTTCAATAAGTGGTGGTAACCTGCTGCAACCCATAAGTTGTCATTGATTGAATAGCTTTGCTCAATACCCAGTGTGATATAAGGCGTAGTCCCTTTACCCTCGTTAAACTCACCTTCGTAGCTGCCGATTGAAATACCATCAAACTCAGTTAGTAACGTTGTGCCTGTATCAAATGTATGGCCAGCTTCAAGTGTTGAAGTCGCGTTTGGATTTTTATTTTCGCTATGGAATTGAACGTTACCTGTTACGTAAGAAGAACCCGCGTACGCTGTTGATGCAAAAGCAAGTGAAAGTGCGCTAAGAGTCAGTAATTTTTTCATTGTATTCTGCCTTTAATACTAAAATGTGTTGCGGTTATATCTGGGTATTTCTTTACCGTTAACCGCAAAATTGGGTTGCCTCCCTGGCTTGGCAGTCATAATGTCGGATTTAATTCACTATAAAAAATTAATCCATTTCTTGTGCGACACACTTCACTGTGAAAAATGAAAAATAAATTTAACTCTTAATATTCATACACTTGTAAAAACACAAAAAATAATAAAGCCAATTTTGGTGATCAATATCACTCGACAATTTGGTATTGACCATAATAACAGTAGCTAGCTCACACTACTTTTAGCTTTTGGTTGTTTTCCAATAATAATAATCTGATCTTGATCACCAAAACATCGCGCTGGCGATTAACTGAAAAATGCGTTGCTTACGAGTAATACTGAGAATTTGACGTTACGCCAAATTTCACAAGGCACAAAAAAGGCCGCTTTAGCGACCCTAAAAAAAATGGAAATTTGCCATTAATTAATGACGAGTAATCAACTCAGCCATCATTTGAATGTGGAGTTCATCATCATTTAGGCAAGGAATGTAGGTAAACTTCTCACCGCCGTGCTCCACATACAGCTCTCTGCATTGCTCAGAGAGTTCTTCCAATGTTTCAAGGCAATCAACAGAAAAGGCAGGTGCCAAAATATCAAGCTTTTTGATACCTTTACCCGGCAGTTTCTCAAGAGTTTTATCTGTATAAGGTTGCAGCCACTCCTCGCGACCAAAACGAGATTGATAAGTCATACCGATCTGGTTAGGAGCTAAGCCTAACTCTCGGGCAAGAAGAGTTGTAGTTCGATCGCAATGCTGAGGATAAATATCACCGTTGTCCGCATAGCGCTTAGGTATACCGTGGTACGAACAAAGCAGGTAATCCCCTTTGCCGTTTTCTTGCCAAGAGCGTTTTACACTTTCAGCCAGCGCCTTGATATACAGTGGGTGTTGGTGATAGTCACTAATAAACTGGTAGCTCGGTATCATTGGTAGTTGCTTAAACGCGTTCGTTAAACCATCGGATACTGCTGCCGTCGTGGTTCCCGAGTACTGAGGGTAAAGAGGCAATACGATAACGTCCTCGACTCCTTGTGCAAGCAGGGCTTCTAAGCCAGATTTAAGACTTGGATTTCCATAAGTCATGCCTAACTCAACCGGAATATCAACCTGCTCTCTGAGCTTCTCAACTTGCTTCTTTGAGTAAACAAGAAGTGGAGAGCCTTCTTCCATCCAAACGCTTTGATACAACTTCGCTACTTTGGGAGCGCGAATAGGCAAAATCACACCATGCAAAATTGGACACCATAGCCAACGTGTCATATCGACGACACGTTTATCATGAAGAAACTGACTTAAAAAGCGCTTAACCGCAGGAGCGGTTGCTTCATCTGGCGTACCTAAGTTAACGAGTAGTACACCTTGTTTTTTGTTATTTTGCATAGCTTCCTATCGACACTAAAAAGGCTCTCTACGTACCTATCTCAGAATTGGATCAAACTAAGAGCATAAAAAAAACGACCCCAAAGAGGATCGCTTCACTATAACAAATTTTCAAAATTCGCAGTTAGCTATTTATGCTAGCGCTTTCTCGATATCTGCACTAACTTCAGCAACTTGCTTAGTACCGTCGAACTTAAGGTACTTAGTATTACCGGCTTCAGCTTCTTTACCGTAGTAAGAGATTAGCGGTGCTGTTTGCTCGTGGTACACACCTAGACGAGCGCGTACAGTCTCTTCTTTGTCATCGTCACGTACAACTAGCTCCTCACCTGTTACGTCATCTTTGCCTTCAACTTTAGGCGGGTTATAAACAACGTGGTAAGTACGACCAGAAGGTAAGTGAGCACGACGACCAGCCATACGTTCAACAATCACGTCGTCAGCAACATCAAATTCAATCACGTAATCTACGTCGACGCTCATTTCCTTCAGGCCGTCAGCCTGAGGAATCGTACGTGGGAAGCCATCAAGTAGGAAACCTTTTTCGCAGTCATCTTGAGCAATACGCTCTTTGATTAGACCAAGGATGATTTCATCAGAAACTAGCTGACCAGCGTCGATAACAGCTTTAGCTTGTTTGCCAAGCTCTGTACCTGCCTTGATAGCAGCACGTAGCATGTCACCAGTAGAGATTTGCGGAACACCGTATTTTTCCATGATGAAATTTGCTTGTGTGCCTTTACCTGCACCTGGAGCACCTAGAAGAATGATGCGCATGTTGAATCCTCTTAAGATAATGATGATTTATACCGAAGCTCACTATGGCGTTACCACATGAACATGTCTTGGACTCACGGTAAGTTTCGGTATAACTGTTCTACAGTTAACAATAAAGCAGGCGTGCACATTACACGCCTGCTCATTTGGTTTCAAGATTGCATTCTATCATACAATTTCAAACCAAAGCGCTAATTACGACTAAAGAATGCTTAAACACTCACACAAGCCTGCAACTTCGCGCGTTTTTATTCACGATTAACGCAAATAAATCAAAAAGCCCGCAAAATGCGAGCTTTTTGACGGTTTTAAACTATTAGCCCTTAGTCAAAAGGGTGTTGATTGCGCCTAAGAACTGAGATGGATCTTCCATCGAACCACGTTCAGCTAACATAGCTTGACCAAGCAGTACCTCGACCCAACGACCGAAAGCTTCTTCGTCGGCTTCATCGGCCATTTGCTTAACTAGCTCATGCTCCGGGTTGATTTCAAAGATGTATTTTACCTCAGGAGCTGCTTGGCCTGCCGCTTCAAGCAGCTTCGCCATTTGTGTGCCCATCTCGAAATCGTCAGTAACTACGACCGCAGGCGTTGTTGCTAACTTAAAGGTAGTACGGACTTCTTTAACGCGATCGCCTAAATAATCTTTTGTGCGTTCAACAACAGATTTGAACTCTTCTTCCGTCTCTTTTTGCTTCTCTTTTTCTGCTTCGTCTTCAAACTTGCTCAGATCAAGGCCCGCTTTAGTGATTGACTGGAACTGCTTACCATCAAACTCAGTAAGATAATTCATTAGCCACTCATCAATACGGTCAAACATCAGAATAACTTCAATGCCTTTCGCTTTGAACTGCTCTAAGTGAGGGCTGTTCTTAGCTGCTGCGTAGCTATCTGCGGTCAGGTAGAAGATCTTATCTTGATCTTCTTTCATACGCTCAACGTATGACGCTAAGCCAACTGTTTGTTCAGCAGAATCGAATTCGGTAGATGCAAAACGAAGTAATGCAGCAACTTTCTCTTTGTTGCTCATATCTTCAGCTGGACCTTCTTTTAGCACCAAACCAAACTCTTTCCAGAATGATTGGTACTTCTCTTCGTCGTTCTTCGCCATTCGCTCAAGCATGGTAAGAACCCGCTTAGTACAAGCGTTACGTAGAGATTGCGTTACCTTGTTGTCTTGCAAGATTTCACGTGACACATTAAGTGGCAGATCATTCGAATCGATTAAGCCGCGAACGAACCGCAGGTAAGATGGCATGAACTGCTCTGCGTCATCCATGATAAACACACGCTGCACGTACAGTTTAAGACCTGATTTGTGGTCACGATTCATCATGTCCCATGGCGCTTTCGCTGGGATGTACAGCAAACTTGTGTAGTCGTTCTTACCTTCTACACGGTTGTGACTCCATACCAATGGATCGGCGAAGTCATGCGATACGTGCTTATAAAACTCTTGGTACTCTTCTTCTGAAATATCAGTTTTGTTACGCGTCCAAAGTGCCTGAGCTTTGTTAATTTGCTCCCACTTCTTCTCACCAGTTTCTTTACCTTCTTCATCACGTTCAGCGGTTAGAATCGCTACGGGAATGCCGATGTGATCAGAGTACTTGCTGATAACTTCACGTAAACGCCACTCATTAAGGAACTCTTTACCTTCATCGCGCATATGGAGAATGATATCTGTACCGCGAGTCTCTTTTTGGATGGTTTCAATGGTATATTCACCTTCGCCCGAAGAGTGCCATTGAACCGCTTGTTGAGAATCTAAACCGGCAGATCGAGTGCGAACCGTTACGGCGTCTGCGACGATAAATGCCGAGTAGAAGCCAACACCAAATTGACCAATTAACTGCGAGTCTTTCGATTGGTCTTCAGACAGTTTAGAGAAGAATTCAGCGGTGCCAGATTTAGCAATGGTGCCTAGATGTTCAATAACATCATCGCGGCTCATACCAATACCATTGTCCGAAATCGTTAGCGTATTTGCCTCTTCATCGAAACTAAGCTTTACCCCTAGGTCGGCATCACCTTGGTAAAGCTCAGAGTTTGACAGTGCTTGAAAACGCAGTTTGTCAGAAGCGTCAGACGCATTAGAAATCAGCTCGCGCAGAAAAATCTCTTTGTTTGAGTAAAGAGAATGAATCATAAGGTGAAGTAATTGTTTTACTTCTGACTGAAAGCCACGAGTTTCTTTGTTTTGTGTTGCTGTTTCGCTCATGATAACTCCATAAGTTCTATACTTATCAAGCCAATACATTCATAATGACAATGTTTATTTTGGCCTTAATCTGCCAATTAACATGAGGGTGACAAATGTAAATTCAAGGTCAATAATCATAAAAACAGTGTTTTTTTTGTTTTATTTTGACTATCCTTCACCACGCCAAAAACTCAAAAAATATAAACTGATTTTGATTAAGTTAGTTGTATTGAGCGCTTTAACAACTTAACTGTCTGAAACCTCTAATATAGTGGCCGCAATTAATGAGTAACATAGGTACTAAGTTTAATCTTGATAACAGGTTTACCTTTGACCCAAACACCAACTCTCTCGTCGATAAAGAGAACAACAACGAGCTAATTCGTTTAGGTAGTAACGAAAGCCGTATTCTGCTGTTACTGTGTGAGAAACCAAGTGAAATCGTTTCTCGTAACGACCTGCATGACTTTGTCTGGCGTAAGCAAGGTTTCGAGGTTGATGACTCAAGCTTAACTCAGGCGATCTCTACACTGCGAAAGCTACTCAAAGACTCAACAAAGTCACCAATGTTTGTGAAAACGGTGCCAAAACGCGGTTATCAACTGATTTGTTCTGTAGAACGTGCAACCACCTTGATGAGCGGAGAAACGCTCACAGAGGAAAGCTCTGAGCTGAATGTTGTAGAAACTCCAGAGCAAAACAATACTGAAGAGACAAACGAAACGCCATCGGTTGCAAAACCAGTGAGTACAGTCAGTGAGGTTACCGAGAGCCAAACTTCAACCAAAAAGAAGAGCCCTCTTACATCTAAGCTACTGATAGTGTTGGCGATACTAATACCATTATATGTCATCTTGTTTACGAACCCTGCGGAGTCAAAGTTTAGACAGCTCGCTGTATTTGATAACACAGTAGTCAAAGCCCCAGTGAACCACCCAGACTTAAGCAAGTGGTATCCTTCTATCGAACAGTGTGTGAAAAAATACAATGAAACACACCTCGATGAGCTAGCACCAGTCGAAGTCATCGCTACGGGCGGTCAGAACAACCAGCTTATCCTGAACTACATCCACTCTTTGGATAATTCAGGGGAAAACATCACTCTGCGCATCTTCGCAGAGCAAAAAGATCTCAGTAAAGTTTGCCAGTAGGAGTTGACCTGATGAATCAAAAAATTGCAGCTAGCCTACTTGTTTTATCCAGCGTATTTAGCGCTTGGTTGTACTGGGGAAGTGACTTAAAGGTTGAACAGGTGCTCACTTCAAAAGAGTGGCAATCTAAAATGGTTACTGTCATCACGGAGCCGCTTCAAGAAAAATCTGTAGGCTCACTTCGCAAAGTCGATGTGGTTTCAAACGTAAAGTATTTGCCGAACAATACATATATTCGCGTTGCTACCGTACGTTTATATCCATACAACGCCAAAACAGAGAGTGTTATCAATATTTCTGAAACTGGAGAGTGGGATATCAGCGACAATTACTTATTGGTCTCCCCAACCGAGTTTAAAGATGTTTCTTCCGCTCAAAGCAAAGACTTTACTAAAGAACAATTAGACCTTATTACTCAAATCTTTAAGATGGACGCTCAGCAGAGCCGACGAATTGATATTGTTAATGGCAAGACACTGCTACTCACCAGTTTAAGCCACGGCTCTACTGTTCTTTTTTCTAACTAATTTAATAAAGGGGCAAGATGCCCCTTTTTTATGCTATGGATTGGGTAAATACACTCGGCTTATTTCTGGGGTCACTGACCGCCAACACCCTTGCTTCTCTCTCAGGAGGGGGCGCTGGCCTACTGCAATTCCCTTTATTGATTTTCTTTGGTCTCCCTTTTTCTATCGCCTTAGCTACACACAAGATTGCAAGTGTCGCTCTTGGCCTAGGTGCGGCATACACTCATATCAAACAAAAAAGCTTTAGTTATACAGCGGCTTTGTATCTCATCGGTGTTGGAAGCTTAGGGGTCATCATCGGCGCTAACATCGTCTTGCTTGTTCCCAGTGCTATCGCAGAGAAACTACTGGGTGGAATGATACTTTGCCTTGGCATATATTCACGCCTTAAAAAGCAGCTTGGACAACACGAGCAGCCGCTTAATCGTGATCCAAAAGGTTGGCTTATAGGTGGATTGGGCTTAATGCTGATTGGCATTATTAATGGCTCACTGACGGCGGGTTCTGGCCTACTCGTTACGCTATTTCTAATTCGTTGGTTTGGGTACAGCTATAAACAAGCGGTCGCACTAACTATGTTGTGTGTTGGCCTATTCTGGAATGGCATTGGGGCGATTGCAATTGTACAAGCTGGTGCTCCTGTCTATTGGCCTTGGTTACCCGCTCTTCTACTCGGATCGTTTATCGGTGGCAGCTTAGGGGCTTATCTTACTACTCGCTATAGCAATCAATTGATCAAAATTTTCTTCGAAATCCTGACCTTTACCGTCGGTATTAAGCTTCTGTTTTAAAGGATAATTTATGGATAAGGCTGTCATTGATATTTATTACTGCCGCCAATGCAACTGGATGTTACGTTCCACTTGGCTCTCTCAAGAACTGCTGCATACCTTTAGTGAGGAGATAGAGAAAATCTCACTGCACCCAGATACTGGGGGACGCTTTGAAATTCATTGTAATGGCGAGATTGTTTGGGAACGAAAACGAGATGGTGGATTCCCAGAAGCCAAAGTATTGAAACAGAAAGTGCGCGATATCATCGACCCAGAGCGCGATTTAGGCCATTCCGACTCCAAATAAAAGAAGGCAGCGAGTTTTGCTGCCGTTGTCGTTGCTAGCCAATTAGCGTCGAAACCAATACCTCACCAGAGAATGTGACCACTTTAAGCTCTTTATCTTCTAGCAAGCCATAACTCGCTGCAAATCCGTCACGTGGAAAGGTAATGGAGCCCGGGTTAAATAGAAACTGTTCGCCATCACGTTCAGCGACTGGGATATGGGTATGCCCTTGAGCAATAATATCTCCTTGTTTTAATGGCGGACGCTTGCTTGAATTGTACAGATGACCATGAGTTAGAAACAGACGTTGACCCGATTCTAGCAATACCCATGCGTAATCCATCATCATTGGAAACGAAAGCAGCATTTGGTCAACTTCGCTATCGCAATTACCGCGCACAGCCACTATCTGATCTGCATACTGGTTAAGCAATTCACTCACCGCTGGAGGGTTGTAACCCTCAGGTATAGGGTTACGTGGACCATGATTTAAAATATCCCCCAGCAGAACCAATGTCTCTGCACCAGACTGTTGATATTCGGCAAGTACTTGTTGGGTTGCAGGCAAACTACCATGCAAGTCAGAGGCAAAAAAGAGTTTCACGACATCATCTCCTCAAAAATAATGAGGAGATTTTACCGACTCTATGACCTTTAGTCATCATGCACCATGCCGTAAATGACAATGTTATTGTAACTCACCATACCGACGATTTTCCCGGCTTCGATGACAGGTGCACGGCTGATACCAAATCGTTCAAATAAGCGTGCGCAGTATTTCACATTCATATCAGGGTCTACCGACATCGCGGGTTTGGTCATGATCTCATAAATATTGGTCCTGTCTGGCGAGCGATTCTGCGCAAGCACCTTTTTAGCAATATCATTCATCAAAACCAAACCATACTCATCGTCATCATTTCGCTTATTGACCACCAACGCCTTAGCCTCGTGGCTACGAGCAAGCTGTATGCCTTCTTTTACCGTTGTTAGGCCATCAATGACCACATAGTTATTCGTCATTACATCGCGAACTCGAACCTTACTATGTGCTTTCATAATTCATCCTCCACCACTTTGGTTAACCTCTCGACCTGATGCGCCACACCTACGGCATCCTCAATATCGATCTGGACAGCTATCCCTTGACCAGACTCCTGATCAAATTCACCGACCTCACCAATTGTTTCCAAAATATGCCGAGACAAGTGTTCTTCGACCACAAATAACACCACATCTTTCTGCACATCTAAGGTTAGACCAAAAAATGTTTTCTTTTGATTAAGGCCTTCCCCTCTCGCATGGTTGATCACCGTAGCTCCTGTCGCTCCTGCTTTACGCGCAGCATCAAGAACCACATCGGTTTTACTATCTTCAACAAAAGCTAATAGCAATTTAAAGCGCATTTTCTTCATCCTCCCGCTCAGCGTCTTTGTTTAACCACTGAGTGATTTGTGCATACCCCATCACCGAGATCATGGGAAATAAACTGGCAAACGCAATCAATCCAAAACCATCGATCATGGGGTTACGCCCTGGGACAGTCGATGCCAACCCTAAACCTAACGCTGCAACTAACGGAACAGTAACTGTTGACGTCGTTACCCCTCCCGAATCATAAGCAAGAGGGATGATGAGTTTAGGTGCGTAAAACGTTTGTATGACGACAATTACGTAACCAACAATAATGTAATAATGGATAGGGTCTCCGACAACAATTCGGTAACTCCCTAAAGAAATCCCCACAGCAACGCCAATAGCCACAGCAATGCGTAATCCATTGACACTGATACTTCCACCTGATACTTGATTGGCTTTTATTGCCACAGCAATCAGAGAAGGTTCAGCGATTGTGGTACTAAATCCAATAAAGAAAGCAAATAAGTAGACCCAGTAATAGTCCATCCATTCAAAGATGTCGCCTGTCGAGAGTTTAAAATGTTGAATAAAGCTTGGAGCGGTAAGCTGCTCAGCCATTGTTTCACCCAGTGGAAATAGGGCGAGATCTAAACCAATTAAAAATAGAGATAAACCAAGAATGACATAAAAGAAGCCAAGGACAACTTTGGGTAGGTTGGCCACCGGGCGGCGAAGAACGGCAAATTGAAAACCAAAGATAATCGTCGCAATGGGCAAGACATCAGTAATGGTGCCGACGAAAGTATCTAAGAAATGTGTCCACTCAATCATGCCACCACCATGCCATAGACCATAACAAACATCATCGGAAGCAAAGAGGCAAATGCAATCAGACCAAAACCATCGGTCATCGGATTGCGCCCTTTAATGGCGGATGCAAGTCCAACCCCAAGCGCGGTCACAAGAGGCACAGTGATCGTCGATGTCGTAACACCACCAGAGTCGTAAGCCACCCCTATAATACTCTGGGGTGCAAACATGGTTAGAATGACCACACCAATGTATCCTCCAATGATCATGTATTGAATCGGCCAACCTTTTAGAATTCTCAACACACCGAGTAGTATGGCAATACCGACCGATAATGCGACGGTATAGCGTAGACCGTTAGCGTAATCCTCCATCGACTCTTCGTTGTGAAGGATCATCCCCCCTTCGGCAGCCACTTCCGCTGCCTCATCCGCAACTGCTGTTAAAGCAGGTTCAGCCACTGTGGTTCCAAACCCTAAACAAAAGGCAAATATCAACAACCAGAACACACTGCCTTTACGTGCGAAAGCTTGCGCCATTGTCTCACCGATGGGAAACAAACCCATCTCTAGACCGAAGATAAAGAACGTCAAACCAAAGACGACTAATACAAGACCAAACAAAATGGATAATAGATTGGGAAGAGGCTCTTGCAGAACAACAAGCTGAAAGAATGCAATTACAACAATAATTGGCGTAAGATCCCGCAAACTCCCTAATAGCGCTTTAATCAGCGCTGTCATTGCTTCCACTGAACCTCCTTGTTCTTCAGCTAACACTCAATCTATTCATTAGCATGGCAAACAAATTGGCTTTCTGATGTGATATCTGCAACGTCGAACGGGATAAACGTAACAAAATGTGAATTTTGTGATATTGCCACATGTGATCACATTTGCCGCTAAGTAACTATAATTAGTAACAATAGTTCACTATGGTTAATATTGGACTTGTCTGCTGTGCGTAATGAGAAGGATTGAAAATGAAGGTATTGCTCACCGGGGGAACTGGCTTTATTGGTCGAGAGCTACTCAAACATTTAACGACCCATGAAGTAGTACTGCTTACCCGCGAACCTCGACAAGCAAAATCTACTCTAAACCATACTGATGTGGGCAATGTCACCTACATTTCCTCATTAGATGATTTTCATCACCTTAATGACTTCGATGCTGTTATCAATCTCGCCGGAGAGCCCATTGCAGATAAACGCTGGACCAAAAAACAGAAGCAAACCATCTGTGACAGCCGATGGAAGCTAACAGAAAAACTCGTCGAACTCATTCACGCAAGTACTACACCACCCGAAGTGCTGATTAGTGGTTCTGCTGTTGGCTACTACGGAGATCAACAAGAACACCCTTTCGATGAAAGCTTACACGTCAATAGCCTGGGGTTTCCTCATCACGTTTGTAGTCGCTGGGAACAGATCGCTAATCGAGCCCGTTCAGAAATGACCCGGGTATGTATTTTACGCACAGGCGTAGTTCTTGCCCCACAAGGTGGCGCGCTATTAAAAATGTTACCTCCTTACCGTTTAGGTTTAGGGGGTCCGTTAGGTCACGGACGTCAATACATGCCATGGATTCATATGCTAGATATGGTTCGCGGCATTATCTACCTACTCGAAACGTCTCATGCTCACGGAGAATTTAACCTCTGCGCTCCTCACCCGGTTCCAAATAAACAATTCAGCCAAACCTTGGCCAAAACACTCAAGCGTCCACACCTTCTGCGCACGCCTAAATGGGTAATGTCGATGGCGATGGGAGAAAGCTCGGTTCTACTGTTTGACAGTATTAGGGCCAAGCCCAAGAAATTAACCGAACTAGGATTTCGATTCAGTTACTCACGCCTTGAGCCTGCGCTAAAAAACTTGTTACAACACCATGAATAATCCAGTAACCTAGATCCAATTAAGAAATTCAATGGGTTAGATCGCTATGGGTAAATCTATATTAATTACTGGCTGTTCGACCGGAATTGGCTATGTCTGTGCCCACGCTCTACACAAGCATGGCTACCAAGTTGTGGCTTCCTGTCGCCAACAAAAAGACGTCGAAAGGCTGCAAGCAGAAGGACTCACCTGCATCCAGATGGATCTCGCAGACAGCCAGAGCATTAGCAGAGGTGTAGAGCAAGCATTAGCACTCACCAATGGCAAGCTTGACGCTTTATTTAATAATGGTGCTTATGGACAACCTGGAGCATTAGAAGATCTACCCACTGATGGTTTGAGAGAACAGTTCGAAACCAACTTTTTTGGCTGGCACCAATTAGTATATGAGCTCCTACCAACTATGCGTAAACAGGGTTATGGTCGAATTGTTCAAAATAGTTCCGTGCTCGGCTTTGCTGCAATGAAATATCGCGGTGCATACAACGCCTCCAAGTTTGCTATTGAAGGTTGGAGCGACACTTTAAGGCTTGAGTTAATGGATAGCGACATTCATATTAGCCTGATTGAGCCAGGACCGATTGAAACAGAATTTCGCGCTAACGCCTTACTGGCTTTTAAGCGCTGGATATCCATTGAAGGCAGTGCTCATGAACAGCAGTATCGCCAGCAGTTACAAAGACTGAGCAACGAAAACTCAAATAATGCCTTTGTCTTACCTGCTGAATCTTGCATTGAGCCGCTAATCCATGCTCTTGAAGCGAAAAAACCAAAGATTCGTTACCGAATTACCACTCCAACCAAAGTATTTTCGGTGTTAAAGCGCCTACTTCCTAGCCGAATTTTGGACAAAATATTGCGACAAGCTGCCTGATACTTTCTGCAGTTTTGTAATTATTCCGTAACAATATGAGGTTAGATTAACACTCAGGGCAAGCCCTAGTTACAAAATTCAAGCGTTACATTCGGAATAACAACATGACTTTAAACCAGTTAAACTGGCTGAGTGTGGGTGTTGCGCTAACCTTGTTTATCGTTTTATAGACACCTTCGCTTACCCACTTTGGGGAACATCAACGCCGCCGCTACAGGCGGTGTTTTTGTTTTGATGACTTTTAATTCAAGCCCTTACCTTGAACTCTCCCTTCACAGCCCATATCTTTGGCTTATAGACTAAGTCGCAAGGAATACGTAGATGCAATCTCCATTTATTGTCGAGCTAAATGAACAGAACTTCCGCCAAGTGCTTGAAGGGTCGATGCAAACTCCTGTACTCATCCACTTTTGGGCACCGATGAGCGAAGAAAGTGCGCAAGTGATACCTGACCTGCAAATGCTAGCGCAGCAATATAACGGAGCCTTCACATTAGCTCTTTTGAACTGCGAACAAGAGCAAGCAATCGCAAGCCAATTTGGTGTACAAGCACTACCAACCATCGCTTTATTCGTTAATGGCCAGCCTGTTGATGGACTTGGAGGCCCCCAACCCATACCTGCCATTCAGCAGATGTTAGCTAAACACCTTCCTAGTCAAGACGAGCTAAATTTAAAACAGGCCCTAGAGCTAATCCAAACCGGCCAGCACTCGCAGGCTCTGCCACTACTAGAAGCTTTGGCAGAAGAGCTGAAACAAAAAGGCGATGTGAAACTTGCTCTGGCTGATTGCTACCTAGAAACACAAAACTATGATCAGGCGAAAACCATTCTTGAAGTTATCCCACTTGAATATCAAGACAACTATTACAAAGGTTTAGTCGCAAAACTAGAGTTGCATGCTCAGGCAGCCAATAGCCCTGAGATTCAATCATTAGAACAAGCTTTAGCGCAAAACCCTAGCGACTTAAAGCTAAGCAACGAGCTAGCATTAAACTACCACCAAGTGAACCGAGACGAAGAAGCCTTAGAGTTACTTTGGAATATCCTGCGTAGCGATCTGGGTGCCTTAGATAATGAAATCAAGAAATCTTTCATGGATATTTTGGCAGCTCTTGGTCAGGGGAATCCAATCGCGGGTAAATATCGTCGTCAGCTTTATTCCATTCTGTATTAGTGCATTCCAAATCATAGACTTAAAGCCGGTTACCCCCGGCTTTATTTTTGCCCAAATTTCACTCAACTTCTCACTTCTGCCATTGTCACCAGCTCTATGATAGGCAACAATCAATAGACAATTCTCATAAGGAACTCAGAAATGGCTATTGACTCATTGATTACTATCGGCGTCTTTCTCATTGTTGTGATTGCGCTGATTATCGCAGGTGTAAAAACTGTCCCTCAAGGCAACAACTGGACCGTCGAGCGATTTGGTCGCTATACCCATACCCTAAAACCAGGTTTAAACATCATCATTCCTTTCATTGATGGCATTGGTCATAAGATAAATATGATGGAGCGCGTTCTAGATATCCCTGCTCAAGAAGTTATCTCCAAAGACAACGCCAATGTCACTATCGACGCAGTCTGTTTTGTACAAGTTATCGACGCTGCTCAAGCTGCATATGAGGTCAATGACCTTCAACATGCGATTCGCAATTTGACGCTGACTAATATTCGTACTGTCTTGGGTTCAATGGAACTCGACGAAATGCTCAGTCAACGCGATATGATCAATACCAAGCTGCTATCAATTGTCGACGAAGCGACGAACCCTTGGGGGGTTAAAGTCACTCGTATCGAAATCAAAGATGTACAGCCACCATCTGACCTTACCGCGGCCATGAATGCACAAATGAAAGCTGAGCGTAATAAACGTGCTGAAGTACTTGAAGCGGAAGGTATTCGTCAGGCTGAAATTTTACGTGCCGAAGGTCATAAACAGTCTGAAATTTTAAAAGCTGAAGGTGATAAGCAAGCGGCAATTCTTCAAGCAGAAGCTCGTGAACGTGCAGCTGAAGCTGAAGCGCGTGCAACAACGATGGTTTCTGAAGCGATTGCCAAAGGTGACATGCAAGCAGTAAATTACTTTATTGCTCAGGGCTATACCGAGGCAATCAAGTCAATCGGCCAAGCAGAAAACGGTAAAATCATTATGCTGCCTCTTGAAGCAACGGGCCTAATGGGTTCAGTTGCAGGTATCGCCGAAATGTTCAAGCACTCCGACAACTCAACTAAGTGAGGCCAAGGTGTTTGAATTGTTAGACAGCATCAATCACTGGCACTGGTTAGCTTTCGGGCTAACCTTACTCGCTTTTGAAATACTCGGGACCGCGGGTTATTTTTTGTGGTTAGGTTTATCAGCTTTGATAGTCGGTGCCTTACTTACGCTTATTCCAATGAGCTGGCAGCTCCAATGGATTGCATTTGCCGCTTTTGCATTAATGACAACTTGGCTGTGGTGGAGAAGACAATTTAAATCCGACAAAAAGTCCGATGCCAACCGTGAACTTAATCAAAAAAGTAAGCAGTTGGTTGGTCAAATCATTCGCCTTGATGAGGATTTTCCAGCAGGAAAAGGTCGCTTAAAGGTGGGTGACACCACCTGGAGTGCTCAATCAGTTAGTACGATTAGTGCCGGTCAACAAGTTGAAATCACGAAAGTGAATGGCATCATTTTAACGATAAAGCCACATGATAATTAGACTAATCACTTTAATATACGCGTTATAATTGTTTTTAATTAAAATTAAGTTGGTAACTAGTTAAAGAAACTATATTTTTTTAGTTTAATTCGAGAAATTAAGTATTTAACTAGTTATCTAATTACATAAATATATCCGTTCTTAAATTCCAGCCCTTAAAATAATATTCCAAACTTTCATACATTTAAAAGTAACCTATTATTTCGACCCCCAACTTAATAAACTTTAAAAAATTTGATTTTTTGCAATTATTTTTGATCCTTCGTGGTCTATTGCCATACTAGTCAGTATCTCTGACTAGGAGATTATTTGGTAAATGGAGAATACGTTATGAGAAAACTAGCTTCAATATTGGTCGGTTTAATGTTCAGCGCTGCTGTTTTAGCAGGTAATGGAAGTGGTCAAACAGGGCCAAATGTAGAGTGTGAATTAAAAGATGGCAAGGTGCGTTATATTCCTATTATGATTTGTAAAGCAGAAGGCGGGAAGGTTTTATAGACCAAAGCTCATTCTACTACAATAGAATACTCTCGCTTAACCTGAATGTTAAAAGGAACCATATCGGTTCCTTTTAATTTCAATCAGTCTATTTATTGATCAGCTCAACCAATATCGTTTTCTTTTCAGATTCGCTGGCTTTGTTAAACCAGTAAGAGAACATTTGCTCAGCCTGATCGACTGTTTCTAGTTTAGCCTCTGAGTTCTTACGATTGGAAACCGCCCAGTTTGTTACACTTTCTTGCTGCTTTTCGTCAAGCTGTTCATACCAATACATCGCCATCTCTTGTGGCTTAGACTTCTCAGTTGAATCTTGGGCAATCGCAGTTGTTGCAACAACTGGCGCTACGATTGTTGCTGCACTTGGCGCTGGCTTATTATCTACACTATTTCTAATTGCTTTGATGTAACCTGCTGCTACGTCAAATATCACTTTATTTTGTTCAGATGAAGCTAAAGAAAACCTGAGTCCATACTGCTCTCCCTTTACTAGAGATTCTTCTGAAACATCAAACTTAAAGTATTGTCTTTGCGTACAAATGTCGCTACAAGTTTCAGCGGTAGGAGCTAGAGATTTAAGGGCAACTTTTTTACCATCAACTTCTGCATACTTATATTCGCTATAGTTTTTAAAGTATTTGACTTCCATGACAATAAATGAACTTGGCACTGAGCTCTGCCCATGCGGAACAACGTAATTTAATGCCAAAGTAGATTGAGTAAGCTGAGTTCCTTTACTTGCTTCAACGTCAGGCGACAGAGATTTTCCTTCGACTAAACTATAATTTTGTTTTGTTTCTACCTGAGCAACAACATCAGTAAAACTACTACTAGAATCCAATGTGGTGCAGCCAACCATCAACGCGATTAGAGATACAACTAAACACTTTTTCATATTAATTCCCTATTTGAAAACTTCTCTATATTACAAACATTTAACTAATTTCGACAGAGAGTTACTCCACACATTAAAGACTAAAACGCTGGCCTGTAAAGACCAGCGTAAAGACAGTAAGCAGTTAGGCTCTCAATTAGAAGCCGTACTCTAGACCCACACGAACAACAAAGATTTCCGAGTTAACGCCTTTGTCATCCTTAAGATCACGTTGTGCTACACGTACGTAAGGTACAAAGCCGTTGTGAACGTACATTAGCTGACCAGAAACAATGCTATCTTCATCATTTTGTTTAATACCAGCTTTTTCAGACTCTAAGTTAGCAGCATAGCCTAGCTTGAAGCCCCAAGGACCGTTCCAGTATTGGCCGATGACAGAGTAAGAAGCCTGCTCAGATTTCACACCCGTTGTATCTTTAGATTCACCCGCTTTGTACGCTGCTGCTAAACCAAAACCGGCAGGAAGTGAAGCTTCGAAGCCTACAATGTAACCAAAGGTATCAGCATTCACTTGATCTGCTTTTGCAGCTGACTGATATACAGTGCCAGGGGTTACGTCAGCTTCAGTGCCGACATCTTTACAAGTTTTCCCTGGCGCTGCAGTACAAACTTCATACGATGTAGCAACACTGTCTGAAATCTTACGATCTTGCTCTGATTCAAGAGCAGCATGGATTGTAAAGCTATCACCTAACTTATAGTGAGCATTGGCGCCGTAGAAGTAGTTATCCTTCACATCTTTGTCACCACGACCTGTTGCTAGCGCGAAGCTAAAGCCATTGTAATCTTTAGAATCAAAGCGAGCCATGTCGCCATGACGGTCACGGTTGTATTTTACTGTTGAACCCCAGTCAAAGGCAGCACCTAGGCCTGGGTTCGAGTATGGCCAGTCTATGATTTCGTACATTGGTGTAAGCATGCGACCGAAACGCACTTTACCCCAATCGCCTTTAAGACCTAGGAAAGTGTCACGGTTACCAAGTGTCGCACCGTCACCGTTTTCGCCAACGTAGCCCGACTCGATCTGCACGAATACATTTAAGTCATCGAACATGTCTTTGCTTGCGCGGAAACCGATACGAGATTCATTCTCGTAGTCGTAACCAGTACTCTTGTCAGTTACAACACCAGTGCTCATTACTGTTTCATCAGTGTCGTAGTTAACAACAGAGATCGCAGCAACACCATATGCTTCTACTTGGAAGTCACTGTTAACACCAACTTGCTTAGCCATTACACCAGTTGACGCCACTGCCACTGCTGCACCTAAAAGTGTACGTTTAAACATTTTGTCCATGGAAAAACTCCTAAAAATGGATATAGCTGTCTTATTCTTTTTCTCACCTAAAGTTGGCCGCCGTAGGGAGAAATCATGTCCTATGTGAAAACCTTGGATTAATCATTAATTCTCAGTTTTCGATTTCCTGCATACACACCGTGTATCCATGCTTTTCAGACTAACTTCGCAACGAAAAACATCAACCAGAACTTAATTTTCATGTAAAAAAATATGACCAGCTACAAATTTTTATAATTCCAGTGATCCAGATCGACAATCACTCACCCCACAAGTTCATTAAATATTTAAACTAACAAAAACAAATACTTAAATATCAAAAACTTCTAAATCATATTGAAGTGCGTCGCATAACTTTATTGAACATACACATAATTACATCTAATCAGATCCCCATCACAGAAGAAAAAACTAGAATATGAAGAAGGGAATAGATACCTTATTTCAAATAAAAAAAAAGCCCTATACTCTTCAGAATATAGGGCTTTCTAAGGATAGAATTTAGTATGACATGAGTTTAGTTAGGAGCTTCTTTTTCTTATCCAAGTTTCTTTTTGCTCTTGCTAGTTCAACCTCTAATGAAGAAATGTCGCTAATTAGTTCGCTATATCCAGCGTCGCTAAGTCGTTGACTGAACATACTAGAAGCAGATAACTCCTCTTTAACTACTTGAATCTTATGCTTACAAAGCTTCCCGAAGGTTCCAGCCTTGCAGTTACACGCAACAGACACCCCATCATCATGCGACTTTAAAATAATGGTATACGGCTCAGCAGCAGAGCCTATAACTTCAACTTCCTTAAAATTCATCAATTTCACTCCAAAGCTTATCTTCATCCCAAATATCAACACCTAAACTAGTAGCTTTAGCTAGTTTGCTACCCGCCTTTTCACCCGCTATCAGGAAGTCCGTATTTTTTGATACAGAGCCGGAAACTTTCACTCCTTTTTCCTCAAGCAAGGACTTGATCTCTGAACGCTTCATTTTGATAAATGTTCCAGTCAAAACAGCGGTTTTTCCATAAAACTTTCCATCATCTACCTCTTCGGTAGATGTAGTGTTGGGCAGCACTTGACTCCAATGAACACCTAGCCTCATTAATGTTGACTCTAATTCAATCAACATTTTTTGATTTTCTACTTTGGCCAAAAAGTCTTGTACTCCCTTCATTGCTTTTGAAGGTAAACTCACTGGTGCAGAAGCAAGCTCAATATATTCAGCATTTGCAAATTTTTCTAACGTTGAGAAGTGATTGGAAATATTCTTAGAATACTTGTCACCAACACCAAGTATCTGAAATGACTTAATATAATGATTCATCAAAGACTTATCTTTGACAAATTTAGAAACTTGATGCCCATTCGACTCATCTATTTCGAGGACATTGAGCAGCGACTCTATATAAAGAGCGTTTCTCTCATTTTTAAAAAAGCTATTGATTTCATAAGCAACCTCTGAACCAACATCAGGGAGTAGCAAAAGTACTGATTCAGGGCAATCTGCTATTGTCTTAATACTTCCTAAATGCTTAGACAGCGCTTTTGCAGTAGCTTCACCAACCTCTGAAATGCCAAAGCTCATAATCAGCCTAGACAATGCTACATTTTTCCGCGACTGTATCATTTTATACAGCTTGCGAGCAGAGATATCCGCGAATCCCTCTAAACGCAAGAAGTCTAGTTCACTTAGCTTAAACAAGTCTGCAGGAGACAACACCATTTCTTTATCGACAAGTTGAGAGACAACTTTTTCTCCTAACCCATCAATATCAAAACACTTCTTTGAAACAAAATAGCTAATAGACTGCTTTAGCTGTTCTGGACATAAAAGACCCGCAGGACACTTTGTTGTCGCTAGTTCCTTCTCATGACTGATTGTTTTGAGGTTTTTGGTTTTGACTACCTTAACTAACTTATTGCCGCATGATGGACATTCATCAATATATGTAATTGGCGTAGAGTCAGGTTTTCTTCGGCTCAATACCACTTCCGTAATTTGGGGGATCACATCACCTGCTCGTCGTATTATAACTGAGTCACCTGTATAAAGCCCCAAGCGCTCAATTTCATCCGCATTATGAAGCGTGGCATTGCTAACAGTCACTCCACCAACAAATACAGGCTCTAACTTAGCAACAGGCGTGATCGCCCCTGTACGCCCAACTTGGAACTCAACATCATTTAGCGTGGTTATTTCTTCTTGAGCAGGGAATTTGTACGCGATCGCCCAACGTGGCGCTCTAGCTACAAAGCCAAGCTGTTCTTGAAGGGTGATCTCGTCAACTTTAATCACTACCCCGTCGATTTCATATGCTAGGGACTCACGACGCTCGAGGATGTCTTGATAATAAGCTTTAACTTCATCTAGGTTTTTTACGCGCTTCGTCTCAGGGCACATTGGCAGTCCCCAACCTTTAAGCTGTATAAATCGTTCATAGTGGCTCGAAGAGAGCTCAATGCCTTCTACTACACCTACGCTGTAGGCATAAAAGCTTAAAGGGCGCGTTGCCGTGATACGTGAGTCTAACTGGCGCAAACTTCCTGCCGCTGCGTTACGCGGGTTGACAAAAACTTTCTCGCCTTTTTTAAGTGCTTGCTCGTTAAGTTTGTCAAAACCCGCTTTTGGCATGAAGACCTCACCACGCACTTCAATTCGTGCTGGCCAGCCTTCACCTTGAAGCTTTAATGGAATGGCTTTTATGGTGCGTACGTTTTCGGTAATGTTTTCCCCTGTCGCACCGTCTCCACGAGTTGCGGCCTGAACTAAAACACCGTTTTCATACAGCAGGCTAACCGCAAGCCCATCTAACTTGGGTTCACAACAGAAAACATCAAACTTCGCACTTGGAATACGATCACCCATACGCTTATGGAAGCTTTCTAGCTCAGTATCATCAAAAGCATTGTCTAATGAAAGCATTGGTATCTCGTGCGTGACTGACTCAAAGCCATCAAGTGGCACCCCGCCTACACGCTGACTTGGCGAGTCAATGGTAACGAGTTCTGGGTGTTGAGACTCAAGTTCCATCAGCTCACGCATCAGCCTGTCATATTCGGCATCCGGTATTTCTGGACTGTCCTCTACGTAATACTTCACTCCATGGTAATGAAGCGTTTGACGCAATTGATTAAGCTTTTCTTGAATCTCTGTAGACATAGCTAACTCTATTTTTATAACTTCTAACGGTGTCAAGAACGGTTGCGCTCTTAACTTTAATGCTTGGCAGTATACCCTAAGCATTGTACGCAACTAAAAAATGAACGAAAAAAGGCTCCGAAATGGAGCCTTAATAATTAATGGTATTTTTAGGCTTGTTGAGCTGCTTTGAACTCTTGAATTTGAGCACGGTAGCTATCTAGACGATTTGGCGTCATTAAGTTGCGCGCATCATCCAATACATTCGCGCCTAAATCATCGGCGATCTGTTGAGCGGTTTTCAGCATCAGTTTAAAATTTTGTTCCGCGTCACCAAAGCAAGGCATGGTCATAAAGAATGAAATGCCTTTGGTGGTAAATTCAGCAGGATCATCATGTTTTAATGTACCTGGCTGCATCATATTTGCGACACTAAACAGTACCTTACCTGTACCTGATAGATCAGCATGACGATGGAAAATGTCCATTTCACCGTAAATCAGTCCATTTTGTTGCATGCTGTCAAACAGCTTAGTTCCAACAAATGGTTGTTCGCTTGAGCAATGTACATTTAACACGATCACTTCTAGTGGCGCTTCTTCTTCCACTGGAGCAATTTCCGGCTCTTGTGCTTGCTCGGCTTGAACGACAGAATCTATGACAGGCTCTAAAGGAGCTTCACCCACTTCTTCTACCTCATCTAAAGATTTGGTCGAAAATGAAGGTACATCCAACTCTACTTCGGCTTTTTCAACAAGAGGCGGAGTCGTTTCTGGTTGTAGTTCTTGGTAACTGTCGATCAGCGGATCTGCAATGACTTCATCTCGAGCAACAAAACCAGGCTCTTTTCGCTCTTTCTTGATGATCTCAAAATCATCCTCTGGAGCAAAGGCGCGCTCAGGTACTAAGTCCGAGTCTTCATTATCGACATCCAACTTACCAATTGGCTTGCTGCCAAATTTGGCTTTCCCTTCTTTTTTACTCGTCCATAAACCGTGGAATAGCAAAGCGGCAATCGCTAGCGCCCCGACAATTATGAGTACAAATCGCAGTTCCTGCATTTTTAGCTCTCATTTGCTCGACATAAACTCATTATATCGAATCTGTTTAAACCTAACTTTGAGTTACTCTACCAAAACTCGCCCCTGTTTTAGAACAACTTAATGTGAGAAGTTCCTGAAATGTTGTGATTTTGAACACGCTTTTTCTTTGTTAAGATAGAAAACGTTCGTTTTTACACCACTAAAGCAAAATATGAATACACAAATTAAACAGCGTTCTGGCTTCGGCTACTTCTTCCACGGGTTGGAGCTTGCGCGCACACCTGGCATTCGCCAATTTGTTATCTTGCCGCTACTTACCAATATCATCTTAGTAGGAGGGGCACTGTACTATTTATTCTCTAATCTCGATGCTTGGATAGGGCAATTGATGGGGCAATTACCTGAGTTTCTGTCTTGGCTCAGCTATCTACTATGGCCGCTGTTAGTGCTGACTATTTTGGCGACGTTTTCCTACTTTTTTAGCACCCTGGCAAACTTTATTGCTGCACCTTTCAATGGGCTACTGGCGGAAAAGGTCGAAGAGCATTTGACCCAACAGAAGGTCAATGAAGATGGCATGATGGCAGTTATCAAAGATACCCCAAGAATCATGGCACGCGAGTGGCGCAAACTGATCTATGTGCTGCCTAAAGCCATTGGCCTGTTTTTATTGCTGCTGATCCCTGCATTGGGTCAAACTGTCGGACCATTTTTGTGGTTCATCTTCACTGCGTGGATTTTGGCGATTCAGTACTGCGACTATCCATTTGATAATCACAAAGTACCTTTCAACGACATGCGTAACAATTTGAAACAAAAACAAGGCAAGGCTTATAGCTTTGGTGCTTTGGTTTCTGTTTTCACTACGATTCCAATCTTGAACTTGTTTGTTATGCCAATTGCCGTCTGCGGTGCCACCTCAATGTGGGTTGCGGAGTTTAAGGAATAAGCGAGAAGCGAGAAGCGAGAAGCGAGAAGCGAGAAGCGAGAAGCGAGAAGCGAGAA
>NZ_LLEI02000033.1 GCF_001399455.2 Vibrio bivalvicida
GCAAAAAATACCCTAATAAGAAAAAAGCCAGTCAGCTTAACTGACTGGCATTAGCTAAGTAGCTCGTTTTTTTCGTCGATCTTGTAGTTACTTTTCTGCAGCAATCACAGAGATTTCAACCAATAAAGCTTCACGCGCCATATCTGCCGTTACACATGCGCGAGCAGGTGCATGACCTTCCGGAACCCAAGCATCCCAAACAGCATTCATTTCTTGGAAATCTTTCATATCCTTGATGTAGATAGTCGCTGAAAGCATATGCTCTTTATCACTACCGGCTTCTAGCAGTAGCACTTCAACCTTATCTAGCATTGTTTGAGTCTGTTCAGTAATGCCTTTAGTTGCATCTGCGCAAACTTGGCCACAAAGGTAGATAGTTCCATTGTGCTTTACAATGCGGCTCATTCGTTGTTTGGTTTGTTGACGTTCGATCATGTTTATCACTTTGAGGTTAATTGAGATATGCTAAGACCTCGTATGTTACCGAATTAACCGCAATCATGACATGTAAATACTGCAGAAATAGTGACTGGTTCTGGAAGAAAATAGGCCGATGCCAACGCTGCATGGATCAGCTCACTGTCTTATCCGTGTTATGTTGGATCGTCTGGTGGGTCGCTTTTCGCGACAACCCTCAGAGCATCGAGTCTATCGCGCTCATTATGGCAGGCTTTGCCTTCAACGGTTTGCTGTTTCTTCACCTCTGGATGCGATTTGTCATCTTGCCTTGGCGAAAAAGGAATGGAAAAGAAGATAAGTAGACGACGCCTAACTCGCTCGCCTATATTTGCTATGCGCTAAAAAGAAAAAAGCCCCAAAACCAATTATGGTTTGGGGCCTTCTTAGATTCTTCTAAGAAAAAGCAGTGGTACTTTAATAGACCGGGCTTTTTCTTAATAGTTCCCAAAATCCTCGATCTTTTTTGATCTTTTATTTGGATCTTTCTGAATCAGTTACTTAGGCAACGTTAACCCTTGCTATTGCTTGCTCGGCAAGGTTCACTTCCAATGCCACCTCATCACATGCGTGTTGTCTTGGGCACTGGTCACAATCTTTAAGCACTTTCTCAGGTAACAAGGACTTCGATGTTGGTAAGAAGGATTGCTTCATAAAGAATTCAGGGGTACGAGTTAGAACAAACACTTTCTTAATTGCCATTTGGCGTGCCTTTTCAACCAGGTACTGAACAATCGCACTGCCTTGCCCCTGACCTTGCCAGCCAGCCTCAACGCCAAGAGTACGTATTTCAGCTAACCCAGAATCATAAACATACAGAGATGCACAACCGGTAATTTCTCCATTGTGTTCAGTAACCGCAAAAGAACCAATATCACGCACTAGCTCACTGCGTGAACGAGGGAGGTTTTCACCTATGTTAGCCCAGTAAGCCACCATGCCTTCTAAAGAGTCAATATCGGTTAATCGAGCTGGTCGGACATTCACTGCTGAAGAGTCACGCTTGATCAGACGACCTTCTGCTTGCTCTACCGCATAAGCCACTTGTTTCGGCGACACTCCCCCAAGCGCACTACGTTTTTCAAGGCAAGATTCGATGGTCAGAATATCGTAGACATCTTCCTCAATCACGGATGAGAACTCTTTTAACTCCGCAATCGATAGCTCTTCGAGTGCGCAAGATTTGGCTATCGCCCCCACGACAGCAACACCAACGATATGGTGCGCTTCTCGGAATGGAATACCTTTCGCGACCAGATAGTCCGCAAGCTCTGTTGCGTTAGCATAGCCTTGCTTCGCCGCCTCTAGTGTACGCTCTCCGTTGACCTTAATCCCATCAAAACACAAAGCAGCCATTTCCATACAGTCGTTCCATGTATCTAGAGCATCGAACAGGCCTTCTTTGTCTTCTTGCATATCTTTGTTATATGCAAGTGGCAACGCTTTTACGGTCATCATCATGCCAGCTAAAGACCCGTAAACGCGCCCTGTCTTACCACGGATAAGCTCTAGAGCATCAGGGTTTTTCTTCTGTGGCATCAGTGACGAGCCTGAGGTCACGGTGTCCGCCAGTTCAATGAAGTTTGATTCACCTGAATTGTAAAAGATCATATCTTCAGCAAGGCGAGATAAATGCAGCATTGAGATTGAAGCCACCGACATCAATTCCATCACATGGTCACGATCTGAGACTGAATCGAGCGAGTTACGATTTGCTCGACGAAAGCCAAGATTGTGCGCGACTTTTTCACGATCGATTGGATAGGCCGTACCTGCCAAAGCACCAGAGCCTAGTGGGCAAGTATCGAGACGATGAATCGCGTCATCAAGACGTGAATAGTCACGCTCAAACATTTCGACATAGGCAAGACACCAATGGGCAAAAGTCACCGGCTGAGCACGCTGCAAATGAGTGTAGCCAGGCAATACAGTGCCTTGATGCTCTTTCGCCACAGCGACCATTTGCGCTTGCAGACGATCAAGTGCCATCAACAACTGCTGCCCCTGCTGGCGGCACCAAAGCTTTAAGTCTGTCGCCACCTGATCATTACGCGAGCGTCCTGTATGAAGTTTTTTACCCAAATCTCCCACTTTTCTGATTAGTTGCTGCTCGACCCATGAATGAATGTCTTCAGCATCTGAACGTAGGATCTGATGAGGATCTTCCATCACTTCAAGCTTGAGTTCATTCAATGCTAGTTCAAGTTTTTGCTGCTCTTGTTCAGTTAATACATCAACAGAGAGTAAAGCCTTTGACCAAGCGATTGAACCAACGATATCTTGTTCAGCTAGTCGGTAATCGAAGCGCAATGAGTCGTTAAAATCTTTGAATCTCGTATCTGCTGCTTGGGTAAATCTTCCGCCCCATAATGCCATCGCGTTTCTCCTGATTACCTGTGCTCACTAGTCGTGCTGGTTAGTAAAATTGCTTTCGTTAACTCTGAATTAGATTCAGTATTGTTTGATGGTTCAAAGTTACGGCAAATGAGAACAAAAATAAAGTATTAATTCACTTTTTTAACATATTTATTCAAAGGTAAATTCTTAAACTAACTCTCTTCTCTGAAAAGAAAAAAGCCCACTTGGCTAACCAAGTGGGCTCTAGATTTCTATCCGTCAGTGGTTATTTCTTCTGACTATTCAGGGCACGGATACGGCTTGATAGCGAGTAAAGACGGATAAAGCCTTCAGCGTGGCTTTGGTCATAAACTTCATCTTCACCAAAGGTCGCAAACTGTTCGCAATAAAGGCTGTTATCAGAACGCTTCTGAGTCACTGTCGCCTGACCTTTGTATAGCTTAACCACGACTTCACCATTCACGTCTTGAGCAAGCTCTTCTGATGCCGCCAGAATTGACTTACATAGCGGAGTAAACCAACGACCGTCATAAACTAGGTGAGAAGCTTTTACACCAAGCTCTTCACGGAACTCAAATGCGGTTTTATCTAGTACAAGTTGCTCTACTGCGCGAAGCGCTTCCATCATGATCGTGCCTCCCGGAGTTTCGTAACAACCACGAGACTTCATCCCTACTAGGCGGTTTTCAACGATATCGATACGTCCAACACCATGCTTCACACCTTTATCATTCAGGTACACTAGTGCGTTGTATGGCGTCATTGTTTCTCCATCGACACCGACAACTTCACCTTTTTCAACTTTTAGTGTCACGTATTCAGCTTCGTTTGGCGCTTGCTCAGGGTCGACTGTCCATGCCCAACAATCTTCGTCTGGCGCATTCCAAGTATCTTCTAACACACCACCTTCTGTAGAGATATGCCAAGCGTTCGCATCACGTGAATAAATTTTCGTTAATGATGCAGTACATGGGATATTACGCTCGGCGAGGTAATCAAGACACTCTTCACGGCTGACAAGATCCCATTCACGCCAAGGGGCAATGACGTGTAAGTCTGGTGCAAGTGCTGCGAAAGCCCCTTCAAAGCGCACCTGGTCGTTACCTTTACCGGTACAGCCATGACAAAGCGCATCAGCACCGACTTGACGCGCGACTTCAACCTGAGCTTTAGCTATAATCGGACGTGCCATTGACGTTCCTAGTAAGTACTTACCTTCATAGTATGCACCTGTTTTTAGTGTAGGGTAGATGTAATCTGCCACCATCTCTTCTTTTAGATCAGCGATATAACACTCTGAAGCACCAGAGGCTTTGGCCTTTTCTTCGATGCCTTCTAGCTCTTCTTCGCCTTGTCCAACATCGGCAACGAACGCGACTACTTCACAATCGTAATTCTCTTTCAGCCATGGAATGATCACTGATGTATCCAGACCGCCAGAGTATGCAACAACTACTTTATTAACTTGAACTTTGCTCATTTTTCTTTCTCCAAATCCCGGCGCTGCGCGTGGCGGTCAGTGCTGCGGGTTACTTCCTGTTTAATCTATTTTTATCGCTCAACGCCTATGCATTCAGCTCTAATTCTTTACTACCAACTACTGTGATAAAAACTGGGTTCCAATGCTCTGTCCGGCAAATAGCTCGGCGAGCTTTTCTGGATAACGCCATGTTGCAACTTCAATTGGTCGACCCAAGTCATTAGCCGCTTCGAGTGCAGCGTTCACTTTGACAATCATGCCATCAGTAATCACATGACCATTGATGAGGTTCTGCGCTTGTTTCTCATCAAGGCTTTTAATCAGATGACCTTTGCCATCCAGTACACCGCTAACATCTGACAAAAGAACCAGTTCAGCATCTAAGGCTCCAGCCACAGCTACCGCCGCTTGGTCTGCATTAACATTCATCATCTGGCCTTGCTCTGTTAGGCCAATAGAGCTGATGATAGGCAGCGCGCCCGTTTGTAAAATCGCTTGCAGCACGGTTGATTCTCCTGGCGTCGCCTTACCTACCGCGCCTAATTCTGGGTCTAGCTCTTTGACATGACATAAGCCACCATCCGCTAAACTCAAACCAACTGCATTAAGGCCATCTTTGATTGCTTGGCCTTGCAACATCTTGTTGGCTGTTCCGGCTAGAGCGCCAGCAATCACTGGAATTTGCTCATAAGGGGTTACACGAAGCCCCTCTTTCTTGACCGTATCAAGTTGCAGCTTCGCCATTAGATCGTCCACCAGATAACCTCCACCGTGAACGATCACAATTCGTCGCTGAGCTTGCTGTTGATATTGGGCAATCGCACCAAATACTTGGCTTAATGTCTCAGTACACGACAGTGCAGCACCGCCTAATTTGATCACTAATGGAGTAAGTTTGTTATCTGTCATTACTTTTCCTTCTCTGCTCAATTAAGCAAGAGCAGTCAGCTCTGGAAATCCGTAGTGGATGTTTAAACACTGCATCGCTTGACTAGATGCACCTTTTAGCAAGTTGTCTATCGCTGAAACAACGATGACGTGCTCGCCTTGAACCTTCCAACCTAAATCGCAGAAAGGTGTATTTTCTACATTTTGAATGTTCGGCAACGCTGACTCTAAAAGACGCACTGCCGATTTATTTTCATAAGCTGCCTTAAACGCAGCGTTAACCTGTTTTTCAGATGTGCCAGCCACCAGCTTGAGCGTAATAGTGGCGAGAATGCCACGCTTAAAATTGCCAAGATGCGGGGTAAAAATCACATCTGTGCCTAAGTGGCTAGCGATTTCCGGCTGATGACGATGATTAAAGACACCGTATGGCTGTAAACTGACCTCACAATAGCTATTGGTCATCGATGCTTTTCTGCCTGCACCGGAAACACCGCTAGTGGCATTAATCACAGGCCATTGAGCCGTATCCACCAAACCCGCTTCGAGTAAAGGCTTAACCGCTAACTGTGAAGCTGTTGGGTAGCAGCCTGGCACCGCTATAAGCTGACTATGTTTAATCGCTTGTGCATTCCACTCAGCCAATCCGTAGGCTGAGTTGTCTAACCAAGCATCATGCTGATGTTCAAAGCCATAAAACTCGCTGTAGAAGCCTTCTTTCTTAACGCGAAAGGCGCCAGACAAATCAAAGACTTGGCAACCTTGCGCCAAAAACAGCGGCGCTAGGTCATGGCTAACTTCATGCGCAGTGGCAAGAAAAACCACATCCGTTTGATTAGCCACAGCTTCAACATCTTTGAGAGGAAGTACTGGTTGACTAATAATTCCAGCCAGCTTGCCGTGAAGCTGCGCGATGTCTTTACCTGCATCAAGGCTATTGGCGGAAACATATAAACCTGATAGCGTAAGTTCAGGGTGTTTATGTACCATCAAAGCAAGCTCTGCTCCGGTATAACCGCTTGCGCCTATGATTGTGGTTTTGAGCATCTCAGACATCCATTTTGAGTAAAAAACGTCATTTCGATAATGACTATAAATTTAAATTATTCAGCTTTTATTGGTTTTTTATTCAATAAAAGTGATTTAATATGTGTTTTACCTTCTTAGCCGAACTCTGTCAACAGGGAATGTAAACTAAATATGCAATTACCAAGTTTTATTGAGGTCTACAGCGGCCTGATTTCTACCTCTTCTATAAGCTCAACGGACTCCAATTGGGATGAAGGCAACGCAAAAGTGATTGAAAAGTTAGCGACTTGGCTGAAAGACGTAGGCTTTGAAGTAAACTTAACTGAAGTAGAAGCGGGCAAATTTAACCTAATCGCCAAAAAAGGCTCTGGTGAAGGCGGACTGCTTTTGGCAGGGCACAGTGATACCGTGCCGTTTGATGAAGGACGTTGGAATTTCGAGCCACACGCATTAACGGAAGCGAACAACCGATTTTATGGCTTGGGTACAGCTGATATGAAAGGCTTTTTTGCCTTTGTTATAGAAGCGGTTAAAAAAGTTGATTGGAGTAAACAGACCAAACCTCTCTATGTGCTCGCAACATGTGATGAAGAGACCACCATGCTGGGTGCTCGTCACTTCACTGAGACAGCTCCATTTAAACCGGATTACTGCATCATAGGTGAACCGACTAGCTTAGTGCCAATTCGAGGTCATAAAGGTCATGTTGCCAATGCGGTGCGAGTGACCGGTAAATCTGGCCACTCATCTGATCCGGCTTTAGGGGTCAATGCTATAGAAATCATGCATGAGGTTCTCTTTGCCTTAATGCAGCTGCGTGACAAGCTGATTAAAGAGTATCATCATCCAGGATTTGCTATCCCTAGCCCGACGTTAAATCTAGGCCACATTCACGGTGGTGACAGTGCTAACCGTATCTGTGGCTGTTGCGAACTGCATTACGATGTTCGTCCTTTGCCGGGGATCAGCCTAGATGGGCTAGATAACATGCTGCGCGGCGCACTCAAAGAAATCGAAGCTAAGTGGCCGGGCAGAATCTCGATCACGCCACTTCACGAGCCTATCCCCGGCTACGAATGTCAGCATGACCATCCATTTATCGGTGGCGTTGAAGAGATCTGTGCTACTAGTTCTGAAACAGTAAACTACTGTACTGAAGCCCCATTCTTGCAGCAGCTATGCCCTACGCTGGTTCTTGGTCCTGGCTCAATTAACCAAGCCCATCAGCCAGATGAATTCCTCGCTTTTGAATTTATTGACCCAACTATCGATGTATTGTCGAAAGCGATGCATAAATATTGTTTTTAAATACAGGGCGCTAACGCTTTGCTGCGGGATGAAGGAAGCGGGAACGGGCTGCGCCCTATGGAGAGCTGGGTATTTTGGGAAGGTTGGCGTATTGCGTCAACCCTTTTGCTGAGAACGCCTCGTTACAGATGAGGGATAAAAAAACGAACTCCTCTCGAAGGACGGAGTCCGATATCGAAGCACAGCGTTCTATAGGGCGCAGCCCGTTCTCGTTTTCCACAGGACGAAGTCCGTTCCTATAGGCGAAGCTCTCTCTCATTCTGTAATAAAATTTCAACATATTTAGTCATTATCGCTATGTGTAAAGCGTTACATTAACTTGCACAATTATTGCAAACTTAGCCTACAGTATTTGACTCACAGCGATATTTTTCGCTAGATTGTCTACTTAACAAGGAACATTGGATGTAATTTTTTTACAAGGCAGGATGATAATGAACGAGAAATACTCTGCGCTCAGAAGCAATGTGAGCATGCTAGGACACTTGCTCGGTAACACCATCAAGGATGCGCACGGTAACGTACTTCTAGAGAAAGTAGAAACCATTCGTAAACTTTCTAAGTCCGCCCTCGCAGGCAATCAACAAGACAGAGATAGCTTGATTGATGAAATTAAAAGCCTGCCAAATGAGCAACTAACCCCGGTTGCTCATGCATTCAACCAATTTCTCAACCTGACCAATATGGCAGAGCAGTATCACACTATCTCTCGCCATTGTGATGCTCATGTTTGTGAACCAGACGCGATTAATTCCCTGTTCTCTAAACTTGCTCAAAATGACATTAGCAAGTTAGATACGGCGCAAGCAGTGCGCGATCTTAATATTGAACTGGTATTGACAGCGCACCCGACAGAAATTACTCGTCGTACCATGATCCACAAATTGGTCAAGATCAATAAGTGCTTGTCTAAGCTAGAGCTTAGCGATCTCTCAGTCAAAGAGCGTCAGAAAACAGAGCGCCGTCTCGAACAACTTATCGCCCAGAGCTGGCACTCAGACACAATTCGTAAGCAGCGTCCGACACCACTTGATGAAGCAAAATGGGGCTTCGCAGTAGTTGAAAACTCACTTTGGGAAGCAGTGCCTGACTTCTTACGTGAACTTGACTTACGTCTAGAAGACCACCTTGGTGAAGGTCTGCCTATCGACGCGCGACCTGTTCATTTCTCCTCTTGGATGGGCGGTGACCGTGACGGCAACCCATTCGTCACCCACACCATCACTCGCGAAGTGTTATTACTTTCACGTTGGAAAGCCGCTGACCTTTACCTCAATGACATCAATGAACTGGTTAGCGAGCTATCGATGACTCAGTGCAATGACGCAGTACGTACCCTAGCCGGTGAAGGTGAACACGAACCTTACCGCGCGGTACTTAAAGAGCTTCGCGCACTACTGAATGAAACCAAAGAGATCCTTGACGCTAAGATCAATGGTCAGAAGCTCGCTGTCAAAGCACCACTGCAACGCGTTGAGCAGCTTTGGGAGCCGCTATACGCATGTTACCAATCACTGCACGAGTGTGGTATGGGGATCATCGCGGACGGCTCACTTCTTGATACATTGCGCCGCATTAAAGCTTTCGGCGTTCACCTAGTTCGTCTCGATGTTCGTCAAGAAAGTACTCGTCATTCAGATGTATTGTCCGAGCTGACTCGCTACCTAGGTATTGGCGATTACGACCAGTGGAGTGAGCAAGATAAAGTTGCTTTCTTAACCAATGAATTGGCATCGAAACGTCCACTACTACCTAGAGACTGGCAGCCGTCAGAAGCGGTTAAAGAAGTCCTCGATACTTGTAAAATAGTTGCTGCGCAGCCGCGTGAAGCGTTTGGTGCCTATGTCATTTCAATGGCCCGTACTGCTTCTGATGTCCTTGCCGTTCACCTGCTTTTGCAAGAATCAGGTTGCCCTTACCGCATGGACGTATGTCCACTGTTCGAAACACTCGATGACTTAAATAATGCCGAGTCCGTTATCAAACAGCTGATGGGCATTGACCTATACCGTGGCTTTATCCAAAACCACCAAATGGTCATGATCGGCTATTCCGACTCTGCTAAAGACGCAGGTGTTATGTCAGCGGGTTGGGCCCAGTACCACGCAATGGAATCACTGGTCAAAGTAGCCGAAGAGGAAGGCGTTGAACTGACTCTATTCCACGGCCGTGGCGGTACTATCGGTCGCGGTGGTGCGCCTGCCCACGCAGCACTACTATCTCAGCCACCAAAAAGCTTGAAAGGTGGTCTACGTGTCACTGAGCAAGGGGAAATGATTCGCTTTAAACTTGGCCTTCCTGAAGTTGCAGTCAACAGCTTTAGCTTGTATGCAAGTGCCATCCTAGAAGCGAACCTGCTGCCACCACCAGAGCCAAAGCAAGAATGGCGTGACTTGATGAACGTATTATCGGAAGTCAGCTGTGAAGCTTATCGTAATGTAATACGTGGTGAAGCAGACTTCGTTCCTTACTTCCGTCAAACCACACCTGAGCTAGAACTGGGTAAACTGCCATTAGGTTCGAGACCGGCGAAACGTAACCCGAAAGGTGGTGTAGAAAGCTTGCGTGCGATTCCTTGGATTTTCTCTTGGAGCCAAAACCGTTTAGTACTTCCAGCTTGGCTCGGCGCTGGTGAAGCAATCCAATACTCGGTAGATAAAGGGCATCAAGCGCTACTAGAAGAGATGTGTCGTGAATGGCCATTCTTCTCGACTCGCCTAGGTATGCTCGAAATGGTCTACACAAAGTGTAATTTGGAGATTTCTCGTTACTACGATGAGCGCTTGGTCGACACTAAGCTATTGCCACTTGGTGATCGTCTACGTGAACAATTGCAAAAAGACATCAAGTCAGTACTTAACGTAGAAAACAATGAGAACCTAATGCAGAGCGATCCATGGGGTCAAGAATCGATTCGTCTACGTAACATCTACGTAGAGCCGTTGAACATGCTGCAAGCTGAATTGCTCTACCGAACTCGTCAAAATGAACAGACTGCACCAGAACTGGAAGAAGCGCTAATGGTAACCATTGCGGGCATCGCCGCAGGTATGCGTAACACAGGTTAATCTTCACTCTAAGACCAAGAAGGTTGGTGTGAAATCACCAACCTTTTTTTATCTCTTAGCGCGCTTTGGTTATAGAAAGTAGAACCACCACTGCGTCATTTTTACCCAATTCACAATACAATCATCTAAATGATGCGCACTATTGAGATTTTTGTCAGTTTTTTGGGATATTTTGTCCTTCTATTCTACTTTATGCTTATTATTTAGATATACTACTTCACCGCTGCGGCAACTTATATAAAATCTTACATGCTACAGCTTTCGATATTTTATTATCGATCCTAGGTGATAAACGGCTTTTTTAGGTGACATGACCAACATTGTTGGTGCCACTTTTTCTACTGATGATCAGTGCCAATCAGAAGCACGACAGAAATTAAGTGGTTGTACTTAGTAGTTTATTGACCATTTGGATTGAAGACATGTCATTACCACACGTTATCTTAACCGTTCTAAGCACTCGCGATGCGACTGGATACGATATTACTAAAGAATTTTCAGCCACTATCGGCTATTTCTGGAAAGCGAGCCACCAGCAAGTTTATCGCGAACTAAATAAAATGGCTCAGAATAACCTAGTCACCTGTGTACTAGAGCCTCAAGAAGGCAAACCAGACCGTAAAGTATATTCAATTACCGACTCTGGCCGTACGGCGCTAGGTGAATGGTTTGACCAACCGACCTCCCACCCAACCGTCCGTGACGAGTTTTCAGCAAAGCTGATGGCTTGTGCAGTACAACCATCAAGTCCATACCGTACTCAACTGGCTGAACTGGTAGAAGAATCGCGCAAACTGGTTGCTCACTACCAAGAAATCGAAAATGCTTACTACTCAACAACAGCAACGCTAGATAAGCAGCAACGTTTAGAGCGCTTAACATTGCGCAGAAACCTGCTTATTCGCCAAGCATGGATTGAGTGGGCTGAAGAAGTTCTTACTGAACTAGACGCTCTAGGTTAAAGCGAGAAGCGAGAAGCGAGAAGCGAGAAGCGAGAAGCGAGAAAAATTTAAAGGCTTGGTGTATTGCACCAAGCCTTTTTTCTTCTAGGTCATCCTCAAGGACGAGTGAGTTGGGGATCTCTTCTAGCGAGTTGAGAACCGTAAGAGATTCCCTACTCGCTCCTTCGTCCCTCTACGGAATGACAAACTCTCTTCCTCTCGAAAGACGAAGTCCGTTCTAGCTTTTAGATCCCATCCCCACCAATAAAGCTTTGTGAACGACCATTAAATTGTTGATCCATATCCAGAGATGGCTTGTCAGTCTTGGGTCGACCCACAATCTTAGCTGGAACACCAGCCACTGTGGTATGGGCAGGGACTGGCTGAAGCACTACAGAGCAAGAACCAATTTTGGCACCCTCTCCGACTTCAATATTACCTAGGATTTTAGCACCCGCACCAATCATTACACCTTCGCGGATTTTCGGGTGACGGTCACCGCACTCTTTGCCTGTACCACCTAGGGTGACATCTTGGAGAATCGAGACATCATTCTCAACAATTGCGGTTTCACCAATAACAATACCAGTAGCGTGGTCTAACATAATGCCTCGACCAATCTTAGCTGCAGGGTGAATATCTACCTGACACGCGACCGAAATTTGGTTTTGCAAATACGTGGCAAGAGCAATACGACCTTGCTTCCAAAGCCAATTAGCCACTCTATAGCCCTGTAAGGCATGGTAACCTTTCAAATACAGCAATGGCATAGAATACATTGCGACAGCGGGGTCTCGGTTAACCGTAGCACAGATATCACAAGCCGCAGAAGCACTAATACTTGGGTCAGAGTTTAGGGCTTCTTCAACCACTTCCCTGACTGCCATCGCTGGCATCGACACCGTATTAAGTTTATTCGCTAGAATATAACTTAACGCCGCGCTCAAACTATCATGCTTAATGATGGTCGCATGATAGAAGCTTGCTAACATTGGCTCTTGCTCAGAAAGCTCTCTTGCTTCCTTAACAATGGTTTGCCAAACCTTCTGTTTCTCACAATGTTTCATGAAATATCCTAGTACTGAATCCCTAGTATCTAGATACAAAGTCCAGTATTGCTGTTGTCTTCTATGCTTCCGCTTTCTTATCGCGAGCGAGCAAATCTTTCGCTGCTAAGTTTGCATCCTTCCCTTGATACAATACTTGATATATTTGGTCAACAATTGGCATCTCAACACCCATACGCTCTGCCAATAAATACACCTCTTTGGTATTGCGATAACCTTCAACAACTTGGCCAATTTCATCTTGTGCCGTATCGACATCTTTGCCCTGACCTAGTGCTAAGCCAAAGCGGCGATTACGAGATTGGTTATCGGTACATGTCAGTACCAAATCACCCAATCCTGCCATACCCATAAAGGTTTCTGGCTGTGCACCTAACGCAGCACCCAAACGGGTCATCTCTGCTAAACCGCGAGTGATCAATGCCGTACGCGCATTGGCACCAAAACCAATACCATCAGACATACCTGCGCCAATCGCAATCACGTTCTTCACTGCACCGCCTAATTGCATACCGATGAAGTCACTGTTTGCGTAGACACGGAAAGTTTTGCTGCAATGGATTTTTTCTTGTAGATCAGCCACAAAGTCGTTGTCTGGTGAAGCAACAGAAATCGCTGTCGGCATGCCCATCGCCAACTCTTTGGCAAAGGTTGGCCCAGACAGAACCGCCAATGAGTGTCCCTCACCTAAGGCTTCATTTGCAACGTCTTTAAGCAGGCGACCCGTTTCAGGTTCTAGTCCTTTGGTTGCCCAGCAAATACGTGAATCGTCTCTTAAATGTGGTTTCACATTATTTAGCACAATACCAAATACATGACTTGGTACCACAACCAGCAAATCACGACTGGCTTGAACCGCTTTTTCTAAGTCAGATTCCACAATCAATGATTTAGGAAACTCAATCCCGGGTAGAAACTCATGGTTAGCACGATCAGCTTCCAAACGTGCCATATGTTCAGCTTCATGGCCCCAAATTATTACGTTTGCACCATTGCGTGCTAAAGAAATAGCAAGCGAAGTGCCATAGGAACCAGCACCGAGTACTGTCATGGTGATGTCTTTACCGTAGGCATTATTAGTCTTATCTTTCATTATTCCGCCTGATTATCATTAGGGGTGACTAGAATCTTGCCGCTAACCATGAACAGAGCTGCTTAAAGCCAGTCGCAAAAACCCAGTGCTACAAACAAAAAATGCACATCGCATCAAGAAAAGACGCTCTGTGCATTTTATACCACACCTCCGTCGCCAGAGGTGTTAATCATTACGCTTCAGCTTGGTCTTCTTGCTGAGCTTGCTGCTGTAGGTAGTTCATAAACAGAGCGTCGAAGTTAACTGGTGCTAGGTTAAGTTGTGGGAACGTACCTTTAACTACTAGGCTGGAGATAGTTTCACGAGCGTAAGGGAATAAGATGTTCGGACAGAATGCACCTAGACAATGTGCAAGTTGACCCGCTTCCATTTGTTCAGCCGTGAAGATACCACCTTGTTGAACTTCACATAGGAATGCAGTGTCTTCAGCGTTCTTAACTGTTACCGTTAGGCGTAGAACAACTTCGTACACACCTTCACCTAATTCACGGCTTTGAGTGTCTAGATCAAGCTTAACATCTGGGTTCCACTCTTTTTGGAACATATCTGGTGAGTTTGGCGCTTCAAAAGAGACGTCTTTAAGGAAGATACGTTGAATTGCGAAGTTTTGCGCTTCTTGTTGTGGTGCTGCTTCAGCCATTTTAAAAATCCTTTAATCCTGCGATAAATAGTCTGATTGGAGACTAACTGAGAGAGCATGCTATGACTAGGATTCCAGTGAATTTCGTGGAACTCTTCACATCTCTCCAAAACAAACGCTGACTTTTCAATCAGCGTTTAAGACATTCGGTGTTTGAATTACTTCTTACCTTTCACTAAAGGCATGTTTGCTTCACTCCAAGCAATCAAACCATTTTTAAGCAGGCTTACATTCTCAAACCCTGCTTTAGCAAGAAGGTTAGCGCTCTCTTGAGCGGTTTGACCTGTCTTACACACTACAATGATTGGGTCTGATTTGCGGTTTTCAAGGCTACCAAAGTTACCCGCTTTGATATCCGACGGCAAAATGTGAACTGCATCGGTAATGTGACCTTTACGGAACTCGTCTTTACTACGAATATCAACCACAACACCACTTTCATGATTCATAAGTTGAGTGGTATGTGCTGCAGTAATTTCTTTGTAAGCTGCTGTCGTTGATTTAACAATATTCATGATAAGGGCGACCAATAGACCGGCCCATACCAGAGATAGAATCATGTTCTCTTGAAAAAATGCGATGTACTCTTGCATGTCCTGTGCTCTTTGATGATAGAGCTGCTACTTCAACAATGAAGGATGTATTCCCAAAATAGTTGGAGTTGCAGCTAGGCGACAAGCCAATTCAGCCCTATGAGCATAGTAGTCCTATGTGATTAGGGCGGCCGGCGATCCGGTGAATTGGCGTAGTCAACAACGCTGCGGCTTCAACAATGAAGGGAATAGCAGCTCTAGACTAAAAATTCAGATTGGAAGTATAGCGAGGTTAAGATGCCTACGCGAGTCAATTACACTCAGAATAAGAATCTGTTGCACATTTCCTTACGCTATCGGAAACGGAAACGCCGTGACCTGATCAATATGATCGCAACCGATCGCGAGCATGATTAAGCGATCGACCCCTAGTGCCACTCCTGCACATTCAGGTAAACCTGACTTGAGTGCTGCTATCAAATGATGATCGATAGGTTGTGGGGTTAGTCCCATCTCAAGACGTTTAGCGTTGTCTTGTTCAAAGCGCTTTAGTTGTTCTTGCGGATCATCAAGCTCATGGAAGCCGTTCGCTAGTTCTATGCCTTTAAAGTAAACCTCAAAGCGATCAGCAACACGTGAGTCTTGCTTATTGATCTTCGCCAGTGCCGCTTGGGAAGCCGGGAAGTCGTAAACAAAAGCAGGAACGCTTTGGCCTATCTTACCTTCGACACCAATACTAAATAGTAGTTGAAGCAAGGTATCACGATCTTTTTCTGGCTGCGCAATATCACTTAAGCCTAGCTTCTCGGCTGCTAGCTTTAGCTCTGCCATTGTGTCTTCTAATGGGCAGACGCCGAGTACATCAATAAAAGCTTGTTGATAGGTCATTCGCTCCGCTTGAGCACATTCAAGAACGACTTGCAGTAAAGCCTCCATTTCATCCATCAGTTTATGGTGATCAAAGCCGACTCGGTACCATTCCAGCATGGTGAACTCTGGGTTATGGAAACGACCATTCTCTTCGTTGCGAAACGCTTTGTTAATCTGATAGATACAACCACTACCCGCTGCCAGCAATCGCTTCATATGAAATTCAGGGCTAGTCATTAAATAGAGTTTGCTGCCATCCGCATATCCCGGACCTATAAACTCGGTCTGAAAAGTATGTAGGTGAATATCAGTCACTGTCGCATGGCTCATTGCTGGAGTATCGACCTCCAACACGTTTCGCTCAGCAAAGAACCGCCGTATTTGCGCAAGCACGTTCGCACGCTGTCTAAGTTGCTCTATCGACGCTGTTGGCTGCCACTGATCACTCATAACTAAAATCTCATTGCTTTATCTGGCTGAGAAAATATCAAGTTTCCTAGTTCTTGCCTAGCAAAATACTCAGCAGCAAATCAAGCCAAGTTTGGTCAACAATGAAGCAAGCTTTCAACGTACCACAGTACAAAATGTCCAGCTTAAGATGTGAGTTATCATCCACACTAATGTCACGTAACAGACACTTAACACACCCAAACTATCTACTGAACTATCCATCATTTCTTGCCGTGATAGCAATCACATAACCTATATTTTTTATGCCTTTGCTTGCATTACCGGAGCAAAAACCTAAATACGTCAACTTTTCTGAAAACTAGCTCTTCTACACTACCCCTACCACTTTTGGGGAATTACCCCATTTAACTATAACAAGCGGAAAATTCCGCAATTTCACACTGGAGGATAACTGTGCAAATTATCACCACAGATATCGCAGTCATCGGCGCAGGCGGCGCTGGTCTTCGCACTGCTATTGCAGCAGCTGAAGCAAACCCTGACTTAGAAATTGCTCTAATTTCGAAAGTTTACCCTATGCGTTCTCACACAGTCGCAGCGGAGGGTGGCTCGGCAGCAGTTATCAAGGATGAAGATAGCCTAGACAACCACTTCAACGACACTGTTGGCGGTGGCGACTGGCTATGTGAACAGGACGTTGTTGAATATTTTGTAGAAAACGCGACTCGCGAAATGATCCAAATGGAACAATGGGGTTGTCCATGGAGTCGTAAAGAGAACGGTGAAGTCAACGTACGCCGCTTTGGCGGAATGAAAGTTGAGCGCACTTGGTTCGCAGCCGATAAAACCGGCTTCCACATGCTTCACACCCTATTCCAGACATCAATGAAGTACGACAACATCAAGCGTTTTGATGAGTACTTCGTGGTGGATCTACTTGTTGATGAAGGTGAGGTTCAAGGCCTGATCGCGATTCACATGTCAGAAGGTGAGCTAGTTACCATCAAAGCAAAATCTGTTGTACTCGCAACAGGTGGTGCAGGCCGCGTTTACCACTGTAACACCAATGGCGGTATCGTAACGGGTGACGGTATGGCAATGGCTTACCGTCATGGCGTGCCTCTACGTGATATGGAGTTCGTTCAATACCACCCAACAGGTCTTCCTGGTACGGGTATCCTAATGACCGAAGGCTGTCGGGGTGAAGGTGGTATCATCGTTAACAAGAATGGCTACCGTTATCTACAAGACTACGGCATGGGCCCTGAGACTCCAGTTGGCCAGCCGAAGAACAAATACATGGAACTGGGTCCACGTGATAAAGTTTCTCAAGCTTTCTGGCACGAGCAGCAGAAAGGCAACACTATTAAACATCCTCTAGGTGATGTGGTTCACCTAGACCTTCGCCACCTTGGTGAAGAGTACCTGCAAGAGCGTCTACCGTTTATCTGCGAGCTAGCGAAAGCTTATGTCAACGTTGATCCTGCAAAAGAGCCAATTCCAATCCGCCCTACCGTTCACTACACCATGGGTGGTATTGAAACGAACGGCGAATGTGAAACTCGCATTAAAGGCCTATTTGCTGTTGGTGAGTGTGCGTCAGTTGGTCTGCACGGTGCAAACCGCCTAGGCTCCAACTCGCTGGCTGAGTTTGTGGTATTCGGCCGCGTAGCGGGTGAACAAGCAGTGAAACGCGCAGCGGAATTCAAAGGCTGGAACGAAGAGTCTATTGCCGCTCAAGTCAAAGATGTTGAGCAACGTATCGCCGCGCTAATGAACCAAGAAGGCGATGAAAACTGGGCAGATATCCGCACAGAAATGGGGCATACCATGGAAGCTGGCTGTGGTATCTACCGTCAAGAAGATTTGATGCAAGCCACCATTGATAAAATCACTGAGTTGAAAGAGCGTTACAAGCGCATCAGCATCAAAGATAAAGGCAAAGTGTTCAACACTGACCTTCTGTACGCTATTGAAGTGGGCTACGGCCTAGAAGTGGCAGAAGCTATGGTTCACTCTGCAATTCTGCGTAAAGAGTCTCGTGGTGCCCATCAGCGTCTAGACGATGGCTGCACTGAACGTGATGACGTTGAGTTCCTTAAACACTCTCTGGCTTTCTTTAAGCAAGATGCCGCACCAAATATCGACTACAGTAATGTGACCATCACTAAGTCACAACCTAAAGCTCGTCTTTACGGTGAAGCAGCAGAGAAAGCAGCCGCTGAAGAAGCAGCGCAAGCGGCGCAAAAGAACGCAGAGGAGCAAGCATAATGTCAGCAAATCGCATCCAAAAAGTAGAGGTTCTGCGTTACGACCCAGAGAAAGACGCGGAACCGCATTTTCAGACCTTTGAGGTTCCGTTCGATGAAACCATGTCGACCTTAGATGCACTCGGCTACATCAAAGATAACCTAGACAAAGACCTTTCATACCGCTGGTCTTGCCGTATGGCTATCTGTGGCTCGTGCGGCATCATGGTAAACGGCGTACCTAAGCTGGCATGTAAGAGCTTCTTACGTGATTACCCGAATGGCGTGAAGATTGAGCCACTGGCAAACTTCCCGATTGAGAAAGACTTAATCGTTGATATGACGCCGTTCATTGAGCGTCTTGAAGCGATCAAACCTTACATCATTGGTAACGATCGCAAGCCAGAAGATGGTACTAACATTCAAACGCCTGAGCAGATGGCTAAATACAAGCAGTTCGCTGGCTGTATCAACTGTGGTCTATGTTACGCAGCTTGTCCGCAGTTTGGCCTCAATCCTGAGTTCATCGGTCCAGCTGCACTTACGCTAGCGCATCGCTACAACCTCGATAGCCGCGACAATGGTAAATCTGAGCGTATGGAACTCATAAATGGTGAAAACGGCGCATGGGGCTGTACCTTCGTTGGTTACTGCTCAGACGTATGTCCGAAGAACGTAGACCCAGCGGCAGCGGTAAACCAAGGTAAAGTTGAGTCATCTATGGACTTTGTGATTTCAATGTTCAAGCCTGATGGCACCCCAACAAAAACAGCAGAGGAGGCGTAAGATGAGCAACCGTAAACCTTACGTTCGTGAAGTAAAGCGAACTTGGTGGAAGAACCATCCGTTTTACCGCTTCTACATGCTTCGTGAAGCAACTGTACTGCCATTGATTCTTTTTACTATTTTCCTAACTTTCGGTTTGGGTTCTTTAGTGAAAGGTCCTGAAGTTTGGCAAGGTTGGCTAGAGTTTATGGCAAACCCTATCGTAGTAGCGATTAACATCGTTGCCCTGCTTGGTAGCCTGCTTCATGCTCAAACTTTCTTTAGCATGATGCCTCAAGTAATGCCAATTCGCTTAAAAGGTAAGCCAGTGGATAAGAAGATCATTGTGCTAACTCAGTGGGCTGCCGTGGCATTTATTTCACTAATCGTCTTAGTCGTGGTGTAAGGAGCGTAAACGATGAAACCTAATTACTCTGTAGATAGAGCTCCTAAACGTTCTGATGAGCCAATCTGGTGGGGCCTATTTGGTGCTGGCGGTACTTGGTTTGCGATGATCACACCGATTACTGTGCTTGTACTGGGTATCTTAGTACCACTTGGTGTAATTGACGCGCAAGCATTGAGCTACGAGCGTGTGGCAGATTTTGCTACGAGCATTATTGGCGCACTGTTTATCATTGGCACGCTAGCCCTACCAATGTGGCATGCCATGCACCGTGTCCATCATGGTATGCACGACCTGAAATTCCACACGGGTTTGGTCGGCAAGATCGCTTGTTACGCTTTTGCAGGTCTGATTTCTGTACTCGCAGTGATTTTTATCTTTATGATCTAATCACTAACCTGTAGATAAAACAAAGCCCGCTCAATTGAGCGGGCTTTATCTTTTTAATTCGATTACAGGATAAAACGACTTAGATCTTCATCTTCAATCGTATCTCCAAGCTTGCCTTTCACATACTCAGAATCAATCGTAAGCTTAGAGCCAGCTTTATCCGTAGCTTCAAACGAGATCTCATCCATCAAGCGCTCCATTACTGTGTGTAAGCGGCGAGCACCGATGTTTTCTGTTGTCTCATTCACTGTCCAAGCAGCTTCTGCGATCTGGGTAATACCATCTTCGGTAAACTCAATATGAACATCCTCTGTCTTCATTAGCGCAACGTATTGCTCTGTCAGTGACGCTTTAGGCTCTGTCAGGATGCGTTTGAAGTCATGACTTGAAAGCGCTTCTAGCTCGACACGAATTGGCAAGCGGCCTTGCAGTTCAGGGATCAGATCAGATGGCTTAGCTACTTGGAATGCTCCTGAAGCAACAAATAAAATGTGGTCTGTTTTTACCATGCCATGCTTCGTTGAAACCGTGCTACCTTCAATAAGTGGTAGTAAGTCGCGTTGTACACCTTCACGAGAGACATCAGGGCCAGAACTTTCACCACGCTTACAAATTTTGTCGATCTCATCGATAAATACGATACCATTGTTCTCAACGTTAAAGATCGCTTGCTCTTTCAGCTCTTCTTGGTTTACGAGTTTCGCGGCTTCTTCTTCCGTCAGTGCTTTGAATGCTTCTTTGATCTTCAACTTACGCTTCTTCTTGGTGTCGCCCGCTAAGTTTTGGAACATACCTTGAAGTTGGTTGGTCATCTCTTCCATACCCGGAGGAGCCATGATCTCAACACCCATTTGCGGCGCAGCGACATCAATTTCGATCTCTTTGTCATCTAATTTGCCTTCGCGCAACTTCTTGCGAAAGGTTTGGCGTGTATTTGAAGTACTTTCATCTTGCTGCTCGTTTTGTCCCCAAGCATCACGTGCTGGCGGCAATAATGCGTCTAGAATACGCTCTTCAGCTTGCTCTTCTGCGCGAAATTTTACTTTTTCCATCGCTTGTTGATGAGTCATCTTAATCGCTACATCGGTTAGATCGCGGATAATAGTCTCCACTTCCTTACCCACATAACCTACCTCAGTAAATTTAGTCGCTTCGACCTTGATGAAAGGTGCATTTGCCAATTTCGCTAAGCGACGAGCAATTTCAGTTTTACCTACACCAGTTGGGCCAATCATCAGAATATTTTTTGGCGTCACTTCAACTCGCAAACTCTCTTCAAGCTGCATACGGCGCCAACGGTTACGCAGGGCAATGGCCACTGAACGTTTCGCATTTTCTTGACCAATAATATGGCGGTTCAGTTCATGGACAATTTCGCGTGGAGTCATTTCAGACATAGTCAATTTCCTTAAATTCTTTAGCTACTATCTTTGCTTATTCAGCCTTTAGTTACTCTGCTTGAGTGGCCGGAATTTCTAGTTCTTCGATAGTGTGATGATGATTAGTGAATACGCAGATATCACCAGCAATTTTGAGTGATTTCTCAGCGACTTCACGCGCATCTAGTTCGGTATTTTCGAGGAGTGCGGTGGCTGCTGCTTGGGCGAAATTACCACCAGAACCAATAGCAATCAGATCGTTTTCAGGCTGCACTACATCACCATTACCAGTAATGATCAATGATGCAGTCTCATCGGCAACCGCCAATAGCGCCTCAAGTTTGCGTAACGCCCGATCGCTACGCCAATCTTTAGCTAGCTCTACAGCCGCCTTAGTCAGGTGACCTTGGTGCATTTGCAACTTGCTTTCAAACTTTTCAAACAGCGTGAAGGCATCTGCTGTGCCACCAGCAAAGCCAGCGAGAACCTTGTTGTTGTACAGGCGGCGCACCTTACGAGCATTGCCCTTCATTACTGTGTTACCCAAAGATACTTGTCCATCACCAGCGATGACGACTTTGTTATTACGACGTACAGATACAATGGTAGTCACGAGTAGGGCCTCATAGTTGTTTTAATCTCAGTGTTAAGGATTATATGAGGTTAAAGATAGAGGAATTCAAGGGGAGAGATGCGGGATGCGGGATGCGGGATTTTTTATCCTTTCCATAGCGAAGCGTTCCATAGGACGTAGTCCGTTCCAGTTATCCACAAGCGGAGCGCTCCATCAGCGCAGCCAATAAAAAACGAACCCATCAGGGTTCGTTTTAATATTCTTACTGCGTTTCTTTCCAAATCGCACACGGCTCAATCTTGGCTCGTTGCAATTTATGCTTATCACGTTCTGCATCACGTTTAAACTTGTAAGGACCGAGTACTACGCGATACCAACTGCTACCTTCTTTCTTACGAATCTTACTGTTGATGCCTTGGAAAGCGATATCTAGCTTGCGCGTTTCAGCTTGCTGCGCCGTTTTATAGGCACCACACTGCATGATATAGGGAATATCTGAGACTACCTGCTCTTTGGCTTTTACCTCAACCTCGCGACTTGGCAAGGTGTCTACATAATCCCACTTCTCTTCTGGAGGTGGTGGCAGTTTCGCTTGTGGCTTTGGCTTCGGTTTTACTGACTCAGCAACTGGTACAGGTGGTTCTGGGTCATTACTGAGAATGTACAACCCATAGCCAAATACGCTCGCCAACAAAATCGCCAATAAACCACTGCGCCATGGTTTACGACGTGGGGCAGACTTTTTCTTCGCAGGCTTGCGGCTACTTCCGCCACGGCCTCTTTTTACGTAATCTCGATTCGCCACTAGTTAACATCAATACCATCAATTACCACTGCCGATATGTTAATGCAGATTGTTGACTTATGACAGAGTAGAAATGGAAGCGGCGCATCAAAAATGCGCCGCTAGTAAAGGTTAGCCTCTAAAGTACTCTTGGTGGCGCAGCACTTTCACGCACCACCAGCTTAGTTTCAAGCAACCTTGAACCAGCACGAACATCATGTCCACGTAGCAGCTCAAGCATCATCAGCATGGCCTGACGGCCAATTTCATAACGCGGCTGCGAAATGGTCGTTAACGGCGGATCGCAGTATTGAGCAAAGTGAATATCATCAAACCCTACAATGGAAAGGTCTTGAGGAACACGTAAACCTAACTTCTTCGCTTCTTGAATAGCGCCAATGGCCATTGCATCGTTGTGGCAGAACACAGCGGTTGGCGCATCGGGGAGTGCTAATAGTTGGCGAATCGCTTTGGCTCCAGCTTCAAAGGTGAAATCACCCAACGTACAGTAATTAGGGTTCATTGCAATCCCTGCACGGCGTAGTGCTTGCTGGTAACCTTGATGACGGAACTGACATAGCGCTGCTGTTTCAGGACCGGAGATTTGCGCAATACGCTTGTGCCCCATCTGCGTCAGGTAGTTGACCGCTTCAAATGCCGAGGTCAGGTTGTCGATATGTACTGTTGGTAATTCAAGCTCTGGTGCAAATTCACAGGCCATAACCATGGGGGGTAAGTTCTTTTGTTCTGGCTTGCTGACATCAAAGGGCAAATCAGTGCCAAGCAGCAGCATACCATCGGCTTGCTTTGTAAATACCAGGTTTACAAACGAGCTTTCGCGCTTTTTCTGCTGCCCGCTATCGCCAAGTAAAACGATGTATCCATGTTCCATTGCCGCATCTTCAATTCCTCGAATGATCTCTGTGTAGTAAGGATCACAAATATCAGGAATGATAGCGATGATTGTTTTTGATTCGTTGCGACGCAAATTGCGCGCCAACGAGTTTGGTGAATAACCAGCTTCTAAAACAGCATCTTCGACTCTTTTCCTTGTCGCTGACGATACCTTTTCTGGATTCATTAGCGCTCTAGACACTGTCGCTGTTGAAACTCCCGCAAGCTGGGCAACATCCTTCATTGTCGCCATATTTAACTAACCCTCTTCATTTCCAAATTGGTAGCTCAAACGCCACCTAAGCCTCAGTTGAAATGCATCTCATCGGTTGAACGGCCAAATTGATGTCGACTTGTAGGCTAAAAAATACCTATCTTCTCATTTATCGGCACTGAGCAAACGTTTAACTCACACACAGTGGTCTGAGAGCAACATATTGCACAAGAACTAGTTTATTCATTTCAAAACACAAAGTTACGGGAGATTTAACAAAATGGGCAGTTAATAAGAGATCTGAATCACAAATAAATGAAAAAGGTGTGAATGTGAATAATCTCAATAGCTAACTACCGCAATTACTCATACGAAATGAGGTTCACTCTTTAACTCGCTAGCTCAGATCTTGTGGCTCAATATCTAAGCTCCAACGCACTTTCTTCGCATTCGGCAACATTTGAATAGCAGGCTTAGCACTAGCAAGTAGTTTTTGCATAACAGGACGACTCTGTGTTTGCAGCAGCAATTGCCAACGGTATTTCCCCGCACGTTTTGCTAGCGGTGCAGGAGTTGGCCCAAGCACTTGGCAATAGTCATCAAACAACGGATGGGCTTCAAGAGTATGGCGGACTTGGCGCAAGAACTCCTCGACGAGTTGTGATTGATTGGCTTCCGCTTTAAACAAAGTCAGAAACGAATAAGGCGGTAACTGGGCTAGCTTACGCTCTTGTAAGGCCGTTTCTGCAAAGTGGCGGTAACTCTTAGTAAGAAGAGCTTGTAAAAGGCTATGCTCAGGGTGGTGGGTCTGCAAAACAACCTCACCCGGCTTACTTGCTCGCCCTGCTCGGCCTGCAACCTGAATAAATAGCTGAGCTAAGCGTTCAGAGGCGCGGAAGTCACTACTGTAGAGTGAACCATCGATGTCCAGCAGCGCCACCAGCGTTACGTCTGGAAAGTGATGACCCTTTGCTAGCATCTGGGTACCAATCAATATCTGGTACTCACCATTACGAATCGCTCCTAGTGCGCTCTCTAGACTGCCTTTACGACGAGTGCTGTCGCGATCAATACGAATGGTTTTATATTCTGGAAATAACTCTGCGAGTTGCTTTTCGAGCTGTTCTGTCCCAACTCCGACCGTGACTAAGTGGGTCGAACCACAACCCATACATTGATGAACGATCGGCTGTTGTGAACCACAGTGGTGACAGCGAATTTCATTGCTATTCTGGTGATAGGTATAGTAAGCATCACAGCGTTGACATTCAGCAATCCAGCCACATTCGTGGCACATCAAAGCAGGGGAAAATCCGCGTCGGTTTAAAAACAGCATTACTTGGTTGCCTGCCTTTAAATGGCGTCGCATTTCAGCAATCAGTGGGGCGGAAAGACCACTTTCTAGGTATAGCCCTTTAACATCGAGGACTTTGTTGGTCGTTGGCGTCGCCGCTCCCGCTCGAGAAGAAAGCACTAGATGATGGTATTTACCACTTAAAGCATTGTGCAGAGTTTCTAAAGCTGGCGTGGCTGAGCCAAGTACAATTGGGATCTGTTCTTTATTAGCTCGCATAACAGCAACATCTCGCGCATGGTAGCGCAGACTATCTTGCTGCTTATACGAAGCATCATGTTCTTCATCAACAATAATAATGCCTAAATTGGCAAAAGGCGTGAGCAGTGCAGAACGAGTACCAATGACAATACCAGCCGCATTGTCACGCGCGCTCAGCCAAGCGTTAAGCCGCTCAGTATCGTTTAGGCCTGAATGTACTACCTCAACTGGGACATTAAAGCGCTTTCTAAATCGATTGATGGTTTGCGGCGTTAGACCAATTTCTGGCACAAGTACCAAAGCTTGTTTACCTTGTTCAAGCACTGGCTTAATTAGGTTGAGGTACACCTCAGTTTTGCCTGAACCTGTTACTCCTTCGAGGAGATAGCACCCAAACCCTTCACTGCTGTTGACCGTCGCAATCGCAATCGCCTGCTCTGAATTTAGTTTGGGCTTCTCAACATCAGCTTCAACGTTATGTTTCCACTCCCGAATCACTGGCTTGTTTTCTATTGATTCTATCCAACCTTTTTCCACCAGTGTCTTTAAGACCGAGGAACTGACCTCCTCATCGACAAAACGTTGATGTGGCATTGAGCCTGGCTCAAGCATATGCATCACTTTAGCTTGCTTAACCGCTCGCCCAAATCCTTGCATCAGTTGATTGCGGCCATTTGTAGTCAACTGCCACTCCACCAGTGCGGCAAAATCAGCCGTTTTACCTTTGCGCAGCGCACTTGGCATGGCATTAAACAAGGTATCCCCAAGTGGGTACTGGTAAAACTGACTGCACCAAAACAGTAGCGAGTATAGTTTTTCTGGCCAAACAGGCTGACTATCAAGCACTTGCTTAATTGGCTTGAGTTTATCAAGGCTAAACTCAGACTCATTGACTAAAGCAGTCACTACGCCAACTAAGGTTTGACGCCCGAAAGGCACAGATACTCGCCCACCAACAATAGGAAATAAGTGGCTAGGAATCTGATAGTCAAACTGTTTATCAAGTGGCACAGGCAGCGCCACGCGCGCAATTGTTGGTCGCATAATAGGCTATACAGCTCAGTGAAAGGTTACGTAGGCTAGTCTAAGGGAAAAGCCTAGCAGTGGAAAGAGAAGGCGATTTTAGCCTCAAGAATAACTTAGGCTAAAAAAGTAGCAATTCCAGACCTAAATTGGTTGATCCTAAGTCAGCTATTCATTACTATATCGCGCCTTAGTGATATGGCTGGCTCTAGAGCAGCGGTATCCAAAAAGGTTTTTTATTAACTACGTGTGGTGTCCGGCTTAGAATCGGATAGCGACACGGCCTATATTTAGAGGTTCTCCCATGAAAGCTGGTATCCACCCAGAATACAAAGCAGTAAAAGCGACTTGTTCTTGCGGTAACTCTTTTGAGTTCAACTCAACTCTAGCTAAAGAGTCTATCCACCTAGACGTATGTGACAAATGTCACCCATTCTACACTGGTAAGCAACGTATCGTTGATACAGGCGGCCGTGTTGATCGCTTCAACAAGCGTTTCGGTGCTCTATCAAGCAAGAAGTAATTTCTTCTTAGCCGAATCTAAAAAGGACGCCCAGGCGTCCTTTTTTGTTACCTGTCACTCAAGCAATCGCCATTTTGCAGAGTAATCTATTATTAATTTTGATATTCGCTAGCCATATCTCTGTTCATCTGGTCTTATCTCCAGTCATTTACTACTTTTTATTGCTTTGGCTCGCATTCCGACCTAGGCAGCTTGACTTAGTTACTCTAGAATGGATTCCCCCTTTCCATATAATTATTAATGAGTACCTACACCTATGTCAGACGACAATCGCCAAGAAGTATCCCCTGAAGAACAATTTCGTCAGCAAGCATTGGACTACCATGCTTACCCGACTCCGGGTAAAATTGAAGTTGCGCTGACAACACCAGCAGAAACAGCCAAAGACCTTGCTCTTGCTTATAGCCCTGGTGTTGCAGAACCAGTACGTGAAATCGCACAAAATGCTGACAACGTCTACAAGTACACGTCAAAAGGCAACATGGTTGCGGTTATTTCAAACGGTACGGCGATTCTTGGTCTTGGCAACTTAGGTCCTCTAGCTTCTAAACCTGTAATGGAAGGTAAATCTCTACTTTTCAAACGCTTCGCTGGTTTAGACTCAATCGACATTGAAGTAAAACACCGTACTATAGAAGAATTTGTCGATACTGTTGCTAATATCGCCGATACTTTTGGTGGCATTAACTTAGAAGACATCAAAGCACCAGACTGTTTCGAAATTGAAAAGCAGCTAATTGAACGTTGTGACGTTCCAGTATTCCATGATGACCAACACGGTACGGCGATTGTTACCGCAGCGGGTATGCTCAATGCTATTGAACTTCAAGGAAAGAAGTTAGAAGACGCCACCATTGTGTGTCTTGGTGCGGGGGCAGCAGCAGTAGCGTGTATGGAGCTACTGATAAAATGCGGTGCTATGCGTGAGAAAATCTACATGCTTGACCGTAAAGGGGTAATCCACACTCGTCGTGACGACCTAAATGAATACAAGCAGCTATTTGCCAACAATACCGACAAACGCACATTAGAAGACGTGATTGATGGTGCAGACCTATTCCTTGGTGTATCAGGTCCCAACTTACTCTCCCCAGAAGCACTAGGTCTAATGGCAGACAAACCGGTTGTATTTGCTTGCTCAAACCCAGATCCAGAGATCAAACCTGAACTCGCTCACGAAGTACGCAGCGATCTGATCATGGGTACTGGTCGTAGTGATTACCCTAACCAGGTTAACAACGTGCTATGTTTCCCATTCATCTTCCGTGGTGCGCTAGACGTGCGCGCAAGTGAAATTAACGATGAAATGAAACTTGCAGCCGTAGACGCTATTCGTCTGCTAGCAAAGGAAAAAGTGCCAACAGAAGTGCTGTCGGCTGCTGGAGTTGATGCGCTGTCATTTGGTCCTGGTTACATCATTCCAAAACCAATGGACCCACGCCTGCTGCCACGCGTTGCTAAAGCCGTAGCTCAAGCAGCTGTTGATTCAGGTGTCGCTCGCATTGAGATGCCAGAAAACTATATGGCTGAGTAGTGTGACCAATGATGAAAAAACCGCTGTCTTAACAGCGGTTTTTTTGAATTTCAATTTCGTCAGCGTGCGAAAATTTGGTGCGATTATTCTAATTATTCGTCGAAAGATTCGAACTCAATGCCCATCTCTGTCATCAGTTTTTTCACTTCAGCAGGAAGATCGTCCGGGCGGTCTTTACGTAAATCTTCGTCGGTCGGCAGTGGCTGCCCGGTATATGCATGCAAAAAAGCTTCACACAATAGCTCACTGTTTGTTGCGTGGCGCAGGTTATTAATCTGACGACGTGTACGCTCATCAGTCAAAACCTTTAATACTTTCAATGGAATAGAAACTGTAATCTTTTTTACTTGTTCGCTTTTCTTTCCATGCTCAGCATATGGGCTAATGTATTCGCCATTCCAATCTGCCATTGCGCACCTTTCGTTATTTTTTATGGTTGAAAATAGAATCCCCAATTTTAGCGGTATTTATAGCCACAAGCAAAGACATATAGACGTCTAGAAGTGTTGACGGCCACAAAAATGACAAGTAAAGTGGAAAGGTATGGGATAGGAATAACATATATCTAACACGATAAAGGTATAGCGTATTCCCAAATAGAAGTCACTAAAGTTCGAAAGGAAACACTTATGAGCACCCGCAAACCAGCCACAATCGCGGTACGTACTGGTATCGAATCTGACACTCAGCATCACGCTGTTGTTCCACCGATTTACCTCTCGACTAATTATGGCTTTCCTGCGTTTGGGGATGTTCCTAAATATGATTACACGCGTTCAGGTAACCCAAACCGTGGGCTGCTAGAAACAGCGCTGTTTGAACTAGAATCCGGCAAAGGTGCCGTAGTGACTAACTGTGGCACTTCGGCTTTGAACCTATGGGTATCAGCCTTCTTAGGCCCAGATGACTTAATCGTCGCTCCTCACGACTGCTATGGTGGCACCTATCGCCTATTTAATACTCGTGCTAATAAAGGTGACTTTAAAGTTGAGTTTGTCGATCAATCAGATGAGCAAGCGTTGAATGCTGCCATTGCCAAAAAGCCAAAACTTATCCTGCTAGAAACGCCATCTAACCCGCTAGTACGCGTAGTCGACATTGCCAACGTATGTGAAAATGCAAAACAAGTGGGAGCTCTGGTCGCTGTCGACAACACCTTTTTGACACCGGTGTTCCAAAAGCCTTTAGATCTCGGCGCTGATTTCGTTGTTCACTCAACAACCAAGTACATCAATGGTCACTCAGATGTTATCGGTGGGGTCATCATTACTAAAACCGAAGAACATGCAGAAAAGCTCGCTTGGTGGGGAAACTGTATCGGTGCGACGGGGACACCGTTTGATAGTTACATGACACTACGCGGCATCCGTACTCTGGGTGCACGTATGAAGGTGCATGAAGAAAGCTCTAGTCAAATTTTAAGCTTCTTACAGACGCAAGAGTTAGTCGGTCGTATCTATCATCCGAGCTTGCCGGAGCACCCAGGTCATGAGATCGCCAAGAAACAACAGTCAGGCTTTGGTTCAATGCTAAGTTTTGAGTTTGCAGGCAGCTTTGAACAGCTTAAATTCTTTGTTGGTGAGCTAGAACTTTTTTCTCTTGCCGAATCTCTCGGCGGAGTTGAAAGCCTAATCTGTCATCCAGCTTCCATGACACACAGGGCGATGGGCGAAGAAGCACTTGCCGAAGCAGGTGTCTCACAGCAATTGCTGCGCCTATCTGTCGGGCTTGAAGATGTCGATGACTTAATTGCTGACCTTGAACAAGCTTTTTCGAAAGCTAAGGAAGCCTTCTAATGTCTACTCAGCGTCAACTACATAAATTTGGTGGAAGTAGCCTTGCTGACCCTGAATGCTATCGTCGTGTAGTCGGTATCTTAAAAGAATACTCCCAAGCCGAAGATCTGATCGTGGTTTCAGCAGCAGGCAAAACCACCAACCGTCTGATCACCTTTATTGAAGCACTTAGCAAAGATGGACGAATCGCCCATGAAGAGCTTCAAGCATTGCGTCAATTTCAAACCGAGCTGATTGAGGCGCTCATTGAAAGCGAGGAAAAAGAGCAGTTACTTGCAACCTTAAACGATGAATTCAGCACTTTAGGCGAACTTACTTACCCACTTAATAATGCTGAAAAAGCTGCTATTTTAGGTCATGGCGAGGTTTGGTCGTCACGCTTATTGGCTGCTCTGCTCAATCAACATGCTTTACCTGCTGTCACCCAAGATGCACGTGCATTCCTGCGTGCAGAAGCAGGCACTCAACCTGAAGTCGACTTTGGAGCTTCTTACCCACTGATTAAAGAAGTCTTAGTCCAGCATGCCCAGCACAGAGTCGTGATTACTGGTTTCATGGCTCAAGATGACCACGGGCATACGGTTCTCTTAGGTCGTAATGGTTCAGACTATTCGGCAACCGTTATTGGTGCTCTTGCAGAAGCATACCGTGTGACAATTTGGAGCGATGTAGCAGGCGTATACAGTGCAGACCCAAGATTAGTCTCTGATGCCTGCTTATTACCGTTGTTACGTTTAGATGAAGCCAGTGAACTTGCAAGGCTTGCTGCACCAGTGCTTCATAGCCGAACGCTACAGCCCGTTGCTCAGAGCGCTATGGACTTACACCTACGCTGTAGCTACCAGCCTGAATCTGGTTCAACACGCATTGAGCGTGTTCTCGCGTCTGGTCGTGGTGCAAAAATTATCTCCTCACTCGATGAAGTACTGCTAATTCAATTATATTTCACCTCTGGTCATGACTTCCAGCGAGTTGAAAGTGAAGTACTTGCAAGCCTCAAGCGAGCACAACTTGTGCCCCTTGCCTATGAGTCTCAACCCGATCAACAATGTCTCCGCCTAGCTTACACAAATGAAATTGTCGGTGGTGCTCTAGAGTATCTGCAAGATGCGGCAATTGAAGCGGAAATAAAGCTTAGAGAAGGGTACTCAATGGTAGCTGCAGTCGGGGCTGGCGTGACCAAAAATGCCAACCACTGCTACGGCTTTTACCAACAATTGAAGTCTTCACCTGTCGAATTTATTTCCGAGTCATTGTCTGGACTTAGCTTAGTTGCCGTTTTACGAACAACCGATACAAAGCCCTTAGTAAAAGCCATTCATAGCCAATTGTTTCAAGCCCAGAAACGTGTTGCGATTGCCTTGTGTGGTAAAGGCAATATCGGTTCAAGCTGGTTGGAACTGTTCACCGAACAAAAAACTGAACTCGAAAAGCGTCATGGTATGAACTTTGAGTTAGTGGCCGTAATAGATAGCCAAACTTATTGGTTCGACCCTAAAGGAATAGATGCAAGCCAAGTCGGCGCTCATTTCGACGACGAAGCGATTAGCCATGAAGGAAGCGACTGGATTGAAAAGCTCGGTGCCATCCAAGGTTATGATGATCTTGTTGTTTTGGATGTCACTGCGAGTCAAACCTTGGCCCAGCGTTACATAGAAATTGCAGAACAGGGCATGCACCTTATCTCGGCCAATAAAGTCGCGGGTTCAGCCTCTAGCCAATACTATCATCAGGTTCAAGACGCCTTCGCCAAGATCAATCGTCACTGGCTTTACAACGCAACAGTTGGAGCAGGGCTGCCAATTAACCACACGGTTCGAGACCTACGTGAAAGCGGCGATGACATTATCGCGTTATCAGGTATTTTCTCAGGCACCCTCTCGTGGCTATTTCAACAATACGATGGCAGCGTTCCTTTCGCAGAACTGGTAGACCTAGCGTGGCAACAAGGTTTAACGGAACCCGACCCTCGCAGTGACTTAGACGGTTCAGACGTTATGCGAAAATTGGTAATCTTAGCCCGTGAATCTGGCCTAGCACTTGAACCGGAAGCTGTAAAGGTAGAAAGCCTAGTACCTCTAGAGCTCTCTAAGCTATCCCTAGATGAGTTTTTAGATAGGAGTACGCTACTTAGCGAACTTCTTGCAGAGCGCCTTGAAAAAGCACAACGCGAAGACAAGGTGCTTCGTTATGTGGCTCGTTTAGAGAAAAACGGCTCTGCAACCGTGGGGGTTGAAGCGTTGAGTAAAGAGCACGCTCTCGCCAACCTCTTGCCGTGTGACAATATATTTGCCATCGAGAGTAAGTGGTACAAAGACAACCCGCTAGTAATCAGAGGGCCAGGTGCAGGCCGAGACGTCACCGCTGGCGCGATTCAATCTGATTTAAACTTACTTTCAAGCTTACTGTAATCAATAAGGGCGCTCCATTCTCTGCGCCCTTTTCACTACCTTATCCACCTATATGAACTAACTTCAACTAAACTTGAAACCATCTCATGATTAAGTTGAAAAATATTCATAATCACATTATTGACATTAAATCGTATTCATTACATTCTGTAGACATATAGACGTCTAAACGTCGGTTAAAAATTTAGAGCTTTATCGGCACAAGGTGGCCACAGGGAGAGTAAGATGGGATACACACATGCGAGTCATATCGACGCCTTAAATCAGAATATCGCCGAGCTGTCTGACAATATCAATGTGTCATTTGAATTTTTTCCACCGAGCAGTGAAAAGATGGAAGAAACACTTTGGAACTCGGTGCATCGCCTTAAAACTCTGCAACCGAAATTTGTCTCTGTAACCTATGGTGCAAACTCGGGTGAACGTGATAGAACGCATTCAATTATCAAAGAGATAAAAGATCAAACAGGTCTAGTTGCGGCACCCCATCTAACTTGTATTGATGCCTCTCGTGAAGAGCTTATTCAAATAGCCGACGACTACTGGGCAAATGGTATCCAAAGCATCGTAGCACTGCGTGGAGACATCCCACCAGGTGGCGGTAAACCCGATATGTACGCGTCTGATCTCGTAACCTTGCTAAAAGAGCGCCATAATTTCGATATTTCAGTCGCAGCTTTCCCAGAAGTTCACCCTGAAGCCAAAAGTGCTCAAGCTGATCTGCTTAACCTAAAACGCAAGGTCGATGCAGGAGCCAACCGCGCAATTACCCAGTTCTTTTTTGATGTTGAGAGTTACCTACGTTTTCGTGATCGTTGTGTCGCTGCGGGAATTGATGTCGAGATCGTGCCGGGAATTTTACCAGTTTCAAACTTCAAGCAAGCATCGCGCTTTGCGGCGCAAAACAACGTAAAAGTTCCAGGCTGGATGGCAAAACAATTTGAGGGACTTGATGATGACCCAACGACTCGGCAACTAGTGGGAGCCAGTCAAGCTATCGATATGGTACGTACACTTAGTCGTGAAGGCGTTAAGGATTTCCATTTCTATACCCTAAACCGTGCTGAAATGACCTACGCTCTATGCCACACCTTAGGCGTTCGCCCTAAAGCTTAACATTCACTTCCATTAAAAAGCGAAAAGGCTGAACCTTAGTTCAGCCTTATCAAATATAAGTAGCAATTACTCTACTTCATCCATCTTGCCTAGCAGGTTACGGATGCGCTCTTGCCAAGCAGAATGCTCTTGCTGCATCTGTTGAGCTTTCTGCTCTAGCTCTTCACGATTGTTACGCAATTCACTTGCTTCTGTCGCCAGTTGCTCTTTCTCTTCTTTTAGTTCTTCAACTTCCATTTGTAGAAGAGCAATTGTATCTACTGCAGTTTGGATTTTTGCTTCTAGTTGTTCTAATACTTCAAAAGACATCTTAGCCTACCTATCTATTATTCGGACAAGGTTTTGGTCACCTATGTTCCAAAACCATTTGTAACCATTCTACTCAGCCGAGAGCGGATAAACACGCCCTATATTGTAGTTTTTTTGCCATTCGATTAAAAAAACAGCGCAAATTGACAATAGCTTTACATCTCTCAAGCAAGCGGCATCTATTTAATAATTTAACCCGTTAGATTGATCCAGTTCAATGGCTGTTTGAGCAAAAAAGCAAACGTTTCCTTTATGATGTGATAAGATCCGCCCGTTTTTGTTTTTCTCTCTTTCCTACTACTTTGGAGTCTTCATGAAACGCGATTTAGCAATGTCATTTTCTCGAGTTACCGAGGGGGCAGCTCTAGCAGGTTACAAATGGCTTGGCCGCGGCGATAAGAACGCTGCTGACGGTGCTGCCGTTGAAGTGATGCGTAGCTTACTTAATAAAACTGAGATCAGCGGAGAGATCGTAATCGGCGAGGGCGAGATTGATGATGCACCAATGCTATATATCGGCGAAAATGTCGGCATCGGTGGAGACGAAGTAGATATCGCGGTCGATCCAATTGAAGGCACTCGCATGACTGCAATGGGGCAATCTAATGCTCTAGCTGTGCTTGCCGCAGGTGAAAAAGGCAGTTTCCTTAAAGCGCCGGATATGTACATGGAGAAGTTAGTTGTAGGTCCTGGGGCAAAGGGCTGTATTGATCTCAACAAACCGTTAAAGGAAAACCTAGAGAATATCGCGCAAGCGCTTAACAAGACTCTAGATACACTTGTGGTCATTACCCTTGCAAAGCCTCGCCATGATGCTGTTATCGCAGAAATGCAGGCAATGGGCGTACGCGTTTTTGCAGTGCCAGACGGTGATGTAGCAGCGTCTATCCTTACTTGCATGCCAGATAGCGAAGTGGATGTAATGTACTGTATTGGCGGTGCCCCAGAAGGTGTGGTTTCAGCAGCAGTAATCCGTGCGCTAGATGGCGATATGCACGGTCAATTGCTCCCTCGTCACGAAGTGAAAGGAGATAGCGAAGAAAACCGTATCTATGGCGCTGCAGAGCTTAAGCGCTGTGAAGAGATGGGCGTCAAGGCGAATGTCGTACTAAAAATGGAAGATATGGCGCGCAGCGATAATGTCGTCTTCTCTGCAACTGGCATTACCAAAGGTGACCTACTTGAAGGTATCTCTCGTCAAGGCAATATCGCAACTACGGAAACCCTGTTAATCCGTGGTCGATGCCGAACTATTCGCCGTATAAAATCGACTCACTACCTAGAGCGTAAAGATCCTGAAGTCAGAGATATTATTCTTTAACAAGCAAGTATCAAAGTGATAGAAGGTCAGCAGTTGCTGGCCTTTTTTGTTTAGGATGCGGGAAGGGACTCCGTCCTACGGAGAACTGGAAAGCGATAGAAGGGTGGATACCTAGAGTGTCACTATCCTTTTTATTACTGTCATCCTCACTCCTCCGTCACTCTATGGAATGACCGAAGCTATAGAGATTGTAGACTTGTATGATCAGCTCTTTTGGGAGCCGGTAATTCAGTTCATTGTAAACCATCTGATCTATCAGCCAACACTCACCTCTCGCAGAGCGAAGCCGTTCTCGCGTCTCGAGTGAAACGTTCCTGAGGACGTAGTCCGTTCCACTTCCCCTAAAACGCAAGAAGCCCGTTGCGTTAGCAGCGGGCTTCTAAAACGACAAAACCCAGTCCGAAGACTGGGTTTTTAAATAAGTGGCGGAGCGGACGGGACTCGAACCCGCGACCCCCGGCGTGACAGGCCGGTATTCTAACCAACTGAACTACCGCTCCGCACTGGTTAGACTCTTGAGTCTAAATTTAAAGCCTGGCGATGTCCTACTCTCACATGGGGAAACCCCACACTACCATCGGCGCTAATTCGTTTCACTTCTGAGTTCGGCATGGAATCAGGTGGGTCCAAATCGCTATGGT
>NZ_LLEI02000034.1 GCF_001399455.2 Vibrio bivalvicida
CGTCTTTGGAGGATCGTTCAACCGATCATTTTAGGCTTAACTGATCGGCATTAGCTACTTAGCTCGTTTTTTTGAATACTTCTCGCTCAGTTACTATTGAGTTAAGTAAGCATCTAGCTCTTCACTGCCACCAATGTGCTTACCACCGATAAAGACTTGCGGCACTGTAGTGCGGCCAGAAATAGCGCGTAAACTTACTGTTGTCGCATCTTTACCTAGAATGATCTCTTCATATTGAAGGTCGTTGTCAATCAGTGCTTGTTTAGCTTTGACACAGAACGGACAGCCCGGCTTACTAAACACAGTAATCGATTCTTGTGTTTTGAATTCTGGCGCTACGTGTTTAAGCATTGTATCTGCATCAGACACTTTGAACGGGTCGCCCGGCTCGTTTGGTTCAATGAACATTTTCTCCACCACACCATTTTTCACTAGCATGCTGTAACGCCATGAGCGTTTGCCAAATCCTAGGTCATTCTTGTCTACCAACATACCCATACCGTCAGTAAATTCGCCATTACCATCCGGGATAAAAGTGATGTTTTCTGCTTCTTGGTCTGACTTCCAAGCATTCATTACGAAAGTATCGTTAACAGACATACAGATGATTTCATCAACACCGTGGTCTTTAAAAACTGAGAACAACTCGTTGTAACGTGGCAGATGGCTAGATGAACAAGTCGGAGTGAAAGCGCCTGGCAAGCTAAACACAATCACGGTTTTATCTTTAAATAGCTCGTCACTGGTGACGTGAACCCAAGCGTCACCTTGACGAATAGGGAATGTAACTTGTGGTACGTTTTGACCTTCTTTAGATGCAAACATATTGGTTTCCTTAATAGCGGATTATTGTAATTTTATTATTGAGTCTTATCAGTGTAGTGACTGTGCTCTGTCTCGATGGGGTCATTATTGAAGAAATTCTTTGATAGCTCCAATCGTTTAATGTTATGGTTTTGATAGGTAATTTCTATCTTAAAGGTGGGGAGTAGAGGTAATGAATATTCGTGACTTTGAGTATTTGGTCGCGCTTGCTGAGCACAAACATTTCCGTAAAGCAGCAGAAGCTTGTTTTGTCAGTCAGCCAACATTAAGTGGTCAAATTCGTAAACTTGAAGATGAGTTAGGAACGGCACTTTTAGAGCGCAGTAGTCGCCGAGTACTGTTCACTGATGCGGGCTTGCAACTGGTTGACCAAGCTAAGCGCATTTTGTCTGAGGTGAAAACCTTCAAAGATATGGCGAGTGGTCAAGCGGGTGAAATGGTCGGCCCAATGCATATCGGTTTTATTCCGACCGTAGGCCCTTATCTACTGCCTAAAATTATCCCAATGCTTAAAGAGTCGTTCCCTGATCTAGAACTGTTTCTCCATGAAGCGCAAACGCATCAGCTAGTGCGCCAGCTAGAAGATGGAAAGCTAGACTGTTTGGTGTTAGCGTCAGTTGCGGAAACGGCACCATTTAAAGAGATTGAAGTCTACAACGAGCCATTAAGTATTGCGGTGCCTTGTGACCACGAGTGGGCTAAGTTGGATCAAGTCGATATGCTTGAGCTTAATGGGAAAACCGTGTTGGCACTTGGTGATGGACACTGTTTACGTGATCAAGCGTTAGGATTCTGTTTTGCCGCAGGTGCACAAGATGATGAGCGATTCAAAGCTACTAGCCTAGAGACGCTACGTAATATGGTGGCCGCAGGCGCGGGTATTACTTTGTTGCCAGAGCTGTCGTTGCCGAAAGAGAAAGAGAAAGATGGGGTATGTTATGTACCCGCAACCAATCCGGAGCCATCGCGTAGCATTGTGTTGGCTTATCGCCCAGGGTCTCCTCTTCGCTCGCGCTTTGAGCAGTTGGCACAAGCGATAAAAAATCAGCTTGAAGACAACCGCTAAAGTAGAGTGTCTAGACAATAAAAAAGAGGTTGATGTGAAAACATCAACCTCTTTTATTTTCAGTATACTAATGGTTAGAACAGCTCTTCACCGCCATCAGAGGAGTAGATACTGTCAGTAATTTCATTTGTAACATACTCGGTAGGCTCAGTCCCTTCTAAGAAGTACTCAAACATAGAGCTAGAGTCGAACTTATTAGTTAATAGACCCGAGTCTCTGTCAATTCGTACTCGTACTATGCTTTGCGGGATCTCTTTGCTTTGCTGTGGGACACCAGTAAGTGCAGTGCGCATAAAATTAACCCACGCAGGTTGAGCCGTTTTAGCTCCAGCTTCAGCCCCCGTAATTTGGTCTTTGCCTAGGTTGCTGTTCGATTTGGTTCGGCCTAGCTTTCGGTTATGGTCATCAAAGCCAACCCAAGAAATAGCCACCATGCCAGGGCCATAACCATTGTACCAAGCATCTTTAGAGTCATTGGTAGTACCGGTTTTGCCACCAATATCACGACGTTTTAATTTCTGAGCACGCCAACCCGTACCGTTCCAGCCAGTGCCGTCACGCCAGTTGCCGCCACCCCAAACGTTGCTATACATCATCTCGCGCATTAAGAATGCTGTTTGCTCAGAGATAACCTGAGGTGCATATTGAGGCTCGTTGGCGTCTTCAGTGACAACATCTTGCTCTGCAAATTCATTCTCGTTGGTGACAGGTAGGGTACAGTCTTGATGACAAACCACTTTTGGTGATGATTCGAACTCAAGGTTACCAAATGGCCCTTCAATTCGGTCAATGTAGAAAGGCTCGACATAGTAACCACCATTGGCAAATACTGAGTAACCTTGTGCCATTTTCATCGGGGTTAAGCTCCCCGCACCTAGTGCAATGGTTTCGGACCGAGGCACTTGGTCGATATCGAAACCAAAGCGAGTCAAATATTGGCGTGTTTCATCTAGACCAACTTCACGTAGCACACGCACTGCCATCACGTTCTTCGATTGCGCTAGACCAATACGCAGACGAGTAGGACCAATGTAAGTTGGTGGTGAGTTTTTAGGACGCCATGCTGTACCTTGGCTTTTATCCCATTGGTTAATAGGTGCATCGTTTATCAGAGTGGCTAGCGTTAGCCCTTTGTCTATGGCAGCGGCATAAATAAATGGCTTGATACTTGAGCCCACCTGGCGAACTGACTGAGTGGCACGATTAAACTTGTTATGCACAAAGTTAAAACCACCAACTAATGAGAGTACCGCACCATTTTCAGGGTTCATTGCCACAAACGCTGTATTGGCATTGGGTACTTGGCTTAGGTGCCATACAAAACTTGGCTCTTGACCTTCAACAAAATTCTCAACCTGACGTACCCAAATTTGTTCACCTTCGGCTAAAATCTCTTTGGCATTCGTTGGTACTGGTCCTTGACGGTCATCTGTGAGGAACTTACGTGCCCACTTCATACCATCCCATTCAATGCTATTAACACCTTGGTTCTTAACCCAAACGGTCACTTGTTTGCTATCTACCTGGGTGACAACTGCTGGAACAAGTTGACCATAGGTAGGTACGTTATCCAGTGTCTTATCGATCTTCTGTTCATCAAATGCGCCTTTACCTGGTTGCCAAAGTACTTTTTCAGCACCGCGATAGCCGTGACGCTCATCGTAAGCGAGTAGGTTGTCGATAGCAGATTTATTCGCTGCAGCTTGCAGCTTGGAGTCTACAGTTGTGTAGACATTCATACCCGAGGTATAGGCTTCTTCTTGACCATAGCGAGCCACCATCCAAGCGCGAGCTAGTTCAGCCACATATGGTGCACTGAGTTCGATTTCAGCACCATGATAACGAGAAAGGATCTCTTCCTCGCGCGCCTGGTCATACTCAGCTTGAGTGATGTATTTTTCATCCAACATACGTAGTAGCACCACATTACGACGATGTGTAGCGCGCTCGATAGAGTAAATAGGGTTCATGGTCGAAGGCGCTTTTGGCATCCCTGCTAGAGTGGCGATTTCGCTTAGAGTTAGATCTTGAAGCTCTTTACCAAAATAGGTTTGCGCTGCAGCACCAAAGCCATACGAACGATAGCCTAAGAAGATCTTATTGACGTACAGCTCCATGATCTCTTCTTTACTAAGTAGTTGCTCTATATGGATCGCAATGAAGATCTCTTTGATTTTTCGCATGATCTTCTTCTCGTTAGAGAGGAAGAAATTACGCGCTAGCTGCTGAGTAATCGTACTCGCGCCTTGTTTGGCTGAACCTGAGAGTGCAACTACCACTGCGGCACGGGTAATACCAATGGGATCGATTCCTGGATGATCGTAAAAGCGACTATCTTCCGTTGCGATAAGGGCTTCGATCAGGTGCTGGGGGATATCGTCATAGGTGACAGGGATACGACGTTTTTCACCGAACTGAGAGATCAGTTTGCCATCTTGGCTAAACACCTGCATCGGTGTTTGTAGTTTAACATCTTTCAGTGTCGCTACGTCTGGTAGCTCTGGTTTCACATATAAGTAGAAGCCGAATATCGTACCGACCCCAAGAATTATGCAAATCAATGTGAATATAAGTAGGCGCTTTATGAACTTCACCGGAGATTCCCTGATTGATTGGGTTCACCAAATGCAAACCCTTGTACTTTAAGCTAAAAATTTAGCTCAATTTGTCTATGTGCTTATTTAACCATCAATTTAAGCGTATGAGCTAAGCAAAAAAGTACGGAGCTAAGCTGCATGGGTAAATCATTAGTTACAGGCATTGAAATTGGACACCACAGTATTAAAGCGGTGGTTCTTAAGCCAAACAAGGGCGCATTTGCTCTTGTCGACTATCAAGAATTGCCAATCGAAGTCGGCATTTTCCCTGATAACCATATGTCAAATTATCAGAAAATTGTAAAGAAACTCAAAGAACTAAGGAAGTGTTTGCCGCGATTTAGTAGCAAAGTTGCATTGGCGATACCAGATAACGCAGTAATAAGTAAGATATTACAGATAGATAGCGTACATGGCAGTCATGAAATTGAATATGCTATTACCCAAGCATTTTCTAATCAATCGCCTTTTCCGATTGAAGAGTTGAACCTAGATTACGTCCAATTATCTCATAGTGGAGACCATTCAAAAGCCAGTTATCAAGTCTATGCGACTAAGAAAGAGGTGGTCGAGCAACAGGCCATGTTGTTCAAAAGCGCATCTTTTCAGCCTATTATCGTCGACACTCGCACTCACGCACTGATTCATATTTGGCAAATTGCTGCACGAGCGAACAACAAATCAGACTGGTTGTTGGTTAACGTCGACTTTGAGTGCAGTTCATTGTGTATTGATTTTCCTGATAAAGCGCCTTACTGCAAAGAAGTGGTGTTAGACAACAATATAGGGAAACACCAAGCTGAAAGATCTATCGCGGTGGGGCAACAAAGCAAACGTTTTGTCACAGAGTTACTTGACAAAATTCAACGTAGTTTACAGCTTATCGCTTCAGTGCATGGTGTCGTGATCAGTGGAGTCTGGCTTTCTGGTCCTGGAGCAAACACTGTAATTTTGGCAGATGAAGTCACTCGGCGTTTACACATTGAGTGCGAGTACCTCAACCCACTTAGTTTGTTGACATTGCCTCAGCGTGGTCGATCTTTCTCAATACTTGCCAACGGATATCGGTTTACTTCGGCAGCGGGGATTGCTCTGCGTGGTTTGACTTGGTTGGAGCAGGACCATGCTGCATAGCATTAATATGCTTCCTTGGCGTGAAGAACTGCGAGCATCGCGTCAAAGGCGCTTTATATTGCTGATGATACTTGGGGGCAGTATTGCTTTGCTTATCCAGTGGAGCATTGGCATGTATTTAGAGCAGCAACGAGCGCAGCAAGATAAGCGCAATAATTATCTCATTCGCTATGAGTCACAGCTTGATGAGCAACTCAACCAGTTGAAAGTCGTCGAAGGTGAGCACCAAGCGTTGCTGACTCGACTGGCGGTGATTGAACAGCTACAAAACCAGCGCAATAAAACGACCGACTTTATGAATCTATTACCCCAGCTTATTCCTCGTGGAGTGTATGTAGACAAATTAAAGATGGATGGTCGACAAATCGAGTTAGCGGGCATTAGCGACTCTACTTCTCATTTGGCTACCATGCTGGACAACCTCGAAAAGTCTCCGGTTCTGACGAATGTAGAGATGCACTCTATTGTTCACGGTACAGCGCGATTCGCCAGTAAGTATCAGTCTTACAGGGTCTCTTTTTCGCTGTTTGGAGGGGAGGATGAATAAGTTCGAATTCGACATTGAAGAGATTGGTGAGTGGCCTTTTGCTTATCAGCTTGTGGTCGTTGTTCTACTTATTGTGATTCTACAGGGCATTGGTTACTGGTTCTATATTCACCCTAAGCAGGAACAGCTTGAGGCGTTAAAACGGCAAGAGAGGCAACATAAAGCGTCAGTTGCGCTTAAGACCAACAAGATCATGCTACTACCACGATTAAAGGTGCAATTAGACGAGCTTGCACTGCGTTACAACTTTCTTTCTCGCCAATTACCGGCACAAAAAGAACTCGCCTCTATGTTGGCGTCAGTCAATCAAGTGGGTTTGAAAAACTCACTCACTTTCACCCGTATTGATTGGGGGCAAAAACACAGTCAGGAATTTCTCTATAAGTTGCCCCTCAATATCGAGTTAACTGGTCACTACCACAACATTGGTGACTTTGCTCAAGCAATTGCTACCTTGCCTCGAATTATTAATTTTGACGATGTGTATTGGCACCGCGTGAGTTTAGAAAGTAGTACGCTTCATTTTCGAGTTCGTGGCTATACCTACCAATTGAGACCCGAGGTCAAAGATGAAAGCTAAACACCTTTTGTGCTGGATTGTTATCGTCTCAGGCTGCAAAGCGAACCAAGAGCCACTTGATGTGTATCTGAAGCAACTAAAACGTGATGTTCAGATAGAACTCAGAGCGCTTGAGCCGATGATTGATGTCCAAATCTCGCGTTATACCGCTCATAACATCAGGCAGCCGTTTGAACTACCTCAAGCGGCTTTATCTGTCACTCAGCAAGCGAGAGAAAAAGAGTGTTGGCAACCCCAATTCCGAGGTAAAGCAAGCCAGCTAGAGTCGTTTTCGTTGAGTCAATTACGTCTCAAAGGTGTGATGAGCCGTTCAGGTAAGGTGTCAGCACTTGTTGAAGCTCCAACGGGCCACTTAGTGCAACTTACCCCTGGTCAATACTTAGGGCCGAACCACGGTAAGGTAACCAAAGTGGCGGTTGATTATATGGTAGTTCAAGAAGCCCTTCCCGACGGTTTAGGCTGCTGGCATCTGCGTGATACCAAGTTAGCGCTTAAGTAAAATAATGGATTGAGAACAAAATGAATAAAGGAATGAACGCATTTGTCACGGTCTGGTTGCAATGCGTTGTTTTGCTATTAACCTATCTACCTTGCACGACCTACGCGCAAGAGATGAACATCAATCGATTAGAGCAGTTGGATTTCAATCTTAATCAACATCGCAATGCTCAAATTGTGCTTACATTCTTTGACTCGCGCGCTATTGTCGATATCCAGAAAGTGGCTAAGGGACTGAGAATAGATCTACTAAAGACCCAAGTGACAGATGATTTAATCAAGGTATTTGATGTCACTGAGTTTGGCACTGATGTTAGTGATATTGAAGTGTTTCACCACCCAGATAAGGTGGTGCTTATGGTGACCATTGGTGGCGAGTTCAGCTACCAAGATCTTCTAGAAGATAATAAGTTATTCGTGACAGTGATCCCGATTTTGGAACAGACCGCTAATGAAGAAAGCAGCATTGTCGAACAAAAAAACAAAAAGCTCTCACTCAATTTTCAAGACATTCCGGTTCGCAACGTGTTGCAATTGATTGCCGACTACAATGACTTCAACCTCGTCGTCTCTGACTCTGTGACTGGTAACCTGACGTTACGCTTAAAGGAAGTGTCATGGCAGAAAGTGCTTGATATTATTTTGCAGGTCAAAGGGTTAGATAAACGAGTTGAAGGTAATGTGGTGCTAGTGGCCCCAAAACCTGAGTTTGATGCTCATGAGCAACAAATTTTAGAGCGTGTCCGTTTGACTGAGCAGCTAGGAGAGCTGACATCGGATATCATCAAAGTTAACTTTGCTAAAGCTGCAGATATAGCAGATTTAATTGATGGTGGTGAAGAGTTTAGTATGCTGTCTTCTCGAGGCTCGTTGAGTATCGATGAACGAACCAATACTTTGTTAATTAGAGACTTAGAGGAAAACCTAGTTACCATTCGTTCTATTGTCGACGCGCTAGATGTTCCTGCTAAACAGGTGCAAATTGAAGCGCGCATTGTCACTGTCAATGAAGGAAACCTAGATGAGCTTGGTGTCCGTTGGGGTTTTAGCAACACTAATGGCAGCACCTCTATTGGCGGCAGTATAGAAGCCAACTTGTTTGAAACAGTGCCGATTGATGACATGCTCAATGTCAATCTCGCCGCGACCTCTGCCAATGCATCAACGATAGCCTTTCAAGTCGCGAAACTTGGCTCAGAGATGTTACTCGATCTTGAGCTTTCGGCATTGCAGAGGGAGTCGAAAGCTGAGGTTATCTCTAGCCCGCGCTTGATCACCACCAATAAGAAACCTGCTTATATTGAGCAAGGTAGTGAGATTCCCTATTTAGAATCCTCATCAAGTGGTGCAACAAGCGTTTCTTTTAAAAAGGCAGTACTGAGTTTAAAAGTGACACCGCAAATTACGCCTGACAACCGACTTATTCTCGATTTGAATGTCACTCAAGATAGGCCTGGTGATGTGGTGAAAACTGGTACCGGGGAAGCGGTAGCGATCAATACTCAACGCATCGGTACTCAAGTGCTGGTGGACAATGGGGAGACCGTGGTACTCGGCGGCATCTTTCAACATAGCGTGACCGATGCAGTGGAGAAAGTTCCACTGTTAGGTGATATACCTTTATTTGGGGTGCTGTTTCGCCGTACATACCAGCAAATGGGCAAGAGTGAACTGTTAATTTTTGTCACTCCAAAGGTCGTTATTGAGTAAGAATTCGGTTAAGGACGAAAATAAATTTGCATTAATGCCACCTTATCTAGATAATTTCGGGTCTTATCACGAATTATCTGTGAGGAATAGGTGCCACAAGCATCTCCATCGCTAGTATCACACTGGCTTTTCTTGTGGTGATGTCATTGAATTAACGTTGTAAATTACTGCTAAACATGGCTGAGAAACGCAATATTTTCCTTGTTGGCCCTATGGGTGCCGGCAAAAGCACTATCGGTAGACATCTAGCTCAACAACTTCATATGGAGTTTGTTGATTCTGATACCGTTATTGAAGAACGTACTGGCGCAGATATCGCTTGGGTATTTGACGTAGAAGGTGAAGAAGGCTTCCGCGATCGCGAGGAAAAAGTGATTAACGACCTCACTGAAGAGCAAGGTATTGTACTTGCAACAGGTGGCGGTTCAATCAAGAGCAAAGAAAACCGCAATCGCCTTTCTGCACGCGGTATTGTTGTTTACTTAGAAACAACGATTGAAAAGCAGCTTGCGCGCACTAACCGCGACAAGAAGCGACCATTATTACGAACTGATAATCCACGTGAAGTGCTAGAATCGCTTGCAGGCGAGCGCAACCCACTTTACGAAGAAATTGCGGATTACACAGTACGTACAGACGATCAAAGTGCAAAAGTGGTAGCCAACCAGATCGTAAAAATGCTAGAAGAACGTTAAGACTTTTTTTAGCAACTGGAGAATACCCATGGAACGGATTACGGTCAGCTTAGATGAGCGTAGCTATCCAATCTCAATTGGTGCCGGATTATTTAATGATCCGGCCCACCTCTCTTTCTTATCGGCAAAACAAAAAGTGGTGGTGATTTCGAATGTCACTGTTGCACCACTGTACGCCGATAAAATCCTCTCACTTCTTGAACAGCTCGGTTGCGAAGCGTCCGTTCTTGAACTGCCAGATGGTGAACAGTACAAATCGTTAGAGACTTTCAACACTATTATGAGTTACCTGCTTGAAGGAAGCTATGCCCGTGATGTTGTCGTAGTTGCTCTTGGGGGAGGGGTGATTGGTGATTTGGTGGGTTTTGCTGCCGCGTGTTACCAGCGAGGTGTCGATTTTGTTCAAATCCCGACAACTTTATTGTCGCAAGTAGATTCATCTGTGGGTGGGAAAACTGCAGTTAACCACAAGTTAGGTAAAAACATGATTGGGGCCTTTTACCAGCCCAAAGCTGTAGTCATCGATACCGACTGCTTAAAAACACTGCCGCAAAGAGAGTTTGCTGCTGGCATTTCTGAAGTGATCAAATACGGTATTATCTACGACCAAGATTTTTTTGTATGGTTAGAAGAGAACCTAGATAAACTCTATCAGCTCGATGAGCAAGCCCTTACTTATGCGATTGCTCGTTGTTGTGAAATAAAAGCAGAAGTCGTTGCACAGGACGAAAAAGAGTCGGGAATTCGCGCATTGCTGAACCTAGGTCATACATTTGGTCATGCGATTGAAGCTGAGTTAGGTTATGGTAATTGGCTACATGGTGAAGCTGTGTCTGCTGGTACGGTAATGGCTGCAAAAACGGCTCAACTTCAAGGTCTTATCAATGAGCAGCAAGTTGAACGAATTATTTCTATACTGAAAAGAGCCCAACTGCCAGTACAGACGCCAGAGACGATGTCGTATGCCGACTTTATCAAGCATATGATGCGCGATAAGAAAGTACTCGCTGGTGAGCTTCGTCTGGTGCTTCCTACCAGTATCGGCACAGCCGATGTAGTAAAAGGTGTCCCTGAGTCGGTCATTGAACAAGCAATCGACTTTGCGCGCACAGTATAATTCTTGTTGTTAGTGGTACCAACCTAACCTAGGCCATTGGCCGTTGCGTTAGTTTGGTATTACGCGTATTTTCATTAGGATAACGCAATGAGCTTGGCGCATGACCCACGTGTGTTGGAGTTAGACTCACAAACAGAACTGCTAGAACGTTTGCAGTTGCTGACTAATTTTGGCTCGAATCTAGTGACACTTAGTGGTGCTCCAGGTGCGGGGAAAACTTGGCTGGCGCAATACTATCTTGAGGCGTGGGCACAAGACAAAAACCAGTCTTTACTGATGTGTTATCCCAATCAAGATGAATCTCAGCGTCGTTCTACAATTCTCACTCAGTTGATTTCTGAACCTCTTTTTAATCCGGCAGACTCGTTGGTCGAATCTTTTTCGCGCATCATGCAAGGTGAAACCTGTGATGTGGTGATTGCGATCGATGATGCCCATTTGCTGACCGAATCCTTTGTTTCTGAACTGTGGATGCTGGTTCTCGAAGCGCAAGTCAACCCAGGTTGGACGGTGAATGTGTTGTTGTTCGCTCAATCGAACAGTCTAGATGCATTGCTGACTCGTTTGGGTTATGGTCAAGAACACAAGCCGATTGATCTTGAAATTGAACCACTTAGCCAAGAAGAGGCGGATCGATTCTTTGAACAATTAGTGATTCGGTTTGTCGAAGATGACATGGAGAAACGCGTTCGTAACGCGTATCGAACAGTTGCTCGCCGTCCGGGCGAAATCATGGCTCTAGGGGATCATAAAGTGGAAAAAAGGATTATTATCCGCTCAATTGTGGGCTCACCCATCAATATTGCGTTGTTGGTTGTCACGCTACTGGTATTCATTGGTGGTGGTTACTGGTGGATGATGTCGCAGCCATCTCCCGATGACAAAGCGCAACAGATAGCAGAATCTATCGAGCAGACGGTAATTCCAACTTTGCCGGAGGTCACCTCCGGTGCTGAAAGTACAGTGATAGAGCCCGAACCCGTGGTTGACCCTACCATGGCTAGCGCTGAAGACGACTCACTCGCCTTACCACCCGATGTGACGGAGCAAGTATTGAGTGTCGGTAACACAGATAACGACCATCAACGTGTGGTGATAGAATCTGATGTGGTGGATGCCTTAATGGAAGGCAAAGCTGAGCAAGTGGATACCAGTAAAATTAAACAAGTTGTTGAGCAATCTAAAGTCGATCAGGTTGTAAAACCTCAGGAACAAGCTGCTCCACAACCAGAAGTACCGGAAGAGGCGGCACCAAGTTCAACGGTGATCAAATTCTCTTTTACCAAAGATGAACTAAAAAGCTTTTCACCACGTAGTTACACTCTGCAATTGGCGGCGGTAAATTCACTTGAAGAAGTACAGAAGTTTATCGATCGTCATCAACTCGCTAATCAAGTCTTTATTTATCCTACTCAGCGCAATGGAGTCGATTGGTACATAGTGACATACCAGAATTATCCAACCATTCAGGTTGCGCGTGATGCCGTTCAAGGTTTATCCACTGAGCTGCAAAACTTAGAACCGTGGGCTAAGTCACTAAGCCAAGTGCAACGAGAGATTGACCGCACTAACTAAGACAATTAGAAACAAGGTGCAATCGCAAAAATGCCTGAGATTAATCGCAAAATATGTTACATTCCGCAGCCCTAATTTGTGGTTGATAGATAGAGCAGTAGATGAAGAAGCAGCGAGCCTTCCTGAAATGGGCGGGTGGAAAATACGGACTTGTCGAAGATATCCAGCGTCACTTGCCAGAAGCTCGTAAGCTGGTAGAACCGTTCGTAGGCGCCGGGTCTGTATTTCTTAACACTGACTATGATCAGTACTTACTCGCAGACATCAACCCAGACTTGATTAACCTCTACAACCTGCTTAAAGAGAACCCGCAAGCGTATATCTCGGAGTCCAAGCGCTGGTTCTGTCCAGAGAACAATCGCAAAGAAGTATATTTGGATATTCGAGCTCAGTTCAATGCGACTGATGACGTGATGTATCGCTCGTTGGCATTCCTTTACATGAACCGCTTTGGTTTTAATGGTCTATGCCGTTACAATAAAAAAGGTGGTTTCAATGTGCCGTTTGGCTCATACAAGAAGCCATATTTCCCACAAGCAGAGTTAGAATTTTTTGCTGAAAAGGCCAAGAAAGCGACGTTTGTCTGTGAAGGTTACCACGAGACATTCAAGCGTGCGCGTAAAGGTAGCGTAGTCTACTGCGACCCACCTTATGCTCCTTTGTCGACCACCGCGAATTTCACCTCTTATGCAGGTAATGGCTTTACCCTAGATGACCAGGCTGCTTTGGCCGATGTTGCTGAGAGAGCGGCGGTTGAACGCGGTATTCCGGTACTGATCTCAAACCACGACACGACATTAACGCGTCGCTTATATCATGGTGCTGAGTTAAGTGTTGTCAAAGTTAAGCGCACCATCAGCCGCAATGGCGCGGGCCGCAATAAAGTTGATGAGCTATTAGCTTTGTTCAAGCCTGTTGAAAGCAAATAATCACATTTCATCATGCTTCCCTATCTTCTGCTCTTGAGCTTAGGTAGAATTGCGCGCAAAGTTTCTTCAGTGTGCAATGATGCCTAATTAATACTAGAGGTCAGGTATGAAAGATTTCCTTATCGCTCCATCGATTCTGTCTGCAGATATGGCTCGCCTAGGCGAAGACGTAGAGAAAGTACTCGCAGCCGGTGCCGATGTGGTTCATTTTGACGTAATGGATAACCACTACGTGCCAAACCTGACTTTCGGTGCACCAATCTGTCAGGCGCTACGTGATTACGGCATCACAGCACCTATCGATGTACATTTAATGGTTAAGCCAGTTGACCGCATTATTCCTGACTTTGCTAAAGCGGGTGCGTCGATGATCACTTTCCATATCGAAGCATCTGAGCACGTTGACCGTACGCTGCAATTGATAAAAGAGCATGGCTGCAAAGCGGGTGTAGTTCTTAATCCAGCCACGCCGTTATCTCACCTAGAGTACATCATCGACAAAGTGGACTTGATTCTGCTTATGTCAGTAAACCCTGGCTTTGGTGGTCAGTCGTTTATTCCAAAGACTCTCGATAAGTTACGTGCGGTACGTAAAATGATTAATGAGTCTGGCCGCGATATTCGCTTAGAGATCGACGGCGGCGTTAAGGTTGAGAATATTAAAGAGATCGCAGAAGCAGGTGCAGATATGTTCGTCGCAGGTTCGGCTATCTTTAACCAGCCTGATTACAAACAAGTGATCGACCAAATGCGCGCTGAACTAGTAAAGGTTAACTGATTCGATGAGCAGTATTAAACTTATCGCTTTTGATTTAGATGGTACGCTGCTTGATAGTGTGCCTGATTTGGCTGTTGCGGCGGACCAAGCAGTACAGGCATTGGGATACCCAGCGGTAACAGAAGAGCAGGTTCGTGATTACGTTGGTAATGGTGCAGATGTGCTTATTAGTCGCTCGTTAAGTCGTAGTCTAACGGTATCCCCCGATCTTGACCCACAGCTACAAGCTAAAGCAAGAGTGCTATTTGACGATTACTATGAGCAAAGTGGTCACAAACTAAGCCACCTGTACCCAACAGTAAAAGAGACTTTGGCAGAGCTGCATCAAGCTGGTTTTATCATGGCATTAGTGACCAACAAGCCATCTAAGTTTGTGCCAGATGTTCTTACTAAGCACGGCATTGCTCAATACTTTGTAGATGTGATTGGTGGTGATACTTTCCCAGAGAAAAAGCCAAACCCAATGGCATTGAATTGGTTGCTTGAAAAGCATGATTGTCAGCCACAACAAATGTTAATGGTTGGCGACTCAAGTAACGACATCAAAGCCGCGAAAAATGCAGGTTGTCACTCGTTTGGTCTTACTTACGGTTACAACCACGGAGAGCCGATTTCTGCCTCTGAGCCAGATTATGTCGCAGATACTCTCGCAGATTTAGCTGAACTCTTAACGGTTTCAGCCTAACAGCGATAAAAGAGCTTTCAAAATACTCGCCAATGAGTACACTGAGTAAACCGTGTGGGTAGAAACCACACGGTTTTTTCATTATTTAGCATAAGAAGTCAAAGGAACTATTCCCATGAGCAAACCCATTGTATTGAGTGGTGTTCAACCATCAGGTGAACTAAGTATCGGTAACTACTTGGGTGCTCTACGTCAATGGCAACAGATGCAAGATGATTACGATTGCCAATACTGTGTGGTAGACCTTCACGCAATTACGGTTCGCCAAGATCCGCAAGCATTGCATGAAGCCACTCTAGACGCACTTGCAATCTGTCTTGCCGTTGGTGTTGATCCGCAAAAGAGCACGCTATTTGTTCAGTCACACGTACCAGAGCATGCTCAACTTGGTTGGCTTCTTAACTGTTACACCCAAATGGGTGAGCTGAGCCGTATGACTCAGTTTAAGGACAAGTCAGCCCGTTACTCGAAAGACTCGTCTAGCCAATTTGGTGATGTAAACGTGGGCCTATTTGATTACCCAGTACTTATGGCTGCAGATATCTTGCTATACGGCGCTCACCAAGTACCAGTAGGTAGTGATCAGAAGCAGCACTTAGAGCTTGCGCGTGATGTTGCCAACCGCTTTAACAACATCTACTCGCCAGAGCAGTCAATCTTCCAAGTGCCAGAGCCGTATATTCCGACAGTGAATGCGCGTGTAATGAGCCTGCAAGATGCCACTAAGAAGATGTCTAAGTCAGACGACAACCGCAAGAACGTGATTACTCTGCTTGAAGATCCTAAGTCGATCATCAAGAAGATCAACAAAGCGCAAACTGATACCGAGACGCCACCACGCATTGCCCATGATTGGGATAACAAAGCGGGTATCTCAAACCTAATGGGTCTTTACTCGGCAGCTACAGGTATGAGCTTTGAAGAGATTGAAGCTCAGTACCAAGGCGTTGAAATGTACGGTCCATTCAAGAAAGATGTTGGGGAAGCTGTAGTGGCAATGCTTGAGCCAATCCAAGCTGAATATCGCCGCATTCGTGAAGATCGCGCTTACATGGACTGCGTGATGAAGCAAGGTGCTGAGAAAGCTTCGGCTCGCGCCGCTGAAACATTGAAGAAAGCATACCAAGCGGTTGGCTTTGTGGCTCGCCCGTAGGGCCGAGCAGACAGCCAGATGCTAGAACGTTTCTCTCCGAGAATCGAGAGCGGGCTTCGCCCTTCGAGATAGAAACGTTGGTAGTTTTTGTTAAGACTTAGATGTTTACGCTGAAAGAGAAAGGGTTGACACATTGCGCCAACCCTTTAATTTTTTCTCGCTTCTCGCTTCTCGCTTCTCGCTTCTCGCTTCTCGCTTCTCGCTTCTCGCTTCCCGTTACTGAGCCCCTTCAAACCCCATCTGACGCCACGCTTCAAAAGCAATGATGGCAACCGCGTTAGACAGGTTCAAGCTACGCGCATCTGGCATCATTGGAATGCGAATACGTTGTTCCATCGGCATATTTTCAATTAAATCTGCAGGCAGGCCGCGTGTCTCAGGGCCAAACAGCAGTACGTCACCTTTTTGGAAGTTGGCATCGACGTGATGGCCTGTTGTCTTAGTCGTACAAGCAAAGATGCGGTACTCGTCGCGTTCTTTTTCTAGGTACTCGACAAAAGCTTGGTAATTTTTGTGGCGGGTAACGCGTGCTAGGTCATGGTAATCCAATCCCGCTCGGCGTACTTTCTTCTCTTCTAGATCAAAACCAAGTGGTTCGATTAAGTGAAGGTTGGCTCCACAGTTGGCGCATAAGCGAATAATGTTACCCGTATTCGGGGCAATTTCTGGTTCGTACAAGGCGATATCAAACATGACTAACTCTTTACGCTGATGGTTCATAGGCTAGAGAGTATAATACCAATCCAATTGATTTTCTGAACATAAAAATGCTTAGGCATTGTGGCGGCACAGAGCCGCCAAGTTCGACCTTGTTAGTTCAATGCTTGTTGTTATGAGTGTTGAGCTAGAGCAACGGCATAGTTCTCGCTCACGGCGTCCCAGTTGACGACGTTCCACCAAGCCTCAATATAGTCAGGGCGACGGTTTTGGTAGCTGATGTAGTAAGCATGTTCCCATACATCGAGAGCCAAGATGGGCTCACCTTGCTCAGTCGCCACATCCATCAGAGGGTTGTCTTGGTTGCTAGTTGAAGTAATCACCAGCTTGCCATCTTTCACAATCAGCCAGGCAAAGCCAGAGCCAAAGGTATTGATTGCTGCCTGAGTGAATTTTTCTTGGAAGGCTGAAAAGCTACCAAAGGTAGACACGATATCTTCACCGAGCTTTCCTTGAGGTGCGCCTCCACCGTTCGGTGTCATGCAGTTCCAGTAGAGAATATGGTTGTAGTAACCGCCACCATTATTACGTACAGCGGGAGGGTGCTGAGATATATTGGCAAAGATATTATGTAGTGATGCGGACTCTAGTTCAGTCCCTTTAACTGCGGTGGCAAACTTATCAAAGTAAGTGCGGTGATGCTTGCTGTAATGGACTTCCATTGTTTTTGCGTCAATGTAAGGCTCTAGTGAGTCGTATGCGTAAGGAAGTTCTGGAAAAGTGTGAGACATAGTAAATCCTCCATAATTGAAGGACTTACTTTAAATGGTAATGAGATCCATTATCAACTATATCTTTTGTCGGGTTATTTATCAGCACCGAGTGGTAGAGTTATTTCGACTCTTAACCCGCCGAGCTTGCTGCGTTTGGCCACAATGGACCCACTGTGTTGGCGTATCGCACTTTCAGTGATAGTCAGACCTAACCCCGTTCCGCCGCTATGCCTATCTCGTGCAGTCGATACTCGGTAGAACGGCCTGAAAATCGCATCTAACTCTTGGTCGGGTACCCCTTCGCCATTGTCATCAACCGCAATCATGATTTGTTGATGAGATTCAGTAAACTCAATTTCGATACGGTCTCGACCGTAATAGATAGCATTGCGGACAATGTTGTCTAAGGCGCTCATCAACAGTTTTGGGTTTCCGGAAATAATACGCTCAGGAATGGCATTAAAGGTAAGCGCTTTCTCCATCTGTTCGGCTTCAAACTGGGCATCAGCAAGAATTGCCTCCCATAAACTAGCCATAGGTTGAGGCTCTCTCGTTAGATGGCTGTCAACCTGCATGCGTGACAACTCTAGCAGCTCGGCAATCATCTGCTCTAAGCGCTGTGCTTCAGTATCAATACGCGTTAACTCTGGGCTTTCGCCTTGTTTTCGGGTAGCGAGTGCATTTGCCATTCGTAGTCGAGTTAACGGTGAGCGAAGCTCATGGGAAATGTCCGATAGTAAGCGCTGCTGGCCTGAGATCATCTGGTTAACGGCTTCTACCATCTGATTAAAGCTTGCTCCCGCTTGGCGAAATTCACTGGTGCCTTTTTCAAGCTCTGGGTCAATAATAAATTCCCCTTTAGCGACGCGTTTTGCTGCACGTTCAAGTTTACGAGCAGGTTGGCTTAGTGCCCATGCTAGCCAGAGTAGGAGCGGGGTACTAACCAACATAACCGCAAACAACAACTGGAATGGCCTATCAAACATACGCAATAAGAAAGGTGGTGGCTGGTTCCATTTCACGCCGACATATAGCAGCAGGTCTTGCTTAGCTAAAGTAACGGGGAGTGGACCTGCAAGCATATAGTGACCATAGAGTTTTTGCTTGGGTTGGCTATCGATTTCGACGCTGGTGATAAAGTTTTGCAGTGCGCGATACTTAAAATCTTTGTGGTTTTGCGTGGTGAGCAGGTTGCCTTCTAAGTCAGTGACAAAGAAACGTGGGCGAGGATCTCGTGATGAGCGTTTACCTCCTTCAAGCTTAAACAATACGCGAGCAAGGTTGGTATCTTTAGCGTAGCGCTTTTCGATATTGTTTTTCAGTTCGATCATTCGCTCATAATGCTCAACTGGAATATCTCGTGCTTTTCTTGGATCTAGGTGCGGCAGTGAAAGTACCGCCATCAGCACCAAACACATGGTAAACCAAAATATTGCGAAGATACGCCCGTATAAGCTAGTAATTTTAGGCAGACGCATTAATCTTCCTCTACCAGTAAGTAGCCACGTCCACGCAAGGTTTTGATCCTCGATTTACCATCTTCTCTTTCTGGCAGCTTCTTACGCAGGTTGGAGACATGCATATCAATGGCACGGTCAAAGGCGGCAAGTCGTTTACCGAGAACATCCAAACTTAGAGCCTCTTTGGTCAGGGTTTGTCCTGGGTTTTGAATAAAGTGACTAAGCAGAGCAAACTCAGTAGTGGTCAATTCTATTTGCTGACTCTGACAGTAAGCTTCCTGTTTACCTGGGTAAATCTGAATATCTTGATACTCAATACAGTCTGAACTTTTAGTGCTTTTACCTGAACCATTGCTCTGAGTACGACGTAAGATAGCGCGAATACGTGCAAGCAGCTCTCTGTCGCTAAATGGCTTTGGCAGATAATCATCAGCGCCAAGTTCTAAACCAATGACTCGGTCAATTTCTTCGCCCTTGGCGGTGAGCATTAACACCGGTGTTTGCCAGCTCTCTCTTAATCTTTTCAGTGTTTCCATTCCGTTGAGCTTCGGCATCATTACATCAAGCAATATAAGATCAATCTTGTCATTGAGCAGCGCCAATCCTTCTTCGCCATTGTTCGCTTCAGACACGTCAAAGCCTTCAAAGGATAGGACCTCTTTTAATAAGCTAGTTAGCTCGGTATCGTCATCAATCAATAAGATATTTGGCATAGCAAGGTCTCTACATAAGTTGGATATCTATATATTACTGTTAAATGACCAATTGATTTAGGGTCATTGTCGCTCTTTACGATTCTTTACTCTCTCCATACGTTGCTTTACGCAGCAGGTCGTATTCTACACTCAAGCGCTGTGAGAACAGCTCAATCCAATAGATAAAGTGAAAGGTACGATTATGAAAATGACAAAGAAACTTATAGTAGCGGCAGTTGTTCTTCCTCTAACTCTAGGTACGGCCAGCGCATTCGCATTCGGTGGCAAAGATGGTAAGAAAGGTGGTCATGGTGAATGTGGTGGTGGCTTTGACCGTGGCATTATGCGCCAGCTTGATCTCACTGATGCGCAACAAGACCAAATCAAAGAGATGCGCCAAGCAAGTAAGCAAGAGATGAAAGCCGCATTTAAAGATAACTTTGAAGCACGCCACGCAGAGATGCAAGCTCAAAAAGACAAAGTGCAGGCATTAGTTCTAGCAGATAACTTTGACCAAGCGGCAGCTAGCGAGCTAGCTAAGGTCATGGTCGAACAGCAAACGGAGCGCAAAGTGAAAATGCTTGAGAAGCAGCACCAGATGATGAGCATATTAACTCCAGAACAGAAAACAAAGTTTGTCGAACTACAAAAAGAGCGTTCGGCGAAATGCCAAGAAAAAATGCAACAGCGTTTTTCGCGCTAATTAGGAGCGACCTTTTTATTAGGCGGCTAGAGAGCCGCCTTTTTTGTGCCATTTTTATTCAACAATTCTAAGGTTATACTTAGGGGATGTTTGTTTAATAATCAAAGCACTATGAAACAAGAATATGCTCGCTTAGTCACTATGGCTGCATGGACAGCCACTATCGTGGCAACACTCTTACTGGTGGTAAAAGTTGGGGCTTGGTGGGTGACAGGTTCGGTGAGCTTACTGGCCTCGTTAATTGACTCCATGCTTGATATTGCCGCGTCATTGGTTAATTTGATTGTGGTGCGTTATTCACTCCAGCCCGCAGACAAAGAACATACTTTTGGTCACGGCAAAGCAGAGTCGCTAGCTGCATTAGCACAAGCGATGTTTATCTCTGGCTCGGCTGTGTTCTTGATTTTAAGTGGTATTGAGCGCTTCTTTAGACCCCATGACCTACAGTCACCAGAGTATGGTGTTTATGTCAGTTTGTTCGCCATCGTCGTGACTTTCGCACTGGTGCGTTTTCAAAAGCATGTGGTGAATAAAACGGGTAGCCAAGCCATTGCCGCAGACTCACTCCATTATCAATCTGACCTCTATATGAATGCTGCGATCATGCTAGCACTCGGCTTAAGCTGGTTTGGTATAACTCAAGCTGATTCGGTGTTTGCAATCGGGATTGGTGTCTATATTTTATACAGTGCGTTTAAGATGGTTCAAGAAGCAATCCAAACACTGCTTGATCGCAAATTACCAGATGAAGAGCTAAAAGCGATTCGAGAGTGTTGTGTAAAGGTTGAAGGCGTATTGGGTGTGCATCAACTGAGGACTAGAATGTCGGGCCCAACTCGATTTATCCAGCTGCACTTAGAGTTGGAAGACAATATCCGATTAATTGAAGCGCATCGAATCTCTGACGAGGTAGAAGATAAACTACTTGAGCTTTATCCTCATTCAGATGTACTGATCCATCAAGACCCATATTCTGTGGTACTAGGATCAGAAAAAGCTCAGAAGTCGCAAGGTTGGTAACGCAAAAGTGTCAGTTATTGGCTATCTTTTCAGCGATAGCAGTTTTAACTGTGATCCTGATATGTATCAATGATGCCTATTGGTAAAGCTGTAATACTCTTACATAAGTAGAAAAGTTACATAATTTGGCGCAAATATATCTAGTATTCCTGATTAGGAAAGGTAACATATTGCGCAGTTAAAGGAATTTAGTTGGTGGCTTATTGAAAGCGACCAACGTAAAAATTGAAATAAGATTCCCAAAAATCGAGGGTGAGCATGATTAAGAAGATCGGTGTCTTGACGAGTGGCGGTGACGCACCAGGTATGAACGCAGCAGTACGCGGCGTGGTTCGCACAGCGCTCTCTGAAGGACTAGAAGTTTACGGTGTATTCGATGGTTACTTAGGTCTTTATGAAGATCGTATCGAGAAACTAGATCGTTCAAGTGTTTCTGACGTAATCAATAAAGGCGGTACGTTTTTAGGTTCTGCGCGTTTCCCAGAGTTCAAAGAAGTGGAAGTGCGTCAAAAAGCAATCGAAAACTTACAGAAACACGGTATTGAAGCTCTGGTTGTTGTTGGTGGTGATGGCTCTTACATGGGTGCTAAAAAGCTAACAGAAATGGGTTACCCATGTATCGGCTTGCCTGGTACTATCGATAACGATATCGCAGGTACGGATTACACGATTGGCTACCTAACAGCATTGAACACTGTTATCGACGCGATTGACCGTCTACGTGATACTTCATCTTCACACCAACGTATTTCTATTGTAGAGATTATGGGCCGTCATTGTGGTGATCTTACCCTGATGTCTGCAATTGCTGGTGGCTGTGAATACATCATCACGCCTGAAACTGGTCTGGATAAAGAAAAACTGATCAGCAATATCCAAGATGGTATCGCTAAAGGTAAGAAGCACGCGATCATTGCTCTAACTGAGTTAATGATGGATGCTAACGAGCTAGCAAAAGAGATCGAAACGGCGACAGGTCGTGAGACTCGCGCAACGGTTCTAGGTCACATCCAACGTGGTGGCCGTCCGACTGCATTTGACCGAGTGCTTGCATCTCGCATGGGTAACTACGCAGTGCATCTACTGATGGAAGGTCACGGTGGTCGTTGTGTGGGTATTCAAAAAGAGCAACTTGTTCATCACGATATTATCGACGCTATCGAGAACATGAAGCGCCCAGTACGTGAAGATCTATTCAAGGTTGCTGAAGAGCTATTCTAAGCCAGCATCATATTAAATAAAAAAGCCAGTTGGGAAACCAACTGGCTTTTTGTTTATTGAAGCAAGGTTAGTTGACTAGCATAGTCGATAGAACGTAACCCACCGTTGTTGCGGTAATCACGCCGATAAAGCCTGGCAACAAGAAGCTATGGTTAAGAACGTACTTACCAATCTCAGTAGTACCAGAGCGGTCAAATGTAATCGCTGCAAGGTCACTTGGGTAGAATGGGAAGAAGAAGTAGGCATAACATGCTGGAAGCACACCGATTAAGACGGGAGCTGGAATACCCATCGCAAACCCAAGTGGTAGCATGATGGTCAGCACTGCTGCTTGGCTCTTCAAAAATACCGACACCACGAACATTGCAATGGCAAATGTCCATGGATGAGCTGCGACAATATCGCTAACCAGGCTGATTAAGTAAGGCTTGTGGAAACCGATAATAGTGTCACTCATCCAAGCGATACCAAAGATAATGATCACCGCAGTCATACCAGCGATAAACACGTTACTGTGAACGATCTTCTTAGGTTCTACCTTAGTCGTCAGTAGGATCAAGGCACCGACAGATAGCATCAAGAACTGAATAGCTACTGACATCTTAACGCCACTTGGAAGCAACCCGAGATCTTTACCGAACATGGCAACAAAGATAACCGTTGCGATACCTGCTAAAAAGATCCCCAGTCCGCGTTTAGCGACTTGCTGGCTCGCTGGTTCGCTTTCATCTGGTAGTACTTCGTCAATCAGTTGAGCTTTAAACTCTGGATCTTGGCAACGTTCGATAAACTCTTGGTCTTGTTCCAGTTCTTTCCCGCGTTTCAGACTCCACGTACAGCCTACTAATACACCTGTTAATGTGGCAGGAATGGTCACTAGTAGGACATTGACTAGACTGATATCTAGGTGATTGTCGGCGGCTGTTGCCATAACGACGGCTGCTGCTGCAGCGATCGGGCTAGCGGTAATACCCATTTGTGAAGCTACGGTTGACATCGCCATTGGGCGCTCAGGGCGGATACCTTTTTTATAGGCAACATCATAAATAACAGGCAGTAGTGGGTAGACTGAGTGACCTGTGCCAACTAATACGGTTAACGAATAGGTACAAAGCGGGCCAAGAAAAACAATTTGGTTTGGATGTTTACGCAGCAATCGCTCAGCAAACTTTACCAGGAGCTTTAAGCCGCCTGTCGCTTCAAGGGTTGCTGAGGCTGCGACAACAGCAAGAATGATCAACATTACGCTGATCGGTGGTGAACCCGGTGCGACACCAAATACGAATGCGAGAACCGAAACACCTAAGCCCCCGAGCAAACCGAAAGCAATGCCTCCATGGCGGATACCAATAAATATAACCGTCAGAAGCAGGAGCATATGCACGTAAAACATAATCAAACCCTACATTGGTATAAAAGATAGGGTTATGCTACCCAAAAGAGGTAGATGGAAACGTGAGCCTATTTGCTTCTCTAGCCTCAGAGGTTGACTATCGAGCTATTCCTTGTTTCGAATCAAATATTTCACGGTAAACAAAGCTTTGTTTTAGGCTATTGGCAGAAATCACGAGTTAAGTTTGCGGTTTCTGCGGCTTATCTCGCGAGTTAGCAGCCGCTAGTGGTCAAATTAATACTTGGTGTGGCGCCTGAAGTGGCTTCGGTGTATTGCAGGTAGCAATTAAGAGAAGACTGGCGCCTACTACCGGGCATATATAAGATGATGCCATCATTGGCATTAGTATTACTGAAATACCAGTCTGCTCCCTCAGCACCGAAGGTGGCGTCTTCAATACTCGCATCAAGGATCTTCGCCCAAGTATTGGCATTGTCTGCCTTAGCATAACCGTAAACAATGCTGATACTTTCTCCTTCTATAGTGACGGAGCCACTCGCAGCAGTGTCGAGAGCTGCGACAGCAGATACACCGATCAACTGGTCATTGGCACCTTGCATTGCCCCCTTTAATCCTTGCAAAGCAGAAGTACGAGCATCGCTTTGCAGGTCGAGTAAGCGAGGTAGGGCGGTGACGGCAAGTATGCCGAGTATAACAATCACAATTACCAGTTCTATTAGCGTAAAGCCGCGTGTGTTTTTCATCATTACTCTAAATGTAAATCGAGCGGGGTCTTACTTTTTCGCCCACCAATCTCGCGCGTTAACTTTGGTACTAGATAGCCAGATACCTGCTCCATTAGCTCTGACATAATGGCCTTTGCCTTCTGGTCAGAAATGTAAAAATGGGCAGCCCCTTGTACTTTATCTAGTACATGAATGTAGTAAGGTAAAATTCCAGCATCAAATAGTGCGTTGCTGAGTTCAACCTGGCTCTCAACGCTGTCATTGACTCCTTTAAGCATAACACCTTGGTTTAAAAGAGTAACGCCAGCTTGCTTAAGTTGACTTAATCGAGTTGTCAGTTCTTGATCGATCTCTTGTGCATGATTGATATGAGTGACCAAAATGACTTGCAAGCGCGTCTCATGCAGAAGTTGAGTGAGTGTTTCCGTAATACGAGCAGGGATCACTACCGGCAATCGAGAGTGGATACGTAGGCGCTTTATATGCTTGATATCGGCAATATGGGCAATCAGCCATGTAAGCTCCTCATCCTTTGCCATTAGTGGGTCACCACCTGATAGAATAATTTCATCAATTTCAGGGTGCGCTTGGATGTAATCCAAACTTTGCTGCCAAACTGATTTTGCTCCCTTGTTTTCATCATAAGGGAAGTGGCGACGGAAACAGTAACGGCAATTAATTGCACAGCCGCCTTTGACGATCATTAACGCGCGGTTACGGTATTTGTGTAATAAGCCTGGGATGGCATTGCTTTGCTCTTCCAATGGATCGTTGGAGTAACCCTGATGTACTTCAAACTCTTCGCTTAGCGGTAAAACCTGGCGTAAAAGAGGGTCAAATGGATTGCCTTTTTCCATTCTATCGACAAAACTTTGCGGAACACGCTGTGCAAAAAGCTTGCGAGCAGCAAATCCGTCTTGCCATGGCTTAGGATCTATTTCGAGCTGCTCTAGCAGTTTTGCAGGATCAGAGATCCCATTCGCTAGCTGTTTGAGCCAGTTTTGCTCAACAGAAACAACTTTTCGGGTTATGATGTGCGGCATTGAATTTAGCTCTAAGAATGTAAGAGGAAAAAATGGCTACTGTTAGCACCAATGAATTTAAAGGCGGCTTGAAACTAATGCTTGATAACGAGCCTTGCGTTATCTTGGAAAACGAATACGTTAAGCCGGGTAAAGGTCAAGCGTTCAACCGTGTAAAAATTCGTAAGCTTCTTTCTGGTAAAGTGCTAGAGAAAACCTTTAAGTCTGGTGAAACTTGTGAAGTTGCAGACGTAATGGATATCGACCTAGATTATCTATATAACGACGGCGAATTCTACCACTTTATGAACAACGAAACATTTGAGCAGATCGCAGCAGATGTGAAAGCGGTAGGCGACAACGCTAAGTGGTTGGTAGAAAACAATACGTGTATGCTAACACTATGGAACGGTAACCCAATTGTAGTGACACCACCAAACTTCGTTGAGCTTGAAGTAACTGACACTGACCCTGGCCTAAAAGGTGATACTCAGGGTACAGGCGGTAAGCCAGCAACACTATCAACAGGTGCTGTTGTTCGCGTTCCTCTGTTCATCGCAATTGGCGAAGTGATCAAAGTCGATACTCGCTCTGGTGAGTACGTGGGCCGCGTAAAATAAGCCTAGTTTAGGTTAAGTTTTGGAAAAAGGTCACTTCGGTGGCCTTTTTTTGTTTTTCACCTAGAGGATTGATATGCCACAATTCTAGTTCAAGTAACTGTGGCTAAACTGGTATTCATGAAACAGTCTTTAAAAATCTGGCTTGACGCCGCTCGACCAAAAACTTTGCCGTTGGCATTGGTCTCTATTCTTACGGGGAGTGTACTGGCATACTCCACTCATCAGTTTTCACCTGTAGTTGCTTTGTTGGCTTTTCTTACCGCAACGCTGTTGCAAATCCTTTCTAATTTAGCCAATGATTATGGTGATGCTGTTAAAGGCACTGACAACGATAATCGTCTTGGTCCAATGCGCGCGATTCAATCCGGTGCAGTAACACAGCAGGATATGAAACAAGCGATGATTATCAATGTGGTGTTGACCGTTATTGCTGGCCTTGCGTTAGTAATGTATGCGTTAGAAAGTTTGCAGAGCATTCTGGCCTTTATTGGTCTTGGTGTACTCGCGATAGTTGCGGCAATTGCGTATACCGTTGGTAATAAGCCATATGGTTATGTTGGGCTGGGCGATATCTCAGTATTTATCTTTTTTGGCCTGTTGGGTGTGGCTGGTACTTATTTCCTTCATACTGGTATTGTTGATCCTCAGCTCATTTTGCCTGCCATAGGCTGCGGTCTTCTTGCTGTTGCGGTACTCAATATCAATAATATGCGCGACATTGAGAATGATGAAGTGTGTGGCAAAAAAACGGTTGCTGTTAGGCTTGGACAAAAGCGTGCTAAGCAATATCACTTTGCTCTACTTGCAGGTGCGGTGATCGCTTTTTCAGCTTATTTAATCCACCAACCTAGCCCTATTTGGATTAGTTTGCCGTTTCTACTAAGCCTGCTTATGACTTTTAAACACGGCAAAGCAGTATGGCAGGCAGAAAGACCTGCGCAAATAGCTCCTATGATGCCAGTGATAGTGAAGTGCTCTATGGTGACTAACTTATTGTTTGCTGGAGTGGTTATAGCTCAAACTCTGGTCAGTTAAATGATACATGTCATTGCAATGACTTAATGACCTTATATACTCGATGGAGATAACGAACGGTATGGGAAGGAATACTATGGAATACAATACCTCAGCCTTGTGCGACATTTATTTAGAGCAAGTAGATGTTGTAGAGCCAATGTTCAGTAACTTTGGTGGTTGTGCATCGTTCGCAGGCCAAATCACAACAGTAAAGTGTTATGAAGATAATGGCTTGATTCGTGAAATCCTTGAGCAAGACGGTTTAGGTCGTGTGCTGCTGGTTGATGGCGGTGGTTCACTACGACGAGCTTTGATTGATGCTGAGCTTTCTTCATTAGCGGAAGAAAACGAATGGGAAGGTATTGTTGTTTACGGTTGTGTTCGTGAAGTGGATGAACTCGAGGACATGAGCATCGGTATTCAAGCGATTGCCGCTATTCCGGTAGGGGCTGCGCCTCAAGGCATCGGTGAAGTCGATGTGCCAGTCAACTTTGGTGGTGTGACTTTCCTTCCTGAAGACTATCTATATGCGGACAACACAGGTGTGATTCTTTCTCAAGAGCCGTTGAATGTAGAGTTAGAAGTCGAAGAGGAAGAGGAAATAGCTTCCGTAGATTAGTCTCTTTCCGCCCACACAAATAGCACCGACTCTAGTTGTCGGTGTTTTGCTTCACGTCGTAGCCGCCAGATGTTGCACTCTGAGCCGAAGCGCGTATAAGTAGCCGGATGTGCCGCCGACAATATTGCCCACGGCGATACCGATAAACAGTCCTTCAATGTCATACAACTGCCCTCCTAACCAAGCACATGGCAAAGTGAATAGGAACAGGCGCATAAAGCTCCACTGGAATGCTTTGAGTGGTTCGTGTAGTGCGTTTAGCCCAGAAACCAACATCATCATCACTCCCAAGAAACCATAGCTAAATGGTACCACTAACAAATAATGCCAAAGCAGATCTTTAACCGTTTGCTCTTGTGAAAAAAGCGCAGCAAGCGGAATGCTCAGTGGTACCATCATGACAAAAATTCCAGCCTGAAATACCATTGAGAAGCGCATACTTAAAAACAGCCCGGCAAAGCTACGTGCAGGGTTGTTTGCCCCCATATTCTGCGCAATAAACGGCGTGAGCGCGGAAGTTAACGACATGAGAACTAAGATCAGAATAGATTCGACCCGTTGGGCTGCGCCGTAGGCTGCCACTGCGGCTGTGCCGTGAGTCGACAGCATCATCATCAATATAGCGCCAGACAGTGGGGTTAGTGCATTCGATAAAGCGGCAGGTGTGCCTATTTTCAGAATTTGTTGCCAATCTCGCCAGAGGGTTTTAAAGCATGGTAAAGCGAGCAGTTTTTCTCTTCTTATCAGTATGTAGAGCGAGCCAATCAAAGCGCCAAGCCAACTCATCGCGCTGGCAATCGCAGCCCCTTGGATGCCTAATTCAGGAAATGGTCCATAACCAAAAATCAGTAACGGATCGAGTACGCCATTGATCAATCCCGCAAGCATCATGATTTTCGCTGGAGTTTTTGTATCTCCAGTGGCGCGAATTGCACTATTGCCCGCCATAGGCACGACCAAGAGTGGGATGGTTAGGTACCAAATATCCATATACTGATGGATTAACGGTAACAGGGATTGCTCTGCTCCAAGCAATAGAAACAGCGGCTCGATGGTAAACAGCCCAAGCGCAGAAGCGAGTGCAACCAGTAACACTGCAAGCAGTAGTCCATGAGAAGAAAATCGCGCAGCAACAATAGGTTGGCCTTGTCCAAGCAGGCGACCGATATTGGTCGAAAGCCCCATACCAATTCCCATGGTGATGCAGTTGACGGCAAAGGTCACCGGAAAGGTATAGCTAATTGCGGCAAGTGCTTCGGTACCGAGTAACGAGATAAAAAAAGTATCCACTAAGTTAAACATCAAGATCGCCACCATGCCAAAGGTCATGGGAACAGTCATCTGACGGAGTACTTGGGGAATTGAGCCAGTTAGAAGGCCATGCTTATCCTGCATTCGGTATAACTATTATTATTGTGGAAAAGCGTAGCATACTTGATTGGTGTGCCAGACACAAAAAAGGCCAGCCGAAGCTGACCTTAATCTGTCGTATTTTTCGATTAGTTGAAGTTGTAGCTAGGCGACTCGCGAACGAAGTCCCTGAGCATAGGTTTCCTATGTGAGGGCCGGGCTGGCGCTCCAGTGAGTCAGAGCAGTCAACAACGCGACAACGATAACTAAGACGAAAAAATTAAGCTTTTGCTTTAGCTGCTGCTTTAGCGATAGCTGCAAAGCCTTGTGCGTTCAGCGCTGCGCCGCCAACTAGAGCACCGTCGATGTCTGGTTGCGCGAAGTATGCTTCTGCATTTTCTGGCTTAACGCTGCCGCCGTATTGGATGATTACTTGTTCAGCAACTGCAGCGTCTTTTTCAGCGATCATTGCACGGATAGAAGCGTGGATGCGTTGTGCATCTTCAGCTGTAGCTGCTTTACCAGTACCGATAGCCCAGATTGGTTCGTAAGCGATGATTGCGCCGTTAAGAGCTTCAACACCGTACGCGTCGATAACTGCGTTGATTTGACGTGCACATACCGCTTCAGTTTCACCAGCTTCGTTTTGAGCTTCAGATTCACCGATACAGAAAACAGGTTTTAGGCCGTTTTCTTGTAGGAATTTGAATTTCTTAGCAACGAACTCGTCTGATTCGTTGTGGTATTCACGACGCTCAGAGTGACCGATGATGATGTGAGTCGCACCGAAATCTTTTAGCATTTCTGGAGACATGTCGCCAGTGAATGCACCGCTGTTGTTTAGGTCAGTGTTTTGTGCACCTAGGATGATCTTGTTACCGCCTTTTGCGATTAGCTGCTCAGCTAGATCGATGTAAAGTGCTGGTGGAGCGACGGCTACGTCAACACCTTCAACGCCTTCAAGTTCAGCGTTAAGACCAGTTAGCAGCTCTTTAACCATTGCTTTGCTGCCGTTAAGCTTCCAGTTACCCATCACTACAGGACGACGCATAGGAATATCTCCGTATTTAATCAATTAATGTAAAAAATCTTCGTAAGAATATAACAGATAAAATAGGGGAGATCATGATTACCGTCATGTCTTATTGGATATTCCCCATTGGTTGGAACTGTGAACACTCAGATCTCACGTTTATCTGCTTTCTATCAGTGATCCATGGAACAGATCAGTTGAAACCTGCTCGGAATTCCGCATAGAAATTGGTAATAGTGTGGTGCACTTTCTGTTTATTGTGAAACTCTCTTACATTTGAGGAATACTATGCCGAACCTAGTAATGGAATACTCCAACTCTGTTGATGAGCGCGTTAATGTTCAAGGTCTACTTGAAGACTTACACCATGTCGCGTTAACTTGCGGTTTGTTTGATGTGGACTCGGTAAAATCTCGTTCTCTGCGTTGCCATAACTGGTTGATTGGTGAATCCGGCGATAGTGTTGATTTTATCCATATCAGCTTCGAGCTGCTTGATGGCAGAACCGCTGAGCAAAAAAGAGAGTTGTCTCGCCAGTTGATGACCGTATTACAACAGCAGGCGAGTCACGTGCACAGCTTAACGGTCAACATTCGTGATATGGATAAAGAGTGTTTTCAAAAGGTAATCAACTAGTGTTTTGGAGCCCACTGGCTCTAGCTTTTTATATTTTAGGTATTAATGATGTCGATGAAAGAATTGCTGTTTTCGTTTCAAGGCCGAATAGGGCGTAAAACCTATTGGGTTTGGAACGTGGTTTATTATTTGATGATTGTTGGCTTTGCTATGGGGATGAATGTACTAGTTCCATCCATCGCGCATCTGATTCTACCCGTATTTCTGATAGTTATTTTGGTCCCTGATTTGGCAATTACGGCTAAGCGTTGGCATGACCGTGGAAAATCAAGCTGGTGGCTGCTGCTTAATATTCCACTTGTGATTGGTCGTATGACCGTACCAGTTGGCGACCCTTCATTGGCGGGGCAACCATCTATGTTACAAGCCGCTGCTTCATTTGCCGCATTAGTGTGTGGTGTATGGGTTCTAGTCGAATGTGGCTTCTTAAAAGGTGCGGATGGTGAGAATCAGTACGGACCGGAGAGTCAATAAGTAACAGCCGAACGGACTTCGTCCTTGGGAGCGCTACGCTCCGAAATGCGAGAGCGGGCTTCTCCCTTCGAGAAACAAATCGTTACTCCATAGAGCGACGAAGGAGCGAGTAGGGAATCTACATAAGTAATCTACTTGCCTGAAGAGATCCTCAACTCACTCGTTCCTATTTCTCGGGGATGACCGTTAGTAAAAAATAAAGGGCTGACATTAGGTGTCAGCCCTTCATAGCTAATTTATCCGTAGGGCGAAGCCCGTTCCCGAATCTTTCTTCCCAAGCGTAGTGCTACTTCCTCAGAAAAACTTCTTCCACTTGATGATCCTGACCTTTCTTTAAAATTAAATGGGCGCGCCCTTTGGTAGGCAGAATATTGGCGTCTAAGTTCACCCCATTAATCGATTGCCAAATACTATGTGCTTTTTCAATCGCTTTCGCTTCAGTCAGTTGGGTGTAGTGGTTAAAGTAAGAACCAGGCTTGGTAAAGGCACCTTGGCGAAATTTTAAGAAGCGCTCGACGTACCATTGTTCGATCACTTCACTCTCTGCATCGACGTAAAGCGAGAAATCTAAGAAGTCGGAAACAAATACACGATGTGGGTCATGTGGGTAGTCCATGCCACTTTGCAACACATTTAAGCCTTCAATGATCAACACATCAGGACGGTCGACCTTTTTAAGTTCGTCAGTAATGTCATAGGTGATGTGTGAGTATACTGGTACTTCAAGATTAGGCTTGCCTGCTTTTACATCAGAAACGAAGTCTACCAAACGCTTGATATCATAAGACTCAGGAAACCCCTTACGATTTAAAATGCCGCGTTCATCCAGCATCTTTTTTGGGTAAAGGAAACCGTCTGTGGTAACTAGCTCAACTTTAGGGTGGTTATCCCAGCGTGATAGCAGTGCCTTTAGCAAACGTGCGGTGGTACTTTTACCGACTGCGACGCTGCCAGCGATACCAATAATAAATGGTGGAGCTGAACCTTGGTGGTCCAAAAATTTATTTAACACTGAGTTGCGACTTTGCCGCGCGACCACATATAAATTGAGTAGACGTGCGAGTGGCAAGTATATCTCTTCTACTTCATCCATTGTGAGGCTTTCGTTCACCCCTTGAAGTTCAACCAGATCGGTCTCGGATAACGTCATCGGCACTGAATTACGTAATTCAGCCCATTGTTGACGGTTAAATGAGAGATATGGAGTCATAGTCATCCTAACTTGGTTTCACGCTAGAGCAGCGAAAATACAACAACCAAGCAAGATTGCAAACGACATCGTCGACATTAAGTCATTTTTTGCTACTAAATTGGGCGAAAATTCAACAAATAAGCCCAATTGGAAGAAAAAGGAGTTTTTTTTTAATTTTCCTATTGCAAGGCAGAAAATCATTCAATAGAATGCGCACCACTTATGCCGACTTAGCTCAGTAGGTAGAGCAACTGACTTGTAATCAGTAGGTCACCAGTTCGATTCCGGTAGTCGGCACCATTTTTCCGCTTATCTCTTTTTAGAGCACGAGAGAAATGGATTGAAAATTTGGAGGGGTTCCCGAGTGGCCAAAGGGATCAGACTGTAAATCTGCTGGCACTGCCTTCGATGGTTCGAATCCGTCCCCCTCCACCATATTCTTAAGGAAATAGCTCACAGAGTTACGTGTTGCGGGCATCGTATAATGGCTATTACCTCAGCCTTCCAAGCTGATGATGCGGGTTCGATTCCCGCTGCCCGCTCCACTCTAATTTGAGTGCTGATATAGCTCAGGTGGTAGAGCGCATCCTTGGTAAGGATGAGGTCGGCAGTTCGAGTCTGCCTATCAGCACCAGCTCTAAGCAATGTTTTCCTTTTGATACTTTCTTTTAACTAAACTACGTTTAGTGATTAAGAGAAGTTTATCACCAATACTTTTTGGTTGCGTGGTCATTAAAGCCACCTAAATCCGTACCTAGAGGGACAACTCATGTCTAAAGAAAAATTTGAACGTACGAAACCGCACGTAAACGTTGGTACTATCGGCCACGTTGACCACGGTAAAACAACTCTAACTGCAGCGATCTGTACTACTCTTTCAAAAGTATACGGCGGTGAAGCGAAAGACTTCGCATCTATCGATAACGCTCCAGAAGAGCGTG
>NZ_LLEI02000035.1 GCF_001399455.2 Vibrio bivalvicida
ACTCGTGACCTCAACCTTGGCAAGGTTGCGCTCTACCAACTGAGCTAGTGTCGCATCAACAACGTTTCCGTTGTTCAGGGCTGCGAATTATAAGAGCATTTTTTTGTGATGCAAGTCCTTCATGCAAAAAAAATCCTTTTTTTTCCTGTTTGGATGAAAAGCGCACATCAACAATCAAAACAGCTTGAAATTTAAACGAAATGCATTTCGTTAAATAACATAAAAGCAACTTCACCCATGCTCAAATTGGGATGTTGACCTGCATTTTGATGACTTAATGTCGCTGATGATTGTATTTTTTAATATAACTATTGGCTATAAAAGTCTCTCATTGGCTGTCGCATTTCTCTAGGCTAAGGTTCTGTATCCATGTTATTGCAAAGGATTGCTTTTCGAACGTTGATTCCCTTCATTCTCGCCTTGTTGGTTGCGGGATGTGGTTCTATGCCTAAACCAATGCGCAATCTCGGCAAAAGCGATGTAGACTTCGTCATGGATGTGCATGCTCGGCAGTTGAAAAAACAAATGATCGAGCTGACGCGCAAACTTTATGTCCGTAACCCCATTCAACTGCATAAGAGCCCTCAAGCCACCATCGAAAGTCGTATCACTCAAATATTTGGCTCTGAAGAAAGCATCGACCTGCCCTCTTTGGTTTTCGATGAGTTAAACGGCGTCACAGGTATTGAGGCAATTTTGCTCAGTTTTGATGAGAACTTCCAAGGAGATCGCGTATTTGCCGCTGTCGTTGGATTGTCAGAAATGCTGCGTCGGTCGTACAACCACCAACAAGAGTTCTTTATTATTGATTCACTTGATGAGCAATCTTTATATAACAGTGCGAGAAACATCGAGATATTCGTTTGGCGACTCTATCACCGCAAAGATCAGTATGGTAACCCTCTGATATACAGCAACGATACAAACGGCAACGGGGGGGATATGAGTTTCGATCGCCTATTTACTAAGATGGTAATGATTCAAGACATGATGGCCCTGATCGTCGCAGACAAGACGAATCGAGGTATAACTAAGGTCGTTCATGGTGTGGCTCAATTTGCATTCCTACCCGTGCCATAAATAGGGCTGTTGCAGCTATCTACTTAAAACGCCAACCATCATTGCTGGCGTTATCAGAAGTCTATTAGATTGAAATAATCGTTTTACGGTAGTATTGAAGTTCGGCTATCGATTCTCGAATATCGTCTAACGCTAAATGGCTGCCTGTTTTAGAGAAACCATCGAGCACTTCAGGCTTCCAACGGCGCGTGAGTTCCTTAAAAGTACTCACGTCGATGTAGCGGTAATGGAAATACTGTTCAAGTTCCGCCATATGTTTATACAAAAAACGACGGTCCTGACCAACACTGTTGCCGCAAATCGGTGATTTACCTTTCGGTACCCATTTTTCCAAAAACTCGATCGTTTGGCGAATAGCTTCTTGCTCGTCGATTTTACTTTCACGTACACGATCAACCAACCCACTACCAGTATGAGTAGTGGTACACCACTCATCCATTTTAGCCAACTCTACTTCTGGCTGATAAATGGCAAGTACAGGTCCTTCAGCTAAAATATTCAATTCACTATCAGTCACTATGGTGGCGATTTCGATAACTTTATGGGTCTCTGGGTCCAGTCCTGTCATCTCAAGATCAATCCAAATTAAATTTTGATCGCTAAAGGACATAAATCGTTGCCTATTGGTTTTATGATAAAAGAGGTACTATACCCAAATTCCGATACCCAAGATAGATTGAGATTTTTACGGTCGAACAGGTATCACTCGATAAATTAATCAACTGAAGTAGAGAAACGTGGCTAAAAAGAAAAAGCTAACCAAAGGTCAGGTAAGGCGTGTACGCCATAACCAAAAACGCAAACTCAAGCAGGAAGAGTCTATCCAATGGGATGAGTCTATGCTAGGAGCAAGTAAATCAGGCCTGGTTATCACTCGTTTTGGACAACACGCCGATATAGAAGATCTCGAAAATGGAGAAATCCAACGTTGTAATCTGCGTCGCGGTATCGAAACTCTCGTCTCTGGCGACAAAGTCATCTGGCGCCCCGGCCATGAGTCGATGGAAGGCATCAATGGTGTTGTTGAAGCCGTTGAACCAAGAACTTCAGTATTAACACGCCCCGACTACTACGATGGCCTAAAACCTGTTGCCGCTAACGTCGACCAAATGGTGATTGTCTCGTCCATTTTGCCTGAACTGTCACTCAATATCATTGACCGCTACTTAGTTGCTTCTGAAACCTTGAACATCGCGCCACTACTGGTTCTGAACAAGATCGATCTTCTTGAACAAGAGCAACTGGCTGAGTACAAATCTTGGCTAAGTGAATACGAACATATTGGCTACAAGGTGTTATTTGTAAGTAAGCAGACTGGTGAAGGCATTGCTGAGTTAGAGGCAGAGCTGAAAGACCGCATCAATATTTTCGTCGGTCAGTCCGGTGTGGGCAAATCAAGTTTGGTTAACGCACTAATGCCACAGTTCAATGTCGAAGAAGGTGAGGTTTCAGAGAACTCAGGATTAGGTCAACACACGACAACCGCGTCCCGCCTTTACCATATTCCAACAGGTGGCGATCTTATTGACTCTCCTGGCGTACGTGAATTTGGCTTATGGCACCTTGAAGCCGAAGAGGTAACCAAAGCCTTTGTTGAGTTCAGACCTTATCTAGGCAGTTGTAAGTTTCGTGACTGTAAACACAATGACGACCCAGGGTGTGTACTACGCCAGGCTGTTGAAAATGGACAGATCAACGAGATTCGTTTCGAGAACTACCATCGAATTCTTGAAAGCATGGTGGAAAACAAGGCTAACCGACAGTACTCACGTAATAAAAAAGCAGATTTGTAGCAGCAAATTTGTAAGCAAAGTTTAGGGTCTGTTGCCCTTTTGAGCTGATTTTTGCAGCAGTTTGTGGGTTCTTTATGCAAGGCAGAGGCTTTGAATTGTAGTTGCCCTACCTGATAAGCCGATAACGCAGCAGAAAGGGGCCACAAACGCTGCCCGAAGGGTTCGGCTAAAAGCGTTTTACTCTTTGTTGAGAGGTGTTTTGCTTAGAATGACTAGGCGACAAACCTCTCGCCGCGATTAAAACGCTTTTATCTCGAACAAAATTTAACCGCAAAAGGTCAACAGACCCTAGCAACTGCTGACTTTTGGGTGCAATTTGAGTAACATCTCGCGCCCAGAATATAGTCAATCATGAAAATAGCATTGGAATTGAACACAATGGATAAGATTAAAGTTGGACTGCAATATTGGATCCCTCAGCACGGTTTAACGCGCTTAGTGGGCAAGCTAGCTTCAGCAAAAGCTGGCGGTCTAACAACAGCAATCATCAAGTGGTTTATTAAGCAATACAACGTCAACATGGATGAAGCACTTCATTCTGAACCTAAACACTTTAAGACGTTTAACGAGTTTTTTGTTCGTGAGCTAAAAGATGGTGCGCGACCAGTCACTGAAGAAGTCAGTGTTGTCACTCACCCAGCAGATGCTTGTGTAAGCCAGTTTGGCCCTATCACTGATGGCAAACTGATTCAGGCAAAAGGCCATAATTTTACGGCACAAGATCTGTTAGGTGGAGATGCGGAATTAGCTCAAGAGTTTGCAGACGGTGAATTTGCGACGCTGTACCTTTCACCACGTGATTATCACCGTGTTCATATGCCATGTGACGGCACGCTACGTCAGATGATTTATGTGCCAGGTGACCTATTCTCCGTTAACCCACTCACTGCTGAAAACGTGCCAAACCTATTTGCACGTAACGAGCGTGTCGTGTGTATCTTCGATACTGAATTTGGTCCGATGGCGCAGGTGCTAGTTGGTGCGACGATTGTCGGCAGTATTGAACAAGTTTGGGCTGGCACAGTAACACCACCACGTGGCAATACCGTTTACAAATGGGACTACCCAGCTCAAGGTGATAAATCGGTAATCCTTAAGAAAGGTGAAGAGATGGGTCGCTTCAAGCTAGGCTCAACTGTCATCAACCTATTCGCCAAAGATGCGGTGAAATTTGATGACTCGATGCAAAATGGTCAGTCTACAGTAATGGGCACACCTTACGCGCACACCGCTCAGACAGAACAAGCAGCAGAATAATCACCAACGCTAGACTCTGAAGCCTCGCATTCGCGGGGCTTTTTTTGACCCAAAGCAAACCTCCCTCAACATTTTTAACTGTTTATCAAAACTCTAGACTTGGTCTAAGACCTTTAATTCATTGTGAACTAATCTGTGGCTTCACTAATACTTTTGAGGTAAAGGATTGTATGCCAAAGGTAGAATCGGGAATTATCATTAAGCTATTGATCAGTTTTGGTCTGCCAATCGCTGTGCTGTTTATGCCCATTGACTGGATCCCTATTGATGATCTGACCCTGATTCAGCATCGACTTCTGGCCATCTTTCTTCTAGCGGCACTACTTTGGGTGTTAGAGCCTGTTCCGGTATTTGCCACGTCGATTTTGATCATCGCCTTAGAACTGGTGATGATTTCAGACAAAGGGCTACATTTATTCCGCAATCCTCCTGCAGGACATGACTTGGGGGAGCTGATGAACTATACGGACATTTTCAGCGCCTTCTCGTCTCCGATCATTATTTTATTTATGGGGGGATTTGCTCTCGCTATTGCAGCTTCGAAGTATGAGTTAGATAACAACCTTGCTCGCGTGCTACTTAAGCCTTTTGGTCACCAGCCTAAATTCATCATGCTTGGCTTAATGTTAATTACCGCTGTGTTCTCGATGTTTATGTCTAATACAGCCACAACAGTAATGATGCTCGCATTACTTGGTCCCATTGTCGCTTCTGCGCCTAGGGGTGATATTGGGATCAAAGCCTTAGTACTCTGTATTCCGATTGCTGCCAATACGGGAGGTATTGCTACTCCAATCGGTACACCACCTAACGCCATCGCGCTTCAGTACCTAACTGGCGAAAACAGTATCGATTTCTTAAGATGGATGATGATGGGCTTACCCTTCGTAATCGTTCAGTTGACCATCGCCTGGTTTTTACTGCAAAAACTGTTTCCTTCCTCTCAACAAACAATGACACTCAAGCTGGATGGTCAGTTTCAAAAAAATTGGCGTGCCATGGTTGTCTACGCCACATTTGCTTCAACGATCCTATTGTGGATGACGACTAAGTTGCATGGTATGAACACCTATGTCGTCTCCATCATTCCGCTAGCGGTATTCACCCTAACTGGAATCATGGGCAAAGCGGAGCTAAAGCTGATTAACTGGGACGTACTATGGCTAGTCGCCGGGGGTATTGCCATTGGTATTGGTTTGGATAAAACCGGATTGGCAGCAGCCCTTGCGCACGCGATTGATTATGAATCGCTGTCACCAGTCGCCGTGGTTCTAACTCTGTCGATAGTCTGTTGGCTAATGGCAAACTTCATGTCCAATACCGCGACCGCTAACTTACTGATGCCGATTGCGGCTGCGATTGGAGCTTCGATGGAGAGCTTAGCCAGCGTGGGGGGACTACAAGGTTTATTGGTCGTTGTCGCCTTCTCCGCATCACTCGGCATGATTTTACCAGTTTCAACGCCGCCAAACTCTTTGGCTTATTCAACTGGACTTATCGAAAGCAAAGATATGGCCAAGACAGGTCTCATTATCGGTTTGATTGGATTAACCATTGTTTATGCTGGGGCACTGCTGATCACCTAGTGATGGAATGTGACATCAGATTTGTTGGCTGAACATCACAGTTTGATCAATATCCGCAGTAGATAGGTAAATTAGTCAGCGAATCTGTACATAGATCAAGCAAATTGGTCGCTTTGAAATATAAAATTAGTTCAATAATAACAAGAACATCCATTTCACTATCAATGTGAGATTCCTATCCGGCGGTAGTGCCCACAAGGATCGGTTGATGCTCTCCACATAGCAAACAGCTTCTCCCGGTGTATCCTCACTCCGCTTTTCTCGATTTATTGTCTCGTTTATTAAGGAAAGGCAATGAGAAATACAATAAAACTAAAAATGCAGATTGCGATCGCAATCGTTATCGCTGTGGTTAGCGGGGTTCAAGCTTGGATCTCTGTAAGCCAACTTAAACAAGAAACCACCTCCGCTCTTAATAGCGAAATGGCGAATGTTAGCCATGCTACCACCCGCTATATTAGTGATTGGTTGGCCATACGCAGTGACATGATGCTCGCCAACGAGAAAACCATCGTCCAGTCCACTAACTCAGACCGCGAAATGTTGATTACCAAGCGAGCGGGGGATTTTCTTTCTGTATATGCTGGTTTCGATGATGGCTCGATTGCTTACGGTGATAAAACTGAAGACTGGCCTGCCGATTACGACCCAAGAACTCGTCCTTGGTATCAAGATGCAATGAAAACCTCAGGACTTATCCTAACGGAACCATATCAAGATTTTGATGGCAGTATTGTAGTGAGCTTTGCGAAAGCCTTCTCTGGTGAGCGAAAAGGGGTTCTTGCCGCAGACCTAACGGTCACAAACATCATTAGTGAAGTTCTCAATGTATCTCTGGACAATGATGGTTTTACCTTCCTCGTTGATGGGAACAACAACATCGTCGCCTATCAGGACGAAAAGCTTAGTCAGCAACCTTTGACGGTTCTTAACCCAGCTCTGAGCCAGAGTATGATCAATGAACTAGTCAGCAAATCAGCGCTTTCAACGATTAGCTGGCCCGAGCAAGGGAATAAGCTTATCTACGTCACCAACGTGCCGACAACGGACTGGTCTTTAGGTATCGTGGTCGATAAAGACTTAGCCTTTGCTTCAGTTACTGAGCAAATTCAATTTACTGCGCTCGCCTCGATCATTTTGTACTTGGTCATCGCGACATTTAGTACCTATACAATCACTAAGCTGTTAAAACCTCTCCAAGATCTCTCTACGTCACTATCTCAACTATCTAAAGGCGAAGGCGATTTAACACAAAGAGTCGAAATCAAACGTCGTGACGAAATTGGAGAATTGGCGGAACATGTCAACCAGTTTTTGAGCCAAATGCAGGCGATGATTAGTGGTATTATTAGTCACAGTGACAAGTTGGCCAATCAAGCTGTACAAGCTAATGAACTGTCGCAACAAGCTTCACAGCAAGTGGAAGCCCAGCAAAATGATGTCAATCAGATCGCAACGGCCATCCATGAGATGTCAGCGACCGCAGCAGAAGTGGCGAGTCATGCAGAGCTGACCGCTTCAGCTTCACAAACTTCCTCTTCGGCATGTGAGGATGGACAGCAAGTCATTCAGAAAAACCGCCAAGCGATTGTGGAATTGGCTGATCAGGTCATGGCTGCTGCTGGAGTTATCTCTGAATTAGAAAGTAATACTCAAAGCATTAACCAGATTCTTTCCACCATTCAAGAGATTGCGGAACAAACCAATCTACTCGCGCTCAATGCTGCAATTGAAGCCGCTCGCGCTGGTGAACAAGGACGTGGTTTTGCGGTTGTGGCTGATGAAGTGCGCGTTCTCAGCCAACGGACTCATGGTTCGACAGAAGAAATCCGCAACATGATCGAGACGCTACAGAGCAACACTAAGTTAGCTGTCAATAGCATGCAAAGCAGTACCTCACTCGCCGATACCAGCGTTGACTATGCACAGCAAGCCGCGGATAGCTTAGGTCATATCACAGATGCTATTACCGAAATCAATGATATGGCATTACAAATTGCGAGCGCGGCTGAAGAACAACGAGCAGTAAGTGAAGATATCAGCCGCAATACACAAGGGATAAAAGACGCTTCCGATGTCCTTGCTTCACAAGCTATGCAAAGCAGCGAAAGCGCAGATAACATGCGTGAATCTGCTGAAACCATGCGCCGAGAAGTAGGACGCTTTAAGGTTTGATACCAACCAGAATAATCTTTGAATTAACGCTGTTTTAATGCATATTGTCAGCCATTACTCTTCCAAATTCACAAGGATTTCGTGTCAATGGGATATGAATGGCTGGCATTGGCAGCGGCTTTTCTTTGGGCGGTGGCCAGCCTACTTTCTGTTACTCCAGCTCAGCATCTAGGAACATTTGCCTATAGTCGTTGGCGTATGGGCTGTACCTCTGTGATTCTAGGAGGCATGGCGCTGGTTACCGGCGGTTGGGCAACAGTAGAAAACAGCGCGATTTCCGCAATGATGCTATCAGGCGTGATCGGTATTTTCATCGGAGATACCGCCCTTTTTGCTTGCCTCAATCGCATGGGACCAAGACAAGCTGGCCTGCTCTTTTCTTGTCACGCCGTCTTCTCCGCTGTACTTGGATACTTCCTATTCAGTGAAACCATGACGTCTCTTGAATTGTTGGGCTCTGCATTGGTATTCTCTGGCGTATTAACCGCGATATTTTTTGGTCGTAAAGGGCAAGCAAACAACCACTTAGAGTCGATTAAAGGCAGTATTTGGGTTGGTGTAGGGTTAGGACTACTTGCTGCCTTATGCCAAGCTTTAGGTGGCATTATCGCTAAACCTGTCATGCAAACCGCCATCGACCCTATCGCTGCCTCAGCCGTGCGAATGATGACCGCGTTTGCTGCTCACTGCCTGTTTTTCTTCTCTGGCGCCAAACTTTCCCGTGCAACACAACCAATGAACCTGCGAATTTTCTCAATTACTGCGGTCAATGGGTTTCTCGCTATGGCCGTAGGCATGACACTAATCCTCTATGCTCTGCAAGAAGGTAACGTCGGTATGGTGGCTCTATTATCTTCTACCACGCCAATCATGTTGTTGCCTATACTTTGGATTTACTCCGGCAGACGACCCAACCGATTTGCTTGGCTCGGGGCAATTGTTGCCGTTGTAGGTACAGGCATTTTGGTCAGTTAGACTATTGGAGCAATAGATATTTTCCACTATCTATTTCTTTACTAAACGGGAAAAATAAAAGCAAGAAAACAGTAATACAGGTGTCTTGGAAAAATACTTACTGAGAGTAAGGTGAAAGATAACAACACTATTTCGCACACAATATTTGATCTTAACCTACAGTTTTGGTTAAAAAGTGTAGTAAAATTACGCTAATTTTGTTTCCAAAGTTACTTTGAAATTTGACGAGGTCATCACTATGACAGCTAAGAAGCCTATGGCTCTAGTTATTCTTGACGGTTACGGTCACCGTGAAGATACAGCAAGCAACGCAATCGCGAACGCGAAAACTCCTTTTCTTGATAGCCTGTTTGCTAACAAACCAAACACTCTAATCTCTGCTTCTGGCATGGATGTTGGCCTACCAGACGGTCAAATGGGTAACTCTGAAGTAGGTCACACAAACATCGGCGCGGGTCGTGTTGTATACCAAGACCTTACTCGTATCACTAAATCAATTGCTGACGGTGAGTTTGCACAGACTCCAGCACTTGTTGAAGCTATCGACTCGGCAGTGAAGGCAGAAAAAGCGGTACACATCATGGGTCTTATGTCTCCAGGTGGCGTACACTCTCATGAAGACCACATCTATGCAGCAGTTGAAATGGCAGCAGCACGTGGCGCAGAAAAAATCTACCTACATTGCTTCCTAGACGGTCGTGACACGCCACCACGCAGCGCAGAGAACTCTCTAAAACGTTTCCAAGACCTATTTGCTAAACTAGGTAAAGGCCGAGTAGCTTCTCTAGTGGGTCGCTACTACGCAATGGACCGTGACAACAACTGGGATCGCGTACAAGTTGCTTACGATCTTCTTACTCAAGCGAAAACTGAGTTCACTTTCGACACTGCAGTTGCTGGTCTTGAAGCCGCTTACGCTCGTGAAGAGAACGATGAGTTCGTTAAAGCAACAGCAATCAAGGCTGATGGCCAAGAAGATGCGGTAATCGCAGACGGCGATGCAGTGATCTTTATGAACTACCGTGCTGACCGTGCTCGTCAAATCACACGTACTTTCGTGCCTGTATTCGACGGCTTCGAGCGCGCGGTATTCCCAGCAATCAACTTCGTAATGCTAACCCAATACGCTGCCGACATCCCGCTAGCAATCGCATTCCCACCAGCGTCACTAGAAAACACATACGGTGAGTGGCTATCTAAGCAAGGTCAAACTCAGCTACGTATCTCTGAAACTGAAAAGTACGCGCACGTAACTTTCTTCTTCAACGGTGGTGTTGAGAACGAATTCGAAGGCGAAGAGCGTCAACTTGTTGCTTCTCCAAAAGTAGCAACTTACGACCTACAGCCAGAAATGAGCTCTGAAGAGCTTACGGAAAAAATGGTTGCTGCGATCAAGTCTGGCAAGTACGACACGATCATTTGTAACTACCCTAACCCAGATATGGTTGGTCACACTGGCGTTTACGAAGCAGCTGAGCAAGCGATCGAAGCAATCGACGGCTGTGTTGCTAAAATTGTTGCGGCTATCGAAGAAGTAGGCGGCCAAATGCTGATCACTGCTGACCACGGTAACGCGGAAATGATGGTAGACCCAGAGACAGGTGGCACTCACACTGCTCACACTAACCTACCAGTACCGCTAATCTACGTTGGTGACAAAGACGTTGAGTTCAAACAAGGCGGTAAACTGTCTGACCTAGCGCCAACTATGCTATCGCTAACGGGTCTAGAGATCCCAGCAGAGATGACGGGTGAGATTCTAGTGAAGTAATTCACTCCAGCACTCGTATTTCTAAGCCCGAGTACTTGCTCGGGCTTGTTGTTTTCTTGAGCCTACAACAAGTTTTAATATTACGCTTTCTTCTAATCAAAAGGTTTGGGTATACTGAATGCTTCTCAAATAGTTAGGGCAAATTTGTAACATGGCGAGCACCTCACTAAGGACTCTATTTACAAGCAAGATTTACCTTGCACTCGGGTTAATGCTTTCTGCCTATTCAATAGCACCTAGCTACGCGGCCAATAATAATGAACTTAAAGGTGTCAGCGGAGAGATTTCTCGTCAAAAGCAGTCATTGTCTTCACAGAAAAAGAAACTCGACTCATTGCAAAAATCCCTTAAATCGCAAGAAATCACGATTAATCGCTTAGAAAAAGAGATTAAGGAAACCAAGGCCTCTCTCAACCATACCAATAAAAACATTGCCAATCTAAAGTCTAAAGTCGACCAACTCAAACAAAACAAGAAGGCACAAAGCGATAAGTTAGCAGAACTCATTCAAACCTATTATGTAACTCAGCGTGCAAAGGCTTCCTCTAACATTCTTAACCAAGGCGTCGAAGAAGACCGAATTAGCCAGTATTTCCAACACCTTGCCAAAGAGCGGGCAACCACTATTGCAGAACTTGAGAAAACCGCTGAGGAACTGGACGATAGCCGAGAACAGCTAGGACTAGAGAAGCAGCAAATCACTAGCCTACTGAACCAGCAGACAAAAAAACGCGACCAACTGACTAAAACCCAATCTAAGCGTAAAGGTACGGTCTCGCAGATACGTAGCAGCATCTCAAACGACAAAGTTTATCTCTCTGAGCTACAGCGCAATGAAACCAGACTGAAAGCAGAGATAGCGAAAGCAGCTAAGCGCAACGCCGTTCCAATGGATGGCTTAGCACGGAAGAAAGGCAAACTGCCTTGGCCTCTCAAAGGTAGAGTTCTACATAACTATGGCTCACGTCAGACTGGGCAGATAAACTGGAAAGGCATGGTGATTAATGCCAACTATGGACAATCGGTTAAAGCGGTGTACTCAGGCACGGTCGTATTTGCCGACTACCTGCGCGGCTATGGCTTAGTAATACTACTTGACCACGGAAAAGGTGATATGACCTTATATGGCTTTAACCAGAGCCTGCTGAAGAAAGAAGGTGATAAAGTCACTGCAGGAGAAAGTATCGCACTGGCAGGTGACACTGGTGGTCAGCCACGCCCATCGCTTTACTTTGAGATTCGCCGTAATAGTAAAACTCAAAACCCTAAAAGCTGGTTGACCCGCTAAGGCTTGCAATGTAGCGCGCGACTTAGCGTAGAACCACCAAGATCAGTTTAGGTGCGGTAGTACTGCTCAACCACCTCGATAAATGCGGTTAACTGCTCTTTAGGTAATGCATTAACCCCCGCAGCGGCTGCTCTTCCGCCTCCACTTGGAAATTGAATACAAATATCCCCAGCTCCTTGTTTATTGTTTAGTGGCGCGCGCAGCGAAACAGTATATGTTCCATCGCGGTTTTCAGTTAATACCGCATGTGCAGAATTAGGCGCATGATTTGCCAAGTGATTGCCATAAACACCGCTGATTCTGCGAGATGATGCCTGATTTGGTAATTCAAAGACGGCTAACTTAGTGCTGCGGTATTTAGCTGTTATTGCCAAAGCTCGAGTCATATCTGCCTGATAAGCGGCACGTAAAACTAGAAATGGAGAGTTTTGATCAGCTATTACAGCAAAGGGATCATCATAAGCCAAAAGCTGCTCAAACAATGCGGCAGGGTCGAAGTGCAGATCCTCCAATTTAGAGCCGTAGCCATTGTAGTTTATCAATGTTCCTAGCTCTTTAAGCTGTGCTTTTTGCTCCTCGCTAAGACCCGCCTTGTCAGCCAGTTCGTCAGCTTTAGCGATTAAGTTATCTCCATAAGCGGCAGCAATTGCCCAAGTATGGTATCGCCCTTTTAACAAGCTATCGACGATCAATGCAGTACAAGTATTGGTATCAAGGTCGATATACGCTTCTAGATTGGTATTTTGGGGAATATCACCAGACTTATGGTGATCGGCATAAAAGACATTTGCCCCTACTGCTAGAGCTTTCTCTAGACCCGCTTTATTCTTCTCCATTGAGATATCTAGAACCGTCACTGTATCGTTAGGGTTAACCAATATCTTATCTAGTAGTTGAATATCTCGCTTAACGCCCGTGATTAACGTCGACAACTTAGGGTCAACCAACCGAAGTTGAAGTAAAGCAATGATACCGTCTGCATCACCATTGAATACGTCGAAGTGCATAAAACAAAACCCATTAGAGAAACACTAGTACTCTAATGGGTTCTGCCTGTTTGAACAATTTCAATTAGTTATGACTAAGCATGAATTGCTTTAACGCCATCCTCAAGGAGCTGAAGTTGCTCTAACCCTTGCGGTGTTGCTTTTGGTTTCACAACAGAAATCATTTGCAACATACCTTGATGAATTACCTGCTCAGTTATCTTTGTTTTAGGCGACATTGCAGCTTGATAACCTAACCAGCTCGACGCGATCATGTGCAAAGTGGTGACAAGTGACTTCATCTCACTATCTTCAACCGAAACAAGCTCTAAATCGACAAACGCACGCATTATGTTAATTAAGTTAGTTTGTAGTTTTTCTTGCACTTGGATGTACTCTTCGTGCAACTGCTCGTCACGCTGAAGGATCTCAGGCAAATTGGCGTAGAAGAAACGGTATTTCCACATCAGAGTAAAGATGGAATCCAAATAGTGCTTGAGTAAAACTAAGCTCTCTTGCTGACCTTGAATGGGTGTGAAACGTTCAAGAAGTTCATTAGAGTATAAAGCGAAGATCTCGCGAACGATTTCTTGTTTATTACGGAAGTGGTAATACAGGTTACCCGGACTAATATCGATGTGGGCGGCAATATGATTGGTTGTGATATTACGCTCACCATGTTGATTAAATTGTTCCAGTGCAGCAAGCACTATCTTGTCACGAGTCTTCATGAATTATCCGCACTCCTTTCTCTATGTCTAAGGGCAGTATAGCGGCTAGTGTAACCCATAACAAAAAAGCGCCTGGTCGTATCAGGCGCTTTTCATTAATTACTCAATTATTTGTGGTATGGCTTAGATAACTCATGCACCGCTTCAACAAATACACCAGCGTTTTCTGGCGGTACATCTAAATGAATGCCATGACCAAGGTTAAACACGTGACCTGTACCTGCATCACCAAAGCCTTCAAGAATAGTCGACACTTCTTCACGGATGCGCTCAGGAGACGCGTAAAGCATTGATGGATCCATGTTGCCTTGTAGCGCAACCTTGTCACCGACACGCTTCACTGCATCAGCGATGTTAATTGTCCAATCTAGACCGACTGCATCACAGCCCGTTGCTGCGATCTGTTCTAGCCACATACCACCGTTCTTAGTAAAGAGCGTGACGGGTACGCGACGACCATCATTTTCGCGGATTAGACCATCTACGATTTTGTGCATGTATTGCAGCGAGAACAAGTTGTAGTCACGAGGAGTCAGTACACCGCCCCATGTATCGAAGACCATCACAGATTGAGCACCCGCTTTGATCTGTGCGTTTAAGTACTCGATCACACTATCTGCAAGCTTATCAAGCAGCAGGTGCAGAGTTTGTGGCTCTGCGTACATCATCTTTTTAATCTTAGTGAAAGCCTTCGAGCTACCACCTTCAACCATGTATGTCGCTAGAGTCCAAGGACTACCGGAGAAGCCGATCAGTGGCACATCACCATTCAGGTCTTTACGAATCTGACGTACAGCATTCATCACGTACTTAAGCTCACCTTCAGGATCTGGCAGACCAATTTTTTCTACATCCGCTTTGCAAGTGATTGGCTTGTCAAATACTGGTCCTTCGCCTGCAGCAAAGCGTAGCTCTAGTCCCATAGCATCCGGGATGGTTAGAATATCTGAGAACAGGATAGCGGCATCAAGAGGAAAACGGCGTAATGGCTGAAGTGTCACTTCAGAAGCTAACTCTGCATTCTTGCACAAAGACATAAAATCACCCGCTTCTGCGCGAGTTGCTTTGTATTCTGGAAGATAGCGACCGGCTTGACGCATCATCCATACAGGAGTGTAGTCAACTGGCTGCTTTAGTAACGCGCGAAGATAGCGGTCATTCTTTAATTCAGTCATTCCGTTTTTCCGATTTTTAGGCTCGTTTTTTTGTTGCGGCTATTCTAACACTGTTTGACTCGCAAAAGCTGTGTGCTTTGCAACCTAGATCAAGTTATTAACTTTTAAATCAGTGCTTAATTTGCACTCACTCAGTATCAGTGTTAAAAATTTGTTTGCTAGCGAAAACTACAATTATAAACCGAGCACATAGTGCTTGGCATCTCATAACGACATCTTACTTACCCCCTCCTTCTGGAGGGTTTTTTTTATCTATAATTCAGCTAGATAACTTAATTTCTCCCAGCGTATATTCAATTAACTGACGGGCAATAGTCCCCTCGGGTGCAACAGGTGGCAGCTCATTTAAGCCGAACCAACCAGCATCACTAAGCTCACTATAATCTGGCTTTAAGACCCCTGATTGATAATCAGCAACAAAGCCCATCATCATACTAGATGGAAACGCCCAAGGTTGGCTGCCGAAATAGCGGATATTCGTCACCTCAACCCCTGTTTCTTCCTTTACCTCGCGAGCCACGCACTGCTCCAACGTTTCACCGACCTCTAAGAAGCCGGCAATCACGGTATACATCCCGTTGCGATGCCTTGGGTGTTGCGCGAGCAGGATTTTATCAGCTTTGCGAACCGCAACAATAATACATGGAAAGATGCGCGGGTAATGCAAGGTACGACAATCACCACACTGCATAGCCAATTGAGTATGACTAAGGTGATTTCTCCCTCCACATTGAGGACAAAACCGCACGCTTTGACTCATATGCCCGTATTGTACTGCTTTGCTCATCAGTAAAAAAAGGTCGCTGGGAACATGCAAACAGTCACGTAAAGAGGTCAATTCAAGCGGCCTAGTAACATCGGCTTCGTTAAGCCACATAACCGGGTAATTGTTCCACTGCCCAACTTCGATTGCCCGTTCATAAGGCAAGTTAAGGCTATCAGCACTGCCGATTGGCAACTGACCATTTTGCAACCATACATCGCTTCCTGACACAACACACCAGTAAACTTTTTTCGTACGGTTTACGTCACCTTTCTTTAACATTGGCTCATCTCTCCACTTGCAGTTCGTCTATTTTACTGGCAATCTAAATTCATACCAGAGTTTGTGGTCCATCTATTTTGAGACTATAAATTTTAGTAAGGACAAGAGGTTGTACTCTGTACGTGCTTTGGGAGTCAAAGCGTAATGGTCACCGGAGAAGTGACTCGATCATGAGGATATGGTCATGCTAAATAAATTCAAACAAACACAAGAACAATGGGGTGGCTCAAGCGAAGTCATAGACCACTGGCTCGAAACCCGCCAGGCTTTGATTGTCGAATATTGCCAGCTAGGCTCCCTTCAACCTGTAAATGGACACGCGAACGTCGTCGAACTGCCTTCCCCGAAACAAATCAGCTCATTTTGCGATCACGTTGTCGATTACATTTCTGAAGGCCACTTCAAAATCTACGATATGGTAATGAAAAAGTGGCAAGCAACCGGCTTTAAGAGTAATGACGAAATCGATACAACCTACGCCAAGATCGTACTTACTACCGAGCCTTTACTTGAGTTTAACGATAAGTATGTCGGTGTTAGCGCTGACGACGAGCTACCTAACTTCGAAGTAGATATGTCGAAAGTTGGCGAACTGCTCGAAGTACGTTTTGAAGTTGAAGATCAGTTGATTCAACTTATCGCAGATAGCTTAGCGATTCCGCCTGGGGCCTAAGAGCTAGAGAGCTAGAGAATTTTGAAGGGTTGGCGTTTTGCGTTAACCCTTTTTACTTAGGAACGCTTCGCTAGGGATACGGGATGCGAGATGCGGGGACGAAGTCCGTTCTCGAAGCAACGCGTTCCCTATCTTCAAAAACAAAAAAGGCACCCGAAGGTGCCTTTTGTCATTTCTTACACAGCGATTACTCGTCTGCAGACTTACTCATCAGAAGAGAAGCCTGCGTTAAGCAGTGCTGCAAGATTGTCTGTCGCTTGCTCAGCAGAAGGACCTTCTTGCTCTTCTGTACGCTTAGCTTGACGATCTTGGTGGTAAGCGAAACCTGTACCTGCTGGGATTAGACGACCAACAATTACGTTTTCTTTCAGACCACGTAGCTCATCACGCTTACCAGAAACAGCTGCTTCTGTTAGTACGCGAGTTGTCTCCTGGAACGATGCCGCAGAGATGAACGATTCAGTTGCTAGAGATGCTTTAGTAATACCAAGCAGCTCACGCTCGAAACGAACAAGCTCTTTGCCTTCAGCTTCTAGCTGACGGTTGGCAATCTTAACGTTCGCGTATTCAACCTGTTCACCCACTAGGAACTCTGTAGAGTCACCAGCATGTGTGATTGTACACTTGCGTAGCATCTGACGAACGATAGTCTCAATGTGCTTATCGTTAATCTTAACGCCCTGCAGACGGTATACTTCTTGAACTTCGTTCGCAATGTATTGCGTTACAGCGTGGATACCACGTAGACGTAGAATGTCATGTGGAGACTCTGGACCGTCTGCGATCACATCACCACGTTCAACTTTCTCGCCTTCGAATACGTTAAGCTGACGGTGCTTAGGAATCATCTCTTCGTAAGCGTCGCCGCCGTCACGAGTAATTACTAGACGACGTTTACCTTTCGTCTCTTTACCGAAGCTCACAGTACCTGTGTGCTCAGCAAGAATCGCAGGCTCTTTCGGCTTACGTGCTTCGAATAGGTCTGCTACGCGTGGTAAACCACCGGTGATATCTTTGTTACCACCAGATTTCTGAGGGATACGAGAAAGTGTATCACCCACGCCTACTTCAGCGCCGTCTTCGATGTTAACGATAGCTTTACCAGGTAGGAAGTAGTGAGCTGGCATATCAGTACCAGGAATCATTACGTCTTTACCTGCCGCATCAACAAGTTTGATAGCTGGACGCATATCTTTACCTGCTGCTGGACGAGCTGCCGCTTCAGTTACTTCGCTTGAAGATAGACCCGTTAGGTCATCCGTTTGACGAGAAACTGTCACACCGTCGATCATGTCTACGAACTGGATGCGACCTGCCACTTCAGTGATGATTGGCATAGTGTGCGCTTCCCAGTTTGCTACTGTTTCACCAGCTTGAACTGCGTCGTTGTCGCCTTTGCTCAGTAGAGAACCGTATGGAAGTTTGTGCTTCTCTTTAGTACGACCAAACTCATCAATGATAGTCAGTTCAGATGCACGAGAAGTGATAACAAGCTTCTTATCTTTGTTGGTTACGAACTTAGCATTGTGTAGCTTAACCGTACCTGTTGTCTTAGCTTGGATGCTGTTCTCTGCTGCCGCAGTAGATGCCGCACCACCGATGTGGAACGTACGCATTGTAAGCTGTGTACCCGGCTCACCGATAGACTGAGCAGCGATAACGCCCACTGCTTCACCTTGGTTCACTAGGTGACCACGTGCTAGGTCACGGCCGTAACACTGTGCACAACAACCGAAGTCCGCATCACAGGTAACTACTGAGCGCACTTTCATGCTATCTACTGAGTTCTCTTCCATGATCTGACACCACTTCTCATCAATTAGAGTATTACGTGGGATCAGAACTTCTTCAGTACCTGGCTTAAGAACGTCTTCAGCAACAACACGACCTAGAGCAAGCTCAGAAAGTGCAACTTTAACGTCACCACCTTCGATGTGCGGCATCATATCGACACCTTCGTGCGTACCACAGTCATGTTCGTGCACGACAACGTCTTGAGCAACGTCTACTAGACGACGAGTTAGGTAACCCGAGTTCGCTGTTTTCAGTGCTGTATCCGCAAGACCCTTACGAGCACCGTGCGTTGAGATAAAGTACTGAAGGACGTTTAGACCTTCTTTAAAGTTCGCTGTGATCGGCGTTTCGATGATTGAACCATCTGGACGCGCCATCAGACCACGCATACCTGCTAGCTGACGAATCTGAGCTGCAGAACCACGTGCGCCCGAGTCGGCCATCATGTAGATACTGTTGAATGATTCTTGCTGCTCTTCTTCACCTTCGCGGTTAACGACTGTTTCAGAAGATAGGTTTTCCATCATCAACTTAGCTACGCGATCGTTGGTCGATGCCCAAATATCGATCACTTTGTTGTAGCGCTCACCCGCAGTTACAAGACCAGATTGGTACTGTTCTTGAATTTCGCGAACTTCTGCTTCCGCTTCTTCGATCTCAGTGTACTTCGCTGCCGGTACAACCATATCGTCGATACCAACAGATACACCAGAAAGTGCCGCGTAAGCGAAACCTGTGTACATGATTTGGTCAGCGAAGATTACTGTGTCTTTCAGACCTAGCTTACGGTACGCCTCGTTAAGTAGGTGAGAGATTTGTTTCTTACCTAGCTTTTGGTTAACGATACTGTACGGAAGACCAGCTGGCACGATTTGCCAAAGCATTGCACGACCGATAGTTGTATCAACCATCTTAGTCTCAGTTGTGCTATTGCCATCTTCATCAACGACAGTCTCTGTGATGCGAACTTTAACGCGAGCGTGTAGCTCAGCAGTCTTGGTACGGTATGCTTTCTCAGCTTCTGCTGGGCTAGCAAGATACATACCTTCGCCTTTCACGTTGATCTTGTCACGAGTCATGTAGTAAAGACCCAATACAACGTCCTGTGAAGGTACGATGATCGGATCACCTGACGCTGGCGACAGAATGTTGTTTGTCGACATCATCAGAGTACGAGCTTCAAGCTGTGCTTCTAGAGTTAGAGGCACGTGTACCGCCATTTGGTCACCATCGAAGTCCGCGTTGTACGCCGCACACACAAGTGGGTGTAACTGAATTGCTTTACCTTCGATTAGTACTGGTTCGAACGCCTGGATACCTAGACGGTGAAGTGTAGGTGCACGGTTCAATAGTACTGGGTGTTCGCGGATTACTTCGTCTAGGATATCCCAAACGATCGCTTCTTCGCGCTCTACCATCTTCTTAGCAGCTTTGATTGTCGTCGCAAGACCACGAGTCTCTAGCTTGCTGTAGATGAACGGTTTGAATAGCTCAAGTGCCATCTTCTTAGGAAGACCACACTGGTGCAGACGGAGGTATGGACCTACTGTGATTACAGAACGGCCAGAGTAGTCTACACGCTTACCTAGAAGGTTCTGACGGAAACGACCTTGCTTACCCTTGATCATATCAGCAAGAGATTTCAGAGGACGCTTGTTCGAACCCGTGATCGCGCGACCGCGACGACCGTTATCTAGAAGTGCATCAACAGACTCTTGTAGCATACGCTTTTCGTTACGTACGATGATGTCCGGAGCAGCAAGCTCTAGTAGACGCTTCAAACGGTTGTTACGGTTGATTACGCGACGGTATAGATCGTTCAGATCAGAAGTCGCGAAGCGACCGCCATCTAGTGGTACTAGAGGACGTAGATCTGGCGGAAGTACCGGAAGCACAGTTAGGATCATCCACTCTGGGTTGTTACCAGATTGAACGAACGCTTCAACTAGCTTCAGACGCTTAGTGATCTTCTTACGCTTAGTCTCTGAGTTAGTAGACTGAAGCTCTTCACGCATTTCTTCGATTTCAGCAGGCAGATCCATAGACGCAAGTAGGTCTTTGATCGCTTCTGCACCCATCTTAGCCGTGAACTCATCACCCCACTCTTCTAGGCGATCCAGATACTCTTCTTCAGTTAGCATCTGAGATTTTTCTAGATCAGTCATACCCGGTTCAGTTACTACGTACATTTCGAAGTAAAGAACACGTTCGATATCACGTAGAGGGATATCCATTAGTAGACCGATACGAGACGGCAGTGATTTTAGGAACCAGATGTGAGCAACTGGTGAAGCAAGCTCGATGTGGCCCATACGGTCACGACGAACTTTAGTTTGTGTAACTTCAACGCCACACTTCTCACAGATAACACCACGGTGTTTCAGACGCTTATATTTACCACAAAGACATTCGTAGTCTTTTACTGGACCAAAAATACGCGCACAGAACAGACCATCACGCTCAGGCTTGAACGTACGATAGTTGATCGTTTCAGGTTTTTTAACTTCACCGAAAGACCATGAACGGATCATGTCCGGTGAAGATAGACCGATTTTGATTGCATCAAATTCTTCGGTCTTATGCTGCGCTTTTAGAAAGTTTAATAAGTCTTTCACAATCAGCTCCTGTAAGGAGTTAAAAGGGGCTCACCCGCAAAAGTGAGCACCTTCTACCAAATAATCGCTTTTCTCAATTAAGAAAGAAGGGATTACTCTTCGTCTTCTAGCTCGATGTTGATACCTAGCGAGCGAATCTCTTTCAACAGTACGTTGAACGATTCTGGCATGCCAGGTTCCATGCTGTGGTTGCCATCTACGATGTTCTTGTACATCTTAGTACGGCCGTTAACGTCATCCGACTTAACTGTTAGCATTTCTTGAAGCGTGTAAGCAGCACCGTATGCTTCTAGTGCCCATACTTCCATCTCACCGAAACGCTGACCACCGAACTGAGCTTTACCACCAAGTGGTTGCTGAGTTACTAGGCTGTACGAACCAGTTGAACGAGCGTGCATCTTGTCATCAACAAGGTGGTTCAGTTTCAGCATGTACATGTAACCAACAGTTACAGGACGCTCAAACGCATCACCTGTGCGACCATCAAACAGCGTTAGCTGACCAGATTCTGGTAGGTCACCTAGTTTCAATAGCTCTTTGATTGATTGCTCAGACGCACCGTCAAATACTGGAGTCGCGATCGGTAGACCACCACGTAGGTTCTTGATCAGCGTACGAACTTCGTCATCAGATAGAGACGCAACGTCTACTTTCTGACGAGTATCACCAAGGTCGTAGACTTTCTGTAGGAAGTCACGGAACTTAGCTAGCTCTTGCTGCTCTTTCACCATTTGGTTGATCTTGTCACCGATACCTTTCGCCGCCAGACCTAAGTGAACTTCTAGGATCTGACCGATGTTCATACGCGAAGGTACACCCAGTGGGTTAAGTACGATGTCTACCGGCTGACCTTTCTCATCGTAAGGCATGTCTTCAACAGGGTTGATCTTAGAGATTACACCCTTGTTACCGTGACGACCCGCCATCTTATCACCAGGCTGGATACGACGTTTAACCGCTAGGTAAACCTTAACGATCTTCAGTACGCCAGGTGCTAGATCATCACCTTGTGTGATCTTACGACGCTTAGTTTCAAACTTCTTATCGAAGTCAGCACGTAGCTCGTCGTACTGCTCTGCTAGCTGTTCAAGCTGAGTCTGTTGAGCATCATCTTCAAGCGTTAGCTCTAGCCACTTCTTACGATCGATAGCATCTAGTTTCGCTTCAGTGTAACCACCGTCAAGAAGTACAGCTTTAACACGGTTTAGAAGGCCACCCTCAAGAATCTGGAATTCTTCAGTAAGGTCTTTCTTCGCTTCTTTAAGCTGCATCTGTTCAATTTCAAGTGCACGTTTGTCTTTTTCAACACCGTCACGAGTAAATACTTGAACGTCGATGATTGTACCTGAAACTGAGTTTGGTACGCGTAGAGACGTGTCTTTAACGTCTGACGCTTTCTCACCGAAGATAGCACGTAGTAGCTTCTCTTCAGGAGTTAGCTGAGTTTCACCTTTAGGCGTTACTTTACCTACAAGGATGTCACCGCCTTTCACTTCCGCACCGATATAAACGATACCTGACTCGTCTAGTTTAGACAGAGCAGACTCACCTACGTTTGGAATATCAGCAGTGATTTCTTCAGCACCAAGCTTAGTATCACGCGCCACACAAGATAGTTCTTGGATGTGGATCGTAGTGAAACGGTCTTCTTGAACTACGCGCTCAGATACTAAGATCGAGTCTTCGAAGTTGTAACCATTCCAAGGCATGAATGCGATACGCATGTTCTGACCAAGCGCTAGCTCACCAAGGTCTGTTGAAGGACCGTCAGCAAGAACGTCACCACGTGCTACAGGTTCACCAGGCATCACACATGGACGCTGGTTGATACACGTGTTTTGGTTAGAACGAGTGTATTTGGTTAGGTTGTAGATATCGATACCAGCTTCACCTGGGATCAGCTCGTCTTCGTTCACTTTAACAACGATACGAGAAGCATCTACAGACTGGATTACACCACCACGTTTCGCTACCGCTGTAACACCAGAGTCAACTGCGATGTTACGCTCGATACCAGTACCAACTAGAGGCTTGTCAGCCTTAAGTGTTGGAACTGCCTGACGTTGCATGTTGGCACCCATCAATGCACGGTTCGCATCATCGTGTTCTAGGAACGGGATAAGCGACGCAGCGATAGATACAACCTGGTTGGTTGCAACGTCCATGTAGTCAACATGTTCGCGTGGGTGTAGGCCAGATTCACCTTTCTGACGAGCAGTGATTAGCTCTTCCGAGAATGTACCTTGCTCAGTAAGAACAGTGTTCGCCTGAGCGATAACATACTGGCCTTCCTGAATAGCAGATAGGTAATCTACTTCGTCTGTAACAACACCATCTACAACACGACGGTATGGCGTCTCTAAGAAACCAAACTCGTTACAACGTGCGAACGCGGATAGAGAGTTGATCAGACCGATGTTTGGACCTTCCGGCGTTTCGATAGGACATAGACGACCGTAGTGAGTTACGTGTACGTCTCGTACTTCGAAGCCAGCACGTTCACGAGTTAGACCACCAGGACCCAATGCAGAAATACGACGCTTGTGCGTTACTTCTGATAACGGGTTGTTTTGGTCCATAAACTGTGAAAGCTGTGAAGAGCCAAAGAATTCTTTAACCGCAGCAGAGATCGGCTTAGCGTTGATTAGATCTTGAGGCATGATTGCATCAAGGTCACCAAGGCTTAAACGCTCTTTAACCGCACGCTCAACACGTACTAGACCAACGCGGAATTGGTTTTCTGCCATTTCGCCAACAGAACGGATACGACGGTTACCTAGGTGGTCGATATCGTCCACTTCACCGATGCCGTTACGGATAGCGATAAGCTTCTTCATCACTTCGATGATATCAGTTTCATCAAGTGTGCCTTGCTCTTGAGCATCTTCACGTTCAATTGAGCTGTTAAACTTCATACGACCAACAGTCGATAGATCGTAACGCTCTTCTGAGAAGAATAGGCTTTCGAATAGTGCTTCAGCAGCTTCTTTCGTTGGCGGCTCGCCCGGGCGCATCATGCGGTAGATTTCTACCAGTGCAGAAATACGATCAACAGTGCTGTCGATACGTACGGTTTCTGACATGAACGGACCGTGGTCTAGATCGTTAGTAAATAACGTTTGTAGAGCTTTGTGGCCTGCCTGAGAAAGATTAGCTAGTGCTTCAAGGCTGATTTCTTGGTTTGCACCAACAATGATCTCGCCTGTCGCCTCGTTGATGTAATCTTGTGATGCAACTTTGCCTACGATGTACTCAACAGGTACTTCGATATGCTCAACGCCCTCTTTTTCAAGCTGACGGATGTGGCGCGCAGTTACACGACGACCAGTTTCAACGTAAGTTTTGCCATTAGCTTCGATATCGAAAGACGCAGTTTCACCACGTAGACGATCAGGAACAAGCTCCATTAGAAGAGTTTGATCTTTAACTTCGAAGTTCACCTTCTCGAAGAAGATATCCAGAATCTCTTCTGTCGTCTTACCTAGTGCGCGAAGAATGATAGATGCTGGTAGCTTACGACGGCGGTCTATACGTACGTATAAGTTGTCCTTAGGATCAAACTCGAAATCAAGCCATGAACCACGGTAAGGAATTACGCGCGCATTATATAGAACTTTACCTGATGAGTGGGTCTTACCCTTATCGCTGTCGAAGAATACACCTGGGCTTCTGTGCAGCTGGGATACGATAACCCTCTCGGTACCATTAATTACGAAGGTACCATTGTCTGTCATAAGCGGAATTTCGCCCATGTAGACTTCTTGTTCTTTAATGTCTTTTACAGTACCTGCTGGCGCGTCTCTATCAAAGATAACTAGGCGCAGTTTTACGCGTAGTGGTTTTGAATAAGTTACGCCGCGGATTTGACATTCTTTAACGTCAAAAACTGGCTCACCAAGACGGTAGCTAACGTATTGCAGCTCGGAATTGCCGTTGTAGCTCTGAATTGGAAATACAGAACGGAAAGCAGCTTCAAGACCGTATTGACCTTCAGGATCCTGTTCGATGAATTTCTCGAACGAATCGAGCTGGATCGATAGCAGGTATGGAATGTCCAACACTTGTGGACGAGTACCAAAGTCCTTACGGATGCGCTTTTTCTCGGTATAAGAGTAAACCATGGGGTTCCTCAGCTCGCTGATAAGTGACCCAAACTGTCTCCAATCGTTATGAGACAGTGACTAACATCTGTTTGATCGTAGTGACATTTCATTAAGAGCTAATGAAATGTTTTTTGCTAGGAACTTGGGTGCTCAAACAGCGGAAAAATCACCCAACCCCTACAGCGCAAAAAGGCCGGTGGTTATAAAACCACCAGCCATTAGCCGTTAGGCTAAGAAACTATGCAATAATTACTTAACAGTAACACTTGCACCAGCTTCTTCTAGCTGAGCTTTAAGAGCTTCAGCTTCGTCTTTCTCTACGCCTTCTTTAAGAGCTGCAGGAGCTGAGTCTACAAGACCTTTAGCTTCTTTAAGACCTAGGCCAGTTGCGCCACGTACAGCTTTGATTACAGCAACTTTGTTGCCGCCAGCAGATTCTAGGATTACGTCGAACTCAGTTTGCTCAGCAGCAGCTTCGCCACCAGCAGCGCCGCCAGCTACAACAGCAGCAGCAGCAGAAACGCCGAATTTCTCTTCCATCGCTTCGATTAGTTCAACAACTTGCATTACAGACATTTCTGCAACTGCGTCTAGGATTTGCTCGTTAGTAATAGACATAACAATTCTCTTTTAAATCAACAATAAGTTTATTAAGCAACCAGAAAAAAGCAAGGCTTATGCCGCAGCTTCTTCTTTTTGGTCGCGTAGTGCAGCGATAGTACGTACCAGCTTGCCTGCAGAAGCTTCTTTCATGCACATCATTAGGCGTGCGATAGCTTCGTCGTAAGTTGGTAGTGTCGCTAGTACTTCAGCGTCAGTAAGCGCGCCTTCAAATGCAGCAGCTTTGATCTCGAAATCTGTGTTCTCTTTAGCGAAGTCTTTGAAAAGACGCGCTGCAGCACCTGGGTGCTCGTTAGAGAATGCGATTAGAGTAGGACCAGTGAAAGTGTCTGTTAGACACTCGTAGTCTGTACCTTCAACCGCACGACGCATTAGTGTGTTACGAACAACTCGTACATAAACACCAGCTTCACGAGCCTGTTTACGTAGAGAAGTCATCGCGCCCACTTCAACGCCACGAGAGTCAGCTACAACTGCAGAAAGTGCACCACTGGCAGCTTCGTTGACTTCAGCAACAATTGCTTTTTTGTCTTGAAGGTTTAAAGCCATCTTGGATTTACTCCTGGTTGTCGTTACACCACTCACTATTATCACAACAGTGAGAGCTATTGAGGTGCTTCCCAGAAGAAAGGTAACTATTTACATAGAGCTTTCTGTCAGTTCGGGCACCATCTACGTAGGGATATTAAGCCATCATTTGTCAAACAAAGTCAGACACCTACGGTCTTGGACGGAGACTGGGTCATAATTCACAGCAAATTCTTAACGAATTTAATGAACCAAAGTTCAGCCCCAACCACAAATATTAGGCGCGAAATTATACACTAATTTCACGCCTAAGCAAATATTTATGCTACGGTGTTCAGGCTAGCCTGATCAACAGCAACACCAGCACCCATAGTAGTAGAGATGCTAACCTTCTGTAGGAATGTACCCTTAGCAGAAGATGGTTTAGCTTTCTTCAGAGCAACTAGAAGTGCTTCTAGGTTCTCTTTGATCTGCTCAGCAGAGAAGTTTGCTTTACCGATAGTAGTGTGGATGATGCCGTTTTTGTCGTTACGGTAACGAACCTGACCAGCTTTAGCGTTCTTAACCGCTTCAGCAACGTTAGGAGTTACAGTACCAACTTTAGGGTTTGGCATAAGACCGCGAGGACCTAGGATAGTACCTAGTTGACCTACAACGCGCATTGCATCTGGAGAAGCAACAACTACGTCAAAGTTCATTTCGCCTTTCTTAACTTGCTCAGCAAGATCTTCCATACCTACGATGTCTGCGCCAGCTTCTTTAGCTGCTTCAGCGTTAGCACCTTGAGTGAACACTGCAACGCGGATTTCGCGGCCAGTACCGTGAGGTAGTACAGTTGCACCACGTACGTTCTGGTCAGATTTACGAGCATCGATGCCTAGGTTAACAGCAACGTCAACAGACTCAACGAATTTAGCAGTCGCTAGTTCTTGAAGAAGAGTAACAGCTTCGTTGATTTCGTATTCTTTAGTTACGTCAACTTTTTCGCGGATTACGCGCATGCGCTTAGTTAGTTTAGCCATCTTATTAACCCTCTACCACTAGGCCCATTGAACGAGCAGTACCAGCGATTGAACGCTTCATTGCTTCGATGTCAGCACCAGTCATATCAGCAGCTTTAGTTTCTGCGATTTCTTGGATTTGAGCGTCAGTTACAGTACCCACTTTTTCAGTGTTTGGACGACCAGAACCAGACTTAACGCCAGCAGCTTTCTTAAGAAGAACAGCAGCAGGTGGAGTCTTAGTGATGAACGTGAAAGAACGGTCGTTGTATACTGTGATAACAACTGGAGTTGGTAGGCCTTTCTCGATAGATTCTGTTTTCGCGTTGAACGCTTTACAGAATTCCATGATGTTAACACCGTGTTGACCTAGTGCAGGACCAACCGGTGGACTTGGGTTCGCCATACCAGCAGCAACTTGTAGCTTGATGTAAGCTTCAACTTTCTTAGCCATGATAATTCCTAATTTTGGGTACAATCGCTAATCGGCCGATCAGCTCCCCGTTGATATTAAAACTTGTTATTTTGCTCTGCAGCTTTCGCTTAAAGCAAAATAATAAGGCGCGAAATTATAGTCATAATCCGCGCCTTATACAAGCCTAAAAAGGTGATTTTTTATACTCTACAAATGAGCGTCTTAGTCGAGTTTTTCAACCTGACCAAATTCAAGCTCAACCGGAGTCGCACGACCAAAGATCGATACAGACACCTTCACGCGGCTCTTATCATAATCAACTTCTTCAACCGTACCGTTGAAATCAGCAAATGGACCGTCAGTAACACGTACCACTTCACCCGCTTCGTACATAGTACGTGGGCGAGGAGCCTCACTTGCTTTCTCTAGACGATTAAGAATCGCGTCAGCTTCTTTATCAGTGATAGGAGCTGGACGATCCGAGGTACCACCAATGAAGCCCATGACACGCGGCACACTGCGTACTAAGTGCCATGATTCATCGTTCATGATCATCTGAACTAGGACGTAACCAGGGAAGAACTTACGCTCAGACTTACGACGCTGACCTGCACGCATTTCCACTACTTCTTCAGTAGGGACTAGAACTTCACCAAACAGCTCTTCCATGCCATGCATTTTGATATGCTCACGAAGAGATTGGGCTACACGACCTTCAAATCCAGAGAAGGCTTGAACCACATACCAGCGTTTTTTTGGAGCTTCACTCATGAATTAAAACCCTCTATACCCCAGTCACAAAGTTGACAAGACGAACCATAATGCCGTCAATGCCCCAAAGCACTAGAGCCATTACAATACTTACAGCTAAAACAATCAAAGTTGTTTGCATAGTCTCTTGGCGTGTAGGCCACACCACTTTACGTACTTCCATACGTGATTCTTTTGCAAACTCGATTGCAGCTTTACCCTTAGTTGTTGTAGCAGCAACACCAAGTGCCGCAGCGATTAATACAACAACACCTGCAGCGCGAATCACTACAGACATTTCACCATACAGGTAATTACCCACAACAGCGGCAGCTAGCAGAGTAAAAGTGACAACCCACTTGAAAATATCTGCGCTATTTGAGCTATCAGGAGTTTCAGCATTATTTGCTTTCATAAAACCAACCTGTCTAAGTCTTAATATAGACGACAACAACCCCGCTGTTGCAGGGCAAATCCATGAAACGACAATTTAAATAAATTGACGTACTCTTTTATTGATTGAGACGCAACACCTCAACCAAAAATCCTGCTTAATGCCATGTTGCATAAGAAAACAACTGACATTTTGTATAGTGCAGAAAAAGGGCATCAAATGATGCCCTTTTTGCTACTGGTTCGTCAAATCTTATTCAAAGATTTTCCGAAGTCTTTAGCTAATTCCGAAGAATTAGTCGAAGATCTTAGCAACAACACCAGCACCAACTGTACG
>NZ_LLEI02000036.1 GCF_001399455.2 Vibrio bivalvicida
TTCTCGCTTCTCGCTTCTCGCTTCTCGCTTCTCGCTTCTCGCTTCTCGCTTCTCGCTAACCGTAATTAACACTATAACGCGTTGGCTTATGGTTCATGGCCAATACAAGGTTGAGCGCCACAGCACCGATGATTGAAAGTGCGATAACCTGTGGTGAGACGAAGAAGAATGACGCGACCAAAATGCAAAAATCGATAGCTAGCTGGGATTTGCCAACAGAAATACCAAATTTGTCTTGGATGAATAGGCACAGGACGTTGAATCCACCAAGGCTTGAGCGGTGGCGGAAGAGAATTAGCATCCCTAACCCCATTAGTAAACCACCTGCGACCGCACAATAGACCTGATTTATTGTATCTAAGCTAATCACTAAATAGAGATGATCGGCAAAAACCGACACCAAAGCACCAGAAATAGCACTATTAAATGCAAAGCGAGAACCAAATCGTTTCCAAGCCAACAGGTAAAAAGGACAATTAGCCACAAAGTAGAGCGTACCAAAAGAGAGTGAGACGAATTGACTCGCTAATAGCGCAAGTCCGGTCGTCCCTCCAGTAAGTAGTGAGGCTGACTGTAAAAAGAAAACGCCTTGGGCAACAAGAAAGGTGCCCGTTAAAATTGCGATCCAGTCTTCTCTTCTTGAGTGTTTTTCCATCAGATTGAAATTTAATCGCTGAATAATGGCGTGCATACTATTTAAAAAATGAGGATTTCGGTAGCTTGAGAGAGAAATTTAAGGTAAACCTATGTAATTATCGTTTTACGGAGTGTAAAGGACAAAATTGACACTTTTCTAAATTATCATTTAGGCAGACGTTCAATATGACATTCCTTGTAGAGCATTATGAAAAAACTGCATGAGAAAAATGTGAATTTTCTCTTTATGACCTAGATCAAATTATGTAGAATGCGCGTCATTAGCTTAATGCAAACGTTTGCGTCAGGTGAAAACGTCGGTATTGAGGTCAGGAATCAGTTTTTTAACATTTTTTAAGTCTTAATCTGAGTCAGGAGATACAGATGCTAAAGCGTGATATGAACATCGCAGATTACGATGCGGAACTGTTCGCAGCAATCCAAGAAGAAACCCTTCGCCAGGAAGAACACATTGAACTTATCGCTTCAGAAAACTACACAAGCCCACGTGTAATGGAAGCGCAAGGTTCTCAGCTGACAAATAAATACGCTGAAGGTTACCCGGGCAAGCGCTACTATGGTGGTTGTGAGTACGTTGATAAAGCAGAAGCTCTTGCTATCGACCGCGCATGCGAGCTTTTCGGTTGTGAGTATGCAAACGTACAGCCACATTCTGGTTCTCAAGCAAACAGCGCTGTTTACATGGCACTTTTAAATCCAGGCGATACGGTTTTAGGTATGAGCCTAGCGCACGGTGGTCACCTGACTCACGGCTCCCCGGTAAACTTCTCTGGTAAGCACTACAACGTTATTCCTTATGGTATCGATGAAGCGGGTCAAATCAACTATGACGAAATGGAGCAACTTGCTCTTGAGCATAAGCCTAAGATGATCATCGGTGGTTTCTCTGCTTACTCTCAAATCGTAGATTGGGCGCGCATGCGTGAAATCGCAGACAAGGCTGGCGCTTGGTTATTTGTTGATATGGCGCACGTTGCTGGTCTAATTGCAGCAGGCGAATACCCGACACCAGTACCACATGCTCATGTTGTTACAACAACTACGCACAAAACGCTAGCAGGCCCACGTGGTGGTCTCATTCTGTCTAATGCTGGCGAAGAGATGTATAAGAAGTTGAACTCAGCAGTATTCCCTGGTGGTCAAGGTGGTCCTCTGATGCACGTTATCGCTGGTAAAGCAGTTGCGTTCAAAGAAGCAATGGAGCCTGAATTCAAAGCTTACCAAGCGCGCGTAGTGAAGAACGCAAAAGCCATGGTTGCTCAGTTCCAAGAACGCGGATACAAAATCGTTTCTAATGGTACTGAAAATCACCTGTTCCTTGTTGACCTAATCGATAAAGACATCACAGGTAAAGACGCAGACGCAGCTTTAGGTGCCGCAAACATCACGGTAAACAAAAACTCAGTGCCAAACGACCCGCGTAGCCCGTTTGTTACTTCAGGTATTCGTGTTGGATCTCCAGCAATCACACGTCGTGGTTTCACTGAAGAAGATGCAAAAGAGTTAGCAAACTGGATGTGTGACGTTTTAGATAACATCGGTAACGAAGACGTTATTGAAGCGACTAAAGCAAAAGTGCTTGAAATTTGTAAGCGCCTACCAGTTTACGCTTAATCAAAATTCTGATTGATTAAAGCACCTCCAACTTGGAGGTGTTTTTTTATGATTTGAAAATGAGAAACAAAAACGGCAGCCGAGGCTGCCGTTTCAAATCTTAGTTGAGCTTATTTGTTTACACTGATTGTCTCACCAGATTTACAACGGAATTGGTAGTATTTAGTGCTTTCGTTGAATTTAGATAGACCTTCACCACTACAGTAGTCTGCGTTGATATCACGCATAGTGTCTAGAGTTGCTTCACTGCGAAGCGCAAATTTAGAGCCATCAGCACATACGATACGTACACGACCATCGTCACTCACTGAATAGGTTTTCACTTCAGTATTACAAAGCTCGAAAGAAGCGTCCATGTAGTTATCTTGCTGAGTTGGTTCAGATGCACAACCTGCAAGAGTAATAGCCACAACAGCGGCAGCAAAAATGTTTTTCATGTATCTATCCAATAATTCGAGTATGTGATGAAAGGTTGATTTAAGTATTATATCAAACCTGTACTTTCATTCTAGTATCAAAGTTGTTTCAGCATTTGATATGGTAGTGGATTGTGGCGGGCGAGTAAAATCAGCACAAATAAAATATGCCTCACGTTCAAAAACGAGAGGCATATAAACTGAATAATCACTTGGTGTTAGCTTACTTCGACACCTTGCGCTTGAAGATCGGCGTGGTAAGAAGAGCGAACAAATGGCCCACATGCTGCGTGAGTAAAGCCAAGTTCAAGTGCAATCTCTTTTAGTTCATCAAACTCTGAAGGTGGAACGTAGCGCTCTACTGGTAAATGATGACGGCTAGGTGCTAGGTATTGGCCTAACGTCAGCATGGTTACACCGTGCGCTCGAAGATCTTTCAATACTTCGACGATCTCTTCTTTCGTCTCGCCAAGCCCCATCATGATTCCTGACTTGGTCGGAATATTCGGGTGTTGCTCTTTGAACTTCTGTAGAAGCTGTAGAGACCATTTGTAGTTTGCGCCAGGCCGAGCCTTACGGTACAGGCGAGGTGCGGTTTCTAAGTTATGATTGAAGACATCTGGTGGATTATCTTTCAATAATTCGAGCGCAACATCCATACGGCCGCGGAAGTCAGGTACCAGTGTTTCAATTCTTATGCTTGGATTAAGCGCGCGGATCTCGCGGTTACAGTCAGCAAAGTGCTGTGCGCCACCATCACGTAGATCATCACGGTCAACTGAAGTAATCACTACGTACTTCAGTTTCATATCTTGAATCGTTTTTGCCAGCTTTTGTGGCTCATTTGCTTCAGGCGTAAGAGGGCGACCATGGGCAACATCACAGAATGGGCAGCGGCGAGTACAGATCGCACCCAAAATCATAAAGGTCGCGGTCCCGTGGTTAAAACATTCTGCAAGGTTAGGGCATGAAGCTTCTTCACAAACGGAGTGTAGGTTGTTTTTACGCATTGCAGATTTAATATCTTGAATGCGCTGGCTGTCGGCAGGTAGCTTGATCTTCATCCAGTCTGGTTTACGAAGAACTTCTTTTTGCTCTGTAGGCATGTTCTTTACTGGAATCAGTGCCATTTTGTCAGCGTCGCGGTACTTAACGCCTTTTTCCATTTGGATTGGTTTACTCATGCTTCTCTTACTTCTCGTTACTGTTGGTCTTGTGGCTTGCTTGTGTGTCAATTTTGACCTGCTGATAATTGAGTAAAGCAACCAGTTCTTCGACAAGTTTTGTCTCTACTTGTGTTATATCTTCAGGCCCGCCAAGTTGGCTGACTTGAACCATTTCCATTCCCGCATAACCGCATGGGTTGATTCGGAGAAATGGCGTAAGATCCATATTTACATTTAGCGCTAAGCCGTGGAACGAACAACCTTTGCGGATTCGTAACCCTAAGGAACAGATTTTCTTCCCATCTACATAGACTCCCGGTGCGTCGGGGCGTGCAGCCGAGTCGATATTGTATGCTTTTAGTGTATTGATGACGAGATTCTCTATATGGGTAACAAGATCTCGCACACCTATTTTTTTACGACGAAGGTTAATTAGAAAATACGCGACGAGCTGGCCAGGACCATGATAGGTGACTTGGCCACCTCTATCGCTTTGAACGACTGGAATATCACCAGTGTTCAGTAGATGCTCCTCTTTACCTGCTTGTCCCTGTGTGAAGACTGGATTGTGCTCGACAAGCCATACCTCGTCGGCAGTATCTTCAGTGCGGTTATCTGTGAAGTCGTGCATTGCTTGCCAGATTGGCTCGTAATCTTGTCTTCCTAGATGTTTAACAACAAGCTGGTTTCGCATTCCGCTTTTCCATCGTCGGTTAATAAAGTTAACGGATTATAAACTGCTTCTGGTCAAGGAACTATATACCAGTAACACATTTTTAACCCTAGACTTTTTGCAGGATGATTATCTATTTGATATCTAAAAAGAAAGCAGCTTTCGCTGCCTTCAAAAAAAATTGATTATATCAAATTTAGTTATAGAACCATGCGTACAATGTCGATTTCACCTAGCTCTTTATAAAGCGTTTCAACCTGTTCGATTGAAGTGGCAGTGATGTTAACCGACACCGAGTGGTAATTGCCCTTAGCGCTTGGCTTTACTGTTGGGCTGTAATCACCTGGAGCATGGCGTTGAATTACTTCTAAAACCTTTTCAGGAAGTTCAGGCTTAGCGTAGCCCATTACCTTGTAGGTAAAAGAACACGGGAACTCCAGCAGGTCTTTCAGTTTTGCGTCTGAGTTAATGTTCAGCATTTTGAAACTCCAAGTTGGGAAGTCGTTGTTAGCAGCGCGAAATAGTACTTTCTATCGAGTGCGAACTCAAGATTACCTCAGCGCTTTGTCAATTGGGTGAAAAGTAAAAAAGCCGCACTAGGCGGCTTTTTAAAGCTAAGTACGCGAATTACAAGAAGCTTTTGAATAGCATCACAATGTAATCCCATAGACGGCTGAATAGGCTGCCTTCTTCCACGTCTTCAAGAGCAAGAAGCGGGTACTCTGCAATATCTTCACCTTCTAGTTGATAGTATAGCTTACCAACTACGTCACCCTTCATAATTGGGGCTTCTAGCTCTTTTTCAAGCACGAAGCTTGCCTTAAGGTTTTTTGCTTGGCCGCGAGGAAGAGTTACATAGGTATCTTGGTCAAGACCAAGGGCTACAGTATCTTTGTTACCCATCCAGATCTTCTCTTCAACGAAGGTTTCTCCAGCTTTATGTGGCGCGACTGTTTCGAAGAAGCGGAAGCCGTAGCTCAGAAGCTTCTTGCTTTCTGATTTACGTGCGTTGGCATTCTTTGTTCCCATTACCACAGCAACTAGGCGCATTTTTCCTTCAGTTGCAGAGCTAACTAAGCTGTAGCCCGCGTTACTTGTGTGGCCAGTCTTAATGCCATCAACGTTCATGCTCTTGTCCCAAAGCAAACCATTGCGGTTGTATTGGGTGATGCCGTTGTAAGTAAATTTCTTGTCTGAGTAGATACGGTACTCGTCTGGCACGTCGCGGATCAGTGCGCTGCCAAGCAGGGCCATATCGTAAGGGGTTGAGTATAGATTCGGATTGTCTAGACCATGCACGTTAGCAAAGTGGGTGTCTTTCATACCGATAGTGTCAGCCCAAGCGTTCATTAGATCGACAAATGCGTCTTCTGAACCAGCGATGTGCTCTGCCATTGCAACACAAGCATCGTTACCAGACTGAACAATGATACCGCGGTTTAGGTCTTCTACTTTTACCGTAGTACCAACTTCGATAAACATTTTTGAAGAATCAGGGAAGTTTTTCGCCCAAGCGTTTTTACTGATAGTGACATCATCTTGAAGTGAGATGTTGCCACGCTCTAATTCTTGGCCGATGACATAACTGGTCATCATCTTAGTCAAACTTGCTGGAGATAACTTAGTGTTCATCTCTTTTTCAGCAAGTACTTTACCTGAATGGTAATCCATCAATACGTAACCTTTGGCTGCGATTTGAGGGGCGTCAGGAACCACAATTGGGGATGCGAATACAGAAGATGCGAATGTTGCAGAAAGCGCAATCGAAGACGCAAAAGCTGATTTAATTAGCGTTGTTTTTTTCATATTGACTACAGAATTATCGTTTACTGTCCATATCTTAACAGAATCAATCTCTCAAGCCAGTGTAGCGGTTTGGATACACTGGATTGAGGACTAGTGGGATTTTATGAAAGCACTGGTGTAACCCAAGTCTTTCACTTGTTCAAGTGCTTTTTGGCCGTGCATATAGTCGCTAAATGGGCCTAAAAATACCCGGTGAAGCTTGTCGCCGGAACTTACATAACTCTTGACCGAAAGCTTTTGACTCAAATTTTGTGCTAAAGTTTCAACTCGGTCTTGATGTTGCGACGAAGCGACCTGGACAACAAACTTTGGTAATGCTTCTTGTTTATGTGTTTGGGTCGGTTTGTCGATGGTGATGACCTCTATTTCAACCTTGGCCGTACCAGTACGAATCACGTCGAGTTTTAGCGCAGCAGCATAGCTCAGATCGATGATTCGACCTTCGTGGAAAGGACCACGGTCATTGACCCGCACAATCGCCGTTTTGCCATTATCTTTGTTGGTGACTTTGACATAGCTTGGAATCGGCAGCTCTTTGTGCGCCGCTGACATCGAGTACATATCATATATTTCGCCATTAGAGGTCAAATGACCATGGAACTTTTTACCATACCAAGAGGCAATGCCTTCCTGTTTAAAGCCTTGTGGCTCTTTGATGATGGTGTAGTCTTTACCTCTTAGGCGGTAATTGCTATTTCCCCCTAGGCTGTATGATTCATACATAGGTGTTGCATCTTCAATATGATCGACACTAATCGGTGCGTCCGGGGCAATGTCGTCGTCAATGGTGTAGCGCTTTGACGGCGCAGATGAACAGCCAGCCAAGATTAGGCTCGTTGCTGTTACTGTTAGCAATAATTGCTTATTTATCATTTAGATTGCCTTAGAGAACGCTTTTCTATGGGTATGAATAGACATCAAAATGCCGAAACCAGCCATGAGAGTAACCATTGATGTACCGCCATAACTGATAAGAGGCAGTGGAACGCCTACCACAGGTAAGATACCACTTACCATGCCGATGTTAACGAAAACATAGACAAAAAAACTGAGAACGATACTACCAGCCATCATGCGGCCAAAGGCAGTTTGAGCTTTACTAGCGAGCACAAGACCTCGCCCAATGATGAAAAGGTACAGACCAAGCAAAATCAATATGCCAATCAAGCCCCACTCTTCGCCGATAACTGCAAAAATAAAGTCTGTATGTCGCTCGGGAAGGAACTCTAATTGAGATTGAGTACCTTGTAGCCAACCTTTGCCAGAAACGCCACCAGAGCCAATGGCTATTTTACTCTGAATAATGTGATAACCGGCACCGAGTGGATCCGATTCTGGGTTGAATAGGGTCCTAACTCGAACTTTCTGATACTCACGCATTAGGAAGAACCACAGAATTGGTAAAAAAGCACCTAAGCCACATGCGGCGGCAAAGATAATTTTCCAGCTGATACCTGCTAAGAAAATTACAAATATCCCCGATGCTGCGATTAGGATTGAAGTGCCTAAATCTGGCTGTTTGGCGATCAAGATTGTAGGTACAAATACCATCACCAACGAAATAACCAGAGTCTGGAAGGTCGGTGGGAGAGGTCGCTTACCTATATAGCGGGCAATCATCAGCGGTACGGCAAGCTTCAATAGCTCGGAGGGCTGAAAACGAACAAAGCCTAAATTCAACCAACGTTGTGCCCCTTTAGATGCTTCACCAAAGAACAGTACCCCTAGTAGCAAAATAACGCCGCCAACAAACATAAGTGGTGCCAGTGCTTCATAGGTACGTGGTGGTATCTGAGCAAGGATTAGCATTACGCCAAGCGAGAGGGCCATACGCATTGCTTGTCTGTCCATCATGGCTAAGCTTTGGCCGCTAGCACTGTACATAACAACTAGACCAAAGCCCATGAGTACCAAAATCCCCAGAAGCAGTGGTAGATCTAAGTGAAAGCGTTCAAATAGAGCGCGGTTTTGACCTGTTGCCGGGTTCAAGTCCATGGTTATTTCGCCTTATTATTATCTACGAGAACATGGTCGAATATTCTTCTCACTACCGGAGCAGCTTGAGAAGAACCACCCCCCGCGTTTTCTAATACTATGGTCACAATCAGCTCTGGGTCTTCAATGGGCGCAAACCCCGTAAATAGCGCATGGTCTCGCAAATGCTCTGCGATTTCATCTGCGTTGTACTCTTCATCTTCAGCCAAACCAAAGACTTGGGCGGTGCCTGATTTTCCCCCACTGGAGTATCCCGTTTTGGTAAAAGAGCGGCGTGCAGTTCCTTTCTTACCATGGTTAACTAAGCGCATACCTTCAATCGCCATATCCCAGTAGCGATCTTTTACTCCGCTAATTGGCGGATAAGTTTCGATATCTGACAGTTGTCTCTTTTCAAAATCTTCACCATTATTTATGGTTGCTCTTAGTAGGTGAGGGGCAATCACTTCACCTCGATTAACCAGAACAGAAGTCGCTTTGGCAATTTGCATTGGGGTTGCCGTCCAGTAACCTTGACCAATACCTACCGGGATGGTGTCACCTTGATACCAAGGCACACGGTGGCGGGCCATTTTCCACTCTCGAGTCGGCATATTGGCTTTGCTTTCTTCATGAATATCAATCCCGGTATAGTCACCGAAACCAAACATCATCATCCAGCGCGAGATGCGATCGATACCCATGTCATAAGCAATCTGGTAGAAGAACGTATCGACTGACTCTTCAATCGATTTAACGATATCCACCTTACCGTGCCCCCAAGCCAACCAGTCTCGGAATGGTCGAGTTTTAGAGTTAGGGATCTTCCAATAACCAGGGTCGTTGCGAGTGGTGTAAGGAGTGACAACGCCTTCTTCTAGTGCAGCGACCGCCATAAACGGCTTGATGGTTGAGGCCGGTGGGTAGATCCCTAGCGTTGCGCGGTTTACTAGTGGGCGGTTCTTATCATTCAGTAGTGCACTGTATGCCTTACCAGAAATACCGTGAACAAAAGCATTTGGATCGTAACTTGGGCTAGAGACCATAGCCAATACCCCATTATCTTTGGGATCAAGCACGACAGCACTGCCACGACGGTCGGCGAGTAATTGATGAATGTAGAGCTGTAAATCAATGTCGAGGTTAAGAACAATGTCTTTACCAGGTTCTGGTGGTTCGTATTTAAGGGTTCTTATCACCCGACCACGGCTGTTGACTTCGACTTCTTGATAACCTGCAATACCATGAAGCGTATCTTCGTAATAACGTTCGATACCTAACTTCCCGATATCGCGAGTGGCTTGATAATTTGCGTCTTTCTCTTCTCGCACTAGGCGTTGAACATCGCGATCATTGATTCGAGATACATAGCCAATTACATGAGTAAGGACCTCACCGTATGGATAATGCCTTTTAAGCGCGGCATTGATCGAAACACCAGGGAAGTTGTGCTGGTTGACCGAGAATTTTGCCGCTTGTTCCTGGGTCAATTGGGTCAGAATTGGAACGGACTTAAAGCGACGTGTTTGACGGCGCTCACGTTTAAATCGTTCGATTTGCTCGGGAGTAATAGTTAGAATCTGTTGTAAACGATCAAGCGTTTCGTCCATATCCTTGACTTTCTCAGGCGTGATTTCAAGGCTGAACACTGGGCGGTTTTCAGCTAAGAGATTCCCTTTGCGATCGTAGATTAGGCCACGGTTTGGCGCGATAGGTACAACCTTAATTCGGTTGTCGTTCGAACGAGTTTTGTAATCTTGGAACTGATTGATTTGGATGTTGTACAGGTTAGTGATTAACACCCCAACCAAGGCAATAATACCGATGAAAGCGACAATAGCGCGACTTCTAAAGAGTCGCGCTTCTTCATGGTAATCCCTTATCTGGGTACGCTTCCGTAACATTAATGGCTATTCTCGGTGGTAAGGGTGGTTCGCGGTAATGCTCCACGCTCGATATAAACTCTCAGCCATGACAATGCGTACTAATGGGTGAGGTAAGGTTAACGCTGACAACGACCAACTTTGATCAGCCGCTGATTTACAGGCCGGAGCAAGACCCTCTGGACCGCCGATGAGAATCGATACGTCTCTTCCGTCAAGCTTCCAGTTTTCCAATTGTTGTGCTAATTGCGGTGTATCCCACTTTTTGCCAGGGATGTCGAGAGTAACAATTCGATTGCCTTTTGGCACGGCTGCGAGCATGGCTTCGCCTTCTTTTTGCAGAATTCTTGCAATATCGGCATTTTTTCCGCGTTTTCCGGCGGTTATTTCAACAAGCTCTAGTGGCAAATCGTGGGGAAAGCGACGACGATATTCTTGAAAGCCTTCTTCGACCCACTTAGGCATCTTAGTCCCAACGGCAACCAGCTGTATTTTCATCGCTTAGCCCCAAAGCTTTTCCAGTTGGTACAGTTCACGTTGTTCTTCTTGCATTACGTGAACAATGGTATCCCCCATATCTAGTACGACCCATTCACCTTCAGCCTCCCCATCAATACCCAGTGGCTCCATTCCAGCTAGCTTTGATTCTTTTGCAACATGTTCAGCGATAGAGACAACGTGACGCTTAGATGTACCCGTACAGACGATCATGAAGTCAGTAATACTTGATTTGCCTTGAACATCAATGGTTTTTATGTCTTGTGCTTTCATATCATCGGCTTTGTCAGCAAGGAAGTTGTTTAACTCTTCAAATTGCAAGGTAGTGTCCTCGTTGGTGTTGTGCTCACGCACAGGTTTGTCTTTTTTCGGCGGCGAAGTATAGCACGCTTTCTATAGCTTCACTTGTGGTACACAAAACTCAGTACTTAACTGATGTAATAGTGGCCAGCTTGATTGATCGTATTGAGTTTTAACCAATAATTCGACTTTAGTCAGTAATTGAAGTAAGCGGGTAATTTTTTCTGGTTGCAAGCGCTCTAAAGCTGCTGAGTATAAGGGGCGCTTAGATTGCCAAACTCGATAGCTTTCAAACACCTGACCTATCGGCTTTACTTTAATCTGATTAGCCATATTGAGTAATTGAGTCAGCTCTTTTTGTATGGTGCGAACTAAAATAACGCTTTCGACACCTTCTGCTTCTAGCTGACGCAATATGCGTTGTGAGCGTTTGGCTTTTCCCGCTAATAAAGCATCAACCCAGTGAAAGGCAGTAAAGTGATTATGGCGGCTTAAAGACTCTTCAAGCCGAATCAGGTTTAGTACGCCATCTGGGTAGAGCAGCGCTAATTTTTCCAAGCTTTGACTAAGAGCAAATAGGTTGCCTTCATGCCACTGAGCAAGCATCTGGACTGCTTCTTGATCGGGTTTTAGATTTAGAGCACGGCAACGTGCCTGCACAAACTGCGGTAGTCTTTGGATATCTGGACTTAAGCAGTTTACCCAACAACCCTGGCTTGAGAGTGTCTTAAACCATTTGGCATTTTCTTGGGCTTTAGTTAGCTTAGCTCCAATGACGACCAGTATGACATCTCCATGGAGTAGTTCAGAAACAGCTACCAGCTCTTTGGCAATGGCGGCATTTACACCTGACTCAGGCAGTTCCAACTCTATGATCTGTCTTGCAGAGAACAAGCTCATCGCCTGACAGCAGTCATATACTAGGTTCCAGTCAAATGAGCTGTCGATAGCAAAGCGGTGTCGCTCTTCAAAGCCTTGTGAAAACGCTGCTTTGTGAATGAATTGACGAGATTCTTGAATCAGGAGAGGTTCGTTACCAAAGATGAGGTAAGTAGGGTGGAGCTGCTTAGCTAGCTGCTCCACTAGACGGTCGGCGAAAATTCGCATAATCGTAATTAGTTAGCTGGAGTTTCAGATGTAACATTCCCCTGAGCATCTTCCCCGTAGTACGTTTTTACACGGTACTGCTCTTCTTCTACTTTGAGTAAAGCTTCCTGCTTTTCTTCCAATAGCTCGTTGGCTTCAATATCTGCTTTCAATCGGCCCATTTGGCGAATGATTTGGGAAGCGGCTAGCTTACGCATTTCATCTTCAATCATGTCTCGTTCTACCGATTTTGCCAGTGCGGTTAGTGGGTTATCTAGATAACTACGAGTTACGCTGGTCGAAAAAGTTTTTGTTCCAAGCTCTGGCACTGTCACGCGGTAAGATGCACGGAAAGTCAGTTCTATTTCCGCTGCGCGCGTATTTTGGTAAAGAGATAGTGTACGCTCGCCAACACCTTCACTGAGAAGGTGCAAGTTAGGAATGTTTTCCGCTGGCGGAACTACCTCGATTTCACTCATGCGCAATTGACCCTTCATCATACGAGTGAAAATGCTGTATTGGTCGTAACTGGTGAGAGACATGGTTTCCAATTCTTCTGGAACCGAGTAATCACCACGTAAGTGGAAACCACAAGCTGAAAGCAAGCTTGCCAATAAAACAACACTAGTAAGTTTTACAAAGGATAATGAAATAAGGCGCGATGCACGACGAAACATGGATTTAGGACTCTCGATTATTGGAATACTTATGTTAAGGCTCTAGTTTCTATAATAGCTGATAAAACCCTAAGATAAGTATAAGCAGGGTAATAACTTACCCCGCTTATACTCTTTATACTTGAGTATATGACGTATGAAGCTACGATTAGTTCGCTACAATGTTTAGAAGTTTACCCGGTACGTAAATCACTTTACGAATCGTTTTGTCTTCTGTGAACTTAGTAACGTTTTCATCGTTTAGGCCTAACTGTTCAATCTCCTCTTTCGAGATGTCAGCCGGAACAGTCAGCTTCGCACGTAGCTTACCGTTAACCTGAACGATGATGAGTTTCTCGTCTTCAACAAGCGCCTTTTCATCGTGTGTCGGCCACTGTGCGTTATCGACATCAGACTCACCCAGTGCCGTCCACATTTCGAATGAGATGTGTGGAGTGATAGGGTAAAGCATTGCAACAACAGCTTTCAGTGCTTCATCAAGGATTGCGCGGTCTTGTACTGATTCTTGAGGTGCTTTTGCGAGCTTGTTCATCAGTTCCATGATCGCAGCGATTGCGGTATTGAATGTTTGACGGCGAGCGATATCGTCAGTCACTTTGGCGATAGTCTTGTGAACATCACGTCGTAGTGCTTTCTGGTCGCTAGATAGTGCTGAGGTGTCAACACCTTCTGCTGCACCCTTTGAAGCGTGCTCGTTGACCAGTTTCCATACACGTTTTAGGAAACGGTTAGCGCCTTCTACGCCAGACTCTTGCCACTCAAGTGTCATGTCTGCAGGAGAAGCAAACATCATGAATAGACGTACTGTATCAGCACCGTACTTGTCTACCATCTCTTGTGGGTCGATACCGTTGTTTTTCGACTTAGACATCTTGATCATGCCTGAGTGAGTTACGTCACGGCCTTCGTTGTCTTTCGCAGAGGTGATGCGACCTTTACCGTCACGCTCTATCGCTACGTCAGTAGGTGCAACCCACTCTTTAGTGCCCTTCTCGTTCTCATGGTAGAACGCATCAGCCAGTACCATGCCCTGACATAGAAGCTGCTTGAAAGGCTCGTCAGAGGTTACGTAGCCTGCGTCGCGTAGAAGTTTGTGGAAGAAGCGAGAGTACAGTAGGTGCATACAAGCGTGTTCGATACCACCGATGTACTGGTCTACTGGTAGCCAGTAGTTTGCTTTTTCTGGATCTAGTATGTCGTCAGCTTGTGGTGAACAGTAACGCGCGTAGTACCAAGAAGACTCCATGAAGGTATCGAACGTGTCTGTCTCACGAAGAGCTGGTTCGCCGTTGAATGTTGTTTCAGCCCAAGACTTGTCTGCCTTGATAGGGCTAGTCACACCGTCCATTACCACGTCTTCTGGAAGAATCACTGGTAGTTGGTCAGCGGGTACTGGATGAACTTCACCATCTTCGGTGGTGACCATAGGGATTGGTGCGCCCCAGTAACGTTGGCGAGATACTCCCCAGTCACGTAGACGGAAGTTTACAGTCTTAGTACCTTTGCTTTCTGCTTCTAGCTTGGCCGCGATTGCGTCGAATGCTGCTTGGAATTCAAGGCCATCAAACTCACCAGAGTCGAATAGTACACCTTTCTCTGTGTACGCTTCTTCGGTGATGTCTAGCTCGCTGTTGTCAGTTGGCTTGATCACTGGAACGATGTCTAGGCCGTACTTAGTTGCAAACTCGTAGTCACGTTGGTCGTGTGCAGGTACGGCCATTACCGCGCCTGTACCGTAGTCCATCAGTACGAAGTTAGCGACGTATACTGGAACTTCTCGGCCGTTCAATGGGTGAATAGCAGTAAGGCCAGTTGCCATACCTTTCTTCTCCATTGTTGCCAGCTCCGCTTCAGCAACTTTGTTGTTCTTACATTCGTCGATAAACGCTGCAAGCTCAGGATTATTCTCTGCTGCTACAGATGCCAGAGGGTGACCTGCTGCGATACCCACGTAAGTGACACCCATTAGTGTGTCTGGACGTGTTGTATAAACTTCTAGGTCTTGCAGACCCTTAACTTCGACGTTCTTTACAGTAAATCGGAGTTCTACACCTTCAGAGCGGCCGATCCAGTTACGCTGCATGGTCTTAACCATTTCAGGCCAACCGTCTAGGTTGTCTAGGTCGTCTAGTAGCTCTTGAGCGTATTCAGTGATCTTAATGAACCACTGTGGGATCTCTTTTTGCTCTACCGGTGTGTCACAACGCCAACAGCAGCCGTCTTCAACCTGCTCGTTTGCAAGAACAGTTTGGTCATTTGGACACCAGTTAACAGATGATGTCTTCTTGTAAACCAGACCTTTGTTGTAAAGCTTAGTGAAGAACTCTTGCTCCCAACGGTAGTACTCAGGTGTACAGGTTGCAAATTCGCGGCTCCAGTCATAACCAAAGCCTAGAAGCTTAAGTTGGTTCTTCATGTACTCAATGTTTTCATAAGTCCATGGCGCAGGTGCAGTGTTGTTTTTCACTGCCGCGTTTTCTGCAGGTAGACCGAATGCATCCCAACCGATTGGTTGCATTACGTTTTTACCTTGCAGGCGTTGGAAACGAGAGACTACATCACCGATAGTGTAGTTACGCACGTGACCCATGTGCAGTCGGCCACTTGGGTAAGGGAACATAGATAGACAGTAGAATTTTTCTTTATTTGGGTCTTCACTTACAACAAAGGTCTTGTTGTTGTCCCAGTGCTGTTGAACTTTCTGTTCAATATCTTGCGGGTTGTATTGTTCTTGCATCGATGATGTCCGGTTATCTTGGAATTTGTGAGTTCGGTTAGAACAGACTTAAATAGATCGTCATAGAATACCTAAAGGAAAGGTGCACAACAATAGCCAATCCATACTCTCCTCAGCATTAAATGGTTAGGAGACGACCTTGAGTCGACATATCGAGTTTGTTTGTGAGATTCATTGCGGAGGTCAGCGATGCCAAAAAGAAAAGCAGGTTATGAAGAGATGCTTGAAGATGTTGTGGAAACACTCAAGCACAGCCCTGATGAGGTTAATCATGTAATTGAAACTTCAGGAAAAGTTGCGCAAGCCGCCAATGATCTCACCAAAGATGAAATGGCATTGGTTTCCGCGTATGTGAAGTCGGATTTAAAAGAGTTTGCTGAAAACTACGAAGAGTCTAAAGGTGGGCCGTTCTATTTGATGGTTACCGACTCGATTTGGCAAGGCTTGTTAGATATAACGGATCGTACAAAAGTGGAGTGGGTCGAGTTGTTCCAAGACTTGGAGCACCAAGGCTTATACCAAGCAGGCGAAGTGATTGGTTTAGGCATACTGGTCTGCGATGAGTGTGGGCACAAAACCCAGTATAACCACCCAACGGTGATTATCCCTTGTACTCATTGCGGGCATAAAGGATTCAGTCGTCAGGCGCTCAAGCCTTAGTGGGAGTCGGGACGGGCTGCGCCCTACGAGATGCTAGAACGCTGCGCTGCGAGAGCGGGCTTCGTCCTTCGAGAAGGGTTTGTGGCAACTGAACCGGAAGTTGCTGACTGAAACCTTTCTCGAAGGGGCTAATTCTATGAATTTAAAAAATAGGGTCGACACATAGTGCCAATCTTTTAGCTTTTCTCGCTTCTCGCTTCTCGCTTCTCGCTTCTCGCTTCTCGCTTCTCGCTTCTCGCTCTAGTCTCGCAATCTCCAACCAATAACTAAACTCAACACAACCCAAATATACATTGGCCATGTACCAAACTGGCGATAAGGTGTTTCACCTGAAGTGGACGGGATTTCGGCGCGCAAGACAGCGGTTTCAAATTGCGGCACTTGGGCTGTGATATGACCTTTATAGTCTGTCACTGCTGTTACCCCATTATTGGTTGCACGTATTACGGGCTTACCAAGTTCCAGTGCGCGCATGCGGGCGATTTCCATATGCTGCAAAGGGCCGATAGAACGCCCGAACCATGCGTCGTTTGACAGCGTAAGTATAAAGTCAGTGTCTTGAGTTACATTTTGTCTTACTTGTTCATTGAAGATGATTTCGTAGCAAAGCGCAGGTGCCATTTGCTTACCGTTGGCATCAATGTTCGCTTGGACAAAATCACCACGGCTAAATGAAGACATCGGCAAGTTAAAGAAAGGGGCAAGGGGACGCAGAACTTGTTCAAATGGAACAAATTCTCCAAATGGCAATAAGTGGTGTTTATGGTAACGGAGGTTCATGTCGTAGCGGTAATCCCCGAAAGGATTTTTACCCAGCGTGAGAATACTATTGTAGAACTTCTTATCTTCCCCTTGATTAATGATACCAGTGATCACGGCGCTATTATTCATCCGTGCTGCGGAGTCTAAATTGCTGAGGAAAGATGAGATTTCGAATTCAAGAGCAGGTACAGCGGCTTCAGGCCAAATGATGATGTCTGCATCCCAGTTTTCTCGGGTCAGATCAGTGTACTTCATGATGGTTGGCCAACGTTGGCTTGGCTGCCATTTTAGTTCTTGAGGAATGTTCCCCTGGATCAGCGCTACTTTAGTCACCTGATCTGAGTTTGGGGTGACCCATTGTGAGGACTGTAAGCCAAAGCCTGTCATGAAAATAACTGCTGGGATGAGTAGCAACAGCCATTGGCGCTGCAAGCTAGCATAGGCTATAGCTCCTGAACTGACAACGATTAGCAGTGTGATAAATTCTACCCCACCAAGCGGAGCAAAATTGCCCAACGGTGTGTCTATTTGACTATAACCTAGCCACAACCAAGGGAAACCCGTCATAACCCAGCCCCGTAACCAATCACAGATTAGCCACAGTGCCGGAGCGACTAGCATAAATCGAGTACGAGTTGTTTGTGGAAAGAATCGATTAATAGACCAGCTAAACAGTGCCGTATAAATGGCAAGGTAACCGACAAGCAGTGCCATGAGGAATACGCTAGCTATCTTGGGCATGCCGCCAAAATTGTCGATACTTACGTGCACCCAACTAATGCCTGTTGAGAACTGACCAAGTCCCCAGGCGTAACCTATCCACAGTGCACGTTTTGTTGATTGCTGGTGGATAAGGAGTAGCAATACGGCAGGGCTAACAATCGCCAGCGGCCATAATTGGTAAGGTGCAAATGCAAGTGTGGTTAATGCGCCAACAAAAACGGCCGCAAGCGGCCGTTTGAGGCGATGAAAAAGTGAATTTATCATCGTATATTTCTATCTGTTCCCATTAGGGATGGTTAGCGTTACTCTTGAGTAGAGTCTGCAATAAGCTCTTCGTCAGGTATGGTAACTTGTAGCTGCACAACGCGACGGTTATCGGCTGAAGTTACTTTGAAGTTGTATCTTTCAATCTCTACTACCTCGCCACGAGAAGGTAGGTGACCAAATGCTGTCATCACCATACCACCTACAGTATCCACCTCTTCGTCGCTGAAGGACGTACCAAACGTATCGTTAAACTCTTCGATAGTGGTGAGTGCTTTTACTGCAAAGGTGTGTTTGCTTAGCTTGCGGATATCTAGCTCTTCTTCATCGTCGAATTCATCTTCGATTTCACCCACGATTTCTTCGAGAATATCTTCAATGGTGACAAGTCCGGATACACCACCAAATTCATCGACAACGATAGACATATGATAGCGTTCTTCACGGAATTCTTTGAGTAAGCGGTCTACACGCTTGCTCTCAGGAACCACCACTGCAGGGCGGATCACCTGCTCTATATCAAATGGCTCGCTGCCAGAACCTAAGTATTTAAGTAAGTCCTTCGCTAACAGAATACCTTCTACATGGTCTTTGTCTTCACTGATCACTGGGTAGCGCGAGTGCTGGGCATCAGTGATCAGGTTGATCAAAGCGTCTAAATTGTCACTTCGGTCAACGGTAACCATTTGCGAACGCGGTAACATAATATCACGCACACGCATTTCAGAGATCTCCATAACACCTTCCAGCATGTCTCGGGTGTCGTGATCGATCAGGTCATTTTCTTCAGAGTCGCGGATCACATCCACAAGTTCTTGGCGATCTTTTGGCTCGCCTTGAAAAATTTGACCTAGGCGTCCGAAGAAGGACTTTCTACTCGGACCTTCAGATTTTTCTTTCTTACCTTCTAGAGAAGAGGGCGAATTGTCTTCGTTCATTGTTTCTCATTTAAGTAACGCTATCAGATGTGTGATAGCTCACATTGGTAAAGGCGAGTTGAAAACCGTTTCGCTTTTACTCTTTCTCATCAATGTATGGGTCTTTGAATCCCATACTTTGCATGATTTCTGTTTCGAGTGACTCCATCTCTTCAGCTTCGTCATCATCGATATGATCATAACCTAGCAGATGCAGGCTGCCATGTACAACCATATGCGCCCAGTGAGCCATTAGAGGTTTGTTTTGCTCGATGGCCTCACGTTCAACAACTTGGCGGCAGATGATGAGATCACCCAATAAATCCATCTCAATGCCCGGAGGCGCTTCAAACGGAAAAGAAAGCACATTGGTTGGCTTGTCTTTGCCACGATAGTCATGGTTAAGCTGGTGGCTTTCTTGTTCATCCACTAAACGAACCGTTACTTCGGCCTGCGGTTGAAAGCTTGTCACAGCGGAGCTTAACCAGAGATGAATATCATCAAAACTTGGTAAGCCATTTTCATCTTCGACCGCTAATTGTAGATCTAGTTCGATACTCATGACTTACCTTCTGCCGTATCTGCCTGTACTTTTTTTGAAAGCTCAGCTTTAGCGGTTTCAATCAGTTGTGCTTCGCGTTCCTCGCGACGTTTCTTGTCAAGCTCTTTACGTTCTTTCTGATCTTTCGCTTCCCACTGCTCATAAGCATTAACGATACGCGCGACCACAGGGTGGCGAACAACGTCGTCCGATTGGAAGAAGTTAAAGCTGATATCATCAACCTCGCTCAATACCTCAATGGCATGACGCAAACCCGATTTAGCACCGCGAGGTAAATCAATCTGAGTAATGTCACCAGTAATCACCGCACGAGAGTTAAAGCCGATACGTGTTAAGAACATCTTCATCTGTTCTACAGTGGTGTTTTGGCTTTCATCTAAGATGATGAATGCGTCGTTTAGTGTACGACCACGCATATAAGCTAAAGGTGCAACTTCAATCACGTTACGTTCGATCAGTTTTTCAACCTTCTCGAAGCCGAGCATTTCGAACAGGGCATCATAGAGAGGACGAAGGTATGGGTCGACTTTTTGGCTTAAGTCACCTGGTAGGAAGCCTAGCTTCTCACCTGCTTCAACTGCTGGACGAGTGAGTAAAATACGGCGAATTTCTTGACGTTCTAAAGCATCTACAGCCGCAGCAACCGCTAGGTAAGTTTTACCGGTACCTGCTGGACCAATACCGAAAGAAATGTCATGGGTAACCATGTTCATTAAGTATTGACCTTGGTTTGGCGTACGCGGTTTGATGACGCCTTTCTTCGTCTTAATGAATACTTCTTTGCCGTGCTCGAAGCTCGCTTCTAGATCTTGCTCTAGTACACCTGTCTCTTTGATCGCAAGGTGGATCTCGTCTGGTTCAACATCAGGAATGTTGCCGCGAACAGGTGCCGTATTGACGTAAAGTGTTTTAATGATTTCAAGCGCTGCAGCACTGGTATGTGGCTTACCTACGATGGTAAAGAAGTTACCACGGTAGCTGATTTCAACGCCTAAGCGACGCTCTAAGTGCTTGATATTATCGTCGAAAGGACCGCAAAGGCTGGCTAGACGGCGATTGTCAGAAGGTTCTAGATTGATTTCTAGAGTTACAATTTTATTGCTCAAAGTTGCCTCTCAAAGTGTGCCATTCTAAAAAAGCCCGATTTAGACCGGGCTTCTAATGGCGATCGTTACCTATCTCTAAGATGGTAACTTATACAGCGATTTTCAAGCTTAAGGCGTAAAGGTTGCTACACCTAGCTCATCTTCGCGCTTAGTTTTAGCCATCATCTGAGTTGGAGAGATAACTGTGCGAAGGTCCATGTCTTTTTCGGTGCGAACCAGTTCACCACGTAAAGAGTTAGCAAATACGTCAGTGATCTTCACATCAACGAACTGACCGATTAGGTCTGCACTGCCTTCAAAGTTCACCACGCGGTTGTTTTCTGTACGTGCGCGAAGCTCCATCAGATTCTTTTTCGATGGGCCTTCAACAAGAACGCGCTGCTCGGTATCTAGCATTAGACGTGAGTAACGCATTGCTTGAGCATTGACTGTTTGTTGCAGTTCGTATAGACGTTCTTTCTTCTCTTGCTCTGGTACGTCACATGGGTAGTCCGCTGCTGGAGTACCTGGACGAGGAGAGAAGATAAAGCTGAAGCTCATATCGAAATCAACGTCTTTGATTAGCTTCATAGTGTCTTGGTGATCTTTTGTTGATTCACCAGGGAAGCCAACAATGAAGTCAGAACTGATTTGAATATCAGGACGAGCTTTACGTAGCTTACGAATGATCGACTTGTATTCGATTGCTGTATGAGGGCGCTTCATCATAGTTAGGATACGGTCACTACCACTTTGTACTGGTAGGTGCAGGAAGCTTACTAGCTCTGGGGTATCTTCATATACTGCGATGATGTCGTCAGTGAACTCTAATGGGTGGCTTGTGGTAAAGCGAATACGGTCGATACCATCGATAGAAGCAACAAGACGAAGCAGTTCTGCAAAAGAACAGATATCACCTTCGTGTGTTGGACCACGGTATGCGTTTACGTTTTGACCTAGCAGGTTTACTTCACGCACGCCTTGATCAGCAAGCTGTGCGATTTCGAATAGCACATCATCCATCGGGCGGCTAACTTCTTCACCGCGAGTGTACGGAACAACGCAGTATGTACAGTACTTAGAACAACCTTCCATAATTGAAACGAATGCAGTTGCACCTTCAGCGCGCGGCTCAGGTAAACGGTCAAACTTTTCAATCTCAGGGAAAGAAATATCCATCACTGGCGCTTCGTCTGACTGAGACTGCTTGATCATCTCAGGTAGACGGTGCAATGTTTGTGGGCCAAAGATAACGTCAACAAAAGGTGCGCGTTCACGAATGTGGTCGCCTTCTTGGGTTGCAACACAGCCACCTACACCAATAACAACACCTTCTTTCTTATCTTTTAGTGTTTTCCAACGACCAAGCTGGTGGAATACCTTCTCTTGTGCTTTTTCACGGATAGAGCAGGTATTAAGAAGTAGTACATCTGCCTCTTTTGGATCTTCTGTTAGCTCGTAGCCGTTAGCTGCGTTCAGTAGATCGGCCATTTTAGATGAATCGTATTCGTTCATCTGGCAGCCCCAGGTTTTAATTAGCAGTTTCTTACTCATTATGTTCGCTCGATCGTTAGTTTAAATTAAGGGAGCAAATCGCCCAGTGTTACTTAAGGTCATCGATAGAATGTAATGTGTGATGACCTGATTTTCTGCTCACATAGCAGAGAGCGGCGTATTGTACTGCTTTAAAAACCGACTGACTAGTGTTGCTGTACAATCTATTCAAAGCGTTATTAAGCAAGGGATTTGCCCATAGAGTACTTGAGGTTTTTGGTTACATTTAAGTAATGAAAACGTACAATAAAAAACAGTCAATGAATCAATCAATTGAAGTGTAAATTATGACCAAGTTTGATGTTGCAGTGATTGGTGGCGGTATGGTCGGTGCGGCTACTGCTATTGGGTTTGCTAAGCAGGGTAGGAAAGTAGCTATTGTTGAGGGCTATGCGCCGATAGCTTTTTCTCCAGAGCAGACAATGGATATTCGGGTCTCAGCAATCTCTGAGCATTCAGTAGCATTACTCGACAGTCTCGGCGCTTGGGACAAGATTAAGCAGATGCGCGTTTGTCCATATCGCCGCTTAGAGACTTGGGAGTACCCTGAGTGCCGCACTCGCTTCCATTCTGATGCTTTAGAAATGCAACAACTTGGTTATATCGTTGAAAATCGACTGATTCAACTTGGTTTGTGGCAACAATTGGAACAGTTTGAAAGCATTAGTTTCTACTGTCCTGACAAATTGAAAGTCATCGAGTTTGATGATGTAAACCGAGTGGTTTTAGATTCTGGAGAAAACTTTGAGGCCGAGCTGGTGGTAGGGGCTGACGGGGCAAATTCAAAAGTACGCGAGTTAGCCGGCATCGGTATTACTGCTTGGGATTACAGGCAGCACTGCATGCTGATCAATGTCCAGACCGAGCTTCCTCAGCAAGATATTACTTGGCAACAGTTTACACCAAGTGGACCTCGTTCATTTCTGCCTTTAGCTTCATTAGATTCTCAATCTGAAGGCACAGGGCAGGGTTCGTTAGTATGGTACGACAGTCCTAAGCGTATTAAGCAACTTTGTGCGATGACCCCAGATCAGCTCAGGCAAGAAGTATTAATCCATTTTCCTGCTGAACTGGGCGACATTAAAGTGCTTCAGTTTGATTCATTCCCTCTTACGCGTCGTCATGCTCAAGCGTATTCCAGCAAGAAGTGTGTTCTGGTTGGCGATTCGGCCCACACTATTAATCCCTTAGCCGGACAAGGCGTGAATCTAGGCTTTAAAGATGTAGAAGTTTTGCTTGCGGCTAGTCAAGGTCAGACATCACTTGATGAGCCTGTACTGAAACACTATGAGCGTAAACGTCGACCAGATAATTTATTAATGCAGTCGGGAATGGATATTTTCTATAAAGGTTTTAGCAACGATATTGGCCCACTAAAACTGATGCGTAATGCGGCGTTGAAAATTGCTGAAAATAGCGGTGGTTTGAAAACTCAGGTACTTAAATATGCCTTGGGTTTGAAGTAGCCTAGCTTGAAAAACAAAAAACGCAGCCATTGGCTGCGTTTTTTACACAATGCTAAGTAGAAATTACTTAGTCACGCGTAGTACTGGTGTTTCACCAACAGTTACAGAACCAGCAAGCTTGTTTAGCTCTTTGATTTCGTCCATGTTAGAGATAACAACAGGAGTAAGAGTAGACTTTGCTTTCTCTTCTAGTAGAGTTAGGTCGAACTCGATGATAGTGTCGCCAGCTTTAACAGATTGACCTTCTTCAGCGATGCGCTTGAAGCCTTCGCCTTTTAGTTCAACAGTGTCGATACCGAAGTGAACGAAGAGTTCAACACCATCGTCAGACTCGATAGAGAATGCGTGATTAGTTTCGAAAATCTTACCGATAGTACCGTTTACAGGAGCTACCATCTTGTTGCCAGCAGGCTTGATAGCGATACCGTCACCAACAATTTTCTCAGCGAAAACAACATCTGGCACGTCTTCGATATTTACGATTTCACCAGATAGAGGCGCGATAATTTCGATTGCGCCTGCTTCTGCGCTGTCGTCAGATACTAGCTTCTTAAGTTTGTCAAACAGACCCATTGTGTCATGCTCCTAACGTTTTATTTAATTCTGTCGAATTATAGTATACCAATCTCAGAAAATAGACGACAGTTTTTGCCGCCTATCTCATTGGAATTAGCTGATTATTGAGTTTTCTCTGCGATGAATTTTTCTACAACCGCTTCAATTTCTGCAGCCGTTGGTAGTGAAAGCGCTTCTTCAGCCATCGCTTTTACTTCAGCGAAGTTAGAGTTACGGATGACTTTTTTCACTTTCGGGATTGAGATGCCGCTCATAGAGAACTCATCTAGTCCCATGCCTAGTAGAAGTAGAGTAGCTCGCTCGTCGCCTGCTAGCTCACCACACATTCCCGTCCATTTACCTTCAGCGTGAGACGCGTCGATAACTTGCTTGATGACGGTCAGTACTGCTGGTGATAGAGGGTTGTATAGATGAGAGATCATCTCGTTACCACGGTCTACTGCTAGCGTGTACTGAGTTAGGTCGTTAGTACCAATAGAGAAGAAAGCAACTTCCTTCGCTAGGTGGTGCGCGATAGCCGCTGCCGCTGGAGTTTCTACCATTACACCAATTTCGATTTCTTCATCGAAAGCGTGGCCTTCAGCGCGAAGCTCCGCTTTGTACTCTTCGATTGCTTTCTTAAGCTCACGAATTTCTTCTACAGAGATAATCATAGGGAACATGATACGTAGCTTACCGTGTGCAGATGCACGTAGAATACCACGTAGCTGGTCACGAAGAATTTCGCGACGGTCTAAACTGATACGTACTGCGCGCCAGCCTAGGAACGGGTTCATCTCTTGTGGTAGATCCATGTATGGAAGATCTTTATCACCACCGATGTCCATAGTACGGATGATAACAGACTCGCCGTTCATTGCTTCTGCAACTTCTTTGTACGCTTGGTATTGCTCTTCTTCAGTTGGTAGAGCATCGCGGTCCATAAATAGGAATTCAGTACGGTACAGACCCACACCTTCACCACCGTTGCGGATGATACCGTCACAGTCTTTCACTGTACCGATGTTACCGCAAACTTCGACGCGGTGGCCGTCAGTGGTTTCTGCGTGTAGATCTTTAAGCTTAGCTAGCTCTTCTTTTTCAGCGATAAATGCTGCTTTAACAGCCTTAGCTTCTGCTAGCTCACCTTCAGATGGGTTAACAACGACTTTGTTGTTCATCGCGTCAAGAATTAGCATATCGCCATTCTTAACTTGTTTAGTGATGTCGTTAGTACCCACGATAGCTGGAAGCTCAAGTGAGCGAGCCATGATAGAGGTGTGAGATGTACGACCACCGATGTCACAAGCAAAACCAAGAACGTAGTCTAGGTTGATCTGTGCTGTTTCAGATGGTGTCAGGTCGTACGCAACTAGGATAACTTCTTCATCAATGTCGCTAAGCGAAACGATGTTGATACCTAGTGCATTTTTAACAAAACGTGTACCGATATCACGGATATCTGTTGCACGTTCTTTTAGATATTCGTCGTCTAGAGACTCTAGAGCAGATGCTTGTTCTTCGATAACAGTGTGAATAGCGTTATCAGCGTGCATCTTATCGTTTTTGATTAGCGCTAGGATTTCTTCCTCTAGCTCTTCGTCTTCAAGAAGCATGATGTGACCTTCAAAGATCGCTTCTTTTTCTTCACCGAAGGTTTCAAGTGCTTTCTGTTTGACAGTTTCTAGTTGAGCAGATGATTTGTTACGCGCGTCGAAGAAACGTGCAACTTCTGCTTCTACTTGATCATCAGAAATAGTGTGTGTGTTTAGGACAATTTCATCTTCTTGAAGTAGTAGTGCTTTACCGATAGCAATACCAGGAGATGCTAGGATGCCTGAAATCATAGCCTTACCTTAAATTGGTCAACTTTTAAAACGGGAGAATAATGAGTGCGCTAACGAATAGTTGTAGCTTATATTTGGGCCTATTTCCAACAAAGCCATTTTGTTTTCACAAAATGGCTTTGAAAATAGGAGACCGGATTAGTGTAGTTGATCCATTAGAGCAACTAGGTGGTCAACAGCTTGTTGAGCTTGTGGGCCCTCAGCTGAGATAGAAACTACTGTACCTTTAACTAGGCCAAGAGTTTGTAGCTTGAAAAGGCTCTTTGCGCTAGCGCTTTTACCGTTAGAAGTCACAGTGATGTCCGCGTCGAATGCTTTAGCTTCTTTAACGAACTGTGCAGCTGGACGAGTGTGAAGGCCATTTTCTGCAGTGATTTCAACTTGCTTCTCGTACATGTTATATACCCCAATTGATTTATATTTTGATAGTTTCTTAACCAGATTTAGCTTAACCGTAATTATAGTCTTCTGCTAGGTGCAGAACGTTCATTTCGTGTCAGAACTGATACTGGTTGTAAATTTAACAATCGCGCCGTCAGTCTTTGCTGTTGTTCGCCATTGATAGAAATTCTCATCTAGCCTTTTATTTTGATGCTAGAAATAAAACAGCCCCGATATTACCAAAGGTGAGGCAGGGATCAACAAAAAAGCCCCTGAACGGGGCTTTTTTAGACGAAAATTTGATTTGACCACATATTACTGTTGGTTCTCTTTCTCGGTAAAGATGCCCGCAAATAGGGCTGTACTTAGGTAGCGTTCACCTGAGCTAGGAAGAACCGTAACAATTGTTTTTCCTGCAAATTCAGGTAGTTCCGCTAGTCGATTGGCAGCTACAACTGCTGCACCTGATGAAATTCCGGCTAGGATGCCTTCTTCTTCCATTAGGCGACGAGCCATTGCAATCGCTTCTTCAGAAGTTACCGCTTCTACGCGGTCGACAAGCTCTAAATCAAGGTTACCTGGGATAAATCCAGCACCGATACCTTGGATTTTGTGTGGTGCAGGTTTAATTTCATCACCTGCTAGCGCTTGTGCAATGACTGGCGATTCAGCGGGTTCTACCGCAACTGATACAATGTTTTTACCTTTTTCACCTTTGATGTAACGGCTTGTACCTGTGATAGTACCGCCCGTTCCCACACCAGCTACGAATACATCAACTTCACCGTCTGTTGCATCCCAAATCTCAGGACCTGTAGTTTTTTCGTGAATCTGTGGGTTAGCAGGGTTATTGAACTGTTGTAGCAATAGGTATTTGTCTGGGTTGGCTGCAGCAATTTCTTCGGCTTTTGCAATTGCCCCATTCATACCTTTCGCCGCTTCTGTTAGCTCTAGGTTTGCTCCTAGTGCTTTAAGAAGTTTACGGCGCTCAAGGCTCATTGACTCAGGCATTGTAAGCGTTAGTTTATAACCACGTGCCGCTGCAACAAAAGCAAGTGCCACACCTGTGTTACCACTTGTCGGTTCTACAAGCTCTACGCCCGGCTTAAGAGTGCCAGCTTTCTCCGCTTCCCAAATCATATTGGCACCGATACGACATTTAACGCTGAAGCTAGGGTTACGTGCTTCTACCTTAGCGAGTACTTTTCCGTTACTTACTTTGTTTAGACGTACAAGAGGTGTGTTACCAATAGTTTGAGAGTTGTCTTCGTAGATTTTGCTCATGGTGTGATCCTTCATCTCTGTTTCAGTCTAATTAAAAGCCGTGTTTCAAATAGACGCAGTTCTAGTGAATTAGTTTGTAGGGTAGAGATTAGGATAGGTTAAAAAACGAGAAAAGGATTAAATAGTTATATGATATGAAAGGGTGGTTACTGGGAACGGACTTCGTCCTTCGAGATGCGAGTAGGGAATCTCCATCCGCTCGTGAATCGCTATAAGAGATCCCCAACTCACTCATCCTTCGTTCTTGAGGATGACAGAATTAACCTATCGAAATAAAAGGGTTGATACTAAGTACCAACCCTCCAAGAATTTCTCGCTTCTCGCTTCTCGCTTCTCGCTTCTCGCTTCTCGCTTCTCGCTTCTCGCT
>NZ_LLEI02000037.1 GCF_001399455.2 Vibrio bivalvicida
ACGTCTTTGGAGGATCGTTCAACCGATCATTTTAGGCTTAACTGATCGGCATTAGGCAATTAGCCTCGCTTTTCATTTAATGTCTGGAGGTTAAGCTTCCACTTTATTGACGTGGACATCCATTTGTGGGAACGGAATTTCAATACCTTCTTTATCTAAGCCTTCTTTGATAGCTTGCATCAAATCGAAGTAGACATTCCAGTAGTCTGCGGTTTTAACCCAAGGACGAACTACAAAATTCACTGAAGAGTCAGCTAGAGTATGCACGCCAACCTGTACCCCAGGCTCTTTAAGAATACGCTCGTCTGATTTACAGATTTTTGTAAGTAACTCTTTGGTCTTTTGCAAATCAGCACTGTACGAAACACCTATCATTAAATCGATTCGACGTGTTTCATGACGTGAGTAGTTCGTGATTGGGCTACCGATTACACTACCGTTAGGAACGACAACCATTTTATTATCTGGCGTGGTAAGAACAGTTTGGAAAATCTGGATTGAGTCTACCGAACCTGCTACACCGCCAATTTCCACATAGTCACCTGACTTAAACGGACGGAACGCAACGATAAGCACGCCAGCGGCAAAGTTAGATAGTGACCCCTGCAGAGCTAAACCTACCGCTAAGCCAGCCGCACCGATAACAGCAACGACAGAAGCGGTTTGAACACCTAAACGACCTAATGCTGCAATCAGAACAATAACAAATAGAAGGTAACGCACAAGGCCATGGATAAACTCGACAACCGCTTTATCCATCTTCTTCTTGTTTAAAACTTTAGCCACGCTGTTAGCGACCATTTTAACTAAGATGTTACCGACAAATAGAATCAGAATAGCGGAAATAATGTTCACACCATACTGAACAAAAAGATCGGAATTATTAGTCAACCACTGCTCGGCATGACCTAAACCATCAACTAAAGGAGTTTCAATCCCTGCTGATTCACCTGCCATAATTTATATCCTCTCAATAAAATGATTCTATGAACCAAACTGCTTTCAATTACTAATCAACAACGACATCCCTATACATTCACCGAAGCAATGTCAGCTTTTTGGCACGATATCTCATTTTTGACTATTCTCAAAGTTATGTTTTTGCAAACAGAGCAAAAACAAAAACTTATCATAAATCTCTGATATCGGCATATTACAGGTTACGCAACAAATCTCCGTTATGCCATAACTTTCACGTCTCAAGTAGATAGCTTTGGTAAATGACAGATATAAAAAAACCCGCTCTAAAAGCGGGTTCTTATTTAACTGAGTAAAGACGAATTATAGTACATCTACTGCGTTAAGGTCAGCGAATGCTTTCTCAAGACGAGCAACCATAGAAGCTTGACCAGCACGCAGCCATACGCGTGGATCGTAGTACTTCTTGTTTGGCGCATCTTCACCCGTTGGGTTACCGATTTGGCCTTGCAGGTAATCACGGTTTTCCGCTTCGTACGCACGGATACCATCCCATGTAGCCCACTGTGTATCAGTATCGATGTTCATTTTGATAACACCGTAGCCGATAGACTCTTGGATTTCTGCTTCAGTAGAACCAGAACCGCCGTGGAATACGAAGTTTAGAGCGTTAGGAGCAATACCGAACTTCTCTGCACAGTATGCTTGAGAGTCACGTAGGATAGTTGGAGTTAGTACAACGTTTCCTGGCTTGTAAACACCGTGTACGTTACCGAAAGATGCTGCGATAGTGAAACGTGGGCTAACAGCGCTTAGTTTCTCGTATGCGTATGCAACATCTTCTGGTGAAGTGTAAAGCTCAGATGCGTCCATATCAGAGTTATCTACGCCGTCTTCTTCACCACCAGTACAACCAAGTTCGATCTCGATTGTCATGTTCATTTTAGCCATGCGCTCTAGGTACTTAGCACATGTTTCGATGTTCTCTTCTAGAGACTCTTCAGAAAGGTCTAGCATGTGAGAAGAGAATAGCGGCTTACCAGTTTGAGCGAAGAACTCTTCACCAGCGTCTAGTAGACCGTCGATCCATGGAAGAAGTTTCTTAGCAGCGTGGTCAGTGTGTAGGATAACTGGAACACCGTAAGCTTCAGCTACAGCGTGAACGTATTTAGCACCAGCTACAGCACCAAGGATTTGAGCACCTTGACCTTCAAGTTTAACGCCTTTACCAGCGAAGAAAGCTGCACCGCCGTTAGAGAACTGAACAACAACAGGAGATTTAACTTTCGCTGCTGCTTCTAGTACTGCGTTTACAGAGTCAGTACCAACAACGTTTACTGCTGGAAGTGCAAATTTGTTCTCTTTTGCTACTTCAAATACTTTCTGTACGTCGTCGCCAGAGATAACACCTGGTTTTACGAAATCGAAGATCTTAGACATGGATTTAATCCTATTTATCTGTCGTTTTAAAAATAAAACTTGTTAAGTTTAAATTCTTGCAAACGTTTGCTCACAACTCGCGCTATTCTAGCAAAAAAGTGTGATGTGCAGCAAACAAGAAAGCGGGAGATTAACTCTCCCGCTTTCACTTAATTACTTAGCGCGCTCTTCAAGCATTGCTACCGCAGGAAGTACTTTACCTTCAACGAACTCAAGGAATGCACCACCACCAGTAGAGATGTATGATACGTCAGCTTTGATACCGAACTTGTCGATAGCTGCTAGCGTGTCACCACCACCTGCTACAGAGAAACCTGCAGATTCAGCGATTGCTTTAGAGATACCCGCTGTACCCGCTTCGAAGTTCTTGAATTCGAATACGCCTACAGGGCCGTTCCAAAGGATAGTTTTCGCGTTGCCGATGATTTCTGCTAGAGCTGCAGTTGAATCTGGACCTAGGTCGAAGATCATGTCGTCATCTTGAACTTCGGAAACGTGTTTAATTTCCGCTTCTGCGTTTTCATCAAATGCTTTTGCACATGCAACGTCAGTTGCTACTGGGATTGAACACTCTTTCATTAGTTTCTGAGCAGTTTCAACTAAGTCTGCTTCGTATAGAGACTTACCTACGTTGTGACCTTCAGCTGCGATGAACGTGTTTGCGATACCACCACCAACAACCAGTTGGTCAGCTACTTTCGATAGTGACTCTAGAACTGTTAGTTTAGTAGAAACTTTAGAACCACCAACGATAGCGACTAGTGGACGCTCTGGATTGTCCATTGCTTTACCTAGCGCTTCAAGTTCAGCAGCTAGTAGAGGACCAGCACACGCAACAGGTGCGTTCATACCAACACCGTGAGTAGACGCTTGTGCACGGTGAGCCGTACCGAATGCATCCATTACGAAGATGTCACATAGTGCAGCGTACTTCTTAGAAAGCTCTTCTTCGTTCTTCTTCTCGCCTTTGTTAAAGCGAACGTTCTCAAGCACAACTAGCTCACCTGTATTTAGCTCTAGGCCTTCTAGGTAATCTTTTGCTAGCTTAACTTCGCAATCTAACGCGTCGTTTAGGTAGTCAACAACTGGTTGTAGAGAGAACTCTTCTGCGTATTCACCTTCAGTCGGACGACCTAGGTGAGAAGTAACCATAACTTTCGCGCCTGCTTCTAGACAGTGCTTGATTGTTGGTAGAGATGCTAGGATACGTGCATCAGAAGTCACTTTGCCTTCTTTTACTGGTACGTTTAGGTCCGCACGGATAAATACGCGTTTACCTGCTAGATCCAGGTCAGTCATCTTGATTACAGACATGATGTGTCCTCTCAAATTTTAATAAGTAAAGTTTTCAGTAGCCCGGCAACCCTGCCAGACCTATTAATTCTTTAAGCGCTGTTGGTATAGTGGAGATGCTTAATATTTATTTCAAGGTTTAAAATAAACATTTCTCCCAGCTTCTGCTTTACAACTTATTCAGCAGATTGCATTGCGAGCGCAGTGTCCAACATACGATTCGCAAAGCCCCATTCGTTATCACACCACACGAGCATTTTTACTAAGTGCCCGTTACTAACTCGAGTCTGTGTACCATCGACAATCGCGCTATGGGGATCGTGATTAAAGTCGATAGAAACGAGCGGCGCTTCAGTATAGTCAACAATGCCCTGTAATGTACACTGAGATACGTTAACAATGGTTTGATTTACGTCATTAACTTTCACATTCGTATTAATTGTGACACTTAAATCCATCGCGGTGACGTTAACTGTCGGTACTCGGACTGAGATTGCCTCAAATTTGTTAGAAAATTTCGGGAATATTCTTTCAATACCTTTATGCAACTTAGTGTCCACCGGGATAATCGACTGGCTTGCTGCTCTGGTACGCCTTAGATCCGTATGGTAGGCGTCAATCACTTGCTGATCATTCATTGACGAGTGAATAGTGGTAATCGTACCAGACTCGATTTCAAACGCATCATCAAGCGCTTTAATGATCGGCACAATACAGTTAGTGGTACAGGAACCATTCGAGACAACGTTATGCTCTGCCTTTAGCGTCTGGTGGTTGACTCCATAGATAATGGTATTATCGAGATCATTCGCGCCTGGATGCGAAAACAACACTTTCTTCGCACCTGCTTTGATATGTTCCTGTCCATCAGCTTGGCTACCAAACACACCTGTGCAGTCAAGAACTAAGTCAACCTCAAGATCGCGCCAAGGCAAAAGTTCAATATCACTCAGATGCAGAATACGAATTGAGTCAAACTCTCCCGTCCCTTGATAAGGGACGTCATGATGGATATAGATATGCTCTTGGTCATTAGTTACTCTCTTACCAAACCGACCATGGCTCGTATCATATTGAAGCAAATGAGCCATAGCGTCAGGTTGCGCCAGCTCATTGACCGCAACGACCTTAATTTGCTGGTTTTTACCACTCTCATAGACTGCCCGTAAAACATTACGGCCAATACGCCCAAACCCGTTGATCGCAACTTTCAGCATAACTCCATCGCCCTACATCATTTTCGTGTCACAAATACTACCTGATAGCTTTATAAATCGCATCTAGTTCATCGTATCGGCTAAAAACAAAAAAGCCGAGTCACAAGGACCCGGCTTTCAAAGCAATTAACAATTAAGCTAGAAGCTCTTTCGCTGTGTTGACTACGTTTTCTGTAGTGAAACCAAACATCTTGAATAGCTCGCCTGCTGGTGCAGATTCACCGAATGTTGTCATACCGATGATTTTACCGCCGAAGCCAACGTACTTGTACCAGAAGTCAGCAATGCCAGCTTCTACTGCGATACGAGCCGTTACTTCAGATGGTAGTACTGCTTCACGGTATTCAGCGTCTTGCTTGTCGAATGCATCTGTTGATGGCATTGAAACAACGCGTACTTGCTTGCCTTCAGCCGTTAGTTGCGCTGCTGCTTCTACTGCTAACTCAACCTCTGAACCTGTTGCGATAAGGATAAGCTCTGGCTGGCCTGCACAATCTTTCAGGATGTAGCCACCCTTAGCGATGTTAGCCACTTGATCTTCGCTACGCGCTTGCTGTGCAAGGTTTTGACGAGAGAAGATTAGAGAAGTCGGGCCATCTTTACGCTCAATTGCTAATTTCCATGCCACTGCCGACTCTACTTGGTCACATGGACGCCATGTGCTCATGTTTGGCGTTAGACGTAGAGATGCCATTTGCTCAACTGGTTGGTGAGTTGGACCATCTTCGCCTAGGCCGATAGAGTCGTGCGTGTAAACTTGGATGTTCTGAACCTTCATCAGAGCAGCCATACGCATTGCGTTACGTGCGTATTCCATGAACATTAGGAAAGTTGCACCGTATGATACAAAACCACCATGCAGAGCAATACCGTTCATGATTGCTGTCATACCGAACTCACGCACACCATAGTGGATGTAGTTACCAGAAGCATCTTCTGCAGATACTGACTTAGAACCAGACCACATGGTTAGGTTAGAAGGCGCAAGGTCAGCAGAGCCGCCTAGGAATTCTGGTAGCATAGCACCGAACGCTTCTAGAGCATTTTGCGACGCTTTACGTGATGCAATATTGGCTGGGTTCGCTTGAAGATCAGCAATGATTGCGTTTGCTTTCTCTTCCCACTGTGCTGGTAGGTCGCCGTTTAAACGACGCTTAAGCTCTGCTGCTTCAACTGGGTAAGCTGCCGCGTATGCATCGAATTTAGCATTCCACGCAGCTTCCTTAGCTGCACCTGCTTCTTTTGCATCCCACTGTGTATATACATCAGCAGGGATTTCAAATGGACCGTATTCCCAACCAAGCTCTTTACGTGTTGCTGCAATTTCTTCAGCGCCTAGTGGTGCACCGTGACAGTCATGTGAACCAGACTTATTAGGCGAACCAAAACCGATCACTGTTTTAGTACAGATTAGCGTTGGTCGAGGATCTGCTTTCGCTGCAATAATTGCTGCGTTAATCGCTTCTGGATCATGACCGTCTACTGCTGGGATCACGTGCCAGCCGTAAGCTTCAAAACGCTTAGGTGTATCGTCAGAGAACCAACCTTCAACTTCACCATCGATTGAGATGCCGTTGTCATCCCAGAACGCGATAAGTTTACCAAGACCTAGTGTACCTGCCAGTGAACATGCTTCATGAGAGATACCTTCCATCAGACAGCCGTCACCCATGAATGCATAAGTGAAGTGGTCAACGATGTCGTGGCCTTCTTTGTTGAACTGTGCTGCAAGGGTCTTCTCAGCCAGCGCCATACCTACAGCGTTAGTGATACCCTGGCCTAGTGGCCCAGTTGTTGTTTCGATACCTGGTGCGTAACCGTACTCTGGGTGACCTGGAGTCTTAGAGTGCAGCTGACGGAAGTTTTTCAAATCGTCGATAGACAGCTCGTAACCCGCTAGGTGCAGTAGTGAGTATATAAGCATAGAACCGTGGCCGTTTGATAGTACGAAACGGTCGCGGTCAGCCCACTCTGGGTTTGCCGGGTTATGGTTTAGATGTGAGCGCCAAAGAACTTCAGCGATATCAGCCATACCCATAGGTGCACCTGGGTGGCCAGAGTTTGCTTGTTGTACACCGTCCATACTTAGCGCACGGATTGCATTAGCGAGATGTTGACGAGAAGACATGTCAGCTCCTGAATGGATTAAGCGAATCAAAATAAAATGGGCGATAATTCTCTCAAAGCACCACCAGCACTGCAATCGTTTTCCAAGACAAAAGCTCACAAATTTCTTAGCTTTCGCAGCAAATCGACAAAAGTTACTAATATTTCGTACAGTTAAAGCAAACGTTTGGTTTTATCAAATAGCAAAAAAGAGCTTGTAATCCGAGCGTTCAAAACTAAAATAGACGTCTAGATGTAGATACACCTACAGATATCAAGATTATTTATTAGTGTTCCACGATTGATAACGGAGCACTCTCTAAAAATTAAAAGTGGAGCTCACATGGCTAAGCACCTGTTTACTTCTGAGTCTGTTTCAGAAGGTCATCCAGATAAAATCGCAGACCAAATCTCTGATGCAGTTCTAGACGCAATCATCGAGCAAGACCCAAAAGCACGTGTTGCGTGTGAAACTTACGTAAAAACCGGCATGGTGATGGTTGGTGGCGAAATCACGACATCAGCATGGGTAGATATCGAAGAGCTAACTCGTCAAACTGTTCGTGAAATTGGTTACGTTCACTCTGATATGGGTTTCGATGCTGACTCTTGTGCTGTTTTAAACACCATCGGTAAGCAGTCTCCAGACATCAACCAAGGTGTTGATAAAGCAGACCCTAAAGAGCAAGGTGCTGGTGACCAAGGCATCATGTTCGGTTACGCAACTAACGAAACTGACATCCTAATGCCAGCACCGATTACCTACTCACACCTTCTTGTACAAAAGCAAGCTGAAGTACGTAAAAACGGTACACTGCCATGGTTACGCCCTGACGCTAAATCTCAGGTAACCTTCCAGTACGATCAAGGTAAGATTGTTGGCATTGATGCTGTGGTTCTTTCTACACAGCACTGTGATTCAATCTCTACACCAGCCCTGCGTGAAGCGGTAATGGAAGAGATCATCAAACCTGTACTGCCTTCTGAGTGGATCAACAAAGAGACAAACTTCTTCATCAACCCAACTGGTCGCTTCGTCATCGGCGGTCCTATGGGTGACTGTGGTCTAACAGGTCGTAAGATCATTGTTGATACTTACGGTGGTGCAGCCCGTCACGGCGGCGGTGCTTTCTCTGGTAAAGATCCATCAAAAGTTGACCGCAGCGCAGCATACGCAGCGCGTTACGTAGCTAAGAACATTGTTGCTGCAGGCCTAGCAGATCGTTGTGAAATTCAACTTTCTTATGCTATCGGTGTGGCAGATCCAACCTCTATCATGGTTGAAACCTTCGGTACTGAGAAAGTATCGCAAGACATTATCGTTGAAGCAGTACGTCAACACTTCGATCTTCGCCCATACGGTCTGCAAGAGATGTTGAACTTACTTCAGCCTATCTACAAAAAGACAGCTGCATACGGTCACTTTGGTCGCGAAGAGTTCCCTTGGGAAGCAACAGACAAAGCAGCACTACTACGTGAGTTTGCTGGTCTGAAATAATCTTGCATTGCTCGAACAAACAGTTAAAGAACGTCTGGTTTACCAGACGTTCTTTTTTTGTACGCAAAAAAACATCAAGAAATTTGTATTTTTTTGCCATGGGGTCAATAGTTAAAAATATGTTAACGGACAAAATCACTCATCGATTTCGCTTCGTAAACAGTTTAACTGATGCGCCGCTTACATCAACGACGTCGCCAAGCCGGGCATCGAGTTCCATTCACTGCTGCTTAACTAGCACAGTGTAGGTAGAGAATCGATCAAGGAGGGCGTATGCCTCGTACGGTTAACTCAGACGACTTCAAAGATAAACAAAAGCAGGTCCCAGATTCAGAATACGCCCGCACTGTTCAGTGCAATCAGGTCAGTATTTCAGCTCCATTCCACTGGCTTGCACTCGGTTTGCATGACTTCGTCCGCATGCCTCTGATCAGTGCTTTTTACGGTTTGTGCTTCATGGCCGCCGCAATTGGCATCGTTTTACTTGTCCAATGGCAAGGCACCCACTTAGTGGTGATGCCAAGTCTTGTGGTTTACATGCTGATTGGTCCTTTCCTTGCTCTCGGGCTCTATGATGCAAGTTGGGAGAGAGAAAGAGGCCACAATGCTAGCCTGTTACACTCAATGAAGGCAATCAGCCGTAACTCTACCTCGCAATGGGCGTTTGCGGTGTTACTGGCGGTGTGTATGATTTTTTGGATGAGAATTGCTGCACTGCTTCATGCGCTTTATCCATCGGTGCAAGGTGCACCACTGACTGACTTCATGCCATTTCTAGTGATAGGTTCTTTAGTTGGCTTAATTCTAGCTTGCGTGGTATTTAGCATTTCTGCCTTCTCTATTCCACTAATGATGGAGCGCCGCGTCGATATGATGACTGCGGTATTCTCAAGCTTTAACGCCGTAAAGTCGAATATCCCGGCAATGATTGTGTGGGCAGCATTGATATGCGGCGGTATATTAGTGGGCTTTGCAACTTACGGAATTGGTATGCTGTTTACCATGCCAATTCTCGGCTACGGTACGTGGCACGCTTATCACGAGACAATCAAGAAAAAACATCTCCCATAACTCGCACTATCATATGAACCAAGATATGATTCGCCCCTAGCTTTAGGGGCGTTTTTATTGGAGTCGATGTTGGATTTAGAACTAGAGTACCGTGCAAAGAAGGTAATGGCTGACTGTATTCAAGTGGCATCCCTAGCCTTTAACCGTCCATTCTCTATTCCTCACCTCAACTTCAAACTACGTGGAAAAGCAGCAGGTAAAGCCTACCTTCAACTTAATCAAATTCGCCTCAACCCTGTACTATTCAGGGAAAATAAGCTGGCTTTTTTAGCAGAAGTTATCCCTCATGAAGTAGCCCATTTGATCACTTACCAAGTCTATGGTCGTGTTAGACCACATGGGAAAGAGTGGCAAGGCGTGATGGAAGCCGTCTTTAAAGTGCCTGCAAAAACAACCCACAGCTTCGAAGTCACTTCCGTACAAGGGAAAACCTTTGAATATCTTTGCGCTTGTACGACCTATCCCCTTTCTATCCGACGCCATAATAAAGTACTGCGAAATCAAGCCAGTTACCGCTGCCAGCAGTGCCACCAGCCGTTAAGCTTTACTGGCAAGCAACTATCGTAAGTAACTAATATCTCGCTAATCACAGCAAGATTTGCGTGTTAAACTGTAGTTATTACTACTTTTCTAACACTTAATCATGAAAACTTCTCTGCGGGTATCGGTTATCGCACTGCTATCTAGTGCATTTGTACACGCCGCGCCCCCTTCATCTTTTTCAAAAACCAAAAAAGAAGCGGTAAAAATCTACGCCGACCATCCGACCAGTTTTTACTGTGGTTGTGACATCAATTGGCAGGGCCGTAAAGGAACACCTGATCTTGCCTCATGTGGCTATCAAGTGCGTAAGCAGCAAAAACGTGCCTCTCGCATAGAATGGGAGCATGTGGTACCAGCTTGGCAGTTTGGTCATCAACGCCAGTGTTGGCAAGCGGGTGGACGTAAAAACTGTTCAAGAAAAGACAAAACCTTTCGCCTGATGGAGGCCGATCTGCACAACCTCACCCCAGCTATTGGTGAAGTGAACGGCGACCGTTCCAACTACAACTTCAGTCAATGGAACGGCATTGATGGTGTCAGTTACGGACGCTGCGAGATGCAGGTCAATTTCAAGCAACGTAAGGTAATGCCGCCAGACCGTGCCAAAGGCTCAATAGCTCGTACCTACCTCTATATGAGCCAAGAGTATGGATTCCGCTTGTCTAAGCAACAAAGCCAACTTATGAACGCTTGGAATAAACAGTTTCCCGTTGATGGGTGGGAATGTGAACGAGAACAACGAATCTTCAAAATCCAAGGTAATCACAATCCATTTGTTTGCCAAGCTTGCCAAGCGCACTAAACTCTCCCCGTGTAATGAAATTGAGAGTTTCCAGTAATTAATTGGAAACTCTCGCTGCCCCTTGTTTTTTCACCTTAAAGCATCCATGTTAGAGGTTATCTCAAAACCTCTTGCTGGAAATCGAAACACAATGCGAATCCCACGAATTTACCACCCAGAAGCCATTAATCAGCTAGGCCCTCTCATGCTAAACGATGATGCTGCAGGCCACATTGGCCGTGTATTGCGCATGAAAGAGGGACAAGAAGTACTGCTGTTTGACGGCAGTGGTGCGGAATTCCCAGCAGAGATCATTAACGTATCAAAGAAAACCGTAGAAGTTGAGCTAAAAGAGCGTGTTGAACGCAGCTCCGAGTCTCCACTTGACCTTCACCTTGGTCAGGTTATTTCACGTGGCGACAAAATGGAGTTTACGATTCAAAAATCCGTTGAGCTTGGTGTCAACACAATTACTCCTCTCATTTCGGAGCGTTGTGGCGTAAAGCTTGACCAAAAGCGCTTTGAGAAGAAGCTCGCCCAGTGGCAAAAAATAGCCATTAGTGCTTGTGAGCAATGTGGACGCAATACAATTCCGGTTATTCGTCCAATTATGCAACTTGAAGAGTGGTGCGGCGAAGAGTATGACGGATTAAAGCTCAACCTTCATCCACGCGCAAAATATTCGATCAACACGCTACCAACACCTGTGAATAAAGTGCGCTTGCTGATAGGTCCTGAAGGTGGGCTGTCGGCAGAAGAAATCAGCATGACTGAAAACTACAAATTTGAAGAGACACTACTTGGCCCACGCGTGCTGCGTACCGAGACAGCAGCTCTCACGGCAATTACAGCCTTGCAAGTTCGTTTTGGCGATCTTGGTTAAACGGAGAAAACACATGATCAAATTAGGTATCGTAATGGACCCGATCTCGTCCATTAACATCAAAAAAGACTCTAGCTTTGCCATGATGCTTGAAGCGCAGCGCCGCGGCTATGAAATCCACTACATGGAAATGAACGACCTACATCTAGATCAAGGTGTAGCAATCGCAGATACCAAAGTCGTTGAGCTAAAAGAAGACCCAAACGGTTGGTATCAGTTTAAGTCAGAGCAAACAATCGAACTGTCTGAGCTAGATGCCGTTTTGATGCGTAAAGATCCTCCGTTTGATACTGAGTACATCTACGCAACCTACATCTTAGAGCGTGCTGAAGAACAAGGTACATTGATCGTCAACAAACCTCAGAGCCTGCGTGACTGCAATGAAAAGCTATTCACGGCTTGGTTCCCAGAGCTAACTCCGACAACGATTGTTACACGCAAAGCAGATAAGATTAAAGCTTTCCGCGACGAGTATGGTGATGTGATCCTGAAACCGCTTGACGGTATGGGTGGTGCTTCTATCTTCCGCGTTAAAGAGAACGATCCTAATGTTTCAGTGATCATTGAAACCTTGACCAATCACGGTCAAAACTATGCAATGGCGCAGACTTTCGTCCCTGATATCAGCAATGGCGACAAGCGCATTCTCGTTGTTGACGGTGAAGCAATGCCTTACTGCTTAGCGCGAATTCCAGCCAAAGGCGAGACTCGCGGTAACTTAGCTGCAGGTGGCACAGGTGAAGCTCGACCACTTAGTGAAACAGATAAAAAGATCGCTGAGGCTGTAGCGCCTACACTTAAAGAAAAAGGACTGATCTTTGTTGGTCTCGACGTTATTGGTGACAAGCTGACAGAAATCAATGTAACAAGCCCGACATGTATTCGTGAAATCGAGGCTGCATTTGATGTGTCAATTACAGGCAAGCTAATGGATGCCATCGAGCGTCGACTACAAGCCTAATCATATTTGGGCAACGCTATTGGTTGCCCTCCTTTTGTAAGTGGGAGTCTTTATGAATCTAACCAACCATTTTTTAGTGGCAATGCCCGGGATGAAAGATCCCTATTTCCAGCGCAGTGTTATCTATGTGTGTGAGCACAATGAAGATGGCGCGATGGGTTTAATGATTAATGCTCCGATCGATATCACCATCGGTAAGATGTTAGAAAAAGTCGATGTCGAACCTACTCACCCTAAACTTGTTACCGAAAGCTTAGATAAACCCGTGCTCAATGGCGGTCCTGTTTCAGAAGATCGTGGCTTTATACTTCATCAACCGAAAGATGAGTACGAATCTAGTATCAAGATGACCGAAAACATCTCTGTCACAACATCCAAAGATATTCTCGGTGTATTAGGAACAGAAGCTGAGCCCAATCATTATATCGTTGCTCTCGGGTATTCAGGCTGGGAAGCGGGTCAGTTAGAAATCGAACTATCAGAGAATTCTTGGCTCACCGTAGAAGCAGACCCAAATGTGATGTTCGATACACCAATCAATGAACGTTGGCAAAAAGCAGTGCAGATGCTTGGTATCGATGCTTCGCAGCTCTCAAGTGATATCGGCCACGCATAACCAGAAAGATTAAACACTATGTCTCAAACTATTATGGCTTTTGATTTTGGCACCAAAAGTATCGGCAGTGCTATTGGTCAAGAGATCACTGGTACGGCTTCACCATTAAAAGCATTCAAAGCTAACGATGGCATTCCAAATTGGGATGATATTGAAAAACAGATCAAAGAGTGGCAACCCAATTTGCTGGTTGTTGGCTTACCCACTGATCTGTATGGCAAAGATTTAGAAACCATTACACCTAGAGCAAAGAAATTTGCTAACCGTCTGCATGGCCGATTTGGTCTACCTGTAGAGCTCCATGATGAAAGGCTTTCTACAACGGAAGCACGCGCAGATCTATTCGAAATGGGTGGCTATAAAGCCTTGAGCAAAGGCAATGTTGATTGCCAATCTGCGGTAGTCATTTTAGAAAGTTGGTTTGAAGCGCAATACGGCGACTAGCGAGCAGCAACATAATAAAAGGGGTGATGTGCAAACATTGCCCCTTTTTATTTCAATCAGTTAAATCGTCATCCTCAAGAGTGAGGGACGACCAAGTTGGGAATCTCTTACAGCGAGTAAAAAACTGTTAAAGGCCTACGTCACTCTATGGAGTGGTACTGTAGATTTACAAGACATACTCCAAACATGAAGAGGATGTTAGTCCATATCAATCTTAACGCCACTGAGTGAACCGGAGCTAGACACATCACCACGTTGTGTTTTAAGCATTAGGCGTAAATCATTGGCAGAGTCTGCACTGTGCATCGCATCTTCTTCGCTGATCTTGTCATCGATAACCAATTGATAAAGTGCCTGGTCAAAGGTTTGCATCCCAGCTTGCTTCGATTTAGCCATGGTCTCTTTCAGTTCATGCAGATCGCCTCGGCGAATCAGATCCGATACGCGCGGACTGTTAAGTAAGATTTCAAATACCCCATGACGTCCCTGCCCACTCTTATCTCGAATCAACTGTTGACCAATCACGCCGCGCAAATTCATCGATAGATCAAATAGGAACTGCTCTTTTTGCTCTTTAGGAACTAAGTGAAGAATACGTTCTAGCGCTTGATTAGCATTGTTAGCATGCAATGTCGCCATACAAAGGTGGCCCGTTTCAGCAAAGGTCATCGCATATTCCATTGTCTCGCTGGTGCGAATTTCACCAATCAAGATCATATCCGGAGCTTGGCGTAATGAGTTTTTCAATGCCACTTCATAACTTTCAGTATCGAGCCCCACCTCTCGCTGAGTGACAATACAGCTCTGATGCTCGTGTACAAACTCAATTGGATCTTCCACGGTCAGGATATGGCCCGTGCGGTGGCTATTGCGATACCCCGTCATCGCGGCCATTGTGGTCGATTTACCAGAGCCCGTCGCGCCAACCACCAACACTAAACCACGCTTGGCGATCGATAGGTCTTGCAATACATCAGGTAATTTCAGTTCGTCAAAAGTAGGAATCTTGGTTTCTATACGGCGAATTACAGCACCTGGAAGTTCTCGTTGGTAAAAGGCTGAAACACGGAATCGACCAAAATGACGTACAATGGCAAAGTTGGCTTCTTTGCTGGTATGAAACTCATGTTGACGATCATGATCCATCATCGCTTCCAGTAAAGAACCTACTACTGCATGAGAGAGCTTCTCTCCATGAGCGCGCAACTCACCATCGACCCGATACAAAATAGGCGCGCCGACTGTGATATAAAGATCAGATGCTTTGTGATCGTTCATCTGCTGCAAAAATACATCAATATCCATAACTCTATACCACCTACTTAGAACATCGACGTTTCTAGTTCGATTTTCTTCGCGACTTCTTCTTGATCAACTAAACCTTTCGCAATTAACTGCTTGGCATTTTGCTCCATGGTTTGCATGCCATGCGCTGCGCCAGTTTGAATCACTGAGACCATCTGGGCCACTTTATCTTCGCGGATCAAGTTACGAATCGCAGGAGTTGCCATCATGATCTCATGACAAGCGGTACGTCCGCCTCCAATGCGTTTAAGTAACTTCTGGGCAATGACCGCACGTAGCGACTCGGACAGCATAGAGCGCACCATATCTTTATCACTACCCGGAAACACATCAATAATGCGGTCGATGGTTTTAGCTGCTGAGCTAGTATGCAGGGTACCAAAAACCAGATGCCCAGTTTCGGCAGCGGTAAGCGCTAAGCTGATCGTCTCTTGGTCACGTAACTCCCCGACTAAGATCACGTCTGGATCTTCACGCAGAGCACTACGCAGTGCATTGTTAAAGCTATGGGTATCTCGATGAACTTCACGCTGGTTGATCAAACACTTATTGTTGCTGTGAACAAACTCGATCGGATCCTCGATCGTCAGAATATGCTTGTTGTGGTTGCGGTTAATATGATCAACCATCGCCGCCAGAGTGGTTGATTTACCAGAGCCTGTAGGGCCAGTCACCAATACCAAGCCTTTTTCCATATTGGCGATGTTTTCGAATATTTGCGGGGCTGACAATTGTTCTAAGGTCGGAATCTCGGTTGGAATGGTCCGAAACACTGCCGCGCAGCCACGTGCTTGGTTAAATGCATTAACACGGAAGCGACCAACATTAGGCAGCTCAAACGAAAAATCAACTTCAAGGCGCTCTTCAAACTCACTGCGTTGACCGTCATTCATAATTTCGAATACTAAACGATGCACGTCAGCATGATTAAAAGCGGGCACGCCAAGCTTTCTTACTTCACCATCTATCCGTACCATTGGAGATACTCCGGCAGAAAGATGTAGATCTGAAGCATTATGCTTTACACTAAAATCCAGTAATTCGGCGATATCCATTTAAAATCCTTAAGTAAAATCTGCTATGACTAGTATTCAACAAAACATTGAACAGATCACCTCACAGATTGAGGGCGCACAACAAAAGTGTGGACGCGGTCGAGACACAGTGCAACTTCTGGCCGTAAGTAAAACTAAGCCAGTCGAGGCAATTTTAGAGGCAGCTCAAGCTGGGCAAGTCTCTTTTGGCGAGAATTACGTGCAAGAAGGTGCTAACAAAGTCGCTTATTTTGCCGAGAATTATCCACAGCTAGCGCTTGAATGGCACTTTATCGGCCCAATTCAGTCCAATAAATCGCGTCATGTTGCTGAAAACTTTGCTTGGGTACACACCGTTGAACGAGCCAAAATTGCTAGGCGACTCAATGAGCAAAGGCCAGCTAACATGGCGCCTATTCAAGTGTTAATTCAAATCAACACCAGTGGCGAAGACTCTAAATCAGGCATCAATGATGATGAAATCTTTGAGCTGGCAGAGTTGATTTCTACTCTTCCCAACCTCACTTTAAGAGGATTGATGTCAATCCCTGCCAATATCTCTGATTATGCATCACAGCTTGCAGCATTTAAGCAACTAGCAGCACTGAAAGATAAACTTGCAGCGCGCCTCCCAGACCAAAACATTGATACGTTATCAATGGGTATGAGCGGCGATATGCAAGCAGCGATTGAGGCTGGCAGTACTATGGTACGTATCGGAACAGCGATATTTGGCGCACGAGATTACAGTAACAAAGCGTAAGCAGTTCACAAGGATCACAACAGCAATGGAACACAAAAAGATTGCCTTTATTGGCGCAGGAAACATGGTTAAAGCCATAGTGTCGGGCTTAGTAGCCGATGGTTATCCAGCGGAGTTGATTACTGCCACCGCACCATCAGAGACTCGCCGACTGCCATTAGAGCAAGAGTTTGGCATTGGCACGACTAATGACAACCTTGCGGCAGCTCAGCAAGCCGACGTTGTAGTACTATCGGTAAAACCACAGATGATGGAAGAAGTGTGTAAACCACTGCAAGACATCGACTGGTCACAAAAGCTGGTTATTTCCATTGCTGCTGGTATTCAAAGTGCACGTTTTGACCAAATGCTTGATTGCGAGCTTAACCTTGTACGCGTGATGCCAAACACACCTTCGCAACTCGGGCTAGGTATGAGTGGCCTATATGCTCCGGCAAAGGTTTTACAGCAAGATAAAGACTTCGCCGCAGCGCTGATGAAATCATGCGGCAAAGTATGCTGGGTTGAGCAAGAATCCGGCATCAACAATATTATTGCCGCAGCTGGCAGCGCACCTGCCTACTTCTTCCTATTTATGGAAGCAATGCAAGCAGAAGCCATCGCTCAAGGTTTTGACAAACAGACCGCTCGACAACTGGTACAGCAGTCAGCGCTTGGTGCTGCCAGTATGGTTGAAGGCAATCCAGATATAGAGCTTTCAACCCTGCGTGAGAATGTGACTTCTAAAGGTGGTACTACCGCCGAAGCACTGCGAACATTCAACCAACACCAACTTTCAGATATAGTAGCCAAAGCGATGCAAGCGGCGGTTTCACGCGCTGAAGAGATGGAAAAACTATTTTAAATGACCAGAGCAATAGGCTCTAGATAATAAGGGTAACCTATGAATTCAATGAGTTTTCTGATTTCCACCCTGTTTGATCTCTACATCATGGTGGTGATCTTACGTATGTGGTTACAAGCTGCCCGTGCAGACTTTTACAACCCGTTTTCGCAATTTATCGTTAAAGCAACTCAGCCAGTGATTGCACCGCTACGTCGTGTGGTTCCATCTGTCGGCAGCATTGATTTAGCCACTCTGCTATTTGCTTACGTGCTATGTGTTGTTAAATTTGTCGCGCTAATTTTGGTTGCCTCAAATGGTTCGGTATCCTTCAGTGCTGACTTCCTGTTCTTAGGTTTGCTTTCTTTGGCTAAAGCCGCTGGCGGTTTATTATTCTGGGTGCTATTGATCCGAGCAATTCTAAGCTGGGTCAGCCAAGGTCGTAGCCCAATTGAGTACGTTTTCCACCAATTAACCGAGCCTATGCTGGCACCGATTCGTCGTATTATTCCTGCAATGGGTGGCTTTGACCTAAGCGTACTAGTGCTATTCATTGCGCTACAATTTGCCAACTTCTTGATGGGTGACCTGATCGGCCCTATCTGGTTCCAACTATAATGTCACAAGCAGCTTGGTTTGATGGTGAAGACCTTGTTATTCGGCTCTATATTCAGCCGAAAGCAAGTCGAGATAAGATAGTAGGTCAACACGGCGAGGAGCTGAAAATAGCGATTACAGCGCCTCCTGTCGATGGTAAAGCCAACGCTCATCTGAGTAAGTATCTCGCCAAGCAATTTAAGGTGGCAAAGGGATTAATAACAATAGAAAAAGGCGAGCTGGGCAGACATAAACAAGTCCGAATCAGCTCTCCGTCCCAAATACCTAACGAGATAGAAGCCATCCTATGATGGCTTTTTATTTGTGTTCCTGTAGAGCACACGCCCAATACTAAGGAAGCATTATGAAACAATGGATCACTCTTATTCTTGCTACAGCCCTAGCCCTACCTGCATGGGCCGGTCAGTTTAAAACCATCAAAGATGTTGAAGTGCATTATTCAGCCTTTAACTCAACATTTTTAACCCCTCAAGTCGCGCGCAGCTACAAACTCAAGCGTAACGGTTACTCAGCGATTCTCAATATAAGCGTGTTAGATAACTCTCAAGTGGGCAAACCTGCGATCACCGCAGAGCTTTCTGGCAGCGCGAAAAACCTGATTGGTCAAACGCGCGAACTCAGCTTCCGCGAAGTGAAAGAAGGCAGTGCTATTTACTATCTTGCTGAGTTTCCAATCTCAGACGAAGAGCAACTCACCTTCAACATTGACGTTAGCGCTGGTAATAAAGGCGCAGGCGCATTAAAGTTCACCCAAAAATTTTATGTCGAAGAATAGAAATCGACAGTCGAGAAATAGATAAGGCGATACGATGAAAAGCAATAAGATTGTTCTAGCGACCGGTAACCAAGGCAAAGTTCGCGAAATGGCAGATTTACTGTCTAACTTTGGTTTTGATGTTGTTGCTCAAAGCGAGTTCAATGTGTCTGAAGTAGCGGAGACCGGAACAACATTCATTGAAAACGCTATCATCAAAGCGCGTCATGCTGCTAAAGAAACTGGGCTTGCCGCTATCGCCGATGATTCCGGTCTTGAAGTCGACTTTCTAAAAGGTGCACCAGGTATCTACTCAGCTCGTTATGCAGGCGAAGACGCAAGCGATCAGCAGAACCTAGAAAAACTGCTTCAAGCAATGAAAGATGTCCCAGAAGAACAACGCAGTGCTCGCTTTCATTGCGTACTAGTACTGATGCGTCATGAAAACGACCCAACACCGATCGTCTGTCACGGCAAATGGGAAGGCCGTATCTTAACTCAAGCACATGGCGAGAACGGTTTTGGTTACGATCCTGTGTTCTTTGTCCCTGAAGATAATTGCGCTTCGGCAGAGCTAGAACCTGCACGTAAAAAGCAGCTTTCGCACCGCGGAAAAGCATTGAAACAGCTTTTTGCAACGCTATCTGAACAAGCGGTCTAGGTCTTCTTTTTCACCACTATGAATCAGTTAATTCCACCAGCACTGAGCCTTTATGTACACATCCCGTGGTGTGTACAAAAGTGCCCTTATTGCGACTTTAACTCGCACGCGCTCAAAGCAGATATTCCAGAACAAGAGTACATTGCTGCCCTACTACAGGATTTAGATGCAGATATTGAGCGCTACCAGATTGCAGACAATCAGCGCCAACTACGCTCGATTTTTATTGGTGGCGGAACACCAAGTCTGATTTCAGCACAAGGGATCACAGATCTGCTACGAGGTATCGAAGCGCGAATCCCATTCAAATCAGACATCGAAATCACCATGGAAGCCAACCCCGGTACCATAGAAGCAGAACGGTTCGCAGGTTACCAAAAAGCGGGAGTGACTCGAATATCTGTTGGTGTACAGAGTTTTGAGCAGCAAAAACTGGAAAGACTTGGGCGCATCCACGGTCAAGATGAAGCGGTAAATGCTGCTAAACTTGCCCACAAAATTGGCCTTAATAGCTTTAACCTCGATCTTATGCATGGCTTACCGGATCAGTCTGTTGATCAAGCTCTAAGCGACCTAGAAAAGGCTATCGAACTCGCTCCCCCGCACTTGTCTTGGTATCAGCTCACTATCGAGCCAAACACCATGTTCTACTACAAGCAGCCAACTTTGCCTGACGACGATGATTTGTGGGATATCTTCGAGTTAGGACATAAAAAGTTAGCTGATGCAGGCTATGTGCAGTATGAGATTTCTGGCTACAGCAAGCCTGGTTATCAATGTCAGCATAATCTCAATTACTGGCGTTTCGGTGACTATCTAGGCATTGGTTGTGGCTCGCACGGTAAGATAAGCTTTGCTGATGGTCGCATTGTACGTACTGCCAAGATTAAGCACCCTAAAGGCTATCTTGCCGCTTACGACAATATGGTTAAGCCTTATCTCAACAGCGAACAAGAAGTCGCTTTTGCAGATCGTCCTTTCGAGTTCTTTATGAACCGCTTCCGCCTAATAGAAGCGTGCCCTAAGCAAGACTTCTTAGATACTACAGGGCTAGGCTTTTCAGCAATTCAAGAGACCATAGATTGGGCTATTGAGATGGGTTATATCGACGAGAGTGAAACCCACTGGCAAATCACCGAGAAAGGTAAACTGTTCCTCAATGACTTGCTAGAAGCGTTTATGGTTGAAGAGTAGAGCGTAAATGGGAGGCGGGAACGGACTTCGTCCTCTGGAGGGCGGGAGAATTTGCAGGGTTGGCGTTTTGAGTCAACCCTTTGTTTTTGTCATCCTCAAGAACGAGGAACGAGTGCATTGGAGATATCTTGAAGCGAATAGAAATCTTAATGAGATTCCCTATTCGCTCCTTCGTCACTCTATGGAATGACCGATTAATAGCACGGAGTTCCTTTCGAAGGGTGCAGCCCGTTCTCGGAGCAAAGTGTTCCTCAAATCTCTAAAAAATCGATCGCCCAATACGCTCCGCCAGTAACTCTAGCGCTTTAGTGCCAGCCAACGAATTGCCCGATGGATCTAGTTCTGGCGACCAAACAGCAATCGTCATTTCACCCGGTACAACAGCCATAATACCGCCACCAACACCCGACTTGCCTGGCATACCCACTCGGTAGGCAAACTCACCTGCACCATCGTATAGACCACAAGTCGCGAGCAAAGCATTAAGCTGCTTAGTTTGCGTTGGTGTAATCACAGGCTTTCCTGTCTGAACTGAACTCCCTTTGTTAGCTAAGTAGCTAAAGGTTTTTGCCAAATCGACACAGCTCATCTTGAGTGCACACGCATGGAAATAGTTGTTTAGAACTGGGATGACTTCATTTTCAAAGTTACCAAACGAGCGCATTAGGTAGGCAATTGCCGCATTGCGATCGCTGTGCATCATCTCTGAAGCAGCCACAACCTTGTCATAACAAATATGAGTATCACCCGATAGCTGACGAACAAACTCTAATAAACGCTGGCGAGGAGCCGACAAGCGACTATTAAGCAAATCCGCGACAACAATAGCTCCGGCATTGATAAACGGATTGCGCGGAATGCCCTGCTCCATTTCAAGCTGAATAAGAGAGTTAAATGCTTGCCCTGAAGGCTCTTTACCAACACGAGCCCAAATCTCTTCAGGTTGATACAAACACATCGCTAGCGTCAGGCTAAGCGCTTTGGAGATTGATTGAATCGAAAATGCTTCATCAGCATCGCCCGCTTTGATCACTTCACCCTGATTGGTAAAAACAGCAATACCAAACTTTGAAGCTGGTACTTTCGCCAAGGCGGGGATGTAGTTAGCAACCTGACCTTGCCCGATAAGTGGGCGAACCTCTTCCAGAATTTCTTGTAATATTTGTTGTGTCGGCTTCATCAGCAACCTTAAAAATCAATCAGTTATTATTTTTCTTGTAGGGTCAAAAAAGCCAACATAGACATGTTGGCTTTTAAATTCTGTTCGATGCGTTGCACTCGTCTTCAGAAAGCAGTCATTGCATTCGTTTTAGCTATTTTACGCGCTTAAACTTAATATCCCAAACGCCGTGACCTAAACGGTGACCACGTGCTTCAAATTTTGTTAACGGGCGCTCATCTGGACGAGGAACAAAATCACCGTCTTGCGCAATGTTTTCAAAACCAGGTGCTTGGTTCATCACTTCAATCATATGCTCTGCGTAGTTCTCCCAGTCCGTCGCCATGTGGAAGATACCCGCACCTTCGATAAGCTTCTGGCGCACCATCTCAGCGAAGTCTAGCTGAACGATACGACGCTTATGGTGGCGCTTTTTGTGCCATGGGTCTGGAAAGAACAGCTGTAGAGTCGCTAGGCTGCTATCAGGGATCATATGAGCGAACACTTCAACTGCATCATGACACATAACGCGTAGATTCGTCACCCCTGCATCACGTGCATCTGATAGACATGCACCAACACCAGGACTATGCACTTCGATACCGATAAAGTTCTTTTCAGGTGCATTCTTCGCCATTTCTACTAACGATGCACCCATGCCGAAACCAATTTCTAGAACGACTGGGTTGTCATTACCAAATACTTCTTTCCAATCAAGAAGCTGTTCTTGATAATCAATACCCATAGTCGGCCAACACTCATTCATCGCGTTTTCTTGACCCTTGGTCAAACGACCTTCGCGTCGAACAAAGCTGCGAACTTTGCGTATCAGTTTACCGTCTTCGTTGTATTCGTTAGTGGTCACTTCACTCATGATATTGCCTGTTTAAAAATTGGTCTCGCCTCAAAGGGATTGTGATTATCCAAAGAATTGCTATTGGTGCAAGTTTTTTAGCGAAATTCCGCTTAGTTCGCTTATACCCTTACTCTTTATCGGTTGTACTTTACCCGCATTCTATGATGCAATTTTATCTAATTACACAACAATATTGAGCATATCGTGACCCCTTTTGCCAGTGCCATCCTTGAGTGGTACGAAAATTATGGACGCAAAAGCCTACCTTGGCAGCAAGATAAAACTGCCTACAGCGTGTGGCTGTCAGAAATTATGTTGCAGCAAACTCAGGTTGCGACTGTAATTCCCTATTATCAACGCTTTCTGGAGCGTTTTCCGACCGTTGTCGATCTTGCCAATGCTGAACAAGATGAAGTTCTCCACCTCTGGACCGGCTTAGGCTATTACGCTCGCGCTAGGAACCTACACAAAGCCGCCAAAATTGTCGCGCAAGAACATGATGGCCAGTTTCCATTAGATATCGAGCAGATGAATGCACTGCCGGGAATCGGCCGCTCTACCGCTGCTGCCGTCTTGTCATCGGTGTACAAACAGCCTCATGCTATTTTAGACGGTAACGTCAAAAGAACCCTTGCGCGAAATTTTGCCGTCGAAGGCTGGCCTGGGCAAAAGAAGGTCGAAAACCAACTTTGGCAGTACGCTGAAGAACATACACCGGATGTCGATGTCGACAAGTATAACCAAGCCATGATGGACATGGGGGCAATGGTCTGCACTCGCAGTAAACCTAAGTGTACTTTATGTCCTGTCGAATCTTATTGCATGGCGAACAAACAAGGTAACCCGCTCGATTATCCGGGCAAAAAGCCCAAGAAAGACAAGCCAGTAAAAGAAACTTGGTTTGTAATGCTGCACCACCAAGGGAAAGTTTGGCTAGAACAGCGCCCTCAGTCAGGTATTTGGGGTGGTTTGTTCTGCTTCCCTGAAAACCCAGATGCAGCTCTTGAACATCAGCTTGATATTCGTGGAGTATCAGCAACCATGATTAAGCAACAGGCTCAACTGATTGCTTTTCGCCATACCTTTAGCCATTACCACCTCGATATCACACCAATTTTGGTAGACCTATCAAAGCAACCTAATGTGGTAATGGAAGCAAGCAAAGGTCTTTGGTATAACTTATCCCAACCTGAAGAGATTGGTTTAGCTGCTCCTGTAAAACAGTTACTGGAAAGCCTGCCATTTGAACTTCAATGCTAATTATTGTTAAGGAGTCGTTATGAGCCGCACTGTATTTTGTGCTCGACTACAAAAAGAAGCCGATGGATTAGATTTTCAGCTCTATCCGGGTGAGCTAGGCAAACGTATTTTTGATAACATTTCAAAGCAAGCTTGGGCTGAGTGGCAACACAAGCAAACCATGCTAATCAATGAAAAGAAACTGAATATGATGGATCCTGAACACCGAAAGTTGATCGAAACTGAAATGGTCAACTTCCTGTTTGAAGGAAAAGACGTTCATATCGAAGGCTACACTCCACCAAGCGAGTAAATATAAGCCAAGGTTGAACAGAAAATGACATCATTGCCCGCAATGATGTCATTTTTTTAGGAGATTTATGAGAAAGTTAGCGTACTTTTTAATTGCAATGACACTGACAGGCTGTAGCCGTGAGTTTGTTGAAAACCTTTATGATGTCAACTACGAACCCACCAACAGATTTGCTAAGAATTTAGCCCAATTGCCGGGTCAATTTCAGAAAGATACCGCCGCACTCGACGCACTAATCAGCAGCTTTTCGGGGAATATCGAAAAACGCTGGGGACGAGGCGAGATCAAATTTGCGGGTAAAAGCAATTACGTAAAGTATATCGACAACTATCTTAGTCGCTCAGAAGTTAACTTTGACAAAGGTTTAATCACTATAGAAACCGTCTCTCCTACCGATCCGAAAAAACACCTTAGAAAAGCGATTGTCACTACCCTGCTAACGCCTGATGATCCAGCTAACGTCGATCTTTTCTCCTCTAAAGAAATTAAGCTTGAAGGTCAGCCATTTCTATACCAACAAGTAGTCGATCAAGATAACAAAGCCATTCAATGGTCATGGCGTGCTAACCGTTTCGCTGACTACCTCATCGCGAATGAGCTCAAAGTGAAGAATGTCGACTTTAAAAAAGCCTATTACGTCGAAATTCCCATGGTTGAAGAGCAATTTGAGATTCGCAGTTACAAATACGCGGATATTGTTCAGCGCTCTTCACGCAAATATGGCATCCCAGAAGATCTTATATACGCCATTATCAAAACCGAAAGTAGCTTTAATCCCTATGCCGTCAGTTGGGCGAACGCTTATGGTTTAATGCAGGTCGTGCCTAAAACGGCGGGTAAAGACGTCTTCAAACTGGTGAAGAAAAAGTCCGGACAACCCTCACCTGAGTATTTGTTTAACCCAGAAAACAATATCGATACTGGTACCGCCTACTTCTATATTCTGAAAAATCGTTACCTGAAAGATGTTAATCACCCTCTCTCATTAGAATACAGTATGATTTCAGCCTACAACGGAGGCACGGGTGGTGTGCTCAACACCTTCAACCGTAGCGATCGAAAACGTGCCATGCGCGATCTCAACTCACTACAGCCAAATCAAGTTTATTGGGCATTAACCAAAAAACACCCCAATGCCGAAGCGCGTCGTTATCTTGAAAAAGTTACCAAATTCAAAAAGGATTTTAACTCTGGTAAAACATAATCACTAAAAACGCCTAAATAATCGGCACTCAACCACTTTTTTGAATTTTTTTCTAAAAACAAGTTGACGACAAGACCGAAAATCCGTTTAATAGCGCTCCGTTGCCCGGATAGCTCAGTCGGTAGAGCAGAGGATTGAAAATCCTCGTGTCGGTGGTTCGATTCCGCCTCCGGGCACCACAATTTGATTGTTGGTGTCTAAGACATCAATAAGTAGCAAGATGAATATTAGTGTGCCGACTTAGCTCAGTAGGTAGAGCAACTGACTTGTAATCAGTAGGTC
>NZ_LLEI02000038.1 GCF_001399455.2 Vibrio bivalvicida
TTCCTCCTTAGCTCAGTTGGTAGAGCGACGGACTGTTAATCCGCAGGTCGCTGGTTCGAGCCCAGCAGGAGGAGCCACTTTCAAGAAGCCAAGTCGAAAGACTTGGCTTTTTTTGTTCCTATCTCAAAATAATCACTTCTAAACACAAGTGCATCTACTGCATTCGTTTCATATATTACTTATTGCCTTGATTAAGTCGCCCTGACCTCAAAATTGCTGCTTGTGAGGTTAGCCAGAAGGCTCGCGCAATGCAGTCGAAGAGAATGGGAAGCAGCAAAGTGGCGTCGTTTCTGAGAGTCATAACAGCACTCAAAGCCTAGCAAAATTAACTAATGAGCTAGAAAGCTGGGTAAGCAAGTTTACTGTTAAGCACTAATTCGGCTTGGAGTAGCAAAAAGCGCGCCTCTTCACGCGCTTTTTTGTTGTCTAAACTGGACTATTTCCCCGCTCAGAGCATATAACGCCTGTTGTCCTCTATACATTTAATATCCCAAATGGACAAAAACAGCCCATTAAGTATAGAAAAACAACAAACGATATTTTTTTTGCATTTTAATGTTGACCTAAAGCACGAAAAGCCGTTTAATACACCTCGTCGCCCGGATAGCTCAGTCGGTAGAGCAGAGGATTGAAAATCCTCGTGTCGGTGGTTCGATTCCGCCTCCGGGCACCACAATTTACTTGTTGGTGTCTAAGACAACAACATGAAAAGAAATATAGTGCGCCGACTTAGCTCAGTAGGTAGAGCAACTGACTTGTAATCAGTAGGTCACCAGTTCGATTCCGGTAGTCGGCACCATTTCTTTTCTTAATGGACAATTCCTCCTTAGCTCAGTTGGTAGAGCGACGGACTGTTAATCCGCAGGTCGCTGGTTCGAGCCCAGCAGGAGGAGCCACTTTTAGTGTGCCGACTTAGCTCAGTAGGTAGAGCAACTGACTTGTAATCAGTAGGTCACCAGTTCGACTCCGGTAGTCGGCACCATTTATTTTATTAGGAAGCTATCTTCTTAATCGAATAATTCCCCCTTAGTTCAGTTGGTAGAACGGCGGACTGTTAATCCGTATGTCGCAGGTTCGAGTCCCGCAGGGGGAGCCATATTTAAGAAGCCAAGTCGCAAGACTTGGCTTTTTTCGTTTTTAACTGCGACTTACTTGTACCAAGTAAATGTCTCAGAGCTAGCCGCCCGCGTTGAGCCCCTACAGGGGCGCCATATTAGAAAAAGCCTCATCACACGATGAGGCTTTTTCTTTTCTACTGATCCTAGTTTGCCCCAATCCAATGCCTCCAACCTAACCAGCCACGATGAAGCCCCCCCCCCATTCTTACTAAATCCGAACCCGTAGTGGAAAAAGCCACCTTCACTTCCTATATTTACTCCATAATATTTATAAGGAAATATCATGGCTAGGAAGCAACTGTTTGTCATTGCTGCGGAAATATCTGCAGAGCTTAATCGTGGTGTGCTGATAGCAAAACAACTCCAACTGGTCGCAAGTAATGCACGGGCTTTAGCATTGCGCGCTGGGGAAAGTGCCGCAGGTTTCCACCCCATCACAGATTCGATTGATGAGTTAGTCCGCCTTACCCTTAACGCCTCAAGTAGCATCAACCTAAAAGCGCAAAAACTAAGCCAAATTGCTACTGCTGAAGCACGTTCACGCACTGTTCTTGGTCACTTTGAAACCGTCTACACTCGCTCTGAAAACGCCACCTACCTCCACAGCCTAGATGCCACACGATCTCAATGCTATAGAGAGGCAGAGCAACTTAACCAGACCTTTAATCAAGGTTCTAAAGAGCTTAATACCCAACTCAATATTCTCCATAGCGAGCTTAGAGTCGCCCTAATCATCTCAACACTACTTAGCGTTGAGGCTTCTCAAGTTGAAGAGCGCTTTAAAGGACAACTTAACGCCATTGCGGAAAGTGTCCAAGAGTCTGCGGAAGCAATACGCAACCATGTTCTTCAATCCCTCAAGCTGTTTTCATTACTCGAGTAAAGGAATGCTATGCAATCAAAAGTGTTATACAGAGACGATCAACACCGCTGGATAATGTTTGCCCGTGATCCACATAAGCCAGAAAAAATCATCGACACCAATCAATACATGATCGTCAACAATCAGCAGGCCATTCTGCTTGATCCTGGTGGTATCGAAATGTTCTCTTCGATGCTGAGTAGTGTCGTCAAAGAGGTGCCTACTGATCACATCAAATATTTGTTTGCCTCTCACCAAGATCCCGACATTATTTCCTCTCTTGGTTTATGGGACAAAGCACTACCTAGCGCGATCTTATACTCGCCTTGGTTATGGGAAGGGTTCATTCGTCACTTCGGTATGGAGTCCATCACGTTTTCACCGATCAAGGATGAGGGTGGGCATTTATCTCTCGCAGGTATCGATATCGAATTTATTCCCGCCCACTATATGCACTCATCTGGCAACTTTTCTGTGTATGACCGTAAAGCCAAGATACTCATGTCTGGCGATATAGGCGCTGCGCTCGACGTACCAAACGCTCCTTTATTTGTCGAAGATTTTGAGGCGCACATTCCTAAAATGGAATATTTTCATCGTCGCTGGATGCCATCCAATAAAGCCAAAAGCGCTTGGATTGAGCGCGTACGTGATCTAGAGATAGATATGATATGCCCACAGCACGGAGGGATATTTAGAGGTGATAATGTTCAGTGCTTCTTAGCTTGGCTCGATGAATTGGATGTTGGAATTGCAGTGTAAGGCTCTAAAGCAAAAAGCCAGTCGCTTACACGACTGGCTCTCTATTGTTCTAATGCGTATTAGTTAGCGATTAAGCTTTAACACCCTGCTGCTGATTCAGCATCGCTACTTCTTTGTCCAAAGATTCTAGCTTAGCTTTCATCTGTTCACGACAAGTATTCGCAAGTTCACGAATGTTTTCTTTAGCGTATTCATCAACCTGCACTGGTGGTAACATTTCCACTATCACATGACCATTGTTCCAACGGTTAAGCTTAATTCCGCGCGTAGAGCTACATACAATGGGAATAATCGGCAACTTGGCGCCGATTGCTGCATGGAAAGCTCCCGTTTTGAACGGTAGTAATCCGCGACCACGTGAGCGCGTCCCTTCTGGAAACATCCATACCGACACGTCGCTGTTATTCAAGTTATCAACGACCTGATCAATAGTGCCTTTCGCTTTAGAACGGTTAGCACGGTCGATAAGAATATTACCCGTTAGCCAGTAAAGCTGACCAAATAGAGGCATCCAAGCGAGGCTCTTCTTACCTACCGTGACCACTTTAGGTGTCACAGCAGATGAGACAGTAAATAGATCCCAGTTATTCTGGTGGTTGGCGATATATATATGCTGACCACGTTTGTAAGCATCTTCAGGGATTCGTAATTCAAGCTTAATACCAAACACTCTAGACATCTTTCCGAAATAACGCCCAAAGGTAAACACGTGCTTTGGATTACGTGGGCTTAATAAGCAGTAGCCACAGCCAAACACAAACATCACAATTGCAAATATCGCAACAGCCAATACACGTAATAGTGCAATCATTGTGGTTCTCCAAAATAGAGAGTCAAAATTCAGTAGAGCAGACTCTAACTGATCTATCATTCATAAAAAAGCCGAAACTCGCGTTTCGGCTTACAAGCGTTAGCTGATTCTATCTCTAATCACGAAAACGTTCAATATTTGCGCCGAGTACAGACAGCTTGTCTTCAATCTTGTCGTAACCACGATCTATATGGTAGATGCGATCAACGATGGTCTCGCCATTAGCAATACAACCAGCGATAACTAAACTTGCTGAAGCTCTCAGGTCAGTTGCCATTACCTGCGCGCCGCTTAATTCGTCCACGTCGCCACAAATAACAGTATTACCTTCAATCTCTGCCTTAGCGCCCATACGCATCAGCTCAGGCACATGCATAAAGCGGTTCTCGAAGATATTTTCAGTAATGACACCACCGCCTTTTGCCATCAGGTTAAGCAGCGTGAATTGAGCCTGCATATCCGTAGGGAAGCCTGGGTGAGGTGCAGTGCGAACTGTCACAGCTTTTAGGTCTCTGCCCGTCATATCGACAGTGATCCAGTCTTCACCTGTATCAACCAGTGCACCGGCTTCTTCTAACTTAGCGAGTACCGCTTCAAGCAAGTGCGCTTTCGTATTGCGACAAGTTACTTTACCGCCTGATACCGCTGCCGCGACTAGGAAAGTACCCGTTTCAATACGATCTGCAACTACAGAGTGCTTACCACCACCTAGGCGCTCTACGCCTTCAATTGTGATCGTATCTGTCCCTGCGCCAGAGATTTTTGCACCTAGCTTGTTAAGGAAGTCCGCAGTATCGACGATCTCAGGTTCGCGAGCGGCATTATCAAGCACTGTTTTACCTTCAGCCAGCGTTGCCGCGCACATGATAGTGATCGTCGCACCCACACTCACTTTATCCATTACGATGTGAGAACCTTTGAGGCGACCATCAACATGAGCTTTAACGTAACCGTCTTCAAGCGTGATTGTCGCACCAAGCTGTTCTAGGCCATGAATGTGCAGATCAACCGGGCGAGCACCAATTGCACAACCACCAGGTAATGAGACCTGGCCTTGACCGAAGCGCGCCACTAATGGGCCTAAAGCCCAAATTGAAGCACGCATCGTTTTAACTAAGTCGTAAGGTGCACAGTATTCATTAATGCAGCTTGGATCGACATGAACAGAGCCATTGCGCTCGACTTTAGCACCGAGTCGCTCTAGTAGCTCCATAGTTGTGTCGATATCACGCAAGCGAGGCACATTGGCCACTTCAACTGGCTCTTCAGCCAAGATAGACGCAAATAAAATTGGCAGTGCAGCGTTTTTTGCACCAGAAATGGTTACTTCACCTACAAGAGGTTTGTTAGAACCCGTAACTCGAAACTTTTCCATTATTAAACCTTACAGTGACATCAACTTCTTATCACGAGCCCACTCTTCTGGAGTGAATGCCTTGATAGAGACGGCGTGGATGTCATTTCTTTGGATGTATTCCATCAGTGGAGCATAAATTAGCTGTTGTTTTTTAACGCGACTCATTCCATCGAAACAAGCATCAACAGCAACTACTTCATAATGACTGCCTTCGCCTTTGACGTGCAGCTCTTCTAATTTCAGTGCTTCGTTTAAGATCTGTTGTACTTTTGCGCTATCCACAATTCACCCCTGTAGTATTTTTTAAATGCCCAGCAATGAGTTCATCGACATTGCTCAACTGAAATAATGTGCGCAGTTGTTCCGGCACGAAACTGAACATTATATGACAGTTTTGTTTTTTTGCATTCTCAATTAGATGAATTAGCATCACCATTCCGGCAGAGTCTATTCGTGTCAACCCTTCTAGCGAGACTTCTATCTGCTCGCTCGGTAATGAAGTTGCTTGAAGAGATTGCCACAACAAAGGGACAGAGTCTCGATTAAGATCACCTGTTAGCGAGTACTGACTATCATGATGATGTTGCCATTTAGGTTCCACCATTAAGACTTACTCTCAATTCGAATCGGCTGTTTAGCTAGACCTTCAAGCTCTTGAGCCACCGATAAAATACCCTCTTGACGAAGCTTAGCACTCCACTCTGACTGCTTGCTAGACAGTAGGCTAATTCCTTCAGCAATCATATCAAATGCTTGCCACTCGCCACTTTTCTTGTCACGACGTAGCTTAAATTCCAACTTGATATTAGGTCGTGGAGAATCAACGATATCAACCTTGATGCTAGTAATACTCCTGTTCGAATTTAGCTTTGGCTCTGGGCCAAACTCAATCGTCTGATCAGTATATTGAGTCAATACTTGAGCATAAGACGTCACCAAGTAGGAGCGAAATGCGACGATAAACTGACCAACATCCTCTCGCTTCGCCCCTTTTAGATTAGGGCCAAGCAATTTAAGTGCTGCGTACTTCTCATTGACGTATGGCATTAGCTCTTCATCAACGATCACTTTTAGATAATCTGGGTTTTGCTTAACCTTACCCTGTTCTGCCTTAAGTCGTGCAAAAGTATGCTCTGATACTTGCTTCATCATTAGATAAGGCTGAGTCTTATCAATTTGTTCCGCAGAGGCACTAAATGCCAAAACAATTGAAAACAGAGTAAGTACTAACTTTTTCCACATAATCTTCTTCCTACTCTTGTGAGCCACCAACGCTATATAATACTTGACCAATTAAATCCTCGAGTACCAAAGCAGATTTGGTGTCTTCAATATAGTCCCCTTCCACCAGCATTTGTTCATCTTCAAACACAAAGCCAGGCGTTAAGCCAAGGTACTGTTCACCAATTAGACCCGAGGTTAAAATCTTCACGCTCGATGTCTCTGGGAATTGGTTATATGTACTGTTAATTGCCATTGTCACAATAGGCAGTAAAGACTCACTATTCAGACCAATATCAGTCACTCGTCCCACGACCACCCCGCCTACTTTTACTGGGGAGCGCACTTTAAGACTGCCGATGTTATCGAACTCAGCCTTGAGAGTATAAGTATCATTGGAGCCAAGCCCCTTTACGTCAGCAACTTGAAAAATCATCACCAGAATTGCGCAAATTCCAGCGAGAACAAAGCTACCAACCCACAATTCAGTCTTTCGAGTTTGTTGCATGATTAGTTCCCAAACACCATTTAATTACCAAACATCAAGGCCGTTAGTACGAAGTCTAGACCAAGAACAGCCAAAGAAGAGTGGACCACCGTGCGAGTCGTTGCTCGACTTATCCCTTCTGAAGTCGGGATCGCATCGTATCCATTGAAAAGAGCAACCCAAGTCACCGTGATCGCGAACACTAAGCTCTTGATCATGCTGTTGCCGATATCTTGTCCAAGCTCGACAGAGGCTTGCATCGCCGACCAGAAGCTACCGTGATCGATACCTTTCCAATCCACACCAACAAGCTGCCCTCCCCAAATACCAACCGCCATGAATATCATTGCCAGCAGTGGCATCGAAATCACACCAGCCCAAAAACGTGGTGCAATGACTCGCTTAAGAGGATCAACGGCCATCATTTCGAGACTGGACAATTGCTCAGTCGCCTTCATTAGACCAATTTCAGCTGTCAATGCCGAACCCGCACGACCTGCAAAAAGCAAAGCGGTAACCACAGGGCCCAGTTCTCGTAGCAACGACAGTGCAACCATTTGGCCCAAAGCACCTTCAGCACCGAAATCAACCAATATGACATAGCCTTGTAGACTCAGCACCATGCCGATGAAGAGACCTGACAAGACAATAATAATCAGTGACTGAACACCAACACTGTAAAGCTGTTTGACCAACAGAGGTAAGTTCTTGATTGGTTGTGGCTTACTTGCCAATGCTCCAAACAGCATTAAACTCGCTCGGCCAAAGGACTCACATACTGCCATACTACGGCGGCCAACCGAGGCGACAAAGTTCGCTAAGCTTGCCATTATGAGAAAAGCTCCGTAGCTAAAGGTTGAGACGGAAAACGAAACGGTACTGGACCGTCTGCATCCCCTTTAAGAAATTGCTGTACTTGCGGATCGGTATTGGCCTGCAGTTCATCTGGAGTACCACTGGCGATCACTTTGCCATTGGCCAAGATATACACCCAGTCTGCAATACTCATAACTTCTGGCACATCATGGGAGACCACGATTGACGTTACACCGAGTGCTTGATTAAGGTTGCGGATCAGCTCCACCAGCACGCCCATAGTTATCGGATCTTGGCCAACAAAAGGCTCATCAAACATGATCAAGTCTGGGTCGAGTGCAATTGCTCGAGCTAGAGCCGCTCGTCTTGCCATACCACCAGACAGCTCACTAGGCATTAACTGAGCAGCCCCTCGAAGCCCTACCGCTTCTAATTTGAGTAGCACTAAGGTTCGTATAAGAGACTCATCTAACTCAGTATGTTCTCGCAGTGGGAAAGCGACATTGTCAAATACAGATAAGTCGGTAAACAATGCTCCTGACTGAAACAGCATGCTCATCTTTTTGCGCTGTTGATAGAGTTTTTTACGACTTAAAGTTGGGATATTGCTACCATCAAACCAAATATCACCACTTTCAGGGGAAATTTGGCCACCAATAAGGCGCAACAAGGTTGTTTTGCCAATCCCAGACGGGCCCATGATCGCAGTCACTTTACCTTTAGGCACACGTAAACTGACGTTATCAAAAATCTTACGCTCTCCACGAGAAAACGTAAGCTGTTTTATGGTAACTAAGTCTTCGGATTCCATGCTGGACTCATATTTGTTCCCTTAAGAATGGGCAATCATAAGCACATTCAATTAGAATTTAAAGCACTGTTCAATTAATTGTGAGTTATTCGAATTACGGCGCAATAGCCCGTATACTCTGACTTAGTCTCATCTATTACGCATTTGGTTAACAATTAATTGAATGAACTGCTTTTCTTTTTACCCTCAAACCGTCAAAATTAACGGTTAAATTCTCTCGTTGTATATTGATTAGGAATCATCATGCTTGAAGCCGTTGTGTTTCTTATAATTGGATTGGTATTTTTGGTGTGGAGCGCCGACAAACTCGTCTTCGGTGCTGCAGCTCTTGCCCGTAACATAGGTATTTCCCCTCTTGTTATTGGTATGACCATCCTCGCAATGGGCTCTTCAGCGCCAGAAATGATGGTTTCAGCGACAGCGGCGCTCGACGGAAAAACAGATACTGCTGTCGGGAACGTGTTAGGCTCTAACATCGCTAATATAGCGCTTATTTTAGGTATCACTGCATTAATTAAGCCCCTTTCTATTAGTTCTGGCGTACTTCGTCGTGAGCTACCACTAATGATTGGTGTGACTATTCTGGCCGGTGTACTACTGTGGGATAGCCACTTAGGTTTCTACGAGGGCGTCCTGCTGTTCGCTCTTTTTGCTGCTTTTATCCTCACTATGCTGAGAATTAGCCGTAATGAAAAAAAGAATGGCGACGCATTTATTGAAGAGCAAGAATCGGAAGTCCCAGAAGGTGTTAGCAATGCTAAAGCGGCGATGTGGGTGGTTATCGGCCTGATTATCTTACCATTAGCTGCAGGCGAGTTGGTTGATAATGCCGTCATCATCGCTCAATACTTCGGTATGAGCGATCTAGTAATAGGTTTAACCATTATCGCTGTTGGCACTAGCTTACCAGAACTTGCGGCCTCACTTGCCGGAGTCATGAAAGGCGAAGATGACATGGCGGTCGGCAACATCATCGGCTCGAACGTGTTCAATATTCTTGCGGTGATGGGGATTCCTGGCATTCTAAACCCTTCGATTTTAAGTGAGTACGCCATGGGGCGTGACTTTTGGGTCATGTTAGGCGTATCACTACTGCTGGTCGCTATGGCGCTCGGAAAGTCGCGTAGCATTAACCGTTTTGAAGGTGCAGCTCTTTTTTGCTGCTTTATTGGCTATCAGGCCTACTTAATTATGAACATGACCGCTTAACCCCTTTCGGAGTTCTGTATGTTTGACTATCGCTCTGCGGCACTAGAAGTATTAAAAACCGAGATCGCGGCACTAGAACAGCTCGACCAATATTTAAACCAAGATTTTATCAAGACGTGTGAACTTATCCTGGCTAATAAAGATGGCAAGGTTGTAGTCATGGGGATGGGTAAATCAGGTCACATCGGCAACAAAATTGCCGCAACACTCGCAAGTACCGGTACTTCTTCCTTTTTCGTTCATCCCGGTGAAGCCGCTCATGGTGATCTGGGTATGATTGAACCTGGTGATATTGTTTTGGCAATTTCCAACTCTGGTGAGTCAGGAGAGATATTAGGCCTATTCCCAGTATTAAAGCGCCTCAATATAAAAATCATCAGCATGACAGGCAAGCCAAAGTCGAACATGGCAAAACTGGCCGATGTTCACCTGCAAATAACAGTGCCAAAAGAGGCCTGTCCGATACAGCTTGCGCCTACTTCAAGTACCACCGCAACACTGGTCATGGGCGATGCTTTAGCAATGGCTCTGATGCAAGCGCGCGGTTTTACTGCTGAAGATTTTGCTCTTTCCCACCCAGGCGGTGCATTAGGTAGAAAATTGCTACTTAAGTTGTCTGATATCATGCACACGGGTGAAGATTTGCCATTGGTCACACCAAGTACTGTCGTTCGTGATGCATTGCTAGAGATCAGCCAAAAAGGACTTGGCATGACAGCTGTGGTAGATGACCACCAGCAACTGATTGGAATTTTCACCGACGGTGATTTGCGCCGTACCTTGGATAAGCGCATCGATATACACACCTCCCTCATTGGTGAAGTAATGACAGTTAATCCAACCACTGCAACGCCGAATATGCTTGCGGCTGAAGGGTTAAATTTAATGCAGGATAAAAGCATTAGTGGCTTGATTTTATGCGACAATGGCAAGGTAGTCGGCGCACTGAACATGCATGATTTATTAAAAGCTGGAGTGATGTAATGTCGAAAATGATTGAAACTTTATATCAACCAGTGGAACAATCCATTCTAGAAGTTGCCAAAGAGATTAAGTTACTGATCTGCGATGTGGATGGCGTCTTCTCTGACGGCCTAATATACATGGGCAACAATGGTGAAGAGCTAAAGACATTTCACACTCGTGATGGCTACGGCGTAAAATCGTTAATGAATGCAGGAATTGAAATCGCCATTATCACTGGCCGACGATCACAAATTGTCGAAAACCGAATGAAGGCGCTCGGTATCAAGCTGATCTATCAAGGCCAAGACGATAAAATCAAAGCCTATCAGGATATTTGTACCAAGCTCGATATCGCACCTGAGCAAACTGGCTATATTGGTGATGACCTAATTGATTGGCCAGTGATGGAGCAAGTCGCTTTAAAAGTATGTGTGGCTGATGGACACCCGTTACTAAGGCGTCGAGCAAATTACGTGACCTCTATTCGAGGTGGACATGGAGCAGTAAGAGAAGTCTGCGACTTAATTCTACAAGCACGAAACGAACTCGATGTTCACAAAGGTCTAAGTATATGAGTCTATCTCGTATTGGATATCTCATCCTGGCGTTCATAATATGCTGGTCTGCTTACTATCTTTTCGATAAGCAGCAGAGTTATGATATTCAGGTAGAGCCAGATACAGAGCTCCCGATGTTTAGTGGTGAAGGTCTAGTTAACACCTCGTATAACGAGGAAGGCATTCGCAGCTATGTAATAACATCGGTTAACCTCGATCACTTTGCAAGAAGTGGCGACACGATTTTTTATCAACCAGTCCTTAAAGTATATAAGGAAGGCACCACTCAAGAGTGGGAAGTGACAGCAGTCCGCGGTGTTTTAAGCCAAGATCATGTTTTGACGCTCTATGAAGACGTTTTAGCGACAAACTTATTACCTGATTCTGGTTTTGACACCCTGTCCACTGATGTAATGAATATTCAGTTAGACAGTCGCGACTTTTGGGCCGATAACCAAGTAATTATGGTTGGGCCTCAATTTGAAACAGTAGGGCAAGCAATGACGGGGAATTTCGCCGACAATCACGCTACCCTCTACAATCAAGTACAAAGTAGATATGAAACTCTCACACCTTAGTCTGATTTCTTGTTTATTACTGTCTAGTCAAGCAATGGCGTTATCAACCGACCAAGACCAACCGGTTTATATCGACTCTGATAGCCAGCAGCTAGACATGCAGAGCAATAAAGTTACTTTCCTTGGTGACGTAAAACTCAAGCAAGGTAGTATCAATATCAATGCTGACAAAGTTATTGTCCTCCGTGATCCTAAAGATGGTTCAATTCAAGAAATTGAAGGATACGGTGATTTAGCAACTTTTTCGCAATTAACCGATGACGGAAAAACGCTATACGGCGAAGCCAAAGAGCTGTACTACGTTATGGCTGATGATCAGTTAACCATGATAGATGAAGCGATGCTTTCTCAGGATGACAGCGTGATTCGCGGCACTAAAATTCGCTACAAAATCTCATCGCAAAAGCTGATTGCTGACGGTAAAGAGAAAGGTGATCGCGTCTCGACCGTACTTCAACCACAAGCAGTACAAGAATAATTATGGCAATACTTAAAGCTGAGCACTTAGCGAAGACTTATGGTAACCGCACAGTAGTTACCGATGTAAGCTTACAAGTGGAATCTGGCCAGATTGTTGGCCTATTGGGCCCGAATGGTGCAGGTAAAACCACCTCCTTCTATATGATCGTAGGACTGGTCGCGCGTGACCAAGGGGCGATTACCATTGATGGGGAAGATATCAGTATCTTACCAATGCACAGTCGTTCGCGTATGGGGATTGGCTACCTTCCTCAAGAAGCATCTATTTTCCGCAAACTGTCGGTTGAAGACAACATTATGGCGGTTTTGGAAACACGTGAAGAAATGACACGCGAAGAACGCCAAGATAAGCTAGAGGATTTGTTAGAAGAATTCCACATTCAGCACATACGCCACAGCGCAGGTATGGCATTATCAGGTGGTGAACGTCGCCGTGTGGAAATCGCTCGTGCGTTGGCAGCAAATCCTCAATTCATTTTATTGGACGAACCTTTTGCTGGTGTTGACCCAATCTCCGTTATCGATATTAAAAAGATTATCGAACATCTAAGAGATCGCGGTTTAGGCGTATTGATCACCGACCACAACGTTCGTGAAACACTCGATGTGTGCGAAAAAGCTTACATTGTAAGCCAAGGTCACCTCATCGCAGAAGGTACGCCAGACCAAGTACTGAACAACGAACAAGTGAAACAAGTTTATCTCGGCGAGCAATTCCGTCTATGATTAAAGGGAAGAACGATAAGATTCTCCAGCATTAAGGCAAGTAATACTGAATGAAACCCTCATTACAACTCAAGCTAGGACAGCAGTTAGCGATGACGCCTCAATTGCAGCAAGCAATTCGCTTGTTGCAGCTGTCAACGCTCGATCTTCAACAAGAAATTCAAGAAGCTTTGGATTCAAACCCGCTACTCGAGGTTGAAGAAACCAGTGATGAGCCGTCTGGAGATGAAACTAACCGCAATGAAGAGAAAGAGTCGGCAGTCGAACCTGTTGAATCGGCAGAGCCAGAAGTAAAAGACAGCTCTGATCTGATCGAAAAATCTGAAATCAGTAACGATCTTGAAATTGATACCACTTGGGAAGATGTCTACAGCGCTAACACAGGCAGCACTGGCATCGCTCTTGATGATGATGCTCCAGTGTACCAAGGTGAAACGACTCAATCGCTGCATGATTACATGATGTGGCAGTTAGATCTGACTCCATTTAGTGAAACAGACCGCACCATAGCTCTCGCTCTGATCGATGCGATAGATGACTATGGCTATCTAACCGTATCAACCGAAGATATCCTCGAGAGCTTCAACAACGAAGAGATTGAGATCGAAGAAATTGAAGCCGTACGTAAGCGTATTCAACAATTTGATCCCTTAGGTGTCGCCTCCAATAACCTACAAGACTGTTTACTGCTCCAACTTGCCACATTTCCAGAAGATACGCCTTGGCTCGCAGAAGCCAAGTTAGTACTTACTGATCACATTGACCAACTAGGTAACCGTGATTACAAGCTAGTCATAAAAGAGACTAAGCTAAAAGAAGCAGAGCTACGTGAAGTACTCAAGCTGATTCAACAGCTTGATCCTAGACCAGGAAGCCGCATAGCACCTGATCACGCTGAGTATGTCATCCCAGACGTGTCCGTATTTAAAGATCATGGCAAGTGGGTAGTGACGATTAACCCTGACTCAGTACCAAAACTTAAGGTCAACCAGCAATATGCGGCACTGGGTAAAGGCAATAATGCTGATAGCCAGTACATTCGCAGTAATCTGCAAGAAGCCAAATGGTTAATCAAAAGCTTAGAAAGTAGAAACGAGACGTTGCTCAAAGTTGCTAAGTGTATTGTTGAACATCAACGCGATTTCTTTGAGTATGGTGAAGAAGCCATGAAGCCAATGGTGCTTAATGATGTTGCTTTAGCTGTCGACATGCATGAGTCCACCATTTCTAGGGTGACTACGCAAAAATACATGCATACCCCTCGTGGCATTTTTGAACTGAAGTACTTCTTTTCAAGCCATGTCAGTACTGATAATGGCGGAGAGTGCTCATCCACTGCAATCCGTGCGCTAATTAAGAAGCTTGTTGCTGCAGAGAACAGCGCAAAGCCACTCAGTGATAGCAAGATTGCAGCTCTACTCGCTGACCAAGGGATTCAGGTCGCTCGTAGGACGATAGCGAAATACCGAGAGTCTTTAGGAATAGCCCCTTCAAGTCAGCGCAAACGCCTGCTTTAGGCATACAACCGAGAAGGAAAGTCTATGCAAATCAATATTAATGGCCACCACGTTGATCTAACCGATTCAATGCAAGACTACGTAAACGAAAAGTTTCAAAAGCTCGAACGCTTTTTTGACCACATCAACAGTATTCATGTTGTATTAAAAGTTGAAAAACTCCGTCAAATCGCGGAAGCTACCCTTCACGTAAATCAAGCTGAAATTCATGCTTCTTCAGATGATGAAAACATGTATGCAGCGATCGATTCGCTCGTCGACAAACTTGTTCGACAGCTCAACAAGCACAAAGAAAAGCTAAACGCCCACTAAAACCATGCAACTAAGCGAAATCCTTACATTGAACTGCACGAAAAGTGCAGTTCAATGTACTAGTAAAAAACGAGCCCTTGAAATGATCAGTGAACTTGTCGCTGAGCAAACAGGGCAAAGCTCAACCGAACTTTTTGAATGCATGCTCAGTCGCGAGAAGATGGGCAGTACTGGCATTGGAAATGGAATAGCCATTCCCCATGCTCGTATGCAATCCAGCGATAAAGCAGTCGCAGTCTTACTGCAGTGTGAAGCTCCTGTTGAGTTTGACGCCATTGACAATCGCCCTGTCGACCTACTTTTTGCTCTACTCGTGCCAGATGCACAATGTAAAGAGCACTTAAAAACTCTTTCAAGCATGGCAGAACGTCTAAGCAACAAACAAGTTCTTAAACAATTGCGTAAAGCTCAGTCAGATCAAGAGCTTTACGACATAATGGTTAATCAATAATGCGCCTTATCGTTGTTAGCGGCCAATCCGGTGCAGGCAAAAGTGTTGCTTTACGCGTACTGGAGGATCTTGGTTATTACTGTGTCGATAATCTTCCTGTCGACATGCTCCAAGCATTCGTTAAATCAGTAAAAACCAGCAAGCAAAATGTCGCCGTTAGCATTGATATTCGCAACTTACCGAGTGAACCTAACCTGGTCGAAGCGGTATTAACTAAGCTCAAAAAAAGTTCAGATGTCAGCGTACTGTTTTTAGATGCCAACAAAGAGACACTTCTAAAACGCTACAGCGAGACTCGTCGTATTCACCCATTGTCACTCAGTATTGAAAACACCTCTTTAGAGCAGGCGATAGAAAAAGAGCGCTGTATTCTATCTCCACTTAAAGAGCATGCAGACTTAGTGATCGACAGCAGTAACCAATCACTGCATGAGCTAAGTGAAACAGTACGTATGCGCGTTGAAGGACGTGAACGCAAAGACTTGGTCATGGTCTTCCAGTCATTTGGGTTTAAATATGGCCTGCCAAGTGACGCCGACTACGTGTTTGATGTGCGCTTTCTACCTAATCCTCACTGGGAGCCGGCTCTAAGGCCACTGACAGGTTTAGATGCGCCAATCAAATCCTTCTTAGAAAGCCATCAAGAAGTGATGGACCTCAAGCAGCAAATTCAAAAGTTCATTGAGCACTGGTTGCCAATGCTTGAGAAAAACAATCGCAGCTATCTTACCGTCGCAATTGGGTGCACAGGTGGTAAACATCGCTCCGTCTACTTAACTCAGCAAATCGGCGAATACTTTGCAGAGATGGGACATCAAGTACAAATTCGCCACACGTCATTAGAGAAAAATCATAAGGAATAGTTTATGCAGCAGCAAAGCCGTACTGTCTTAATCCAAAATCGTTTAGGTCTCCACGCTCGCGCTGCTGTAAAATTGGTCGAACTGGCTCAATCCTTTGATGCCATTCTTACTATTCAAAACCATGAAGGCAAAGAAGCTACCGCCGATAGTGTTATGGGCCTATTAATGCTTGAGTCAGCACAAGGTGAGCATGTCACTATCAGCGCTGAAGGCAGCGATGCACACCCTGCACTCGAAGCTGTTTGCCATCTTATCGAAGACAAGTTTGACGAAGACGAGTAATTCGCCAACGAAATACCACTAAATTACCTTCCTTCACATTAACTTATTAAATACATTCTAAAATTAAGTTACTATTCACAGCATTGTAAGCATAGAGAGTCAGGGGGAATGAATGGCAGAGCAAATAGAATTCGATCAAGCTCACCAAGCCCTCCAAGAAGTAACCGAAGCTCTAGAAAATGGTCGTTTTGTCCATGTCCGTCGCCAACTGCAAGACATGGAACCAGAAGATATTGCCCATCTCTTAGAAGCCTCTCCACGCAAAAGCCGTGAAGTTCTTTGGCAACTCACCGATCCAGAAGACTACGGTGAAATTCTTGATGAATTAAGCGAAGACGTTAAAGATGATCTGGTGTCCAAAATGGCGCCGGAGATGCTTGCTGAAGCAACGGAAGGTATGGAAACCGATGACGTAGCCTACGTACTCCGAAGCCTCCCAGATGATGTTTCTCGCGAAGTATTGTCACAAATGGATACTGCTGAGCGTCTTTTGGTTGAAACCGCCCTTTCTTATCCAGAAGACACTGCCGGTAGTTTGATGAACACCGACGTTATCACCATTCGTGGTGATGTCGATGTCGATGTTGTTCTTCGTTATTTGCGTATGAAAGGAGAACTTCCAGAAGCTACTGATGCTTTATACGTCATTGACGAAGAAAACCGTCTGATTGGTGAACTGCCCATCACGACACTGCTAACCACTCAGCCTGATGTTAAGATCAGTGACGTCATGGAAGATGCCGATGAAGCCATTGATGTCACTATGAGCGACTCTGACATTGCCAGCCTGTTTGAACGTCGCAACTGGGTATCAGCCCCTGTTATTGATGAGAACCAACACTTGGTTGGTCGTATCACTATCGATGACGTAGTCGATGTTATCCGTGAAGACGCTGAACACTCAATGATGAGTATGGCAGGTATGGATGATGACGAAGATACCTTCGCCCCCGTGGTAAAATCAGCGCGTAAACGCAGTATCTGGCTAGGTGCCAACGTTCTCGCAGCCCTTGCTGCGGCATCTGTATCAAACATGTTTGAAGCAACGCTTGACCAAATGGCGGCGATTGCTGTCTTGATGACCATAGTCCCTTCTATGGGCGGTGTCGCGGGTAACCAGACCGTAGCGCTCGTAATTCGCGGTCTAGCACTTGGTCACATCGGTGATTCCAACAAACGTGAACTGCTGATGAAAGAGGCTGCTATCGGCCTATTGAACGGTATTATGTGGGCACTGATTATTGGTGGTATCGTTGTCGCTTGGAAAGGAAATTGGATGTTAGGTGGTATTATTTCAGCGGCAATGCTGACCAATTTACTGGTCGCAGGTGTTGCCGGGGTAACCATCCCTATTCTACTCAAGAAAATGAACATCGACCCTGCACTGGCTGGGGGTATGGCACTCACAACCGTTACTGATGTTATCGGTCTATCTGTCTTCCTTGGACTCGCAACTATCATGATTTAATCAGACTTTCAGAGACTAAAAAGCGCAGCTTATAAGCTGCGCTTTTTGTTTCTTTGTTTATAACTAGTTAAGGTTGGGCCCTAACCATTTCTCTGCTTCAAGCACATCCCAACCTTTACGATCCGCGTAGCTTTGCGCTTGATCCTGCTGGATCTGAGCGATGGCAAAGTAACGAGAGTCTGGGTGAGAGAAATACCAACCAGAAACAGACGCGCCTGGCCACATTGCATAACTTGTTGTTAGTGACATATCTATTGTCTCTTCAACTTTAAGTAGCTCCCATAAGCTGCCCTTCTCAGTATGCTCTGGACAAGCTGGGTAACCAGGAGCAGGACGAATCCCCTGATACTTCTCACGGATCAGCTCATCGTTCGATAAGCTCTCATCTGCAGAGTAGCCCCAGATTTCTTTACGTACCTGTTCATGTAAGTACTCAGCAAACGCTTCAGCTAAGCGATCGGCCACCGCCTGAATCATGATAGCGTTATAGTCGTCTCCAGCCGCTTTATATTGGTCAGAAAGTTCGCGCTCACCAATACCACCCGTCACTGCAAACGCGCCAATCCAGTCCTTCTTACCTGACTGTTTAGGGGCAATATAATCAGATAAGCAGTAGTTGAAGCCTTTTGGCTTTTCAGTTTGCTGACGCAGGTTATGCAGCACTTTAGCCACTTCAGTGCGCGACTCATCGGTATAAACTTCAATGTCATCACCAACACTTGCAGCAGGGAACAGTGCACACATACCGCGTGCTTTAAGTAGCCCTTCTTTCTCTACTCGGTCTAGCAGATCGTTGGCATCTTTGAACAGGCGCTTCGCTTCTTCACCCACTTCTTCGTGCTGAAAAATCGCTGGATACTTACCTACAAGCGACCAAGTCATAAAGAAAGGAGTCCAATCAATGTAGTTACGCAGTGTTGCGACATCAAAATCATCAAATACATGAACACCTGGCTTGGCAGGCTCTGGAGGAGTGTAACTATGCCAGTCAATTGCGACTTTGTTAGCACGTGCTTGTTCGAGAGTCACAGGCTTAGTTCTTGGCTTTTTACGGTTATGCTGGTCACGAACGCGTACGTAATCGGCGTCGACTTTCTCGACGAAAACAGGACGTAGCTCATCCGAAAGAAGTGAGGTACATACCCCAACGGCACGGGAAGCGTTATTTACATATACAACAGGATGTTGGTAGTTTTGCTCAATCTTAACCGCAGTGTGGGCTTTCGATGTTGTCGCTCCCCCAATCAGAAGTGGCAGGTCAAAATCAAGACGCTCCATCTCTTTGGCCACATGCACCATTTCATCCAACGATGGCGTAATTAGCCCAGAAAGGCCAATGATATCAACCTTCTCTTCTTTCGCGACTTTAAGGATTTTTTCACAAGGAACCATCACACCGAGGTCAATGATCTCATAGTTATTACACTGTAAAACAACGCCAACAATGTTCTTGCCGATATCATGGACATCGCCCTTCACTGTCGCAAGAAGAATCTTGCCGTTCGTCGAGCCTGCTTGCTTAGAGGCATTGATATAAGGCTCTAAGTGAGCGACAGCTTGTTTCATTACGCGGGCAGATTTTACGACCTGAGGTAAGAACATCTTGCCTTCACCAAACAGGTCACCAACCACATTCATGCCGTCCATTAATGGACCTTCAATCACCTCTAACGGCTTGCTCGCATTAACTCGCGCCTCTTCAGTATCTTCAACAATAAACTCAGTGATACCTTTAACCAGTGCATGCTCTAAACGTTTCTCAACTGACCAGGTGCGCCATTCAAGTGCCGAGGCGTCTTCTTCTTTTCCGACGCCTTTACCAGCATATTCAGCAGCAATATCGAGCAGTCGCTCTGTACCATCATCGCGTCGATTTAGGACCACATCTTCTACCGCTTCACGCAACTTGTCGGGTACGTTGTCGTAAATCTCAAGCTGACCAGCATTAACAATCCCCATATCCATACCATTTTTGAAACAGTGATAGAGGAATACGGCATGGATGGCTTCACGTACATAGTTGTTACCGCGGAAAGAGAAAGAAACGTTAGATACACCGCCAGAGATCATCGCGTAAGGTAGGTCACGCTTGATGTCTGCCACTGCCTCGATAAAGTCTACCGCGTAATTGTTGTGCTCTTCGATACCAGTAGCAACAGCAAAAATATTCGGGTCGAAGATGATATCTTCAGGTGGGAAGCCAATATCATCAACCAAGATGTTATACGCGTTAGTACAGATTTCGAGTTTGCGTTCTCGAGTTTCTGCCTGGCCTAGTTCGTCAAATGCCATGACGATAACCGCAGCACCATAACGACGGATTAGCTTAGCTTGCTCAATAAACTTTTCTTTGCCTTCCTTTAGTGAAATTGAGTTAACGATACCTTTACCCTGAATGCATTTCAGGCCCGCTTCAATAACTTCCCACTTAGAGGAGTCGACCATGATAGGCACTTTAGAAATTTCAGGCTCAGAGGCACACAGGTTGAGGAAACGTACCATACATGCTTCAGCGTCAAGCATGCCCTCATCCATGTTGATATCGATGATTTGCGCACCGTTCTCAACTTGCTGACGTGCAACCTCTAGCGCTTCATCATAAAGCTCTTCTTTAATAAGACGTTTAAAACGCGCTGAACCCGTTACGTTAGTTCGTTCGCCAACGTTGACAAACAGGGTTTCTTTTTCGATCGTCAGTGGCTCAAGACCAGATAGACGACAAGCCGTGACAAGCTCTGGTAACGTTCGCGGTTTCACGTCTTCTACAGCGTTAGCCATTTGGCGAATATGCTCAGGCGTAGTACCACAGCAGCCACCAATTAGGTTAAGGAAGCCACTTTCTGCCCACTCTTTGACATGTAACGCCATATCTTCTGGTGATAAATCATATTCACCAAATGCATTGGGTAAACCTGCATTAGGGTGAGTTGAAACAAATGTTTCTGAGATACGTGAGAGCTCTTCCACATACGGGCGTAGCTCATCAGGGCCTAATGCACAGTTCAAACCAAATGAGATTGGATTGACGTGGCGAAGAGAGTTGTAGAACGCTTCGGTTGTTTGACCAGAAAGCGTTCGACCAGATGCGTCGGTAATCGTCCCTGAAATCATCACGGGCAGAGCGATACCTACTTCTTCAAATACACTGTCGACGGCAAAAGCACAGGCTTTAGCATTCAATGTATCAAAAATAGTCTCGATCAAGATTAAATCAGAACCACCTTTGATAAGTGCGCGAGTCGACTCTGAGTATGCTTCAACTAACTCATCAAAACTGACATTTCGGTAACCTGGATCGTTTACATCGGGTGAAATAGAACATGTGCGGTTAGTTGGCCCTAACACACCGGCAACATAGCGTGGCTTATCAGGCGTTTTCGCTGTCCATTCATCGGCGGCTTGTCGCGCAAGTTTGGCTGCTTCGAAGTTTATCTCTTCACTAAGGCTTTCCATTTCATAGTCAGCCATTGCAATAGTGGTTGCGTTGAAGGTGTTAGTTTCGAGAATATCCGCGCCTGCCTCTAGATATGCAGAATGAATATCTTTAATAAGCTGAGGCTGAGAAAGAACAAGTAAGTCGTTATTGCCTTTTAAATCGCAATGCCAGTCAGCAAAGCGCTCACCTCGATAATCTTGCTCTTCCAATTTGTAATCTTGAATCATGGTGCCCATACCACCATCGATCAACAAGATACGTTGTTTTAATTGAGCTTCAATCTGTTGCCTTACATTACTTCCCACGGTACAGCCTCATTCCTTTAGTTATCACTCCATCCTATCACAGATCAAAAAGGAGTCTAGACGTCTAAAAGAGTTAATTGATGACTTAGTTATGACAAAAAAGTGTTTGCTATTTATACATAGTAGGCAGAAAATTCCTATTCATAATTTGTTACATGTCGAGATTCCAATGTCGGTCTATTACACACTCTGCTTCTTATCCGCAGCTGCTATGTTGATTGCTTTTGTAAACAGCAAGATAGGTAAAATGCAAACTACTATCGCCATTACTGCAGGGTCGATGATGCTATCGCTTTTGATCCTAGTCGCTGGCCAAAACGATTGGTTTCATTTGTCAGAAATTGCATCAAACACAGTTGCTAGCATCAACTTTGAAGATTTTCTGCTTAAAGGCATCTTAGGCTTTCTTCTGTTTGCCGGTGGTTTGGGTATCAAATTACCAAACCTCAAAGATCAAAAGTGGGAAATCACCGCTCTAGCACTTGGCGCAACACTATTCTCGACTTTCTTTATCGGCTTTGTGCTCTATGGTTTTTGTCAGTTCATCGGCATCCAGTTCGACTTAGTCTACTGTCTACTGTTTGGTGCTCTTATTTCACCAACTGACCCGATTGCTGTCCTTGCTATCGTTAAAAAGCTAGATGCTCCTAAACGCATCTCGACTCAAATAGAGGGCGAGTCTCTTTTTAATGATGGATTCGGCTTGGTTATTTTTGTCACCATTTTTACCATCGCATTTGGTACTGAAGCTCCTACCGTTGGCAGTGTAACCCTACTCTTTATCCAAGAAGCACTAGGCGGCATCTTATACGGCTTTGCTTTAGGTCTATTGTTCCATTATCTCATCAGCTCAACAGACGACCATTCAATGGAGTTACTACTGACTATTGGTATACCAACGGCTGGTTATGCCTTCGCCGAAGTTCTGCATGTTTCTGGACCATTAGCTATGGTCGTGTCGGGGATAATGATTGGTAACTGGACAAGATTCATCGGTTTCTCCAAAGAGAGTGAAGATCACCTAGATCACTTCTGGGAACTCGTTGATGAGTTCCTAAACGGAGTTCTATTCCTCCTGATCGGTATGTCAATGCTGCTGTTTGAATTCCATAAAGAAGACTGGATTCTAATGGCTTTCTCAGTCCCTCTGGTATTATCAGCCCGTTACCTAAGTGTATTCATGTCATACATTGGCTTTAAACGTTTCCGTAAGTATAACCCTTGGTCAGTCAAGATTCTTACTTGGGGTGGGCTAAGAGGTGGATTGGCGTTAGCAATGGCGTTGTCAATTCCGTCTGGTATCTGGGTCATTCAAGATAAACTGATCGATGTAAAAGAGATTGTCCTAGTCATGACCTACTCGGTAGTGGTGTTCTCCATCTTAATCCAAGGCTCAACCATTACTCCCATAATCGAAAAAGCCAAGCTCGCACAAAGAGAGATGGATTCCGAAAATAAAGAAGCAGAGCAAGAATAGGATTTTCGAAACATCTATAACGTGAAGGCAGCTAACAAAGCTGCCTTTTTAGTATCTAGAGCTTTTGGATCATGGGTAACCTAGAGCTACTTGTGAGTATTTTCCGTGACTGGTTTCATCCTCGATTTACATGGTTTGTTTACGATAATACTAGAAAGTGCAACGCATAAGGTGATGACTGGAGCCTCCATAAGCCCTGCAGAGATGTAACAGGTGTCGCAATAATAGAAGGTCAGCAGCTGTGTTGGACAACGATACTAGGATGCGGGAACGGACTTCGTCCTACGGAAAACTGGAAAGCTGGAAAACTGGAAAACTGGAAAACTGGAAAACTGGAAAACTGGAAAACTGGAAACGATAGAAGGGTAGATACCTAGTGTCCACTCTCCTTTTACTGCTGTCGTCCTCAAGATCGAGGGATGCGTGAGTTGGAGATCTCTTCTAGCGAGTTGATAACCTTGAGAGATTCCCTACTCCTTCCTCCGTCAGTCTATGGAATGACAGTTTACCTCTCGAAGAACGCTGTCCATCTTAGGCTCTCAACCCGTAACACTCCAGCAGGGCGAAGCCCGATCCCGTTTTCCCGAAACGAAGTGTTCCATAGGGCGTAGCCCGTTCCAAAAGCTTAGCGCTCCCGAGGACGCAGGCCGTTCCACTCCCTTCCTTTAAACGCAAGAAGCCCGTTGCGTCAGCAACGGGCTTCTAAAACGACGAAAGCCTAGTCGTTAGACTAGGCTTTCTAAATAAGTGGCTGACGGCGGGAACGCCTAGTTCGGGCTTGCGGGCAACCGGGACTCGTTCCCTGAAAGGGAAAACTTCTTCGCCTTAAAACGACAAAACCCAGTCCGAAGACTGGGTTTCTAAATAAATGGCGGAGCGGACGGGACTCGAACCCGCGACCCCCGGCGTGACAGGCCGGTATTCTAACCAACTGAACTACCGCTCCGCACTGGTTAGACT
>NZ_LLEI02000039.1 GCF_001399455.2 Vibrio bivalvicida
AGCAAAAAATACCCTAATAAGAAAAAAGCCAGTCAGCTTAACTGACTGGCATTAGGCTTAAGCCTCTATTTTTATTTGGTAAAGCGTCTTCTTTGCTGCTGATAGCTACTTAAAGCGCATCGATAAATCCATCGCCTTTAGGTGTTTAGTTAGCGCGCCAACCGAGATATAGTCAACGCCAGTCTCAGCGTATTCACGGATAGTCTCTAGCGTGACATTACCTGAGTTTTCTAGCGCTGCGCGGCCTGCGTTAATTTTTACTGCTTCACGCATCATGTCGGTGGTGAAGTTGTCGAGCATGATGATGTCGGCACCTGCTTCAATCGCTTCTTGCAGTTCTTCAAGGCTCTCTGTTTCGACTTCAACCGGTTTTCCTGGGTTTAGCTCTTTGGCAGTCTTGATGGTTTGAGAAATACCACCGTTAGCAATAATGTGGTTCTCTTTGATTAGGTAAGCGTCAAACACACCAATACGATGGTTAAAACCACCACCACAGGCTACAGCATATTTAAGCGCGCTGCGCAGACCAGGAATGGTTTTACGCGTATCAAGTAGTCGACAACCTGTGCCCGCAATTTTCTCTGCGTATTGGGCAACAACAGTTGCGCAGCCAGAAAGAGTCTGGATAAAGTTCATCGCATTGCGTTCACCAGTAAGAAGAGCGCGAGATGGGCCTGATAGAGTACACAACACTTGGTTCGGCTCTACTTTATCGCCATCTTCTACATTCCACTCTATCTTTACTTCGCCGCCTAGCTGTTTAAATACTTCGTCAGCCCAAGCTTTGCCACAAAAAACACCATGTTCACGAGTGATAATGGTTGCTTCGTTGTGTGCATCTGCTGGAATTAGACTTGCGGTAATATCAGCGTCTGGGTCTAGAGTACCACCCAGATCTTCCTTGATGGTATCCGCGACAGCGCGGGATATCTCTAAGGGAAGTTGCTGTTTCAAATATTCGAGACGTTCTTGGCTATTGTGTGTGTTTTTCATCGCAAATCTAATACGCAGTTGGACAAGAGGTGGGCATGATACGCTGACTGAGTGTGAAATTCAGCCATTAATCTCGCATTTCATCGCCAAACGGATAAAATCAGAGAGTTAGTTATGATAATGAGCCGCTTATGATCGATGAAAATGGTTGGTACAACAAAGCTAGGCATGTACCTTCACCTTTTTTTGACCACAGAACAGACGCTACAGACATTTCTCTTTTGGTTGTGCATAACATCAGCTTACCGCCGGGTCAGTTTGGTGGTCCGTATATTGAACAGTTTTTTACTGGGCAACTAGACCCGAATGAACATCCGTTCTTTGAAGTGATCCATAATATGGGTGTTTCGGCTCATTGCTTGATCAGACGTGATGGGGAAGTGGTTCAGTTTGTGCCGTTTATTGCCAGAGCATGGCACGCAGGTGTCTCGAGCTTTGCGGGGCGAGATAAGTGCAATGACTACTCAATCGGAATTGAGCTAGAGGGCAGTGACTACGTTGCCTACACTGATGAGCAATACCAAGCGTTAACGGAGCTAACCAAGCAGATTCAAGTCAGTTACCCGAAAATCACTCTACCGCGCATTACTGGTCACCAGTACATTGCTCCACTGCGCAAAACCGATCCTGGGTTAGTGTTTGATTGGGGGAGGTTCAGAGACAGACTGCACCCTTAGGAACGCTGCGCTTCGAGAGTCGGGAACGGGCTTCGCCCTTCGAGAGTTATTCGTTCCCACATCCCGAATCCATAGCGAAGCGTTCCTAAATAAAAAGGATTGACACTTGGTGCCAATCCTTTAATTTTTCTCGCTTCTCGTTTTTACAGCGTCTCTTGATACTCGACCAAAATCTGCTCAACCCAAGTGGCGATACGTTCATCACTCAGTTCATATTGAGAGTCTTCATCAAGTGCTAGGCCGACAAATTTGCTGCCATCTTCGGTAAGTGCTTTTGAAGCTTCAAACTCGTAGTTGTTATCGTTAGGCCAGTAACCAACAAAGTTAGCTCCGGTCTTTTTCAGCTCGTGGTGCAAGAGTCCCATAGCATCCAGATACCACTCGCCATAGCCTTCTTGATCGCCTAAGCCGAATAGTGCAACGGTTTTGCCATTTAGCGATACGCCATCGATTTGAGCCCATAACTCATTCCAGTCTTCTTGGATCTCACCAAAATCCCAGGTCGAAATGCCGACAATTAGAAAATCATAATCTTCCATCAAAGAGAGTGGTGATTCTTTAACGTTGTGAATATCAACTAGGTCTTCACCGATGATAGCGCGGATTTTCTCTGCTGCCATTTCGGTATAACAAGTTGTTGAGCCGTAAAATAGACCGATTTTCATAGCATGGTTTTATATTTTGACAATTGATGGTGAATTCTAACCACAAAATGGCGAGCTTTGCAGCGAATATCCGCTTTTGAGATGAATTTTTATAGCTTTATTGCTTTGTGGCACTTACATTTGACCGCACAACGAAATTATGAGGTTTGCAGTGTCAGAACAATTGTCGCCTGATCAAGGGCTAGTTGAACAGTTTTTAGATGCTATGTGGTTAGAGCGCGGCTTGTCTGAAAACACCCTTGCATCATACCGAAACGATCTTTTTAAACTGCTACAGTGGATGACACTACACAACTACCGTCTCGATTTTATTAGCTTATCTGGGCTGCAAGCCTATCAAGGCTGGTTAGCTGATGAGGGGTATAAGCAAACTTCACGAGCAAGAATGTTGTCCGCGATTCGACGTCTGTTTCAGTATTTGCATCGTGAGAAAGTTCGCAGTGATGATCCGAGTGCGCTACTGGTAAGCCCAAAGCTACCGAAACGCTTGCCAAAAGATTTAACGGAAGATCAAGTGGATGCTTTGCTCAATGCACCTGATCCTAATAATCCAATGGAGCTGCGTGATAAAGCTATGTTAGAACTCTTATACGCGACGGGGTTGCGTGTGACGGAATTGGTTAGTTTGACGATGGAAAATGTCAGCTTGCGTCAGGGGGTGGTTCGGGTTACTGGTAAAGGTGGCAAAGAGCGTTTGGTACCAATGGGTGAAAATGCTGTTGATTGGATTGAAACTTTTATCCATCAAGGCAGGTCAGAGTTACTTGGGGAGACAACCTCTGATGTGGTATTTCCGAGTAAGCGAGCAAGACAAATGACTCGCCAAACGTTTTGGCATCGCATAAAACATTACGCAGTATTGGCAGGGATTGATACTGAATTACTCTCGCCCCATGTATTAAGGCATGCGTTTGCTACTCATTTGCTGAACTATGGTGCAGACTTGCGCGTGGTACAGATGCTGCTAGGGCATAGTGACTTGTCCACAACACAAATTTATACTCATGTAGCAACAGAGCGATTGAAACAGCTACACAGTGAACACCATCCAAGAGCCTAACCGCTCGTGGCTACAACTAAATCGATTTAAGGTGAATTGAATGAGCGTATTACGCCGAATGACTCTACTTACATTGCCACTTTTACTTGCTACACAAACTGTTTCGGCAGGCGATGTTAAATTTGATAAAGCACAGCTAGAAGAGCGTTTTGCCAAGCTAGGGTTAGAAGTAAAAGAGGTTGTTCCGGCAGAGATTGACGGCCTAATCGAAGTGCAAACCAGTGGCGGGGTATTGTTTGCTTCGCCAGATGGAGAATACTTTCTAGCGGGTACATTATACAAACTTGATTCAAGCGGTAAGTATGAAGACGTACTCGCTAAGCGCCAAGCGCCAATTAATGCGAAAAAAATAGAAGCCTTTAAAGATAGCATGATCGAGTTTAAGGCAGATAACGAGAAATATGTAGTAACTGTGTTTACTGATATTACTTGTGGCTACTGTGTACGTCTTCACAGCCAAATGAAAGGCTACAACGATTTGGGTATTACGGTTCGCTACATGGCTTACCCTAGACAAGGCGCAACAGGAACCGTTGCGGATCAAATGGCGACCATTTGGGGGGCTAAGGATCCTCAAGCAGCGATGCATAATGGCAAGGTGAATCGAGAGTTTCCTGAACAAAGTGAAGATTTCACTAAATATCAGCAGATTATCAAGCAACAATATACATTAGGTCGTGAGTTAGGCATTAGCGGTACGCCAGCGATCTTCTTGCCAAATGGTGAAATGGTCGGTGGCTACCTCCCGCCTGCTCAGTTAATTCAACGTTTAGAGCAAACGCAATAGCACTCTCTTCACCATTCCTCTTTTTGAGGAATGGTGTTCTCCTTCCTTTAGATGCTGCCATAAGATAATGATAGAAATCCAACGCCGTCCTGAACCTGATTTATCCCTACTTTCAATAGACTCTATCGCGCCATTACTTAAGCGTATTTATATCAGTCGTGGAATTACATCGCAGCAGCAGCTTGATACAACGGCGCGCGCACTGCATTCGTACCAAAAGCTGCATGGTATTGACGCCGCAGTTGAACTGTTATTTGAATCTATTCAACATAATAAGCGAATTATTATTGTTGGTGACTTTGATGCTGATGGAGCGACAAGTTCAGCGCTGTCGGTATTAGCACTGCGCATGCTTGGCTCAAACAATGTCGATTACCTAGTGCCAAATCGTTTTGAAGACGGCTATGGCCTTAGCCCTGAAGTGGTAGACCAGGCGATTGAAATTGGTGCTGAAGTGATTATGACGGTCGACAATGGCGTCTCTTCAATTGAAGGGGTACGTTATGCCAAACAGCAAGGCTTAAAGGTACTAGTGACCGACCACCATTTGCCGGGGCATGAACTACCAACCGTAGATGCTATGGTTAACCCTAATCTGCAAGAGTGTGCGTTTCCATCAAAAGCGCTGGCAGGTGTTGGTGTTGCGTTCTATTTGATGATGGCGCTGTGTGTTCATATGCGCAAAATAGGTTGGTTTGCCAAGCAAGGGATGACAGAGCCTAAGTTGATGGAGCTGATTGATTTAGTTGCACTAGGTACGGTAGCGGATGTAGTGCCGCTGGACGAAAACAACCGTATTTTGGTTCATCAAGGCTTGCAACGTATCCGCGCGGGCAAAGCACGCCCGGGGATTCAAGCTCTAATTGAAGTGGCCAAGCGAGATTCCCGTCGACTGGTTGCTTCTGATTTCGGGTTTGCTTTAGGGCCGCGCATTAATGCTGCTGGTCGTTTGGATGATATGTCCTTTGGTGTCGAGCTATTGATGGCCAATAACATTCATGCAGCACGTCGTATGGCGAGTGAATTAGATGGGTTAAACCAGACACGCAAAGAAATTGAAGAGGGCATGAAGCAAGAGGCGATGGCTTTTTGTGAGCGTCTGCAGTTCGGCGAGCAAGATATGCCTCATGGTCTCGTGCTTTTTCAGCGTGATTGGCATCAAGGCGTAATAGGTATCTTGGCATCACGCATCAAAGAAAAGTTTCATCGCCCAGTCATTGCATTTGCTGACGGTGGTGAAGGTACGATTAAAGGTTCATGCCGTTCAATCCCTGGTTTGCATATGCGTGACACCTTAGATCGCATCGATACGCAAAACCCAGGTTTGATACTCAAATTCGGTGGACACGCGATGGCAGCGGGTCTGACCGTATTGGAGAAAGATTTTGAGCGCTTTTCTAAATTATTTGATGAGGCAGTGAAGCAGGACTTGGACGACGCGGCACTTAAAGGTGTTATTTTGTCTGATGGCGAATTAAAGCCTGAAGAGTTCTCTATGCATGTCGCTGAGATGCTTCGTGCTGGTGGACCTTGGGGCCAAGCTTTCCCTGAGCCGCTGTTTGATGGTGAATTTAAAGTGCTTCATCAGAAGCTGGTTGGGGAAAAGCACCTGAAACTTATGCTAGAACCTCTGCATAAAGGTCATCCAACTAATATCATGATTGATGGTATTGCATTTAACGTTGATCTGCGTCGCTGGCCTGATGCCTCGGTGAAAACTGTTCGTTTAGCATACAAGCTCGATATTAACGAGTTTCGTGGCAATCAGTCGCTGCAACTGATGATTGATCATATCGAGGCTAAATAGAGTACGGCATAGCCCTACAGAACGCGTTGCTCCGAGATCGGGCTTCGCCCTTCGAAAAAGGGAGGATTTAGCGAAGTGGTTGACGGCGCTTTTTACTAGAGGGGTATAATCAATCCCGCATCCCGCATCCCGCATCCCGCATCCCGCATCCCGCATCCCGCATCCCGCAACTTCCCATCTTTCACGACATATTCTGTTCATATTCCTTTAAAACTAACCAATTAAACTGTGATACCTAGCACGGTTTATTCCCATCTGTTTATATTTTGTAATTGGTCAGACCAATTTGATTGCTGTTTTAATCAGCTATTGTTATCAAAGTGTTGATGCAAGGCTTGTTCTATGATTTGGGTCAATTTTTGTCTGGAACTTGCGTTTTATTTATGTTAATTTTCTCGCCAACTTAAAATTGGTAATACCAATTGACTGCAAAAGAGTAGAAGAAAAACAACTATGGCTTATCAAAGGATTCGTCAGCCAAAACTTTCTGATGTGATTGAACAAGAGTTAGAAAGGCTGATTGTGGAAGGAACATTGTCTCCGGGGCAACAATTGCCGCCTGAGCGAGAACTGGCAAAACAGTTTGATGTTTCCCGTCCTTCAATCCGAGAAGCGATACAGCGTTTAGAAGCGAAACGTCTTCTTACTCGTCGTCAGGGTGGTGGCACTTTTGTTAGCGAGAACATCTGGACCAGCTTTTCAGATCCTCTGCTAAATTTATTGTCTAGCCACTCCGAAACTCAGCTGGATTTGCTGGAAACGCGTCATGCGATGGAAGGTATAGCCGCTTACTTTGCAGCAGTTCGTGGTACCGAGGAAGACTTCGCTCGTATTCAGGCTTGCCTGAAAAACATCAGTGAAGAGCAAACTAAGAAGAATGTCGAAGCAGAATCAGCTGCGGTTATGCAGTTTTTGATCGCTTTAACCGAAGCTGCCCATAACGTGGTACTTCTGCACATTGTTCGCAGCCTTGCACCTTTGCTAGAGCAGAATGTTTTGCAGAATTTAAAGCTCTTACATCGCCGCGATGAAGTGGTCGAAAAAGTAAGTAAACACCGAGCTAATATCGTGGATGCGATTGTTTCAGGTCAGCCAGAAAAGGCGCGTGAAATGTCTCACTCACACTTAGCTTACATTGAAGAAACATTGTTGGATTTGACTCGTGAAGAGTCGCGCAGAGAACGCTCTTTGCGTCGAATTCAACAAGGTAACGATTCTTAAAACAAGAAACGGTTACTTTAAATAAGTAGATCCAACCAATAGAAGGATAGATCGCCATGTCTGATATGAAGCATGACGTAGATGCACTGGAAACTCAAGAATGGCTACAAGCACTTGAGTCAGTTGTACGTGAAGAAGGTGTAGAACGAGCTCAATACTTGCTAGAGCAAGTTCTAGACAAAGCACGTCTAGACGGTGTTGATATGCCAACAGGTATCACAACGAACTACATCAACACGATTCCTGCAGATCAAGAACCAGCTTACCCAGGTGACACAACTCTTGAGCGCCGTATTCGTTCCATCATCCGTTGGAACGCAATCATGATCGTTCTACGTGCATCTAAGAAAGACCTAGAACTAGGCGGCCACATGGCGTCTTTCCAGTCTTCTGCTGCATTCTACGAAGTATGTTTCAACCACTTCTTCCGTGCTCCAAATGAGACGGACGGTGGCGATCTAGTATACTACCAAGGTCACATCTCACCAGGTATCTACTCTCGTGCATTCGTTGAAGGTCGTCTAACTGAAGATCAGCTAGATAACTTCCGCCAAGAAGTAGACGGTAAAGGTATTCCATCATATCCGCACCCTAAACTGATGCCTGAGTTCTGGCAGTTCCCGACAGTTTCTATGGGTTTAGGTCCAATCTCTGCGATCTACCAAGCGCGTTTCCTTAAGTACCTAGACGGTCGTGGTATGAAAGATACTTCGGCTCAACGTGTATATGCGTTCCTAGGTGACGGTGAGATGGATGAGCCAGAATCACGTGGTTCACTATCTTTCGCAGCGCGTGAGAAGCTAGACAACCTATGTTTCCTAGTTAACTGTAACCTTCAGCGTCTAGATGGCCCTGTAATGGGTAACGGTAGCATCATCCAAGAGCTAGAAGGCCTATTCAAAGGTGCTGGCTGGAATGTTGTTAAAGTTATCTGGGGTAGTAACTGGGATGCATTACTTGCTAAAGATACGTCTGGCAAGCTTCTACAGCTAATGAACGAAACTGTAGATGGTGACTACCAAACCTTTAAATCTAAAGACGGTGCTTACGTACGTGAACACTTCTTTGGTAAGTACCCAGAGACAGCTGCACTAGTTGCAGATATGACTGATGACGAAATCTTCGCACTTAAGCGTGGTGGTCACGAGTCTTCTAAGCTGTACGCAGCATACAAAAACGCGGCAGAAACTAAAGGTCGTCCAACAGTAATCCTAGCTAAGACTGTTAAAGGTTACGGTATGGGTGAAGCGGCTGAAGGTAAGAACATCGCGCACCAAGTTAAGAAGATGGACATGACTCACGTACTACACCTACGTGATCGTCTAGGTCTTCAAGACATCCTAACTGACGATGCGGTTAAAGAGCTTCCGTACCTGAAACTTGAAGAAGGTTCTGCGGAATACGATTACCTACACGCTCGTCGTAAAGAACTAAAAGGTTACACGCCACAGCGTCTACCTAAGTTCACTCAAGAATTCAAAGTACCTGAGCTAGAAGAGTTCGCACCGCTACTAAGTGAGCAAAAGCGTGATATCTCTACAACTATGGCTTACGTTCGTACGCTTAACATCCTGCTCAAGAATAAGAACATTGGTAAGAACATCGTTCCTATCATCTGTGATGAAGCACGTACGTTTGGTATGGAAGGTCTATTCCGTCAGATCGGTATCTACAACCCACACGGTCAGGAATACACGCCAGAAGATAAAGGCATCGTTTCTTACTACAAAGAAGCGACATCTGGTCAGGTTCTACAAGAAGGTATCAACGAGCTAGGCTCAATGGCTTCTTGGGTTGCTGCTGCGACATCTTACAGCACTAACGATCTACCAATGATTCCATTCTACATCTACTACTCAATGTTTGGTTTCCAACGCGTAGGCGATATGGCATGGATGGCGGGTGACCAACAAGCTCGTGGCTTCCTACTAGGTGCTACTGCTGGTCGTACAACGCTAAACGGTGAAGGTCTACAGCACGAAGATGGTCACTCGCACATCATGGCGAACACAGTACCTAACTGTATCTCTTACGATCCAACATTCGCTTACGAAGTTGCAGTTATCATGCAAGATGGTATCCGTCGCATGTACGGTGAGAACCAAGAGAACGTATTCTACTACCTAACCGTGATGAACGAAAACTACGCAATGCCAGCAATGCCAGAAGGCGCTGAAGAAGGCATCCGTAAGGGTATCTACAAGCTTGAGTCTTACGCTGGTGACAAGTCTAAAGTTCAGCTAATGGGCTCTGGTACTATCATGAACGAAGTACGTAAAGCAGCGACTATCCTAAGCGAAGAGTACGGCATTGCTTCTGACGTGTTCTCTGTAACCTCGTTCAACGAGCTTACTCGTGACGGCCAAGCGGTAGAGCGTGACAATATGCTGCACCCAGAAGCTGACGCAAAAGTTCCTTACATCGCACAAGTGATCGGCAGCGAGCCAGCAATTGCAGCGACTGACTACATGAAGAACTACGCAGAACAAGTTCGTGCGTTCATGCCTTCTGAGTCTTACAAGGTACTGGGTACAGATGGCTTTGGTCGTTCAGACAGCCGAGAAAACCTACGTCGTCACTTTGAAGTGAACGCAGGTTACGTTGTTGTAGCAGCGCTAACTGAACTGGCTAAGCGTGGAGATGTTGAGAAATCAGTAGTTGTTGAAGCGATTGCTAAATTCGACATCGACACTGAAAAAACTAACCCGCTATACGCTTAATTAAGAAGGTAAATAAGAAATGGCAATCGAAATTAATGTACCAGACATCGGTGCGGATGAGGTTGAAGTTACTGAAATTCTTGTAAGCGTTGGCGACAAGGTTGAAGAAGAGCAGTCTCTTATCACAGTTGAAGGCGATAAAGCTTCTATGGAAGTTCCTGCATCTCAAGCGGGTATCGTTAAAGAAATCAAAGTTGCTGAAGGCGACTCAGTTTCTACTGGTTCTCTTATTATGATCTTCGAAGCCGAGGGTGCAGTTGACGCTGCACCTGCTACGGCAGAGGCTGCACCAGCAGCGGCTCCAGCTCCAGCAGCCCCTTCTGTTGCAAGTGAACTGAAAGAAGTTCACGTACCAGATATCGGTGGCGATGAAGTTGAAGTGACTGAAATCATGGTTGCAGTTGGCGACAGCATTGAAGAAGAGCAATCTCTTCTAACGGTTGAAGGCGACAAAGCTTCTATGGAAGTACCTGCACCATTCGCTGGTACTCTAAAAGAGATCAAAGTAGCAGCAGGCGATAAAGTTACGACTGGCTCGCTAATCATGGTATTCGAAGTAGCAGGCTTTGGCGCTCCAGCGGCACCTGCAGCAGTAGAAGCTCCAGTGGCAGCGGCTCCAGCAGCATCAGCAGCGAAAGAAGTTAACGTTCCTGATATCGGCGGTGACGAAGTTGAAGTAACTGAGATCATGGTTGCAGTTGGCGATACGGTGGAAGAAGAGCAATCTCTAATCACTGTTGAAGGTGACAAAGCGTCAATGGAAGTTCCTGCTCCATTTGCTGGTATAGTTAAAGAGATCAAGATTGCAGCAGGCGACAAAGTGTCGACTGGCTCGCTAATCATGGTCTTCGAAGTGGCGGGTGCAGCACCTGCTCCAGCAGCAGCCCCAGCTCAAGCGGCGGCACCTGCAGCAGCACCAGCTCCTAAAGCAGAAGCTCCAACTGGTTCTGCATCAACTGGCGACTTCCAAGAGAACGGTGACTACGCACATGCATCTCCAGTTGTTCGTCGTCTAGCGCGTGAATTTGGCGTTAACCTGTCTAAGGTTAAAGGTACTGGTCGTAAGAGCCGTATCCTGAAAGAAGACGTTCAAGCTTACGTTAAAGATGCACTTAAGCGCCTTGAGTCTGGCGCAGCAGCATCCGGTAAAGGCGGTGACGGCTCTGCGCTTGGTCTGCTTCCTTGGCCAAAAATTGACTTCAGCAAGTTCGGCGAAACTGAAGTTCAGAAGCTTTCTAAGATCAAGAAGATCTCTGGTGCTAACCTACACCGTAACTGGGTAATGATCCCTCACGTTACACAGTGGGATAACGCAGACATCACTGAACTAGAAGCATTCCGTAAAGAACAGAACGCAATCGAAGCGAAGAAAGATACTGGGATGAAGATCACTCCATTAGTGTTCATCATGAAAGCAGTAGCGAAAGCGCTAGAAGCGTTCCCTGCGTTTAACTCTTCTCTTTCTGAAGATGGCGAAAGCATCATTCTTAAGAAGTACGTGAATGTAGGTATCGCAGTAGATACGCCAAATGGTCTAGTTGTTCCTGTATTTAAAGACGTGAACAAGAAAGGCATCTACGAGCTATCTGAAGAGCTAATGGCTGTGTCTAAGAAAGCACGTGCAGGTAAGCTAACTGCGGCTGACATGCAAGGCGGTTGTTTCACAATCTCAAGCCTTGGCGGTATCGGTGGTACTGCATTTACACCAATCGTAAATGCGCCAGAAGTTGGTATCCTAGGTGTATCTAAGTCTGAAATGAAGCCTGTGTGGAACGGCAAAGAGTTCGAACCACGTCTACAGCTTCCACTATCTCTATCATACGACCACCGTGTGATTGATGGTGCTGAAGGTGCGCGTTTCATTACGTTCCTAAATGGTGCGCTATCAGACATTCGTCGTCTAGTTCTTTAATTAAAGATTGGATGATTTAGAGGCGGCATTAGAGCCGCCTCTACTACTAATAATTATCAGACAATTTGAATGCAGACCTTAGAGTCAATAAGGTTTTCACAAGCGAATTGTTGTCTAGCTCACAGGCTAAATTGATTTACTTTTCACACCATTAACATCTCTGTAAACTGATGGCGGTCTGAAAACAATTGTTTAAAATAAACTGACTTGAACATATAGAATCAATACCCACTCAGCCTGTTAGGGATAATGACTACAAGAGGTCAAAATGAGCAAAGAAATTAAAGCCCAAGTAGTAGTACTTGGTGCAGGTCCTGCTGGTTACTCTGCCGCTTTCCGTTGTGCAGATTTAGGTCTAGAAACTGTACTTATCGAGCGTTACAGCACTCTTGGTGGTGTGTGTCTAAACGTGGGTTGTATCCCATCTAAAGCACTACTTCACGTATCTAAAGTTATCGAAGAAGCAAAAGCACTTGCTGATCACGGTATCGTATTTGGTGAACCGCAAACGGATATCGACAAGATCCGTAAGTGGAAAGAGAAGGTTATTAACCAACTAACTGGCGGTCTTGGCGGTATGGCTAAGATGCGTAAAGTGAATGTGGTTAACGGTTTTGGTAAATTCACTGGCCCTAACACTATCGAAGTGGAAGGTGAAGAAGGCAAAACTGTTGTCAACTTCGACAACGCAATCGTTGCAGCGGGTTCTCGCCCAATCAAACTACCATTTATCCCACATGAAGACCCACGTATTTGGGACTCTACTGACGCTCTAGAGCTGAAGGAAGTACCAGGCAAACTGCTAATCATGGGTGGTGGCATCATCGGTCTAGAAATGGGTACGGTTTACCACTCTCTAGGTTCTCAAATCGATGTAGTTGAAATGTTCGACCAAGTTATCCCGGCAGCGGATAAAGATATCGTCAAAGTTTACACTAAGCGTATCAAGAACAAGTTCAACCTAATGCTAGAAACGAAAGTAACAGCTGTTGAAGCGAAAGAAGACGGTATCTACGTTTCAATGGAAGGCAAGAAAGCACCAGCAGAAGCTGAGCGCTACGATGCTGTTCTTGTTGCTATCGGTCGTGTACCAAACGGCCAACTTCTTGATGCAGAAAAAGCGGGTCTAGAAGTAGACGAGCGCGGCTTCATCAACGTTGACAAGCAAATGCGTACTAACGTTCCTCACATCTTTGCTATCGGTGATATCGTTGGTCAACCAATGCTTGCTCACAAAGGTGTGCATGAAGGTCATGTTGCTGCTGAAGTTATTGCTGGTAAGAAGCACTACTTCGACCCTAAAGTTATTCCTTCAATTGCTTACACTGAGCCAGAAGTGGCATGGGTTGGTAAGACAGAGAAAGAAGCGAAAGCGGAAGGCATCAACTACGAAACTGCAACCTTCCCATGGGCTGCTTCAGGCCGTGCAATCGCCTCTGATTGTGCAGATGGTATGACTAAGCTTATCTTCGACAAAGAGACACACCGTGTAATTGGTGGTGCTATCGTTGGTACTAACGGTGGTGAACTACTGGGTGAAATCGGTCTGGCAATCGAGATGGGCTGTGATGCTGAAGATATTGCGCTGACAATCCACGCTCACCCAACTCTACACGAGTCTGTAGGTCTAGCGGCAGAAGTGTTTGAAGGTACAATCACTGACCTTCCAAACCCTAAAGCGAAAAAGAAGAAGTAATCAACTCTTCTATCTGAATCCAAAAAACCGCTGAGCTTTCTCAGCGGTTTTTTTGTGCTTTAAATAACAAAGCCTGCTCAATGATGAGCAGGCTTTGTATGCGTCAGGCTTAATTTAGGTTACGCGTTTTTCGCGTGTTTGTAGATGCAAAGCATGTCTAAGTAGCTTTCTGTTAGCTTCTTCATACCTGTTTCATCTTGTGTACGGTTTGCTTGAACAAACAGTGAGTAGAAGATGCCGTGGAAAAGAGTCGCCAGCTCGGCAGGCTCGTGCTCCTCACACACCTCGCCACGTTCAACTGCTTTAACAAACATATTTTGCACCAACAGTTGGTTGGTACGGTTTGTTGAAACAAACAGTGGCCATACTTCGTCACGAGTTGATGCGCTCCACTCAAACCACACTTTAAGCCAGTGGCAATCGTTGAGTACTAATTCAACCATCGCTGAAGTTAGGTTATTTAGGTTCTCTTTCGCATGAATATCTAAATCGATATTGTCAGATAGGAAGTTAGAGAATTGACGAACAACGTAGTTTAGAACGTCATCAACTAAATCTTCACGAGTAGGGAAGTAGTTGAAGACAGTCGCAACAGAAACTTGAGCAATCTCTGCAATGTCAGCATGACCACCGCGGCCGATGCCACGACGAGCGAACACTTCCAGTGCGATTTCCATTAGTTGCTGTTTTCGTTTTTGCGGTGAAAGACGCGTACGCGGTCTTTTAGCAATAGAGTCCATAGTTAATTTCCTTGCCAAATGAGTTGTTTATATTTGTTTGGGCTTTTTGCCCTATTTATTAGATTATAATTTGCTGACGCCCTATGAGTGTAATGGTGCATATGATTAAGGTCAACGGTTTCAGACTATTTTATAATCACTTTTGTTAATATCGTGCTAAAGATCAATAAGAAATAACCTTGCGTTGCATGAATTATTTAGGCAAACGTTTTTCCTTGCTGCAGGCTGGTGGTAAACTACGCGCCTAAATCTTGAGTGACTATAATTACGCTCTATACAGCTAACGTGAAAAACGAGATTGGTATGAAACATACAGTAGAAGTAATGATTTCTGAGCAGGAAGTCAGTGAACGAGTTAACGAGTTAGGCAAGCAAATTAGCGAGCATTACGAAGGTAGCGAAGATCTCGTCCTCGTAGGCCTATTGCGCGGTTCATTTGTGTTTATGGCTGATCTAGCTCGTAAAATCGACTTGACGCACCAGGTGGATTTCATGACTGCTTCTAGCTACGGCAATACAATGGAAAGCTCACGCGATGTTCGTATCCTGAAAGACCTTGATGATGATATTAAAGGTAAAGATGTACTGCTCGTTGAAGATATCATCGATACTGGCAACACGTTGAATAAAGTCAAAGAGATCCTTAGTCTTCGTGAACCTAGATCGATTGAGATCTGTACATTACTCGACAAGCCTTCTCGTCGTGAAGTTGAGGTAGGGGTAAAGTGGATTGGCTTTGAGATCCCAGATGAGTTTGTTGTCGGTGTAGGTATCGATTACGCACAAAAATACCGTCACCTACCGTACATTGGTAAAGTGGTTCCTCAAGAATAATGCAACTGTAGATGCATGCAAAAACGCCCGCAAGTTTGCGGGCGTTTGTTTATCTTAGGTGGTTAGCGACACAGAAGTTTATGGTGTGGGTTGAGGACACTTTCCATCGCTTTTTGATAAGAGCTCTCTACGCTTTCACGAGAGTTAGAACGAGCACCTAGGTATTCTAATTTTCCATCACCAATACCGTAGACAACACCATGTATTTCGATATCTTGCCCGCGTTCCCAGGCATTTTGCATAATCGTCGAATTGGCTAAGTTGTAGACTTGTTCTACCACGTTGATTTCACCTAGCTTATCTGCACGATCTTGTTCTGGCATTGCTTCGAGATAATTGCGGTGCTTAAAGAAAAGATCGCGAATATGCAGCAACCAGTTGTTGATTAAACCTAGTTGAGGATTATCAATGGCGGCTTTGACACCACCACAGCCATAGTGACCACAAACTATGATGTGTTTTACTTTCAACACATCGACAGCGTATTGTACGACTGATAGGCAGTTAAGGTCGGTATGAATCACCTGGTTAGCAACGTTACGGTGAACAAAAAGCTCGCCAGAGTAGAGTCCCGTTAATCGCTCAGCAGGTACTCGGCTATCTGAACAACCGATCCAGAGAAACCCTGGGCTTTGTCCTTGTTCCAGTTTGGTAAAGTATTCAGGGTGCTCTGCCTTGATTGACTCTGACCATTTCGAATTGTTCTCAAATAACTGTTTAATTTCCGGCATCTTACTCACAACCCTTAAAAAAAATCTTTCATCACTATACACAATGTTACAATTTCGTTCCTGTCAAAATTAGGTGAAATGGTACTCATCTGACGTGTTTGAGCGCCAAAAATCATAAACTTAGCCGCTATCCTAACTAATGGTTATAACGTATGAGCGATGAGATGTAATTAACACTTATCTCTTACAAGTAACATTTGTTAAAGTGATGAAATTGGCTACATTTCGCAGCAATTTACTTACATTTCGCGTAAATTTTAGCTACAAAAACTAAGGTTATTCCTTTCTGCTTCTCTCAGTAATCAGAATAACTTAAAACCAGTATGTTGTGATCAAGTTCAGAGGAACCTGTCGTTCTAAGTAAAGTTGTAGGCGCAGCAATCTCTGAGCAATGACATGTGAGACATGGAGTAAAGTTTTGTTTTTTAGTCGTTTTGAAGATATGAATCTCAAAGGAGATTTATTTGGTGGTGTCACCACGGCTATTATCTCTTTGCCTTTGGCGTTAGCCTTTGGTGTGGCTTCGGGTGCAGGAGCTGAAGCGGGTTTGTGGGGCGCGATCATGGTGGGTCTGTTCGCTGCTCTGTTTGGTGGGTCAAATACACTAATCTCTGAGCCTACCGGTCCAATGACCGTTATCATGACCGCGGTGTTGACTAGCATGATGACTAAGTATCCTGAAACGGGGATGGCGATGACCTTTACTGTGGTCATGATGGCTGGGGCATTTCAGGTTTTATTAGGGACACTAAAGTTAGGAAAATACGTAACTTTGATGCCATATAGCGTAATTTCTGGCTTTATGTCGGGAATTGGCGTTATCTTGATTATCCTCCAGATATCCCCTTTGCTTGGACAAGCGGCTCCCGCAGGCGGTGTGATGGGCACTTTGTCAGCGATTCCAGATATTATCGCCAACATGAAGTTTAGCGAGCTCTTTCTCGGGCTTTTAACGCTAGGTATTCTATTTCTCTTTCCTAAAAAGTACCGCCGCTATGTACCAGCCCAGCTCGTCGCCTTAGTTGCGGTCACCTTGCTATCAGTCATTATTTTCGATACAGATTCTATTCGCCGTATTGGGGAAATTCCTGCGGGATTACCATCACTTGTTATTCCGCATATCGACGCCGCGATGTTCACAGAGATGGTTATAGATGCTTTAGTACTTGGTACATTAGGCTGCATTGATACCTTGTTGACAGCAGTTATCGGTGATTCCTTAACACGCAAGGAGCATGACTCTGACAAAGAGCTGCGTGGCCAAGGTTTGGCGAACATTATCTCTGGCCTGTTTGGTGCGCTACCGGGTGCTGGAGCGACCATGGGCACAGTGACCAACATACAAGTTGGCGCTCGCTCGCCGCTTTCAGGAGTTGTCCGTGCACTGATGCTTGCTCTGGTTGTACTGGTTGCAGGTGGGTTGACCGAACCTATCCCAATGGCTGTACTAGCGGGCATTGCGGTGTACGTGGGCTTTAATATCCTAGACTGGAGCTTTATCCAACGTGCTCACAAGGTTAGCTTTGCGGGTATGGCCGTGATGTACGGCGTAATGCTGCTGACGGTATTCGTTGATTTGATTGTGGCTGTTGGCCTTGGTGTCTTTATTTCCAACATCATTATCATTGAGCGGCTAAGTCGTGAACAGGCTCGTCAGGTTAAAGCTATCAGTGATGCCGATGAAGATGATGTGCCGCTAACCGACAGTGAACGCGGGTTGCTTGATATGGCGAATGGTAAGGTGCTGTTCTTTTATCTTTCTGGGCCAATGATCTTCAGCGTTTCAAAAGCGATTTCTCGGCAACATACCAGTATTTCAGATTATGAAGTGATGATCTTAGATCTGACCGATGTGCCAATGATTGACGTGACGGTTGGCTTGGCTCTTGAGAATGCCATAAAAGATGCACTCGATGCGAGCTGCCAAGTTTATTTGCTATGCCCAAATGAAAAAACTCGACAGCAGCTAGAGAAATTCCATGTGATAGATTTGGTTCCTCAAGACAATACGTTCAAGTTCCGCTACGAAGCACTTAGAGCGGCAGTTAAGCATGTTGATACCGACGAGTATCAGTTAGAAGCTGTATAAACAACGAGTTATTAAGATATCTAACGCCACTAGAGGCAACCCTAGTGGCGTTTTTTGTCTTGATAAAATTCATTTCCAAACTATTCGAAAGGTTTAATTGTAATCATCGTTATTCAACGATAAACTGATTTACAAATAAGATGTAGCAATGGCAATCGTAAATAATATGTATGCATTAGAAATTGAGCAGCTGCGTAAAACCTATGCTGGTGGGTTTGAAGCGCTTAAAGGCATTAGTTTAAATGTCGCCCAAGGGGATTTTTATGCCTTGCTTGGGCCAAACGGAGCTGGTAAGTCCACTACCATAGGTGTTATCTCTTCGCTGGTGAACAAGACTTCAGGCCAAGTTAAGGTGTTTGGCTATGACATCGACAAAGATTTAGAACTAGCCAAGCAAAATCTTGGCTTAGTACCGCAAGAATTTAACTTTAACCAGTTTGAAACCGTAGAACAGATTGTTCTGCAACAAGCGGGTTATTACGGTGTTTCTAAGATACTTGCTAAAGAAAGAGCCCAAAAGTATCTAACTAAGCTCGATCTTTGGGGAAAACGTAGTGAGCGTGCGAGAAATCTTTCTGGTGGTATGAAGCGCCGTTTGATGATCGCCCGCGCGCTCATGCATGAACCACAACTGCTTATTCTCGATGAACCGACTGCTGGAGTTGATATCGAGTTGCGTCGCTCAATGTGGGAGTTCTTGAAAGAGATCAACTCACAGCAAGGTATCACCATCATCTTAACCACCCATTACCTAGAAGAAGCTGAAATGCTGTGTCGTAACATAGGTATCATCAATAAAGGTGAGCTGATTGAAAACACGACGATGAAGGATCTGCTCGGCAAACTCCATGTTGAGACTTTTATCCTCGACTTAGCGGAAGGTAGCCCAGAACCTCAATTGTCTGGTGTAAATAGCCAGACATTTACCAACGGGTCTTTGGAGATTGAGATTGAAAAAACAGAAGGTTTGAATGCGATCTTTACTCAACTTACCGAGCAAGGTGTGCAAGTACTTTCGATGCGTAACAAGGCCAACCGATTGGAAGAGTTGTTTGTCAGTATCGTCAATGAAGGAGGACAGTAGAATGTATCATCTATACTGGACCGCCTTTTGTAGCCTGCTGACAAAAGAAGTCAATCGTTTTACTCGTATTTGGGTTCAGACTCTGGTCCCACCAGCGATTACCATGACGCTGTACTTCATTATCTTTGGTAGCTTAATTGGCTCACGCATTGGTGAGATGAACGGCTTTAGCTACATGGAATATATTGTGCCGGGCCTTATTATGATGTCGGTGATCACTAACTCATACTCGAATGTCGCTTCTTCGTTTTTTAGCTCAAAATTTCAAAAGAACATTGAAGAGCTATTGGTTGCGCCAGTGCCTAACTATGTGATCATTTTAGGCTATGTGATGGGCGGTGTTGTACGTGGTTTACTGGTTGGCACGATAGTGACTTTCGTATCGTTATTCTTTGTTGATCTTCAAGTGGAACATTGGGGGATTATTATTGCGACTGTGTTTATGACTTCTGTTGTGTTCTCCCTCGGCGGATTGATCAACGCGGTGTTTGCCAAAACCTTTGACGATATTTCAATTATCCCAACTTTCGTCTTAACGCCGTTAACGTATTTGGGTGGTGTGTTCTACTCAATCAGTTTATTGCCTGAGTTTTGGCAAGGCGTGTCAAAGATCAACCCGATCGTTTACATGGTTAATGCATTCCGTTATGGATTCTTAGGTGTATCTGATGTGGGGATTGTGACTTCGTTTAGTGTGCTTGGGGTGTTTGTTATCGCTTTGTATGCTGTGGCTCATTACCTAGTGACACGTGGGATTGGACTGCGTAGTTAGCAACGGACTGCGTTCTAGAGATAGGGCTGCGCCGCGAGAATCGAGAACGGGCTTCGCCCTTTGGGGTTAATCGTCATTCCCTAGACTGACGAAGGAAGGAGTAGGGAATCTCTTACAGCGAGTCGGTAGCTTGATGAGATCCCCAACTCGTTCGTTCCTCACTTTTGAGGATGATCGTAAAAAACAAAAAGGGTTGATACTTTCATATCAACCCTTCAAACTTTTCTCGCTTCTCGCTTCTCGCTTCTCGCTTCTCGCTTCTCGCTTCTCGCTTCTCG
>NZ_LLEI02000040.1 GCF_001399455.2 Vibrio bivalvicida
GAGCGCAACCTTGCCAAGGTTGAGGTCACGAGTTCGAACCTCGTGTGTCGCTCCACTTTTTTTAAGTGGAAAGTAAAGTTGTCATCGTACTTAACGGTGAAGATTGCGACACTAGCTCAGTTAGATTGAGCACAACCTTGCCAAGGTTGAGGTCACGCCTTTCTGTTTATGAATAGGGAACCTTGTGTGTCGCTCCAATTTTAAGGTCTTCATCGTACCTAACGGTGACACAATGCGGACGCGGGGTGGAGCAGCTTGGTAGCTCGTCGGGCTCATAACCCGAAGGTCGTCGGTTCAAATCCGGCCCCCGCAACCAATTCTCTTTTGAGAAAATGCGACACTAGCTCAGTTGGTAGAGCGCAACCTTGCCAAGGTTGAGGTCACGAGTTCGAACCTCGTGTGTCGCTCCAAATCTCCTTCAAATGACATGTCATTTGAATAGACCTTACGGTCACCGCTCTTTATCTAATGCTGCGAAGCATAAACCCCAAATTAGTAAGAAGTCCTCCTAATTTTTAGGTGGGCATTTTTATGTCTCAATATTAAATCTCAGCACGAGATCTGGTAAGTCAGAATCAATAGCAAACACTGTGTGAGCTAGGGCTTTGTACATTAGTCAACAGACTTATCCACAGAAGTTAAAGTGTGGATAACTTGGTGGGTAACCTGATTTTTATCCATGTATAACGTTTGACTAAAACGATCTTTTTGTTTTTGAAACTTTCTTACGTAAGTTGAGTTTCACTGTAACTGATTGTTATCTATTGATTTTTTGGTTATTCCAATGCTTGACCAAGTGACTATTTACGATCATTAAGTCACTGTTTTTTGATCCTGGTCATTTCTGAACATTGTGATTAACTTCCCCATCTGTAAGAAAATGAGTAATCATCCTTTCTTTTTTCCACATTTTGGTTTTTGGATCTAGGTCAAACTATGAATGGCTTGGTCCGGCAAGCATTATGCATCTCGTGGTAAGCCTTTCTCGACGATTCTAATCAATCTATTTAGCTTAGTAGATTGAGCGGGAATTTGTGTTTGTTGTTGTTCTTGAGCCCATCGAATATGTACATCTAAGGTGTCACTAAGACCTACGCGACTTTCTAGCGCTTCGATTATGTCGATGGAATATGGTGCATTCCCCATGGCAACAGATAGGTTCCTTAGCCACTGCAAATGTCCAATACGGCGAATAGCCGAACCTTCCATATTTTTTAAGAAAGTCGCCTCATCCCATTTAAAAAGCTCAACGAGATTTGCATTGGTCAATGCTTCTCTACGATGAAAGTCTTGCTGATCGGTTAAATCGGAAAAGCGATTCCACGGGCAGACTAGCTGGCAATCATCACAGCCATAGATTCTATTGCCCATTGCTTTGCGAAAATCTTCAGGGATAACACCCTCAAATTCAATGGTTAGGTAAGAAATGCAGCGTCTCGCATCTACAATGCCATCTGCGACGATCGCCTGTGTTGGGCAAGAGGTGATACAGGCTTTGCATTTGCCGCACTCTTCAACGCTTGGTTTGTCGACTGGAAGAGGAAGATCGATCAGCAGTTCACCAAGAAAGAACCATGAACCACACTCTTTATCGAGGATAAGCGAATGTTTTCCTGTCCAACCGAGTCCTGACTTTTGCGCTAAAGGCCTTTCTAGTATTGGCGCGGAGTCGACAAAAGGTCGATAACCAAAATTGCCAATTTCTTGTTCTATTTTTTGCCCGAGCTTTTTAAGCTGGTTGCGGACTAATTTGTGATAATCACGCCCAAGAGAGTAGCGACTTATATAGGCTTGAGTAGGATCGGATAGATTGGCAGCAAACTGTGCTTGAGGTGGCAGGTAGTTCATACGCACACTAATGACACGTAAGGTTCCCGGTAGCAGTTCTGCGGGACGTGCTCGCATCATGCCGTGACGTGCCATCCAGTCCATTTCCCCGTGGTAACCAGCATCAAGCCACTTCTGTAACTCTGCTTCATGCTCAGACAGGTCTACATCGCAGATGCCAACTTTTTGAAAGCCAAGTTCTTGGCCCCAAATTTTAATCTTGTCTGTTAGCTCTTGGTAGTTCATGCTGATTGATCCGGGTAAAGGGAGCGGGATCTTAACGGATCTTATATGTGGGATCTAGCCAAGGAACAGCGGAAAATGGCAACAAATCGCCGATTTTTCGTTTTACTTACACAAGATCTCTTGTCTCTCAATTCCAACCCAGTTTACTATTCGTGTTCTTTTGTTTTTTATATAGTCACAGCGTAGAGATTGATCTTCATGACCACCAAACAATTTGCCCTTAGCGATGAACAAGCAACGATTCAATTAGGGACAGCATTAGCGCACTTGTGCTCTCAACAGACCACCATCTACTTACATGGTGATTTGGGTGCAGGTAAAACGACGTTTAGTCGTGGTTTTGTACGCGCGCTCGGTCATGCAGGCAATGTAAAAAGCCCAACTTACACTCTAGTTGAACCTTATCAGCTTGATCAGTGGCAGGTTTATCATTTTGATCTTTACCGTTTAGCGGATCCTGAAGAACTCGAGTTTATGGGAATTCGTGATTACTTTACCTCAGATGCTATCTGTCTGGTGGAGTGGCCTGAAAAAGGGCAAGGTTTGCTACCTGAAGCGGATCTGGATATTGATCTTCGCTACGACGGAGAGGCACGTGTTGTCGTACTGACAGCAAATAATCAGTATGGATGTCAATTATTAGAACAGTTGGAGTTATGTTGAAGAGTACTTTTATAAGAGCTGTTTTCTTTCCATTTCTTCTTGCTCTTACTTTTACGCCTAGATTTGCATTTGCAAATGCGTTAGAAGGGATTCGTGTATGGCCATCACCTGATGAGACTCGAGTCGTTATCGATCTTTCATCAGAAGCTGACTACAGTTACTTTACGCTCTCTAGCCCAGAGCGCTTAGTGGTGGATCTAAAGAAGACCTCTGTCAGTACTAAGTTACCAATCAATGTCACTGACAGCCCTGTGTTGAAAAAAATCCGCAAAAGTTCACCGCCAAGCAAAGGAACTTACCGCTTGGTGTTTGAACTCAAGCGTAAAGTAGCTCCTCAGCTATTTAAGCTTGCACCGACTCCTGGTGGTCAGTACGGCCACCGTCTAGTGATCGATATGCCTCATGGCAGCCAGAAGAAAGTTACTTCAACTCCAGCTAAGTCGACCAGTTCAACGACTGTCAGTCGCGATGCCTCTCAATTGGCTGGTACGGCAGATATTGTTGTGGCTATCGATCCGGGTCACGGAGGCGAAGACCCTGGCTCGATTGGTCCGAGTAAGAAATATGAAAAACATGCAACCTTAGCTGTCTCCAAGAAAATCGTCGCTCAAATCAACGCTGTGCCCGGTATGAAGGCGGTATTGACTCGCGGAGGTGACTACTTTGTTAACTTAAACAAACGCTCTGAGATTGCTCGTCGTAATAAAGCTCATTTACTTGTATCGATTCATGCTGATGGATTCCACACACCTCAACCGCGTGGTGGCTCAGTATTTGTATTGAACACCCGTCGAGCTAACTCGGAAATTGCTCGCTGGGTAGAAAATCACGAGGAACAATCTCAGTTGCTTGGTGGTGCAGGCGAAGTGCTGTCCAAGAATAATAGCGATAGAAACGTTAGTCAGACTCTACTTGATCTCCAGTTTAGCCACTCACAAAAAGAGGGCTATAAGCTGGCGACGAAGATACTGCGTGAAATGACCAGAGCTGGGATTAAATTGCACAAGAAAGATCCTGTTAATGCCAGCTTGGCGGTATTGAAATCGCCGGACATTCCATCAGTATTGGTTGAGACGGGCTTTATTACCAACCCAACGGAAGAGAGGCTGCTATTCCAACGCAGTCACCAAGACAAACTAGCTCGTTCGTTAACGAAGGCGATAGTTCAGTATTTTGAGGCGAATCCACCTGAAGGGACTTTGTTCTCCAATCGCGGTAAAACCATCAAGCACAAAGTGGCACGCGGTGAGTCGCTGTCGTTGATAGCCAGTAAGTATGGCACGTCGACGAAAGCGATTATGCAGACCAACAAGCTCAAGAGTACCAGCTTAGCCATTGGTCAGATCCTGACGATTCCGGGCTCAAGTAAGTCTATCTCGGTGCCACAAATTAAGAATCCAGTCGAAACTAAGACTCTGACTCACGTAGTACAGCGTGGCGAGTATCTAGGAAAGCTCGCAGAGAAGTACAAAGTTTCGGTTGCGGCGATTAAGAAAGAAAATAAGCTCAAGTCCGATACACTAAAGCTTGGGCAGAAATTGAAGATTACTGTGAGTATGAAAGATCAACCACTGCGTAAGCACACAGTTAAGCGTGGTGAGTTCTTGGGCAAAATTGCCAGCAAGTATCAGGTGAGAGTGGACAACATTCGCAAAGCCAATAACTTGCGTTCTGATCAGTTGGCGGTTGGTCAGGTGTTGATCATTCCCCACAACTAAAGTGAGTGCCAGACGTGACGATTAAGATCCTTCCTGCGCGCCTTGCCAACCAAATCGCGGCGGGCGAAGTAGTAGAAAGACCCGCTTCTGTAGTCAAAGAGCTGGTGGAAAACAGTTTAGACTCGGGCGCGACACGAATCGATATTGATATCGACAAGGGTGGCGCTAAGCTGATTCGTGTGCGCGATAATGGTAAAGGGATTGCTAAAGATGAGCTTGCTCTAGCACTAAGCCGACATGCAACGTCAAAGATTCATACCTTAGATGATCTTGAAGCGATCATCAGCTTGGGCTTTCGTGGTGAAGCCTTGGCGAGTATCAGTTCGGTTGCTCGTTTGACAATGACCTCCCGACCAGCAACACAAGAGCAAGCGTGGTCTGCGTATAGTGAAGGTCGTGACATGCAGGTAAAGCTCCAGCCTGCTGCACACCCAATTGGCACCACGGTTGAAGTGTTGGATCTATTTTTTAATACCCCAGCTAGGCGCAAGTTTCTCCGTACTGAGAAAACGGAATTTGCCCATATTGACGAACTTTTGAAACGGATTGCGTTGAGCCGCTTCGACGTCACTATTAACCTAAGACACAACGGCAAGCTTATTAAGCAATATCGCGCCGCGAAAACTGAGCCGCAGGCTGAAAAGCGCATAGCCGCAGTTTGTGGTAATGCGTTTGTACGTAATATGCTTAAAATTGAGCTAGAGCACCAAGGGCTTAAACTGCACGGCTGGATCACAACGCCAGAAGGGGCGCGTCAACAAAGTGATCTGCAATATTGTTACGTCAATGGACGTATGATGCGTGATAAATTGATCAATCATGCAATTCGTCAGAGTTACGAAACTAGCCTGCGTCCTGACCAATTTGCAACTTACGTGTTATTTATCGAGCTCGACCCACATCAAGTGGATGTGAATGTGCATCCTGCCAAGCATGAGGTTCGTTTCCACCAAGCTCGTCTAGTCCACGATTTTATTTATCAAGCGCTGAGTGATGCATTGGCTCAGAGTGCCCATATTGATAAACCACAGCAAACCGCATCGGCATTTCATAGTGATGAGCAGGTAAAGCCAATTGATGAGCCTGGGCTGACCTCTACACCCCGTGAAGTTGTCAGTCTTGCTTCTCAGCAAGAGTATTGCGCTATTGAGTCGATACCTTCGTATCCTGGAAAAGCAGACTATGCAGAAAGTCATGACAGTGTGCGAGAAGCTCAGCCCAAGAATGAGTGGCAAGAATCTCGCCCGCTAAACAAACCAAGGATTGCTGAGCGCTATAGTGAGCCAGCACCAAGTGCGCAAGAAGTCAAAGCCTATCAGGAGTTATTACAGACTCCTGATATCGCTGTAACTGAAAAAGACATTAGTTCAGTCTCTACGACAATTTCAAATGAACAAGTTGAAACACCGGTTGTCGAATCGTTAGGAAAAGCGATCAACTTGGTACAAGGTCGATATCTTGTGATGGCTGACAAGCAAGGAACGCGTTTGGTCAACCTTGCTAAAGCTGAGTGGCTGAGGGTCAATGGTCAGTTATTGACTCGTGAGGGGAGCTTAAAAAGCCAACCTCTATTAGTACCGCTGTCGGTAAAGTTGGATGAAAGCTTACTTGAGGTTGCCGATGCTCTTCAGCCAACTCTGGATGCTTTTGGTATTGAGCTTAAAACACGTGGTAATAAGGCGTTGATGGTGATGGGAGTCCCCCAACCATTAAGGCAACAAAACTTACAACAACTGGTGCCAGATCTGCTATCTTACGCGCTTTCGTGTCAAGCAGCTTCACTGCCATTGTCACATACCCAGTTGGCAAAATGGCTGAGTGATCATATTACTCAGGTAAAAAGTGACTACACTTTGTCGGAAGCTATTCAGATAATTGCGGATGTAGAGCAACTATGGCAGGGAAGACTTCCGCTCAGTGACCAGGCCTTTGTAAGGCCCGTAGATTTTTCTGCAACGATTGCAGCGTTAGAATTATGAACAACAAAGAATTACCTTTAGCTCTGTTTTTAATGGGGCCAACCGCATCAGGAAAAACGGATCTTGCGATTCGTTTGCGTAAGAAATTTCCTGTTGAGATCATCTCTGTTGATTCAGCGTTGATCTATAAAGGCATGGATATAGGTACCGCAAAGCCAGATGCACAAGAACAAGCGCAAGCGCCGCATCGATTGATCGATATTTTGGATCCTAGCCAAGCTTACTCAGCGGCTGATTTCCGTCGTGACGCGCTGAATGAAATGAATAAGATTGTTGAGCAAGGTAAGATTCCGCTACTGGTTGGTGGCACCATGCTTTACTACAAAGCGTTATTGGAAGGGTTATCACCACTTCCAGCAGCGAATGCTGAAATTCGCCAACAAATAGAGCAAGAAGCATTGACTCTAGGTTGGGATAAATTACACGACCAATTGAAACAAGTTGATCCTGTTTCAGCAGAGCGAATCCATCCTAATGATCCACAAAGATTATCTAGGGCATTGGAAGTTTATCGAATTTCAGGTAAAACTCTTACTGAGTTAACTCAAACTAAGGGCGAGAGCCTGCCGTATAGAGTTAAACAGTTTGCAATAGCTCCCAAGGAAAGGGCAGAGCTCCATCGCCGAATTGAACTTCGTTATGAGAAGATGATCGAGGCTGGCTTTGAAGATGAAATGCGTGCGTTATATGCCCGTGATGATCTTCATCCAGATCTTCCATCGATTCGTTGCGTGGGTTATAGGCAGATGTGGGACTATTTGGATGGTAACTGCACTTTAGATGAAGCTATTTTTAAAGGCGTCTGTGCAACCCGTCAATTGGCCAAGCGACAAATCACCTGGTTACGCAGTTGGGATGATTTAACTTGGTTAGATAGCGAAAACATTGAACACGCGCTAGAAACTGTTTCAAATGCCATAGCATCTGACGGTTTTAGCTGTGTATAATGTGATCGCTTTTGCGTGAATGTGCCCTGTAAAGGATCGGTTACTTGAAATTTCGTTTTAAAGTCGTCATAACAGGTAACGACAGGGTGTTATTTTATTCGTTTAGCTCAGAGCAAAGGCCGCATCGTTTTAATGCAGCGCACCACTAGCTAAATAACTAAAACAAAATTACAAAATAAGGAAAATAAAAATGGCTAAGGGGCAATCTCTACAAGACCCATTCTTAAATGCATTACGTCGTGAACGTATTCCAGTATCTATCTACCTTGTAAACGGAATTAAACTGCAAGGTCAGATCGAATCATTTGATCAGTTTGTGATCTTGCTGAAAAATACAGTAAACCAAATGGTGTACAAGCACGCTATTTCTACGGTAGTTCCTGCTCGTCCAGTGAGCCACCACAGCGGTGAACGTCCACAAGGTGAACGTCAGCAAGAGAAATCAGAAGATTAATTCTCTTAATTACCCTATTTTTTTGTAAGGAGTTGATTGCTTGTTTGACCGTTATGAAGCCGGTGAGCGAGCCGTACTTGTTCATATCAACTTCACGCAAGAAGGGGAGTGGGAAGATCTCAACGAATTCGAGATGTTGGTCTCTTCAGCTGGCGTTTCTGCGTTACAAGTCGTAACTGGAAGTCGCCAGTCTCCACACCCTAAGTACTATGTCGGAGAGGGTAAGGCCCAAGAAATTGCCCAAGCAGTGCAATTGAATGGTGCAGATATTGTGATCTTCAATCATGCCCTCTCTCCTGCCCAAGAACGTAACCTCGAAACGTTGTGTAAGTGCCGTGTGTTAGACCGTACAGGTTTGATCCTCGACATCTTTGCTCAACGCGCCCGAACTCATGAAGGTAAGTTACAAGTTGAGCTTGCTCAGCTTCGTCATATCTCGACCCGATTGATCCGCGGCTGGACTCACCTTGAAAGACAGAAAGGTGGTATCGGTTTACGTGGCCCAGGTGAAACTCAGTTAGAAACTGACCGACGTCTATTGCGTGATCGTATTAAAGCGATATTACGCCGTTTAGAGAAAGTCGCTAAACAGCGTGAACAAGGTCGCCGAGCTAGAAATCGAGCGGAGATTCCGACTGTTTCCTTAGTTGGTTATACTAACGCAGGTAAGTCGACCCTATTTAACCGTATTACCGAAGCGGGTGTGTACGCGGCAGACCAGTTGTTTGCTACGCTAGACCCGACTCTACGTAAAATTGAGCTAGCGGACGTTGGTCCGGCAATTCTAGCTGATACGGTCGGGTTTATTCGTCATCTTCCGCATGATCTCGTTGCCGCATTTAAAGCAACACTGCAAGAAACTCAAGAAGCTGACATTTTGTTACATGTTGTCGATGCCAGTGACGACCGTTTTCGTGAGAATATTCAAGCTGTTCATGAAGTACTAGAAGAAATCGATGCCCATGAGGTGCCTTCTCTAGTTGTCATGAACAAGATTGATAATCTAGAAGATCAGAAGCCTCGTATAGAACGGGATGAGGAAGGGGTTCCTCGTGCTGTTTGGGTTTCGGCAATGGAAGGCATTGGTATTGAGCTTTTATTTGAAGCATTGACAGAACGTCTTGCTAGTCAAATGGTTCAGCATCAATTGCGAATTCCGCCACAACATCAGGGGCGAATTCGTAGTACATTCTTCCAGATGAAATGTATTCAACGAGAAGAATATGACCAGGAAGGTAACTTGTTGATTAATGTTCGCATGCAACAAGTGGATTGGTCTAGACTTGAAAAAAGAGAAGGGGCAGTTTTACGTGACTTTATAGTTACTTAAATGACTGCTACAGTATAACGTCATATCAAATGATGGAGCTTTCTAATGGCGTGGAATGAGCCTGGTAATAACAACGGCAACAATGGCCGCGATAATGACCCTTGGGGTAATAACAATCGTGGTAACAAAGGTGGCCGTGATCAAGGGCCGCCAGACTTAGACGAAGTGTTTAATAAACTGAGTCAGAAACTGGGTGGAAAGTTTGGTGGCAAAGGCGGTAAAGGATCGTCTATCGGTGGCGGTGGTGCACTAGGTTTTGGTGTCATTGCAGCAATCGCGGTAGCAATTTGGTTCTTCGCTGGCTTTTACACTATTGGTGAAGCAGAGCGTGGTGTTGTGCTACGTCTCGGTAAGTACGATCGCATCGTCGATCCTGGTCTTAACTGGCGTCCTCGTTTTATTGACGAGTACGAAGCCGTTAATGTTCAGGCAATTCGTTCGTTGCGTTCATCTGGTCTAATGCTGACCAAAGATGAAAACGTAGTCACAGTGGCAATGGATGTACAGTACCGTGTCGCTGACCCATACAAGTATCTATTCCGCGTAACAAACGCAGACGACAGCTTACGCCAAGCAACAGACTCTGCATTGCGTGCTGTAGTCGGTGACTCACTCATGGATAGTATCCTGACCAGTGGTCGTCAACAAATTCGTCAAAGCACACAAGAGACGTTGAATGAAATTATTGACAGCTACGATATGGGTGTTGTGATTGTCGACGTTAACTTCCAGTCGGCACGTCCGCCAGAGCAAGTTAAAGACGCATTCGATGATGCTATCGCAGCGCGAGAAGATGAAGAGCGTTTTGAACGTGAAGCTGAAGCTTACCGCAACGATATTCTTCCTAAAGCAACAGGTCGTGCTGAGCGTTTGAAGAAAGAAGCATTGGGTTACTCAGAGCGCGTAACCAACGAAGCACTTGGTCAAGTGGCTCAGTTTGAGAAGCTACTTCCAGAGTACCAAGCGGCTCCTGAAGTAACTCGTAACCGCCTGTACTTAGATACTATGGAAGAGGTCTACAGCAACACTTCTAAGGTTCTGATTGACTCTGAATCTAGCGGTAACTTGCTTTACTTACCTATCGATAAGTTAGCTGGTGAAGGCAAAACTCAAACTAAACGTAGCACGAAGTCATCTTCTGCTTACGATCAAATTGAGCTAGAGACTAAGAGCAATGAGTCAACTTCAGACTCGCAATCTCGTTCAACTGGTTCACGTCAAGGGAGATATTAAGAATGCGTAAGTTAATGATCCCTGTTTTGGTTCTTGCAGCCGTTCTATTGTTGATGTCTGTGTTTGTAATCAAAGAAGGTGAACGTGGTTTAGTAATTCGATTTGGCCGTGTTCTAGATGATAACGGTGTATCTAAGATTTACGAACCGGGTTTACACTTTAAGATGCCATTGTTTGACAGTGTGAAAACCTTGGATGCGAAAATTCAAACTATGGATGGACGCTCTGACCGTTTCGTAACGTCTGAGAAAAAAGACGTTATCATCGATACCTATGTAAAATGGCGTATTGCAGATTTCGGTCGCTACTACCTAACCACAGGTGGCGGTAACACGCTGACAGCAGAAGCACTACTTGAACGTAAAGTAACAGACGTGCTTCGTTCTGAGATTGGTGCTCGCGAAATCAAGCAAATTGTTTCAGGTCCACGTAACAAAGATGTACTGCCAGAAAGTGCTGATAGTGAAGAAGTGACCACTGAAGCGGCGAAAGAAGCGTTGGAGATCGACGGTGAACGTGACCAAATTATGGAGAACGTTCTGAACGGTACAACTGGTAGCGCATTGAAGGATTTGGGTGTAGAAATTGTTGATTTCCGGATGAAGAAAATCAACCTACCTGATGAAATCAGTGAGTCTATCTACCGCCGTATGAGAGCTGAGCGTGAATCAGTTGCTCGTAAACACCGTTCTCAAGGTCGTGAGCGTGCAGAAGTGATTCGTGCACAAGCTGAGCTAGAAGTTGCTACCGTTTTAGCAGAAGCAGATAAGACTGCCCGTGTAACACGCGGTGAAGCGGATGCAACATCGGCGAAAATCTACTCAGATGCTTACAACAAGGATCCTGAATTCTTCAGCTTTATGCGTTCTCTGAAAGCGTATGAGAAATCATTTAGCGACAAGAGTGATATCCTAGTATTGGATCCAAAGAGTGATTTCTTCCAATACATGAATCAAGCTTCTGGCGCAAAGGCGAAGTAAACAAACACTGATAATATAAAGGCTCCTGAATGGAGCCTTTATTTTTTATAGTAGGGAATATATGTCGAATTCTTTGTGGCTAGCACTCGGCCTAGTACTCATTGTTGAAGGCCTAGGGCCTTTGATTGCCCCGAATGGTTGGCGCAATATGGTGGCAGAGCTTAGTAGACAGCCTGACAATCAGTTGCGCCGCATTGGAGGCTGCTTGGTGGTCGCAGGTGCTGTCATTGCTTATATCTTTGGCTAATGCTTAGTAGTGAGGCGGTGGTGGCTCATTGGCAGGATCGGTCATACTAGGGCTATCCATGTTTTTGACCTTACCCACCACGTACTTCATCTGATCCTGCATCTTCGAGATCAGTAATTGCTGCTGACTCAAGGCATCATTTAATTGTTCAATGGTCTGTTCTTGGAAAGCCAACTGACACTCTAAGTCATTTATGCGGCTTTCTAACTGTTCAACTCGGTTTTCTGTCATGGCTCACTGATCTTTACTGTTAATAGTCCACATCCCAAGCTTGGGCGATACCAGCCGATGTCCCCGAGATCACTCGGTTTTGGCTATCAAAGGCTGCATCATACACCACTGCACGTGGAGGGCGAGTATCTTTTAGCGGTTCGGCTTCAAAGCCATCGACCCGTTTACCAGTGTGAGTGTCCCAAATCATGATTCGACTAGAAGGTGTACCCGTCACAAGGTAGTTGCCATCATCAGAAAAGCGCGCGGTTGAAAAAATCAATTGGCGAGAAAAACTGCGTAGCTTTGACAGTTCTTTACCCGTGGTGAGATCCCAAACAATGGCTTGATTGCCTCCATCAGACGTAAAAGCGAATTTGCCATCACGCTGCAAAGCAACACGGTTAATACGTTGCTCATGCTCAAAGGTTTTGAGTATCTGCCCGGTGCGGGTATCCCATAGATGTGCTTTATAGTCATTGCCACCTGAAAGTGCGAAACGGCCATTGGGTGATAGAGCAACAGAATTCACTTTTTCGTTGTGGGCAAGGAACTCTAGACGACGTCCGGTGACTAAGTTGACGTAGATTGCTTTGCCATTGGATAGACCAAGTAGTACTTGGTCACCATTGCTGGCAATATCAACATCGCGGATTAAGCCATCTGAAATTGACCACAGCCCTTCGGCTTGAGTCCAGGCTAAATCCCAAACTGCGAAGTTGATTTGGGTCGCGGTTACGGCAAAGCGACCATTATCTGATATTCGAATACGAGAAACAGTACTGGCTTGGGGATCTTGCGCACCTAAAGAGGCGAGTTCTTGACCTTCATCGAGGTCCCACAAAACCAGTTGATGTTCTTTAGAGTAAAGAAGGGCGAAACGAGCGTCACGGCTTAATGCAAAGCTGGTGGTGCCTTTGGGTTCGATAGTCCATCGCTGGCTGTCTTGGGCGGAGAAAAAACACCCATTTAACGCTGTAATGACAATCGTGATGATTATTGAGTTAAAAATTATACGCATTAAGTCCAAATATCCGCTTGTTTACGTTTAATTAAGACGCATATTGGTTATATTGGTACAACATTCAAATGTGTACCAGTGTTTCTTAAAGATTTGTGCACAAAGACAAAAGTCTCAATTGGAGAGTTAAATGAAATCGATTTTTAAAGTGTCACTGCTTGCTGCAACTGTTGCACTCGCTGTTGGCTGTCAAAAAGAAGAAGAACCAAAAGCAGAAACAGCACCAGCGGCAGAGCAAGTGCAAGCAGCAGAAACAGCTAAGACGGTTTCTTTTGCCACAGAGGATGATAAAGCGGCGTACGCGATTGGTGTGTCTTTTGCTAACTACTTAAGCACTAGTCTAGATAAGCCAAACGAAATTGGTATCACACTAAATAAAGATCTTGTTCTTAAAGGTATCGAGCATGTGTTCGCGGGTAACCCTGAGCTAAACGAAGAAGAAACCCGTGCGGCGCTTGAAGGGCTAGATAAGCGCGTTGCAGAAACAATGCAAAAGCAAGCTGTAGAAAAAGCGGCGGCAGCGAAGAAAGAAGGTGCTGACTTCCGTGCTGAGTTTGAAAAGCAAGAAGGCGTTAAGAAAACAGACACAGGTTTACTTTACCAAGTAGTGACAGCAGCTGAAGGTGAGCAACCAAAAGACACGGATACGGTTCAAGTGCACTACAAAGGTACTTTGATCGATGGCACTCAATTTGATAGCTCATACGATCGTGGTGAGCCTGCGACTTTCCCACTTAATCGTGTGATTCCGGGTTGGACTGAAGGTGTTCAGCTAATGCCTGTAGGTTCTAAGTTTAAGTTTGTCATTCCGCCAGAGTTAGCTTACGGCGAGCAAGATACGCCAACGATTCCGGCTAACTCGACGCTTGTGTTTGAAGTTGAGCTGTTAAAAATCGACAACGGTGAAGAAGCGGTTCAATAAACGCTAGTCATTGATTGAACGAAAGGCCTGGTTTCTACCAGGCCTTTTTTGTTACTGAAAATGGGCTTGGCTAGTCATCAATTTTTTGTCCTAAATCACTAGATAGTGGGTTAGCTAGGTGTGCTTATCAAAATTTCTGATAAACTTACACCAATTTGTTGATTTTTCGCGCTAAGGCTTAAAGAAGTGACAACTACAGAAACAGTAAACACGGATATGTTGCTCGAAATGGAATCTGTTAATGTGATGCCATTTAGTGAGCATGACAAAATCATTCTCAGATCTTATGAAGCGGTCGTTGACGGTATTGCGAGCCTGATTGGCCCGTTTTGTGAAATCGTTTTACACTCATTAGAAGATCTTAACACTTCGGCAATCAAAATCGCCAACGGTGAAAATACCGGTCGTCAAGTAGGTTCACCTATCACAGACTTAGCTCTGAAAATGCTGCGCGATATTGAAGGTTCAGAACGTAATTTCTCTCGCTCTTACTTCACTCGCGCGAAAGGCGGTGTGTTGATGAAGTCAATTACGGTGGCAATCCGTAATGGTGAGAACCGAGTGATCGGCTTGTTGTGTGTTAACGTCAACCTTGATGCGCCTTTCTCTCAGGTATTACAATCTTTCATGCCGACAGAAGAGGCAAAACAAGCCGCTTCATCAGTAAACTTTGCCAGTGATGTAGAAGAACTTGTTGACCAAACGGTTGAGCGTACGATTGAAGAAATCAATGCTGATAAGTCTGTGTCAAATAATACTAAGAATCGCCAGATCGTTATGGAGCTATACGATAAAGGTATCTTTGATATTAAAGACGCGATTAACCGTGTCGCAGATCGCCTTAATATCTCGAAGCACACTGTCTATCTTTACATTCGTCAGCGTAAAACTGAGGACGATGAAAAGTGAGCACTTTGACTTACACATTGGTGGTAAATGGTCCTGTGTACGGCAGTCAGTCAGCGAAAAGTGCTTATAAGTTCGCTAAAGCTGTGATTACGAAAGGGCATTCACTCGTGAGTGTGTTTTTCTATCAAGATGGTGTGACTAACGGCAGTGATTTAACTGTGCCAGCCAACGATGAGTTCGATTTAGTGAGAGCATGGCAAACACTCGCCAACGAGCACAATGTACGCTTAGAAACGTGCGTAGCCGCTGCTCTACGTAGAGGTATCGTGAGCCAGGATGAGGCAAACCAGCATGGCTTGGCGCAATGTAATCTGGCTGAAGGGTTTCATCAAGCTGGGCTTGGCAGTCTTGCAGAGGCTATGTTAGTTCAAGATCGAGTGGTGCAATTTTGAGTCAATTAACCTACTTATTTCGTAGCGCACCACACAGCAGTGCCTCTGGTCGTGAAGGTGTTGATGCTTTGCTTGCTGCTTCAGCCTACTGTGAAGACATTAGCGTCGTGTTTATGGGCGATGGAGTCTATCAACTGTTACATGGTCAACAAACCGCGGACATCCTCAGTAAAGACTATTCCCTCATGCTCAAATTGTTTGACCTTTATGATATCGAGCAGGTGTATGTGTGTGAGGCATCACTGTCTGAACGTGGTTTAGCACAGGCAGATTTGGTACTCAAAGGGCAGATACTCACGCCGTTAGATTTAAGCGCTCAATTACATCGAGCCGATAAAGTTCTTACCTTCTAGGTGTTCTATGTTACATATCGTTAAAACGGTTCAAGCGCTTGAAGATGTAAGTCGAGTGGCGACTGAATCAGATAAAGTGTTGCTGGTGGAACAAGCCGTTTACGCAGCAAATCCACTCCACCACGCTTTTCCGAGTGTAAAAGGGTTAAATACATCGGTTCTGGCGGCCGATGTTGAGGCTCGCGGTATCGCAAATCGTGTCAGTTCTTCAGTTCGTCAAGTCGACTTTGACGGCTTTGTTGAATTGACCATCGAACAGCCAAATTGCGTTACTTGGGAATAGTGAAGTTTTTACATTATCCAGTGTCGTTTTGCTTTTACACTTTTTTCGCCAGAATTGAGCAAAAAAGATCTGTATATTTCTTGACACACCTCTCACCTCTGAATAGAATTTTGCGTCCCTAAGTGCCACTGGCAGTTAGGGATAGATTTTTCACAAAGCTTACTTTCAAGTAAATCAGGAGCTAGTTAATGGCAACTATTAACCAGTTGGTACGTAAGCCTCGTGCAAAGCAAGTTGTTAAAAGCAACGTGCCTGCACTAGAAGCGTGTCCACAAAAACGTGGTGTGTGTACTCGTGTTTACACTACTACACCTAAAAAACCTAACTCAGCACTTCGTAAAGTATGTCGTGTTCGTCTAACGAACGGCTTCGAAGTGACTTCGTACATCGGTGGTGAAGGTCACAACCTTCAAGAGCACTCAGTTGTTCTAATCCGTGGCGGTCGTGTAAAAGACCTTCCGGGTGTACGTTACCACACAGTTCGCGGCGCACTAGACTGTGCTGGCGTTAACGACCGTAAGCAAGGTCGTTCTAAGTACGGTGTTAAGCGTCCAAAATCTTAATGGAATCCGTTAAGTAAGGCCAAACACTAAATTATTTTTAATTTTTGAAGAAACTGAAAAGTTTTGGATAACCTGAAGAAGACAACGGAGAAAATCCATGCCACGTCGTCGCGTCATCGGTCAGCGTAAGATCCTTCCAGATCCAAAGTTCAAATCTGAACTGCTGGCAAAATTCGTTAACATCCTAATGGTTGACGGTAAGAAATCTACTGCAGAGAAAATTGTTTACACTGCACTAGATGCAATGGCTGAGAAATCTGGTAAAGATCACTTAGCTGTATTTGAAGAAGCTCTTGAAAATGTTCGCCCAGCGGTAGAAGTTAAATCTCGCCGTGTAGGTGGTTCAACTTACCAAGTACCTGTAGAAGTACGTCCGGTTCGCCGTAACGCACTTGCTATGCGTTGGTTGGTTGAAGCTGCGCGCAAGCGTGGTGAAAAATCTATGGCTCAACGCCTAGCTGCTGAAATGCTAGACGCGTCTGAGAACAAAGGTACTGCGGTTAAGAAACGTGAAGACGTTCACCGCATGGCTGACGCAAACAAAGCGTTCGCACATTACCGTTGGTAATACCTTTCAGTGCCGCGGTAACCTCCGCGGCGCTACTCTAGTTCCTATGCGCAAGCCTAGGAACTATTGCTATATCTAGGGCAAGCAAAAAGTGCCTAAAGCAGACAAGAAAGCAATAGAGATAGCAATAGTCCCTAATTCAAGAGGATTCAATCGTGGCTCGTAAAACACCTATCGAGCGCTACCGTAATATTGGTATCGTCGCTCACGTAGACGCAGGTAAAACAACCACAAGTGAACGTATTCTGTTCTACACTGGTCTTTCTCATAAAATCGGTGAAGTCCACGACGGTGCTGCTACCATGGACTGGATGGAGCAGGAGCAAGAGCGTGGTATCACAATCACCTCTGCTGCAACTACCACTTTCTGGCGTGGTATGGATGCACAATTCCAAGACCACCGCATCAACATCATCGATACTCCTGGACACGTAGATTTTACTATCGAAGTAGAGCGCTCACTGCGCGTGCTTGATGGTGCCGTTGTTGTGTTCTGTGGTTCATCGGGTGTTGAACCTCAATCTGAAACTGTATGGCGTCAAGCGGATAAATACCACGTTCCACGCATGGTATTTGTTAACAAGATGGACCGTGCAGGTGCTGACTTCCTTCGCGTTGTTGATCAAATCAAAAACCGCCTTGGTGCTAACCCAGTTCCAATTCAACTTAACGTTGGTGCGGAAGATGAGTTCAAAGGTGTTATTGATCTAATCAAGATGAAGATGATCAACTGGAATGAAGCGGACCAAGGTACAACCTTCAGTTACGAAGAGATTCCAGCGGACATGCTTGAGCTTGCTGAAGAGTGGCACAACAACCTAGTTGAGTCAGCGGCAGAAGCTAGCGAAGAGCTAATGGACAAGTATCTTGAAGAAGGCGAACTAACAGAAGCTGAACTCAAGCAAGCACTGCGTACACGCACACTAAATAACGAAATCGTACTGGCTACTTGTGGTAGTGCGTTCAAGAACAAAGGTGTTCAAGCGGTACTCGATGCAGTAGTTGAATTCTTGCCATCACCAATCGACGTTCCAGCGATTAAAGGTGTGGATGACAACGAGAAAGAAGTTGAGCGTCATGCAGATGACAACGAACCGTTCTCAGCATTAGCATTCAAAATTGCTACTGACCCATTCGTAGGTACGCTGACCTTTATGCGTGTTTACTCTGGTGTGGTGAACTCTGGTGACGCAGTCTACAACTCTGTGAAGCAGAAGAAAGAACGCTTTGGTCGTATCGTACAGATGCACTCAAACAAGCGTGACGAAATTAAAGAAGTTCGCGCGGGCGATATTGCAGCAGCAATCGGCCTTAAAGACGTGACAACAGGTGACACGCTATGTGACCAGAACCATAAGGTTATTCTGGAGCGCATGGAGTTCCCTGATCCGGTAATTCAGATCGCGGTAGAGCCTCGCTCTGTTGCCGATCAAGAGAAGATGGGTATTGCACTAGGTAAACTAGCGGCAGAAGACCCATCATTCCGCGTAGAAACGGACGACGAAACAGGTCAGACACTGATCTCTGGTATGGGTGAGCTTCACCTAGATATCATCGTTGACCGTATGAAACGTGAATTCAGCGTTGACTGTAATGTGGGTAAACCTCAGGTTGCGTACCGTGAAACCATCCGTGGCAACGCGGAAGTTGAAGGTAAATTTGTACGTCAATCTGGTGGTCGTGGTCAGTATGGTCACGTATGGATCAAACTGGAGCCATCTGAACCTGGCGAAGGTTTTGTCTTTGTTGACGAAATTGTGGGTGGTGTTGTTCCTAAGGAATACATCAGTTCGGTAGCGAAAGGTATCGAAGAGCAAATGAATAGCGGTGTGCTAGCGGGTTACCCAGTGCTAGACATTAAAGCAACGCTGTTTGACGGTTCTTACCACGATGTTGACTCTAACGAGATGGCGTTTAAGATCGCTGGCTCGATGGCATTCAAGAAGGGTTCATTAGAAGCACAACCTGTTCTTCTTGAGCCAATGATGAATGTTGAAGTAACCACTCCTGAAGATTGGATGGGTGATGTTGTTGGTGACCTTAACCGCCGTCGCGGTATGATCGAAGGTATGGACGATGGTGTGGCTGGTATTAAGATCATCCGCGCTCAAGTACCACTATCTGAGATGTTTGGTTACGCAACTGACCTTCGTTCTGCAACTCAAGGCCGTGCGTCATACTCTATGGAGTTTAACGAGTACGCTGAAGTACCGAAAAACTTTGCAGATAAAATCATGGCGGACCGTGGTTACGTATAAACGCATTGAACTAAAAAAAGTCTAGCTTTTTTTAAAGATCAATGCGTCCAAATATTGCGCTGACATGCGTTGGCGCATAAAATAGCAAATTCTGGCGCGTCTCGATCAATTCGGATCGTGGCGAATCATAACTAGGAAGGAACACGATCGTGTCTAAAGAAAAATTTGAACGTACTAAACCGCACGTTAACGTTGGTACTATCGGCCACGTTGACCACGGTAAAACAACTCTAACTGCTGCAATCTGTACTACTCTTTCAAAGGTGTACGGCGGTGAAGCGAAAGACTTCGCATCTATCGATAACGCTCCAGAAGAGCGTA
>NZ_LLEI02000041.1:0-10616 GCF_001399455.2 Vibrio bivalvicida
GAGCGCAACCTTGCCAAGGTTGAGGTCACGAGTTCGAACCTCGTGTGTCGCTCCAAGTTTAAAACCCTAGCAGAAATGCTAGGGTTTTTTGCTATATACACTTTACCCATCTTATCTCTGCTACAACTCTCAAGTCCTGATTGATTTTTGAACATTCATTGTGTGAATTTATTTATAAATCGAATAAAATAAACGTTCGATTATATGAAGTTGCTCTAAGAGTTGTAGGATGAGTTCGAATGGTTAGGCCAAAATGGTTAGTCGTATACCTAGCACCTCTATTGAGTGTCGCTGAGCGATCGGAACCAGTGCTTTCACTTCCAAGTACTTGTCTTGTCTGCTTTAAGCTAAACGAATCGACCTTTAGCGTGTATAGTGAGCATTAAAATTGGCTAGACCTTTTCCGACCCCGCGTAGAGTAGCGGCGAAACTCTCAATTAATCAGATGTTAGTCGTGTCACATCTATTTTTAGTGGTGATATTGATTGCGGGTTTCAGTTATACGCGTTATCAAAGCGAATGGAACCGCCATGTCGAGTATTCTGCCTCTATTGCCAAGCTTACCTTAGCACCACATATCCCGTTCATTTCGAGTTCAGTTGCTGGGATAAACTACGTTAACTTGATGATGCCAAGCACCAAGAAAATATTAGCCTCAATTGATGATTTAGAATTTTTAGAAGTGAGTGGTCATTCTGATTATTCGGGGCAACAAGTCCAAGTCCGCTATTTTAGGCGTTTCGATTATCTTTGGCGCGCAGATGTAAAAGAAGGGGAAGTCGAGGAAAATGAACAGAAGCTCAGAGAGTTAAGAGTCAAAATTGATGGAGCAAGTACTGACAACCTAATTCGACGCAAAAAGCTGATGTTTATCCAGAATAGAGTTGAGCGTGAGCTTGAAGCATTGGTTGACAGCATTTATATCACCGACAATATCTATATTCCATGGAGTAAGCCGAGGGCTTTTGACGACGCTTACTATTTAGATGAAGAGTTATGTACACTCAATATCCTCCTACCACTGATTAACAAAAATGGTGGTGAGGTGTGGGCGGTATTTAATGCGAGTGAACTAACCAAATTGCAGTATTCGCTAGTTGAAGAGATTATTGCCGAAGCGATTGTTGCACTCGCCATTTCTCTGATTCTGATTGGCTGGGTTTCTCATTGGATAGTGTCACCTCTTAAATCTCTTGCAGAACATATGAGATTGGGACAAGCAAACAGCGATCTTAACCATTTAACAGAGCTAGAGCGAAGTGATGAAATAGGCCAGCTGGCAAGAGCTTATCAAGGCTTACTGACTAAACTAGATAATCAGCTCAGTATTCTGCGAGCCAAATCAGATACCGATCCGTTAACAGGGCTCGGCTCTCGTCACAAGTATTCTCGTACTGCCGTTCCTTTTTTAAAGCGACATTTGGCTAAAGGTCACTATGTTGGCCTAATTGTTTGTGATGTAGACAATTTTAAAGCCTTTAACGATATATATGGCCATACAGAGGGTGACAACGCATTGTCTAGAGTCGGCAGTAAGATCAAGCAATTGGCGCGTGATAGCGATCTTGCATTCCGCTATGGAGGCGAAGAGTTTGTTATTTTCTGCGCTCGACCTGACTTGAGTCAACTCGCGAATTTCACAGAGCGCTTGAGGCACGAGATCGCAGGATTGGACTTGGTTCATGAAGGGAATCAACCTTTTGGAACTGTTACGGCATCTGTAGGTGGTGCTGTTGCCCAGCAGCGAGATTTGTATGAGAGATTCAACACCCATCAAGAGCTACAGGAAGCGATGTTTAATCTAGCAGACAAAGCCTTGTATGAGTGTAAGCAGAGTGGTCGCAATAAAGTCATTTGGGCGAGTAGTTCTGAGTAAAAAGTTAATGAGCACCTGAGCGTGCTCACTCTGCTTAGCCTTCTTTTGCTAAGCGATATATCTTCCCGCTATCAGTACTAAATAGAATTTCTCCGTTGGGTAATGCTTCGATGTCGCGGATACGTTCACCTAGGTGTTCTAGAATTCTCTGCTCACCGACGACTTGGTTACCTTCTATAGTTAGTACATTGATATGAGTAAGTTTAAGCGCACCAGCAAGCAATTTTCCAGATAACCCAGGGTGTTTGTCTCCACGATAGAGTATTAGAGAACTAGGTGCTATAGAAGGGATGTATACTTTCTTTGGAGAGCTGATGCCTTCTTTTTCAGTTGACTCTCCGACCGCGATTGGTCCCCAGTATTCTTTACCGTGCGATGTAACAGGCCAACCGTAGTTCGCACCTTTCTCTATCAAGTTCACTTCGTCGCCACCCCGTGGACCATGTTCAATAGACCATAGGCTTCTCTGCTTACTATCAAAAAACAGTCCTTGCGGATTTCGATGGCCATAGCTCCATATTTCATCCAACTTACCTTCTTCTGCAATAAATGGGTTGTCTTGAGCAGCCTCACCATTGGTTTGAACACGAAGAATGCTTCCTGCATGAGTCGTGAGATCTTGCCCGTTGTCTCTTTCGCCTCGATCGCCGATGCTGAAGTACAAATACTGTGAGTCAAAAGTAATCCGGCTACCAAAGTGACGGCCACCATCAGAACCGGATTGGGTGACCAGCAAATCTTGCCAACTTGGTCGCTCACCTTCGTTGTAGGTTGCGCTCGCTAGCGTTGTTTCTATCGCTTTGCCAACAGATTTTGAATAGGTGATATAGATTTGAGTGGGATCAAAAGGGGAGACCGCTATATCAAGGAGACCTCCCTGACCAGATACATGTACGTTCGGCACTTTACCAATGTCTTGGTAGGTGTTGTTTTCAAGGTTTAGTACACCAATAGTGCCGTTTTTTTCACTAACGAGCACTTTATTATCGCCGAGGTAGCTTAGCCCCCAAGGCACATTGAGGCCTGCCACCAGAGGCTCTGCATACCAGCTGTTGGCTAAAACACTAGATGTCGAGAATATTCCTAAGCCAAGCAACGTTAAAAAGTTTTTCATACAAGATCCATTTCAAAGTAGCTTACCAAGCAATAGTAGCATTTGGATCAATTCATTACCGTCATAAATCTTTTACCTAACTTTCTCTTGATATGATCAATAAATGCGCTATTATGACGATGTGTCAAAAATGACGAATCGTCATTAATGGTGTTTATAACGTAATTGGTATTCGTGTTACAATAGTAAGGTTAGGGAGTAAACGACTGAGACGGATTAGATAATCATGTTTGGTTTTGGCTGTAGTAAAAATGATAAAAAAGAAGGTTCTGGCTGCTCGTTTGGGTTGACTAAAAAGCAGCAGGCGATTGCCGATAGAGAAGTCGAACTCACTCTATTAGCCAAGTCGCTTGTCCAAGAACAAGGGTGGAGCAACTTGACGATGGACAAGTTAACTTCAGCGAGTGCGTATTCTAAAGGCACGATTTACAATCATTTTTGCAGTAAAGAAGACGTGATTATGGCGCTGTGCATACATTCACTGAAAAGTGAGGCTGTTTTGTTTGCGCGTGCTGGTGAATTTGAAGGCAACACCCGTGAAAAGGTGATTGCGCTCCACGTTGGTTATCGTATTTACGCTCGTATGGAGCCAGTACTGTCAACGTGTGCGATTATGGCAAAGAGCCCTTGGGTACTTGAGAAAGCCTCCCCAGAAAGGGTAAAAGAGCTAAATACTCTCGAAGAACAAGTGATTGAACATGCTGATCAACTTGTGCTTAATGGAGTAGAGCAGGGAGACTTGAAGTTCTCTCCTGGTATCGGCTCTGATGCTATCGTATTTGCAAACTGGTCAATTGCCTTTGGTTCAAATGCATTGACACAGAATGCTTCAAATAGCCATTGTATCAATCGTTTGCAAGATCCCTATACCGTACTCAATAATGCCAACATGTTATTGGATGGTTTGGCTTGGAAGCCTTTATCGACAGAGTGGGATTATCGAAAAACTTGGCGCAGAGTAGAGCAAGAGTTGTTCGCCCAAGAGATAGATTATCTAGAGTCTGTAGGTCGATAGGCTACAAGCATTTCATCATAAAAGCCCGTAAGGGCTTTTAAAATCACCATTTTTGACGAATCGTCACATAAAGCACTGATACTCAGAATCTAATTAACAGGTTCAGGGGTTGTTACTTAAGTACCAGCATTTGCTGGTTTTTAACTAACCGCTTTTGACGAAACGTCACAAATGGAGAGTGTGATGACTGCTCAACTTAATAATTCAAAACAGCCTTCTACTTGGCTGACCATGCCGACTCGCTTTAGCTGGTGGGTGTTACTCATAACGCTGGCGATAGTCACTGTTTCAACAATGGGAGGAAAAAATCTCTATTTTAGAGGTGATTATAATATCTTCTTCGATGGGCAAAATGCTCAATTAAGGGCGTTTGATGAGATTCAAACGATATTTGCAAAGTCAGACAATCTTGCCATCGTAATTGCCCCTGCGACTGGTAATGTGTTTGAACCAGAGACATTAACTTTAGTTCAACAACTTACTCAAGATGCATGGCAAGTCCCGTACTCAAGCCGCGTCGATTCTATCGCAAATTATCAACACACCGAAGCATACGAAGATGATCTGATCGTCGAAGATCTGCTACTGGAAGATTACCCTTTAACACCAGAGCGGATTGAAAAGGTTAAGCGTATTGCACTGTCAGAGCCGGTTATCAAAGACTCTCTGATTTCGCAAAAAGGCGATGTCACAGTGGTTAACGTCACTGTCCAAATGCCTGAAATTGACGAAACGGCGGAAGTGATTGAAATCGTAACTCACATCGATCAGTTGCTCGCCAAATATCAATCTCAATATCCGCAAGTAGAATTTCATAAAGCCGGTATCATCGCTATGAACCACGCCTTTATGACCTCTGCCCAAGAAGACAGTTCAACGCTAGTGCCCACTATGCTACTGGTCATTCTTGTGTTTCTAACTCTGATGCTGCGTTCGTTCTTAAGTGTGGTGGCGACGTTAGTCATCATCATAGGTTCTGTTGCTGCGACTATGGGAATTTCTGGCTGGGCCGGAATGTTCTTAAGTACCGCAACCGTGAATATACCCACCTTGGTGATGACGCTAGCGGTTGCAGATTGCGTGCATGTTATCGCAACCATGAGGCAAAACCTTAAGAAAGGATATAGCAAGTCTTACTCGATTGACCAAAGCGTTGCCATCAACTTTATGCCAATCGTGATTACCTCTGTCACGACGGCTATTGGCTTCTTGATGATGAACATGTCTGACTCACCAGTATTGCGCGATTTCGGCAACTTGGCCGCGCTTGGAGTCATGATTGCCTGTTTCTTATCGGTAACTATGCTGCCAGCCATGTTGAAACTGCTGCCTATCAAAGTCAAAGCTGTCGATGAGAAAACAGCCGCGTCGCAAGACTTCATGGACATGCTTGGTGACAAGGTGGTTCGTTATCGTAAGGCGCTATTGCCGATTTCTGCGTTAGTCATCGCCGTTTCTGCAAGTTTACTACCGCTGAATAAAGTGAATGATGAGTCCGTTAAGTACTTCGATTCGCGTAGTGATTTCCGCCAAGCGGCTGACTTTATGGAAGAGCGCATCAGTGGAATGACAAACATCAGTATTGCGGTCAAAACTGGCGAATCACAAGGTATTGCCGATCCTACATTCCTAAAAACAATGGGAGACTTTACCAATTGGCTGCGCTTGCAACCTGAGACTGACCATGTCGCTACCTTGTCAGACGTTTATAAGCGCCTTAATAAGAACATGCATGCTGATGACGACAGCTACTATAAGCTGCCACTGGATAGAGAGTTAGCCGCTCAGTACCTGCTACTTTATGAGATGTCATTGCCTTACGGCTTAGACCTCAACAACCAGATCAACGTCGACAAGTCGTCTATCAAGCTGGTTGTGACGGTTGATAACTTGGGCAGTGTCGAGCTTGTGGAACTGGAAGAACGCATCTATAGCTGGTTTGCCACTTACGCCCCTCAGTATCAGGTAGTCGCGTCTAGCCCGTCACTTATGTTTGCCCATATCGGTGAAACGAATATGGCTAGTATGCTGTCGACACTACCTATCACTTTAATCTTGATTTCCGCGCTGATGGTGTTTGCTCTACGTTCAACTCGCTTGGGATTGATCAGTATTGTGCCAAACATGGCGCCAGCTATTATCGGATTTGGATTATGGGCGCTTCTATCAGGTGAAATTAACCTTGGATTATCGGTTGTCGTAACTCTGACTCTAGGCATTGTCGTCGATGATTCGGTTCACTTCTTATTTAAATATCAACGTGCACGTAAACAAGGGCAATCTGCTGAACAAGCGGTGCGCTATGCCTTCCACACTGTCGGGCGCGCATTATGGATCACCACTGTTGTGTTAGTCGCTGGTTTCTCTGTTCTAGCAATGTCGAGCTTTAGACTTAACGCCGATATGGGTCAGCTGAGCGCCATGGTGATCTTTATTGCCCTTGTGGTCGACTTTATCTTCTTACCTGCGTTGCTGATGCGTTTTGATACCGCTAGCTACGTTGAAGAAACAGAAAATAAACCAGAACAAACTCGTTCCACCCCAATCACACAAACCCAAAGCTAAAAGGATTTCATTATGAATACTCAAACAAAATCAATGATCAAGGCAGTCGCCCTTTCAGCCATGGTTGTGTTTGCTAGCCAAGTCGTGGCTTCACCAGAGCGTGGGTTAGAAATTGCTACTGAACGTAAAGCTCGCGATGAAGGTTGGGGTGACTCGGTTGCCACAATGAAGATGATTCTAAAGAACGCTCAGGGTGAAAGCAGTACTCGTGAAATGCGCTTAAAGTCGTTCGAAATCGATGGTGATGGTGATAAAGGTCTCACTATCTTCGATTTGCCGCGAGATGTGAAGGGGACTGCTTTTCTTAACCATTCACACAGTATTGAGGCTGATGATCAATGGCTGTATTTACCTGCGTTGAAGCGTGTTAAACGTATCTCTTCACGCAATAAGTCCGGGCCTTTTATGGGCAGCGAATTCGCCTATGAGGATTTAAGCTCTTTTGAACTGGAGAAGTACACCTTCAACTATTTGGGCGATAAAGAGGTCAATGGCACACCAACTTATCTGCTTGAGCAGATCCCAACAGATAAGAACTCTGGTTATACCAAGCAACTTGTCTGGTTGGATAAGGAGCATTATCGCCCGCTGAAGGTTGAGTTCTATGATCGCAAAGGCGCACTGCTAAAAACCTTGCAGTTTGACGCATACAAACAGTACCTCAGTCAGTACTGGCGCGCACATTCTATGGCAATGGTGAATCACCAAACAGGTAAAAGCACCACGCTGACCACGAGCAATCTCGATTTTCAAACTGGATTGAGAGAAAAGGATTTTGAAAAGAATGTTCTTAAGCGTGTGAAGTAAGAGGCGATATGAAGGATCTATTAAGCAAAGCTGGCAGACTTTCTGCCAGCGCCATATTGACCTTGCTTTCGTTACAATGTCACGCTTTCGAGTTCGCAGGACAAGCTAATGTAGAGCATAGGCAGTTTTTCTCAGACGGTGAGCAGGGGCAGGGAAAAGGTCAGAGTTCTCTGGTTCTGCAACCTGAAATTTACTGGCAGTTGGGAGAGAACGCCGATTTTACCTTTACACCTTTTTATCGTGTAGACAGCTTAGATGATGAAAGAACGCATGGTGATATTCGTGAAGCTCTCTATCTAAACTATTGGGATGACTATGAAATCAGGGTAGGCATTGGCAAGGTATTTTGGGGAGTGACTGAATCTGCCCATTTAGTCGATGTTGTTAATCAAACCGACGCTATTGAAGCGGTTGATGGCGAAGATAAGTTCGGCCAACCTATGATTCATTTTACCTCGATCAAAGAGTGGGGAACCATAGACGCCATGGTTTTACCTTACTTTAGAGAGCGCACGTTTTCGGGTAAGGATGGCCGCTTACGTCCTACGTTGCCGGTATCTAAAGACGCTATCTATGAATCCTCACGGGAAGAAAAGCATGTCGATTTTGCGCTTAGATATTCCCAGATGTACGGTGATTGGGATGTAGGATTGAGCTATTTCCAAGGTACTAATCGTGATCCCTATTTTCGTTTGGCTGGTGGTGAAGTGAAGCCATACTATGCACAGGCGAAACAGGTTGGTCTCGATGTACAAGGCATTGTGGGCGATTGGCTGTGGAAACTTGAAACTATCTACCGAGACAGTTTCGATCACCATACTGGGCTCGTGTCTGGCTTTGAATACACGATTGTTGGCGTGTTTGATACGGTTTGGGATTTAGGTTTGATTGCTGAGTATCTCTACGATAGCCGCGGCAATAATGCTCAATCCATTGGACAAAACGACATCTTTGCAGGAACGCGTTTGGCGCTCAATGACGAAGACAGCACTGAGATTCTTTTGGGCGTCACCCAAGATCTCGATAACAGTGATGTCTACAGCGCGAAGTTGGAAGCTTCAAGTCGACTTACCAATCACTTATCTTGGACTCTCGATGCCTGGTTGTTTGAGAACGAAACTCCAAACGATTTGCTATATTTCGCTCGTAAAGATGATTTTATTGAAGTGTCACTGGAATACTATTTTTGACATGAATGTAATCAAAGATGTTTCTAGATGATTTAAACTAGGGAGCAAATAAGCTCCCTTTTTTAGCGATACTCATTGTTCATAAAACCACCATACTGTTAGTGACTTTTGCTGTTTTGGCATAAGTGATTGATAACCTGAGAATAAAATAAAACATGCAATTTTGGAGGTGTAAGTCTGCATGTTTTATTAGTGGTTATTAATGATACATTTGTTACCTGAATGTATTGAATTTTGGAAATAAGTCTCATTACCGAGTGGTGGGTCATATTTTTCGAAATTTTGGTAGTTGCTGAATGAGGTACCGCTCTTGGTTGGACAATTTAAATTAACCGCAGAAACCTATGTCGTTATTGGCTTAGATGGTCGCATCAAAATCGTAGATTCAAAGGATGAACTACTGCCGGGTGAAGTGATTGTTGAGACGTTGGAAAATGAAATCCAACCAGAGCAAATTTATGTTCTAGATGAACTTGGGCACCTTCAGTCTGAACAGATAGCAGCTAAGCAAGTTGCGCAGTTACTGGAAGCATTCGAAAACGGTCTTGATCCTAATGAGTTGGGAGAAGAGTTCGCGACGGCAGCAGGCGGTGCAGGCGGTTCAAGCCTAACAGAGTCAGGTACTATTGAAAGAATAGGGGCTGAAGTTCTTGCTAGCACTTATTTTGAGACAGCTGGCTTTAGTTCAGAGCAAAGTACCACGTTGTTTAACCTTTTCCGTTATTCGCAAACCGATATTGCGCAGATTAAAGCGATAATTGCGGGGGATGACTCTGGGGTAGTTAAAGAGGATACTATTCTTCAAACAAGTGGCCAGTTATCCATCAGTGATTCCAACCCTGGTGAAGCATTTTTTCAGCCACAGACAAACGTGAAAGATGGCAATTGGGGCAGCTTTTCAGTTGATGCTAATGGCAATTGGAGTTATGAACTCAACAATACTCATTCTGATGTTCAGGCCTTAAATACAGACAGCGAGCCAGTTACCCGTATTTTAACCGTCACCTCAGTTGATGGGACAACTCATCAAGTAGAAATCACCATTACGGGCACCAATGACGCCGCGCAAATCAGCGGCGACGATAAAGGTGCCGTGACGGAAGGTGATGGCAACGAGATCCTTGAAGATACGGGCACGCTGACGTCTGTCGATGTGGATGGTAACAACGCTAACGACACCTTTAAAACTGACGTGACGGCGGTGAATCACCCAACGGAAGGTGCGCCACTGGGCAGCCTGACTATCACCGAAGGCGGTGAGTGGACGTACAACGTTGACAACAGCAAAGTGGAATACTTAGGTGAAGGTCAGACTCGCGTTGAGACCTTCACGGTTCAGTCTGAAGACGGCACGCCACACACGGTCGAAATCACCATTACGGGCACCAATGACGCCGCGCAGATCAGCGGCGATGACAAAGGTGCCGTGACGGAAGGTGACGGCAATGTGGTCCTTGAAGACAAGGGCACACTGACGTCTGTCGATGTGGATGGTAACAACGCGAGCGACACCTTTAAAACTGACGTGACGGCGGTGAATCACCCGACGGAAGGTGCGCCACTGGGCAGCCTGACCATCACCGAAGGCGGTGAGTGGACGTACAACGTTGACAACAGCAAAGTGGAATACTTAGGTGAAGGTCAGACTCGCGTTGAGACCTTCACGGTTCAGTCTGAAGACGGCACGCCACACACGGTCGAAATCACCATCACGGGCACCAATGACGCCGCGCAGATCAGCGGCGATGACAAAGGTGCCGTGACGGAAGGTGACGGCAATGTGGTCCTTGAAGACAAGGGCACACTGACGTCTGTCGATGTGGATGGCAACAACGCTAACGACACCTTTAAAACTGACGTGACGGCGGTGAATCACCCAACGGAAGGTGCGCCACTGGGCAGCCTGACCATCACTGAAGGCGGTGAGTGGACGTACAACGTTGACAACAGCAAAGTGGAATACTTAGGTGAAGGTCAGACTCGCGTTGAGACCTTCACGGTTCAGTCTGAAGACGGCACGCCACACACGGTCGAAATCACCATCACGGG
>NZ_LLEI02000041.1:10794-15842 GCF_001399455.2 Vibrio bivalvicida
CGACACCTTTAAAACTGACGTGACGGCGGTTAACCACCCAAGTGAAGGGGCGCCACTGGGCAGCTTGACCATCACTGAAGGCGGAAAGTGGACGTACAACGTTGACAACAGCAAAGTGGAATACTTAGGTGAAGGTCAGACTCGTGTTGAGACCTTCACGGTGCAGTCTGAAGACGGCACGCCACACACGGTCGAAATCACCATCACCGGCACCAATGACGCACCAGAGTTTATTAGCGGTAGCAACGATGCCCGCGGTCTAGATGCGCAGGGAAAAACGGATGCGGATAGCTATCAGTTCAGTGTGGATGAGAACAGTAGCCCAAGTGTGATTGGTTCGGTGAAAGCATTTGATGCAGATAGTGACAGCATACTGACTTATAAGTTGAACAGCCATACCGACAAGTTCGAGATTGATAGCAAAACCGGTGAAATCAGCGTAAAACCGGGCATTTCTTTCGATTATGAGGATATTAAGAGTTATCAGCTTAATGTTGAAGTTACCGACCAGGATAGTGGAAAAGACACTGCTGAAGTGCATGTGTCTGTAAACGATATCAATGAAGCGCCGATTGCAGTCGATGACGGTACTATTAAGACCAGTACCAAAGAGCTTACTTATGAGAACTGGGATAACAGTGCTGATATCAAAGTCGATTACTACGTGATTGACACAGGCACAGGTAATAAAGTCGCGGATGCGACGAAATCCGATTACACCGGAGACGGTGGTGAACACAAGTTTGGGGTGAGTTCTTCTCTGGACGGCGGCTCAGACCGCGTTCAAGACGGGCAAATTGGCTATGATGATGCAACCGGGAAAAGTGAAGCAATGCGCTTCTCCTTTGCGAACGGACAAGTTGCCGATCACGCTGAAGTTGAAGTTAAAAACCTATGGACAGACACCAAGCACGGCAGTTGGGAGCCGGGTATCGAACGAGGTGTCTGGAAGGCATACTATAAAGGTGAAGTGGTCGCGACGGGCGTATTTGAAGGTACTGGCAGTGGTAAGCAGATAGTGAACATAGATGCTGATGGTCGTTTCTTTGACAGTATCGAAATGTCAGCCATTAGCTACAAAGACGGCGTGGTTGACCCTAAAGGCTCTGAGTACTTTGTTACCGAAGTATCCGCAAACCTGACCACTTTCGATGACAACTACAAGACCAGTGGTTCAGGCACTCTGAAGCTAGACGTTCTGGTGAACGACAGTGATCCGGATGGCGATCAACTGACAATCGTTGATTACCCGAAAGAGGACTTCCTTTCTCAGCAGGATGGAAAACTGGTCTTTGATGCGGCGAAATATCTGGCATCCCTGCCTGCGGGCGAGCGTACGCTTGAGACAGGTGAAGTGAAGAACTACACGTTCAAATACACCATTCAGGACGAAGATGGCCTGAAAGATACCGCGGAAGTAACGGTACGTGTGATGGGTGAACCAATGTCGCTCAGTGATGCTCACGCCGCGCTGAGTGATGAACAGGCAGGTACAGATGTAGGTTCACATGCTGAAGGTGATCTAAGTGCGAATACCGGCTCAGCGACTGATGCAGAATATCACTTTGATGCTGACCAGAAGCTTGATGGCTTTACCAGTAATGGTAAGCCGGTTGTATTTGAAGTCAGTTCGGATCACAACACATTGACTGGCTATACCGGCACTGGGGCAGACCGCGTGAAAGTGCTTGAAGCCACAATCGACAGTAAAACAGGCCATTACACGGCAGACCAGCATGCACCACTGGATCACAAATCTCAGGGCGCAGATACGCTGGATATCGCAGCGAAAATTACCGTAGAAGCTGGCGGACAAAAAGAAAATGCAACGCTGCACCTTGATGTAACCGACTCACTGCCATCGGCAAACTCAGCTCATCATGAAATCAATGATGTAGATTCGCAGAACAACAGTGTCCTGATTGCGCTTGATGCTTCCGGCTCAATGTGGACTGACAAAGTAGATGGAATTCCACGCTGGGACTTAGCCCGCAGCGCTATCAAGACCATGTTTGAAAAGTACGATGACATGGGTGATGTCCGGATTAAGATTGCGACTTATTCTGGTTATCCAGCAGGGAAAACATCGGAATGGCTGCATTCAGTAGAAGAGATTGATACATACCTGAACTCTATCGGAAAAGGGGGTATGACGCCATACAGCCAAGGGATAGATCAAATCAATCAGGCTCTGACAGACCTGAATGGAGAGACCGGAGATACCAGTAGTCATCAGCTTTACTTTATTTCCGATGGTGCACCGTCAGACTTTAGCTTATGGACAGACATTAATAACAAACCATACGCTGAAATGCGTGAAAGCCTGATGAAATGGTCAAATGCAGACGATTTTGAAAATGAGCAGCGCTACGAGTACTTGGCTAATGGTTGGGCGGAGCCGACAGAAGCCGAGCAGGCCATTATTCTAGAAAATGCAATGGAGCGCAGCATCAGCACCAGTGGTGCGGCAGTAGATAATATCTGGTCTATCGGCATTGGTGCCGGAACCAACATGAAGTATCTGGCTCCAGTGGCAACAGATAAAGGCTCAGCAATTGTTGTTGAAGATGATTCACAGATTGGAGATTTGCTGACCAAAACCGTATCTGGCCAGCTTCAGAACAACCTGCTGGACGACAGTGATGGTGATGCTCAGTGGGTAGACCACATCACAATCGACGGTGAGACATACTACTATAACAAAGAGAGTGGCAGCGTAATTAAGAGCGACGGTACGAAGGTCTCTGATCACTCTTTGGTGCAGATCGATACCGATCACGGCAAGCTGACCATCAACTTTGAAAACGGCCATTATGACTACAAAGCGACTAACGTTGCTGGTCATCAGCAGGAGAAGTTTGATGCCACGGTAATTGATGCCGATGGGGATATCGCGAATGGTGAAGTGACTATCGATATCCGTGACCGTGCGCCGGAGTTTATCAGCGCCGGTGATGCGGACCAGACTCATGGCACTGACGCAAATGGCATGCCTACGGTAGACTCAGCGAGCTTTGATGTTGCAGAACAGGAAGCTGGTGTTCTGGTTGGTCAGGCGAAAGCATTCGACCCTGATGGCAGCGATACTATCAAGTATGAACTAAGTGGTGGTGACGCCAGCCTGTTCCGGGTAGACCCTAACAGTGGCGAGATTTGGCTGAAAGACGGTGTAAAACTGGATCATTCAGCGAAGCAGACCTACCAGCTGGAAGTCACGGCGAACGATGGTACGGATAAAGATACTACTCAGGTTACCCTAAATGTAACGGAGAACCACGCGCCGGCATCATCTCCGGTTCAGGGCTTTGCCCAGATGGAAGACCTGCCGATCAACAAAGTGACGGTAGTATTCGATGAGTCTAATAGTATGACCCGCACTTTTGACGGTCTGAATACGGTTGGCAGCGAAGCGGCGGCTCCGAAGACGGAGTCGAGAGCTTATAAGGCGGCTGAAGCACTGCATACCATGGTTGAAAATATGATGGCAGAAGGTGGTAACTCGAACACCTTTATTCGTCTGGTACGCTTTGATGGTGATACTTCGACGCAGAGCTGGCTTACGCTGGAAGATGTGGAGTATATGACACGTCCACCACAACTGAACGGACGTGGTTCAGATGACTCTGAATACCTCAGCGAAGTGGCTTCTTACGTAAGTAACTGGTGCGATGTTGACTACGGTACAAACACCGATTACAACAAAGCCCTAGAAGCGATAATGGCTCCAAACGATGCAGGTAGCCGATTCCCTTGGCAGGATGGCTTGGATGCTGAAGGTAATTTTGACTGGGATCTGTATCTTAACGAGCAACCAGTTGAAAGCAAAGACACTATCTTCTTTATCTCAGACGGTGAACCAAATCCTAAAGAGGGTGAAACAGCAGCAGCGGATCTGGATCAGCGCTGGCAAGAGTACAAGCAAACTCATGACGCCAAAGTATACGGCATTGGTATCGCTCTTTCAGAGAACGCCAAAGCAGGTGAGGCGCTGGATAAACTGAGCGACAAAGTGGTGTTTATCGATTCGGGTGAAGACCTAGGGCAGTATCTGAACCAGTTCTCGCCAGAGCCAATCGCAGGTGAGCTGCTAGCGGGCAGCCAGGATGCTGATGGCGATACAATGACGGTATCTCTGGCTGACGGAGACTTCTCGCTGCTTGGTGCGGACATTCATGGTATTACCGTAAACCAGCCACTGGTGACTTCGACTAAAGAAGAAGACGGTAATCTGCACATAGAGACCGCATTTGGTACTCTGGAAGTTGCATCAAACGGCAGCTACAGCTTTACTCAGAGTGGTGACCTGACCCTGCAGGGTGACCAACAGGCCGATCTAAACTTCCTGTTTAAAGTGTCAGACGGTAAAGGTGGCGTGAGCGACAATGTGTTTACTCTGACTCTGAGCGAACTGGGTACCGATATCGCGGCAACTGAGCGTCATGAGGTGGTAGGTGATGAACGAGCAAACATACTTACTGGTGGTGATGGAATCGATATTATGTTGGGCCAGAGCGGTGCGGACACCTTAAGTGGTGGTGCAGGCGATGACATCCTTATCGGAGGTCAAGATAATGATGTGCTTATCGGTGGTTTAGGCAGTGACATCTTAACGGGTGGGGCAGGAAATGATGTGTTTAGTTTTTCTGCTGAATCGCTAAGTTTGACACCTGAGCAAGATATCATCAAAGATTTCCACCTTAATGAAGACAAACTCGATCTGACAGATGTTTTGGCACCGCAAGGTGATGATGTTAAGGATATGGAAAATCTGCTAAATCATCTAACGGCTAGCTTCGATGCAGACAAAGAGACATTAAATATTGACCTAACGGCAGACGATGGAAAGTCAGTATCAATTGCGCTTGAGCAGTTTGATATGTCAGGCTTGGATCTATCGGTATCGGCGAGTTCAAATGAAATTGTTGAACAGCTATTTCAGCATCAGGCCTTTAAAGTGGATTAGCGAAAAAAGATGTAAGGGGGCAGATTGAGCCTAATGCCAGTCAGTTAAGCTGACTGGCTTTTTTCTTATTAGGGTATTTTTTGCT
>NZ_LLEI02000042.1 GCF_001399455.2 Vibrio bivalvicida
AGAACTGAACAGTATTGGGCTATTATGTATTCTCACCTAATTAAGCAACAAAGCCTTCTGTAGGTGGATTGGGTGGGTGTGGGAAGAGGGATGCCACTCGGATGAGTGGCATCTGTGAGGAAACAAACAAAAATAATAACAGTGATCTAGGTCTGCGCATTCCTTTTATGGTGCTTTAGCTGGTTCTTGGCTATTTTAGTTAGCTTCGCTAAAGCTTTATCCCACTCTTGAATCGATTTATAAGAATGACATTTCCCTGCTACCGATAGATCCCCCCATGCTTTAGGGTGACAGTATCCTATTATACTTTGAGCAGCAGCAGTTTTCTTTTCTCTTTCAACTGAGTTTAGCGCTTGCCAAAAGCTCTTAAGCCTTTGACTTTCTAAATTAAAACCAGCCTCATCAAAAGCTCTTACGATCTCATTTACAATCTCTTCATTGTGTTTATTTATACTCATTTTGCTTCACCATCTCGTTTTACATCGCCATTTGTGACAACCTGATTACCTCCACCTATGGCATTGTCATGTGCCCATGATTGATCTTGCTGACCTTTGACCTTACCTTCCAACAAAACTTGGTCACTGCCCAACGAAACGTTATGTTCAACTTCTGCGGTATTAGATTTCGGTAAAGCTAATTTTTCTATTCTTTCAGTTGGAGTTGAACCTGCAGACTCCCTTGTGACAAAACGTCCACTACCGCTCCCTGTAGTAGTTTCTGTTATGACAAACTGATCTCCTTCTTTACCTGCAATCGCTTTTATTTGCCCGTCAAAGCTTGTGACCGTGTCATTAGCTTGTGCAGGGGTTGCACCTCTCTTCTCTAACAACTGTCTTGCATTATTATTAGTAATACTGACGCCATTGTTTAAAGTTTCAGCGGTATCTGGTAGATCTGTTTTATTCCTTTGATTCTTTCCTATCAGTTGTAAAATATCAACTTCACTTTCAACTATTGAAGTATTAGGAGGACCCTGCCCTAGATTATTAGGATTTTGCCCTGAACTAGTACCATTCTGATTACTTTCATCTCTCTTAACATAGCTACTATTAGTATCGATTTTAGGTTTAAGTGCATCGTTCTTTCCCATAGAAATAGATGGTTGAGCTAAATCATCACTCACACCACTATTATCATTATATTTATCAATTTTACCTGGTAACTTAATATTGGAAGGGTTAGATGCTACCTTAGAGCTCCCTGCCGCCGCACCAAATCCAGCAGATGCATAACCCATTATTTTAAGAAAATGCTCTACATTCGTAGCTTCCAAGTCAACAGCGTCAGCAATCACTTTTGAAGTCTGAGCCAATGCGAAGTTATCTAAATCCGAGACATTATCGTCACTTGTATAAGTGAAAAGTGGTTTTTCTTTATCATTTATTATATTGGCAGCGACAAATACCTGTTCTTTAACAGATTGAGCCTGTAACAATGCTCTTGCGTCTTTATAGTTGGCCCCTTCTTTCTCAAGACTTTCAAAATACGCTCTTTTTTCACTTCCCAGAGCAAACTCTTTGGAACAATTAATCAGTGAGCAACCAGCCGCCAATAGTTCATGCTCTTTGTTCTTATCTCCACCAGCTAGCTTCGTAATGATTCCTTTTTCAGCTGGTGTTGGTAAACGATCCCACTTCTGTGCATCCGGTCTAATTAAGCTGAACTCATTGGTATTAGCTTTAACTGTTTCACTACTACTTGTCCCATTCTGAGTATTCCAACCTCCAAAGCCACCTTTGCCTAGATTGCTGAAGTTAAATGACAAGTAACCTTCAACATCGTCACCCACTAGGTTTGAATACTCCTCGCGGTTGGCGACGTAGTTTTCACCTTGATTCTTCGGTGCATTAGCGGCATCAATCATGTGAGAAGATTCATTACCAACAGTGTTTACGGCATCCTCTAATCGACTATGCTCACTATCATCAAAGTAAGTAACACCTTCTACAAAAGCACCTTTCTGACCAATATCAGCCAGTTTTACCTCAGATGGTTTAATACCAAATTCAGCTGCAATATGATTCGTTAATGCCTGATAAGCTGCCTTTTTCTCAGCTGGTGTTGCTTTCGGATCATTAATTACTGTCGCATGCTCACTGTTAGCTTCCGTCGTTAAGAACTCTTTTGTTGCATCAAAATACTTGTTCTTAGTATTTAAGTGATCAAAAAAGCCAGATACACCTTGTTCTTTATCTCCAATTAAACCAACACTATCTTCAGAAGCAGTTTCAACAACGGCATCGCCAATTAACTCCGTCCGCTTGAAGTCTTCCTTAATATCCGCCCTCCCATCTTCGGTCAGCAAACGGTGATCCAAAGTAACATCTATATCCCCCTGCTTACGGTCAACAGTAAACAAGTCCTTTTCGGTATGCTCGGTGTCGCGATTTAGGGCGCTGGTGTCGTGGGAGTTTTCTGAGTCCGCGATGGTTAACTGACCTTGACCTATTGTTGCTAGCGTCTTGGACTTGCTGTAACCAGACGTGTTCTTGTATTGAAGAGAAGTAGAGTTATTGGTTGAATCCAGCTCACCGTCATTTACTCCGACACTAGTGTTTAACCCCAAGCTTCTATTTTGGTTGTAACTGGTGTTCGAAAGATCTGCGTAAGTGAGTGTTCCAGTAGTAAGGTTCAGTTTTTCGCTATCTTGTCCATTCTCGTCTGTAGTCGCAATCAGCGCCCCTTTCACATCGGTATTGTTTGCTACAGTGATGTCTGCGGAACCACCTGAGTTTAGGCTAGTCAGTACCGTTTGTTTGGTACGTGTTCGACCATTGGACGCGTTAATCCCTCCATTGGCTCCTGCTAGATCACCAGCTCCGTCCATATTTTTTAAAGTGCCTTGAGGCTGCTTCTCATTCTTTCCGGCAGTTTGACCGCCTGTTAAAGAAATCCCCCCACTTATGCCCATTCCTTTATGGCTAGAGCTATGACGATCCTGTACGGAAGCAACATTCAAATCACCACCAACATCAACAGTTAAACTTTCATTAGCTGCGACTGTCGCCCCTTTAATATTGGTATCTTGATTTGACGTAATGGTGATGTTGTCTGCATTAAGCTGACTATTGTTATGCGTTATGGAAGAAGAAGTGCTCTGATTGCGATCATAGCTGGCATTCAGGTTAATGCCTGAAGACGCGCCATAAACCGTCATTGAAGCGCCGATTTTGCCCGATTGAGTCTCAGACTTACTATTATGAGTATCTTGCGATGAGGTTATGTTGACTTCGTTCGCGGCAATTTCAAGATTGTCGTTAGCGGCTATACTAGAACCACTTATGTTGGCTTGGTTACCCTCACCTTCCCCAGCGCGAACAATTACGTTTTGCCCGCTTAATTGTGATCCTACCGATGTCGTCTGTTGAGAGCTAGCCTTAGTCTTACTCGCTTCAATATCTAGGTGCAGGCCTGCGTTAAATCCATAAGTCCCCGTGCTTTGAGCTGCGGCGACCGTTTGCTGAACTAACAATGTCGTCTTTGACGCAACATCTTCAGTCGCTAGCGCTACACCAGCTACGTACCAAGATTCGTCACTTTTCACTTCAGAAATAAGATCTTGAAGCTCTTCAATATCCTCAAACAAGACTCCTGGCTTTTTAGCTTTATACTCTTGTTCAAGCGTTGCCAATGTCGTCTGTAAAGAATCAAGACCCTTTTTATACTGCTTAAAATCAGCTTTCGCTTGTTTGAGTTTTTTAGTCGCTTTCTTCAACGCTAAAGCCGCTTTCGCTACTTCAACTGCTTGATGCTGAACGACAATACTCGCTTCCGCTTTACCATGAATTTCTTCACGTTGCTCACTTAGCGTATCAACCGCTTCTTTTATCGTGACATCTTCTTTAGCAGTTAAACTCAAGTCACCTTGGTTATTTTGGTCAGCATCTGAAGCAAGCATTGAGCCCTCTACCAGTATGGACGACTCCGCCTTGACCGCTATGTCATTTTGAGCACTCACCACACTGCCTTTGTGATTCAACGCGTCACTTTGCTGTTTGACTTTGTCGTAAGTCGCCTCACCTAGAGATACTTTAATCTGACCATCTTCAACGCTCGCACCATCCAAGCCATCGCCTAAACTGATGGAGAGCTTCTCTTCGCTTTCAAACTTTTTAGTCATTTCCTTAGCGGCTAGAATCTCGACGTCGCCCGTATCAGCGGTCAGGCTAACATTGTGGTCAGCATTCAGCTCAGAGCCAACGACTTTGACCGAACCACCGTTAACAGTAAGGCTACCACCTGATTGAATTGAGCTTGATTGAGCCGTGGAGGTTTCTTCACCTTGGCGCTTTTTCTCCATCTCAAACAGATTACCACCACTTAGGAATGACATTTTTTCATCCCACTGCTGGCTCTTCTTAAGCACGTCGCCCGCTGCAATCAACACGTCTTCTACGGCATTGAGGTTAACCTCTCCGCCACTGGTCACTTCACTGGCGATGACCCCAATATCTTTACCTGCGTTGATCGATGTATTACCTGAGTTAATCAGATAACTACTGTTCAACAAAGTGGCATCTTCAAGGGTGCCTTTATTGCGCTTGCTTAACCCACCAAAACCTTTCTTGATGGTTTCATGGCGTTCAAACGTTTTGTATGTTTGGGCTGCGAGCTTGACATCACCATCGGCAGATAGAGTCACTTCATTGTCAGCATTAAGCGCTGAACCAATAATATTGATATCACTATCACCACCAGCCGTTACTACTGAATCTAGGTTCTGAGCTTTGATAGAGATGCTATCACCTGCCGAAATAGAACTGCCTTTGACCGCTTCTCGGTAAGTTTCATTAATGGTTGTTTTACTGCGGCCAAATGATTTTTTGGTGACTGTTTTATCGTAGTGGTAGTGGCTATCATTGACGGCGAGGATAGATACATCTTCTTTGGCTGAGATATCCACCGAGTCTGTTGCTGAAACTGAGCTGCCTGATACTGTAGCTTTGCCACCTGAGTTCATAGAAACACTTGAACCACTCAGCGATGAACCTTGGTGCTGAGTGCTGCGATTAATGTCAGTACGATACGCATTCGATCGATGATCAGACTGTTTGTTTAACGCGGTCTGAATCGTGATATCGTTTTGAGCTTTGAGTGAAAGGTTACCTTTTGCGTTAGCTTCACTTGCGGAGATAGTCAGGCTATTGCCTGCATCCAATGCTAGGTTGCCACCGGAAGCAATAGATGATGCCAACTGAGTTGTTTTACTCTCACTAACACGCCCACGTCTAGAACGAACATCATAGCTTTGCGTATTCTCTTTCGAGTCAACAATGATGTTCTCACCCGCTTTAATGCTCACGTTCCCTGTCGATGAAATGGTAGCAGCACTATTTTCTACGTTTTTGCCTACTTCAATAGACAGTTCACCGTTTGATGTTACCCGTGCTGTTTGCCCGATATCAGTAAATATACCCGAATTGTTCCCCAAACTCGCACTGGTCTTGGTCACCTTTGTCTCATTGATAAAGCTGCCATCGGTGCTACGAATCTCAATCTCTTGGCCTAGAATATCCCCGCTGATATTGGTCACATCATTTTTTGCTGTTAGGGATACCTTCCCGTTGCTGGCAATTTTTCCTCCAATATTGGTGATTGAATCCCCACTATTGATGTCTAATGATTTATCTGCACTCAGAACACCAGAGTTTTCTAAACTACCTCCATTGATTTCAACATTTTCCGCGGCGATCAGGGCCCCAGACTCAACATGATTAAGCGTTGCACGGGCTAAATAAAGTTTTGGTGCGAGTACTTTTTGACCGTTAACTTCAACCTCTTCATACCACACCATATCATTAGTGAGCTGCGCCGTTTGCTCAGGGGTCAACGCGACACCGACCGATAATTCCAGCGCTTGCTTTTGTTCCCCTGCAGAATCCAAAAGCTGCTGCATTTGCTCAAGCTGGCTGCCTACTTCGCGATTGAGGAACTGTTTTCCAGTTTGCTCAAATATAGCTTGGCTAATCAGTCGATTATCATAGAAAGCATCCCCTAAAAACTTGACGTTTTTCTCCGGATTGAATCCTACTTTAGATAGGAAGTAGTCAGAGCCTAGAAACTCTTCCATATTAGTGAGCGCCGGATTGGTCTCGATTAAATATTTTCCACTAGGATCCGGTGAAATAACGAATAATCCATTTGGGCTAGTGGGGAAGACAAATTTAGGAAAAGCAACGTTGCTGGTGTCTAAGTAATTTACATCAAAGCCAGCAACAGATGAAGTGTCTGAAGTTTGCTTTGGTTGAGACGCCGCTTTGGTTGGTGTTACCGCAGTTGCGTTAGCTTTGAGTGTTGAATTATTGACCTTGTTAGTAACGTTGAGAGTTAAGTTGTTGGTCGCTGTAATTGAGGAAGATAATTTTTCTGATACACCCGTTTTTACTTTTCTAACACCAACTCTTTCAAAAGTTGGTTCACTAAACCACGACTTCTGCGAAGCTTGCCCTACTTGGTGCTCGTAATCATAATACGTTGTGTACTCGTAAAAGTCGTAGCCCTTATTGACCAAAGAGCCTGACGAAATATCAACATTGCCCCCTGAAATCTGACTGCCATCGTTTAGAATCGATAGACTCTCCAGTTTTATAATTCCTAGTCCTACAATTCTCCCAGCTTGAGTACTTCTACTTAGCTTTAGTCCCTCTCTCAAAACCACTACACTAAAAGTGCTACCACTGGTAACATAATACTCAGGCCGATAACGTGGATGGTGCCTTTGGCTTCCACAATGTTGATAGCACTCCATAGAGTATTTATATGCGGGCTGGTGTTTTGTTCCTTTGGCATTGAAAAGCTTCGTATACACAGAACGCTTATCGACTATAGAAGAATTCTCCGCCGTAAGGTTTGTTCTTTTGTTAATTATCGTATCAGCATAAATCCCAATATCCCCTCCCAAAGATTCAATCGTGCCGGAGTTATTGGTCACACTTGTATTTCTTTGTTTGCCGGAGTTGCGAGCAATCAATAAGTTGTTACCAGCAACAATATCCGCAGTATTATGTAGGCTGTCTGAGTAAAGGTATGCGTTGTTTCCCGCATAGATTACTCCTTGGTTATTAATTGCTCCCACACTAGACAATGTTCCATCACCAAGCGCGACAATGCTACCTCGATTCACTAGTGACGAGACGGTAAGGTTGAACGCGTCTAACGCCTGCAGTGTTCCAGCATTAGTTAGTTCATTCGCTGTTATGGTAGTCTTATTGCCCGAGACAATTCCTGACGAAGCATTGTTCAGCTTTTGTTTCACATCGAGATGCGTATCGGTACCAGATTTAATCTGACCTTTGTTGCTCAAAGTATTGGTAGTAAGAGAAAGTGCTTTCCCTGCTAACAGCTTAGCGTTGTTTGTTACATCTCCCGTGGCACTAATACGTAAATCACCTTGAGCAACTATGTCGCCTGAAGAGGTTAATGAGGCAGCATCTATGTCTAAGCTTTCCTGACTGGCAATGGTTCCATTCTGCTCCACACTAGCGGTACTCTGAACGGATATACTTCCGCCTTTTATTTGACCATTGTTGGTCAATTCTCTTGTATTGATAGAAGCATGCTCTGCAGATAATACTTGAGATGGAGCGGCAATTAGCACCTTTTCAGTTGACTCTATCTCGATCTGCTTTGCTTTAATCACACCTTCAGATTGAAGATCTTTACCCTGTAAGAGCACTTTCCCCTGAGAGCTTATTGAGCCTGCAAGTTTCTGATTATCGCTTATCAGCGATAAATCACTATCCGCCGCAATTGAACCCGTTGCACTTTGCTTGAGATCTTTGGCATTTAAGGTGGCACTACCTTGCGTCGATAACACACCATTTTGTTCTAAGGTGTGAGATTGAAGATTTAGGTGACTTGTAGCTGCTATCTTGGCGTCTTGTGCAATCGTTAATTTACTAACGCTATGGGCAGAGACTGTGTCACCTGTAATCGTTGTCTGGATATGGGCGTTGTCCGATGACACAGCAACGCGATTAGCTTGTATCGAGCCCGAACCTGCTAAGGTCATCTCTGCACCTGTGATATTCAGATTATTTTTTGAATGTACTTGACCATTATTCTTCAGTGAAGACACGCTATTCAAAGTCGCATGACGAGCTTTAATTCCGCTATTCGAATCTAGACTTAACTGGGCAGCCTCACTAGTCAACTCTCCGTGAGAAGACAATTGACTTTCTTGCAAAATCAACTGTTTCGATTTGATATTTAATACGGCGTTTTGGCTAGATGTGCCATTCTTGCTCAATCCGCTGATAAGATTACTGTTCTCTGCGATCGTACTTTGCTCGGCATCTAGTGAAACGACGTTACCACCTACGATCGTTGCATTCGTCAACTTGACGTTATTCGCCATAGCAGAGTAGCGGTTATCTGCCACTTGCTTGCCTGTGAGTTCAAGTTTATTCGTCCCCTGAACCACAATGTCACCCACACTGTTAGCCGCAGCTAATTGGATTGTCCCATCTGCCGTCAGGACGATATCACCACCATTCGCGACTAAATTACCGACGTTAACGCCCACCCCATCTTCAGTGGCAACCAAAGAAATTCGGCCAGCATACATACCGCCAAGAGAAGAAGAATCTATCGCTAATTTGGGCTTATTAGTGGCGCTGCCTGCAGGTTTCTCTGTCGCTTTATTCGTTTGATACTCGACCTTGTTTAAACCGGTAACCATGGATAAATCGTTAGCATGGATGTTGGCATTGATTTCCGCCGTGCGGCTAATAATGTCGAAATACGTTTGACGAGTCGCATCTAGCCCAAGACCTTCTATAGTGACACTGCCTTCAGCAACATCAAATCCACTCACCAAGCCATTTTGAATCTCTGGTGTACCCGTTGAAAAGGTGACTCGAGGCGTATTGATAAACCCGCATCCATCACATGTTATCCCGTATGGGTTGGCTAAAATTACATTCGCCTGCTGACCAAATACCTCGGTATAACCTTCTAGCTGGCTTCGGTTTGCACCCGTCACTTCATTCAGTATGACATTGGCTGCCTGCCCCTTGAGGTTAGGGTTGTTTTGAAGTAATCCACCGAGTTGAGATTGCGCAAGCTGAGCAGTCGAGTTGTTTAAGATCAGTCCGGAAGGGTCAACATTGAACTGCTGATATTTGTTGTGAGATAGACCTTGGCTATTCGGAGTAGCAATGTTGATGACTTCAACACCATTACCTGCAGCAGTTTTACTTGTGTTTCCTGAATTACCGTCGATGACCACGTTGGCAAAAACAGGTTGCAGAGTAATCACACCACATAAAGCATACGTCAGGCACACCTTGCCTAAAGTGAGTTTCTTATTCATTTAGCCAACCTGTATTTTATATTTTTAAGTCAATTCGGTAGTACACAACAAAGTCGTCTTTTTTTAGCCTTGAAGGCGCAGCGATAGGCAACCCCAATGTGAAGGAGCTAGACGCGTGTTTTTGTGATGTTCTTAAGGCGAAGCTGGAACCCATCAAAGAGCCACCTTCGTATTGATCTGCCGAGTCCTCGGCAATGCTACCCGTGTCAACGGCTACCTGAGCAGAAATGGCACCAACGTATGGCCACTGCCCAATTTGATAAGTCACATCGTTACGCCAGTAATAGCCCTCATCTCCAGAAAGTGAAGTCCCTTTGAATCCACGTACCGAGTATTCACCACCAATACTCACTCTCTCACTGCCATACAAGGTGTCATTGGTCCACTGACCAAACAGTGTTGAAGTCAGAGTCAAATTAGGTGTCATTGGATAGGTATAACTGCCTGTCAGCATGCCTTTACGAAACTGTGCTTTCGCCACACTAGGATCACCGGATAGGTTTTCTTCCCCCCCGAACCAGTCAGTTCCTATCGAGATACTCGGAGAGACAGTCAGAAACCCCTTTCCAATCCGGGTGCTGTGCTCCCAAGCGAGGTTCAAAGCTGATAAATTACGAGAACTAGCATCAACCAAATTGCCAAGGATGTAGTTCTTCTCACGACGATGACTCGCAGTGAGTTTTAGCGCTGACTTGCTCGTACCATCTCTAAAAAATAACCATTTAGTATCTAGGTAGTGGCTGTTGGTTTTTCCGGTCGAGTCGAAGGTAAAGCCTGAATTTGAGAAGGTAGTTTTGTATGTACTGTATGAGGTTCTGTAGCCAACATTCCAATAACCGACTGGGATATCGACACCTAAGTACAAGCTGTCTGACTGTTTGGAATCGACAAAAGCAGCACTTTGTGTGGCTGACAAATTCCATTTATCTAACCACTTAAAGAAATTTTCTCCAGACACACTAAGAACAACTTGCTCTTCGCCTGTTGATTCCTGACCACTATTGTTGAAACCCACTCCGAGTGTACCAAGTTTGCCTAAAGGGGTTTGCAGATCGACCACAGAGTAGTCTTGCTTAGAGGAAGGGAGCAATTTGATTGTCGCATTATAACGAGACAATCGGTTAATTTGGTCAAGACCTTGCTCAATATCCCTAAGATTTAAAATCGAATCAGCAATCATTGGAAACGCCATATGTAACCACTGACGCTCTTCGCCATTCAAAAGTACTTTTTCCACCTTCCCTTCGAGGATCACGATCTTCAAAGTGCCACTAGAAAGATCTTGAGGTGTCATGAATGCACGCGACGTCACATAACCCGCTTCAATATAATGGTTGGAGATAAGCCTTAGATACTCATTAATCTGTGTAAGAGTAATACAGCCAGGTTTAAACTTGGAGATACGCTTTAGTGTGCTGTCACCAAAGACATTATTGCCAGAGAAAGTGATTGCTTTTATTTGAACACATGCGCCATCAGTTGTTTTATCGGATTCAGGGATCACTTTCGATGGCACCAAATCTTGAAGTGACTGGTTGCTTTTCTCTAAAGACTCGAGCCGTTCCTGCTGTTTTCTTTCTATATCTTGAGTTGCAAGCGGCCCTAAAGGTGTATTCGCAAGAGCGGAGTTATCCCAAGTTAGGAAGACGAATAAGCACAATAAATGAGAAAGTTTAAATGGACGTATAAACAGCATACGAAAACACCAATAAGAACCAGAATGGGATTCTCATCCCAAACATTTATAAATTTGAGACAACATTTATCATACATAAGAATATTAATACACCGAAAATGCATTCACAGGACCGATACTTTAGTGATATCACGAAAACAACCACCAATTAAGATGAGATCTATCAATATAGGAAGACAAAAGCTGGAGAGCTGGAGAGCTGGAGAGCTGGAGAGCTGGAGAGCTGGAGAGCTGGAGAGAAAATTAAAGGGTTGGCACATTGTGTCAACCCTTTGTTTTTTATGTCATCCTCAAGAGGGAGGCACGACTGAGTTGGGGATCTCTTGAAGCAAGTAGATAACTGATTGAGACTTCCTACTCGCTCCTTCGTCAGTCTATGGAATGACCGAGTAATGCACGGGGTTCATCTCGAAGGGCGAAGCCCGATCTCGTTTTCCACAAGCGAAGCGTTCCATAGATAGGACGCAGTCCGCTATTAGATCGCGATGAAATCTGCTTTGTAATCTGGGTTTACGTCAGCTTCGTAGTCTACGCCTTCAACACCAAAGCCGAATAGCTTCAAGAACTCTTCTTTGTACTCAACGTAGTCAGTTAGCTCTTTTAGATTTTCAGAAGTAATTTGAGGCCATAGGTCACGACAGTGTTGCTGAATGTCGTCACGCAGTTCCAGATCATCTAGACGCAGACGGTTTTTATCATCCACTTCTGCTGCGCTGCCATCTTCTTTGTACAAGCGCTCGCTGAACATGCGGAAGATCTGCTCCATACAGCCTTCGTGTACACCCTCTGCACGCATCTTCTTAAATACCATTGCAATATACAAAGGCATTACAGGAATAGCAGAACTTGCTTGAGTAACAACAGACTTAAGTACCGCTACGTTTGCCGTGCCACCTGTTACAGAAAGCTTGTCGTTTAATGCCGTCGCTGCACGGTCTAGGTCCATTTTCGCTTTACCTAGCGCACCATCCCAGTAGATTGGCCAAGTCAGCTCAGTACCAATATAGCTGTATGCTACTGTCTTACAGCCGTCAGCCAGTACACCCGCTTCAGAAAGCGCATTGATCCAAAGTTCCCAATCTTCACCGCCCATTACAGTCACAGTGTCTTTGATCTCTTCTTCAGTTGCAGGCTCTACGCTTGCTTCGATGATCACGTCTTTGTTTGTGTCAACGGCTGTAGAAGTGTAAGTCTCGCCGATTGGTTTTAGTGATGAACGGATTAGTTCACCCGTTTCTGGTAGTTTACGTACTGGAGAAGCCAGTGAGTAAACCACCATATCAATTTGACCTAGGTCTTCTTTGATTAGGTCGATTGTCTTTTGCTTAGCTTCGTTAGAGAAAGCATCTCCATTTAGGCTTTTCGCATAAAGGCCTTCTTCGCGCGCTAGCTTTTCAAACGCAACTGAGTTGTAAAAACCCGCTGTGCCTGGTTTTTTCTCTGTGCCTTCTTTTTCAAAGAAAACACCAATAGTTGAAGCACCGCCACCAAATGCCGCAGCGATACGAGAAGATAGACCGTAGCCACTTGAAGCACCAACAACAAGTACACGCTTAGGTGCGTCTTTGATTGGGCCTTGTGCTTTTGTGTAAGCAATTTGTTCTTTTACGTTAGCTTCACAACCCACAGGATGCGTTGTGGTACAGATAAATCCACGAATTCTAGGTTTGATGATCATATTCAACTTCCTTTAAAAAACCTCGCTAGGATAAAAGGTTCATCTGAAGATCGCATCTAATTTCTGTAAAAATATCGTGAAAATGTAAGTGGTTGGAGCACTTACATACTCCAGAGAGATCTAGAGCAAAAAAGAAAGGCACCCACTGGCTAATGCCAGTCAGTTAAGCTGACTGGCTTTTTTCTTATTAGGGTATTTTTT
>NZ_LLEI02000043.1 GCF_001399455.2 Vibrio bivalvicida
AGAACTGAACAGTATTGGGCTATTATGTATTCTCACCTAATTAAGCAACAAAGCCCTCTGAGGGTCGAGTGCGAGTCTGTTGGCAACAACGACGGCTGCCCCTGAAGATATACCAGCTAATAAGCCTTCTTGAGACATCAAACTTTTTGTCATTGCAATAGCTTCATAGTGTCCCTCCTAATCAGTGGGCTAATTTTATTCGTTACCTCGATTACACTCTCTTTGGTGCCATATTTACAATGCAATTCTTGTTTTATTTTGTGAATGACCAAATAGAAATCTAGTTTTGATATAATCACATTTGGTTCGATCATTTTACTGTCTAAGCGTTTGATGTGATAATTATATTTGCTACTCGGAAAGCAATGTGGTTGTCAGTTATTAATTTCATAATATGATAATCAATTTCCGAACAGTCGGTTATTGTTTTAAATGTACAATTGTAACTTGTCATTTATATAGTCAGATTGTCACACAACAAAACTGTGTATTTTATTTTGCTTTATCTTCCAATCTAGGTCACTTTCAAAGTACTCATAGCCCTTCTCTTTTACACTTAAGAATGTGCATCGCATCTTAAACTTGCTTCCAATGCTTCCAGACCAATATAGAAACCCGTCATGTTCAATCAAGCTTAGTTCGTTTGGATTAAACCGATATTTTATTTGAAGAAATGTATTTAGCTTTATTATGTCGATATCTTGATCCATATTTATCACCCCTTTCTAGATAAGTTTCGTTGATTTTAAGCGTGCAATTGACCAATCAACAAGTAAAGGTCGGTTAGTAATTAAATTTTAATATAAATTAATGTAAATTAATTGCCTATAGTGATCGTGATTCATTTAAGTTACACGAATTGTTAGTATTTTTGTTAGTAGTATGCTGGGGCTGTTGTCCTAATGTTATGTTTGGAATAAATGGGTTATATTGATGAAAGACGATGTTTGTTTAGGAGAAAAGAAGCTTCATCTGAGTGGGGATGTTTATTTGATTGAAGAGAGCCGCTCCGTAAAGAATAGTAGAAATGGATCCGAGGCTGTATTTTCATGTACGGAAGTAGCCATTATCAAAGAATTGGTGTTGGCTAGGGGGAAGGCATTATCAAGACGTTATTTACTTGATAAATGCTGGAGTGGGCGTATTGTTACTAATACCTCTCTGAGTGTTGCGATAAATAAAATTCGAGAAAGATTTAAGAACATAGGTTTAAGGGATGCCATTATTACCGTTCCTAGGCACGGATACCAAATAAACTTGACGAGTGAAGAGAGGCTAGGTGTGGAGCCTCTATTTTTGGAAGAAAATTGTTGTGAGAAAGATAGTAGTATAATTAAGCCAATTGAATTAAGTGAGATGTTGAAGCTTGAAGATGAAGGAAATAATAAATGGGAGGGTCGATTTCTTATCTCAGAGTTTATTAATGAATATCGAGAATACCTAATAATCTTGGTTTCATGGCTTTTGTCTACCATATTGATTACTCTATTTTTTTTCTGTTAGTTTTAATTTTTGGTGGTAAAAATGCAGTTATTGTATAACGTAAAGCTTATTTACGGTGGTTTTTTACTTTCGGGATTTTCTTTTTTAATTTTTGGTGTCGTAAGTGCAGTTTTTTGCAATGATACCTATGTATTTAGTAAAGAAATTGGAAAAGGTGATGATCAGAATCCTTCAATGGTTGAAGAGTTTAGTTTTAGTTTTGTAAGAGGAGAGGTTAAATCGAGATATATTCTCTATCAGGGTTATGATTCATTGATGTATATCGATTATAATGGGTATTATTTGAAGTTTTTTTCGACTTATATTACGGTTTCTATTGCTTCAATACGTAAAGGAGCGAACATATCCTCTCAAGTAAAGTTAAAAAAAATTAAAATCTACTCTGATGGAGATGGACTTGTGCTAGATATGGATATACCTACTCTTTTAATAGACAATCAGGTTGTCAGAGAGTCAGCAATAAAATTTCAGCAGAAACTTACCTAAGGGTTTGTATACAAATCGCTTGCTGTGAGGAATATTCTTCGGTTTCTATTTTGCCACTTCTACTCGTAGAACGTTGCTTTATTTTTAGCTCGAGGGCAATGGGATTCGGATATTACCTTCTCTGTCAAAAAATACACCCGCGAGATAACTGCGGGTGTATTTGTTTTAACAGTAGGCTCACGCCTGACAATGAACTTAGGTACTAATTAATTCGTCTTAGCTATTACCATTTGTGAGCCAATATTGACTTTGCGATCAGAATACTGTGCTGAGTATATCGCCAAGCGCCTTGTAAGAAAGCGAACTCTGACCAATGGTGTAGTTTTCTAGCATATGCTGCTGACGTAGCGTGTTATCGAATAGATAGCTTTCGGTCTGCTCTGCAGCACTGTCGATACGTTCTGGAGACACTTGAGCTAGATTATTGGCATCCCAGCTTAGCTCTTCTCCTAGATCAATGATGTGAAAGCCAAAGTGTTCAATATCTGTCTTGTATACTGGGTAGCGATAAACGACCTGCGGAACATTGGCGATCAAGCCTTCAAGGAATTGGTTCCCCCAACCTTCAAGCCAGCTTGGATAGGTTACAATATCAGCGTGGACATACGCATCCCACAATGAGTAGGTTTTGATGCCGCTTTTGTTACCACGCGAGTGCTCGATACGATGGTTAATATCAAGCAAAGTCACATTCATCTGGTGTGCTTTCGCTTTGAGTTTATCGTAGTATTCATCCTCTTCATTCATACCTGCAAGAACAAGGATGATTTGGCTATCGGGCTGAATTTGTTGCCCACTATAGAGAGTCCTACCGGCCCAGTCAGGGAGCTTTTTGTTTAGTGCAGCAATGAGATCAATGGCGAGCTCTATGCCTTTACGTGCCACAATTCGCGTGGCTTGCAGGATAACAATGTCCTGATCTCGAATGCCAAATTCACTTCTAAGATCTTGATTATAGTCATCGATCTTCCAGTCAGAATGGTCAAAGTCGAATACATTGGGTACAACAGTCGACTCATAGCCTGTCGCATTTTTTAATGATTCCTTAGCTAACTTGTTGATGACGCAGTGCTTGTCTTGCGGGCGTTGTGGAGGAAAGTGCTTGTCGAGTATCTGCTGAATGCTTGGGTAGCAAGGCTGACTAAACTTCTCACGTTCCCAGTGAAAATCGTGGTGGTGATTGACCACTTTAACCCCAGTGTTCTCGATTGCTTTTTCTAGACCAATTGCGGCGGGTAAGCTGTGCCCAACAGCGAAGATATTGTTGGGTACAATCACATCGATATTGAGTTTTTCTATGATTGCCGTGGCTTGAGACGCGATCTCTTCAGCTTGAGAGTAAATGGCTTCAAGCAGAGACTGTTCAGTTTCAAAGTACTGAGGTGCAATGAACGCATCTTGAGTAATCTTGGCATTGAGTTCGTCTTCATAGCGCAGAGCCTTGATGCATTCTGCTTCAACACTGCCTGAACTCCCCGCCATATAAAAGACTTGATGCCCTTGTTGCTCAAGCGCCCATTTCCATTTATCCATCTCAAGTGAAACGCCATCTGTTTCTCCGACACGATAGTGAGTTAACAAAATTCTCATAACTTATAGTTCCATAACAACTGTAGAGTAAAGGTTTAATCCTTGTTCATCGTTACCCGGAGCATTTCGGCTTCCAGCAGCAACGCGATTTAAAATATCCATTGAAACATCGCCGTCTTGTACCTCTACCGCGTATGCTTTCATCGCCGAGCCACCATCGATTGAGATGGCATTTCGTATTGTCTCACCGTCGAAGAAGTCTATGTCTGATTGCGCTAAGCGATTCACAAGGTTCGCGACGTCGACAATATTTACCCCGACGCTCATTTCGTGCCGCCCATCAAACAGCAGATACCCTACATGGTTGTCAGTTTCAATGAATAAACCACCAGGTTCGCGGATAATAGCGTCAAAGTTATTGGTTTCTTTCCCCGTACGTGACAGAGCAGCGTCAGTTTTTGCGACTTCATCTAGGGCCTTTTCTGCTTGCTGGGCACTAAATTGAGCTCCGGTTGGAACGATACTTTGTCCGTCTATAACCGACGGCACCAACCCACCTAGTATCTGGGTATACTCGGAGAAATCACAATTGTGCGAATATGGCCTCACAGAAACAGGAGTTTGGGCTGGCAATCCGTTGGGGTAGAGCTGGTTAAACTGCTCAGTTTTAAGTGACAGCACGGCACCAAAAGAAGGCAACGGACATTCGCCATACCAAACCTTAACTACTTGCTCATACGGCTTTTGCCCCTCTCCCTGATTGCTAATGAAAATATTGACGCGATCGTTCACGTCCAGCATAGGGGCGAAGGTGCCTAAGGAGCCCTGGTATTCAAAGGGATAGCTGGCATTAAATAGGGCAACGTCAAGTTGTCCAACCTGGTCCATCGGTGGGTTAATGTTCTCTGCCGTGATGGTGTGGCCCGCGATGGTAATGTCGTAGGCGTAGTTACGAATATTAGGTAGAACCTTGACTTCACCGCTATGTTTAATGCCAATTGCAGCACTATGTGCACTGTCAAATCCTGCCGTTTCAATATTGCCTTGTGCGTCGGTAAAGCAGTAAAAACCCAAATAGGAAAGTATTTCTGGCAGCTGATAGTCAGGATTAGAATAGCGATTCTGGTGTGACCATCTATGAGTACCAATGTTAAGGTCTCGGGTCATGAAGTAACCTAGATTACCGACTAAACCGCGAAATGAAGGACCAACATTGAGCCTATCTCTTAAATTCGCCAGTTGATTGCCAGAGAAATGATAGCCGACATGAGTCTTTTTCAGGTTCCGTTGTTTTATCCACGCAAGAGTGACTGACGTACTTGCTAGCGGTTTGGGCAACTCAATAGGGGTATAACCATCCGTGCTTGGAAGTGAGTTTGGATCAAAATGTGGCATTTCAAAATGGATGCGTTTTAATTCAATTTCAGGCTGTGATCTTTCGGTTGCACCAAACCTTGCTTTTAAATCGGTTTCGAAAGTCGTTTCAGTATTAGGGTGAAGTGGATTACCAAGTGGTCCTCGAGCCATCTTGAATCCAGTTATTGGCTCTGAATTAAAGTAAGCGCCGGCAGCGATGGATTGTGGTTTCCAATGCTGTTTCGCAAGCTTCTGGTAATGTTTTAACGAATTTTGCTTAGTTTTCGGGCTATGTGTCTGATTTTTCATGGGCGATTTACACGATTGGGAACAGGTTTTTTAGAAGGGTGCGGCTAACCGCACCCATATGAGTTTATGATGTAGAATAGGCCAACTGGTATAGAGGTATCATGGCGGCACCTGTTGCGGCCATTTTGTCGCCAGAGAGTGTCGCTGGTGTAATGTTGGGCATAACTTCTTCATCTTCGAGGTAGTGCTGTAGCGAATTGATGCTTGCACTATGTAGATCTTTGACTAATTGAGAGGGAAGGAGCCCGCCGACAATGATCTCTTCCGGGTCACAGATGGCGCGAATGGCTTGCAGTGCAGAAACCAACTGTTGTTGAGCGTTTTTCTTCCATTCGGTGACTTTTTCTGGGTTCTTGGCTAGCAAGGTTGATAGAATTTCTTCACGGTGTGGGCTTGGATCTGACATACCCAGATAGTCATATAAACAAGACAAAGATGGACGATTATTGCGATCGGGAAACAATTTACCGATACGACCGGCGTTCCCGCCTGCACCACGATAGGTTTGGCCATTAAAGAAGTGACCACCTCCAATACCATAACCTAGGTAGAGATAGAAAAAGTTGGCATGACGAGCACGTTTTGAGCGTACAGATTCGCCAAGCGCTGCTGCGTTACCATCGTTGTCTATCCAGCATGGGCAATTAAATTGATCACCAATACGTTTTGGAATATCGATCTCTTCCCATTTTTTTAAATGTGGCGGCATTGTGATGTTATTGCTGCCTTGAACAAAGTTACAGCTGGTGGTCATTCCAATTCCGATCAGCTTGGCAAACTCTTCTTCGAATGCTTTCGAAGTGACTTTGAGCAAGTCAGACAGCTCCTCAATGGCGGATTCAGGGTCAGAAAAAATACCGCGAATAGCACGTGAGAAGACGCTTTCACCTGTGAAGTCGACTAGCTCGATACTGATCTTCTCAAGTTCAATATTGATACCTAGGCTGTATGCAGCGTTTGGGTTTATCCCTAACTCAATCCCTGGCTGACCACGTGAGCCTTTCTGCTTACCAGTGACTTTAATCAGCTCGTCATCCAGCATCTTCTTAGTGATTTTTGTTATCGCTGCTGGTGTCAGGCCACTTTTTTCTGCGATAGCGGCACGTGTTGTTGGTGCATTGCGATGAATTATCGATAGTATTTGACGCTGTGTACCGGAGCCAAAATCAATCACATTCAATCCTTAACCGTTTGGGTCTAATTTCTTATTATTCATCCGCTGGTTAACCAAACAAACTCTACGTATTTTGTTGGTGATACTGCCAATGGACACTACTATTTGATTAATCACCTGAGCATTAAGATTCAAGTGGCTAATCAAATAGGCTCGATCGAAATCGAGCCTGAATTATTACATTAATACATTCTCTACAAACGCTTTTTTCGCCTCAGTTGCGTACTCTGATGTAAAGAACTCAGAGCTGTATGAACGTTGCGTGCTATCGACCAGTGCGTTGGAGTCATCCGCATCTGGGTGTTGAGGTGCTGCACCGAAGACAGTGTTTAGTCCTGTCTGAGCCTGCGCTGAGGTAATCCAATGAATGAAGACAGCGGCGGCCGCTTTGTTTTTAGCGTTCTTTGGAATCATGATAATATTACCGCCACCTGGCATGCCAAACTCTGGAATGTAGAATTTAATTCGTTGCGTGATCGCTCCATCTTTCTGTAAACCTGCTAAATGATCTTCCCATGCAGGAGCCATCGCAATTTCACCATCGTTGATGCGGGTCAGGCTGTCAGCGTTAGAGGCGGTGATGATAATGTTGTCTTTTTGCTCTTCAAACCAGTGCCACGTCTTAGACCATTGCGTCATCGCTGTCTTGTCCATGGTGCTTTGGAAGTAAGCCTCGCTATTGCCTGACACGTGGTAGATAGCGCGCTGAATGAACGCATTACCTGCACCACCTTTGTTCGGGTCGTTGACACCAAATTGCTCGGGATGTTTTTCAATCCATTGAGTTAACTGATCAAAAGATTGCGGTAGCGCTTTCTCATCAACACGCATTGGGTCATAAGCAAAACCGGTCTGGTTACCCCAAAACGCGTAAGCATACCCTTGGGTATTGACTCCGACTAAGTTGGTGCGCAACTTGTCACTTCCAGGAATAATATCAGTAAGCGGGCCATAGACAACGTTGCTTTGAATCATCATTGGCAGTTTGACGGTGTCCAATGCCATCACGTCAATGGTTCCCTGATCTTTGCGTGCTTCAGCGAGTAGTTTGTTGCGGTTACCTGCTTCATTTCCCTCAGGTACACGCACCTTAATGCCATACTCTTTCTCGAATGAACGGAAAAACTTACGGAATTCTGGTTGAAGGTACCAAATGTAGGCGTTGACCATTTTTTCTTTTTTTGCTTGCTTGACGATTTGATCCCAAGTCATAGTGTTTAGGTCATAAGCAAAAGTGTTAGCCGATAGACTGGCAGTTGTTGCTATAGCAGCGGTAAGAAGGAGTTTTTTCATTGTTGTGTCTCTTTATAATTTTCTGTTTATAGGGGTACAGCTTGTTATGATTTAGGCTTTGCCTGTTGATTCTGCGAGGTAGTTACCTTTAAGCAGACGCTCAATAATCAGCATTAGAATGACGTTTGGAATCACCAGTATCAGGGAAACCACCGCGGCATTCGGACGAATAAATGAGTAGCCCAGATAAGAGTAGAGAATGGTTGGTACAGTGACGTAATCTGGTGAACCAAGCACAAATGCAATGTTGAATTCTTCAATACTGATGACTAAGCAGAAGATCAGTGATGCCAGTAATCCAGGCTTTAGCATCGGCAGGTAGGCATTTTTGAACGTAGCCCATGAATTCCCACCCAAATCTCGGCTCGCGTCGATCAAGTCTTGAGGCACGCCCTTAAAGCTCGCCGACAAAATACGAATAGCATAAGGCAACGCTAGGACAGTATGACCAACGACGATACCTATGTATGCGTTGGAGAAATCTAGAGCAATCAACATCGAACTGAAGAACACACCAATGATCATACCTGGCATCACAAGAGGTAGCAGCGTGATTACCTCGGCAATTCGTTTGCCTCTGAAATCAATACGGCCAAAAGCGTAGGCAGTAGGTAAGGCCAATAGGACGGTAAGAATCGCCACAGCAGGTGCAATGGTATAGCTGTTTTGTAGTGCTTCGACCAGCCCCGAGTTTTCCCACATGTCTGTCCAGCGGCCAAATGACAATACTTGAGGCAATACATCTGGATAGCTCCACGGATGTTCTGGGTCAACCAAAGACCACAGCAAAGCCATGATGAAGGGCACGCCAAGCCAAAAGAAGTTCACTGCGATAAACAGACCTATAGCGATTTTGTTGATCAGCTTGCCATTTTTGGTTTTCACTTTTGGCGTGTTCCCACTTGGTAGAGCTTTCGATACCAAAGAAGTCATTATTTCAATCTCCCTTTCTTATAAGCGAGTGGCGCGGTTAACAGAGAGATAGCTAGGGCGGCAACAACTGCTGTTATCATAATGATCACGGCGATAACTGCACCTTTGTTCCATTCCATAAACTCTGTAGAGGTAATGTGCATGAGCATTGACAATGAGTAAGTGTTTTTCGGCCCGGCGATAGAGTAAAATGAGTAGTCTCCTAAGGCGCCAATGAAGATTAGGATCAACGAAACCTGAAGTGATGGAATCGAAATGGGAAAGATGATGCCTTTAAATCTGTTCCACGCAGATGCACCGAGGTCTGAAGCTGCATCCAACACATCATTTCGGATAGAGTTCACCGCACCTGCCAGTAAGATCATGGCAAATGGTAGCTGTTTCCAAATTTGCAGCATGATCACGCCCCAGCCAAAGTCGTCGTTTTGCATTCGGATTGGTTTATCAGTGATCCCTAGTCCCAGCAGAATTTGGTTTACGATACCGTGGTAAGAAATCACGTTAACTAAGAGAAACGCTGCAACCAGACCAGGGATAAACATTGGTGCTCTAAGAACACCAGTAATAGTCGTTGACCCTGGAAACGGTCTACGCAGCCAAAGTACTAACGGATAGGCCATTGCAACGGCGCCAAGTGCACCGATCACTGAGACTTTAATCGAATAAATCAGAGATTTATGTAGTTTTGCATCGCTGAGCGCTTCTTGCCAGAAAGTGAGTGAAAAGCCACTTTCTCCCATCATATTGTGAAATCCCAAGCTTTGAGAGATCACCATATAGAAGGTTGACCCCATCAAAAGCATGATAGTGCCGACACCGGGAAGCAGCATCAGCCAAACTTTCCAGCTGGTGAGATTGTTGTTCATGCTGTGACCTCTTCTAAGAAGCGGATACCTGTTCTTGGGATTGAAAAGTTTAGTGACTGGTTGTCAAATACAGGTTTCTTCGGTAGCTGAACACGCACTTCCATGGTTGAACCTTCGACAGGCTGCAAAACCAAATCAGTGACATTCCCCATGAACGCCATTTTCTGCACGTTAGCAGCAAAACTGTTTTCACATTTGCTGGTGGCGATTTCGGCATCTTCTGGACGCCAGCTAACATAGATGTATTCGCTTTTTGGGTGCTCATCAGATTCGACAATAAAATCACCAAGTTCAGTCTTGATTTGATAGGTATTATCCTGCCCCAGCAATTTGACCTGTGCAGGCATAATGTTGGCCGCACCAATGAAATCTGCGACAAAGCGGTTAGCTGGGCGGTAGTAGATGTCTTCTGGCGTGCCAATCTGTTCGATACGACCTTTGTTCAACACGACAATCTTATCGGACATGGCTAATGCTTCGGCTTGATCATGGGTGACGTAGATGGCAGTAAGGTTAAAGCGCTTTTGCAGTTCACGGATCTCAAAACGTACTGATTCACGCAGTTTGGCGTCTAGGTTAGACAGAGGCTCATCGAATAAGATCACCGCAGGGCGAGTGCGACACGTTGCTGCTGTCCACCAGATAGCTCGCTAGGCATCTTATGTGCGTGCTCATCTAGATCAACCTGAGTGACGGCTTCTTCTACACGCGTTATTTGATCCTGTTTGCTAACTTTTTTCTGTTGCAGACCAAAAGCGATATTGTGATCAACACTCAAGTGAGGGAAAAGAGCATAAGACTGGAAACACATAGAGGTGTTGCGCTTTTCGGGTGAAACAGTGTTGACCACTTCATCACCAATCACGATTTCTCCAGAATCTGGCGTATGGAAACCACCGATCATCTTCAGCAGCGTTGTTTTGCCACAACCGGATGGACCCAGAAGGGTGACCATTTCCCCTTCTTCTGCAACAAAACTGATGTCTTTTGAAGCAACAAAGTCGCCAAAGTTTTTACAGATATTTTTAAGTTCTAGTCGTGACATTCGATTGCCTTTTATTGTCGAAGTTTGTCTTTTTTCAAAGCGTAGAGTAGGGCACTAACATGACAATTATATTAACTTGGTTAATTTAATGTTTTTGTGAAAGTGTTCACGGCTTGAGCTTTGTTAGAGGGTTCATTGATAAAAGATAATCAAACTGTGATCTTGTTTATAGAAATGATGGGGTTTTATTAAGGTCGATAATTTAAGTAACAAATAAGATAGAGCTGCCAAATCGGCAGCTCTGGGAAAGGGATTAGTTCGAGCTCAGAAGTGCTAAAAGCTGCTCGGTTTTGTCTTTCAATAATTGAGTGCATGCCCTTGTTTCGACATTTAAGCGTACTATAGGCTCGGTATTAGAAGCTCTTAAATTGAACCGCCAGTTGGCAAATTCCATACTAACACCATCGGTGTGATCAACCGTTAATGCATCCGCCTCAAAGATAGATTTAATGCGCTGAAGAGTCGATTCTGGAGCGACTAACTTGCAGTTAATTTCACCGGAGGAAGGGAAAGCTGCAATACGTTTAGCCACCAAGTTCGACAGTGTTTGGCCTTTCAAACACAATAACTCGCTGACCAACAACCAAGGAATCATACCGCTATCGCAGTAACCAAAGTCGCGAAAGTAGTGATGAGCACTCATCTCTCCACCATAGACCGCATCTTCACTGCGCATTCTTTCTTTAATAAAGGCGTGCCCTGTCTTGGACATGATAGCCTCACCACCAGCTTGGTCGATAATATCAATACTATTCCAGGTAAGGCGTGGGTCGTGAATCACCTTTGCACCAGGATGCTTGGCTAGGTATGCATCAGCCAATAAGCCGACGATGTAATAGCCTTCTATAAACTGCCCGTTTTCATCGAACAAGAAGCAGCGGTCAAAGTCACCATCCCAAGCAATACCCATATCAGCCTGGTGCTCAAGTACTGCGGATGAGGTGGCGTGGCGGTTTTCAGGGAGCAGAGGGTTAGGAATTCCATTGGGGAAGTTGCTGTCCGGCTCGTGGAAAATCTTAATGAACTCAATAGGAACCTGCAGTTGGTTAAAGCGCTGTTCCAAGGCATCGACCACGTGCCCTGCTGCCCCATTGCCGGAGTTCACGACCAGTTTCAGGGGGGTGATATTATCGGCATCGATATAGCTGAGCAGGTGTTCTGTGTACTCATTTAGGTGAGTGGATTGTTGATAGCGACCTTTTTGTGGGGGCTCAATAAACTCAGCTTTTTCTGCCAAAGCCTGAATGTCTTTCAGACCTGTGTCGCCACTGATGGGTTTGGCATTCTCTCGAACTAGCTTTAACCCGTTGTAATCTATAGGATTATGACTGGCGGTAATTTCAATACCACCGTTAACATCCATAACTTGTGCAGCGTAATATATTTCTTCGGTGCCTGTCATGCCAAGGTCGATGACATCAGTACCTGCATCAATCAAGCCATCGGCCAGTGCCAGTTTAAGTGGTTCGGAGGTGGCTCTGGCGTCACCGCCGATCACGACTTTCTTTGCATTCAGATATTGACCAAATGCCCGGCCGATACGATAAACCACGTCGTAGTTGAGCTCATGCTCGAGTTTTCCTCGAATATCATAAGCCTTAAAGCATGTTAGCTTTTTCATTCATTACCCTTATGTATTGTTGCGTTATTGATTAGCTTTACGGTCTGTTTGACAGGTTGGTGGGCTTTTCCGGGTAATGGTTTGTCACCAATAAAGGGAACCAGTTCCCTGTAAAGCTCACAATTTCACATTTTAATAAATTAACTTAACTAAATTAATTTATTAGGGGTAGTATATATCGAAAATTATGTGGAGAGCTAATCATGAACTATGCACCAGCAGTAGGAATAAAATTCAACCAAGATGGCACGGTAAGGCAATTTCCGGGTAATACCTTTATTTGCCATGTCGACCAATCTTCTGAACTCATCATTTTGCTTGAATGGGCCCAAAACGAACTTAAGCAAATGCAGTGTGGGGCTAAATTTTCATTCTTGCCGATATCTTCAATGCACATGACGGTATTTGAAGGGATTTGTGATCAAGTGAGGTCGCCAGAAAAATGGACTACTAAACTGCCGTTGGATACACCTCTGGCTCATGCGACCGATCTATTTGCCACTGAAGTTAGCCAGATTGGTGCGCATTCAGGTTTCGAAATGGAGTTTGACTATGTATACAACTGCCCAACTGGTGGTACTTCAATTCGATTGAAGCCAGCGACAGAATCGTCGCGACTAGCACTAGTTAATTGCAGAGAGAGATTGAGAACATCGACAGGCATTAACATGCCAGAGTTCGATTCTTATCATTTTCATATCACATTGAGTTATCGAATTCTGGAACTTGACGAGGGTGAGAAACAGGAGTTGCAGCAGACTTCGGAGCGTATTGAAGAGCGCTTTAAGCAAGCGTTTGGGCGTCTTCGACATGGAGCTGTCGAGTTTTGTCGCTTCGACAACATGTTTAAGTTTGAAACACTACTGATTCTGTCTTAAGTGGCGTAACTGGATGATATTGAGTGAGGTCTGTAATGCCTTTGTATAAACTGGAAAACGTCATACAGAACTATGCTTGGGGCAGTAAAAAGTCGCTTCGAGAGTTATTTAGTATGGAAAACCCCAACAATGATCCGCAGGCCGAGGTTTGGATGGGGGCGCACCCGGGAGGCTGTTCGAAAATTGCCGAGTCAGGCCACCTTTTGTCTGATTTCATTGAGAAAAATAGAAAAGTCGCTCTTGGCAATTATACCTCGGTTAGATTTGGAGAGCTTCCATATCTATTTAAAGTGCTTGCGGCAGAAACCCCGCTCTCTATTCAGGTGCATCCCAATAAGCGTAAATCTGAAATAGGCTTTGCTCGAGAAAATGCCCAAGGTATTGCGCTAGGTGCGGTAAATCGAAACTATAAAGATCCCAACCATAAACCAGAGCTTGTGTACGCGCTCACTTTCTATAAAGCAATCAATGGCTTTCGTCCGATTGAACATATAGTAGAACTGTTTCAGCAAGCCGCGATAGCTACCTTTAATGATGAAGTTTTACTACTGGAAAGTAATCAGACGAGCCAAGGTTTGAGGGCGTTTTTTACCTCGGTGATGTCGGTGAGTGATAAACGTAAAGCGAATGCGCTCAGCGAATTGTACCGTGCGATTGAGCGCCCTACTAGAACCGCTATGTGCCGAGAGGCGTTATCATACTGTGCGGATTTCAGAACTTACTATGACGGAGATATTGGTTTATTTGCTCCGCTAATGCTCAATACGGTCGAGCTAGAACCAGGTGAGGCTATGTTTCTTGATGCGGAGACTCCTCATGCTTACGTGGAAGGTACAGGGCTTGAGGTAATGGCAAACTCAGACAATGTTTTACGCGCAGGGCTAACTCAAAAACACATTGATATCGCTGAGCTGATCGACAATACCAAATTTGAATCGATCAAGCCTGAAGAGGTCAAGTTAACCCCTGTTAAGAAGCAAGGTAAGATTACCTATCCTATCGCAGTGGATGATTTTTGTTTTGATATTCTGTATTCAGAACAAACGCCAAGCTGTCAGTACGTTCGCAGCGCCGAGATCGTATTTTGTGTAGAAGGGGAAATGACACTTTCTACCGACGACACACAGATAAGATTAGAACCAGGTGAGTCTGCTTTTATCCCCCATGACTCCATAATGTATCATTACCAAGGTATGGGAACCCTTGCTCGAGTATACAATTAGCCAAATGGATCTGTGTTTTCATATTAGGGAGCTGCTTGCTCCCTAGCGACTCATTAGTGGCATTGAGTTTATCGATGCTGCTCGAGGAGCTTACCCACCGCATGTTTGCTGGTCTTACTTATTTTCTGCATCAGCTCAAAGGAAGGTTGGTGAATACCTTGTTGTTCCATTTCATCAATCATCATTAGCCACAATTTTGCTGTCATTTGCGAGTCGGCTAAAGCGCGGTGAAACACGCCATCATTGTCAATATTTTTGAAACGCACTAAGTCACCCAGTTTATGGCTTGGTGCTTCCTGATTCAGTCTACGAGAAACCAATAGTGAACAAGCAAAATGACCTTGATAGGAAAGATCAATACGCTCTAGTTCTCCGTCCAAAAAACGTTTATCGAACGAAGCATTGTGCGCGACGAGGTTGTCGTCAGCGATAAAGTCACAGAATTCCGCCATCACATCTTCACAGCTTGGAGCATCTGCCAACATCTTGTTGGTAATGCCCGTATAACCTTCGATAAAGGAACTGACTCGAAAGCCTGGGTTCATCAGTTGCTGAAAGGTATCAACTACTTCGCCGTTAACGAGTTTTACTGCACCTATTTCAATGGCGCGATCGCCCATATTTGGAGATAAGCCTGTGGTCTCAAAATCGAGGACAATAACTGAATTGGCAGATGACATAGATAATCCTAATGAGTGGGCGAGTGAGAACTCAATCTTTCGCGCATCGGTATGTAGAGAGAGGCGAGCTAGTATAGATTTGAGTTGGAAGTGGGTAAAGTTATCTTGACTAATTAGCGTTTTCGGAGAGCTTCAAAATCGTAAAGTGTTCACATTGGTTGAACTTGGCAAATGCTTGAAGCTCTTCTTCTAACGCTGTTAAAAATGCTGCTTTATCCTTTATTGAAGGCTCGGTGAATAGGTGAAGTACGTTTAGCACAGACTTATTCTTATCAACCTTGCAGTCTGCGCGTGCGACTAACTTCCCATCCCAAAGAATGGGTAAACAGAAGTAACCAAATTGCCTTTTAGCCTGTGGAACGTAGCATTCAATCAGATAGTCAAAATTGAAGACGGCATTGGCGCGCTTTCTTTGAATAAGCAGATTATCAAACGGAGAAAGTATCTTGGCCCGTTTACGATTGATGCGTTTGTCGAGCAGGCGAAGTGCCTCGCTTTCCACCACATACTCGCCCCCACCTATCTTTATCTGCTCAATTTCTCCACTCTCAATTAAATCATGTATCGCTTGTTTCACATGCTGTTTGACGTCTTTAAGCTGATAGGTCATCTCTGCGAGGGTGCCAAAGCTATGAGCTTTAAGGTAGCTCATGACAAGAAATCGTGCATGTTCCGGAGGTGTTGGCATGGAAGTATCGACGCTGCTGGGTAACACGCGTGAAGTTAAGTCGTAGACCTTATGGAAACCTCTTCGCTGAGCAATCATCAGATCGCCCTGCATATAGAGGTTTTCCAGCGCCTGCTTAGTCGGTTTAGTATGCCACCCATCCGTTTTATGCGGCTTCGATTCAAAGTCTTTTGCCATCAGTGGGCCTTCGGACTCGATACGCTTAAAAACGTCGTTCATCAATTTACGATCATTGCAGTACCAGTGTTTTTGCTGACCGGACTTGATAGCTGCCTTTCGCGGTAAACTGTAGCGAAAGTTGCTCATGGGTAGATAAGCGGCGGCATGGGACCAATACTCAAATACTTTACGGTCGGCGACAAGCTGATCAAGGTGCTTCGGTTGATAGCTTGGGTTACGACTCCAAAGTGTATGGTGATGGGCTCTTTGCACAACGGAAATCGTATCTATCTGCACATATCCTAGCTGCTCGAAAGCACTGAGTGTTTTGCTGTAGGCGCTACCTTTTGATGTGCCTATTGGTAGCCCTTGTGCCAATAATGCGAGTTTTTGCGCTTGAGGCAAAGAGAGTGATTTCATGCTGTGATGCCTTTTCCTGTTTGTTTCTTGTTTTAACATTTTGTGGGCCAATTTTGATATACCCACCCTCTCATAACAGTAAAAATCGTCTCACAGTGAAATTTTTCTGCGGACTATCCTATCTTTATCAATGTGGCGTATGAAATGGGTGTTAATCATAAACTTACTAACCCAGTCGTTGCTGCAGAATGTAACACTCAGTTAACGCGCCATTTGCGTGTTGTTTTTTTAGATAAAGGTAGTTTGGGGCAAATTATGACAGAGTTAGCGGCGACAATAGAAGCTTGGCTGTTGCAAGACAATGTACCCCTTTCGATGTTGTTTTTTGGCATTATTTTACTTTCTTATTTATTAGAAGACCTTGCGATAGTGACCGCTGCAACGTTAGCTGTCGAGCAATTGATGCCAACCTCTGTTGCCTTGATGGCGATATTCGTTGGTATCAGCACTGGTGATCTTGGCCTTTATTTGATGGGCAAGGCTGCGCAAAAAGTACGTTTTCTTCGTTATCGTTTGTTCCGTTATCAGCGAGCAAGGAGTATGCAGCGTAAGCTTCATCAACAAGCGTTTATGACCTTGTTCATCGTTCGCTTTATTCCCGGCCTTCGAACGATAGGTTTTACATTGAGTGGCTTTCTAGATGTGCCAAAAATCAAATTCTTTGTTGCCGTCTTGACGGCGACGGGCCTGTGGACAGCGCTGGTTTTTGGTTCCTTCTTCCAACTTGGCAACGCGCAATGGCTTCAAGATAGCCAAGTGAGCTGGCTACTTATTCCACTGGGTTTGTGCCTGATGTTGCTTCTAAACAAACTGATTACTAAAACACTTTTAAGGGATGCGTATGACACAGCTCGCTAACGTTGAAATGATTCCACAGGGAATGGTCAATGCGGGTATGCCTGTACTCCAAGAACCGAAACGAGTAATTTCTCCGTTTGAATTCTTGCCTGCTTGGTTTTTCTACACACCTGTTGTTCTGCAAAGTGCGGCGTTAAGTGTCGTCCATCGTGATTGGGCACTACCATTGATCGCCAATCCAGCTATAAAATTGAGTGGCATGGTCGGAGAGTCAAAGCACGATATTTTCACTTCTGCCGGCAAACAAACCAAAGAATGGATTTTGCCATTTATTACTTTGACTAAAACCGAACAATACACTCAAAGCTTACTCAGTGAGGCTAAGACCCAGCTTGAGAAAGCCGATCTGACATACCCGTTAGTGGCGAAACCTGATTTGGGTTGCCGGGGGGTTGGAGTGAAACTTATTCATTCTGATCAACAGTTACAAAATTATATTGAAACGTTTCCAGTATCAGGTCGTTTCTTGCTGCAAGAGAAGTCGCAATACAGTGCAGAAGCGGGGGTGTTCTATGTCAGACAGCCCGGAGAATCACGGGGAAAAATAATCTCGATAACTTTGAAGTATTCCCCAAGAGTGATTGGGGATGGTTATTCTACCCTGAAAGACCTAATCGAAAAGTGTCCAAGGGCAGGCAAGCTTCAGCATCTTTATCTTCCTCGCCATAGTGAGCATCTCGATTTGGTTGTCGCTGATAAGGACGAGTTTCAGTTGGCGTTTGCAGGTAGCCATTCTCGCGGTGCTATTTTCCGCGATGGTAACCATTTCATCACACAAGCTCTGGAAGAAAAGTTAGATCAGATTCTCGGCGATTTTGAAGGTTTCCACTATGGTCGTCTCGATATTAAGTTCCAAGATATCCAAACCCTAATGAATGGTGAGTGTTTCGATATCTTGGAAATCAATGGGGCGAGCAGCGAAGCCGCACATATTTGGGACAGCGATACTCCGCTAAGCGATATCTTTACTACGCTTTTAAAACAATATCGCTTGCTTTACCAGATTGGCTCTAAGCATAAAAAACAAGGCCACAAAACCCCGACACTTGGTGCATTGCTGCAGGCTTGGCGGGAAGAGAAACTCTTAACTCAGCTTTATCCGATGACTGACTAACCGCCGCGCTTAGGAAGAAACCATGAAAAACGTAATGACACGCTTAGCTACAAACGCTCAGACGCGCCCTTCCCAAGCTGTGGTGGGATGCATTGAAACACTCAATCAAGGTTATGAGTTTTTAGAAACACTCAGTCAGGAAGATTATGTCTTTATTGCTCAACCGCATGTGAGTAGCTCGATAGGTGAGCACTTTCGTCACTGGCTCGACTTATTTCACGCCATCAAACTTGATTCGCTCAAAATCGACTACAACGTTCGTCGTCGCGGACATGCGGTAGAAAGAAGTTTAGACGTCGCCAAACAGGAAATCAGAGAGTTGGTCGAGTGGTTGTTTGAATTGCCATCCAATGAGCTTCACCAATCCGTCAGTGTTGAAACGGAAGTCTTATTGTCGCAAACCCATGTTGAGGAAGTCTCTTCAACATTCGTTCGTGAGCTAACATTCGCTGCACTGCATGCTACCCATCATTTTGCGATGGCTAAAGTCGTTGCATCTTTGCGTGGTATCGACTCTGACAGCCACTTTGGTGTCGCACCAACAACGGCAACTTACCAGAGGGCTCAATAGGAATGTGCACTTTATCTTGGGTTTATCATGGCAATAATCACTATGAAGTTTACTTCAATCGAGATGAGCAACGCTCTCGCTTACCTGCACTTGAGCCTCAAAGTGTTTTGATTGACGGTGTTCATTGTCTGATGCCGATAGATCCTGTTGGTGGTGGAAGCTGGATTTCAACCAATGAACATGGTGTCACGGTCTGCCTGCTCAACTTTTATCAAGGCATGACGCCAAATGGAGAGTTAACTAGCCGAGGTGTTATCATAAAACGCCTCGCAAGCAGTTGTTCGAGTCAGACTGCAGATAGTCGTCTACTGGAGATGGATTTAAGCTCGTTTGCCCCTTTTACTGTCGTCTCTTTTGACACCAGACGTACCGCCAACGAAACCGTACTTTGGACTTGGGATGGGGAACAACTTAGCCGAACTCATGCGTTTGCCCCAATCGTTTCTGCTGCTATGCATTTTGACGAAGCATGCCAGTATCGCCTAAAGCTGTTTAATGAACTGGTTACCACCTTGCCTGATCATGAAGTCGGGCGACTGTTTCATCAAACCTATGACGCTAGTTATCCGCACCTTTCACCATTAATGGCAAGAAATGATGCGCGCACTGTAAGTTTTACCTCGGTTGTCGTGTCTTCTACTAGACAAGAAATGAAATACCAATCTATCGACAATCATCGCAATGTTGATTTTCTTACTCGTTTAAGTTGCATGAAAAACGACATTGCTGAACAAGGAGTTTTTAAATGAAAAAGTTATTTGCCCTGCTGATCATGTTGGTTAGCGTTCCTTCCTTTGCCGCCGACGAAATTTATACCGGAATCTTCAGCAATAAAGCTGTCAGTGGTTATGACACGGTTGCCTATTTTTCCGAGGGTAAGCCAGTGAAGGGGGACAGCAAATGGCAAACTGAATACAAAGGTGCCGACTGGTACTTCTCTTCACAACAAAACCTCGACAAATTCAAAGCTGATCCAGAAGCCTATGCGCCGCAATATGGTGGTTACTGTGCATGGGCGGTTTCTGCCAAGAATGATTTTGCTTCAGCAGATCCAAAGCAGTGGGCAATCGTCGATGGCAAGCTTTACCTGAACTATGACGCAGATGTTAAAAGCTGGTGGGATGACGACCGCGCCGGTCATATTTCCGCTGCTGATAAAAACTGGCCAACGCTCATTCAATAATAATAAGGATCTATTCCATGAAGTTTTCTCCGCTAAAGCATATTCCATCGGCATTTATCGCTTTTGTGTTTGTTCAATCACTGTTTTTTAAGTTTTCTGGCTCATACGAAACCGATCATATTTTTGGCACCTTGGGTGAGTGGTCGGGCATAGAGTGGTTCGGAGTCTATGGTGGTTACTTGATTGGTTTTGCTGAGTTAATAGCCTCAATCATGCTGTTTACTCGCTTACATGGTGTGGGGGCTGCGATGAGTGCTGGCATTATGACGGGCGCGATTTTCTTCCACTTATTTACACCGCTCGGTATCGTGATGCCAGAGTTTAACTCGATGGGTGAAGTGGTTGGCAATGATGGAGGCTTATTGTTTGGCATGGCATGTATCGTTTGGAGTTGTGGGGTATTCCTATTTATTCGCGACGTTAAAACCCAAGGTACGTTCACTAACAGCCTTTTGGTAAAAGGAGCTTAGTATGATTGATAGTCCTTTTCGATTACCACGTAAAACGCCATTTGGTATTGGCGAGTCTGTTGTAGAGTGGGCGACGGGCCTTTCTACGCTTGATTCGCTTTACAAGCAAGATGCTTTACCTGAAGACAGTTTTGAGTTTATGCATGAGGCGTTGGCTCGAATCGGAACTCAGTATCAGGTTAATCATGGCAGCCTTGACAATATACCAACTGAAGGCTCGGTTTTGATTGTTGCCAATCACCCATTTGGTGGTATCGAAGGGATTATTCTCGCTTCATTGATTTCTAAAGTGCGTAAAGATGTCAAAGTGCTCGCCAACGAGTTGCTAAAACGTATCCCTGAACTCGATGAGCTATTCATAGGTGTTGATGTATTTGGTGGTGAGAAAGCTAAACAAACCAATCGACGAGCCATTAAAGAGGCGAATCATCATCTAAAGCAAGGGGGAGTGCTGATTCTTTTTCCTGCTGGAGAGGTGTCTTCGTGGCAAGCGAATGAGAACAGGATTACAGATAAAGCTTGGAGTAAGTCGGTAGCCAAGTTTGTTAAACACGCTCAGGCGACCACTGTACCTTTATTTATCAATGGAATGAACAGTAAACTGTTTTATCAGGCTGGAAGAGTTCATCCATTGCTTAGAACGGCATTGCTAGGGCGCGAGTTACTCAATAAGTCTGGAGAAACCATCTCTGTCTCTGTGGGAAATCCCATCCCTTACAGTGAAATTAAAGATTTTGATAACGAAGAGGATATTACTCAGTACTTTCGCTTAAACACTTATCTGATGGGAAGTATGGACAATGACCAAGCGCCAACCCTGCAAGATGAGAATGCTGAGCCTATCATTGCTCCAGTATCTGTGGAGTCATTAGAAGATGAGCTGTCGAGGCTCGAGCAGTACAAACTGTTGGAGCAAGGTGACTTCGAAGTCTACTGTGCACCCACGCCCAAAATGCCGAGCATGATGCGTGAGATAGGTCGTGTACGTGAAGAGAGCTTTAGGGAAGTCGGCGAAGGGAGCGGTCGAAGTTGCGATATTGACCAGTTTGATCTGCACTATCATCAGCTTTTTGTCTGGAATCGAGCCAGTCGTGACTTAGTTGGCGCTTATCGCTTGGGTTTAGTTGATGAGTTAATGGCTAAGGGGGGCATTAGTTCGCTGTATTCAACGAGCTTGTTCAAATACGACGAAGCTTTTGTCGAGAGCTTAGGTCTGTCTATTGAACTCGGGCGATCTGTGGTGGCCAAGCAGTATCAGCGCAATATGCACTCCTTATTACTTTTATGGAAAGGCATCGCAGGCTTTGTCCAGCGTAACCCGAGGTACACTCATTTGTTTGGACCGGTGAGTATTAGCAATGACTACAGCCCAGTTGCTAGGCAGTTGATCGCATCGGTAATGTCAGTCCACTATTACGATGATGAAAAAGCTAAGCTGGTGGCACCGACAACTCCGCTAGAAAAAAGTGGCCAGGAATTCTGGCGTCCGGATATGCTCAGTTCATTGTCTAAGTTACCACTGTTGTCTAAGGTGTTGAGTCGTCTAGAGCAAGGTATGGGGTTGCCTGTGTTGTTAAGGCAGTACTTAGGGATGAACGGCAAACTGGTGTGCTTTAATGTAGACCCAGCATTCAACTTTGCACTAGACGGTTTGATCGTTGTAGACCTAACGACGGTACCCGTGCGAACGTTAGGCAAATACATGGGTAAAGAACACGCACAAGCTTACTTAGATTCTCATCTGTCTTCATAAACCACACGGTTACGCCCTTGTTCTTTAGCGCGATACAAACACCTATCTGCTTTGGCAAGGGCCTTTGAAAAGCTGCCGCCTTGCCACGCACTGACACCTATGCTGACAGTTAGAGGGCTTGAAGGTGCATCCGGTAGCGAATCTTTTAAGAATATTTCTATCGTCTTACGAACTCTTTCGGCGATTTGTAATCCTTTATCGAGCTGAGCTTCAGGAAGAATCACGATAAACTCTTCTCCACCCATTCGGCCAAAAATGTCGCTTTTACGAATTTCCTGCTTAATCAAAGAGGCCACGTAGCGCAGAACCGTGTCACCCACAGCATGACCATATTTATCGTTGACACGCTTAAAGTGGTCCAAGTCCAGCATTAAAATGACAGTGGTATGGTGGGGGAGTATCTCTATATCCTCCACTGCCTCTATAAGCGCCCTACGATTGTAAATACCAGTAAGAGGATCATATTGAGCTAGCTTGGTTAATTGCTGCTCTTTGTGGCGAATAGTTTGAGTCATTTTTTCAAATGCATTGAGTAATTCTCCAATTTCGTCCTTTCGTTGAGTTCGCTCTAATTTTGGATATCCTCCACTTGCTAACAAACGTACTTGCTTACGTAGTCCGATAATTGGCATAGCAACATAACGGGAGACAAACCAAAATAGAATCAAGAAAAGTGAAATAGCAGTAACAATGTAGAGAGTGACCTCTTGCCTAATAGTTTGGGTTACCCTATTTATTTCATCTTGATCTACGAAAAGAACGACGCTGACACCTGTCACGTTTGCGTTATCGCGAACATCTTTATCTAACAACAGGGAAGAGGCTAATGTCGGATTGATTAGCACTGCTTGATTTGTCAGCATACCACCTAGATCATCACGCATAATGGGAAGTGCGCTGGAGTTTAACTTGTGGCGTTTGAGCAAGTCTTGATTAAGATAACGATAGCCAGTAATGATGTGCGCATCTTTGTTCCGCACCAGAGCAAGATCTACAGCGTGCAACCCTTGTTCAAGGAAGCTTTGTTTTACCGTGAATAGGTGGTCTTCTAAAATGGTTCTATCGACCACTACGGTATAATAGCCTGCCAATTCTTGCTTACAGTCGACAAGGGGGCGAGAAAAAAAATATGTCGATGAGTCATAGATTAGTCCGAGTTTACTGATAACCGGTGCATCGATAAGTGTCACGACAGTGGTTGGTAAGTGTTTAACCCTTCGAAGTTTGATTAGCTCTTGGGTGAGGTTCCTACTGGTATATGAGTTCTCTTCTCCACGGCTATTTAGCTCTGAGAGTTGTTTAACCAATCGTTTCATTTGCTGTTCGCGGATAGGGCCGTTAGTTTGCCATTGGGCCAATGATTTGCTTAACAGAGACAAGGTGTGGTTATCGAGTAATGTGTCTCCGCTAAGGTTCTTTCTGAGGACATAGCGATTACTTAGATTCGAGGAGAGTGTAAACTGCGTAACATGGCCATTGGTATCTGAAACAATAACAGCGGAAAACCCCATTGAATAACTGAGAGCATTGGCAATGGAACGTGGCGATGTTGTCAACTCTAGTTGGTGGCATTGCTGTAACAAATCACTGATCTCGTCAAACTCACCTAAACGTCTTTCTGCAAAATAGCCTATATCTGCAGCGACTTGAGCAGTGGCTAGACGACTTGTCTGGTTAATATGCTCCAACATGAGGTTTTTCCGGGCGACATAATAGCCATGACCAAACAAAAAGATGCAGGTGATCAAAGGGACAAATAACAGAAAAATCTTGTAGCTTAGTCTGCTCATTGGACCCCTAGTCTTTGATCTGGGGGAGTGATAACTCCAAAATGTTTGATGACCTCAAGTCGCCCTTGCTGAAACTGGCCTAGATACATTGGCAAATCAAAATGATTGTCATCTCTAAGAGTGATTTTTTCTGCACCAGCATATCGAGAAAAACCGTGTAAATTCTCCATTACCTGTTGATGAGTTGCGATGTCAGACTTTTCTATGGCTTCTTTAAGCAAATAGATGAGGTCATAATGAGCCTTAGACGAGTAGGTGACCAAGGATGCTTTGCCATGAAATTGTTTAAATTGTTTGATGAATGCTTTGGTGAAATCTGACGACAGTTGACTAAAGAAATGAAGAGGAGTGTAGATCCCTTCTAGATGCTCCGCATCTAACTCCATGAGATAAGTTTCATCAGCCGCAAAAGCAACGATATCTATTGGCTTACTAAATGGAAAACGACGAAATTGTTTAATAAATTCGAATCCATCTGTACCTGGAAGAATCAACATCAACATATCGCTTCCTGAAGCCTCTAGGCGTTCTAAAACAGGCCGAAAATCACGAACGCCAAAGGCAGTGAACTCCACTCCAGTGATTTGGCCTTTATTGTCGTTGACCGACTTTTTGACTCGCTGTGACATACGGTGTGGCCAGATATAGTCGTAACCAAAGATGTAAAACTTAGTTTTATTCGTAGCGATGAAATAGGGAATGACTGGATCAACGTAGTGTTCTGGAATGGTGCTGTAACAAACGAGATAATCATCGTAGTGCCCCCCTTCATAGTCAATGCCGTATAACATAGGGATTTTGTACTTACTGGCGATATCACTCATCGCATATCGAGAGGAGCTGCTTACAGGCCCCATCAAAGCATGAACATTGTGTTGCTGAATAAGCTCACGGGTGTAAGAGACGGTTTTAGCGGGATCAGTATTATTGTCGCGGACGATAAGTTCTATATGGCGACGCTTTACCCCTCCTTGGGTATTGATTTGTTCAACCGCCAATTGAGCCCCTTTTAGTGCTTGTTCTCCATACACGCTATACGTTCCGCTTAAAGGCAGAACAACGCCGATTTTGATCGGTGTAACAGGCTCGGAGCAACTGAGTAAAAAAGTGAGACCGATAAAAGTGATGATTTTGACGATGTTTTGCATGTACGACAGTCCCCAGTAAGCTTTATAGAATACCCGCCCATCTTTATCTTTAAGAATAATACAGTTATTAAGATTAGAGAGTAAAAAGACATGTGAGAGCTTCAGTTTTGAAGAAGAGCCGCATTTTATTAAGAGTTTGAAGTGACTCGAAAGAGTGATTCAACACTTGAGCCAATCGACAAAAATCTTGGAAAGCAGGCAAAACTCTAACAATTCATCTTCCCAATCAAACCGATAGAATGCATTCATCCTGCTAGCTTTGTGATGCAAACACAGTGATTGTTCTTTGTTTGCACAGTCAGTTGGCAATTAAAAAGGATCAAAAAATGAAAGCAAATCTAACCCTAATGAATATGAGTGCTCTTGCTGCACTTTGTTCATTGAATGTCAGTGCTCATGGCTGGGCGGAATTTCCAAGCGCTCGTCAGAACACTTGTTATCAAGATGGTGGATTTTGGACCGATGAAATCCCTAATCAGGCGTGTCAGGCAGCTTACGACCAATCTGGTGCATACCCATTTGTACAGCGAAGTGAGGTCGCAGCGAATGTAGCAAACTATCGAGATATGGCCCATGTTAAAGCCATAGTGCCTGATGGAGAACTGTGCTCGGCGGGAGATTCTGCCAAGAAAGGGCTCAACGTCACGTCGCCCCATTGGCAGCGTACGGATGTTGCTTTAGACGCAAACAACCAGATTGATTTTGTTTTCTACGGCCAAGCTCCACATAACCCTTCTTATTGGGAGTTTTACTTAACCAGGCCAAGTTACGACTCTACGTTACCTTTAACGTGGGATGACCTTGAGCTAATTGATACCGCAGGTGATGTTGCAGTGGATGATCAGAAGCGTTATCGGATGAAAGTGACGTTCCCCGCTGATCGCTCTGGAGACGCAATTCTTTATACTCGCTGGCAACGAATTGATGTCGCTGGCGAGGGTTTCTACAACTGTAGTGATATCACCTTGCGAGGCAGTGGAACCAATCCTCCAACCGATCCTACTGACCCAACGGATCCCAATAACAATCTGACGGCCTTAGGCTACTTTGTGCCACAAGGGTTTGGTCCGGTAGAATCTGGAGATACGATCCGTTTTCGTACTTTTGATGCCACTGGTGCAGAAATTGCTGATGTGTCTTTAGCTATTAGTGCCAACAATACCACGACTTGGGCGGCTGAAATTGCTGATCAGTTTAACTCTCAGCAAACAGGTGATTGGTATGTGGGGATTTGGCACCAAGAGATGAACCACTATATGTTTGATGCCAATAACATATATGCCAATCAGGTACTGGCACCGAACAATACCTTCAGCTATGCGCTTTCGTTAATCAAAGCCGATACTCCTCCCCCAGTTGAACCTACTAACTTGTGGGACCAAGAAAAAGTCTACAATAGCGGCGATGTGGTAACCCATGACGGTAAAGAGTGGACAGCACAATGGTGGACCAAAGGTGAAGAGCCTGGAACCACTGGCGAGTGGGGTGTTTGGCGTTAGTTTACATTGTAAATTGAGAGGACTGCACCAAGTGGCGACAAGTAGGTCGCCATTTTAATTGTTTAAGATGTAGTGTGTCCTGGTTGCTAGGGCATATTACCCATGACTGTGACACAGACTATGCAGTACGGTTTCAAACCTTGCCTTCACTAACATATTGTTTACACTGGAGTCGCTTGAGAAGTATAGGGATATCGAATGAGTCGTATTAGGCAGAAAAATCAGCAACTCATCATTGAAGTTGCAAGTGAACAGTTTGCGACTCATGGTTACGCCGCGACAAAAATGGTAGATATTGCTAAATCGGCTGATATTCCTAAAGCGAATGTATTTTACTACTTTAGCTCCAAAGATAAGCTCTATTACGCGGTATTAAAGACCGTTACCCAACCGCTGTTAGAGGCATCTAAACCGATTGAAGAGCTTAGCGATCCAGTTCAAGCTTTAACTGAATATATCGAGGCAAAACTGCGAATTTCACGTGACCATCCTCATGCGTCAAAGGTATTTGCTAATGAAGTGATGTCTGGGGCGAAGGCCTTACCAGAAGACATCGCTCAAGAGCTGTTTAAACAGTCACAAATGATCATCGATAAATTCTCAACCTGGTCACAGCAGGGGCTTATGGATGACGTTCCAGCTCATCACTTGATGTTTACCATCTGGGCCGCCACCCAAACGTATGCCGATTTTGGTTGGCAAATTTGTAATGTGATGAACAAGGAGCAACTCGATAGCGACGATTACCACCAAGCTGCTCAATTCATCACTCAGCTTATTATCAAGGGCTGTGGGGTTCAAACGCGCAGTTAAGCCGTTACGTGAAACGTTCCTATACCGTTAAAGACTATAAAGTCTCTAATCTGAGTTTTCAGCCGCGAGAGCAATAAAGCACGGTTTGCGATCAGTTGCTATCTGATTAACTTACTCGTTTGAGCATTTGCATGACTTTACCTTGTTTCCACATCAATACCCCCGTTAATGCGACCAAAGGTAAAAGAGCGAACAGAATGACCCACATAAAACTTTCATTGGCTTTTAAGGGGGAGTATAGGGCTGCCCCAACTAAAAGAGCGCATAAGATATGTGTCCATCTTAAAACTAATCGTACCAATTGTCCGTTCATTACTTTTCTCCTGTTTGAATCGTCGAGAAACAATACTATGTCGATTTCGAATAGTTGTTGGATTGAGATAAGCAGTCATAAATTGGTGTCAACGGCTCTATTTAAGGATGAATGACATTGGTCTGTATTCGTAATGAAGAAACCCGCAACGTTTCGTTATGCTAATTTATGGGTTGTCATACTAAATGTATGATAATTAAGATTTTTGTTATTAGTTTGTATTAAAAGTATCAATAGAATGTAGCTCAAACTTTGGAGGAAAAATAACACTCACAATGAGATCTTAAACTCAATTAATCAATTTCATGAATGATATTCGTAGTATTGCATTTTATCTTTTGCGCGCTTTTTAAGCATAAAAATAATATAGGATGTAACATAATGAATAACGGATATAAACTTTCCGCTCTTGCTGTGGCTATTTTGGCTTCAGCGTCGGTTTCAGCCAACGTCAGTGCTGATCCAACTCCAGCTAACTCTCCTTTCATCACAGACGTCAAAGGCAACATTGTAGAAGACTATTCGCCCAAGCCAGCTCAACCAGCATTTTTCTCAATGCGTATGTTGAGTGAACCATCTGATCAACGAGGTGATTGGTTCAATATGTCTGCAAACTACTCGAACTTCCAAGGTGTGGGTGCAGATATTGTGTATGACTTTTTGAGGCCGCCACTTAAGCCACAGCCTATCATTGTTGCGGTTTTAGATTCGGGTGTAGACATTGACCACGAAGATCTAAAAAACAAACTTTGGACCAATGAAGATGAGATCCCTGACAACGGTATCGATGACGACGGTAACGGCTACATTGATGATGTACATGGCTGGAACTACCTAGGTAATTCACTAGGCATTAACGTTGATCAAGATACGTTAGAAGTGACCCGTGAGTACAAAAAGTATCTAGAGCTAAAAGAAAACCATCATTGGATTCCACCGAAGAAACGTAAATACTATCAAGGTGTTGAAGCGGATTATTTAGAGAATGTTGAATATTACACTTCTGCTCTAGAACAAGTAACAGCCGCTACAGAAGAAGCGAACCAATTCAAGGCTCAGATTCTTGCTCTAGTAGAGCATAAAGACTTTACCGTTGATGGACTGCAAGTTCTGCTTTCTCACTCGAATGCTGATGTAGTTGCAGCGGCTCAAGGGTTACTTGGTGTGTTTGATTCTTGGTATTCATTTGAATTTCTAGAGTCACGTACAAGCCGTTATAAGGAGTCTTTGGATTATCACTACAACCTAGACTTCGATACCCGCAGAGATATCGTTATGGATGATATCACCAACCCTTGGGAGAAAGGCTACGGCAATAACGATGTCAAGGGACCAGTTGGTGCACATGGTACTCACGTCGCGGGTATCATTGCAGCAGAACGCCGCAATGGCTTGGGTATTGATGGTATTGCCGATCACGCGCAGATCATGGCTGTACGTATGGTACCAAATGGGGATGAGCGTGATAAAGATATCGCGAATGCAGTCCGCTATGCGGTTGATAACGGGGCAAAAATCATCAATATGAGCTTTGGTAAGAGCTATTCACCACGTAAGCATATTGTTGACCACGCATTCCGCTATGCAGCGCGTAAAGGTGTACTAATTGTTCACTCTGCCGGTAACAGCAAAACGGATAACGATATTAAGCCTAGCTTCCCTAACCGTTTCGCTAAGCATAAATGGTCTCGTCCAATTTCGACTTGGATGGATGTCGGTGCATCGGCAAAATACGCAGATGACTCTATGGTCGCCAGCTTTAGTAACTTTGGTCAGGAAACGGTAGATGTTTTCGCTCCTGGTTATCGAGTATTGTCGTCAACACCTGACAACAACTATGCAGCATACAGTGGCACAAGTATGGCTGCGCCAGTGGTTTCTGGTGTTGCTGCGTTAGTGTGGTCTCATTACCCAGAGCTATCAGCGAAAGAGTTGAAAGAACTGCTAATGAGTAAATCACGTACTTATCCAGAGTTGTTGGTGAAGAAGCCATCGTCTCCGGAAGACTTAGTCCCATTCAGTACTTTGTCTATCTCTGGTGGTATCGTTGATGCTGAAGCAATCTTTGAAGAGCTAGCAAGTCGATAGTACGATTCTTGGATGCAAGAGAGGTCGCGAACTGCGACCTCTTTTATTTGGAGTTAACTCAGTGCTTGCTTCAAGCGTTGCATTGCTTGTTCTAATGTACTAACTGGGCAGCCGAGGTTAAGTCTGACAAAACCGGAACCTTCTTTGCCAAAGGCAATCCCCATACTTGGGACAAGCCCCGCCGCGACAAACTTTTGCTCCAACTCGGTGTCTGTCAGGTTGAGGGCGCGGCAATCTAGCCAAGCCAAATACCCGGCTTGCGGCGTAGTAAATTTCACCACAGGCAGTTCCGCCTGCAAAAACTGCTCAAGCTTAGCAATGTTTGCGCGAAGATAGTCTTTTAGCTCGGTTAACCAACCAGAACATTCTTGATAAGCAATAGTCGCGGCACTCATAGAGAGACTGTTGAAAACGTCCATGCCATGTGCGTCTAGCCTACGAATAAACTGAGTTCGAAGTGACTCATCTGGAATCATAAAATTAGAGATACGCAGTGAAGACAAACCAAATGTCTTACTTGCAGCGGTTGCCACAATCAGGCGTTTAGTGAGCGCTTGTGGCAAGCGCAAAGCAGAGTAATACTGCGCATCGCCAACCACTAAATCGCCCCATATTTCATCACTTAGCAGCCACACTTGGTACTGCTCACACAGCTCGGCTACCTTTGTGATTTCACTTTCTGACCAAACTCGCCCTGTTGGATTGTGTGGGTTACAAAAGATCATCGCTTTTGCTCCATTGGAGAAACAGGTTTCAAGATGGTCAAAGTCGAGTTGATATTCGCTTTTAGTTTCCGTCAATGGGTTCTCAACGACAACACGATCGTTGAGTTCGATGGTCTTACGGAAAGAACCATAGCCCGGATTCTGCACCACAATACTGTCACCTTTTTCGGTGAGCATTTGCAGTGCCATCGCAAGCCCAGGAAGTACACCATGCACTGTGGTAATCCACTCGCGTTGAATATGAGTATCATGTTGGTTCTGGTACCAATCGATTGTCGCTTGGTAATACGCGTTATCGCGTTCCGCGTAACCAAAGATCCCATGCTCAACACGTTGGTGTAGTGCGTCCAACACCACTTGTGGCGCCTTAAAATCATAGTCAGATACCCACATTGGGAGCAAATCCGTTCCTGTTAATCCCAGCTTTTGCTGCATAAAGTCCCATTTAACAGAGCCACTTTCCTTGCGGTTCAGAATTTGGTCGAAAGCGTTCATCAATGATTTACCTTATTTTGTTTCTACTGCTGGTGTATTTGAATGCTCGTCAGAAATCTGTTGCTCGTTTTGCTGTGGCTTTGCTTTTGCGATACCAAAGCCAGTGAAGCCGTAAATCAGAGCGAAGATCACACCGGTGTAACATTGAATCGCCCATGGTAGGTAATCTAATGTCGCCACGCCTAATGTACCTGCCATGTAGATACCAGCGGCAGTCCAAGGGACTAACGGTTCAATGATGGTGCCTGCATCTTCGATGGTGCGAGACAAGTTCTTGGTGTCTAAGCCCATCTTGCGGTAAGCGTTTTGAAACAATTCACCCGGAATCAACAGTGCCAGTTTGCCATCAGAAGTGGTGAAAACCACGGTGATAGTTGCCACTACAGTCGAAGCAATCAGCTGACCTGTAGTGTGAATTGCATGCAGGAACTTACCTAGCACCACGTTTAGTGCACCTGTCAGGCTCAAGATACCCGCGAAGGCAAAGGCACAGAACACCAATAGAATTGTGCTCATCATCGAGAATAGGCCACCTCGGTTAAGCAGTTTCGCGATATCAGGAACCAAGCCATTTACGCTGTGACCGTTGGCCTCAAACATCGCTAGGTTGAAGCCATCGACGTAAGCTTGGAAGCCTTGATTTAGGCTAAAGTCTTGGAAAGCCATACCTAAAACAATTGCGATAGCTGAAGCGCCAAGCATCAATGGCAGGACAGGCTTTTTCGTCAACGCGCCCCACAGGATCATGACTGGTGGAATAAGAAGTAGGATGTTGAAGTTGTAGAGATTATCTAAACCCGAGATGATTTGAACGACTTTCTCTGGTTCGTGAATGTTGGAAATATCAGCACTTTGACCAGCGAAGAAGAACACCACAGATGCAATTACAAATCCCGGAAGAGTGGTGTAAAGCATATGTTGAATGTGTTCGTACAAGGTAGTGCCAGAAACGATAGGTGCAAAGTTGGTTGAATCTGATAGTGGTGAGATTTTATCACCAAAATAGGCACCAGATACGACAGCACCAGCCGCTGCAGCGAGCGAGACGTCTAGCCCTGCTGCAACGCCCATTAGTGCGACGCCAACCGTCCCCGCAGAGCCCCAAGACGTACCCGTACACACGGAAACGACACTTGTGACAAAGAAAGCGGCAATAAGAATGTATTCAGGGCTGATGACTTTAAGTCCCCAGTACACCATGTAAGGGATTGTGCCGCTGACCATCCAGCTACCAATAAGGCCACCAACGGAGACCAAAATCAGAATGACAGGCATCGCTTTTGCCAGTTTTTCTACGATGGCATTGATAATGTCATCCCAGCTGTAACCAATTTTCCACGCGATAAGGCCAGTAAAGGCAGCTGAAATCAGCAATAGAACTTCAATGCGAAGTCCGAGTATTCCGTATCCGACAACCAGAAGTGCAAACATCACCGCGATAGGGGCGAGTGCGATTCCGAACGACGGCAGAGGCTTAGAATTTGTCATGTTATTTATCCTCAGGATCGATGTAGGGTTTGTTCGCAGTGGATAGTAACGGTCATATAATAGGCAAAATGAGAGCGGTGTGTTGTTTTCATGTAAGCGCATACATGAGGTGCGCGAATGTAAGATTCATCACAGTTTTATCCAATCTTTTGTATTGCATTGACGGTTTGACGGCTAACTAAGCTCGCTTCGAATTGATGCTGATTCGGTGGAGAATAGCCATCTTTACTTAAATTTAGCGCCAGTTTCGCTGCATATGTTGACATTTTATCAATTGGGTTATGCATAGTGGTTAATCGTGGGTAGAGGTATCGCGCTAGCAACACATCATCAAACCCAACAATGGAAATGTCTTCCGGGACCGACAGTCCTTGCTCATGCAAACTCGCCATTAAGCCAGCAGCCATCACATCGTTAAATGTCACTACAGCAGTGACGCCTGGGCACGATTGAAGAAGCTGACGCCCCGCTTCTTCACCACCAGATTCACTGAAGTTTTGGTTGATGACCCAACCCGTTGGAATGGCTAAGTTAGCTGCATTCATCGCATCTCGATAGCCTTCAAGGCGATCGGTGCGGTCTTCAATCGGTAGGTCACTGGTGACACATGCAATTTTGCGGTGACCTTGCTGAATCAAATATTCGACTGATTTTCGTGCGCCTGCTCGATTGTCTACCCAGACAGAGCGATTGGAGATTTGTGCAATGGTGCGGTTGAGCAATACCATTGCCGGAAGCTGAGCTGCGTATTGCATTAGCGTAGCATCATCGAGCATCTTGGAGTGGACGACCATAGCTTCACAACCTTGGCTGATGAGAAAGTCGAGCCCCTCTTTTTCTCGCTGAGCATTGTGCCCGCCACTGACAACGACCAACTGGCAGCCATTAGCTCGTGCAACTTCTTCAACGCTTTTAGCGATGAGGGCAAAGAAAGGATCGGCCAAATTTCCTGTCAGTAAGCCTAACGTGTTGTTGCTGCGCTTTGCCAGTGCAGTGGCGCGTGCATCTCTTCGGTAGTTGAGCTGTTTGATTGCACGCTCGACTCGCTCTTGCGTCACAGGTTCGACATAACTGGTTCGGTTGATGACGCGGGAGACGGTTGCTGTCGAAACGCCAGCTAGGCTCGCGACCTCTTTCATGGTTGCCACTCATTTTCTCCAAGGTGGGTATAAAGGGAGTCGAAACGGGGCAGAGTGTAGCGATTATTTATTGTTGATTATGTTAGTAAGCTCAAAGGATAGAACTTTAGAAAAACGCGCAGGTGGCTTGTTTCAGTAATTCAACAACATAGAAAAAACAAAAAAGCCACGCACCTAATAAATTGATAAACGTGGCTGGTTATCTGATTGGGTTGTTTCTGGGCTCAGCCTGCGGTTGGCCCGACGAGTCTTTGCTGCCAGTCTTCGAGTATACCTGTGTCTAAACGACGTTGAATCAAAGCTCCCCATGATTCAACCAAGGGTAAGGTAGACATCTCTTGTAGAAGTGTCGGCTCTAAGCAACCTTCAAAAACGGCACCCATGACACGCGCTAGTGACCAATCTGGATAAGGTCTCTCACACAGAGTAATTTCGTCTCCTGCGCCAATGTCACCTTCTTCTAAGACACGGAAGTACCACCCGGTTCTTAGCGTATCTTGAACTCTTTTCGCCATATCATGTTGATCGAGTCGGACATTGAGCTTCCAACACGGCATGCGTCCTTGCGACACTTCGAGCAGAGTTGAACCAATACGTATTTTATCTTTAAGGCAGATGTTGGCTTCTGTCACACCGGATGAACTTAGGTTTTCGCCAAAAGCGCCCACGGACTGCAAAATGGCTTTATCACCGAGATCTTTTTGCCAAAGTGGGTAGTGCTCGCTTGGGTATATGTGAAGGGCTTTTTGAATGCCACCATGAAAGCGCGGATCGCCTTGTTCATCGTTGGTAAAGCCAACTTTATTGGCGTGTTGTCGCTCTGTGCGAACCTGTTTGTTGATAGCACTTTGTGCGCCATGCGCGAAGGGCTTTGTTGTTCCTGTCAGAACCGCGTTTACAACACCGAGCTTTTTCATGCTTCCTCTCAAACTCTCTTCAATCAATCTAATTGGCATGATAGCCTAGCTCAGTAGTGACGGAATAGGGATGTAAAGACAGTTAACCATGCCAACTTGCCAAATAGAGTCTAACTCAGGGGTGGCCACTTCCAATGAGATGATGGCTGCAAACCCTCATTTACCTGCTTTAGTGAAAACGATAGATATGCCGAAAGGCTATATTGACCATCTGCACCAACATACTTGGCACCAGATTATTTTTCCGTTAAAGGGCTTGCTACAAACTCAAACAGAGCAGTACCAGCACCTTGTGCCTCATACATCGGTTTTGTTTGTCCCTGCGGGTGTCCAGCATGAGTCCATCGCCTTAAGTCATACTACTTTTATTGGTATCTATCTCAATCCTGCGTTTGGTGTGCCTTACGAGTCTGATGTGCGCACAATTTCTCTTACGCCATTTCTCAATGAGCTATTGCAAGAGATTCGTCGCCAGTGTGAGCGTCATGTAGAGGACGATGAGTTAGTGCGTTTGTTAGCGGTGCTGCATGACCAAGTATTGCGAGATAACGTACAGACTTATCAGCTACTGTTGCCCAAAGATCGGCGCTTAAAGCTTATCTTCGAACAACTTACAGAAACGCCTGCATCGGCAATTTCACTCAAAGAGTGGGGAGAGAAAGTTGGCGCGTCAGAGCGGACATTATCGCGCTTGTTTGCCAAGGAGTTTAATACCTCATTTCAGTTATGGCGTCAGCAGATCCGCCTAATCTATTCGCTCTCATTGCTGGATGAAACGCATTCGATTCAAACCATCGCCGATCGCGTCGGGTATCAAAATGACTCCTCATATATCAAAGCGTTTAAGGCGTATTTTGATGTGACTCCTCAGCAGTTCCGTCATCAAACCCGTTAATCTAAAGGTAGCTGGAAGGTACTCTTGATCTCTTTTACCGACACATTTGATTGAATAGCGCTGACCCCTTTGACGCGTCTGATCGAACTGATTCGTTCAAAGTATTCATCCAGATCTTTCGCGACCACCTGCACAATGTAATCTGCTCCGCCAGCAATACAATGACACATGAGTATCCAATCGGACTCTGCGACATAATCTTCAAATGGTTGGGTGTTTTCAACCTCATGGCTGCCCAAGGTCACCAGTGTAAAACCCGACACTTGAAAGCCGAGTTTCTTACGATTCAATCGAGCGGCATACCCCTCGATATAGCCCTCTTCCTCCATTTTTTTCCAGCGTCTCCAGCAAGGTGTTTCGCTTAGGTTCACTGTCTCTGCCAATTTGGAGTTACTCATTCTGCCATCTTTCTGTATATGTTCTAAGATGGATAAATCTGTACTATCTAGCTCAAAATTGGTGGATTCTTTCTTTTTCATATCTTAAATGGAAATAGCCTGCCTTAAATTGCTTTAATGTTAACCCAAATAGCAATTTTATTCCTGAGCAAATCGTTAGACTGGATCTCATATTGAAATTATCACTTTATGGGAGAGAGCAATGAGTGCTCAACTGATGACAGCTTTCATGTTGTTTGCAATATCGATTTCATTGACGCCAGGGGCGGGAAATATTGCTTTAGTAGGGTTGTCGAGCCGCTATGGCATTGGGGCAACACTACCGTTTATTCTCGGTAACGCGGTCGGTGTGGTCGCGATTTTGGGTGGTGCGAGTATTGGCTTGGTGAGCTTATTTACTCTTTACCCCGATCTTTACAATATCTTGAAATGGCTAGGGGCGGGCTATTTGCTCTACATGGCTTGGGGCATTGCCAACATGGAGATGGACGGTAACTCAAGCATCAAGAAATCTGGTTTTATGTCCGGTATTTTGGTTCAAATACTCAACCCGAAAAGCTGGGTCGCTTCATTGACCGTGTTCTCTCAGTTCATTTCCCCAACTAGCGATTACCTAACTCAAGTGGTGATCATTATTAGCGTGATGGTGTTTACTGGTGTCATTGGTATGCTGCTATGGGCGTATTTTGGTTCGATGCTTAATCGCTTTATCCAATCTCCGCAAAAAATGGTCTGGATAAATCGAGGCTTTGGTGCCAGTTTAGTACTTGTCGTGATGTTTATGGTTAGTCAGCCGAGCTTATAACTAGGCTTAGCCGTACTTACTTGCTTAGGTACGTTGGTGTTGAGTTGACTTTCTTTTGCTAGCACGCGCTTTTAGCTGGCTAGGCAAGCAACTAAACATCAACTGGGCAAAAGTCAGCGAGCTAGATTACGAATGGGAGAAACGTGATCTTCGAACGGCACTTGTCGCCGAAGAAATGTTGTACCTTCAACGAGCTCAGGGGTGCTGATCCGATCCATTCGAAAATGACGAAAGTCTTTGCGTGTCGGATCCCAGGCAACCAAATACCATAACGGTGGTAAAATCAGCATGGCTTGTGGCTCAACATATCGTTGGGTTATGGTTCGTTTAGCGTCACGGTATTGAAAACGCAGGTGTAGCCGTTGTAGAAAAGCTTGCTCGAATGCGGGAAGCAGTTCGGAATCCATCGTTCCCATATCAGATATGTCCACCTGCGGAGCAAGCTTTCCGATATACAAGCAACCTAGAAAACGACGCAGATCGCGTACTTGGTCTGAGGGGAGTGCTTTCTCTATCTTCGCAAGACCTACGTCCGCGAGACCAGAGAAAGGTAGGTTTCCGGCCGCGCGCATTGATTCAACGCTGATGAGAAGCGCAAAAACTTCAGAAACTGACAAGCGCACGGTGGTTTGAATTGATCGTGAATCAAGTTGTAAACCACCTCCGCGACCTGGTTCAGAATGGATGACAACACCCTCATCACGAAGTGCGCTAATATCACGCAATATTGTCCGCCTAGATGCGCCAACCTCTTGAGCAAGGTCAGCGACGGTTGAAGTACCGTTGCGGCGAAGGATACGTACTATAGAGTCTTGTCTTAGGCGAATATTCATCTCTAAAGCTTACCATTCAATGGTGTCAGTATTTGGCACCATTACCATATACAGTTTCTCTGTCCTCGTCAGCAAGAAGGTTTCGAGGTTGCCACGCACACTCGTAAATGCTTATGGACTAAAGCGTCACCCTAGGTAGGAGGCGTAGTCTGACGATTCCATCCAGATAAAGGAGAAATGTAATGTTTAATCCAACCGATTTTCCCAAACCCATTTTTGTTTCAGTCAATGACGTGAAACTTGAAGTCTTCGAAGCGGGTTCGCAAAATGCTGGAAACCCCATTGTGCTTTGTCATGGCTGGCCGGAGCATGCCTTTTCTTGGCGTTATCAGATACCAGCTCTCGTAGAGGCGGGATACCATGTCATTGTTCCAAACCAGCGCGGGTACGGCAATTCGTCCTGTCCGACAGAAGTCACAGCCTATGATATAGAGCACTTGTCGGGTGATTTGATCGCGCTTCTTGATCACTACGGATACGAAGACGCCACTTTTGTCGGTCATGATTGGGGAGCGATGGTGGTTTGGGGGCTGGCTTTATTGTATCCAAATCGTGTCAACAAAGTCATAAACCTAAGCTTGCCTTATCAGGAACGCGGAGACACTCCTTGGATCGAATTCATGGAACAAGTACTCGGCAGTGACCACTATTTTGTCCATTTTAATCGGCAACAAGGTGTTGCAGACGCGGTATTGGATGAGAACACGTCTCGATTTCTGCGTAATCTGTATCGGAAAAATGAGCCACTAAGAGAACCAGAACCGGGCATGGCGATGATCAATATCGCCAAGGGCGATACACCGCTCGGAGAGCCGTTAATGAGCGACAGTGAGCTGGTAGTTTTCGAATCCGCTTTTAAATCAACAGGCTTCACTAGCAGTATAAATTGGTACAGAAACCTTGACCGTAATTGGCATTTATTAGCAGACGTAAATCCCATCATCCAAGTGCCGACGCTCATGATCTATGGTGACCGAGATGTGATCCCTAAGTCCGAAAGGCTAACTGTGTTTGTTCCTAATGTAGACGTAGTTAACTTAGATTGCGGCCATTGGATTCAGCAAGAAAAGCCGCAAGAAACCAACCAAGCAATTTTAAGATGGTTGCAACACCAAAGTAGTAGCGCTTAGCCCTAAGCCAGAGTCATTGCATGAAATGGTCCACACTGAGCTATCTGATATGGCTCAGTTATGCCCCAAAGTTTGTTCCGTTTCTAAAAACGTTACAGTGAGTCAGCTAGCTTTGATATACAGAAATTATTGTGTGGTAAAACGCAAGAGCTGACCCCGCTCCCCTTTTTCTTACAATAGCCAATAAAACAGAGTGTTAAGGCTTAAAACACCAAATGAGCAATTACTAATAGTGTTCATTCATAGTGTCAATTGTTAGTGTTCAAAATACTATTTGTCTGATTTTTAATCGAGTGAACTCTGTGATATCTAGGTGTCATTACACTTACTTTGAGGGAATCTAACTGCCGCCACTGTAACTCATTGTTTATTATGTGCTTATTTCTTTGTCTGTTGGTGTCTTTATTTCACTGCCCAGATCATGAAATAGATTTACCAAATCTCCCCCATGTTTTGTCATAGTAAAACATTTAAGTACAAAACATTAGTCTTCAAATATAATTACATTTTGATTAATATGGTCATAATTGTGACTTGAGTCATATTTATGCGCATTTATTGAGGGTTAATTTGCTTTTTAGGTCACTATTTGCGTGATAATAAGAGGTATATTTGTTTAGAGTACAAAGTAAATGCACATTCCTATGATCGTATCAGCACCTTGGGTGGCTTACCCAGAAATCGTTGAGGAGTCCACGCAGTATGGATCATTTAGTGAACCTAACGCGGAAGATGGAGATGACATTTTTAATCTTATTGCCCAGTGTCCACCACTAGATACCAACTCCTCTTACTGCAATTTTTTGCAATCCACTCACTTTCGCCAAACATGCCTCTTAGCCCGCTACGAAGGAGAGATCTCCGGCTTTATTTCCGGTTATCGCAAACCAGAAGAACCGAGTACGCTTTTTATTTGGCAGGTCGCGGTTGCCCCCAAGCACCGAGGTAAAGGCCTTGCATATCAGATGCTTCAAGTACTTTTGACTAAAGACTCTCTGCAAGGCATTGATGCGATTGAAACGACGATTACCCGTGAAAACGGGGCGTCTTGGGCGCTATTCAAAAAGCTCGATGCGCAAAATGGTCAACAAGGTAGCGTTTCAACATTTCTCGATCAAACGACACATTTCAAGGGTAAACACGATACGGAGTATTTGTATCGCATCCCACTCACATCACAGGATAGATAAACGGTCTAATCATGGATATTTTTGACAAGCAAGAATCGCAAGTTCGCTCTTACTGCAACAGCTTCCCGGTTGTTTTTACGAAAGCAAAAGGGTGTTGGCTAGAGACTGAATCCGGTGAAAAGTACCTAGATTTTCTTGCTGGGGCGGGGTCACTCAATTACGGTCATAACAACCCGATATTTAAACAAGCACTGCTCAATTACATCGAAGCTGATGGTATTACGCATGGACTCGACATGCATTCTGGTGCTAAGGCTGAATTCCTCAACGCGTTGCAGAGTCATGTACTAGAACCAAGAGGCCTTAACTACAAAGTTCAGTTTACAGGGCCTACAGGCACCAACGCCGTTGAAGCGGCACTTAAGTTAGCCAGAAAAGCTAAGGGGCGCAGCTCTATCGTCGCCTTCACCAATGGCTTTCATGGCTGTACATCCGGTGCCTTGGCGGCAACAGGCAATCAGCACCATCGACAAGGAGCAGGGGTAAGTTTAAACAATGTCACTCGTATACCTTTTGAGGGCTATGCGGGCATTGATGGGCTGACACTATTTGAAACAATGTTAAGTGACAACTCAGCTGGGGTCGATAAACCTGCGGCTGTGCTTGTTGAAACTGTACAGGGCGAAGGTGGGCTCAACGTTGCTTCAAACGCGTGGTTGCAACGCCTAAGCAAAATCTGCAAACAGAATGATATTTTAGTGATTGTCGATGATATTCAAGCCGGATGTGGGCGCACGGGTACGTTCTTTAGCTTTGAACCTGCAGGTATTAAGCCTGATATGGTGACCTTATCTAAATCAATTGGTGGATACGGTTTGCCTATGGCAATCGTGCTACTCAAGCCTGAACTTGATATTTGGAAACCTGGCGAACATAACGGTACCTTTCGTGGCAACAACCACGCTTTTGTTACTGCCACTCAAGCAATCGAAATGTATTGGGCTGACAACAAACCATTCGAACAGCACATTTCGAACTGCTCAGCCATGGTTTCCGAGGTGATTGCCTCTATTTTGGCCCGCCACCCAGGCATGTTCGTTAAACAAAAGGGGCGTGGGATGATGATCGGCATTGAGTGCAGCAACGGACAACTGGCTGGCGAGATCGCGAAAGCTTGCTTTGACAATGGCTTAATTATTGAGACAGCTGGACCAAATGACGAAGTGTTGAAGTTTTTCGCACCACTTACGATTACTGAATCTGAGTTAGAAACAGGCTTGGACATATTTAAACATGCCGTCGAAGTCGTGATCCAACAACAGTTTAAGAAAGCATCGTAAATAGGAAGAAAATAATGATTGTTCGCACTTTAGAAGAATGCCGCGATAGCGAGCGCAGAGTTGCCTCAGAAACATGGGAAAGCGTTCGTATGTTACTCAAAGATGACAATATGGGTTTTTCATTCCATATCACCACCATTTTTGAGAATACAGAAACGCATATCCATTACCAAAATCATTTGGAGTCCGTCTACTGTATGAGTGGCGAGGGAGAGATAGAAGTTGTCGGTGGAACAACCTACCCAATCAAGCCGGGGACGCTCTACATCCTAGATCAGCATGATGAGCATTATCTCCGTGCATACGAAGGGAAAGAGATGGTGATGGCTTGTGTATTTAATCCACCAATCACGGGTAAAGAAACCCATGATGAGAACGGTGTTTACCCGCTTATTGACTGATTGCCCTTTCTGGCTAGTCAATAGGGCTAGCCTTTCTTTCGCCACGAACCCTACCAACCAAAGGCCGTATCATGACTTATACCGTAGAGAAAATCGGCGGTACTTCGATGACAGCATTCGATGCTGTACTAGATAACATACTGATCAAAAAAGGAAATGAAGAAACTTACAACCGAGTATTTGTGGTTTCCGCTTACAGTGGAATCACTGATGCTTTGCTTGAATGTAAAAAAACCAGTAAGCCGGGTGTGTATCAGTTAGTCGCTCAGCGAGATGCGAGTTGGCAACAGGCGCTAGACTACGTAGAACAAAGAATGTTACTCATAAACGACAATATCTTTGCCGACCCAATGAACCGCCTTCGTGCAGACAAATTTATTCGCTCTCGGATTTCAGAAGCGAAAGTCTGTATCTCTAACATCATGGAAACTTGCCAATATGGTCAGTTTTCGCTGCGACACTACCTACCCCAAGTTAGAGAGTTTCTTTCCTCTATAGGTGAAGCGCACAGTGCGTATAACACTGCACTCAAACTCAAAAATATCGGCACAAACTCAAGGTTTGTTGACTTGTCAGGCTGGGATACACAGGTTCCTAGTAGCTTAGATGATTGCATTCTAAAAGCGTTTGCAGATATCGACATAAGCAAAGAGTTACCTATCGTCACCGGATACGCGTCTTGCAAAGAAGGGTTAATGTCCACTTATGATCGCGGCTATAGTGAAATGACATTTAGTCGTATCGCCTCATTAACCAATGCTGATTTGGCGATCATTCATAAAGAGTACCACCTTAGCTCGGCTGACCCTCGCGTTGTTGGCTCTGATAAAGTTCTGCCATTGGGAAAGACCAACTATGACGTAGCAGATCAACTTGCCAATTTGGGTATGGAAGCGATTCACCCTAATGCAGCAGCAGGCCTACGTGAAAGTGGTATCGAGTTGCAGATCAAAAACACCTTTGAACCGCGGCACCCAGGGACACTGATCTCCGGGGCTTTTCGACCAACGGTGGACAAGGTTGAAATCATTGCTGGTAAAGAGAAAGTCTTTGCCTTACATCTGTTCGATCAAACTATGGTTGGTTGTGTAGACAATGTCAGCTACGACTTAATGCAAATCATCACAGACGCACGAGTGAAATTGGTGGGTAAAGAGATGAATGCTAACTCAATGACACATTACCTCACTGGCAGCAGCGATGCATTGAACAAAGTTCTGTACAAAACAGAGAAGCGATTCCCTAACGCAAACATAAAAGGCCGAATGGTTGCCCTCATTTCTGCAATAGGATCTCAATTTGACACCAACCAAGCACTCGCAAAAGGTGTGTTAGCGTTAATGGAGCAAAGTATTACTCCTATCGCCGTTCATTCATCGATGAGAAATGTGAATGTGCAGTTTGTTGTTGATGACAATGAGTATCAGCCTTCGATATGCGCACTGCATGAGGTGTTTTTTAATCGAAAAAAGCGCTCGCTACATAGCTTAGCAGTGTGAATGCTCGGCTCGTTCGGCAGTTGCAAGAAGAAACCAAGCCCATTCGCCATCACTTGATTCATTCATGAAGCTCAAAATAATAAGTAGTGGAAATTTTTGGTGTAATTTATCGCGACAGTTATGCATGAGTACAGTTCTAGTTACTAAGGTGTCTGCCCGTACAACTCTGTACATATTTGAATAGTGTGCCCCGGGGGTATTCGAAACCATGGATGACAAATAGATGTAGTAGGTGAAATATTTTATTTTTATTGTTTTGATGGGGCCATCAAGAGGGCGTTAAACGCGCCCTCATTGTTCGAAAGAATTAACCTGAGTATGCGTGCGGACTTGAGTATTTCCACAGGGGGTTCCAGTAAGATTCAAGCAAGTCGTCAACTGGTTCACCTTCGATAAGGTAATTGACCTCCGCCAAATTGCCTGGGTAAAGGTTGTCTGAACCAACGATACAGACTTCGTCGTCTACAATCATAACTTTTGCGTGATTACCGGGGGCAGAGTTGACAGGCCCATAGAAGTACCCGCTGGCACTGACAGTAGTCCAGAATGGGTGTCCGATGATGCCTTGGCTAGGTGGTCTCTCTGATAGTGGCTGGGTTTTCAATGTCGCTGTTTTTCCTTCTTCAGGAAGGTTTGGCCACTTGTATGTTTCACCTTCGGTTAGTTTGTCTGCCGGTACTTTGTCTGTGAAGAAGAACGGTGCGATGAAAAGACGTGACAGCGCGTTTTTACGTTTGCCATCACTGTCGTCAAATAGTTGATCAGTCTTTGCATCATGGGTCATGTAATACTCCATCAACCCAAATGTTCGTATGGCCCCGGAGCCAAAAGAGTATTGATCACCTTCTGCACCTGCTCCGGCGTCTAACGGAGAGACAACTATCTGAACAGTCAACTCCTCGTTTTTCAGCAATGCCTCTATAATCCAGTGGCATACAACATGATCTTTCCAGTTCTTTTTCCAGGCACTAATTATATCCTGTTGTGACATACGGATAGTATGTTTAGCATTCAGGATAAGGCTCTTTTTCATTATCTCTGAGCCTATCTTAAAATCGGTATCCCGGTTAGGGCCGGTCCAGTATTTGCCCACGGTCAGAATCCGGTCTGTTTTTTTATAGTTCTCCAGCTTGTCGTAAGAGTTGTATACAAGACGTTCTTCAAAAACATTGGCATCGAGATCTGAAACCGAGCGTAAGTCAAACTTTTCGATTTCATCGACGGCAGGCAAAGGAGGTAAAACAGGGATCTCAGAGTCAGTGCCGGGTTGGATGCCAGTTCGATGGGTCTCGAGAATATTGTTCTGCTTTTCCTGTATGTAGTCCTGTACATAACTAAGCTCGAAAGGGTCATTTGGATAACTAGGCTCGTTATCCCTGTTGTTCCAGACTAGGTTGTCGGTATCTAATGACTCTTTGGTTAGCAGAAATGTATCTGCCGTCCATAACTCGTTAAGGAATAGCTGAGCACCTAAACTAGCTGCACCGTGGACTACGACTGATACGTCATGAACAGGCGGATAGCTTCGGAACAGGTCCATATTTAGGTTGTGGCCTCCAACTAGGGATTCAACACCATCACAGGCAATGATCTTGGTGTGGTTCCAGGTCATCTTCGTATCTGAATCAGAAATTAATGATTCGGGAAGAAATTTCTTCTGTGCTGACATCCAAGAGCCAGAGACCCGCTGATAGAATCTGCCTACGACAAACTCAGGCATGATCTCCCAGTACTCTGAGCGTGTTCTGATTAAGCGGATCAAAGCGGCTTTAAAATCAATAAGGTTGTCAGGCTCATTGATAGGGTAAAGTGGCGTCTGACCAAATATGAACCTGAATTGTGGAGGTTCGTTTCGATCCATAGGGTTGGTAAGTGCGGTATCTATCGCCCCCAGTATTGCTCTTGCCCAGTCAGGGTCGGGACTATTGAGCGATGAGATATCGCATCGATAACGTGTCTTCTGCACTATCTCAACAATAGCCCGTTCAAATTCCCCTTGGCGCGCAATTGCTCTAGGCATTATTTCTGGGCCAAATGGCATTCCCCAGATACTAGGGGTATCAAGTAGTCTTACATAGTTCACATCACTGTCATGATAGAAAAGTTCTTTCTTTGATAGTTCTGCTTTGATTGATTCTATTTTACTCATCTTCACTCTAACTTGCTGTTTATAAACAGCTCGGCAATCGGTAAGTGGACTTTTACTTAATTTAGTCAACGGTTGGTCTAAGAGTTATAAAAACTTCCAGTCAACCCAGCCCTTGTTTCTTCTCTCAGTGGTTACTGGGTAAGCCAACTTATACGGAGGATCGCCTACTACGTCGTCCATATAATAGGTATCGTTCGGGTTACGACCCCATATAGAAGAGACTCGGCGGACATATGGTCTTCCGGGAAGAGTGTTACTGTTTCGAGTTTCTCCTCCTCCCATAATGTCGAATTCACGATGGAAGGTATGAATTTCTTTTCTTAGCTCTAAAACACTTTTCTCAACTGCGCAAGGGACGTCGAAATTCGTCCCCCATTTGGTTAAATAGCCTCTGGCCATTTTGTAGACCAGCTCTGGAACGGGAGCTACCGAATCACTTGCTTTGTCAGCCGAGTAGTAACTGTCACTGGTAGTATTTCCAGCTACTGTGCTGTGTCGGCCCCGACATGCATAGAGTTCATAACCAATCGGCTGAGGGCGGTTGCTGTCAGGGGCGAGGGGATCGGCTTGCTGTGCCTGATTTGCCATACTTGCCCAGCCGGGGTATCTCATGATCCAGTCCCACCAAGACTGGTTATGGATAACTATTTCATTGTTTTCGTTTCTCATTCTTCCGTTTGGCCGCGGCACCAGTGCCTGGAAAGCATGATCCTGTACATTTAAGTTGTATGACTGATCCCAGGAATAAACGCCCACGTAGTTGACAACATTCGGTGGCAGTTGAGTGAGGATACTCCACCATGTACCAGGCCCTGGAACAGGATCAATGGCAAAAATATTTACTGGGGTGGTACGTGTCTTTTCATCGCCATACGCATACAAGAACCAAGCCGCCATGATGGCTTCGCAAGCTCCCCGGCTATGGCCAATGAAATTAATTACGTTCGCTTTAGTTGCGGCCGCTAGGTTTGCGCCGTGTAGTGCTAAAGCTGGCATAGTCCAGCCCATAAGAGATTCTTTATATTTTCTGTACTGATTTCCGCTTATATAGTTAGAAATATCTGACAGCAGGTCATCTGGTGCATTGAGCGGTCCGTTGACCATTAATGGCTCACTGGTGTCTCTGGTGTGTGCCCAGTCATTCTCACCGGCTCCCCTTACTGTTATTCCAACACCTTTCAGCTCGTTTATGATTCTGACAGGTATATAGCCTGTTGAAGGAAGGTATATATTCTTATCACTTGCTTCACGTGATACTTCCCCTTCGTCACGGGTACAGGCTGTACCAGAGAAAGATACCGTCATTACACCTGTTTTCTCAGTCAGTGAGAATTTCGGCAGAGCCGGAAGAGAGGTGCTTACAAGTAAGCCTGAACCGCCTATCAGGCCGGATTTAAGGAAATCTCGCCTTCTTATATTCATATGCCCTAGTCCAAAAAATAGTCGAAAATGTGTTTTATAGTTTGAAGTGAATTCATAATTTGCTGAGATCGAGATACTAACAGTAAATAGATTGTGTTCAAATAATTCTATGCAATTTAATGCAATGCCTATTGTTGAGTTTCCGGGGGTGACTTTTTTCTAAACGGGAATCAGGTTCTGTTTATATATTACTGCCCGAGAGCGTTATTGATTTAATCCTGGGAGTTTTAATATCTGAATGCGAATATCGGGGCTAGGTCTTGCATTTTGCCTATCTGAGTTCTCCATACTAGCATTAATTTAGCTTTTGCTAATTTATGACTATAGTTGTAACTGACTCATCGCTGTCCAAAGCCATGTTAAGCAAGACCAAATCAATGTGTTAATTCTCGTAATCTCAACTGCAAAAAAACACGCGTCGCGGTACTTGGCGCCTTCTCAATTGCCAGTTTATAAAAAATGCTAGCTTCTGTTTTTTGCCCTAATTTGCTGAGAATATGCGCACGTGCCGCGTACCAAGGTTGGTAATCTTTAAGGTCTTCTTTTAACTCGTCCAACTTCTTGAGCGCAAGTTCTGCGCGTTCTGTTTCTGCAAGCACTACTGCCCAGTTCAAGGTGACAACTGGAGTAGGTTCGAAGCGCCATAGTGATTGATAAAGCAAAGACATCTGAATCCAATCGGGCTTGGGTTTCATCATATGACAGTCTGCAATTGCTGCCTTGATCTGAAAAGGGCCAGGTCGCCTTTTTTCGATAGCCTTGGAAAGGATGCATTGAGCTTCATCAATATTGATTTGCTGCCATAATGTGCTGTCTTGTTCTTCAACTGGCACTATGGCACCACTAACATTGATTCGAGCCGCGCTTCTCGCATCGGTAAATAACATTAATGCCAGTATACCTTCTACTTCTGGTTCATTGGGTCGCAGTGTCATCAGAAGTCTGGCCAAAAAGATGCCCTCTTGGCATAGGGAACGTGGGCTCTCGTCTTCTGTTACATAGCCAGTGGTGAATATCAAATAGATGGTTTTAAGCACCGTTTCCAATCTGTCACCCCATTTGTCTGTTTCTGGGGTAGAGAACGGAATGCCTTTGGCTTTAATCGATGTTTTCGCGCGATACAGTCGTTGTCCCATGGCTTTTTCGTTATCTAGGAAAGCGGCGGCGATTTCCTTGGTCGTTAAATTGCAGACCGTACGTAGGGTCAACGCGATACGCGATTTTTCTTCCAAGGCTGGATGACAGCAGGTAAAGATGAGCCGTAAACGCTCATCCGGAATGGTTTCATGAACGTCATACTCTAAGTCTGCGGTAAAATGGTCAGCTAGATCCACCGTCTTACGTTGCTCTCGTTGCACCCGACGAATCTGGTCAATTCCCTTATTTAAGCCGACTCTCATTAGCCAAGCCATAGGGTTATGAGGTGGCCCGGACCGAGTCCAGTGTTTCAAGGCCGATATTGTTGCTTCCTGTAGGGCATCCTCGGCTAACTGAAAATCATTAAGGCGCGAAATAAGCCCCGCCAAAAGCAGCCCTCTGTCTTGATGCAAGAGATCATGAATAATACGACTGACCGGGATCGCTTTTGAAGAGGCGTTATTCATACGTTAATCAGCTTCGTTGTAATTCAGCAAAGGGCGGACCTCGATGGTGCCGAACTTAGCCACGGGAATGATTGCTGCACATTTCAATGCGGCGTCCAAGTCGGGCACGTCAACGATGTAGTATCCCCCCAAGTTTTCGCGTGTTTCTGCAAAGGGACCGTCCATGGTTTCCACCTTACCGGAGTGGATTCTCAGTGAAGTTGCCGTTTCTACCCCCTCCAATCCCTCGCCACCAACAAGCACGCCATCTTTTTCGAATGTCTCAGAGGTAAGGGCAAAATCTGCCATCATCTTGTCAAATTCAGGCGTGCCAAATACTGGCTCTTTATCTGGTGCGGCATAAAGCAAAAGCATATATTTCATCTTGGATTTCCTTCTGGTTTGTTGTTTCCTACTCAAGGACGTTTTCGCTTTGCCATTTTCGACATGAACTAAAAATTTTTTGCCTTGCGAATGTACAATAGTACAGAGAATAAACAGTTATCAATTGCGAGATTTGTGCTAGGTGTCTTTAGATAGAAGGACAGATGCCATTACGTTGGCTATTGACCTATTTGATCTAATGCAGCAGAGAGCCAAATGAATATAGGCCTTGCAAATATCTATTATTCAGTTCCGAAAATGGCGCATCTTATTTATCTTCTGTTGTTAGTATCTAGTTGAAAGTATTTAATATAAAAGCAAACTGGAGTAAAAGGTATGTTCAAGAATATGCATGAAATGGAAGAACCACTAGTTATTGGTAATGTATGGGATGTACCAAGCGCGAAAATCGCCGAAAGTGTCGGGTTTTCTGTTATTGGTACTTCTAGCGCAGCTATTGCTAAAAATCTTGGAAAGGAAGATGGAGAAAATATCCGTTTCGAAGACCTTTTGTCGATTGTAAAAGCAATTGTGAAGTCAACAGAACTGCCTTTGACCGTAGATCTTGAGTCCGGCTACGGAGAGACACCCGAAATCATAGCAAAGAATATGATTGAGTTAGTTAAAATTGGTGTTGTTGGAGTCAACATAGAAGACAGTGTCGTGGTAGACGGTGAAAGGTGCTTGTGTGACAGCGCTCTGTTCAGCAAAACTTTAGAAAAAGTTAGAGAATGTATTCGCGAAGCAGGCCTTGAAATTTTTATTAATGTCAGAAGTGACGCGTTCCTACTTAATGTTGAAGAGCCTCTTGTAACTAGCATCGAGAGAATTAATCGATACCAACAGGCGGGCGCTGATGGCATTTTCCTACCATGTATCAATAAAAAAGATGATATCAAATCAGTTGTCGATAGCACCTCACTGCCGATAAATGTAATGTGCCTTCCGGGATTACCTAGTTTTTCAGAACTTAAAAAACTAGGTGTAAAACGCATAAGCATGGGCAATTTTGTACATGAGGCAATGCTTGCCTCTTTATCTTCTAGCTTGGCTTCAATTAAAAGAGAGCAATCTTTTGAGGCATTATTTAAATAGCCTTTATTAGTTTCAGCCACTTTTGGCTGAAACACTTTTGCCCCAAAACGTTTTAGTTAAATCTATTAATAGTGCAGATAAAGTGGTGCAATAACTTACTTTTTCTAACCCTAGAACATCTACAAGTTTGTAGGTTTTGTCAAAGTTAGTCTGCCGAACTACAAAAAACAGAACTAAGAGATTGTAAAGATAGCTTTATGAACTTCTCACCCATATCGTCATCAATGGTGTATTTAGTCTGTTCTTTTCCATCAACTTCAACCTTTTCATCTAGGATAGTGAATCTAGCTCTATGCTCGCTGTCTGGGGTAGTTAGCACTAAATCACCCTCACTATCTGAGATTTCATCGAACCATAGTTTAAGTGTTGGTAGTTCTTCCCTCGTAGGGAACTGGAATTTTTCGTATTTACCTTCAATTACGGCTATATCTTCAAATTCAAAGCGATTGGTTAGGTCTTCCAATAACTTCTGACACGAATTTTTTACTAGGTTCTGTAAAGGTGACGCATTAGCCATCTTGATGACTTCTCTAGATGCTACGTCATGTTCTAGGTTGCTAAAGCTTGCCTCACCAACTACACCCATATGACCACGTATAACCTCTTCGATAGCACTAAAGGTATTTAATATGTTCTGGTCTCTAGAATTTCCATCTTCTTCTGGTGACACATCCCATACCTCTTTAAAGTCGTCACCCATGTAATACGCTAGATGAATGACTTCTGAATAGGCTCTGCTGAATATCTCTACACTAGAATCTGACAAGTCTATGAACCTAACCCCTATGTCATCACTAAGCTTATGCAGGTTGTTTTGGAGATGTGTATACAACTGGTGAATGAAACCATCTAGAGCTCGTTTTTGGTCGGGGTTCTTTTCTTTGTGCTCCGAGAAATGCTCGTAAAAGCTATAAAGGATTTCACCTGTCTGAATAACAAACCTATTCACTTCCGTTACAGCAGTCGGCTTTAAGGTGACTTCGCCTTTTTCTTGAATGCGGTTGAACTCGTACAATTCTGAGAAAATTACAGGTAAATCTTCCTCTGTTATATACTTGAACTTCGCATTCTTTACCCGTCTTCCCATGACTTTTTCAAAATGCTTTTGTTGCTCGTAATACATTTCATAAAGACGCTTGTCCTTTTGTAGCTCTAAACCCTTCATAGTCTGCTCTGAACGGTGGTTAGCAGTAACCCAAGCAACTAAAGGAATGCTCAAAGAGGCGATAGTCATAGGTATTTTGAAGGTCGTCCAGAAGTCAGCTAGTAGCTTGGGTGCATCTTCATAGGTGTGGAGCACGTAACCCAATGCAAATGAGCCTAAAATCGGTACTCCTATTGCTGCTTTGAATAGCTTTGTTTGAGATAGTTTTTTGTTATCTGACATTGGTTCTACCTTCTCATTGAACCTATAGCTCCTGAACCTCTAGCTTGGACTGCTAGAATGTAATGCCCATCCAGTTCAGCAAGGTTTCGATAGCACACTTCAAAGTGATTATCTTCGATAAGTCTCTCTTTCGTATCTTCGGGTAAGGTAAACGAGTAACCTTCTTCGGTGATAATTTCACTCCTCACCATATTGTATTTTGCGTTAAACACGTTAGAAGGCATCTTCTCTTCTTGCTCTGGTACTCCAAAAGGGATTTCCTGTTCAAAGAAGATTCGCAAAAACTCTTTTTCTTCATCTTTTAAGTCGTTAGAAAAGGCTATCAAGGTCTTTTTACGTTCTTCTGCGAGGTAGTTCGTTAAACAATCTCGAACAATTGGATGCAACTCGTAGACGTTTTCAGAGAAGCTCTTGCGCCCTATGGCTCTGATGTAACCAATGTTATGAAAGTGAAGAGCAGGGTCTCTATTTCGCTCTAAAGATACGCTTTCGGATAGCATTCTTTTTAATAGTGAAAACTCTGTTCTATCGAGGTGAGGTAGCGTTGATTCAACTTCTCGTCTAAATGCCGATACCTTAGACTTTACCTTTTTCCTTGCAGCCTCTAGTGCTTGCTTTTGTTGAAGTGACTCTTCATTTTTGTCTTGTCTACGCTTGTTCCAAGATTTCAGCCAATACAAAAGCTCTATGGATAAGTGGGAAAGGCTGTAAGCGGTCAGCATAAGTATGTAGGGGATGTATTCATTTGGTAGCCTCTTCGAAGCCATGAAAGCACTTGTGAAGCTCCAAAAGAATACTAGAAGCAGCACAAACACAAATAGCTTTAAGGCTGTCTTAACCGAAGTTACTGCTGTTACAAGCTTTAGAATCCACTCTGGCACTCTGTCACCCTATCAATATATGTAAGATGAGGAATTGTATCATTTTCTTACAATGCACTGTAAATATAGATGTGCAGATTGGTGAGTATCATGTGTAACCCAGATCAAGGAAATTAGGTGCCCTAAATATTGCTTTGAGAACAATCAACCTTTAGTTAAGCGAAAACCGTTAGTTTTAGAGAGCAACAAGGTTTGCAATACCTCATCTAATGCAACTTGGCTAAGTAACTGACTCATCTTTGTCCAAAAATAACTCTAGTACCCAAAGTCATTAGCACAGTCAATGTTGCCTTCACCTCAATAGAAACCAACAGTTCTCACCGAACCCTGATCCAGAAAATAAAAAGGTCGCATCACGCGACCTTCTTGTTTGTTATCTTAGCGAGACTCTAACGGGTATGAGCGGTAGCTCCACATGCCGTAGGTTCGAAGGGCATCGCGGTAGATTCCTAGTAGCTCACTGTCGCTCGCTTTGGTGAGTTCTTTTAGCGGCTTATCTGGGTAGCTGACTGTATCGAACGTGATGCCTTGTGGGCCTGTTTGCCAGCTTGCAATTTCAAACAGTGTCTGACCACGACGAACATGGCTTGCAGAGCTAATGATGGTTGCATGTTTGATGTTGTGGCGGGCAAGGGCATAGCTACTAAATAGTGCGTTGCCAACGGTGCTGGTGGCGTAGTTTTCTTCAATGATTCTGTCTTTGCTGACGCCTTTCGCGATCAGCCAGTCAGCCATCAACTTGCCTTCGGTTTTGTGGTTTTTTGGTACGCCACCCGTTAGCACGATAAGCGCATCTGGGTTCGCTTTTGCCATTGCCAAAGTGGTTTCAAGACGCTCAACTAAGATCTGGTGCATTGAGCCATCTGGGTTTAATGCGTAACCCAGAGTAACAATCGCTCCCTTATCTTCTAACTTACCTTTCGCTGCTTTCTCTTTTAGTGGCGTCTCTAGCACGCGATCCACTGTCGAGAAAATTCGCTTCATGTCAGCCGCTTTACCTGCATTGAGTTTAGATAAAGCATCCATGTGTTTGCTTGATTCAGCTTGGTTGCCTTTAAAGCGTTGCCATACAGCGAGGTAGGCATGTAGATCGACATCATCCGGTGCCACAGTCAGCGCTTGCTCAAATAGCTCAATCGCAAGATCAACATTCTTGTTATAAATCTGAGCGTTAGCCGCAGAGATAAGAAGATCAGTTCGGTATGGTTCTAGCTCGTATGCCTCTAGTAAGCGATCGGTAACGATCTCCATATTGCTTGGCATTTTCGCAGTGAACCCAGCATGAGAGATTCGAGCCGGTGATTTAAATGCTTTTACAGCATCGCTCAGAAGCTGATCAACCACCTGTCTTTTGGTGACGAGTTGGGCGTAATCCGTTGTGGCTTGTACTGTAGAGTCGTTAGCGGCAAAAGAGTAAGGCGCAGCAGTTAAAGCGATAACGCTACCTAGGGCGAGGGCAATGATGTTCTTCTTCATTAGGGGATCCTAGTGTTGTTATGTGTCGATCTAAGTCGACGGATTTTTTGCAGTGTAAAATTACCTCTCAGATAAACCGTGAATTAACTCGCACTTTATATTGATTGAGTTGTTAGTGGTTCAAAAATACGAAGGAAGATCACAGAGTGGCTCCTCTATGTTATTGATAAAAATGATGAATAAGGTGAATTGATACGGATTTAGTCGATACGTTGGTGATGACTAGAACGCTCTAGTGGGGGGCGAAGTGTTTCAAAATCATCATTAAGCAACATTTATTCATATTCTAATAACACTTAATTTACATTGAAAAATATATAGAGTCATTTTAACTTTTAGTGTCAATAAGACAATTCGTATATGGTGTCATATTGACTTGTTTTCGATGAATGAATTTTGATAAATTCCTTTAAATACAATTATTTAATAATTTGGCACAAGGAGTGCAATAGAGAGGTTAGTAACTAGCACAAGGTATATACATTATGACTATTCACGTTAAATCAAATGTCCACTGGGTCGGTATCCATGATTGGGAAACAGAACATTTTCATGGTAAGGAATACCATTTGAACAAAGGAACGAGTTATAACTCGTACTTGATTCGTGAAGAGAAGACTGTCTTGGTTGATACGGTGGATCACCGCTTTAGTGAGCAATTCATTGCAAACTTGGAAATGGAAATCGACCTTAACGAAATAGACTACATTATTTGTCAACATGCCGAAGAGGACCATGCAGGTGCGCTATCCGCACTTATGGCTAAGATTCCAAATACGCCAATTTACTGTACTGAAGCGGGCGTAACTTCAATTGTCGGTCATCACCATAACCCAAACTGGAACTTTAGAACGGTTAAAACGGGTGACACTCTCGATGTGGGTAACGGTAAGTCACTCGTTTTCGTTGAAATGAAAATGCTGCATTGGCCGGATTCTATGGCGAGCTACTTAACTGAAGATAATGTTCTATTCAGTAATGATGCATTTGGTCAGCATTACTGTGATGAGAACCTATTTAATGATCAGCTTGACCAAGTTGAGCTACACGAACAATGCCTGCGTTATTTCTCTAACATTCTGACCCCATTTGCCCCATTGGTTAAAGCCAAGATAGAGGAAGTGTTGAGCCTTGGTGTTCCTATTGATGTGATTGCGACGTCACATGGCTGTATTTGGCGAGAGAATGCGACACAGATTGTTGAGCAATATTATGAGTGGGCACAATCCTATAAGGAAGACCGCATTACCATCGTGTACGACACTATGTCTAACAACACGCGCATGATGGCTGATGCGATTGCGAAAGGTATTCGTAAAGGTAGCCCTGAGACCGCGATTAAAGTCTTTAACATCTCTATCCATGATAAGAATGAAATTCTCGCCAACGTTTTTCGTTCAAAAGGTGTGCTGGTCGGTTCGTCAACGATGAACAACGTGATGATGCCGCAAATCGCAGCTCTGTTAGAAGAGATTCACGGACTACGTTTCTCTGGTAAGAAAGCGGCTGCGTTTGGCTCCTCAGGTTGGACTGGTGGCGCGGTTAAACGTATTGATACCCGACTACGTGAGGCTGGCTTTGACGTTAGCCAACCGCAACACATTCACTGGAAACCGGATACTGGTGCACTACGCGAGTGTATGGATTATGGTTCTACATTGGCACATGTATGGCGTGTTGGAAGTGAAAATTTAAACCAACCTAAACAAGTAGAGCGTACAGTTGAGAGATTGGAAGATGAACCTCAAGTCGCTCAAGAAGTGCAAACTCAAGCCACTGATGCCAGAGATGAACATGACTCAAACTGCACATGCTGGCGTTGTACTGTTTGTGAGTGGATTTATGACCCACAACTCGGTGAACCGAATCAAGATATTGACCCGGGTACTTCATTCGAAGATCTACCAGACTGGTTCCTATGCCCTGAGTGTCAGTTAGGCAAAGAAGTCTTCGTCGAGGTGAAGTGATGAATCCAATCATTATTGTGGGCGGCGGTTTCGCTGCCCTGCAAACAATCAAGATGCTGCGAAAAACGGATGAGCAGATTGCCATCGAGTTAATCACTGCCGATGAAGGGATTGAGTACAACAAGCCAAGCCTGTCTCATGTGTTTAGTAAAGAGCAACAGCCTGATGAGTTGGTGCTGAATACAGCACAGGCACTGGCAGAACAATACAATGTGACCATCCGTACCAACACCTTGGTCAATCACATTGATGTTGAAGAGCATAGTGTTTATGCCGAAGGAAATAGGTATCTCTATTCGAAGTTGGTCTTGGCTACTGGTGCGAGTACCTTCATTCCCCCTACCAAGGGATTGCAACGTGACGATGTATTAACTCTCAATAGCCTGAAAGAGTTCAAGAAATGCAAATCGCAGGTCGATGCTGCTCAGCGAATCGCTGTAGTAGGCGGAGGTTTAATCGGGGTTGAGTTAGCACTCGATCTGCGTATTGCAGGCAAACAGGTGACAATCATAGAACCTGCACCTTACTTGCTTGGCAATCTGATCCCGCCGTTCGTCTCCATTGAGCTAGAACGTGAACTGATTGATTCAGGGATTGGCGTTGAGACGAGTTCTAGCATCGCAAAAGTGTCAAAGGTGGACGATGGCTTACTGCTTCAGACTTCAGCGCCAAGATACATTGAAGTGGATGAAGTGATAGCGGCGGCAGGTATTCTACCTAACATAGCGTTAGCCGAACAAGCGGGGCTCAAAACGAATCGTGGCATTGTGGTGGATTCTGCAATGGCAACAAGTGCAAAGGATGTGTATGCAATTGGCGATTGCGCTGAGATCGAAGGACGCATACTCGCGTATCTTCAGCCTGCTATACTGGCAGCGAATGTTTTGGCAAAGCAGTTGACCACGGGTGAAGGCAGTTTAGTGTTGCCACATATCATGACCAAGGTAAAAACGCCTAGTTATCCTATTCAGCTTGCTGGGCGCGATGTCGATACAGCCTGTCGTTGGGAAGCAGAGTTTCTGGCTGATGGAATTAAAGCTAAAGCTTATAACGATGAAAACCAGTTGGTTGGATTTGTCGTCACAGGTCAGCACTCCAAAGCCGCTTTTCCATTGCTTCGGGAGCTTCAATCATCCTAGCGGACAACAATAAGGTTGTGAGCCGAAACAGCCTAGATTATTGTAATCGGAGTTAATATTCCCCCCGATAGTTAGTCACTATTGGGGGGACTGATCACTACAGTCTTCAGTTACTTAATCGCAGTACAAAAACTGACGTCAGCATGCTGGGTTTGTGGGTCGTAGCTGTGGTAGAGCTCGAAGCAAGGTCTGTCATCGTTTTCTAGCCCTGTTTCGATCACTTTACTCATCAAATCATCCCAAGCGAGCGCATATTGGCTGTGCTGTGTGATGTTCTGGCGCATCACTGCGTATTCGCCACCGGGAAAATCTTGTAGTTCTATGCCATTGATTACGTCTGTTTCCTCAGGCACCATCAAACAGATATCGGTACGACATTTGTCACTTGGAGTAACCTCAGGGTTGTCGTGATAGATGAAGATACAAGTATTCTCCGCTAACCCTTTCATTCCTGCCCATTGGTAGAGTCGATCTGCTGCTTCTTTGTAGCCTTCACCGTAAGGGCCTGTCACTCGTACATAAGCCAGTTTTGTCGCTGTAAAGTTTTGCGTTTCCATTTTGTTGCTCCACGTTGTTAGTTCAGAGCCAGTATATGAATCGCTAGGTTTGTCTGCGTTTCCATTCTTGCGCAGCGTGTGTCCAATCTTGCTGTTTCGCGATAATTCAGAAAATTGCTGGTAGTTTTCGCAATCACGAAAAGCGCTTGGCGTTACCCCATAATGTTGCTGAAACGCTTTAGCTAGGCTCTGTGAAGAGGAAAAACCGTACTCCAATGCAATGTTTAACACGGGTTGTTTTGATTTAAACAAATCGTCGGCTGCTGACTGCAACCGCAAACGTCTGACAAAATCAGCGAGGGTTTCTCCTTGCACGGCTTTGAAGGTGCGATGGAAGTGATAAGGAGACAGATTCGCTAGGGCTGCGACTTCTGGCAAATTTAGTGGTTGGTTGAAGTTCTTTTCCAGATAACGAATCACTGGAATCAGTCGCTTTTGATAATCAACGCGCATTACTGAGCTCACCCTTGCTTTAAAATGACTGTATAAGCGTACAGTAAGTAAGTTCAATTTAAAAATGGAGTTTTGATAAATGCGTAGCACACACTGAGCAATTGAGTCACACTTATTGCTTATTTCCCGGTAAGCAAGGACAACCATGATCGCTTGGAAGCAGCACTTAGCCGATTACGAGTGGCTTATTCACCAAGTCTGGTACTTAGAGGTTGAACATGGTGAAGCGATTGATCCCAAACCTCATCTTATTCCCAATCCACGCGCTCATTTGCTGTTCACTCCCAAGCATCAAGCCTACAGCTATGACAACGGTGAAACCTTACTTCGTGGCAAAGGCAGTCACTTACTGACTGCGAATGAAAACCTTCTTCTATTAGAGGATGAGGCTCCGATTAAACGCATCGGTATTACCTTTCGACCTGAAGGACTCTATGCTCTCCAATCTGCTCGTTACGATGGTGCCCAAGTCAATGCGGTTAACAAGTGTCAGTGGTTTGATTGGCTGAGCCCGTTATTTGATGAAGATTTTCAACAAGCGCTATGGCAACAAGGCTCACCAGAAGCCTTGTTAGATTCGATAAAACGTCACTTAGACACTTTAAGGATTGAATCCTGTCGAGCCAAGCCGTTTTTGGTATCGCAGAAGGCAATCGCGGTGATGGACGCACAAGCGTTAAGTTCACCAGAGCTCGCGATAGATATCGAACAGATTGCGGCGCAGTGCGCGTGTTCTCGAAGAACGTTAGAGCGCAGTTTCAAGCAGGTGGTTGGCCTGAGCGTTAAGCAGTATCAACAAATGGCCCGTCTTGAGCAGATGATTTTAGCACTCTACGAACAACAAGAGGCGATTGATTGGGTGAGTTTTTCTCAGCAATTTGGCTTTAGTGATCAGTCACACTTGATACGCTCGCTCAAGCAGCAGCTTAGAAAAACGCCGAACAAGTATTTGCAAAAGCGCGACCTGACGATAGATATCTACGGTGACTTCGAATAGGAACTTGCGGTGACCAAGACAAGCAAGTTGTCGCAAAAGTCCAATTATTCTCTGGTTGATTCCACTAAGATAGTTGCCAGATAACGAGGTAACACATGTCATATCAAAAACTAAAACAAGGCCAAGCCATCCCATTCAATGAGTCCTTGTTCATTCAACTGGTTCAAGCGTCTGATCTAAAAGATATTATCGAGATGTTAAATAGCGATAAGGTCAACAAGTATCTGTTCTTCGCCCCGGCTGACGATAGCCTATATGAAGGTTTCTTTGGCCCAATCATTGAGAACACGGCTCAAGCGATCAAAGATGACGTTTGGCCAGAGAGCCCGACGTTTGTCATTCGTGATCAGCAAGGCAAATACATGGGGATGTGTGCTGTGACGTCGGTAATGTTCCTAACAGGCAACTACGAGGTAGGTTATCAGCTACCGACCTACGCATGGGGCAAAGGCATTGCGACTCGTGCGTGCCAAATGATGACGGAGATTGGGTTTACCGAGCTTAAGGCGCATAAAGTCAGTGCAGATTGCTACTCATCGAATGTGGGTTCATACAAAACGTTAGAGAAATGCGGTTTTAGCCAAGAAGGACGTCAGAAAGACTATTACAAGCTAGAGCAAGGCTTGGAAGACAAACTTTACTACGGTATGACCGCAGAGCAATTCGCCTCTTTCAATCGTTAATTGAACAAACGGTGCGTTTAAACAGCAAACAAAAAGGCCGCTATGCCCATGATCGGGTTAGCGGCCTTTTTTATATTAATAGACTCTAGGTCTTAGTTGCCTTGGTTTTGGCTTTGAAGCTTCTCTTTTGCTTCTTCAACTTTTGAAAAATCTAAGCCTAGCTCATCGACGGCTTCTTTGATTAGCGCAGGGTTTTGCATCACTTGTGCCATCAGCATTTGTAGCTTGTCTTGTGGCAGACCTAGTTGGCTGATTGTTGCCATCGCTGCAAGAGGGTTCTGAGTAAGAGTTTGGAAGATTTCATTGATCTGTTCGTCGCTGATGTTGTTCTCTTTCAGCAGTGCAATAATCGGGTTCATCATATTTCCTTTTCAATCTATTGATGACTTTGCGCAGCAGTTTATCACTTGGGCGCTGAGATTGAATAGCTCTAACACTGTTTGTGCTTATGGCGATGCCTTATAAGTTCAGTGAATCATCTGTTGTTTTATCTATTTAACTTGTTCATATGTGACTCGGCGCACTGTGTGTATGTGTGTTGTATTGGTAGTCTTTTGCGCTCCCCACATCCTCTACTCATCTTTATATTTTAATTTCACCGCGTGAGCGGTTACTTATGGAGTAGCAATACGCATGGCAGCAGAACCTGTGCAGCGACGAATACAGTTCGTATTCGATCAATACCAAATTTTCCCTAATGACAACCTCACACTGTGTTATTTCGGTATGGCTAATGAAGTCTATATTGTGCCGACGGAACATGGTCGTTATGTACTAAAGAAGTGCTTTAAAAGTAACACCAAAGAGTTGATTAGTAACGAAGTTGCGTTGATAGAACAGCTCAACAGCAATGGATGTTCGACACCAGAAATTGTCCCAGATAAAGAGGGCAACTTGTATGTGGATTTTGATGGCGAAATCTATGTCATGACCAAATATTGCTCTGATATGACGTACAACTGGTCAAGTGAAATCCCTGACAAAGCGCATCAAGAAACCATTCGTGCAATGGCGAACTTTCACCACGCAACGGAGCAATTTACGCCGCCGTATCCTAATTCGCGTACCACCTTTTTAGGTATGGCTACGCATAGAGATAAACTGGCACAAATTGAAGCGTGTGTGGTAGAGGGACGTGAATCATTTAAGCAAATGAGTGAGTATTTGCCAAAGCTGAAATCACTGCTTAACCAACTTGAGAGTGAAATTAATCAATCGGAGTTAGACAAAGCCAAGCAGTGCTTTATTCATGGCGACTTACACTGTTATAACCTCTTCTATGACCAAGACGGGGGGTACACCAAGCTAATCGATTTTGACTTTAGCCGCCTAGATTATCGTCTGGCAGACATCTTTTGGACTAGCCGAATACTTGGCTTTAAGTTGGTGCGTCGTCATTACAGCATCGAGCAGTTGGAAGCTTGGGATCACGTAATTCCTGAAGATCTCTTGTTGAATCTTCTGGTTCAAGTTTGGCAAATAATTATTCGCCAATATCGTCAAGTATCAAGCTTAAATGACAGCGAGCTAGCGTTAGTGCCTCTCTTTGCTCAAGCGGTCCCCTTGTATATCTTTCACTTCTTCGACTTCACCAATAGCGAGCAAGAGTGTCTAGAGCATGTGAAATGGTTCGAATGGGAGTTGTCTCAAGTGGAACGTAATGTGCGACTGAATATGCTGGCGATAGAAAAGGTACTGAGTGATGTGGCGTAGTCGATATGCACTGGTTGGCCCTATTGTCGGGCTGGCACTACCCATCATGCTGCAAGGCGTTTTATTTTCATTGATGGGCTTTGTTGACTCCTTGATGATAGGACAGCTGGGTGAGCTAGCTATTTCAGCGCAAGGTAACGTCGGTCAACTACTCTCGTTTAGCTTTCTTCTCTTTGCAGCGCTGACAACAGGGGGAAGTATTTTAATCTCCCAGTTTAGTGGGGCGCAGCAGGAGCGAAAAGTTGAACAGATAGCCCATACTATGATTGTCGCTGGTGGGGGCTGTGGTTTGCTCCTTGGTGGCATTTTCTATGTGTTAGCTAAACCGTTGGTGGCGCTTCTCACTACAGATCTGTTTTTGCCAGTAGAGCAATGGTCACAAGTACCCGAGGTTGCATCGGGTTATCTACACATTGTTGCTTTTGCTGTTCCCGCTATGCTGTTGTCACAGGTGATTGCGGCGGTATTTAATGCGACGGGAGATACCAAAACCCCGGTTAAGGTTTCGGTGGCCTTTAACATCGTCAACTTTATTGGTAACTATGTACTGATATTTGGCTTGGACCTTCCTGGAAGTACGGGGCCCATGTTTACCCCTCTAGGGCTTTTGGGGGCGGCATTTGCCACTTTAATCGCCAGTCTCGGACAAGCGTTGGTTCTCTTCGTTATGATCTATCGCCGTCTTGGCGGTTTCAAGTGGGGTCAGTGGTCAGAGCTAAAACAGATCATCCAGCTTGGCTACCCCAACAGTATTGATGGTTTTTATTGGCAAGGCGCGCGCGTATTTTATACCGTGCTGATGAATAGTATTGGCGCGATAGCGTACGCAGGATATGCGATTGTCAGAACCTTTAAAGGCCTATTCATGTTGCCCGTAGGAGGCTTGCAGCAGGCGACGGGTATTTATATCGGTAAGTTACTGGGTGCAGGGGAACTTGAGCAAGCCAAGATCACAGCCAGAGCAGCTATTTGGGCAGGCGTTATTTTGATGTCGATACCGGTGACATTATTGGTCTTACTCGCTCATCCGTTGCTGGGTTTGTATCAGATCCAAGCGGAAACTTATCAACAAGCTTATTGGTGTCTGTGGATTCTCGCGGGATCGCTATTTTTTACTGCGGTAAATTCGGTTATTCCGGGAATACTTCGCGCGGGCGGTGATACTAAATCGGTGATGAATATCACTTTGAAAAGTTTTGCTTTTATGGGGGCTCCTGCCAGTCTTCTACTGGGGGTTGGTTTTGATCTAGGGCTCATAGGCGCTTTTATTGGCATTTCGCTCGAAGAGATCTTTAAGTCATATCTGTTTATCCGTCAGCTACAAAAAGATGATTGGCTAAACAATCTTGCGGAGCGGAGTAAAACTCAAGTCGCTGCAGGCTAGCAATTGGTACAAAGTCGCCGCTTAAGTGCGGCGATTTTTTCGGCTTAATAACCCGTTAACTCCATATACCCCGTACCCGAATGAGTCCCCTCGATACGCACTGGGCCTTCCCAATAGGGGACTGAAAGGGGCATGTTAGCGTTGGGGTTGAGCGCTGAAACCACAAGCTCGATTTGCTGACTCGGAATAGCCACTTGCCACTCGGTTGGATAATTACGCCCTTGGATTTCAGTTTGTTTGGTTGCGTTCAATTGAATCTCATTGGATGAAATGGCAATACCCGAGCCGTCTTGTCGCATCAGTCTGGCGCTAGAGTAACTGGCTTTTCCGGTATTGGAATCTCGCAACTGGAACACTACCAAGCTGGTTTCGTCACTTAGTCTTAAGGCAAACCAGTCCCAACCTTGTTGTGAGTCGAGCAAGAACTGCGAGCTCCACTCTCTGTCTATCCAACCTTTACCCGTTACCTGATGAGTGTGGCCATCAATAATGACTTTGCCAGAAACCTCAATAAACGGTTGGCTATAGTAATACGAAGCCACCTGACCATCGGCACTTTTGGTGCTGTAACCTTGCTCGCCCTGTTTCTGATAAGGTGCACCGCTAGTGAGTGTCAGAGAGAAGCCAAACTGCTCTGAACTGGCATTGAGTGTGGCGGGGAAAAGGTCGTCGGTTGAAGATTGCCACTGCCAATCGTCGAGATAAACCCGAAATGGCGACACATCAACGCCTGCTAGCGAAGCTTGGTCGCGTGACCATTTCTCATCGGCAAAATGCTTGTCTGGCGTGGTTACTGCGCTATGCGCCATATAAATTTGTTGGCTCTGCCATACGGTTTTTTGCGCTTTGTTTTTCCCATCTTCTGGCGCGGCAGCAAAGCGAAACTGTGTCCACTGAACACCGAGTGGATTGCCACTTTCATCGATTAAATTCGCCGTTAAATACCACCATTCATGACGAAAACTTGGGTGTGCTTGATGATCGGCAGGGAAGTTGAGTTCAACGCCCTTAACTACAGGAGTGAATGGATTGCTCTCGCTTTGAGTCTCTCCACTGCCTAATAGCATTGCCATATTTTGCTCCTGAGGCTTTTCACAACCAAGCAGCAACGAGCAGCTCATTAGCCAAGTGAGATTGCGTGCAAATTGATTCATTACAGCACCTCGCTTTGCAAACTAGACACGACAGGTTTACTGACCAATCGCCACAGCGGAATCAGGGTCGCAACTACCGCGACAAAGATAGTGATTGCCACAATGCTGAGGGCATCACTCCAACTCCACAGGTAACTTAGGCTCCAACCAAAGGCGCGCAGGGTAACGATGTCCGTTAGTACATAACCGACCATAGCGCCGAGTGGTAGAGCGATAACCAAAGTAAAGCTGACCAAAGCGACGATTTGCCCGATGACCATGGTCATTAGTTTGCGGCGACTGACGCCAAGCGCGTACAGTCTCGCAATGGCGGCTTTGCGTGCGTCGAGCAACATAAAACAAGCACTAAATAAGCCAATCACTGCGACCATCAGGGTTACACCATTGAGAGCGCGCGTAATGGCGAAGGTCTGCGAGAAAATATCGAGCGCGATGGATTTGATTTGCGCCTGATCGTAAAGCTGACTTGGGTGCAGATTCAATTGCTTACGCAGTTGGTCGTAGACGACGTCTGGGTCGCCAGAGACTTTGACACCAAGGCTGGTGGGCAAGTTGGTAAAGCCGCTTTCACGCCACAACTTTGGAGCCAATAATACTTCACCATTGGGTGAACCGTAATCATGGAATATCGCCCCGATACGCAGAGTTTTGTTTGGAACTGCATCGAGCTGAAGTTCGCTATCGAGCGATAAGCTGAGTTTGACCGCAGTCGGCTCACTGATGGCGACCAATTCACCTTGGTAAAAGCGTTGCCAGAAGTTATCAAGGTGCGATTGGAACACCATGGTTTGCTCTAAGGTATCCTTGTCTTTGGTGCCGAGTAAAGTGGGCAAGCCTTGTACGTTATCGTCGACATAGTATTGTTTGTAGACCGTCTCAACCCCGTCAAATTGCTCTAATGCGCTTTCTACATTGGCAATCTCACCCTGTGCGGGGCTAACGTAAATGTCAGCATGAAGCCTCTGTTCGAGCCATTGTTTTAACGTCGATTCAAAGCTGCCAACCAAGGTGTTCATTCCTATATTGGCTGTTACCGCAAGCAGCAGTGCCATCATGGCGAGAGAAAGCGGAGAAATGAGCTCGCGCAGTTCAGCGAACAGGTAGTGCATCAAGCCTGAACGGGTACGCCTTTCACATTCGTTGGCTAGTACGCTGAGTGTTTTAGGCAGATACAGAGGAATCGACACGACAAGTACGCCGAGCCACGCCATAGTAAAACGGTGATGCTCACTCAGCCATAATCCAGCGAGCGCCGCAGCAGTCAACATTATGCCAACCATGAACAATTGGTTTTCGCTAGACGTTTCTGGGGCTTGATAAAAACCGCCATGAGAAGAGAGCGGCTGGTTCACGCGTTGTTTAGAGTGCTGCCAACACGCCAATAGTGTTGCAGCTAGGGTTAGCAGCAGCGCTTGCGCCCACCATTGCCACTGCCAAGTGCCAGGAAGCAGTGTTGCTCCGTAAAGTTGTTCAAGCGTGAGCGCAATGGTTGGGTGCAGCCAATGGCTGAGCTGCATGCCCAATACAAAACCGAGTGAAGCGCCGAGGGTAACCAGAATGGTCAGTTCAATCAGCAGTGCGGTGAACACCATGTTTTGCCCAACCCCCGCTTGTTGGATTTGGACTAACAGCCGATTGCGTTTGAGTAAGCTGTACTTCACGCCGTTGTAAACGATAAACAGACCAACCAGAAATGCTAACAGGCTCATCGCGGTAAGGTTGAGGTGGAAGCTATCAGTGAGTGAACCAAGGTCCGTGCTTTGATTGTTGGCGATCCATTGGCCTTGCTCGCCGATGAGGTGTTGCCATTTTGCTTGTGCGTTATTACCTGTATTGAAGCCAGTGTCGAAAATGGCAATGTAACTGAGCTGTCCTTGTTTGTTGAGCAACTGCTGGGCAAAGCCAATATCCATCAACATTCGGCTGCCCAATTGCCACTCATCGGGTAATACGACGACACGGGTCGGAACTTCATCCAGAGTCAGCGTTTCTACTTCGCCTAAGTTTCGGTGTTGCGACAGGCTCATCATCACTATGGGTTCGCCTGCTAAAAGTTCAGGGAGTGGTAAAGCACTGTCGAATAGAGAAATGTTTTGCTCGCTGCCAGATGATTGCTCGTTGTGGGTTGAATAGCGAGAGCGTGACGAGATGGCAGCAATTAATTCGCTACCTTGTACTGACCAGCGACGACCTTGCTTGTCCCGAACTCGCCCTTCAATTACGGGTAAGGCTGCACTGAGTCCGTTTTGTCTGAGGCTGAAGTAGAGCGATTCAGGCAAATAGTTTTGCCCCGCTGGTGGAATAATCAGATTTTGCGCTTGAGCACTCAGTTGCTCGGTGGATTCCGCATAGCTGCGCTTAGCATTGAGGTTGATTGATTGCACGGCTACAAACAAGGTTACCGCCAGCACGATACCAATCAGAATTGCGGCTGCCTGAAGGGGAGCTTGGCGATAATGCGCCGCGAACAGATTTAATGCGAGTCGAATATGTGTGAGTCTGATACGCGAGAATCTAACCTGAGTCATGGTCTTACCCTCGGTTGTTTTGCTCTTGCAAAGTAGGGAGGGGTTGCTGCAAATCACCACTGCGTAATTGACCGTTTTCTAGCCGCAAACGAGTCTGCATAAACTCAGCGCAGTCTGGGCTGTGGGTCACTAAGAGCACCGCAGTGTTGCCTTGTGTGGTGATTTCATTCAGTAGCTTCATCACCTCCAATCCCGCTTTTTGGTCGAGATTACCTGTAGGTTCATCGGCAAGCAGAAGCTTAGGCCTATGAGCCAAAGCGCGTGCTATGGCGACTCTTTGCTGCTGGCCGCCAGACAGGGCAGAAACGTGTCTATCGAGAAGCTGACTGATGCCCAATGTTTCGATGAGGTAATCGCACCAATCGTTCCATTTTTGTTGGTTTAGATGCAGAGGAAAGGCGATGTTTTGTTTTACGTTGAGCGGTGTTAACAGGTTGAATTGTTGAAAGATAACACCGAGCTTTTGATGGCGGAACTGGCTCCATTGCGGGTCTTTCCAAGCTGCCGTGTTATCGCCATCTAACCACAATTCACCACCAGATAAAGGCTCAAAGCCAGCAATGACATTAAGTAGGGTACTTTTGCCGCTACCACTCGCACCCGTCAACGCCACACTTGCACCTGCCCTTAAAGTGAAATCGACGCCTTCCAATACGCGGTGGGTTTCTTTACCATCGACGAAACTTTTGTCGGCTCGTTTTAGTGTGACAAGTTGGCCTTCCATTTCCTCACCTTTATGTTCTTTAGTTTTGGCCGATTCATCTACTTTGAATCACTTAGTTTCATCCGCCAGTGTTATATTGTACAAGAGCTTTGGACAATAAGATCCAATCTTTCAACAAATTAATAAGCGCAATAACCTGATCACCTATCGATCCCGATTGATATGAAAAGTTTATATTAATCGAATCTGTTGTCCTGGGTCCTTTGTTAGTGACTTGCTTCTCATTCTAGATGTTCAACCCCCTAACTGCATGAATTCTAGGGATTTAAACCGAAAAAAAAATCATTCACTCCGATTCATATGAAATTGTCCCGAATAGCATAAAGACGCAACGTCATAAATAGCTAGAAATAAGGATAATTCTATGAATCAAATGACTTCCAATTCAGCCTTGGAAAGGACATCTAACCGCGAGCAGTGCGCGATAAACCAAGAACAATTGTCGCACACGGCTTTTCCTCTATTAGGTCTTGGCAAAGGCATTGCCAAGATAAAACGGCAAATACAATACGCTTCTCAAGTGAGCATTCCAGTCTTTATTAGCGGCGAAATTGGTACTGAAAAACGCACGGTGGCTTACCATATTCATCGTTGCCGAAGTTTTACCCATGGACGATTTATTTACGTTCCTTCGCAAATCAGGTGTGTTGGAGAGTTTAAGCATTACTTGAATCAGAGTATCGGAAATGCACAGGGAGGTACGCTATTTCTATCTGAGGTTGATAAGCTTAGTGATAAGCATAAAGACTATTTAACGTTATTGTTTTCCAATCAGGAGTTCTATCAACAACTCGTTGAAAATAATATCCAATTGATCGTTTCTTGTACTACCTCTTTGACTAGTAATCAGCAGTTTCTTTCCAAAATTCTCGGCAGTTACATGCCGCACCTAGAAGTGATTATGCCTTCGCTACGAGAAAGGAGAGATGACATTCCTCTTTATATCGATCATTTTTTAAAGCAATTCAGCGGTGATAATTCCCCCCAGTTGAGCACAGAAGCTATAACGTTGCTTTGTGAGTATTCATGGCCGCAGAACGTATCACAGTTACAAAAAATCATGATGGTTTTGATCTCCTCACATCCAAGTCATGTTGGGGCGCAAGAAGTGATGGCTTTAGGGGTAAATCAATCCGAAGAGTCTAACTCCGATCTGATTGAATTACTTTTGCAACAACGCCTTACCACTTTTGAACATATCCACCCTGCACTGTATAAATCGCTAAATTACATCAGCCAACACTTTTTAGACGAGATGACCTTAAAAGATGTGTCGAATGCTGCCTACACTAGTGCTTCCCATCTTTCATTTCTTTTCCGTGAGCATTTAAATCGTTCGTTCAAAAGTATCTTGGTAGAGCTCAGAGTGCGTTTCGCCAAAGATATGATCAACTCGCAACCTCTAAGCAAAATAACTGATGTTTGCTTGCAGTCAGGATTTGGTGACCTTAGTCATTTCGAAAAAATGTTCAAAAGGTTTGTTGGTTGCACGCCAAGACAGTATCGCCAATCACAGCGGCAGCTACACACTCGGTTAATTGCTTAACTATCTCACCGACGGCCCTTTCTAAGGGTCGTTTTTATTTTGGTTAGAAAATACCACCCAGTCGCGACACATTCCTATATCTCTCTGATTAGTTAGCGGTTTTGCCTGAGTTTCTCTTAGGTCAGTCAAGCATACTGATTCCATCAAGACAGAGCGCAACGATTCACTTTATAAACAGCGCCAAACCGAGAAGGAAATCACTATGCCAGATCCCGTTTCACAATCAGTCGCTGAGGCAACACTGCTGACCGTCGGTATGTCTTCAGCCAATGCTGGCGCCAACCTAATCAATGCTGCGAATACAGCACTTTGCCTTTCATTTATGAATGCTGTTGGAAATCAGCAAGCGGGAAATATGACTCGACAAACTTCTACTGTTCAAGCGAATGCAGGGGTTATGAGTACAGGTAACGCTGTTCAAAGTGCAGTCGTTGGTCACATTTTATAGCTTTTCACCACGGTGAGGCACACCGTCCACTACCTCAACAAAGGAGACAACTATGCCAAATTCAGTCGACAGTTCCATCACTGATTCAGTGACGCAAGTAAACACCAAAGTCCTCGGTGATACGCCGGCATCATCAATGGGTAATTTGATGTTAACCACTAGCCAAAGTTTGAGCATTGCTGGTCAAAACGCAGCAACAGGTCAACAGCAAGCAAATGTGATGCATCAAGCTGCAACGGTTCAGGGACTTAACGCTTTGATGAATACGGGCAATGCAGTGACTGGCACGGTTACTGGCAACATCATTGATCGTGGCTAAATCATCAGAAAAACATTTCACTTCAAAGACTAAAAGGAAATAACAATGCCAAATTACGTAAATGAAGCAATCACAGATTCAGTGACTCAAGTGAACACAAAAGTGCTTGGAGATGTCCCTGCAACAGCGATGGGCAACTTAATGCTGACGACAAGCCAAGCGCTTAGCGTTGCGGCTCAAAACCTAACGACGGGTCAGCAGCAAGCAAACGTTATGTGGCAGGCCGCTACTGTGCAAGGTATCAATGCATTAATGAACACTGGTAATGCCGTCACGGGTACAGTGTCTGGTCAAATTATTGATCGTGGTGACACTCGACGTTAACCCAATTCGTAGGGGGGACGCCCCCTACCATTGTTTTCCTTCGGAGAGCTAACTATGTCAAACAGCGAAACAAAACAGACCTTTCATATTACTGATAAATCATTAGCGCAGTCGGGTGCTCTCGCAGTCCAAGATGCCGCAAACTCATTCAGAGATATGAATACGTTACTGACCACTGCGAGTGGTGTGGCGTTAGCAAATTTCATTGAATCTGGAGATGCTTCTTATCTTCAAGCTCTAGATAAAATTAACGAGCAAGCCAAAGCGTCTAAAGATAACTTCATCGAGCTTTATTCAAATGTGAATCAGGCACGCAAAGAAAACTGACTTGAGAGTAAGACTATGGATGACAAAACCAGCGCTCACTCAGCGGTAGATCGAGTGCAAGATGGCAACTATTCACTTGATATGGTCGATACCATATTTGCAGATACATTATCGCGTGGTATGCAGAACGCTATTATATCGCAGCAAAATGCGCAAATGGCTTCTTCAAGTTCGGTAACTAATGCTTGCGCGCGCATATTGCAAGCTCAAGCCAAATCAGAGGCAATCACTGATCTTCCAAAGCGCTACAGAGCTATCGAGCAACAAGTTGATGATAGTCCACCTCTGAAGGAAGAAACAGAATCGAGACAATCCCCTCATAGGACTCTGTGTTTCAACAAAATCTGGTGGGCAATACTTAGCGTGATGTGTTTATTGATCGCCGTTGCCGGTGTTGCTTGGTTCAATGTGGCGGGTTTATAAGGAAGATACTATGAGTGACAAACCTATTGAGAGCCGTTCAACAAGTAAACATTCTGAAGAATTAGGACGTTATACACCTCGGCCAACAGAATTGGTCGATAATCATCAGTTTGATTTCGAACGCTGGCAATCTCAACTTAACCAGAATTTCAGTCAATTGGCACATCAATTAGAGAAAATGCATGCCGAGTTAGCTCAGGCCCTTAATGACAATATGGCACAGTTTAATTCAGCCAACCATTCTCAGTCGTCAAAAGACTAGGCTATACGGCCCCAATCATCAGTTCTCGTTCAGCCAACCTTCCTGGTAGTTCTTATTCAAGTCTACCAGGCTTTTTTATGTTCTATATTATGGGAAATGGAGCCAAGCGATGGCTCCTTTCGTTTATTGATTATTTGCAATAATCTTTTCTACTGCGCACAAGTCTACTTCTGGCTTAGCTGTTTTCTCTTTGTTGTTTGAGGCTAACCAAGATGGCTTTCTTTTAAACCCAATATGGTAAGCAACGGCTTCTAAAACAACTTGGTGCTCTCCAATTCTCACTAATGAAAAGCTGCGCTCTGTCCCTATCACTCTGCCGCGTGGGGAAGTCTGCAAGTATTGGTTGAGCGTTTTCATCTTGTTTTGTGTTTCTTGCTCTGTCGGTATGCGGTCTGGCTCGGTGGAACCGATAACTAACCGCTCAACGTGGCCGATATCTGTGATGTCATAAGATGACGGAGGATTTGATGGTTTTAACATGGTTATCTCCAAAATAAAGGCACAACCGTGTTGTGCCATTAAGGTTAGGGGGATTGGTAAGTTATGCAGCTTCTGCTGGAACAGGCATGATGCACTGATCGAGCATATCTAACACTCGCGACAGACCTTCGGGAGGAGGTAACTGTTTGGCAACAACATTGACGTCATACTTTGCAGAGTTATCGCTTTTACGTGAGCTTTCTTTACTCGACGAGATAGAACCGCTCATTTTGATCGATTGTGACAATCCAGGGATGCCTATTTTTGTTTCTGATTCCATCTCCGCATGTTGGCTATCTGAAGATGTATCGACAGCTGAAGACTTGACTTCCATGGTAAAGTTGATATCTACATCGGTAACCTGAAGTGACGGAATATTAATGATAGACATTATTGGAACTTCCACCGTATAGTACTTTTCATCTTCACCTTCCAGCTGTTTGAAAGAGAAAGGGATCGTACGTATCTCATATTTAGGGGTATGACCTTCTCCTTTTACATTTCCGTTATCGAGGTTTGCGTCTCTAAAACACACACGTTCAATAAAGTTAATCGTTGTACTCGCGAGCATCTCTTGAGCATTGCAGGCCGCGGTTAGTGGAGCGCCAATAAGGTCCTCCATCGGTAGTCCACGGAATTGATCGGCGATATTGAGTAACTTTGAATCTGCCATAAGATTTTTCCTTAAATGAGTTTATACAATTCGTTCATCAAACGTAGATAACCTTCCGAAGGCTCCCCATTTTCGAACTCAACTTCAACGCTAGCCATACGCGAACTATGGTCGTTGTATAGACTGGCTAGAATGTGTTTCTCTGCTTCTATCACCATGCTGTGAGTCTTGGAGTGATTTTCCACAGGTGTTACTTCGACCAGATCATCCAAACCAATTTCAAACTTGGTGTTCATATGTTTGATTTTGAGTGGTGAAGGTTGGAATAAGGTGATGGTAGGAATAGATACGGTCTTATATTTGACCTCCTCTTTGTCTGATGGGTTATCTAAGTCTGGAATTCTCACTTCAAGTTGTTTGGGGGTTCCGTCTTGATTGAACCACTGTTGAAATGAGGCGACTTGAGCACTGTCGATTTGTTTTTGAGCTTCGGAAGCAGAGCCAAGAATAGCCTCGACCAACGCTTGAAGCGTGACTTGCTTTTTACCTTGCATGGTGTCCTCCTAGTATTACATGCCCCTCTATTGTCGATTGCTCTCTCTTACAGCGATTGGGCTAAGTCATGGAGTTTTGTGGCAAAGATAGGAATGTTGAGAGGGGGTATCCATTGGAGGGGTAAGTTCGTATTGGGCTTAAGGCTCGCGGCTTAACCTGTTGTGGTTCTTAGGTGTACGCCACCTGACAAAGGTGGCGTTGTTGATATCATTATGGTTGCGGAACGTAGTTAGAGGACATTGATGTAAGGCTCAAACTTGCTGACAAGGAATGGAAAACGATCCGTGACGTCGACAGTGGAGTACCAGGATTCCACTGCGCTAGTTTTGCTATCTTGGAAGTTAAACACGACATAGACCAACGTTCGTTCCCCAGCGTAATGAGAGCGTGCATCGACACTGACCAAATGAATTGATTGATGGCTGCCATCGCTTCGCTGGCGATACATGCGTTCATAAAAGTCATAACCATAAGTCAGAAGATAGTTAAGGGCGCGCTCTTCATCGGTAACGCCGTTATTGTTTGCCAGTGAAAGATACAGCTCAATCACATGGGTGAGATCACGGCATGACTGCGCGTTATGCAGTTTCGGAAGGCCTTTAGCAATATCATGCGAAGTCATTGAACGAAATTTGGTTACGGTTACGGAATCTAGTTCCCCCAGTTGTCCACTGGCTCTGCCCACGACAAGTGCGTTGATCGCTGTTGGATTAGTAGAGTCAGAATCAACTAACGCATTGATAAGCTGCTGCATATTATATTCACTTGGGATGAGTCGGTAGAGCCGATTCCCGTGAATATCTTCCAAATACCAGTCGAGCTCTCTGGCCAGGTAGCGGCATCGTCTTGTTTTCAACACCTGACGAATGCAATCTAGATCTTTGTCTTTATTCCTTGGCTGGAGGTTAGTCAAGGGAAGCGCCGCAGAGCAAGGTTCTACTTTACGACAATAGTCTGGCTGACTGATATCGACGCCGTGTTCGGTAATCCACTTGATGTTGTTGCGAAACTCGTTTTCGACACTTTTGTCTGGCCAGTCAGCGCTAATACACCCAAGGACATAAACGTCACCCGCTAAGTCTTGTAAGCCAAATGAAGGTGCCGCGATATGCCTTTGAATCACACCAGATTGCTGAGATGAGTGAAGTAGGGAGATCATGTTGGCACTCCTATTAGTTGTGAGGAATATAGTCATTCAAAGGTGAATGTAAGTAAGGGAAAAGTTGGCTGACATCTACGGTTGCATAATAGCTAAACTGACGGCCACTCACGCTGCGTTGGTAATGAAAAATAACATCGACTAAGGTGTGGCCCGGAGCGCTTTGAGCAATGCGCGTATCGATACTGCGTAAAAATTCCTGCTCTTTATCTTCTTTATAGGTATTAAGCTTGGTATCAAGATGTATGACCGCTTCGCTGGCACGAACGGCATAAATGTCAGGGTAACGGAACGCCAAAAAGTTTTTTGCTCTTTCTAAGTCTGAGTTGCCGCTGTTTTGCTTTACATTGAGTAAACGCAGTAAATCGCTGATGGCTTTGGTTGTGGTGTTGATTCCCGCCTCACTCAGTTTGCTTTCTATGGCTTGAGCGTCAGCATTAAAAGCAAACATATGCTTGCAGCGTACCTTTGGTAGCACGGAGGCTTCTTCGTTTCCGCTCTCGGTGTACCCCAATTGTTCACCAACGATCACGCACAGGGTATGACTGTTGCTGCCTGCTTGCTCACTCTGTTTCAAGAAATGGATGAACTCATTCAGTTCGACTACGCTGTGAGGCTCAATTACGTAGGTGTCTTGCTCATCAACCGAGAGTACCCACTTAGCATTTTCAGCTAAATAACGGTAAGGGCGAGTTTTACGGCTTAGGTAGGCACTATGGCTACTTTCTTTTCCCGCTTCATAACCAAAAATGGTGCCGTAGTCGTGTGGTGAGACCGATTGATTGGTCACCGCCGATAGCTCTTGCGCGGCGGCTTCGCACTCCTTTTCAAGCCCTTTATTGGCAAATTCAACGCGCAGTTTGCCTGCAACATAAATCGGTGTTGATGAGACAAAAGCCTTCTCGATGATAGCAGCGGTTTCATTGGGCTGGGTTTCGCGCTGAACAATCGCTTGATCAGCTACAGGTTCTCTGTGATTGACGTTGGCTTGGTCTGAATTGTTGGTTGAGTCTTGTGGTGAAGATGACATAAGTCCTTCCTTATTTCTCTGGTTACTGTCATCAGAGAAGAATAAAGACTATTGCAATAAATTAGCCTGTTTAACTGATGAATTAATAAGGTGATTAAATTAATCAAATAAAGTCATGCCTCCCGCAATAAATTACCCCAGTTTATTCATTGTTTAACCTGAGTATTTGTACGCTTTCAACTTATAGTGAAAATATAAGTTCAAACTAATGGAGAATTTATAATGGAAATAGGAAAGCACCCTAAAGCGAGGATTAAACCACTACCGCCTAAATTACGGCGGGGAATGGAAAAGCTAACGGGAATTAATCTAAGTAACGTAAGGGTGTTTTATAACTCTCATAAGCCCGGCCAAGTTCAGGCCCACGCATATGCTCAAGGACGAAATATCTATATATCGCCGGGGCAGGAGCAGCACTTACCCCATGAGTTGGGGCATATAATCCAACAAGCTAAGGGAATGGTGAAACCGACAGTGAATATTAATGGTGTAAAAGTTAATGATGAACTTTGGTTGGAAAAGCATGCCACTGAGTTAGGTATTTTGGCAATTTATGGAAAATAATAGTCAGAGCGAGTGTTGTTATGGTTAGATGCAATTTTTTTGGGAAAACCTGATAAGTTTATTTTAACTATATGAAAATATGATGAATATGTATAACTAACGCCTCGATATAATTAATAAGGACTAAATGTATGTTTGCACAAAAAAGAATTAATATGAAAAAGAATAGCTCGGTTAAAAATAAAAGGATGTATTGTGATCTTTTTAGTGTGAAGTATGGAGTACAGAGATGTAATAGACTTGGAGGGGTTATTCAATTAAGGAAAATTCCTTCTGGTACAGAAACTATTATTGTGTGTCCAGCAAATCTTCACAAAAGCAAGCCTAATATTTATGACAAGATTGATGGTAGCTTGACAAGTAAAATATACAAAGAGTATCAATATGGTATTGGAACACATGTAGAGATAATCAACAATCGCGATGGTGGGTACTATAAGGTTAAAATAGTGAGCAGTGGAGAAGAAGGATGGATGAAAGCTAAGGCGTTAGAGGGGGAGAATGATAACATTTCAGTTGATGGTTACAATGAATTTTCTATTTATTGTGATGCAATTAGGGATATATACGATAGCACTCTTTTGGTGTTGAATGATCGTACCAAAAGTTATTGGAATCAAACGCTATTACAGTTTGCAAAAGAGGCTAGCTTGACTATAGGTGGTTTTTTTCTTCCTCCTGGTTTGGGTACTGCACTTGGACTTATACTACCAAAAAGCAAAAAAGAAAATGCACTTGAGAGAGCACATAAATTTAAAGCAAAGAATCAGAATGTATTAATATCTTATTACAACAAGGGTGACAAAATATTTAACCCCAAGCATGATACCGAGAGGGCTATAAAGGAGGTTTGGGGTGGCATGACTAAGGAGATTGAAAAGGTAGCAGGGGGAGGCTCTAAGAATGCAGAAATTACACTAAGTATTTTTAATAGATTTAAAAGTGAGGTGGTGATGATGATTGATGCAATTGTAGATAAAGAGAAATAGATATACTTTCTATGCTAGGTGCATGATGAGTTTTAAAATGCTCAAGGCGATTCTAGCCCAACGGTTATCTCTGGAGAAAAATATGAAAACCTCCACGGCACTCACTCAGTGCCGTTCTTTAATTCGCCTTCGATTGGAACAACGGTTCCAATTTGAACGCGAACCTCACAATAATCTCGCTATTGACGAGTTGCCGGAACTTCGCCAAACCCATTCTTTATCTGGTGATCATTTAGATATTGAACAGATTGCGATTGGTTTAGCGCTTATTCCTCATCTTCAACCTGAAACCTTTGAAATATTGATGCAGCCGAGTGAACATGCGCATCGGTTAAATGTTGAGTTTGGGCTGTTGGAAAATGAAGGGGTGGTTTGGGCGACAGGGCAAACCTTGGCATTTTTGCTCGGTGAAAGTTTCGTTGAACACCGGCAGGAAGTATTTCAATGGCTGTCGGGTGTGAATGAATCCAAGGCACATGAGCTGTTAGATCTGGATTTGGCTTCAGATTCATCGCCTTTAATGTGGCAACCACTGAAGTTAAAACCGGAGGTGCTAAACCGATATCTACTGGGGGAGAATGCCAAGCCACCTGCAATGGTGAATAATCTTGCCAGTTTGCTGACCACCTCTTTAGATTGGCATGCCTTGGTATTGGCTGATTCAGTCTTCGATGAGCTGGATGAAATCGAGCTTTGGTTGCAACATGGCAGCACGTTGGAAAGGGAATGGCAGCTAAAGGGAAAGTTGAGACCGGGATTTCGCGCCTTATTTTATGGTCCTCCAGGCACAGGAAAAACACTTACCGCGACGTTATTGGGAAAACGCACTGAGCGACCTGTGTATCGGGTAGATATTGGTGCGGTTACGTCTAAGTACATCGGTGAGACTGAAAAAAATCTGGAGCAGGTTTTCGCCATGGCGGAAAAGCACAACTGGCTACTGTTTTTCGATGAAGCGGATGCGTTGTTTGGTCAGCGGGTGCAAACTAGCGGTGCTAACGACCAATTTGCTAACCAGAATGTAGCCTATTTGCTGCAACGTATTGAAGCTTTCACCGGCATTATTATTTTAGCGACCAACTTGCAGGATAATCTCGACGAAGCCTTTTTTCGCCGTTTTGAAGCTGCGGTCTATTTCCCGAAACCAGAGGAGAAAGTGCGTCTGGCGCTGTGGAAAAACGCTCTGCCTGGAGATGAGCGCTTAGAGCCAGAGATACAACTTTCTCAATTAGCGCGTGACCATGAGTTAACTGGGGCTGAGATTATCAACGTGGTGCGTTATGCAGCACTTAAGGCCAGCAGTAAAGGCGCAAAGCAGATACTCGCGAGTGACCTAACATTCGGTATCGAGCGGGTCAAACATTTGCAACGCAGTCTCGAAGGGAATGCCGCGCGTCACTCCTTTTTTCGTTGAGACGCTCTAGTGGGGTATTTCTGGCTCGAAAGGACTGCTAGCTTGTTACCGTGGCAAGTTAGCAGTGTGATTGGAGATTAAGCGTAATTTAAGTAAGCCCGCTCAAGCTTTTTGTCGTAGCTATTTTGCGCATAATCAGGGCCGTTATACAGACTCGCGAAATATGGCCAATTCTTGGCTTTGAGCGCACGGTGAAGCTGAGAGTTAGATTGAATAAAACTAACGAACGATTGTAAGTGCTTCGATTCAGACAGAAACATATCACTGACGAAATCTTCGACACTGTTGTAACCCGCAGCTTGATAATTGAAGCCCATAATTTGGTAGCGACCAAATGAGGTGGATAGAAGCGCCGCATGGCTATCAAGCTCAATTGCTTCTTGCAAACGCCCGTACTCTTTTTCTCCGCCTAAATACAATCCGCGTTGCCATTTTTTCGATGAAATCTTGGGGTGGGAGTCGTCAAACTTGTGTTGGGTGTATTTGGAAAACTTGTGTGCTTCAAATAAGATTCGCGGTTTGCCGCATTTCAAAAAGCCACTGCCGTTAGACTCTACGTCTGACACGGCTTTGATTGCAGCAATGTCGCAACCGAGTGACATGGCGGCATTTTCGAAATCCTGATCACAAAGCCCTATTTGAGGTGTAACGTTTGGCCAGTGGAAATTAGGCGCAACGACCTCTTTTTCTTTTTGACATAAGCGTTGTAGAGCTAGATGGCTTTTGCCGCCGACATCTATGCGATAGTCGGGGTGCTTAAAATGCAAAATGTTTCTTTGCAGTAGTCCAATAGCTAGACAAGTGGGGGAGTGATTGACGTCACTGCTGACCTCTCCATCCTCTCTCAATGGGGCTTTAAGGCCAATATGTTTGCTAACAAGGTTAAGTGCGTTTTGAATGCTAAGCACGTCTTGCCTTACGTTGCTTGCTGACTTCCCAACTGACCAGACGAGTTTTATTGTGTTCATGATGATTCTCCATGTTAAGTCGATCCATAGAGAATGTATTATTGGTAGGTACGAATACCTCGGGGGGAGAGGCGAGTTTTTAGTCGTTAGTGATTAAATGAAGACTAAATACCGAGTCAAAGAAACAGAAATCAATGGTTTGATTTCTGTTTCTATCAAAACGAATAACCCATGTCGCTTGAGAGCATGGTGATTAGTCGCATTCGTTTTATGAGCAAGCTTACACGTAGTACGCTTCAACTTCGCCTTTTAGTTGGATAAGCATTGGGTTACCAAAGCGATCTTTCGCTTTTGGTGATGCGATTTTTACCCAACCTTCGCTAACACAATATTCTTCAACGTCTGTGCGCTCTTGACCTTTAAAACGAATACCGATCTGGTGATCGAAGCACTCTTTTACAAAGAAAGGGCTACGTGGGTTACCTGATAGGCGATCTGGTAGAGCTGGTTTAGCAGTATCTGTCATGTTTTTCGACCTTGAAGTCCGTAAAAAAAGTGCGCCATTGTAAGTCACAGATTGCTATGGGTTCAAGACATCTAATGACAGTTATCACAAACGATTTAAGTTTGAACCTACAACCCCTTCAAATACTGGGCATTGGCCGTTGGCTGAATCATGCTATTGATGGTACTTACGTTGTCGTCACTGTGTTGTGCTAGGAGCAATAAGAACGCATCAATCAGTTCAGGTTTACTGGCTGCCACTTGCGTTTCGGTTTGAATATCCCGCAGATCGATCAACACATCAGTAAACAGGTTCGGTAAGTCTTGCAGCACTTGTAGGTTTAATACGTTGTGTTCACTGTAGATTGAGTTGTGGCTGCCCTTTTGTTTTTGCACCACGTACGGATTGTCTTTGAGATTTATGATAGATGTACGCTTGTCACAACGTTTCAAACAGCCTTTATTGACTTTGATCTTGCGACAGCCGTCGGTCTGTTGGAATAAACATTGGCGACTGGTCAGCAGTGTACTTGGGTGGTAGATGCTATAGTAGCTGCGCATGTTTTGTGGACGCTTAATATGGCGCATCTGCTTCATGTTCAACTCGTTGGAGATGAATGCACCGCTTGCGGTAAACTCTTGTTGTAAGCATTTGAATGAGTAGGAGTTGACCGTGTTCATCTGTGGGCCTGCGATCCAACCCAGTCCAAGTTCTTGAGCTAAAATGCCCACACCGGAGTTGTTAGTGATCGAGAGCGCTGGCTTTACTGCCTCTAACAGTGTGCGTGCAGCTTGGTAATCGTCACCAATCAAAATCGCAGGAAACCAAGGTTTTAACTGTGGGTTTGCTTGGAACAACTTGAGCATTGCATTCAGTTCAGCAGCCAGTCCCATCGGCAGCTGAAAATAGACGTCTACGTCAGTGTATTCGCCCAGTACAGCGTCTTGTGGTGACGAGATCAATACCGATAACTTTGGCGCTCCTTGATGCACTTCTGGTTGAGGCAGTGGCGGCAAAGTGGGTACATCAATCGCCCCTTTTAGGCTGCTAGAAGAAGCTCGCGTTGCAGTGACGTCAAAGTCTTGGGTCTTCTTCGTCACTTTCTCAATGATCGCTGTTTTGTCGTCGTAGAGCTTTTTCTTCACTATCTGCACATCGTCTGCCGATTCACATTTGTAGATTTTTGAAAAGTGTTTCACCGCATGGTCGCGGGGGTTGTCGATGTACATCGCTTTACCGAAGTCGCCTTGCAAGAATGCATTGGAGAAATCGCGGTTGAAGACGGTGTACAGTTCTGTGGTGTCGTTCGACAGTTCTACGCCATCGCACAAGCGGTCAATCTGTTTACGCCAGTTGTCGACCACGGTGTAAACGTAGTGGGACTTCTTGATGCGGCCTTCCACTTTCAACGAATACACGCCAGCATCGGCAAGCGTTGCTAGATCGCCAAAGGCTGAGTTGTCTTTCATATTGAGTGGATAGCGATTGCCAGTTTTGGTGGTTTCATACTCTTCTCGACAAGGTTGGCTGCATCGCCCGCGGTTGCCTGACGCGCCATTACGCGCAGAGCTGATGTAGCAAATCCCAGAGAAACCAATGCAGTAAGAGCCGTGGACAAACACTTCCATCATCACATCATGCTCGCGACCAAACTGAGCCAGATGCTTAATCTCACTGATGTTCAACTCGCGCGATAGATTGACGCGACTTGCCGTCAACCGATTAAGAAACAGAACCTGCCCCTCGTTATGGGTGTTGAGCTGAGTTGATGCGTGTATATCTAAATCAGGGAAATAGTTGTTGAGAATGTAGGCCAAACCAAGGTCTTGCACGATCACGCCATCAATAGACGTGGTGTTCAATTGACTAAGCAAGCGCACAATGGCTGGAACTTCACTCTCTAGAATCAACACGTTGAGAGTCAGGAAGATCTTACAGTTGTGCTGATGCGCAAGCTGCAATACGCCATTCAAGTTATCTAAGGTGAGGTTGGTGGCTCGGTTACGTGCATTGAAACGGTCTAAACCACAATAGATAGCATCCGCCCCGGCGGCAATGGCTGCCTTAATCGAATCTAAATCCCCGCCCGGTGCTAATAACTCAAATTGATCGCGTGTCACTACTTATCTCTTACTCAATAAAATAGGAGCGGTATTTTACGGGGATAAAAAGTGTGATCTAGCGCTGATTAAGGCTTTGTTAATCTGCATCAATTAATTTGTCTTCTAAGGCGAGATTTCAATTAATGGTTGCAATCACTGCGAATTGCTTTAGTGTTATACCTATGTATAACACTAAATCGCAATTGATAAGGCAAGCTTCATGACAGATTGGAACGAAACGCAGCCTATCTTTCGTCAACTAGCGGATCGAATTACAGAGCAAATCCTGCAAGGTATTTGGAACGAAGGAGAGGCATTACCTTCGGTTCGAGCCGTCGCAGGAGATTTGAAAATCAACCACATCACTGTGATGAAAGGTTATCAGCTACTGGTGGATGAAGGTCTCGTAGAAAAAAAACGCGGTCAGGGAATGTTCGTGGCACAAGGCGCACTGAGTCAGTTGAAAGCGTCGCAAAAACAGGATTTTATTCAGCAGCAGATCCCGTCAATTGCGGTGAAACTGCAGCAGCTAGACATTCCACTTCAAGAATTTATTGAGCAGTTAACACTGCACGTTGAGGGCAAACAATGAGCGTATTAATTGAAGCTCGGCAGGTAACCAAGCACTACTCAGGTCGAGCCAAGGAGCAAGGCGAAGCGATTAAAAACATTAGCTTTGAACTCAAAGCGGGACAAGTCCTCGGTTTGCTTGGTCACAATGGTGCAGGTAAATCGACCTTGATTAAAAGCCTGCTAGGTGCTCACGACTATCAGGGTGATATTCAAGTTCTGGGACTTGAGCCTATCTCACAGCGCGCCAAAGTGATGGAACACCTGTCTTATATTTCAGATGTGAACGTGCTGCCTGACTGGATGACGGTAAGACAAATTCTTCGTTACACCGCGGGTGTTCACCCAAGTTTCGATGTGAACAAAGCGCGTGCTGTACTCGAAAAAACCGACATCAAGCTTAATAGCAAAATCAAATCGCTTTCAAAAGGCATGAAGGTACAGCTACACCTTGCGATTGTGATTTCGACCGATACCAAAGTATTGATTCTCGACGAGCCGACCCTTGGCTTGGATCTTGTTTACAGAGATACCTTTTATCGACATCTCCTTGAATGGTTTCATGATGGAGAGCGTGCTCTGATTATTGCTAGCCATGAGGTATCTGAGATTGAACATTTGTTAACCGATGTGCTTATCCTTAAGCATGGTCAAGCTGTGCTGCAATCATCGATGGAGAACATTGCCGAAGACTATGTGATTGTCGAAACCACCGATGAACCACGCGCACAAATGGAAGCACTGAAGCCGCTTTCTAGTGAGCGAGCGCTCGGCAGTACGCGTTGGCTGATTCGTTCTGAACAAGCGCAACAGCTCGACGACGTAGACAAAATTTACAATGTAAAACTGGCAGATCTGTTCTTAGCTCTACAGAAGGAGGCTGCGTAATGAATCCATATTTCTATATGTTCGAGAAAGAGTGGCTAGAACATAAAGTGATCACGCGTATTCCTTTGGTGTTGCTAGTGTGTGGTGTAGTACTTCTACTTTCGATCTTGATGAATTCGACCATTCAAAGCAATGTCACTTACGAGCTAACTTATGATGTGAATGGCTTTGAATCTGGTTATGAATTAGGTAAGCAGTTAAGTGGCTTGGCTTTTGGCTTTACTGGCTTTTTGTCGATTCTATTGACCAGCCTTTATTTCCCGAAGACATTACGTAAAGAGCGCCAAGAGGGCAGTGTGATGTTTTGGCGCAGCATGCCTGTCTCTGACATGACGACGCATTTAGTGAAGCTTGGTTTTGGTTTGCTGGTGACACCTATCATTTGCTCGATGTTGGTTGTGTCCGCTGACTTCCTAATGTGGGTGATTAATCTTGTCATGTCGGAGAAATTTCCACTGTTCTTCACTGGTGAGTCAATCTTATATGTCTTTACGCATTGGTTTGAGTTTATTGGTCGCATGTGGTTAGTGGGCTTGGCATTACTGCCGCTTGCAACATTAGCCATGGCAATTTCTCAGAAAGTTAACTCTCCATTGTTAGTCATGGTGATTGGTTTTTACGTGATTAAACTACTTTCGACAAACCTGTTAGGTACTTCTGCTGTGAGTCATTTCTTGCAGGCAGTAACTATCTTGCCATTTGACTTACTGGCTGAGAGCAACCCACTAGCCGCGTTTGCAAATGTAGGAACAGTTAATCTGGTGGTTTACTTTTCGTTAGGCGTTTTGGGCTTGCTGGCAAGCTTAAGATTGAGCCGCTCTGTCGACTAGACTTTTCTGACGGTTTAAAATTAAAGAAGGCGCTTATGGTTGGTTAGCGCCTTTTTTGATTCTTGCTCCAGTATGAACAAAGACTGTACGTGTGGATGAAAAGGTAAGCACTACAAAACGCATAATACAGTTGAAAGAAGGTAGCGAAATCGCCACCTTCGTTGTCGTCACAATAAGACAAATTACTCATAGGGTACTCTTGCAACTTGGCTATGCTTTTAGTTTAAGTTATTGTTTTTAAATGCTTCAACATAAGCTTTATCTTCTCCCATAATGTGTTGACGTAGCCAGTTCTTCAAAAACTCCATCAATTCGTCTCCTATCTCTTCACCTCTTTCTACGCGACTTTGAAACTCCAAGACTTGCTTAACTAAATGTTGGTGTTTTTCGATATGGTCTTTGGTTTGAGCATAATCGATCTGTTCAAACAAAATCTCTTCATAGGCAAAGTGGTTGGCCGTGTAATCAATCAAGCCCTGTACAACCCGCTTGATAGAAGAGAGACCATAATTGTGTTTAAGCAGGTAATAGAGCTCATTAATTAAATGGAGCAGCGTTTGGTGCTGACGATTGATTTCGTCTAACCCGATATCGAGTTGATTACTCCATTCCATCAGTTTTCCCCGCTTAGCTTCATCGGCTTCGACCTGTTTCGAATCTGTAGCGAAGCGATGGAGTAGAGAATCGATTTCGCCTGACAAGTTACGTACCGTAATACTGGCAATTAAGGTTTCTTTAGTAGCGCGAACGTTATTGTCGGATTCAGTTGCGATTAGCGCTAAGCTGTCTTGTAAGCTTTGTGTTTGCACGAGCTGCTGCTCGGATGATTGAGCAATATGTTGGCCGTAAGTACGGACCTCGTCGATTTGTTGGTTAAGTTCTTTAAATGTGTGCTCGGCTGTTGATGCAATCTCCAAAGACCGTTCCATGCTGGATTTATTTTCTTTCATGGTTTCCAAAACGTCATCGGTCTTGGCTTGAAGGTTGGTAATTTTTCCACGAATCTCTTCGGTGGCCTCTTGAGTTCTTAGTGACAGCGAACGAACTTCATCCGCGACGACAGCAAAGCCTCGGCCTTGTTCTCCGGCGCGAGCACTCTCGATGGCAGCATTAAGTGCAAGCAAGTTAGTTTGTTCGGCTATTCCGCTAATTGTCTCCATTACTTGGCTAATTTGTGCAGTCTCTTCCATCAGTGACTGAAAGTGTTCATTAGAATTGTCGATATGATGATTAGCGTTTTCCAAAGCCTCTTCTAAGGCGATCATGTCTCGGGTGCCTTGATCTGCTTTAGCTTTAGCTTGATTAGAAAGTGTCGCGGTTGATTCACAGTAACTAGAAACATTTTGCGTGATTTCTGACAACTGGGTGATGATCTCTTTGGCGTTGTCGACGTCTTGCTTTTGTCCCATAGCACCTGTTCTCGAAATGCCAGAGTCTTCTTGTACAGTTTCCGCGACTTCGACTAAGCGTGCGGTCGACTTACGAAGTGCATGTACGGTCCGAGAGATATCCTCTCCAATTCGATTGAAGGTACTCAGTAATGGAGCATTGAGGGTATCACTGGTGTCAATTCTTACCGTAAGATCACCTTCTGAAAGGTGGATCGCGATTTGTTTAAGCCGCTCCAGCAATCCGGTCATAGAAGTAACGACAGATACAACCACTAAGTGATAAAGCAGCAATAATATGAGCCATAACCAAGATTGTTCAATGAATAGCTCAATCGCAACTGGAAAAATTAGTAAGCTTAGCAGCAATGACCACTGCATCGAAGAAAGTCGATTTAAGCCAGAAAATAAAGATCTAAACATACGCCAGCTCCTTGGCCGGAAATCTGTTGTTTACTTCATTAAATTTAGGCGATAGATACGGAATGACCTATTGGAATTAGACAATAAATTGATGCAAATTAATTTCAAAGGTTTAGATGGCGAAGCTAGCAATTGTAGTTCTAGATGATGAGTTACCCTACTTGTCGATGGTTTTAAAGTACTCCCAGACCAACAAACCGACGGGCCCTAGCGCGGTAGTCTTCTTGCGCGCGACATAAATAGGCACATTGAGTGGCTCGAAGCTAGGAACTAAGGTCAAAGTTGGTTCGTGCTCGGCTTCATGAGTGGTCAGTCTTCCCCATCCTAGGCCACTCTTTATCAGTGATTTTTTCGTATGATGATCAGATACATACCATTGTAGAGCCTGTTTCACTATTCCTGAGTCAGGGCTGGTTTTATATGATGATTTTACGATCACTTGTGGATAGTCATAGAGGTGGTTTGGGTTGAGCCTTGCTTGGTTCGATAACGGGAACTGATCGGACACGTAGACTGGCAGTATCAGAGTATCAACACGGCGATACTCAACGATCTCTTGATTCAACTCCATCGCGGCATAGATGCCAATGTCGACTTTATCATCTAGTAACATCCGCTCGCCAGATGCAGTTTCAACGTCTAGGTGGATAACAGTATCGGGGTAGGATTGCTTTAGTTGTTTTAGCAGAGCGGTAACTTTGTCTGTTGGGAAAATAGCGCTGATACTGATTCTTAGTTCAGTCTCAGTTTCACTGTTCATCTGACGGGCAAATAAATCGAACTCATTAGCCGCATCTAATAGCCGCTGTATTTTTTGCAGCAGCACTTTACCTTCTCGGGTAAGAGTCGGGCGGTAAGTGTCACGATCAAAAATCTCTATTTGATAGTGTTCTTCAACCTGCTTAACAGAATAAGACACCGCAGAACGTGCCTTGAAGAGTTTCTCACTTGCTTGGCGAAAACTCCCTTCCTGATGAATCACGTTAACAACGTGCAAATGTTCTAAAGCAATCATGGTCTAATAATATGACCATTTTGGTCTAAAAGCTATGCTTTTTTCGTTCATGTTTCTCTTCTAAAGTAACTCCATCGCCAGCAAACACTCGGTTCAACCAAGCGGTTTGTTTGCACAGGTAGAAGATGGCCAATTATTTTGAACATTAAGGAGTGAGACTATGACTTTCCAGATTTTAACGACCCCAGATAGCGCATTTGTCGACCTACCTGACTACCCATTTGCCCCTAACTATGTCGAGGTTGAGGGAATGAAAATGCACTTTATTGACGAGGGAGAGAAGGACGCACAAGTTATTTTTTTGCTTCATGGTCAGCCTTCGTGGAGCTATCTCTATCGTCATATGGTGCCCGTGCTAGTAAAGGCAGGATATCGCGTCATTGCCCCTGACCTAATAGGCTTTGGTAAGTCTGATAAGCCAGCGACAAGTGACGTGCACACCTACGCAAACCATGTTCGTTGGATGACAAGTTTTATTCGTCAAACTGGTGTTCGCCATGGTGCGGCATTCATGCAGGATTGGGGTGGGATGATTGGCTTACGCGCTTTAGCGAACGAACCTCAATGGTTAGATCGGCTTGTGGTTGCCAATACTGCTCTCGCTGAAATGAACGGCTTAGAAAAGTTTATGGTGCCAAAAGTGTTGAAGGTAATGGCTGCTGCGGCAGGTAAAGCGACGCTAGATAAATTGGCAAACAAGATCAACTACGGCAATTGGGCTGGCTACTTTAGACATAGCGAACAACTCGAGATTGGCAAGGTCATCCAAATACTGACGACTAAAGAGCTGAGTAGTGAAGAAATGCGAGCCTACGATGCACCGTTCCCGTCACCTGAGTTCTATGCAGCACCACGCAAAATGCCTGAAATCGTTGCGGCTGAACTTGATGAAGTGAATAAGGATTGGATAAAACTTAAGCAGTGGCGCAAGCCTGTGTTGACGCTATTTAGCGATCAAGACCCATTCCTTGCCGGACAAGGTTACGACGAGAAATTCCAGAACAATTTCTCTGGAGCTTCAGGTCAACCACATATCACGATAAACAACGCATCCCACTTTTTACAAGAAGATCAATCTGTCGAGCTAGCAAAAAAAATGGTCGATTGGTTAGAGCAAACACAATATAAACAAGAGAAGGTAATAGCATGAAAGTATTAGCAATCGGAGCAAATGGTGTCATTGGACAAGCAGTCGTCAACCAACTAAGTCAGAATCATCAAGTGATAGCGGTTGGGCATAGCCGTGGAGAGGTTACAGTCGACATTGAAGACCAAGCCTCTATCAGAGCTTTGTTTGAGCAAGTTGGTCAGGTTGATGCGATTGTTTCAATGGCGGGTAACGGTGAAATGGGCAGCATCGCAGACATGCCAAGCTCAGGTTATGCGCAAGTCCTAAAGGGTAAGTTGATGGGGCAGGTTAACCTAGTTCGTATAGGTCTGGAATATTTGAAAGATGGCGGCTCCATTACCTTGACTTCTGGTCAGGCTGCCAACTACCCAATGGCGGGAACAGCAGCTATTTCTATCGGTGTGGCTGGTATCAACGCGTTTGTCGGCGTTGCTGCTTTAGAGCTTGAAGGGGGCAAACGTATCAATGCGGTCAGTCCAGCTGTTGTTAAAGAGACACTGGAGCAGTGGGGTGTTGACAGCAGCACAGGAATTCCCGTATGTGAAGTGGCTAAATTCTATCAACAAAGTATTGAAGGGAATGACAACGGACAAATCTTTGATGCTGTTTTATCTCAGTAGTTTTGCGAAAGCGGTAATACCCAGCAAAAGTTGTTTTACTGGGTATTGTTAGCTATAAAGCATGCACTTAAGCTGAGTTTACATCACTGCTTTATCGAATAGCATTAAGATGCTTTGGTTTGGGCTTTAACGTATTTCTTGACTTTCTTCATCGCCATTTGACGCTTCAAGGGGGACAGATAGTCGATAAATAGATTACCAGAGAGGTGGTCTATTTCGTGTTGCATCACAATGGCTAGGAACTCATTACTTTCAATTGTGATCGGATTTCCTTCTCGATCCAGTGCAGAAACAACCACAGAAGTAAAACGTTCAACTTCCGCGTAGTAGTCAGGCACCGACAGGCAACCTTCTTGGCCGAGAGCTTTGTTTTCACCACTGATGACTTCGGGGTTAACTAAGATTAGCGGGTCATCTCTATTATCCGAAAGATCAATGATCACTACTGCTTCTTTGCGGCCAACTTGAGTAGCAGCCAAGCCAATACCATTGTCTGTAGCGTAGAGAGTTTCGAGCATATCATCGATAAGAGTTTGAACCGATGTAATGTCTTGAACTTTCTCGGCTTGAATCTTAAGGCGTGGGTTTGGTGCAGTAAGAACTTCTAATATTGCCACGTACTATGTTTCCTCTCGAGGTATCAAAACTCTGAATTCTAACTGAAAATACCCAAACGATGTGAGTCTTAATTCTCTTCTTTATGGGGGACATCTGCTGCGACAAACAGTCTTTTTAAGGTGATAGGTATAAATAACTCAATACAAAGAGCCAATAGTGTGATGGTTTTTATGTTATTGAATTTTAAAACTAAAAAGTTTGGTATAGCGAGTGCAATAGATCAACTGGTCTGATTTAGTCTATTGGACACAAATCTGTAAAACGGACGTAAACCGTTGTTGGCAGAGTAGATTAAAAATCAATAAAATAATTTGCTGCAAGGAGAAACCGATGAAGCAAATATTAACCAGTGGTATTACTTTATTATTAGGTGTGAGTTCAGTTGTTATGGCAGGCAGTGAACCCGCACAAGTCGGCCCTCGCCCTCTTTATCTCGTTAGTGATATGGAAGAGAGCCCACTTAAAACCAAGCTAGAAAGCTGCAGTGACGGCCCATTTTATCGTAGTGATTTTTCGATTGGTCACCGCGGTGCAGCCATGCAATTTCCCGAGCACACCAAAGAGTCGTACCTTGCTGCGATTGCGATGGGAGCTGGGATACTGGAATGTGATGTGACTTTTACCAAAGATAAACAACTGGTATGTCGTCATTCGCAAAGCGATCTCCACACCACAACCGACGTTCTCGCTCATCCTGAACTTGCTAAGAAATGTTCAGTGCCGTTTAAACCAGCGAATCCTGAGACTGGCGAGGATGCCCAAGTAGAGTGCCGCACTTCAGACTTTACATTGGCTGAGTTCAAAACTTTGAAAGGCAAAATGGATGGCGCCAACCCTAAAGCGACAACAATTGAAGAGTACATGAATGGGACGCCTGGTTGGCGCACCGATTTATACTCACAAACCGGTACTTTGATGACCCACGCTGAAAGTGCAGCACTGTTCAAAAAGTATGGTGTGAAGGTGACACCAGAGCTAAAGTCGGCAAAAGTTGAGATGCCTTACCAAGGCTTCAGCCAAGAGAATTATGCGCAGAAGTTAATTGATGAGCTGAAAGCGGCAGGGTTTACAGCAAAAGACGCTTATGTTCAGTCATTCAACCTAGATGACGTGAAATACTGGATTAAAAACGAACCTGAGTTTGGTCAGCAAGCCGTTTACCTCGACGATCGCGTATACAACCTAGAAGGCTTTACCGCGACACTAGAGAACATGAAAGCGCTATCTAAAGACGGTGTACAGATCATTGCTCCTCCTCTATACGCGCTTATTCAGTTGGACAATAAGAATGCGATTGTTGCATCAGAATACGCGAAGCTAGCCAAACAAGCAGATCTAGATATTATTGCATGGACACTTGAGCGCTCGGGGCCACTGGCACAAGGCGGCGGTTGGTATTACCAAAGTGTGACTGAGCAAATCAACCAAGATGGGGACATGATGAAAGTGTTGGATGTATTGGCGAAAGATGTTGGCGTTCTGGGTGTATTCAGTGATTGGCCATCAACAGTAACCTACTACGCGAACTGTATGGACATCTAAGGGAACACTCTGTCTTAGCGCAAGATATTTTGGATAGGAATTGAAGGGCTTTCGAGCCCTTTTTACATGATCTCGAAGGTATTTTGCTACGCGTCAATTTTTGAGTTATCTAGCAGTTCTGTCAATAGATTTTCTAACTCGTGATGATGTAAACCGCCTAGCATGGAAATAGGTATTCTCACCTTTCCTGTGGCGAGTTTGAGAAACACAACTCGGTTGCTTCCTCCTTCGCTCGCATACCACTTCTCTTTCGCTTCGATAACTGACGCAAAGCGACATTGTTTTGTTTTTCCTAAAACGCGACTAATAATCAGCCTTTGATCATCGAACAGTAGTTGATAACTCAGTTGCTGTAGGGCTATCACGACCATAGCGAAAACCAATACAAACATAAACAAAGCCATGTAGAACGACGCGGGTGGGTCAATAACGAGTTGTGTGAATAGAAATAGGGCGATGAGTATTGTGAACCAAGAAATGACCAAGCCCAGAAAGGAAATTTGTACTCCTTTCATATCAGGAAAGCGCTCACGTGTGCTCTCCTTATGGCTTTTCAAAACCGCAAAAAATGCAAGCATTAGCAGGGGTATTAAAGCTCTGATATATTCGATATTTTCCATAAGTATTTCAGTATGAGGGCTACTTGCTGTCCAGTATACTGTCTACTCTCGGAGTATCGAGTTCTTCGGAGCTTAAATGGTCATATTCGTGTTTCTGCTTTTCATGCATCGCTTCAATTAGTTGTCGATCTAGCTTGGCGAAGTAGAGATCTTCTTCCGCTTTGCCGCGCAACCGAAGTTTTTCTGTAAAGTCCATGTCAGCTACCTCATCAGATTAACCATCTGCTTTAAGTATAGCTAGCACGACGATCTTAATAGACGTCATCTATATAAGAGTTGTCAGAATGTGACTCAAATAGCGACTACAGAGTCACTCCTAGTAATAGGTAGCCTCCCATGGCAAAACCCGCTAATGAACAGGTTATGGGTAATTGAGTCATAAAGTGCTGCTGTGGTTCGCATCCCGCGGCGCTTGCAGCGACAATGACTGAATCAGAAATAGGTGAGTTTTGATCACCGAACACTGCGCCAGAAAGAACGGCACCCAATACTATGGCGACAGGTAAATGTAAATGAAGAGCAAGGCCGATTGCGAGAGGAGCGAGAATACTCACAGTAGCTCCCGAGCTACCCGTGGAAAAGGAGATAAATATACCTACAGAGAACACGACAGCAGGGATAAGCCACAATGGCAGAGTATCAGAAAGCAGCTTAGATAGGAGTGCTCCAGTCCCCAGTTTGCCAATGACCTGACTTAAAGCCATTGCCAGGATCAGTATGACTAGCGCCGGAACCATGCCTTTTATGCCATCAATGCACCATTCAATGTATTGTGCCACCTTTATCCCAATTAGTGAGTAGTAGATCCCGCTGCCAATTAGGGCAATATAGCCGCCCCAGTAGACTGCATCACTGACATCACCTTTCATGACGCTACCGCTGCCAGTTGTCCAGCAAATAGCAATGACAGAAGCGAGCAGCAGCGTGATAGGGAGTGCACCACCAATTAGCTTCCAGTGGTTGATTGATTCAGGTGATTGAGGTTGCCTGTCTTGGTGTTTTAGCTGCGTATTGTCTTGAGTCTTTTGTTTTGTCAAAGCGAGCACAGGGACTGAAAGCAATACAAGTAGAGAATAGAATTGATAAGGCACAGCCGCCACTAGTGTGCTAATAGGCTTTACTGCTTGTAAGTGGCCTCCCGACTGGGCTGCTATTAGGCCTGCTAACATAACACCAGCGCCACTGGCTGGGTTCAGCCAAGCTATTGGCGAGCCAGTGCTGTTGGCAAAGTAAGCCAACCTAGTTTTTGAAAGACCGTGACGGGCGAAAAGCGGTTTACCTACCATGCCGACCATCATCATAGAGCCTATTCCTTCAAGACACATCAATAATCCCATAAAGAAAGTGAATAATTGAGCCGAAGCAGGAGAGCGCACAATTCCCCGTTTCTCACTTAAGAATTGGAGTAAGTTGTTAAGCCCGCCAGATTGATTCATCACATTGCTCAGTGCGCCTATCATGGCAATAAACAGCAGGCTTTTCACCGCATAGCGAGAGGAGAAAACCATCGCAATAGCATCGAAACTAGCCGTGACGCCTGAGAATAGATTGTGCTGAAGAATAATGCTAGCTGTTAACAATCCTGTGGCGATAGCTAGAAAGACCTGTCGAGTGGCAATCGCAAGCGTAACTGCCACCAAAGGAGGCAGTAAGGGAAGCCAGTTAGTCATGGTCTTCAAAGACGAATTGAGGATCTGAAAGCGCTTGTTCGACGGTATAACTTAGCTCGAAATCTGGAAACAAATCACTGGTTCGAAGTGTACCTTCGTCGAAAGCCGCCAGTTTGTTGAGTACGTAAATTACGTTGTTGATCCCCCAGCGTTCTTTATCAGTTTCGGCCCCCTTCTTTGCCGATACCTCATTACCTGAAGTTAAGTTAGCATGAGTAATGTACGCTGTGCTGTAGTTATGATACTCAAATGGATGGTTCGGGAAATTAGACTCAAGCAGTTGAAGCATCTTTGTTTGACTCAAGCTGGAGAAATCCATTTGAACGCAGTGGTTAAGTGTACGTTTATCTGTCAGAGCGAGCGCGGCGCAATAGCCAATATCATTGATATGATGGGTGTAGATTGGGAAGCTCATATCACCAAAAGTCGTAATGCTGTCGAAAAAGCGCAGGTTCGGCAAAAAGTAGTCGAAAATTCCCCCGTTGTAGAAGAAAGTCCAACCAATTCCGCTATCGAATATCTTTTGGTGAAGCGCTTTTTTATGATCAAAAATTTCTCCCTCACCGTATTCGATTGCTTGGGTATGTGCCCCAAACTCGGTGGGAACAAAGCGGTCAACACCTGCTTCTACCGCGGCTTCTAACCACAATGGTTCGTCATGAGTGATGATGGACTTCGATCCAGGGACGGCACAGATTAAGGTGTCACACTCTGCCAACGCCCTGCGTAACGTGGATTTATCGTTCAGTGTTTCTAGGACGATCAGTTCAGCACCTTGCTTTTGAAACTCTAGCAACTGAGGATTAAGTCCTGATGGCTTAGTTCGACAAAGTAAAACCACATCGTGCCCCAATGACAATAACCCTTGGGTCAATGGCTTACCAACTTGACCAGCTGCACCTATTACAGCGACGCGTTGCTTTTCAAACTGATACATATTCTGGCTCCTTACAGCGACTTGTAGAGCAGAATCTTATTGGTGTGGTGAATGTTTGTCTTGGTCAACATGAGCCTAAAAATGGTAAATGTTGAACTACGAAAGAGGGGGGAGTAAAACCCTGTCTCATTTAATGATAAAATCATGACTTAGGGCTAAACTTAAGGGATGCTCGATGTGTTAGGAGGTAAGCATGGAGTTTCTTGTCCAATTTGACGAAAATGGTTTATACCAGAACAACCCGTGGGACGTCCCAGTTCACTATATGAAAGGGGAAGTGCGTGCGCTAAATCCTCTTCTTGCCATGGTCATGATCGAACGAAATCAAGCCCACATATACACCAACTTAAAAGATAAGCGACTGCCTATCTCTCAAGGGGAAGAGTAAAAGATTCATAGCGAAGACGTAGTTGGTTTCCCTACTACGTCTTTTTTTGAACGATCAATTGGCGAGCAAACTCAGCAAATCCATAACCTCTGGTTGAGCCATAACTAGCGACTATCTGCTCTACGATGATACTGCTTAGTGGTTTCCTATTTTGGCCAATATCCATGGCGACTCAACACTGGCGATAGGCTTCCATTCCTTTGAAATTAAGTTTTCCATATTGATTGTCTAATGCTGTTTAAATAACTGTATATCTTATGAAAATTAACTCTTTATTTCAGTGCAGTGGCTTAGGTTAATCAATACCCGATGAGAGAGAAGACAGCCGTTTTTATCGATGTCGTAATTGGAAATGCTTGTTGTCACAATGGCAACGCGCCAAACGGTGGACTATCGAATATTATCCTCGCAAACGATTACTATATAAGTGAGGTAGCTATGTCCCGATTCCTTTTATGCGCATTTTCCTTTGTGCTTCTTTATCCTACGGCCATTGACCTCTATCTTGTTGGGTTACCTCAAATAGCCGCCGATCTAACCGCAACGCAGTCGCAGCTTCATATGGCGTTTTCTATCTACTTGTCAGGCATGGCGATGATGATGCTGTTTGTTGGTCGACTTGCTGACCATTTCGGACGTAAGCCTGTTGCTATTGCTGGTGCCATTGTTTTTGCTATTTCTTCCTGGCTCGGTGGCGCATCTCAAACCAGTGATGCTTTCCTGATGATGCGTTTTTTCCAAGGCGTAGGGGCAGGGTGTTGTTACGTGGTGGCCTTCGCTATTTTGCGCGACACGCTAGACGATCAAAAGCGCGCTAAAGTGCTTTCTATGTTGAATGGCATCACCTGTATGATTCCTGTTTTAGCACCAGTCATTGGGCACTTAATCATGCTGAAGTTTCCTTGGCCTGTCCTGTTTAGTGCGATGGCGGCAATGGGTGTTTTAGTTTGTTTGATTGCGACGTTTGTGTTGAAAGAAACCTTGTCAAAACAGCCAAATGATCAGCCTAACAGCGAAGAGTCTGGTTCTAACGAGACGCTATGGGATCGTTATTTCCTCTCAAGAGTTTTGTTTACCTCGCTTGGTGTGACGGCAATTCTTACCTATGTAAATACGTCTCCAATGATTGTCATGGAAACACTGAACTTCAGCCGCGGTGAATACTCAACAGCAATGGCGCTCTTGGCTATGGTGGGGATGTCAACTTCATTCTCAGCACCCATTGCCCTGTCTTACTTTAAGCAAGGAACCTTGTTACTAGGCTCACAAATCATTACTTTGACGTCGGCTATCGTCATCCTCGCGGCTCACTTGAATGGCGATAGCTCGACGCTTTACATGCTAGGTTTTGGATTGGTTAGTATGGGGTTCTCTATGGGATTTGGTGTCGCGATGAGTCAAGCACTTAGCCCTTTTTCCAACAAAGCCGGTTTAGCCAGTTCGGTACTGGGTATTTCGCAAGTGTGTTGTTCCGCCTTATATATATGGTTTATGGCATGGATTGGTGTGTCTGCGGTAAATATGTTGCTAATTGCATTGGTTGCTGGTGGCGTTATCGGCATCGCTTTAATATTATTAGGGGCAAATCAACCACGTAGCGATCTTCATGAAGAAATCACTTGCACGCCTTGATCTGAATCTCTTGCTCACTCTGCAATTGTTGCTACAAGAGCAGAGTGTGACCAAAACGGCAAAGAAGCTCAATGTCACGCCTTCAACGGTAAGCAAGGCATTGGGCAAGTTGCGTGATTGGTTTGATGATCCATTGTTCGTCAATACTCCGCAGGGTTTAAGACCCACGCCACTCGCGAGTAGCATGGAAGAGAGCCTCTCTGACTGGCTACTTATTGGCAGCCAAATCGTCTCAAGACGTGGTGATGAAGCACCAATAGGTGTGCGGTTTAATCTTGGGGTAGAGTCTCCCTTATCTTTGATCATGGTTGATGAATTGACCAAGCGAATTCACCAAACATACCCAGACTCTAAGATAAAATTTACCAGTTGGGACTATGACTCTCTAGAGGCTATTGCCCGTGGTGATGTCGATATTGGTTTTACGGGTAGAGAGAGCCACCCTCGTTCAAAAGAGTCTCTTGAACTGCTGCCTTACTACATCAATTTTGAAGTACTCTTTACTGACTTGCCCTTGGTTTATCTACGTAAAGATCACCCCGCGCTTGAGCAGGAGTGGAACTTGGAGACGTTTCTCAGCTACCCACACATTAATGTGACGTGGGAGAAAAGTGAGAGCTGGGCACTGGATGAAATATTGATAGAGTTAGGGTTGAGCCGCAACGTCAACTTGACCATGTCGGGGTTTGAGCAGGCACTGTTTGTTGCTGAAAAAGCAGGCCATGAGATGATCACCACCGCCCCAAAATACTGTCAGAAATATTGCCAGCAACTCCACCCAGATCTGGTTGCCATGCCGATTCCATTAGATGAGGAGCAGCAACAGAAACTTAAGATCCCATTCACTATGATTTGGCATAAACGCAATAATCGCAATCCAAAGATAAAGTGGCTGCGAGATACGATTAAAAACCTCTACGGCCAATAGATTTAAATTAGAAACGATAAAACTTTACAAGGAGCGACGATGACTAATTTGCTTGCGAACTTGCCTGACTCTCTTAATGAAGAGCAATTTGAAGATATCGTTAAGGGTAAGGATGTACGGATCGAACGAATCCTCTCTCATGGTCAAAGCTCACCGGAGTCTGGTTGGTATGATCAAGATGAGAGCGAGTGGGTGATGGTTTTGTCTGGGTTTGGTGTGATTGAGTTTGAAGATGGTCGTATCGTTAAGCTTGAGCAGGGCGATCATGCCAATATCCCCGCACACTGCAAACATAAAGTGAAACAGACCGCTCAAGACGAGATAACGGTCTGGCTAGCGGTTTTCTACAAAGGCTAAATTTCACTCGCGAGTTGGGCTAAATACGCGCGCATGTACTGAGTTCTGATTCTTGCCTCTTTTTTAGCGGCGTCAGTGTTCATCATCTGCTCGAGTTTAAACAGCTTGTTGTAGAAGTGATCGACAGTGTAGTTTTTATCATCAAACTCTCGAGTTTCACAAAATGGATCGTCTGAATTGTATAAGCTTGCACCAAAGTTAGTACTTACTTGTAGGCAGCGAGCAATCCCTACCGCCCCTAAGGCATCAAGGCGGTCTGCATCCTGCACAATTTGCGCTTCCAACGTTTGCGGCGTGATATTTGCGCTGTAACTGTGCGCAACAATCGCATGATGGATTGCATCTAAGTATTGAGCTGGGTAGCGGATGGAGGTAAGGAATTCGATTGCTTTGTCGGCTGCGACCACAGAGCTTTTACTGCGCTCGGGATGGTTCTTAGCGAAGGTGAAACAATCATGCAGATAAGCGGCTGGCAGAACCACTTCTAGTTTTGCGTTTTCTTGCTCACATAGGTTGTTCGCTGTTTTGACGACACGAGTTACATGATTGATGTCGTGCGCGGGATCTTGAACCATTTCCTTTTCAATAAACTCAAACATTGCTTGAGTGTACTTTTCAACAGTTTCCACACGAGTTCCTACTATAGAGGTTGATTTGCTAGAGCTTAACATAGTGACTGTCACTTTCGGCCATTAGTGGGAACGTTTATTTATATGTGGGACGAGCTTTCTTTTCATCTGTCTCGCATTGGATTTGAGTGAGTGCGGAGAAGCGAGCGTTAGCGGTTTTATATATGAAGCGGAACAGAGATATAGACTAGCCTCTTTAGCTCTGTATCGCTTTACTCTATAATTGCCGCGCTTTTATTTGGGTTAGCCCTTCATTGTGGAAAGATTATGATTTCAAAGAACCAACTTAAACTACTTCGAGCTCTTGGCCAGAAGAAGCAGCGCAAAGCGCACGGCCTATTTTTGGTGCAAGGAGAGAAGAATGTACTTGAGTTGGCTAATAGCGCGCTAACGGTAAAGCAAGTCTTTGCAACGGCTGAGTTTATTGCTGAGCATCGCCGTGAACTTGGTAGCTTTGAGTGCATTGAGGCGTCATTAGATGAGCTAACTAAGGCGAGCACGCTAGTCAGCAACAATGCCGCGATTGCGGTGGTTGAAATTCCAAGTATTGAAACACCAAAAGCACAAGGATTAATGATCGCGTTAGATGGTGTGTCTGATCCGGGCAACCTCGGAACGATTATCCGTGTCGCTGACTGGTACGGCATTAAACACATTGTCGCAAGTACTGACTGCGCTGATCCATACAATCCAAAAACCATCAGTGCCACAATGGGCAGTTTTGGCCGTGTAACTGTAAGCCTGCTGGATCTTCCAAGCTACCTAGAGCAATCAAATTTACCTGTTTATGGCGCATTCCTTGAAGGTGAAAGCGTGCACAAAACGCAATTTGCCGCACAGGGTATTTTACTGATGGGCAGCGAATCGCATGGTATTCGCGAGCAAGCGGCTAAATGTGTGACCGACAAGATTACGATTCCTGCCTTTGGTGGTGCAGAGTCACTTAACGTGGCGATGGCAACTGGTATTATTTTGGATAACTTGCGTCGTCAGCACGGGTAACAGCAGTAAATCCCGATAAGTATCAGTTCATGAGCTAATCGATATACTATTTCAAATAGTTGGTTGCTTTATGAGCGTATTTCGTAACAAACCCAACACGCGAGCCAGATAATCAAAACTGCAGATAGACAGGGCGTTGTACATCGTTAATATAGAGGGCAATTTTCGCTCTAATGGTTATCTATGAATAAAGCTTTTGTAATCCGTGCACGCGCCGCTTCTACTGACCCTAAAACTTTCGTTGCTGGAGTCGGTGCTGACGCTCATTCCGAAATTCTTGCTCATGTATTGATGAATGCAATTTTCACTGCTCAGTCTCATCGTGATGATGTTACGGTCTACCTAGTCATTGAAAGTACCTCAGACTTTTCGCGCACTCTATGCTTTGAATCCTCACAGCTTCGCAATATTGGTGGTTTTCATGAATCGGCATTGATCGCTTTAATTGCAAAAGCGCTAGAACACTCAGTTGGTATGAAAAAAGAAGAAAGGCGGAATGTGAGTGACGGATTAAGCGTCGAAACCATCAGTTTTGAAAAGCTGGTTCAGCGCCTAGCAGAAGACTATACGCTCTATTTGCTGGATAAAAAAGGGGCTGATATTCATGACGAGCCGTTTGATGGTGACGCGTGTTTTATATTAACTGACCATATACCGATGCCGAAGAAGAGTTGGAATAGCCTAAAGCGTTTAGGTACGCGCAAGGTCAGCCTTGGGCCTCAAATGTTATTTGCGTCTCAATGCATTGTGCTTATACATAATGAGTTTGATCGACGAGGGTATAACTAAGTTTATTAAGAAGCATTGTTTGTTAGAAGTAGCGCCTAAAGTTAATATCTTTGGGCGTTTTCGTATGTGATAGAAAGTACTTCTCTGTCAGTTTTTAACTCAACGTTTGAGTTAATTAGATTGGTTGATGTGATTACCGAGGGAGGTTGAGCTAACTTATTTATGCCCCATTATCATTTAGAGTTGATACTCATCAGCATCTTGCTAATACTGTTTTTCCTTATTAATAGTTACCTGAAGTTAGCAAATAGTCATCATGACTACATTCTATTCGTCATTTACCGATTAGTTGATAAACATTTACTCACGGGGAAAGCTAATGATTAATGCCCCTGGCAAAGGTTGGTAGGTAGATAACTTGGATAAGGTGCCTCATAACTTGCCGCCACATTATAACGTCCTGATAAATGATGAGTGGTTAAATATTCACGTTGCTTCTCACTATAAAAGTGTTGTGTTGCCTCTAACTTAATTCCGTCACCGTCACCTGCGCATATGAAATGCCCATCGTTCATGTCTGGATACTCAACAGTGTCTTCTTCTTCCAACCCATACCTATCGGTCATCTTTCTTGACTTCCAAATGCCTTTGACTGTACTTGGCTCGAAGCTTTTCAAATTTCGCCATTGTATGAACAAGAAAGTCTCTTTCGGGGGGATCGATGGAGTGTCACTCACTACCTCATTTGGGCTTTTACAGGTATCAAATAAAACCGCAGTATTTTCTTCCACTCTAAATGACAATTTTTCTTCATCTTGTATATGAGAATTCACTTTCTTCTTGGGCCAAGAAGATTCACTCTTTAGGCTTAAGTAAGAGGAGGGAGAACGTAAGCGATAAATATCATCAATTGCAGCAGTGTCAACAATGTCATAAACGGGGTTTTCATGAAGTGATTCGTAGCTCGCACTAGAATTGAACTCAATTTTAAACAGAAAATGCTGCATCTCGGGTTTAGTGATAGATGAGAAAGCTTTATCGACAGAGGTTTTGATTTTTTCAATGGATTTCGGGTGAGTGAGGTAAATCGGAATGAGTCCGTGTCCTGCGATGTCTAAATCACTCGGTGCTATCACTGTGTTGGGTAATGGCACGCTTCCTATCCCTGTAAATTGAAGCCCATTAATAACAAGGTCTGAGGTTGACAAAATATAATCACTGTTCGGGCTGAGAGTGGGTGAAGCGGGAGCGATATGAACAACGCGAATGTTATCGGCACCGTAGCCGCGCTGAGATGTCACATGCTTGTATGATTCATTCACCCATAAGTTTCCTTGCGAATGGGCGATGTATATGAGTTTTTTTCCTTTCCACGTCTGAGAGTCGTTTATAAGATGATGCTGCATCCTCGTTTGGCTTGTTTCGGGGGCATCAACTAATGATGTCAGTGCCTCGAGAAATTCTCGAATTTTTACGTTTAGAGTTTGGCTGATTGAGTCCTTAACATATCCCCCGAACCAAGAAAAGGCAGCACTGATTTTTTGGATGATAGAGCTGTTCACTCTGCCATTAATGATGTCCCAAAACGCTTCCCATCGGTCAAATTGTTTCTGCTCTAGCTCATAAGTTCTTTGGTCAAAGGTTTCAGCGAAATCGGCCAATACGTTAAGGCCGCTTCCGTCAATGTAAGAATCGTTGTAGAAAAGCTGGTATTCAACAGGCTCCCCGTTGTATTGGCTGATACCTAGAGTGGATTGAATTTTATCTATATTTTCTTCAGCATCAGTTCGCGAGGTTGCGACGCCATTAAAGAACCCTATGGTATAGCCTTCGATTTTACATGAGTTTACAGTGGCATTATTTGCATAGGCATTTAGAGGCAATAAAACACTTATCATCAATGAGAGGGCTAGCTTATTCACAGTATTTGGCCTCCGCATTTAGAAGAGTACTTACCGCACCATCTTGTAAATGGTTGTAAGCAAGGTAAGCCATAGTACGAGCTTTGGTATTGTAGGTGAGTGCTCTAATGGTTCTTCCCGTATTTATTCGGTCATCAACATCTATACCAATAAACTTCTTACAAGCGATAATTTTCATATACTTACCACCAATTTCTATAGCTTTATCTATGTTACTATCGGTCTTTTCAGAAAAGTCGTAATAGAGGTTCTCTTGTGCGTGACGGGCATTTTGTTTTAAAGCCTTGCGAACTGGTTCAGTGACTTCTAACGCATCGATAAATGCCTCAATGTCATCGCGGATACCATCGTTATTTACATCAGTACCAGTAAGAGATTCGCTGCGGTCGAGCAGGGGTTCAAATCTGTCGTATAGCAGCCTTAGCTGACCATCAATGGTCTCTTGCGTCTTTAACTCTGCGATCAACTCTGGGGTTTTCTCGATGTTTGATATAACAATTGGTTGCTCTACATTACTTTCAGTTGACTCATTGGATTCTTTGCAACCTAAAACTAATATCACTGATAAAGTGCCAACTAACCAGTTTTTCATTTTTGTTTTCCCTAGTATTTTAAATAAACACTAGAGAATACTGATAAACTAATATACTGAATAATAAAGAATTTGCATGGTGATATAAGAGGTGGTGATAGACGGAATGAATTGCAAGCGAGCATGAACCAGAACAAGAGTTGTAAATACTTATCTAGCAGTATTTTTCACGTTAATTGTCACAAAGACCAGCCCTATCAATACTGGACATCAGATTTAGTGATTTTCGATACTTTTAGTTATTCAGGAATTTCTAGTATTTGGTTTGCCGAAACTGATTTTATGTCCAAAAACAAGTTAGAGAAACCCAACTTACTCGCTCCTCATTCTTGAGGATGCCCCCGAAAACAAAGGGTTGGCATAAAATGCCAACCCTTCAAAATCTTCGCTTCTCGCTACTTTTCTAACATGCCTAGTTTATCTGGTACGCCATTCCATTTTTCGGCTTCATCCATGGCTGGCTTTACTTCGGTTTGCACTGGCCAAAGTTCAGCAAGCTCAGCATTTAGCTCAACATAGATCTTTTGATCTCCAGGCACTTCATCTTCTTGGAAGATCGCGTGCGCATCGCATTCATCAACGCACAGACCACAATCAATACATTCGATTGGATTGATGACCATAAAGTTTGGGCCTTCATGAAACGCATCTGCCGGACATACAGCGACACAGTCAGTGTATTTACATTGGATACAGTTATCAGTTACGACAAACGCCATGATGAATGCTCTTGAGTTTAGGGTCTACAGACCTAATGAATTTGGAGAAAGGGGATAATACTCATCCCAAGGCAAAATTCAATATGTTTGATTTAGTATGACAGACAATTCAATTTCTCGTAAAATGCGCGCCATTGTGAGCTGACCGTTCGTCAAACGGTTTTGGCTAAGACACCTATCTATACGAGACATCAACATGATACGTTTAAATGAAATTAAACTTCCTCTAGATCATGAGGAAGAGGCGCTGACTGCTGCCATTACCAAGAAGCTTGGCATCTCTGAAGACCAAGTTATCTCTTACAATGTATTTAGACGTGGCTATGATGCTCGTAAAAAAGCCAACATCCTACTTATCTACACGCTAGATGTGGTAGCTGAAAACGAAGCTGCGCTTCTAGAGCAGTTCGTTAGCGATCCACACGTAAAAGAAACTCCAGACATGGAGTACAAGTTCGTTGCGAAAGCGCCTGAGAATGTGACGGAACGTCCTGTGGTTATCGGCTTTGGCCCATGTGGTCTGTTCGCTGCTCTGATTCTTGCCCAAGCGGGTTTTAAACCAATCGTTGTTGAGCGTGGTAAAGAGGTTCGTGAGCGTACAAAAGATACCTTCGGTTTTTGGCGTAAGCGCACTCTAAACACGGAATCAAACGTACAGTTTGGTGAAGGTGGTGCAGGTACGTTCTCTGACGGTAAGCTATACAGCCAGGTAAAAGATCCAAACTTCTACGGTCGTAAGGTCACTACTGAGTTTGTTGCCGCTGGTGCCCCTGAAGAGATCATGTATGTCAGTAAGCCGCATATCGGTACCTTTAAGTTGGTTACTATGATCGAGAAAATGCGTGCGAAAATCATCGAACTGGGTGGTGAAATCCGTTTTAGCACTCGCGTCGATGACATCCACATGGATGGTGAGCAAATAACAGGTCTAACCCTGTCTAACGGTGACGAGATCAAATCTCGTTATGTCGTTCTAGCAGTGGGTCACAGTGCGCGTGATACGTTCGAAATGCTGCACGAACGCGGCGTTTACATGGAAGCGAAGCCTTTCTCTGTTGGTTTCCGAATCGAGCATAAGCAGTCGATGATCGACGAAGCACGTTTTGGTAAAAATGCGGGCAATCCAATTCTTGGTGCGGCTGACTACAAACTGGTTCACCACTGTAAGAATGGCCGCACTGTGTACAGCTTCTGTATGTGTCCGGGTGGTACTGTCGTAGCGGCTACGTCAGAAGAAGGTCGTGTTGTTACCAATGGTATGAGCCAATACTCTCGTTCAGAGCGTAATGCAAACAGTGCAATTGTGGTGGGTATCGACCCAGAGCGTGATTACCCAGGAGACCCACTGGCTGGTATCCGCTTCCAACGTGAGCTTGAATCTGGTGCGTACGTACTAGGTGGTGAAAACTATGATGCGCCTGCACAGAAGATTGGTGATTTCCTTAAAGGTCGCGATCCAAGTGAGATAGGTGACGTTCAGCCATCATTTACACCAGGTATCCACTTAACAGATATCTCTAAAGCACTACCAGATTTTGCCATTGAAGCGATTCGAGAAGCGATTCCAGCGTTTGATAAGAAGATCAAAGGCTTTGCGTCTGATGACGGCCTATTGACTGGTGTTGAGACACGTACTTCTTCTCCGGTTTGTATCAAGCGTGGTAAAGACTTCCAGAGCATCAACCTAAAAGGATTTTACCCAGCGGGTGAAGGGGCTGGTTATGCGGGTGGTATCCTTTCTGCAGGTATTGACGGTATCAAGGTGGCTGAAGCCTTGTCTAAGGCAATGGTTGCCGACCTAGAAAACGCTTAAGCTAACTAAGCAAATATTTAGGCTCTTCTGTTTTAAGGCAGAAGGGCCTTTTTTATTTCTTAGTTCCTCAATATGACTGATATGAGTCTACACTGAGTACTATCCGCCTCTCGATTTATACAGCGGATCTGACCCTGTACAGGAGGCAAAATGGCATCTCAAAATATTCAACATTTCTTCCACCCTGATTCTGGAACCATAAGCTATGTCGTGGCTGATCATGAAACAAAAGAAGCGATTATCATTGATCCTGTTGCTGACTATGATGTGAAAAGTGATGAAATTAGTTATGAGTCGGCGCAAGAGATTATGGCTCATATCCAGAATAATCAACTTCATATTGTCGCGATCTTAGAGACGCACATTCATGCTGATCATTTGTCGGGTTCTTTTTATTTGAGCAAAGAACTCCAAGCACCTATTTACGTCTCAGAAGGGGTTAAAGAGGTCTACGCGCAGTGGAAGGACGAGCTTTGCCTCAGTGAGCTTTATCACTTTGAACATTTCTTATTGGAAAATGAAGAGATGGATTTTGGCAACTCGCATTTAGAGGTGATTGCTACGCCAGGTCACACTCAATCTGACTTAACGTTTAAGATTGGCGATGCATTGTTTGTTGGGGATTCTTTATTTTTTAATGGTACGGGGCGAGCAGACTTTCCTGGTGGCAGCGCAGAGAAGATGTTTGAGTCTATACGTAAGCTTTATGAGTTAAAGGACAGTACAGAAGTGTACCTTTGTCATGATTACCCTGATCAAGAAGAGAACCTACATTTTAGAACCACGATAGGCGAAGAAAAGCATGACAACATCCTAGTTGACGAGAATACCTCGTGTGATCAATTCGTAGAGAAAAGGGAAGGACGAGATCATCAACTGGCGCCACCAAAGCTCATCAAACCTGCATTAGAGTTTAATTTAACTGCTCATCACACATAGATTGAGAAGTATGGCTAGTCAATATGGCACCGTAACCTACGGTGCCATATTCGTTAAGTTAAAGTTGGCTACTAATCTTATCTATTTCCTCACGCCAATCTTGCTGCAGGTTGGGCTTTTGATGCTTGGGTTTACGCACTAGATCTTCTGCAAGTAAAGTCTCTAGCTCTATCAAACGCTCCAATAATTGCTCTTCGCCAATTGGCTTTCTATCTAAGGGGTTCAATTCCTGTTGATTATCTGATGCTTGAACAGCCAACGCGGTGTGAGGATGTTCGGCTATCTGTTGATAGACCTCTTCAGCGCTCAGGTACTCAATTAATGTTCCATTATTAATTAGCCAGAAACGATTGCAGCTTTGCTCAATGAGGCTACGGTCGTGGCTGACAACGAGAGCCGCACCATTAAACTCATTCAAAGTCGCAATCAGTTCTTCTTTTCCTTCCATATCCAAGTGGTTGGTTGGCTCATCAAGAAACAACAGATGGTACTTCGCTAAGGTTAATCCAATAAACAATAAGCGTGCTCGTTCACCGCCACTGAGTGACGCCACATCTTGGCTATGCCGCGCATACTCGAAGCCTGCACCAATCAGCGAACGCTTAGCTATTTCACTACTCACTGATGAAAAGGACTGTAAGGCGTCGCTTAGGGTATTAGAGTCTTTCAGTTGCTTAAGAGACTGGTCGTAGTAACCTAAGCGACACCTGTCATGGAAAGTGACAGCCTGTGAACTCAATGGGTTTATCTCAGCAAGATAGCATTGGTAAAGTTGGTTAAGCAGGGTCGATTTACCACAGCCATTACTTCCTAAAATCGCTATCCTGTCACCACTTTTTACGCGCATTTCTACCATTTCAAATAGATGAAAATGGCTATCAGGTGGTGTAACGCCAAACTCGCTGGTTTCAAGCAGTCGATTGGCAGGCAGAGCTTCACCTTGCAATATCAGCTGCCAAGGTGTGCCTTCTGTCAACTCCGTTTGAGCTTCCTCTAAGCGTTCTTTTCTCGCGAACATGGTTTTTGCTTTACGGGCGAGATCTTCGTTGTCATAAACCTTGCCCCAGGTTGCGAGTCGTTTAGCACTTTTTTCAATGCGGTCTATTTCTTTTTGCTCGTTGGCATGTCGGGCTTGGTCTTGCTGATCTTTCTCAAACAGTGCGGCTCTTGCTAGAGAGCAAGGTAGGGCAAAATGATGAAGAGATTGATCTCGCATGACCCAAGTCGTATTTGTCACTCGATCCAGCAAAGTTTGGTCGTGTGAAACCAACACAAAAGAGCCTTTCCAATTGGAAAGAAATTGCTCTAGCCACAGCAACGAAGGTAAGTCCAAGTGGTTACTTGGCTCATCGAGCAGTAGTAGGTCTGGCTGATTGATAATGGCTCTCGCGATGAGTAATCGCATCTGCTGACCGCCACTGCAATTGGCGACAGGCATATCTTGCTCAGAGTCAGAAAAACCAAGCTCGGCTAGCACCAACTCTGCGCGCCAGTCGTCATCCATGCTTAACATTTCCGCTAAGGCTTCACGGATGCTTTGACTATAAAGGTGCTCTGGAATATGTTGCTCTACATAGCTCATAAGGCAATGAGTTGCTTTGGCTATGTGACCTTCAGTTGGTTCGTATTGACCATTGAGTAGCTTTAATAGCGAGCTTTTGCCACAGCCGTTATGACCGATGAGGCCAATTTTATCACCACGATTAAGGGTGAAGGAAAGTGCTTTAAACAGAGGGTTTAAGGTGTAAGAAAGAGTCAGTGATTGTGCAGTTAAATAAGTACTCATAATTTTCTCAAGAATTTAGGGCGCAAAAGGCCGTTGTCTGTGCTGACAATAATTCTTCGAGCTTGAGGGAAAGTACTCGGGGACGTTACTCGTCTATAGTTGATATTTCGCTCAAGTCGAGATTATCGCAGCGCGATATCTAAAACTCTTGAGCGAGCCTTCATGCCATAAAAGCGTGGGTTGATTGAACACCACAAAGACATAAATTCCTCCTTAAGTTAGTTGTAAAAGTGTTGCCACTTTTGGTTATTCAGTGATGAGTATTCTAGCGGCATTGTCACCAATGTACAGAAAACTATCAGTGTTCAAGATAGCTTCGTGATAGCAATCATAGGCTTATACTTTTGGCTTACGCCTCGTCTCTCAACCCTAAATTTATAAATTTGGGAGGATTTACATCATGTTGCTGTTGATAAAATCACCAAATACACATACTAGACAAGGAGTCTCCAGTGAATCAACGTCAGTTACAACAGCAAGAGTTTGACCTAAGTGAACGCAACCTAATTGTCGGTTGCGCTAAGCAATGCCCTATCGGTCCCGAGTTACTGGCAGCTACCACTGCTGACTCTGATTACGTTGTTGGCACCTTCCAAAGTGGACTCACCGCAGAAGTCTTTCGAGTTCGATTTGATGGCAAGGATTACACCCTTAAGAAAAAGAGGCCAGAGGCGAAAGTGAAAAACCTCGACGGCCAGTATTCCTTCCTTAACGAAGTCCAGCGCCGTTTTGATATTCAGCAGCAAAAAGATAATACAAAAACTTCACAGGATTTCGAGTGCATAGTGTCTACGATTTATGCTGATTATCGCTTAGGCATTATTCTGTCTGACTGGATTGAAGGGGAGCCCGTTAAACAGGTAACGAGTTCAATGCTCTCGCAGTTGTTTTCCACTTTATCAGCGTGCGAAAAGATCGGTCTGTTTGAATGGGATTTATGCGCAGGCAATTTGCTTGTTGATGAGCAGCATAAATTATGGCTGTTCGATTTTGGCTACATGTACTCGTTCAATCCACTTAAAGAACTCAACAGCAATGGACTAGAAGCCCCAATGTTTAATTTCTGTGAGCGATTCGAGACTCGCTTCTTGTCGGGTTGGTTGTTAGAGAATGATTTCTCTTACAACGAGTCTATTGAGATTTTTAGAAATGTTAAGTACGAAGCGCTCAATACTCTGATAAAACAGATAAGTTGGCTGAGAAACAACAGTGCAGATCTAGGTGTTCTCACGGAGAAAGAGAATCTCGCTAAACGCTACCAGCAAGCATTGGAGAATGACCAGGAGCTCGACTCTTTGTTCCAAGTAGAAATGTTTCGCTCGCATGTACTCGATATTGAGGATGATCTTGATGGTCAAAGTTGTACACCGACTACTATTAAGCGGGTAATGACAGTGCTTTCTATGCTCAATGAAGCCTATTCAGAGTTGGTTGAGCGGGGGGCCATTTTTTACCAGAATGAAGGTAAATCTAAACTAGAGCTCATCGATACTTATCGGAAAAAACTTAGCCTTGTTCAACAGTATCAAATTAAATAGGTTTAAATGCGTCACGCCATTTGGCCACGAGACTATATGATGGCACTAATACATGTTCTTCAGTTGGTAACGATCAATTATAGAGGTTGAAGCTACAATGGATAATACGTTGCAAGTTGGTCTCAAAAACATCAGAAAATGTGTTCCCGAGTGGAGGGAAGTTGAAAGGCTGTTCCAATCTATGTGGCCAGACTTGGTGCTCGATGAACATTATCGTGATGACGTTAATCTTCCTCCAGTAATTGTCGCGATGGAGGATGAGGAACTTATTGGTGGTTTGGCTTTCTCTCGATATCAAGAGCCGAATGGCACAGAACAAGTTATCTGGATAAATGCCGTGTTTATAGCTCCTAAGTGGCGCGGTAAAGGGATAGCCCGCCAACTTATCAATCGTGCTGTCGAGCAAGTCTCAGCGAAAGAGCAAGCGTATCTATATGCAAACACCAACGTATCGCCTCTTTACATTTCGATAGGTTGGTTTGTTGTAGACATTGAATGCAAACCACATCATCACGTTATGGCGATACCTTTAGCCAATTAATTTGCTCAGCAGAGGTAGTTTCAACCAAAGAGGTCACATGATCAACACTTATATACTTTTTCAGCGCTATCTGACTCAGTTAAGGCAGATGGTTGTAAAAGTACCGTCTGAAGTATTTGATACTTCATTGGCAGAGGGTATGTTTTCATTGGAAATGCACGCCAAAATAGCGGCTAACTTTACTTTGCGCGGTTGCTGCCCTTTGCTTGGTGTTGAAACGGTTTCTTTGTTTCGTGAAGAGAGTGGCAAGCTGCCAGTCATAGAGCAAATAGATGCGACGTTAAGCTATCTTAGTGGTGTTGAGGGTAGAGCAAGCTATGATGACACTAAGATTTTAAGGGACAAGGCGGGATTTTCTGAGGTTGAGCTTCCTGAGTCGGAGTTTATCCACGTTTATATTGTGCCCAACATTTTATTTCATATGAGCATGGTTTATGCGATAGCAAAAACGCATGATGTCCCTTTAAGTAAGGGAGATTTTGATGGGCTCCACTCTTACCCTGAAGGTTTTAGTTTTGTGAAATAGCGTCAAATCCCTTTACTACTTAGCGCGTTGCATCTCTATCAAGCCGCCAGCGTTATGTAACTTGGTAAAGCCTTTCGCTTTTAGGTACTGATAGGCCTTCCCTGAACGATTGCCACTACGACAATACAGTACTATCTGAGTCTCTTTAGCGATATCGGCAAAGTGAATGTTTAACGCTGAGAGCGGATAGTTTACGGCTTGTGGCAAATGTCCGCCTGCGAACTCTTGTGGCGTTCTTACATCAACAATCACTGCACCTTGTTCTATCCATTGCCAGCCTATCTCTGCTCGCTCAGAGGCGAAAGCTGGAAGGCTTAGCGCAGCCATTAACGTAAAAAGTAGTGTTAGGCGCTTCATGGCGATTCCCTTTTGCTTTGATTAACTCAGCATATCTGATTCGTCTTTTTTCGCCGCGAGATAAGTCACAATCCCTGGCTGGCTTTTTTATGTCTGATTCTTTATAGCCAATCCGTCTTAACCAGAATGATAAAAGCTATTACAAGCGCTTGATTACCCACTACACTCTTCTAGCTAAAAGGGATACTCATGCATACTATTTCACTACTCGTCGTCGCGCTAATCGCCTTCGCCGCCAACTCATTCTTTTGTCGCCTAGCGTTGGCGAATCACGCTATTGATCCGGGTTCTTTCACTTGGCTACGATTGGTCTCCGGAGCGGTAACACTGCTGCTTATTCAAAGTTGGCGTGGTCAAATGAGCTATTGCTTCTTTACTGATAAACACAGCTGGTGGTCAGGCATCTCTCTTTTTGGTTATGCAGTTTGCTTTTCGTATGCTTACACCCAGCTCAGTACGGGGACCGGCGCTTTGATTCTGTTTGGTATGGTGCAGCTGACTTTAGTGGCGTTTCACGTTCTTTCTGGAAATCGCTTAAGTGCGAAAGAGATGCTGGGTATCGGGGTGGCTCTATCTGGATTTACTGTTTTGATGCTACCGTCGGCTGAGACTCCGAGTTTGAGTGCCGCTGCTTTAATGCTTGTTTCTGGCATCTGTTGGGGCATTTTTACCCTGTTAGGGCGCCAAAATAGCGTTGCTTCAGTGTCTATTACTCAAGGTTTTATGCTCGCAAGTGTGCTTGCTTTTGCTGTCAGCCCACTACTGGTCTCAATAGAGACTATCACAGCTGATGGTGTTGTATGGGCGTTACTGTCGGGTGTCTTTGCTTCTGGGTTTGGCTACATCTTATGGTACCAAGTTGTCAAGCATATCTCAGTCCTCCAGGCGTCTGTCTCTCAGTTAGCGGTGCCCGTTATAGCCTTTGCCGCGGGAAGTATAGGATTAGGTGAGCCGATAACGCTGATCGCTGCTATCTCATCATTGCTAGTTTTGGGTGGGATTGCCCTTATCTTCACTGCAGGAGCAAAGAATTAGCCCGCTAACAGCTCTCGTCCGATCAAATCGACTAGCTCTAAGATATGGATTTGAGATTCGCGATGATACGGAGAAATGCCATCAACCTGTTCTTCCAAATCAAGGTTGATACCCGCTATGCCCGCCAATGTTGAGCCCAAATGACTGATCGCAAAAACCTTTAGTCCTTTGCGCTTTGCATTGTGGGCCATATCGACCACAGCTTGAGTCTCTCCTGATTTACTTATTAGGATGACTGTTCCTGACTCTGCCCGAGCCAGTTGATGAATATCGGTAATCACTAGGTGAGGAATGTTTGCGAGGGAAAGAAAGCGTGACAGGTATGAAACACTAACGATGGAAGCGCCGCGAGAATATAAATACACCACGGGTGAGTTAGTTAGTGATTTGGCAACTTTATCGATTCGCTGAGCTTGGTCATCTCCCTGAGTTGTTGGGGAGACATCTTTATTCAGGTCGTCGGCGAGCTTATATCTGAGCTCGGTGTAGCTCGCATAGCCCATCTTTTTGCACACCCGATTTACCGATGTTGTTGTAGTCAAGGCCTTATTGGCTATCGTCTTGGCCGAAACTGAATCTAGCTCTTTGGCGTGACTGATCAGGTACTCATATATGACTCGTTCGATCCCTTTAAAGGTATTCATCGCTTACACTTACCTAACAAAGACGTAATGACAGAATGGTTATTATTAGGCGTTAAAATACGGGAAATTACCTTGATAGTTATCACAAAAGTATCGTCATACATGGGTAGTACGAGGAAACTGTACCTTGGTACATCATCGATAAATATACTTGCCGCAGTTGATAAGTATAACGGTGAACAACCATGAGTAAGAAAAAACTCGTTGCAGTGACCGCTTGCCCTACTGGCATTGCACACACCTTTATGGCGGCTAAAAAAATCAAAGCCTGGGCTGAAAAGCAGGGTTATGAAGTAAAAGTCGAAACGCAGGGAAGTGATGGTGTCAAAAATAAACTCACTGCTCATGATATTGCAACCGCAGACGGCGTTGTGCTGGCGGTTGATGTACCAATCATGGATATGGAACGTTTCGACAACACCAATCCACTTCAGGTTCGTACTCAAGAGCTGATCAAGCGCGTAGATGATTTGCTGCCAACAGTATTTTTGCGCGGCAAAGAGAAATCAGATGCAGATGTAGAAGTGCATGATGAAAAGCGCTCTGCTTACCAAGTCGCTATCGGCCATATTATGACGGGTATCAGCTACATGCTGCCAGTCGTGGTTCTTGGTGGCCTGCTGATGGCGGTGGCGAAAATCACTGGTGAGTTCATCGATATCTCAGGTACACCTATCCAAACTCTAGATAAACTTGGTTTCATGACCATCAAGTTTATGTATCCAATCTTTGCGGGTTACCTAGCGTATTCGATTGCTGGTAAACCTGCGCTGATCCCTGCCTTTATCGGTGGGTTAATGACTGATGAGCCTTACAAGCGTTTCTTTGATTTAGAAGGCTGGGCGCCATCAGGCTTCTTCGGCGCAATTGCGATTGGTTTCCTCGTTGGTTATCTGGTTCGCTACCTTAATGATGTGATTAAGGTCAAAACCGAACTGACCACGCTTAAGACCATGCTGCTTGTTCCTGCAGTGACGGGAGTCGTCATGGTGCTGACCATGGAATATGCGATTAACCCATTCTTCGGAGCGTTGAATTTGGCGATGATCGACCTGTTTACTCAAGCTGGAGATGCAGGTCGAGGTGTCTACTCAATGGTCATAGCAGCTGGTACAGCCTTTGATTTGGGCGGACCAATCAACAAAGCCGCAGGTTCGGTCGCACTTGGCTTAAATGGCATGGGAGAAGGTTTTGACTTGATTGCTCGTGAGTTGGGTATTGTTATTCCACCAATTGGCGTGGGTATCGCGGCGCTGCTGGATGGCAAGTTCCGCAAACCAGTTTTCTCAAGTGAAGAGCGCACGGTCGGTAAAACTTCTCTGATGCTGGGCCTAATCGGAATCTCAGAAGGTGCGATTCCATTCATTCTGAAAAATCCGAAGATGATTCCAATCATGATTCTGGGTTCAATTATCGGTACGCAACTGGCTGTCGTTCTCAACGTATGGCAAAGCCTACCACTACCAGCCGTTTGGGGATGGTTCCTATCTTCTGACCCAATCAGCTACACCATTTCTGTTATCGCGGGTTCTATGTTTATTGCAATCGCTCTACTGCTGTGCACTAAACCAGACCACGCAAAAGCCTAAACACGTCTAGCGGGGAGGTTCGCCTCCCCAAACTATCAAGAATTTATCGAGAGTTTCCCCATGGCAAAAGTACATGTCATTCCTCACACTCACTGGGATCGTGAGTGGTATTTTACTCAGCAAGACAGTGACGTTCTGGCAACTTATAACTTCACCAAAGTGATTGAGACTTTGGAGAATCAACCAAGCTACAGCTGCTACCACCTAGATGGTCAATCTGCGATTGTTGAAGATTACCTGAAAGTGCTGCCGTACATGCGTGAGCGTATGGCTAAATTGGTGAGCGATAAAAAACTGTTTATCGGCCCTTGGTACACTCAGACTGATACCTACAATGTGGCAGGCGAATCGATTATCCGCAACTTGAAATACGGAATGCATATCGCGGAAGAGCTAGGCCATAGTATGAAGGTCGGTTACCTGCCGGATACTTTTGGCCACAACGCGCAAATGCCAACACTGTTCAAGGGAATGGGGATCGATAACATCGTATTTTGGCGTGGTATTGATTACGACCAACACGTAGAAAAATCGCACTTCTTCTGGAAGTCGCAAGGTGGAGATTCAATCTACGCTTACAATCTAGTTCATGGTTACGGCGCGGCGAAAAACATCGTTCCAGATGCAGAGCACCTAGACAAAAAAATCTTCCCGATGATTGACAAGATTAAGTCGCTGTCAGGTCTCGATGAAGTGCTGATCCCATCAGGTGGCGATCAGGTCAACATTGACCCGAACCTACCGGAAACTTTGCAAGCAGCCAGCGAACGTTCGCCTGCAGGAGACGTCTACACCATCTCATCGATGGAACACTTTGTTGATTTTCTTCGCCGCAACAGCAATGAATTTGAGACTTACCAAGGTGAATTCAAAGCGCCGCGATACACCCGTATCCATAAGACCATTGGCTCTGTTCGCTACGACATTAAAAAACTCAACTTCGAGATTGAGCAGTTCTTACTCAAGAAACTTGAAGTCGTGATTGCGATTGCCAAGGCGCAAGGCATCACAGTTCACACTGAGCTGGTGGACATGGCTTGGAAGAAGATCCTTGAATGTCACGCGCATGACAGCATGGGCGGGTGCAATAGCGATGCCACTAACGCAGACATTATGCACCGTCTAAAGCAAGCTGAAGAAATCTGTCACGGCTTATATAACCTCGTCGTGAAAGAGATCGGCAGCAGCGCATGTGACGACAATGAAGTGATGATCTTTAACGGCCAAATCACACCATTTAACGGTGTTGCTAAAATCATCGCTTTCTCTAAGCATCCGTCTATTGCTCTGTCTGATGGTAAAATTCTGCTTGCGACCGAAATTCTAGCGCGCGAAACCTTAGATGGTGGCAAGGTCATTGAAGTGACCAAAGATGGTGAGAAAGAAGTCGCTGTGCCGCCTTACTACCGATTTGAGCTGAACGTGAAGGTGTCCAACCTAGCTGCTATGGGTTACCAAGTTTTCCAAGTGGTTGAGTCAGACTCAGCCATGCTTACACAGAACAGTGACGTTCAAATGATTGAAAACTCAGCGTTAACTGTCTCGCTGAAAGATGGTGAACTTAGCTTAGCCAACAAGGTGACAGGTCGCATGATCGAGCAACTATTGCGCTTTGAAGAGCAAGCAGATGATGGTGACTCTTACGATTTCTCACCTTTAGAAGGGGACGCGCCACGTTTCCTCAATGAGTTTACTTGGTTATCTAGCCAAGTAGGTGAGACTGAGCAGACAATGACGCTGCTGGCAACAATGCCAGTGCCTTCAGATTTAGAGTCGCGTCAAGAAGGCAATGAGCTGATTCAAGCCAGTTTTGAAATTACACTGACACTAGATGCCAACGACGAGCAGCTAAAAGTGGCCATTGACACTGTAAATCAGGCGTGTGACCACCGCGTTCGTGTACTGATTAACTCCGATGTACAAAGCCAGGAATCAGTGGCCACTCAGCCATTCGCTGTGATGACGCGTCCAATTGCCCCGAGTGTTGAAGGCTGGCAAGCGCGCTTCCGTGAGTGTCCGGTTGATATTGAAACCACAGATGGTGCGATTGCGATTGAGCAAGCAGGTAAAGCGGTGGTGATTAATGGTCGCGGCCTGAAAGAGTTCCAAGTTTTGCCAGGTGAACAGAGTGATGTGATTGCGCTAACGCTGTTTAAAGCAACGGGCAAGCTAGGTAAAGATGATCTGTTGTGGCGCCCGGGGCGTGCTTCCGGCATCAACAATACTGTTGTGTATACGCCAGATGCTCAGCTGCAAAAATCGATGAGCTTTGCTTTCTCGATTGCCATGCCGACTGATGCCAGCCATCAAGTGCTGCGAGCCTTAGAAAGCCAATATCTAGACATGCCATTTAGCTATCAGAAGCAGTCACTCAACAGCTTTGAAAACCGTCTCGAACGCTTCCAAGTTCGCTTTGATGCGCGTTCAGCGGTTAAGTCATTCAGTCTATTTGAAGTCAATCAGCCATTGACGCTTTCAAGCATTGGTCACTCCTTCTATCAAGATAATGCCGTTATTGTGCGCCTGTTTAATGCGACAGAGGAGGTTCAGAAGCTTGATACCACAGCATTTGCCCATTTTGCTCAGGTGGAGCGTGTGAACTACCGTGAACAGAGTGTGGAACAAGAGTGGTCAGTCAAACCGAACAATTCCATCGACCTGCGAATTGGCTTTAGAATCTAGTGGAGTAGAGCACAATGAACGAGAAAATTTATCAAAAAGTCGCTTTGCTCTATGGTGATGAGCAAGCTGATACTATTAGCCAAGATATTCTTGCTCTAGTTGAGAAATGGCAAGGCAAAGCACCGCAGTACGCCAACTGGGTCGATGAGACCACATCTTATCTCATCACTTACGGCGACAGTGTCCAAGAGCAAGGTCAACCAACCTTAGCGACGATGAAAACCTTTGCTGATAAGTACCTGAATGGCGCATTGAGCAACATTCATATCTTGCCAATGTTCCCATACACCTCAGACGATGGTTTTAGTGTGGTTGATTATCGCAAAGTTGATCCTAACTTAGGCGACTGGAGCGAGCTTAACGCATTAGCTGAAAATTTCGACTTGATGTATGACTGCGTGATTAATCACATCTCTAAAAGCAGTGACTGGTTTCAGCGCTTTTTAGCGGGTGATGAAGCTTATCAAGATTACTTTATTGAGTCTGACCCAAGCCTGGATTATTCGAGTGTGACGCGCCCCCGCGCCTTATCGCTCCTAACACCGTTTACCAAGGCTTCGGGTGAGACAACTCATGTGTGGACCACCTTCTCAGAAGACCAGATCGACATTAACTTTCAAAGCCCACAAGTCCTGCTCGAAAGCATTGATATTTTGCTGATGTACGCGGCAAATGGTGGTCGCTCAGTTCGCTTAGATGCAATTGGTTTTATCTGGAAAGTGCTGAACTCGACCTGTATTCACTTAGAGCAGGCTCACGAGATCATTAAGTTGTGGCGCATAGTGCTCGACGAGGTGATGCCGGGCTCTCTGTTGATCACCGAAACCAATGTGCCGCACAAAGAGAACATCTCTTACTTTGGTCAAGGCGATGAAGCGCACATGGTGTATCAGTTCCCACTGCCACCATTAACCTTGCACGCATTCTTAAGCCAAGATAGCCAAGTATTAACAACTTGGGCCAAAGGTTTAACGGCAGAGGCGATGGAGTCTCTCAATTCGGGACGCAAGACAACCTACTTTAACTTTCTTGCTAGCCATGATGGGATTGGCGTGCGACCAACAGAAGGCATTTTGAGCGATGAAGACCGTCAGATGATGTGTCAGCAAGTTGAACGCAAAGGTGGACGAGTTAATTACAAGAATAACGGTGACGGTACTAAATCGCCTTACGAACTGAATATCAACTACCTGAGTGCGGTGACGGAGCTTAATGATAGTGACGAGTTAAAAGCGAGCAAGTTCCTAGCCGCGCAATCTATTTTGCTCTCGTTTATCGGTGTGCCTGCGGTTTACTATCACAGCTTACTTGGCAGTGAAAATGATGTACAAGGCATGCTGGATTCGGGCATTAATCGTCGTATCAACCGTGAGAAGTTTGACTTTGCTCAGCTAGAAACTGAGCTGGCCCAAGAGGGCTCTTTACGTCAACGTGTTTACACTGAAATGACTCGTCTTCTCCAACTGCGTAAAGAGCAAAAAGCGTTCTCACCTAGCTCATCTCAGCAAGTGCTAGAGCTAGGTCATGGACTGTTTGGACTTAAACGCGGTGAAGGTGAAAGTGCGATTCAATTTGTGGTCAACCTATCGCAACAAGCAGCGGAAGTGTCGCTAGCAACAGGTGGTTTGGATCTGATTTCACAGCGCGAGTTTGACGCGCAATTTACACTTAAACCATATCAATTTGTCTGGCTGACTCAGCCGCAAGCGAAGTAGTAGGAGTTTATGATGAAACTAGCTAACTTAACGTCTGAAAATCTAATCATGCTCGATGCTACCTTTAATGGACGCTTCGCGGCGATCAATGCCTTGGTCGACAAAATTAATCAAGCGGGCAAGTTAACCGACCGTGACCAGTTCCTCGAAGCCGTGCTTAAACGTGAAGACGAAGGCCCGACGGCTCTTGGTGAATACTTAGCGGTGCCACATGGTAAGTCGCCAGCCGTAAAAGAGCCGGTGTTTGCCTGCGCGTTTGTTAAAGATGAGATGCAGTGGAAAGGTCTAGATGGCGATGAGCCGGTGACCATGATCTTCCTGTTGGCTATTCCGCCAGCAGAAGCTGGATCGACCCATATGGAAGTGCTTACCACGCTGACTTCTTCACTGGTGGATGATGATTTTCGTGACCAACTGCAAGCAGCAAACTCTCCGCAACAAGTGATGGCGCTATTTGGTGCAGGACAAGAGGCAGAAAGTTACGCAGAGCAGTCACCTGAGTCAGCTCAAGAAGAGCCAAATTCAACCGAAGAGCTGGCGCAAGATCTTAGTCGCTTTGCTTATCCGTTGGTGCTTGGTGCGGGCGTACTGATTTCAGCATTCCTGTTCCTATTACTTTAATGGTGCGTTGTGTCTGTTTTTAAACTGGATAACGTTATTCAAAACTACGCGTGGGGCAGTAAAGAGTCGATTTCTAAAATGTTTGGAATCGATAACTCGGACTGCCAACCGCAAGCGGAGATTTGGATGGGCGCACACCCCAATGGATGTTCGCGTGTCGCAGCGACGGGAGAGCTGCTTTCTGAAGTGATTGCCCAAGACAGCAAGAGTATATTTGGGGACTACACTGCGATGCGTTTTGGTGAGCTGCCATATCTATTTAAGGTGCTTGCGGCAGAAGCGCCGTTATCGATTCAGGTTCATCCCAGTAAACACAAAGCGGAAGCAGGATTCACTCGTGAAAATGAACAGGGGATTGCACTTAACGCTGCCCATCGTAATTACAAGGACCCGAACCACAAGCCTGAGCTGGTGTATGCGTTAACCTTTTACAAAGCGATGAATGGCTTTCGGCCTATTAGTCAGATCATCGATCTGTTTCAACAGGCGGCTATTGCAAGCTTAGATGCTGAGGTGAGCGCGCTTGAAGCGAGGCCAAACAGCGATGGCTTACGTGAGTTTTTCACTGCCATAATGTCTTTGGGTGAACAGAGAAAAACCAGCGCTTTAAAGCAGCTTGATCAAGCATTTGTACGTGGCCCAAAAACCGCCTTAATGCGTGAAGTGTTTGAGTATGTGGCGGAGTTTAACAAGCACTATCCGGGTGATATTGGATTGTTCTCTCCGCTGTTTCTTAACACGATTGAATTAGCGCCGGGTGAGGCTATGTTCCTTCACGCTGAAACGCCGCATGCCTATGTTCAAGGCACTGGGCTAGAGATCATGGCCAACTCAGACAATGTGCTGCGTGCAGGCTTAACACCCAAGCATATTGATGTGGATGAGTTAATTGATAACACCTTGTTTGTCTCTACCAATCCGGAGCAAATCAAGCTGGCACCGATCTACAAAGAAGGAAAGTTGAGTTACCCAATTCCAGTCGATGACTTTGGTTTTGATATCTTGACTGCCAATGACGCGATCAAGCGTCAATACCTTCGTAGTGCTGAGATTCTGTTCTGTGTTGAGGGGGATGTTCAGGTTGAAGTGAATCAGCAATCGTTGCGACTAAAACCAGGAGAATCAGTGTTTATTAGCAATGACTCGGGTATGTACAGTTACCAAGGCAACGGTACTCTAGCACGCGCCTACAATTAAGGTTATAAAATCCCCAAGTTTCAGCTTGGGGATTTTTTTACTCAGAGACAGTCACTTTGTTGATCTTAATTGTATCTAAAGGCACGTCATCGTGGCCTTTCTTACTGCCAGTCATTGCTTTACTTATGTTGTTTACCACATCCATCCCTGCGGTAACTTTACCAAACACAGCATAGCCCCAGCCTTGGTTGGTCTTAGCGGTGTGATCAAGAAAGTCATTGTCGTCTAGATTGATAAAAAACTGCGCTGTAGCAGAGTGCGGGGCGTCAGTGCGAGCGAAAGCGATGGTTCCCGTTTTATTCTTTAAGCCGCGGTTTGCTTCGTTGGCGATAGGTGCATGTGTTTCTTTCTCAGTCATGTCTTCGATATGACCGCCACCTTGAATCATAAAACCGTCAATCACACGGTGAAAAATCGTGCCTTCATAAAATCCTTCTTGGCAGTAACGTAAAAAATTCTTAGAACTGACAGGAGCTTTCTCCATGTTTAGTTCAATTTCAATATCGCCATAAGTGGTTGATAAAATAATCATTGTTATTACTCAGTTGGAAAGAAACCGCACAATTATAGCAAGGTTCGCTTATAGAGAATATTAATCAGTTTCAACCAGGTGTTTTCCCAAGAAGCGTGCCATTAACTCAAGGTTTCAACTTTTCCTTGAAGCCTTAACCGAGCCTTAACCCCCGTGTTTGTTACTTTTCTTGCACAATAGTGGGAGAAGACAACAATGACATTGCGATATTCCATCCTTGCTCTGATGCTGGCTGGTGTTATGGGCTGTGCGACAGGGACCGATGCCAATTATGCCGGACAAGCGCAACTGAATAGCACTCAGTCGATAGAGCAGCTGCTCGAACAAGTGGTAGCAGATAGACAACTCGATGCGGCAGTTGACGAAGCCGAGCAGGCGACTCTGCTAACCGATTTAATTCAAATACCTGAACTAGAGAAGTACCTTGATGCCGCTTTCGCGCATAGCCCAAGCCTGCAACAAAGTGTTATTGCGTTAAAAATTGCTTATGCGCAGCAGGGCGTGACCGTTGCTGACCAGTTACCAACGGCTAATGCGAGCTTTAAAGGTCAATCCAAACAAGATGCAGATGACAGTTATACAGGAGAAGTGACAGTAAGCTGGGAACTAGATCTGTGGCAGAAACTCGCAGATAGTAGCGAGGCTGCACGAAAAGATGTCGCGGCCTCTCAGGCAAGCCTGCAGTCCGCGAAAGATCTATTAGCCGCTAATATCATGCGTGGTTGGTTGGAAATCAGCGTTAACCAGCAATTACTTGATATAGAGCAGAGAAGGCTTGGTGTGCAGCAAAACAATGAAGTGCTGGTGTTAGAACGGTATCAGGTGGGGTTAGGCAGTCTGGAAGATTTAGATAATGCCAAAACCAGTACCGCGTCTAGCCGCTCTACAGTGGCGAAGTATCAGGAAAACCTTGCACAAAGCAAACGTAGCCTTCAATTACTTACCGGCCAGTGGCAATCCGAGTTGCAGCAGCTAGAGGTAGCCATGACATTTCCAGAAGTCGTGAACCCTCTTGATTCTCTTGCTCAGCAGAACATGGCTGGTCGCCCTGACTTGCAGCAAGCCTTCTACAATATCGAGGCTGAAGCCCTTCGTACCGATGCGGCTTACAAAGCTATGCTGCCGTCTTTTAGTTTGACAGCAAGCCTGACTGATATTGCGCAGTCACCAAGTGAAGCTTTGTTGACTAACCCATTATGGAGTTTGCTCGGGCAACTATCGGCACCACTTTTCCAGGGGGGAAAGCTCAAATCTCAGGCTGAAATTGCTCAATTCACCACAGAGAAAAACTATTGGACTTATCAGGAAACTCTACTGAAGGCGATCAATGAAGTTGAGAACGCAGTGGGGCAAGAGTATTCGCTCGAAAAGCAGCAGTTGCACCTCAATCAGGCATTCACAAGCTCGAAGCGTAGCTTTGTCAGTTACGAAGAGAAGTATCGTACAGGCTTGGTCGACATCTTTGATTTACTGACCGTTCAGCAGCAGACCTACAACACAGAAGCACAGCTAGTTGAAGCCACCTATCAACGTCTATTAAACCGAATTGATTTAGGCCTAGCTCTGGGCCTAGGAGTATCATCATGAAGAAAAATGCCATCACCTTAGCGGTTACGCTTGCCGCTGCAGGAAGTATCTTCGCAGCTATTGGCTACATCGGTAGTCACATGGCGCAAGCGAGCGAGAGCAGTCCATCTGAACAGCAAGTGACTGACGTTGCGCCGCTACTATCAATAGAAGAAAGTCTAAAACTTCAGCAAGTTGCGGTGCAGACAACAAGTAGTGGCAGCTATCAGGCCGAGGTTGTCGGTTATGGCGAAACCCGTTCTCGATATCAACTCAACTACGCCAGTGAAGTCAGTGGTCGAGTGGCAACATTGTCGGATGCGTTTGAGACAGGCAAAGTGGTGACCAAAGGTGCGATATTGGCAAAGCTGGATGATACTGGGTATCAGCAGGCGTTGGCTCAAGCCAAATCTGACGTAGCGACGGCTGAGCTTGAGCTTTTAGAAGAACAGCGTGAGGGAGAGCAGGCGAAATCTGAGTGGCAGCGTTCAGGTCTAAGTGGAGAGCCGAACTCACCATTGGTGCTCAGAGAGCCTCAACTCGCCAGTGCCGAAGCTAAATTGGCCAATGCAAGACAGGCATTAAAGAGCGCAGAGAAAGACCTAAAAGATACAGTGATACGCGCTCCATTTACCGCGATTGTCGTGAGCAGAGATGTCCAGCCGGGAAGTTATCTGAGCGCTGGTGGCGCTGTTGCCACCTTGTACAGTGTGGAACGAGTTGAAGTGGAAGTACCGCTTTCGGAGCAACAGTGGGGGAATTTGCCGACCTCAAATGACATCAGTGACTGGCAGGTGACGCTGACTGATAGTAGTGGTGCACATCAATGGCTTGGTAAGGTTGATAGGTCGTTCCAGCATGTGACTCAGGAAACTCGCCAGCGTTCTCTGGTAGTTGTAGTCGATAACCCTCTTGAAGCGGGCACCCCCCTTTATCCGGGCACCTTCGTTAAAGCGACATTAAGTGGTGCAGAAAAGAACGAGCTGTGGGAAGTGCCAGCATCAGCGATTTCCCAACAAAGTGAAATCTGGACAGTAGATGAGCAAGGTCTGCTGCAAAAGTCGAACGTCAGCAAACAGTTTGGCCGTGATGGCAAAGTGTATGTAACTCCAATTTCGGCTGAAGAAGCTGCTTTGGTGGTGCTGAGACCACTGAGTAACTTCAAGCCAGGTATGAAAGTGACGCCAAGTGAGGAAGGGTAATATGGAGCAACAACCAAGTACTCCCAAGGGTATGATCGCCTGGTTCGCACAGAATCCGGTTGCGGCAAACCTACTTATGCTAGGAGTTATTATCGTCGGTCTGCTTTCGGTGAACTCACTGCGTAAGGAAGCCTTCCCAAGTATGGAACCGGACATCGTGACTGTGTCTGTTAATTATGATAGTGGTGACCCTATTCAAGCAGAAGAGGGGATATCGATAAAGATTGAAGAGGCTTTGGAGACGGTCGCGGGTATTAAGCGTATTACCTCTACTTCAAGTGCCTCTGGTAGCCATGTCTCAATCGAGAAAGAGACCAGCTACAGTCTCGATGCTTTGCTGACTGACGTGAAAACGAAAGTGGACGCCATCAACAACCTGCCGACAGAAGCTGACAACCCAGTGATTGATAAGGATCGAATGCAAGATCACGCTTTATGGGTTCAACTTTATGGTGATGCTGATCGAGGTACACTGCAAGATTTGGCACAACAACTCAAAGCAGATTTGCTCGCAGAAAGTGCCATTCGCGATCTGGAAATTAAAGCTGAAGTTGATCCTATGATTTCTGTCGAGGTCAACGAAAGTCGCTTACAAGCGTATGGCCTGACACTGACCGACGTGTCAGATGCGATCAATGCGGAATCGTCTACCAGTATTTCAACCAGTTTGCGCAATGACGAGAAGACGGTACGACTAAAGGTGTCAGAGCAGGCCTACGAAATCGAAGACTTTAAAGCGATTCCGGTTGTGACCAATGCTGATGGAAGTCAAATCACATTGGGCGATATAGCACGTGTAACGGATACATTTGAGGAAGATACGTTCAGCCTGTCTCGTTATAACCAAAGTAATGCAATGGGCATCCAGATCGTGATGGATGAGTACAGCGATGTAGTGCAAATTGTGGACCAGGCTAAAAAGGTCGTTGAGCAGTGGCGAAGCGGCAATTTGTTACCTGAAAACATCAGCATTGAAACTTGGTATGACAAGAGCACTCTGATCAAAGACCGACTGTCATTGCTGGCTAAGAATGCTCTCACCGGTATTGCTTTGGTCTTTATTGTACTGGCGCTGTTTCTGAATATTCGTGTGGCGTTTTGGGTTGCGGCGAGCTTACCGTTCGTATTCTTCGGCACCTTGTTCTTTATGACAGACTCCTTTACGGGTTTAACCATCAATGAGATGACCACCTTTGGTTTTATCATGGCTTTGGGAATAGTCGTCGATGATGCAGTTGTGGTGGGGGAAAGTATTTATTCAACCCGGCGAGCTCAGGGGGATACTCTCAACAATACGATCTCCGGGACATTGAAAGTTGCTGCGCCGACTGTTTTCGGCGTGCTGACGACGGTTGTTGCATTTCTTTCTATTGCCGCGGTTGATGGAAAAATGGGCCAAATATACGCTCAGTTTGCGACTGTAGTGACTATCTGTTTGTTGCTTTCCTTAGTGGAGTCAAAATTTATTCTTCCGTCACACCTTGCTCATATCAACACGCATAGGAGTGAAAAGAAGGGCATTTGGAACCGAATTCAGCAAGGTGCGGACAGCGGATTGGAGTGGTTTAACCACAAGGTTTACAAACAGGTAATTAAGCTGGCGTTAAAGTTTCGCTATGCGGTAGTTATGGGGTTTGTAGCGCTGTTTATTCTGGCGATTGGTATGCCGATAACAGGGGCGGTAAGAATCGCGTTCTTCCCTGATATCGCTGGTGATACTGTAAGCGCTGAAATCAGTATGTACAATGATACTAGCTTTGGTCAGACTCAAAAAAATCTTCTTGAACTGGAAGCCAATGCTGTGAAGGCCGACCAGCAACTGAAGGGAGAAGCTGAATCCAGTGGTCAGAATACGTCGTATATTTCCAGTGTTCAGGTGATTGCCGATGAAGATCGTACAGGTACCGTACAGGTAGAGCTGTCTTCCGATGCCAGTTACAGCTCTGGGGAGTTTGCTGACTTATGGTTGCAGATGTCTGGAGAAATGGAAGGCATGAAGAAGCTTAAAGTGCTCTCTTCAAAGGAAATGGTGGATAACTTTAAAGTGGAACTGAAAGCTAGTGACGATACCATTCTCACGCAAGCAGGCAATATCTTTAAACAGACTCTGGAAAACACACCTGGTGTAAGTGGTATTGATGACAACCTAGATCTTGGGGAGCCTCAGTATCGCTTTGAACTGACAGAGCAGGGACGTGCATTAGGCATGAATACCTCTAGCCTCGCGAAGCAGGTACTGCAATCCTTCGGTGGTGATATTGTCCAGCGTTTCCAGCGCGGGAAGGATGAAGTTAAAGTTCGTGTCCGTTATCCAGAAGGTGACCGTCAAACGTTGGCTGACATTCAGCAATCGAGTGTTCGTACTCCTGAAGGCAGAGTTGTGCCTATGCTGTCGGTTGCTAATGTCTATTCGGACTATCAGCAAGCAGAAATAACACGTATAGATAATCTTCGTGCGGTATATCTAACCGCAGTGGTCGATAAAGATGTGGTGTCTTCGAATGAACTGGTTGCTCAGTTAGAGAAAACATTTGTACCCATGCTTAAGGCGGATTATCCGACATTGAAAATCGACTTTACTGGTGAAGCGGAACAGCAGCAGGAATCAACGGAGTCTATGGAATCAACGTTCCTTATAGCTCTGGTGGTGATCTTTGCTTTATTGGCGATTCCACTCAAGTCGTACGTTCAGCCACTGATCATTATGGTTGCGATTCCGTTTGGTATTGTAGGAGCAATCTTGGGTCACTGGTGGAATGATCTGACTATTAGTATTTTGTCGTTGAATGGTATTCTCGCTTTAAGCGGTGTCGTTGTAAATGACAGCCTGCTATTGGTATCAAGGTTTAATGAACTGACGCGAAATCATAAAATTCCAGTGGCTGACGCGATTGTCCAGTCATGCAGCAGTCGACTAAGAGCCGTATTACTGACTTCAGTGACTACATTTGCTGGTTTGGCACCATTGCTTAGTGAAACATCGATGCAGGCTCAATTCCTGATTCCTGCGGCAGCAGCATTGGGTTACGGTATTTTGTTTGCCACCATGATCACGTTGGTCCTTACCCCATCACTGTTAATGATCCAATGTGACATTAACAATGGCGTGAACAATATAAAGACAACAATATTTGGCGAGAAAAAACTCGCTCAGAGTTTATAGCGTCTAAGTTAATAGTAGTTTCATAGAGTAAGAGGTAGTCATGGGTAATTTGCAGTTGTTACTGGTTGAAGATGATCTGGATTTGGCAAAGGCGATAGTAGACTACCTCGCCCTAGAAGACATTCAATGTGACCATGCTTCAAATGGGCTGTCAGGCCTTAGTTTCGCCGAGCAAGGACGATATGACGCAGTGATTCTTGATCTTAATCTGCCTAAAATGAATGGCCTGGAAGTATGCGCGAAACTACGAGAGCAGGGTGTTGATGTACCTGTTCTTATGCTAACGGCAAAAGATACTCTAGATGACAAGTTAACGGGGTTTTCGAAAGGAGCCGATGATTATTTAGTGAAACCATTTGCTATGGAAGAGCTGATCATTCGTGCTCAGGTATTATCCCGTCGACGTAGCGGACAGGTAAATAAGCTTTGTGTTGCGGATCTGGAAGTTAATTTACAAACCCAGACCGTAACCCGGGCGAATACACCGCTAAAGCTCTCTCCCATCGGCTTCAAGCTACTTGAAACTTTAGTTCGAGCGAGTCCCAATACGGTTTCCCGTGAAAAACTGATGCAGTGCGTTTGGGGGGATGAACAGCCAGATAGTAACAGCCTAAAGGTTCACATGTTTAATCTTAGGAAGGCGGTGGACAACAGCTTCGAGACAAAACTGATCCAGACGATAGCTGGTCGTGGCTTTGCCTTGAAAAAAGAGTCTTTCCAATGAAAATTAGGCGTAGCTTGAGGCTCTATTTTTTGTTTGCCATGTTGCTGACCGGAACTTTGACCATTCTGGCTATGTCTGGTGTCGCTGTGAGTTATTTCTTCTCGGGGCTGGACTTGGCAATGAACGGATTCATGCGAACCCAAGCCTATCAAATCCAACTGGTGGATGACAATCCGGTGAAATTCAATGACCTCACCGTTGCCAGACATTGGCAAGACTTACCACAACCAATTCAAGATAACCTAAACCCAGATGATTTGGTCATTAATGAAGTACTCAAAAAAATAGTTGGCATCCCTTTAATTGAACCGCCTAAAGCGGGCTACTTTGCAATGAAAATGGAACATCATGGAGACGTGCGTTATGCCTCAATGCTGCTAGTCAATAATGAGTTTTCCCCCGGTGAAATGCCCCAGTTTGTCTACATCATTTTTACCGCATTGACTGCCATTGCCGCATTTTCTCTGATAATTGTCGCTTTTATTCGCAGTGTATCGACACCTGTCGAAGAACTTAAAGGTTGGGCCAAATCGCTAGACAACGAAAAACTTAGTCAGCCCATTCCGGAATTTGATTACAGTGAACTGAATACATTGGCTGAAATCATTAAATCTAGCTTGAGCTCTGTACAGGAGGGGCTGGAGCGAGAGCAGCGCTTTTTGGGCTATGCCAGCCATGAATTGAGGACACCGATTGCGGTTACCCGAACTAACGCGGAGCTTCTGAGAAAAATGATTGTCAGACGGCTAGAGCAGGAAAAGCAGCTTGAAGTATTGGAGCGAATTGAGCGAGCCGGGTATACCATGACAGACCTGACCGAAACGTTGCTTTGGCTAAATCGGCAAGATGATAAAACGCTGCCATTTGATGATCTGGTTATTGGTGAACTCATTGTTCAGATTGATCATGAACTGGAATATTTGCTACAAGGAAAAGAGGTTAGTGTCAGTATCAATGTTGATGAAGCTATGTTCTCGTTACCACATGGACTTTGTCGAATCATCATTACTAATCTGATCCGCAATGCGTTTCAACATACCTATCAAGGTGAAGTTACCATTGAGCAATCTGGCACTCGAGTGATTATCACAAACCACAATATATCGCCCGGAGACATAAAAGATGAGCTTGGTTTCGGGTTAGGGCTGGAATTAACTGAAAGATTGATCAAGCAGTATGGTTGGTATTATGAGAATCGCGTGATGGACTCAGGTTACCGGGTTGAACTTGTCCTTACTGAGCGCGACTCAGCACCGGATAAATTGCGATAAGTTGGATCATGAGCCCCTTAGCTGTGACCCAAGATAAAGCTCAGTGTCTATTTAATTAGTAGTTTAAATACTCAATACACAAATCATGAAAAGCTTTGGCTTGCGGCGAGATGGTGCGATCACTCAGGGTGAAGATTCCAATCTGTCTTTCCAGTGGTGGATCGATAAGAGGAATCCACACTAAGCGAGTTTCATTGGTTGGAAAGGCCAGTTTAGGCAGAGTCGTTACACCTATCCCAAGTTCCAATACAGAGAACAGTGAGGTAATGTTTTCTACCGAATAGAGCGCTTGTTGGCTCAAAGCACGCGCAGGAGTTGGGTCGAGTAGGGTACAGGTTCCGTTGCGAATAAACGGCTGCTCAAGCAAGGTTTGCCAAGCGATACCTTCTGGCTGTTTGGCGATAGGGTTGTCGTGTAAACATACGACACCAATTGGGTCAGACAGTAGCGGGGTAAAGTTAATCCCACCTTCATCAAGGTGAGAAGGATTACCTAGCGCCAGATCTACTTCACCAGATAGCAGACGCTCTTCTACACCAGCCGCATTGTCATCAATCAAGCTCACTTCCACATTCGGGTACTGCTCGCAAAACGCACCTAGCACACTTGGGATAAGTTTCGCTGCTACAGAGGGGACACTGGCAATTCTTACTCTGCCTTGTTGACCTGCCGCTGCGGCACGTAAGTCATTGTCGAGTGCATTGTAGATATTGAGAAACTGAATGATCTTAGGTAAACATATTTCGCCGAATGGCGTTAATTTGGCTTTGTTTCCCGGTTCAAATAATACTTGCCCGAGTATCTTTTCCAGCTCTTTTATTGATGTGGATAATGCTGCCTGAGAGCGATTGGCGCGATGAGACGCAGCGCGAAAACCGCCTTCTTCGACCACCATCACAAAATGCTTTAATTGTTGAAGCTTGATACTCATCTGACCACCTTTTCAATCCCTTAGTATGTCTGATGTTATAGAAAGTGATAAATAAAACTTATCGAATGTAAAAAATTTACCGTTAGATTTATCACCTGTCAATGGGCATGATTTAACCATCTTGAAACAAAGTTGTTACAAAGGTTGAAAGGCACGTGAATACTCAAACGAAAAAACACCCAGTAAAAACCGCTCTGTTTGCCTCTAAGGCTCCCCTAGAATGGGCGATTGTTAACAACGGAACCCTATACACGGCGCAGATCCCTATCGATGACACTGGTGCGGTGGTAGACGGCGGCATTGAAGCGCAAACTCGACAGACATTTAACAATCTCGTGCATACCCTAGAGTGCGCAGGTGAGTCGCTTGATTCGGTGCTGCAGGTGCTTATCTACGTGACCGATCGCGAATACCTCAAAACCGTTAATCAGGTCTATGCCGAGTATTTTGAAGCTCCTTATCCAAATCGCGCTGCCATGGTAGTTGCGGGTTTAGCACGCGAAGAAATGCTGGTGGAGTTTGTGGTGTACGCGTCGGCAAGTCAGCCAGAGTAACTGTCTAAGGGCAACAGACCCTAATCATTGAAACTGATTGATCTCGTCAGTCAAACAAGAACAAGGAAAGAGCAATGACTTTTATTAACAATGTTCAAGCAGAAAAGGCACTTTATATTGGCGGCGAATGGCAAGCAGGCGTCGATACCGTAACCAACATCAACCCGTCGGACATCAATGAAGATCTGGGCAATTTTGCTCAAGCGAGTCAGGCTCAAGTCGAGCAAGCGATTCAAGTTGCCAAGCACGCGCAGCCCGAGTGGGAAAACACGCCAATGGAGCGCAAGCAGGCGGTGTTGCAAGCGATTGGTGATGAGCTGATTGAGCGATGTGATGAACTAGGTAGACTGCTTTCACGTGAAGAGGGTAAACCGTTTGCTGAAGGACGCGGAGAAATCTACCGCGCAGGTCAGTTCTTTCAATATTTTGCGGCGGAAGTGCTGCGCCAAATTGGTGATAACGCTGCCTCCGTCCGTCCAGGCGTCTCCGTTGAAGTAACTCGCGAAGCGGTTGGCGTTATTGCCATTATCTCTCCTTGGAACTTCCCTACGGCAACGGCGGCGTGGAAGATTGCTCCGGCCCTGGCGTTTGGTAACAGCGTGGTTTGGAAGCCTGCCAATCTGACACCGGCAAGTGCCGTGGCGTTGACCGAAATCATTCATCGCCAAGGTCTGCCAGCAGGCACGTTCAACCTAGTACTCGGCAGTGGCTCACAGGTGGGCAACACCTTGATTAACTCGAAAGAGGTCAATGGCGTGAGCTTTACTGGCTCTGTCGATACGGGTCGTAAAGTCGCCGCTGCCACCGCACCAAACTTTGTGCGCTGCCAGCTAGAAATGGGCAGTAAAAATGCTTTGGTGGTTGCCGATGATGCAGACATTCAAATTGCGGTAGAAGCGACCATTGCTGGCTCTTTCTCTGGTGCAGGTCAGAAATGTACTGCTTCATCTCGATTAGTGGTCATGGATGGCATTCATGACGCCTACGTTGAAGCGCTGATCAAACGTATGGGCGAGCTGAAAGTTGGTCATGCACTTGATGAAGGAATCTTTATGGGGCCAGTTGTAGACGGTAATCAGCTAGAAGCGAACTTCGAGTGGATTGAAAAGGCGCGTCAAAGTGGTGCTGAGCTGGCCTTTGGTGGCGAGCGTCTTAACTTAGCGCACGACGGCTACTACATGTCGCCAACGTTATTCCTCAATACCCAAAACAGTTGGGAAGTGAACCAAGAGGAAGTGTTTGCACCTATGGCGAGTGTGATTCGAGTAGCTGACCTTGATGAAGCCATCGCTGTTACCAACGATACCCGTTTTGGTTTGACTGGCGGCATCATTACGCAAAGCTTGCGTAATAGCGCCATCTTCAAACAACAAGCGCAGACCGGTTGTGTAATGGTCAACCTACCTACCGCAGGCACCGACTACCACGTACCGTTTGGTGGCCGCAAAGAGTCTAGCTTTGGCCCGCGCGAACAAGGTCAATACGCGAAAGAATTCTACACCGTGGTGAAAACCGCTTACCAACGCCCTTATTAGGCTCTGACCGTGGGAGGCAGAACATTATCTGCTTCCCAATTAAAGGCGATTCAACGTTTAAGGAGTGGTTATGTACCAACAACGGATTGTGATAGATGGATTGCAATACTGCAATTGGGATCGTGAATATTTCCAAACCCTTAAGGCGAGTGGCATCACTGCTGTTCATGCCACTATCGTCTATCACGAAAATGCACGTGAGACCCTAACTCGCTTTGCCGAATGGAACCTTCGCTTCGAGCAAAACGCAGACCTCATCATGCCGATTTATTCCATGGCAGATGTGGAAAAGGCGAAACAGCAGGGCAAAGTCGGCGTCTTCTTCGGCGCTCAGAATTGCTCGCCTATTGATGATGAGATTGGCCTGATAGAAGTAATGCGCCGCCAAGGTTTGCTAATCATGCAACTGACATATAACAACCAGAGCTTATTGGCGACAGGTTGCTATGAGCAGAATGACTCAGGCGTTACTCGCTTTGGCAAACAAGCGATCGAAGAGATGAATCGCGTTGGTATGATCATCGACATGTCTCACAGTGCAGAGCGCTCAACGCTAGAAGCCATCGACCTCTCTTCAAGACCAATCTGCATTAGCCACGCTAACCCGACGTTTGCTCATGATGCACTGCGAAACAAATCCAACACCGTGCTCAAAGCACTTACACAACGTGGCGGCTTACTTGGTTTTAGTTTGTACCCCTTCCATTTGCCAAATGGCAGCCAGTGCACGTTGGATGATTTTTGCCAAATGGTGGCGAAAACGGCTGATCTGTTTGGTGTTGACCACTTGGGTATTGGCAGTGATTTGTGCCTTAACCAACCACAGCAAGTTCTGGAGTGGATGCGCAATGGTCGCTGGTCGAAAGCGATGGATTACGGCGAAGGCTCGGCCAGTAACTCAGGTTGGCCAGATGCGCTGCCTTGGTTTAGTGGCAGTAAGGGGATGGAGAACATCTACAACGGATTAATGCGCCATGGATTCAGTGAATCTGAGGCGGGACAAATACTGGGTGATAACTGGTTTAATTTCCTCAAACAAGGACTCGAGCCTATTTCAGAGCAGTAACCCAAACAAGGAACAGCCTGCCAACACAACAATAATAAGGCAGGTGTTAATTTAACTTTTGCTGCCAGTCGTCGGCTGCCGCAAAACAGTCTGGAGTCAGAGTATGTCTGATTTAACCAATAGCATGAAAGCGAACCCTATGAACGTGTCATCGGGTAAGCCACAAGCAAAACACAACACTACGCCTGCCACCGAAAACTCTCCAGATAAGCTGGGTTTGAGTAACCCAGCCTTTTGGTACAGTGGCGGTTTTATCGCACTTTTCGTTGCACTCGCGCTCTATGATGGTGAGCTGCTATCAAGCTTAGTCAATGCTGGCTTTGCATGGTCAGTGCAGGTCTTTGGACCTTACTGGCAAATACTGCTTCTTCTCACCTTTCTTATTGGTCTTGGTCTCGCTGCAGGGCGAACAGGTAAGGTGATTCTTGGTGGTTCGGCCAAACCTGAGATGGATGGCTTTCGCTGGATGGCGATCATCTTCTGTACTCTGCTTGCTGGTGGTGGCGTATTCTGGGCGGCGGCTGAGCCTATCGCTCATTACGTGAGCCCACCGCCATTATATGGGGCACAGGATAATCCACAGCAAGGTGCGGTCAATGCGCTATCGCAATCCTTCATGCACTGGGGATTCCTCGCTTGGGCAATTGTTGGCAGCTTAACCTCGATTGTTGTCATGCATCTGCATTACGACAAAGGCCTACCGCTTAAGCCACGTATTTTGCTTTACCCTGTGATTGGTGAGCGCGCCCTCAAAGGCCATACCGGTGCACTGATTGATGCGTGTTGTATTATCGCTGTGGCGGCTGGCACCATTGGGCCAATTGGCTTCCTTGGCTTACAGGTTAGCTACGCGTTAAATGTGCTATTTGATATTCCTGATGGCTTTAGCACGCAACTTATTATCATTCTGTTTGCGATTGCTCTGTATACCCTATCTGCGTTGAGTGGTCTTAATCGTGGCATGCAAATGCTCAGTCGCTACAACGTGATTCTGGCGATTGCGCTGATGATCTACATCCTACTGTTTGGGCCAACAGACTTTATCTTTAATGGTTACATTCAAGGTGTCGGTAGCATGCTGGATAACTTTATCCCAATGGCGACCTACCGCGGAGATGAAGGTTGGCTGAGCTGGTGGACGGTGTTCTTCTGGGGCTGGTTCCTAGGTTATGGCCCAATGATGGCGATCTTCATTGCCCGAATCTCACGTGGACGCAGCATTCGCCAGATCATTTCGACAATTAGCATCATTGCGCCACTGACGACCTGTTTCTGGTTCACCATTGTTGGTGGTTCAGGTTTAGCGTTTGAAATTGCAGAACCGGGCAGTGTGAGTAAAGCGTTTGAAGGGTTTAACTTACCGGGAGCTCTACTTGCAGTAACACAGCAGTTACCACTGCCAATGCTTGTCTCGATTCTGTTCCTCATCTTGACCACGATTTTCATTGTCACGACAGGCGACTCGATGACTTACACCATCAGTGTTGTGATCAGTGGTGAAACAGAACCGAATGCCGTTGTGCGTACTTTCTGGGGTGTGGCGATGGGGGTGACCGCTCTGATACTCATCTCGCTTGGCTCAGGAGGCGTATCTGCACTGCAATCTTTCATTGTTATTACGGCAGTGCCTGTCTCTCTAATACTGCTGCCTTCGCTGTGGAATGCACCTCAGATCGCAATGAAGATGGCCAAGGAGCAAGGGCTTTAATTTATTAATCCAATACCGATGAGTTTGCGTAGGCTGTACCCTACGTCTGCGCAAACTCCTATTATTCTTACAATAAAAATAGGTGGTGAGCAAAATGGATGCACATCGTTCTAATTACACTGAAACCCAGCTGCGCAATGCAGCTCTTGTTATGGCTCCGGAAAGGCTAGGCGCTATGCACCAAAATAGAATCAGCTTTGTGCGAAGTTTGATTCGTAAAATGGCGACACAAAACTGGCGCGTAACCAAGCATGAGTGGCAGTTATGTCCCCAGGGCTATGGTCATGTTATTTACCAACTGGTGACTCCGACCCAAACCTATCACTTAGTCGTCTTTTGCGATGAGATTGTCGACGAAGAGCGCAATGATCGCGTCATTGCGGAAAAGTGGGATGTCACATTCGCTTTAGTTGATGGCGATGTCGATGTTGAACTGTTAGAGCAGCTACGTGCTAATGTTCCCCTGCAAGAAGCGGGACGAAACCCTAACAAAGTGCTTGTGTTGGCGCGTGCAAACAAGAGCGTGCGAGTATTTGAGCATATTGTCAGCGCTTTAGCCAAAGGTCAGCAGCCACAGCCCGACGAGTTGGCAGAGGTTGGTTACATACTGCGTACTACGGCGGTGTATGGCAATGGTAAATTTGGCATTGCTGATTTTAAGCTGCTGGAAGATAACCCTGATTTTAATCAGTCCTTTAGCGCGCAAATGTGCGCAGTGTACATGCTGCGCGAGTTTAGCTTAGATTGGGTGCATTATCTTGCAGAGCAGAAAGGTGGCGACAAGGCTATCTTGCTACACAAAGGCTTGCAGCGCTATTTAGGGGTGGGCAATGCAACGGGCTTAGGCATGGCGCCTTATCTAATCAATCATCCGTGCATCGTTGATCAGTGGATGACGTCAAGAGAGCGCGCGATTGGTCAAGTATTGGCGTTGCCGTGTGACAGCCAGATGCATGATCAATTGCGAGATTTATTGGTTAAAGCTAAGCGCCATTTAGAACAAGTGATTACCATTAACGAACAGCAAGACAGCTTAAATCAATTGGCGGTCACCGATATTGCCCAGCTTATAGATCAATTGTCGCAAGTTATCGCGGTTCATTCGCACTGGTGTGATGTTGTTAAGCAGGCTGAAAGCGTGAGTTTGGAAGCCCAAGAAATCCTTACCTCTTGCCTGCTTGAGCTCTATCCAAGTGTGGTTGATCAGTTTGAAAACCAAATGAATACCAGCGAAGCGCTATCGATTCCAAGTGGCAAAACCGTCCAACAGTTGCGTCAGTTACTCAGCGATAAATATCACTGGGCTGTCGAGGCGGATTACTCGTTGGCAGAAAACAAATACTGGTTCTGGTATCGCTCTCAAGACAAAGAAGAGCCAAGACTCGGTGTCCGCGGTGAAGAAGCGGGTGAAGAGCGTGAACTACCACTCGATATTGGTCGTCAGGCCAATCAGTTGTTCCATGCGCTGGAAGGTTACTCTTCTGAGACAACAGTCGCGGCGTTTTTGCTCCAACATCCACAATACCGTGCGATTACACGTCGAGTGTGGACCTTAGGTAATCGTGCTATGGGTGACATCCAGATGAACGTATTACGTCAAGATGCGCTACCAATGCACCTGCTACGCTGCAAGCTAGCAATGTTCGGTGCAACCAAATTTGACCCGCGCTCTGATCGCTGGGTTCGAGTGACCTTCTTCCAAGGTGCTCCGCTATTAGAAGAAATCAGTGACCCAGAATATAGCGATACATGGATTTTTCCGACCATGCCAAGTAGTCAAGAGATTACCCACACAGAGCCACAAAAGATCAATGGAGGATTGGCATCATGATCGTTTCACACAATGAATTGGTTGCCGCAGTAAATAAGGCATTTTTAGGTATGCGTCGTCATTGTGGTGAAGCGGATGTCATCGCCAATATGGTGGCGGATTTGCAAATGGTGGGGCTTAGTGGCGTGAGGCATTTTAACAATGCCAGTCAGTTTCTAAGCTTAGACTCAGACTGCGCCGTATCAATTTCCAATAAAAGTGAATCGAGTTTCGAGGTTGATTTTCATAACAGCAGTATCGCATGTCAACTGCCTGCGGTACTCGATTTTGCCTTAGAGCAAATGGTGGATAACAAAACCATCTCAATCACGCTAAAACAGTGCCATAACCGCTGGTTAGCCTACAGTGAGTTGGTTCGTTTGGCTGCAAAAGGCATCGCTTGTCGTGCGCAATGGGTTAATGGCAGCAGCCCTCAACGCGCCTTGTATGTGCTTAACCGTGGTTGCATCGCACCGGAGGTGTATTTTTCCGACAGCCTTGTAAATGGTGATGAGGACGTACATTCAATGCTGATTGAGCTATCGGTTCGCGACTTTGATGTTAACCAAAGTGCGCAAGGCTATTCTATCCATGTTGACAGTGCAGAGTTAAGCCGCGCTCAACAAGCATCATGGCAAGAAGGTATCTTCGTTGAAGATGCTGAGTGGGAGACATTAAAACAAGCGGCCACAGTGTTCTTGGTTGAAAACAGTGCCCGTTCAGTTCAAGGAGCAGGCGAACTGGTCTAACAGCCTGCTCATTGATTAAATACTACATGACACAGCCTCGAATGAGGCTGTTTGTTTTTATATTGTGTTAGTTGGTACGAAAGTTTAGCTATACTCTAGTCAGGCTAGGTAATAACAAGAACTCTTTTCTAATCCTCATCAATTATATTTATTCTGTAGGTAGAATATGAAAATTGCAGTGGTAGGAATTGGTTATGTTGGTCTAGCCAATGCTATTTTGTTAGCACAGCACAACGATGTGACATTACTAGATATCGACAAGGGAAAAGTTGCCAAGATTAATAAGCGGATCTCCCCCATCGATGACAGTGACATCCAACATTACCTTACCAGTCATACACTAAACTTAATGGCGACGACGGAAGAGCATATTGCTTATTGCGAAGCTCAGTTTATCGTCATCGCTACCCCGACGGATTACGACACAGAATCTCGTTCATTCAACACCGCCATTGTTGAAGCTGTCATGCGACGTGCGATTAGCATAAATCCTGCCGCAACCATCGTCATTAAGAGTACTGTACCGGTGAATTTTACTCACCAAGCCCGTAAGCGCTATCAGCATAGCAATATTCTTTTTTCGCCAGAGTTCCTTAGGGAAGGTAAAGCATTGTATGACTGCTTATTTCCAGCTCGGATTATTGTTGGGGGGCAGAATGAAAGTGCGAAGGTTTTCGGGGCTTTGCTTCAACAAGGTGCGAAAACGCCGAACCCGCCTCTCATCTATACTCACTCTTGTGAGGCCGAAGCAATAAAGCTGTTTGCCAATACGTTTTTAGCCATGCGCGTTGCGTTTTTTAATGAACTTGATACTTATGCAGAGCTTAACCACTTGATCAGCAAAGATATTATTGAAGGCGTTTGTTGCGATCCTCGGATCGGTCAGCACTATAATAATCCTTCTTTCGGCTATGGTGGTTATTGTTTACCGAAAGATACCAAACAGCTTTCCTCTAACTTTGAAAATATCCCAAATCGAATGATCTGCGGCATTGTGGAGTCTAATTCAATCCGTAAAGATCATATTGCCCAAGTGATATTAGCGCGAGAGCCAGAAGTGGTTGGTGTGTATCGGTTAGTGATGAAATCCGGGTCGGATAACTTCCGCTCCTCGTCGATCATTGGTGTGGTCGACAGGCTTCAAGCCCGAGGTGTTCGTGTCGTTATCTATGAGCCAACTTATCCAGACTCGGTCTATCACCAATGCGAAGTTATCCATCAGCTCGATGAATTTAAGCAAGTTTCGAGCGTGATTCTAGCCAACCGACTAACTGATGAGCTATTAGATGTCTCGAATAAAATTTATTCGAGAGACATCTATGGTACTGATTGAGCTATTATAGATAACGGTAGCGAAGCCGGGTAATCCGTTGTTCGCAAAGCTCGATAATTTGTTCTGTCCAATCGTTCCGTTGAGCGATCCTCTGGCTTATATATATGTGCCTTGCCCAGCTTAGTAATGTATATATCTCGATATCTCTGTTTAAATTTAGGCCAGAGAGTTCTAGGTAATGCTCGACAAATTTGGATGTTTGTTGCTGTGCATAGTTAACTTGGCCGAATTCACGTAAGCATTGTTCTTCAATATGAGCGACAAAGTTACCGACATCCAGAGCAGGGGAACCATAGCAGAGAAGGTCTAGGTCCAAAAGATAGACTTCAGAATCTGCCACTAAGATTTGGTCATGGTAAAAATCACGATGAATAAGTGTTGGCTGGGTTGCTGTGCAAAGCTCGTCAGCCAGTGTCTTGCAATTGTGTAATATATTTTGGATGGTTGGAGCCTTGGTTGGCAATTGATTGGCGGCAAGAGTCAAATACTCTTCAAGCAATCGAATTTCATCTTGGTTGCTATGATGACGATCGGTATCAATGTGATGGAAATGAAGCTTGTGGAGTGCTTGGGCAATTCGTTGTGAAACAGAATGACTTTTTTGTTGGCAAAATAGATCAAAGCAGCTTTTACCTGCCACTTTGCTTTGGAACCAAATATGATGATCGGATGAACATCCTAAAGGTTTGGGGACCTGAATCCCATCATTGCCATTGGGGCCAAATTGAGCGTTATAAAGGGCTTTATTGGCATGCCAAGTCCGTTTATCAAAGCCTTTGATTCTGACCTTACCGAGTATTGAAATTCGTTCTCCGTTCGCACGCTCTAGCGTATATTCAATCATGACTCGCTTATTGGCTTTATACCGTGTAACTGCAATGCAAATTAGGCGATCCGCGCTCGATAAATCCTTGATGCTCCTTAGCAGCAATTGCCTGGCATAGGGTAGGTCAAACAGCTCGGAGGAAAACGTCAGCCTTCCCTCTAAGTTATTGACTTCGGATAGTAATTTGAAACTTTGTAAATGTTGTTCACAGCGTTCAATCAGATGGTAAATGGAAGCTGCCCATTGAGGGTGGGCATCACGAAAAGGCTGATGTGCAAGCTGCAGTAACGCTAAAGCTGTAAATAGTTCAATTTCATAACTATGGTTTTTTTTGAGTTCGCCATACCCTTGTAGTAAAGCCCGACGATAACTTTGTGACCTAGCAAAAGAAACATCGCCACCTAGAGAATCAAACTCTAGGTGAGCGATAAATGTCCCGATGTCATAGGCTGAATACCAATAGCATACATCATCAAAATCTATCAGCCGGTTTCCATTGGGTGTCACTAACACTTGTGAGGCATAGAAATCACCGTGGATAACGGTTTTATCGGCCTTTAGGTCTTGTAATCGTTCTAATAATTGAGAGGTTAGGTGAGTCAGCCTGCTCTTTAGCTTAGGCATAAGGTGCGCCAGATCTTCTGTTCGACTTTGCAAACTCCGTAAGAAATTTGCTGTGTTTTTATGGATCACACGCTTAGGTTTTGATTTTTGATGAAAACATCTAAGGTATTGACCACATTCATAAAAAGGCGCGAGATCGTTCTGGTTAATATGGTACCAGTGAGTTAGGTTGCGTCCTTCAATCCAGCGAAAAACTAACAATTTATGCTTGCTGCTGCGCCCTACTACATCAAGCAGGTGTTGAGAATGGAGCTTTCTTCGACGAGAGAGGTTAGCGAGTTTGTACCTTTGATCTGTATAGGCTTTAGCAACCAGTACTTCACCTGAAGTTAATTGGAGTTTGAGTACCAGACGTCTTTCAGGTTTGTATTGTAGAATTTCACTACTCTGGATATGTGGTTGGACTTGAGCCTTGGGGTAGAGCGCGCGAGCTAGTAAATTTGGCAAAGATTCTGGTGATAATAAACGGGGAAGCACTTTTAGTTTTGCATCGAGTGGAAACGGGTAAATAATCATCAAATGTTTTTTAACTATTATCGGAATTATTTGATTGGCGTTTTGAGCGGTTTTTATACTCTCAAGCTTAGCGGAGTCTTTAGCAGTGTAGGCTTTTACGTAGCAAGTAGTAGATCCGCTTCCACTCTCAATAAGGTATTTAACTAAACAATTCGTCTCTGGTTTGTAACGTATATAGACTTTTGTCAGTGCGAATATGTCTACGTCCTGCATGTACTGGCGCATCAATGCTAGCATCTTGGATTCATCTAGAATGATATGCAAACCTAATATTTCTGACTCTCGGCCAATCAATGGTTGGTCTTCAGGTTGCATTTACCCTCCTTGAGCTGATTGTGTTTCAGGCGAGGTAAAATGTGTTAAGTACATTCCGGCTTTATCGGTGAGTTCCGCCTGAGTGCCCTGCTCAATAACCTTACCTTTGCGCATACAAACCACATAATCACATTGTTCAGCGAGCTCTCTCCTATGGGTAATAATCAATGCTGTGCAATCATTCGCTAGCCTCATTAGCGCACGACTTACTTGACTCTCAGTTGCTGGATCTAAGCCAGTTGTAGGTTCATCTAGAATTAAGATGGGGGCTTGTCGAAGTGCTGCTCGCGCAATGGCTATTCGCTGTCTTTGCCCAGCGGATAAGGTTACCCCTCGTTCACCGACGAGTGTGTCATAGCCGTTTGGTAACGACATAATGAAATCATGTATCTCTGCTTGCTTTGCTGACTCATATACACGCTCTATCTTCACGTCACCTTGACCAATCGTTATGTTATTGAGAATCGAAGTCGCGAATAAGGCGGTTTCTTGCATCACTACCGAGATTTGCTGACGGACACTTTCAAAGGTGTATTCACGGATATCGACACCATCAATGTATACACCTCCGCGTTGAGGGTCATGTAAGCGCAGGAGTAATGCAATTAGGGTAGATTTTCCACTGCCTGAAGAGCCGATAACTGCGACTTTTTTTCCTTTAGGAATATTTACAGTAATGTTTTCGAGGTTGGTTACCTCATCATCTAAATAGGAGAATTCAATATTTCGGAACTGGATATTTCCGTTGAAAGAAGGTGCTTCAACTGCATTCGGTAGATTCTCGATATCTTTTTGGTGCTCAAGAATATCTAATACTCTCTCTCCCGCCGCAGACGCCTTGGCAAGTCTCGCGGTATATTTGGTAAAATCTCGTATGGGGCGAAATACTCGTCGTAAGTAATAGGTGAATACGAGTAGCTCACCAAGGCTTAATTGTTCTTTGATAACCAGCAAGGCGCCATACCAAAGTACCAAGGCGGTAGATATCGCCATAAGTATTTCGACGTTTCTCTGTAGTGACGCGGCAAGTCTTTTTCCTTGGACTCCCTCCTTGAGGCTTTTACTATTGGCTTCACTGAAAATATTAGAAAATCGGTCTTCTAACGTTAATGCCTGTACGGATTTAATGGAGTGAATGGATTCTGATGCTGTGGCTGCCATTACTCCCTCGCGTTGACGATTTTTGCGTGCGACTTTGTGGATTTTTTTGCTTTTGTTTAACGTGACAAACCAGAGCAGTGGTAAGGTGCACAATGAAACCAGTGCGAGTTGCCAATTCAGCCAAAACATGACGCCAATAATACAAAGGAAGATCAGGCTGTTGCCTATCAATGGTACCGCTGCAGTTATGGCGATTTCTTTCATTAGCCCCATGTCACTAATGATGCGAACGACTAGGTCGCCACTACGTTGTTGCTGATGGTAAATTGTAGACAACCCTTGGATATGATTGAACACTTTGCTACGCAGGCTAATGATGATGTGGTTGCCTGCCAGAGCCATTAGTACCGTGGTCGCATAAGTCAGAACTGCGCGACCTAAAATAATGATGACTAAAGTCGCAGCTAATATTGCAAAATAGGATGAAATTGGCAGTGTCGACAGTATTTGTAGATCTTGCGCCGCGTTGAACTCTGGCGAGGCTAAGCGATCAATGATGTATTTCAGTGGCCAAGGTTCTATCAAGCGCATTAATGTTTGGCCAAATAAACACGCAAACGCTCCGGCAATGAGCCATTTTCTCTGTTTAATGTAGGGCCGCACGTAATCATAAAAGCGCAGTAGACCGGGTAAGCTTTGCTTTAATCCTTTAGGTCTCGCCATTGCTTCGCTCCACCGTCAGTCCTGACCAATTTAGAATATTTTCGACACGACTTTGCCAGCTATGGTATCGCTGGGCTTCATCCTGTCCGATTTTGCCCCATATCATTGCCATTGTGTGATTGTCCGCTAAGAACTCCATGGCTTCGATAAGGCTCGTAATGCTTGACGATGAGCAAGTAAGCCCAGTTTTATGGTCAGTGACTATCTGTGGTATCTGACCTATATCACTCGCAATAACAGCCAGCCCTGCGGCCATGTACTCATAAATTTTCAATGGTGAAAAATAGAAGTTCTCTGCACTAGGATATGGGGCGACGCCTACATCCATTTGGGTATACATTTCTGCCATGTCAGATGGGGCGACCATTCCAACTATCTCTACACTGCTCTCTAATTTTAAGTGTGCTACTTGCAACTCTAGTGTTTGCCGCATTGGGCCATCACCAATGATTATAAGTCGTGTGTTTGGAAAGTGTGTGTGCACAATTGCGAAAGCTTCAATGAGCCTGTCCACCCCATGCCAAGGCTTGAGTGTTCCGACAAAGCCAAAAGTGAAAAGGTGGTCGGTAATTGAACGCTCGGCACTAGAGCAAATAAAACGTTCAGTATTGACGCCATTGGGAAGAACCTTCACTTTATCATGTGCTTGGGGGTAGGTATCAACATAGTCAGCGACCTGTTCCGACACAGCAAGTATTAAGCTTGCTGATGAAAAGCATTGTTGAGTAATGTCTCTTGCTGCTTGTTCATCAACTAAGCCTCGGTATTTTTGTTGCTCTTCGACGAGAGGTGCGTTCACCTCTAATATCGCCGGTATACCTTTACTCGCGGCATAAGACATGCCGGCATGGCTCCACAACGAGTAGCGCTCATAGATAAAATCGTAAGGTTCACACTGGATGAGCTGTGACATTATGGCGGCGTTATCTTGAATATCTGCTTGTTCTCTTAATGCTCTATCGGATATTTTGGCGTGTTTAATTCGATGAACATCGAGCTGATGTAAGTCTTTAGGGCACTCACCTCCAATGGAAGCGACGTGAAAATCAACATCGATATCCGTTTGAGTAAAGGCGCGTGCGACCTCTTGTACGTGCAATGAACAGCCTTTACTACCAAAAATAGGAACGCCGCGATCGGAACACACATAGGCTGCTTTCATAATGCCTCCATAATTCTTGTATTATGTATGCTGAAATTGAGTTCGTATCTTTTTACAATTTTCATGAATGTCGAACTCATGCTCGATGAGTAAGCGCGCTTGTTCTGCTAAACGAACTCTCAGCTCTGAGTTCTCAAGCATCTTCTTCAGTGCTTCTGCTAGAGAGTTTGGGTTATGCTGCTCTACCATCAGACCTGTTTTTCCATTGAAGATGACTTCTGGAATGCCCGTAACATCAGTGGAAACGCATGGTGTCCCTAACGCCATAGCTTCGAGTAATACGGTCGGCAAACCATCACGATTTCCGTCTTCTCCAACTACGCACGGCGCGGCGAATACTGCCGCATTACGTAGGCGAGCTTTTACCTCTTTCTGTGGTAAAGAACCTTGCATTGTGACTACATCTTGGACACCGAGCGCGTGAATTTGCTGTTCTATCTCTGTCTTTAGCTCCCCGTCACCAATTAGCTCGCACTGAAACACAACGCCTTGTTGTTTAAGCAAGTGACAAGCAGCAACAAGATCGCAGAATCCTTTTTTTTCAACTAATCGGCCAATAGCGCAAATTCGAGGTTCACGCTGATTAGGAGAGGTATAGGGGAAATCGTTTAGATCTAAGCCGTTATATATTCGAATAACTTTGCTCGTGTCTACGCCTAGTTCCTCTGTTAAATAGCTTTGATTAAAATTGCTCACTGTGATGGCACGCTGTGCTTGAGAAAATTTAACCGTGAGTGCTGCAAAGTCATTATCTTGGTGAAATATATCTTTTGCGTGAGCGGTAAATGTGAAGGGAACATGAGTTATAGCTGAAGCGATTTGAGCCACAGATGTTGACGTGGTCGCAAAGTGAGCGTGCAGGTGAGTAATGCCCATACGGCTGATATGAAGAGACAGCTCTAATGCTTGAAGTATCTCTCTAGCACTGGCACTTGGGTATCTGCCGAGAATGTTCCACACCTCTGGAAAGCGACGCGATACTTTTTTCTGCCGTTCCCAAAAGGTACTTGCGCGGTCAGCTTTTGCTGGCAAATAGGTTACTGGTGCCTTAACACGCGCAATAATATCTTGAAAATGGGTATCTTGGGGGGGTAACAATGCGAAGATATGGATGTTTACCCCGGCTCGTTCGTGAGCCAGAATCTCATTGACGATAAAGGTCTCTGAGTAGCGCGGATATCGTTTGACGACGTAGGCAACATACATAGGACTATTCCTTCCATTGAGTAAGTTTTCGCTAAGCCCTAACCAACGCTATGTTTCTATTGTTTTTATTAGTTTGTTTTTTGCGCAACAAGTAATCTGTCTAGCTTTTCCATTCCGTTTAAATGGATCTTGTCAGGAAATGGCAATAGCGCCTCCTGAGAAAAGAGTTTGTTGGCAATTTTCTTACCTAACACACTAGGCGTAAGTTCATTTGGGTGAATACATTCAAATATTTCTAATCGACTAAAACACTGCGCGCGAAGCAGTTGTTCGGCGACAGGAGTGACTCTTGGGACTATGATTGCCGGCTTTTTAACTGATAAAATTTCACATATGGTGTTGTAACCTCCCATTGCTACGACCAAATCTGCGGCAGAAAGGTAGCTAATAAAGTGGGGAGTGAACTCCAACAGAGTAACATGTGGCATTGAACTCGCGAGATGACGTAGTTGTTCCACACCAGCATCATTCATCTCAGGCCCATAAAATACGACTGTGTTGACTTGGTGACCCCATGCACTTTGAGCTAATGCTTGCAAGTAGGTTGTAAGCACAAGACTTCCATCGTCCCCTCCACCTGCTGCTGCAACGATAAGCTTGCGATCTGTTGAGGCTAAGCCGTTTTGAACTTGATTTCTTTCATCAGGCTGTTCAGTGCGTTGTAGATAGCCACAAAATTGGGTTTTTTGTGCGATGCTAGAAGGGAAGCGATACTCCGCGGTGACATCAAAGATCTTTTGTTCACCAACAACTAACACTTGATCATAGTACTTCTCTACTAATTGGTAATAGCCATTTTTTTGCCAGATATGCTGCGTCACCTGTGGTGAATCCAATATATCTCTTAGCAGCAGTACACACCGTGGTGATTTATGCTGTGAGGAAAGAAATAATAGCGTTTGTTTAAGCTCACCATTGAGCCCTTCGGGCTTTTTATCGACTAAAAGTAGATCGGGTTTATAAGAGGCCACAATCTGATGTATGACTGCTGATCTAGATTGCACAAGTTGCTCTGCGCTATAACAAGCCAGCTTTGCTGAGTAGCGGCCCGATTTTGAACGTTGCAGACAAGGTAGTTTGACATAGTCGATCTGTGGATGCGTGCGGAATGCGTGCAACATGGGAGAGCCAGTGATCAGCAAAATATACAGATCACTGTGTCGACTAACCAGCTCATTGGCAATAGCCACCATACGGCGAATATTCCCTAGGCCATAACTATCATGTGAATAAAACAGCAGCTTTTTCATGTGAGCTTTTGCTTCTCTGACTATCTTCTGAATAATGTGAGTTTGTTAATACTTAAGTTTAGAACTCTCTGAAGTATAGTCGTGAGTTTCCTTTCTTTGAGCTCGGATTACTTGAAAAGTATCAATGCGGCGAGCTACCGTTTTAGAGAGACTTAGTTATGTTATTGATGCCTATTCTAATTTTTAGTTTTTTAACCCCAGAGCTAATCCGAATAGCAGTAGCCCTGCGCCACATAATTGATTAAGTCGATGCTTGGCTTTACTCAGTGTGGTTTGCAGCTTATTAGAGGAGAACAGCAGCGCGACTAGTACAAACCATAGGCCGTGTAGAAGCATCATATAGCCACCATAGATCAGTGCGTTGTTGTTACTTGATGCGTCATTGGTCATTACCTGACTAAAAATACTCAAGAAAAACAGCATGGTTTTAGGGTTGAGCACATTGCAAAGAAAGCCTTCCCCTAGATAGCGCCAAGCGGATTTGGCTGCGCTCGGCTCGATTGGATTAGACGGCGCTGAGGATTGTGCCAAAAGGCCCTTTAACCCTAAGTAAATTAAGTATCCGGCACCTAGGTATCGAACCAGATTAAACAGCCAGGCATTTTGTGAGATTAGGTAACTAATACCGAGCATCGAGTAAGCAATATGAACTCCGATGGCAAAACTGATACCCAATGCACTCATGACACCCGCTTTACGGCCATGATTAAGACTGTTTTTAAGTACCAGAACAAAATCAGCTCCCGGACTAATAACGATTAAGATGCCCAATAGCGCTAAACTTACTAACTCCATATTTATTCCCAGTTTGATTGGATTGTGGCTGGCATTGTAGGTAAATCTGGTTGTGCCTATAATCGAAATGAATTCTAGTTTTATGTGAGAAAAGTTCACTAATGAGGCATCTTAAATCCTTCTATGTTTTTCATGTTGCAGCGCAGTGCTCAAATTACAGCGAGGCTGCAGAGCAACTGAACATTACGCACGGTGCAGTCAGCAAGCAGATTAAAGTGCTGGAAAACTATCTCGACCAGACCTTATTTGTGAAGCAAGGAAGAAATGTCCGCTTGAGTCAGCAAGGTGAGCTGCTGAAAACCTATACAGAGCAGGCTTTTCAAGCGCTTGAAACGGGTGTGGCTAAGTTAGAAACACAAAATCAAAACGTACTAGAAGTCTCCTGTGAGCCGACACTAACCATGCGTTGGTTAATGCCTAGATTGTCTACGTTTAATGACGACTTCGCGACGGATGTGCGCTTATCAACCGCAGGCGGAGCAATCAATCTGGAGCGATCTGGATTATCCATGGCGATACGACGAGATGACTTTGCTATTCCCCATGACTATCAGCAAACTCCTTTAATTGAAGAGTGGGTTGGACCTGTGATGTCACCAGAGTACTGGCAACAAGTCGAACAGGATTTGAGCGTCATGAAACTGCTGCACAGTCAGACACGTCCATTGGCTTGGGAAAATTGGTGCAACGAGCGAAACAGACCGAAACTGCTATCCAATGAGCAACAGACTTTTGCTCATTTTTACTTCTCACTTCAAGCCAGTGTTGATGGGCTAGGAGCAACGATAGGCTCTTACCCCTTGGTTGCTGATGACTTGCAACGTGGTAACCTCATCGCCCCGTTTGGTTTTGTCCCGTCGGGGCATAGCTACATCTTACTCAGCAAAAATCAGTCAGCCACAAAATTAGAAGAGCAGTTTCGATTGTGGCTACTGGAATCCTTTAAACAATGTAAACCTTAGCTCGATGAACAGCTTATAAATTCGGACGTTGATTGAATAAACTCGCGATTTAATTGATCGAAGTGCTGGCCCTTCGCGTCAGCTTAAAACCGATATCTGTCACGGCTTCGACTCGGTCGCCTTTGATCTGGTGGAGCAGCTTTTCTGCCGCTTTGGTTCCCATTCGCTCGTAGTCGACTTCGGCACTGGTTAGGCTCGGGTAGGCATGCTCTGCCATTGAAGATCCCTCTAAACAGATGATCGCAATATCGGTTGGCACCTTGAGCACTCTACGGTGGCATTCAAATAAGGCACCGATGGCAATCTCTTCATGGCTACATACCAATGCATTGAGAGTGGAGTCGCGCAGCAGTAGCTTCGCTAAACCTTCGGCTCCAAGTTGTGAAGAAGGGGCCTCGTGCGTGGTTAGAAAGTGATCCGGTGTTAGGTAGTTTTCTATCATCGCGCTTTGCCAACCATGGAGTTTGCGCTGGAGGGTTGAATGCTCACCACGTGCACCAATAAAGCCAACATTATTAAAGCCTTGCTCGATAATATGCTTGGTACAGGACTTCCCGATGTCGAAGTGATCGACACCAATATTCAAGTACTGGGCGGTAGACGTTAGCTCGGCTATCTCAAGTACTGGTGTATTTGCTGCTTCTAACAACTGGTGGGTGCGTTTGCTGTGTTCGCCACCAAACAGTACCACCCCGGCAGGGCGACTTTCGAGAAAGGTTGAAAGCAGTTTTTCTTCTTGATCTACCGAGTAGTCACTGTAGCCGAGAATCAGTTGGTAACCCGCTTTGTTTAGGGTTTGCTGGAAGCTAGGTAGAAACAAGGCACAAGATTTATCGATCAATGAAGGCAGGATCAAAGCAATGGAATAGCTTTCAGCTGAGGCCAATGCACCCGCCGCTTTATTGGGAATATAACCTAGCTCATCAACGACTTGTTGAATCTTTTCTCGCAATTTATCAGACACCAAGTCTGGCGTTCTTAATGCTCGCGAAACGGTCATCGAACCGACACCGGCTTTTTTGGCTACATCGGCAAGTGTGACTTTTCCAGTGCTTCTGCGTTTTCGCGGTTCGCTCATTTTTTTATTTTCGTTTTTTATCTATTAATTCGCCGCGACATCTTATCACAGCCCTTGGGTTGAAATGATATTAGCGCATTAGATGGTGATCACAAGCATATGAAACCGCATTAAGATTAATAAATGGTAGCGCTATCACAGTTTATGATAGCGCTACCAGATAGCGCTATCATTTGTGATCATTGTCCGGTTTTTCCACAGGGAACATCGTTAGAGTAGCGCCATCAAAACAACAAATCGGAAAGATCCAATGCTAAGTGAACTGATTACCTCAGATGTGATTCGAGTCCATGCTGAAGCCAGTGACTGGGAAGACGCTGTTCAAAAATCGTGTCAGGCATTGCTTGATAATGGCGCTGTTGAGCCAAGCTACGTAGAGGCGATTTTTCGCTCGCATCAAGAGCTAGGTCCTTACTATGTCGTTGGCCCTGGTATGGCGATGCCGCATGCAAGACCAGAAGATGGCGTTAATCGTTTATCACTTGCGATCACTGTGATTCAAAACGGCGTTAACTTTGACTCTGAAGGTAATGACCCTGTGAAGATGTTGGTGACGCTAGCGGCAACGGATAGCGATAGCCATGTCGGTGCTATTTCAAAACTGGCTGAGCTGTTTATGAATGAAGAGCATGTAGAGCAAATCTGCAACGCTCAATCTGTCGATGACGTTTTAGCCGTCATCAAGAATTACTAAAACATCACTCCTGACTATCACCCCTATAGATATCAAGAATAAAAAGGTACTGAATTATGAAAATTATGGTTGTTTGTGGACACGGTCTTGGCACGAGCCTGATGATGGAAATGAGCATCAAGGGCATTGTCAAAGAGCTTGAGATTAATGCAGCGGTTGATCACATTGATTTAGGCAGTGCAAAAGGCACAGATTGTGACATCTTTATTGGTACTAACGATATTACTGACCAATTGAAAGCACTCGATGTTGAACCGAAAATCGTCAGCCTAGACAACATGGTTGATAAAGTGGCAATGAAAGAGCGTTTATCTGCGGCTTTACAAGAACTTGGCGCACTATAGGGAGCCATTATGGAATTCTTTAGTTTCTTAATGAACGATGTCCTATCAGAACCTGCGGTTCTGGTCGGTCTTATCGCTCTTATCGGCCTAATCGCTCAGAAAAAGTCGGTGACAGAATGTATTAAAGGCACAGTAAAAACCATTCTCGGTTTTATCATCTTGGGCGCTGGTGCTGGCTTAGTTGTTACCTCCCTAGGTGATTTTGCGACTATCTTCCAACAAGCGTTTGGTATTACAGGTGTTGTACCAAACAACGAAGCGATTGTGTCAATTGCTCAAGAAGCATTTGGTAAAGAGATGGCGATGATCATGTTCTTTGCGATGCTGGTGAACATTCTGATCGCTCGTCTAACGCCATGGAAATTTATCTTCCTGACAGGTCACCACACGTTATTTATGTCGATGATGGTGGCAGCGATCCTTTCTTCAAGCGGAATGAGTGGTGTACCTCTTATTGCACTAGGTTCTTTGGTTGTTGGCTCAGTGATGGTGTTTTTCCCAGCTATCGCGCACCGTTACATGAAGCAAGTTACAGGTTCTGATGATGTGGCTATTGGTCACTTCTCGACACTCTCCTATGTGCTAGCGGGCTTTATTGGCAGCAAGTTTGGTAATAAAGAGCACTCGACAGAAGAGATGAACGTACCAAAGAGTTTGTTGTTCTTGCGTGATACGCCAGTCGCTATCTCTTTCACTATGGGCATCATCTTTATGGTGACCTGTATTTTCGCTGGCGGTGACTTTGTTCGCGAAGTGAGTGGTGGTAAACACTGGTTTATGTTTGCCCTGATGCAGTCGATTACGTTTGCTGGTGGTGTTTACGTTATCTTGCAAGGTGTGCGTATGGTTATCGCTGAAATCGTTCCTGCATTTAAAGGTATTTCAGACAAGCTTGTGCCAAACGCTAAACCGGCTCTCGATTGTCCTGTGGTATTCCCGTATGCGCCAAATGCCGTACTGGTTGGTTTCTTATCCAGTTTTTCTGCGGGTTTGCTAGGTATGTTCCTACTTTACGTGATGGGCTTAACTGTGATTATTCCGGGCGTGGTACCGCACTTCTTCGTCGGTGCAGCAGCGGGTGTATTTGGTAACGCAACAGGTGGCCGCCGTGGTGCAATCTTAGGTGCTTTTGCACAAGGTCTACTGATTACCTTCCTACCAGTATTCCTAATGCCAGTATTAGGCGACCTAGGCTTTGCTAACACAACATTCAGCGACGCAGACTTCGGTGCAGTTGGTATCTTACTTGGTTTGATTGTTCGCTAATATCAAACTTCAGAAACATAAAAGCCTCCCTGTTGAAGTGGAGGCTTTTTTGATAGCGAGAGAACAATCAAGCTGAATCGACGAGTACCCACTCAGTTCGGTGTAGATATTAAATCGAGGAAGTAAGCTATAACTATAAGATAACTATTCACTTATTCGAATTAAGACAAGCTTGGCTATGGGAGTATGAAATGACTCATTCTATTGCGATTCAAGACCAAATACCGAACAACCACTGCTATGGATGTGGCGCTGAAAATGAACACGGACTGCAAATTAAGAGCTATTGGCAATCAGACAGTGAGGCGAGCTGTGAGTTTGTTCCTCACAAACATCATTGCGCGGGACCAACTCATTTCCTAAATGGTGGCATCATATCAACCATAATCGATTGCCATTGTGTGTGTATGGCTATCGCGAAGGGATATCAACTCAGCGGGCAAGAAGTCGGCAAAGGAGAACCCGTTTGGTTTGCCACGGGGAGTTTAAATATCTCATTCCTTAAACCTGTCGCTATGGATTCTACCGTTACATTGAAAGCCAAGGTTGTCGAAGCATTTGAGAAAAAGATAGTGCTGGAGTGCGAGCTTCACTCACAAGACAGCGTTTGTTGCCGAGCAGAGGTGATTGCCGTCAAAGTGCCAAATGAGTGGTTTTCTGGTTGATACTCGCTCCTTACAATATTACGCATCGCGTAAGAATGGCAAGGCGAGACTTATAGACGAAAAAATACTCACAAGCTTTCTATTTCATAAGTCGTTACACAACTCGGGGTTTAAACGCTTTACATCTTAAGCTAAGCATTGAACACTTCGCTTTGAAACTAAAACAAAGATGACAGAGTAGAGCCAGTAACAATTATGAGTAACACCACGACGAAAAAGTCGAACCCCCTATTTGAGATCCTGTTTAACGTATTTATTCCTTCCTTCATCCTGATGAAGTTTAGTGGCGAAGAGCACCTTGGTACTGTCATGGCACTTGTGGTGGCATTGGCATTCCCTATTGTCTACGGCGGTATGGATCTTATCCGTAATAAGAAGTTCAATTTCATTGCTGCGCTTGGCTTTGTCAGTGTGCTATTGACTGGTGGTATTGGCTTGCTTGAACTTGATACGCGTTGGCTAGCCTTGAAAGAAGCTTTGATTCCCGGCCTTATTGGATTAGCGGTTTTAGGTTCTACCTTTACCCGTTATCCATTTATGCAGAAGATGATTCTTAACGATACAGTACTAAACCTCGCGGTGATCACTGAGCGTTTAAAAGAAAACGGTAAGACGGACGCGTTTGAACGTTGCCTGATGTCATCGAACTATTTGTTTGCTAGTACGTTTGCATTTTCTTCAGCGATGAATTATTTCCTTGCAACTTGGATTGTGACTAGCCCAGCCGGAACCGCAGAGTTCAATGAAGAGCTAGGTAAACTCACCCTATACAGCTACCCAATTATCGCAATCCCTAGCATGTTGATGATGTTTGGTATCTTCTACTACGTTTGGCGTCAAATTCGCACCATGACGTCACTTGAGACCGAGCAGATTTTCCATTCTAGATAGGAATAGTTGAACAATAGAAGGGGACGGATAACGTCCCTTTTTTATGGGCAACTTTCCGCTGCCAATCATCTTGTCTGTTTCACCTTGCTCCGCTTTAGCTGCTCTTCATCACATGGTTCGTTCACCAACATTTCATATCTTAGAGTTGATACTCAACCAAATGGATATTTGTGATCCCTGCCAGATGCATATGCACTTATAGCATCTATGTTTATATCGGATTTTATAAACTCGATGAAAAGGAGATCAAAATGAGACGAGTCTTATCGATTGACGGAGGTGGTATTCGGGGCATCATCCCTGCGTTAGTTCTTACTAAATTGGAACAAGAAACGGGTAAACCATGCTGCCAGCTCTTTGATTTAATGTGTGGCACTTCAACTGGCGGCATTTTATCTATGGGCTTAAGTATCAATGTTCCTGGAACTAACGAACCTTACAGTGCCGCAGAGCTGGTTGAGATTTATCGTGAGCATGGATCAGATATCTTTCCACGCAGTCGATGGAAAGGTGTGACGTCTGTCGGTGGTTTAAGCGATGAAAAATATCCTTCAGATGGCATCGAATCCGTGCTGATGAAGTATTTTCGTTCAGAGCCGTTAGAGAGCGCCCAAACTAAGGTCATGGTTACAAGCTATGATATTGAAGCGCGCGAACCCTTCTTTCTAAAAAGTTGGAACTCAAATACTCAGCAAGTATCTATGCGCTTAGCGGCCAGAGCAACGAGTGCGGCACCAACTTATTTTGAACCTGCTTTGGTCAAGGTTAATAACAAGCGCAGAGCACTAGTCGATGGTGGTGTATTTATTAACAACCCTGCGGTTTCAGCCTATGTAGAGGCAAAAAAACTTTTCCCAAATGATGAAATCAAGCTGCTCTCTTTGGGCACCGGAGAGCTAGTAAGATCTATTCCATTCAATCAAGCCAAAGATTGGGGCAAAGTCGGCTGGGCTCTGCCTGTAATGAGCTGCATGTTCGATGGCGTATCTGATGCTGCTGATCACCAATTGAAGGTATTGCTAGGCCAAGACTACTTACGTTTACAAACCGTCTTAACGGATGCGGATGATGATATGGACAACGTAAGCAAGAGCAACATCAGTGCTTTAAGTCGCTTGGCAGAGCAACTTATCGATCAACAAGTAAATACTCTTTTAGAGTTCTTGTCATAGTAGGAGGCGAATATGAATACGATCAAAGATTTAACCAAGGATGAGTTTAGAGATTTACTGGATGACTACTTTGCGCCACCAGAAAAGCGTATGAAACTCACGGCTGATGAAGCAAAAATTCTCGCTCAGAAGCTGAATACTGAAATTAATGTTCCACTAGTGAGTGAGACTAAAGAGGAGAAAATACTGCTGAAGGTGGTGATTAAAGTAGACACCTTTCTATACGACAACTTGCCTAATGAGTTCTATGACTTGGTGAGAAGCCTTGATCAAGGCATTGACGATCAAGAAGCAGAGAGGCTAGTGAAACGTTTGACCTCGCTTGCGAATGATAAAATTGATATCCCTTACATTCCGGAAGTCGGGGAATATTTTGCAATCAAATTTGTTATTGGTGTCATTGTTAACTCCGCTCGCAAACATTGGGATTTCTTCAAGGCTAGCGAAGCAATGGAGTCTGACAAGATATTGCCAGCTTAGAAATGGGACAAGTGCACTTAGTGCTTAATCATAGTAGGAGGCAAGATTATGCCAGCGACATCCGATTCAAGAGCCTACAAGCAACTCATTCAGGATCGTTACACACCTGATAAAATACGTATTCTTTCCGAAGGTGATTCTTGGCTTAACTACCCAAGACGCTATTTTATCTTCGGTAAAGATGCCAATGTTGTCGACCATTTAGCAGATAGGAACAACTTGCTAATTTATAACACATCGTCTAACGGAGATGAGGCAATTGATATGATCTCCGGTGATGAAAAGCTATCTCTGTTAAAGCGCCTCTCGCACAATGAGTTTGATCTACTACTCTTTTCTGGTGGTGGGAATGACATCGTAGGTCGGTATGACTTTGGGTTCTTTATTAGAGAAAAGCAGCCAGGTATGGATTGGCAACAATGCATACTCGAACATCGCGTAGAGATGAAGCTCAAGCAAATAGAAAATGCTTATCGCGTGCTGTGCGAGCTAACGATGGAGTACTCAAAGAATCCAGATATTAAAATTGTCACACATACTTATGATTTTGTTCAGCCTAATCCGACGGGGTTTGAACTGTTCGATATCATTCCGGTGGGCAAGTCTTGGGTTTACCCGTACCTAAAAGCTAAGAAGATTACTGATGCAAGTGATCAAGAAAAGATCATTAATCACCTATTAACGCGATTTAAACAGCGGTTAATCGAGGTAGCCAATGACTACGAGATACTGACGGTAGTTGATACGCAAGGCTTGCTCAATAGTGATCAATGGCGCAATGAAATTCACCCTACGTCAGAAGGTTTTGGTGTGGTAGCAGACCACATATATCATCAGGCAATTGCGTAATATTGATTTAGCAGGGCCTAGTGAGGAGATGGCCTCAGTGCGTGAAGACATCACCCTGTCAAAAGGGTATTTATGAGAATGATGGTTAAGTAAAAAACAAGGCCGCTCTTCACGCTAGTCCTGCTTATTACTCGCTAAGGATTTGTGATTTTTCCTGACCATCAGTATCACATATGAAAAATGCTTTTGTTACGCGTTTGTGGCCATTTATGAGTTACGAAGTGCTATCTGTTAAAGTTCGGAGCAGAAGCCCTTTTACCGAAAGTTGCACATCGTTTACGTTGATTTACATTACACAGACTATTATATATGCCAGCTATGTAACCAGCCCAATGCATTGTTCTGTTGAGGTTAATTACTACACTTAAACTTCATACTTACTTCTGGACTTTTATTGATGATGGCTACAAACAATCAAGTATTCGCTCTTTCGTCTATCGCCTTGTTGTTGGCTGGCTGCTCCCCATCCTCCGACCTAACTGTAAGCGGAAGCGCGAATGACTACAAAGGTTCAGCTAGCATTACCCAAGGTCTTGCAAAAACAATAGAAAAAAACCTATTTGATTGTGCGAATGGTCGAAGCCGTGTTGCAGGCGTTGGTGAAATTGTTGATGCTGACGGAAAGGTATGGACAGTTCCTGCTCAAAACCATTTCACAACTGCACCAAATGCGGTCGATCTTTATGAAGAGTGCACCAACATCAAACCTGAAAGTATAGCCGATGTGGATGAAGACTCAGTCCCTGTGACTGTTATCGATTCAGATGGTGAAGAGATCACTGGTTACATCTTTGCTGACAACTATTTCGAGTTATATATTAATGGTCAGCTCGTTGCAGTAGACACGGTACCTTTCACGCCGTTTAATTCTAGTATCGTAAAGTTTAAAGTAAACAAACCATACACTATTGCTGTAAAAGTAATTGATTGGGAAGAAAACTTAGGTTTAGGTACAGAAGATAACCGTGGCAAGGCATTCCACCCAGGTGATGGTGGCTTTATCGCAAGCTTTAGTGATGGCACAGTGACGGGTTCCGACTGGCAAGCACAGACATTTTATACTGCACCAATCTATGATTTAAGCTGCCTAAGTGAGGTTGATGGTAAACGCTTATCTGAGAACTGCATAACAGAAGGCACAGATAACGGTGCAAATGCTTATGCTGCTCATTGGGAGACCCCAAGTAACTGGATGGCAAAAGACTTCGATGCAGTTTCATGGCCTCAAGCGACTGAATATTCAGAAGATGAAATTGGTGTAAATAACAAAAAATCTTACATGAACTTTATTGATAAATTCAGTGGGGCTGGAGCAAGCTTCATCTGGTCCACAAATGTTGTTTTGGATAATGAAGTTTTACTTAGATACGAAGATTAAGATTAAGATTAAGATTATAAGGACAGGCACCATAAAATGATACTAATACTCCTGGCATAAATTAAGGGTGAAATCGGTATCAATTTGTGCAACTGGAGGGAGAACTGCGGTCTGTTAGTCGCTATTCTACGGGATTGAGTCTATTAAGGCTTATTTGAGTAATGAGTGACTCACCAAACTCACTTGTGGTTTGGTGTGGTTTCCTAACTAAAAATCTAAGGGCTGGCTAAGAACTAACTATCCAACCGAAGTAAATTGATTCTCTTTCGATTCATCATCTGTTTAGCAATCATTGCACTTTGGGTGCAACCTACTGTGGTGCAGCGCAGACGCTCCAACTGAGTACAAGCTTCAAACCAGTCTACTTGATTGACCTTAAGTCGTTGTAATATCGGCAACGTATCTTCACTTAAGCTCGCCTTACCTTCTCGGTATTGACGTGCTGTCCAATCGACCAGCTTGATGTAATCCATCAGTCGGAAGGGAATACCATCAAGTTGATGATTGCTGGTATTACCAACAAAAGGGTGAAGACAAGGTGCAGTCTCTTGCTGATTATTTAATGCATCAATCCTCGCTTTAATCGATGTGTAGTCGGAGGTTTCTGGTGTTTTGGCTATTCCTGCTCTTAATGGATTTAAGTCGACATACGTCATAGCCGCAGCGAGCGCCTGCTCATCAAGCAAGGCCTGACTTTTGAAGCGGCTTTCCCAGAAATGTCCTTTGCATTGGTCTTCTTTGTTGGCTTGGCAGGCAATCTCAAAATTAAGCTCTTTCATAAACCAACTCAGGTTCCATAGTCGCTCGCGCCAAGATTCGATAATTGCTAAACACGCTTCACGTTCGGCCTTACTGGTTAGCTGCCCTTCTAACCATCGCGTTACTATATTTGGCAGTTTGTGCCCCCTCTGCCAACGCTCAACCACCTCAAGATACGATAGGTTTAGGGCTTTGTCTCGATTGATGTGTAAGACCAAGTGGTAGTGGTTACTCATTATGGCGTAGGCGCAGATGTCGATGCAGTAAAGTTGCGTTAGTGCCATCATTTTTTGCTTCACCCACGCTCTACGGTGCTCATAATTTTGCTTGGTGACAGGATCAGTCCCACACAGGAAGCTGCGCCTGACACAGCGAGACACGCAGTGATAATAAGGTGTAGCATCAACGCATATCTGTTGTTTTCTCGCAGTTGTCATCTTTAAGCCTCCCTTTGGTGATTTACCCATTGAGGTTAAGAATGCCACCAAAAAGCTGCAACCCGCATTAAGTGAACCTTTGGCGTAGGTATCAACAACTCACTCTTATTTCATCCTTTAAAGCGTGTGTCCTTTCTACTTTCATTCTACTCTTCTTGTTAGTTCATAAGCTTAAGTGCTTAGCCAAGAAATCAAACACTATGCGTACTCTTTTACTCGTGTGTAGTTCTCGGTGGCAAACAAGCCATGCATCTAGTTCAAAGGGCTGAAAATGTTCTTTAAACGCAATTCGTAAATCCGGATTATTACGAGCAATGTGCTCTGGCAAAAGAATTAGTGATCGAGTTAACAGTACTAACTGCCACTGCACTAACTGGTTGTTACAGACCAGGGTAAAAGGGTTGTGTTTGAGATCCCAACCGGATCGTTTTAGGTGCTGGCGTAGATACTCTTCCTGATCAAATCCGATGATGGTTACGTTTGCAACCTCATTGGGGGACCTGTCTTGAAAGCTCTTTACCAAATCTTTATGTCCGTAGAGATAAACCGTTTCATGGCCAATTTTCTTAGCGATCAGATCTAAGTCGGTTGGTCTTTTGTAGCGCATGGCGATATCGGCCTCACGGCGTTTCAGATCACTCACTTGGTTGGAGACAATGAGCTCGATATCGACATGCGGTGCGTATTCTTTTAATTGATTAACTAGGGGAGGAAAGCGAAAAAATGCATCGAGCTCCGTTAAAGAAATACTCACCTTGCCTGCGATACTTTCATCTTGCCCCAGTGCGGTGAGCAGCATTTGATTTGCAGACTCGGCCATTTGGCTGACATGTTGGTAGAGTTTTTGGCCGCTGTTGGTAAGAACCAACTTTTTACCAACTCGTTCAAACAGAGTGAGCTTTAGTTCATGTTCAAACGCAGCGATTTGGCGGCCCAAGGTGGGTTGACTCATATTTAAGGCGCGACCAGCAGCTGAGAATGATCCCTCTTCAGCAACGACCAGAAATGCTCGTGCGCGATTCCAGTCAAATTGGATGTGCTTCCAGTCCATGTTGATTTTCCGTTTGTCATTCAAATATGAATGATTGTCATGCATTTTTGATGGATTTCCAAACAATTATGAACTGATAAGCTATTGAATAAGTACAGAAGGCAAAGGGTTTAAAATGAAGATATTGGTACTAGGCGCCACGGGCTCTACGGGTAAATTGGTCGTAAATCAGCTTCTTGAAGCCAACCATGAAGTGGTTGCTTTGGTTAGGGACTGTAATGTGTTACCGGATCATTCAAATTTGACTCAACATCGAACGACCGTTTTGGCGATTGAAGTGGATGATTTGGAAATGATCGTTGCTGATTGCCAAGCGTGCATATGTTGTTTAGGCCACAACTTCACTTTGCAAGGTGTTTATGGAGCACCGCGACTGTTGGTTCGAGACAGCATATTGCGTATTGCTTCAGTGATATCACCTCAACGAAACGAGCCGCTAAAGTTAGCTCTAATGGGCTCAACAGGTGTGAGCAACCATACAATCAATGAACAAGTTTCTAGGCAGGAGAGATTGCTATGCCTTTTGCTACGAGCATTGTTACCGCCGCACCGTGACAATGAAAAAGCAGCTGAGCTCTTAAGCAGAAGTCGTAAACTGAGCACTCTGTTAGAGTGGGTTATCTTGCGACCAGATACCTTGATTGACCGCTGCGACGTAAGTCCATATTCATGGCACAATAGCCCGACTCGCAGTGCTTTGTTTAATGCTGGAGAAACCAGCCGAATCAATGTCGCCAATGCGCTAACTCGCTTAGTGACTGATTCTCAGCTTTGGCTAGATTGGCGGGGGGAAATGCCCGTCATCTACAACGTAGAAGCAAACTAGCAAGCCTAAAAGCAAAGAGCCCCAGTAAGTGACTGGGGCTATATGACTTACTCACCTAAAGCTTTACGTGCTAGCCTCGATGCTGCCGCTTTATGACGTTCCATCAATTGATGAATATCAACACCAATCACTTCACTGTTCATTACTCGCCAGTGACCTGCAACCATCACACGGTCGGCTTGTTGAGCGCCACATAATAGCAGTGCAGCAAGAGGATCATGACTGCCAGAGAAACGAATATCGTCGAGTTTGAACATCGCAATATCGGCCTGTTTACCCACGCTAAGCTCGCCAATATCATTACGTCCCATCGCTTGTGCTGAGCCTTTGGTCGCCCAACGCAGCGCATCAAAATGGGATACGTTTGCCGAGCCATACTGTAGGCGCTGTAAGTACATCGCCATACGCACTTCGGCAATCATGTTTGAGCCATCGTTTGAGGCTGAGCCATCAACGCCTAGGCCGACTTTAACACCTGCGGCTTCTAGGTCATTGTTTTTACAAATCCCTGAAGCAAGCATCATGTTTGATGTAGGGCAGTGGCTAATGCCTACGCCCGCTTGGCCTAGCCTGCGAATCTCTTCATTATTGAAATGGATACCATGGGCAAGCCAAGTTTTGTCATTGAGCCAGCCGACGTCTTCGAGATAATCGACCGGGCGCATACCAAATTGCTCGACACAGAAATCTTCCTCATCCAGCGTTTCGCACAAATGGGTGTGCATCATGACATTCTCTTGCTTGGCGATGTGGGCAGTTTCTTTCATCAAATCTGTCGTGACGGAGAAAGGAGAGCATGGCGCGAGCGCGATTTGGGTCATTGCCCCTTCTTGTTGCTGGTGGTATTGGCGAATCAAACGGTAGCTGTCATCAACAATCGCTTGCTCGGTTTGAATGGTATGCTGTGGCGGTAAGCCGCCGTCTTCTTCACCTAAACTCATTGAGCCACGAGTGAAGATGGCTCTGACGCCAAGTTTTTGCGCCGCTTCGACCTGCAAGTCTATCGCGTGTTCTAAACCGTTTGGCAGCAAGTAGTGATGATCGGAAGCAGTGGTACAACCCGACAGCATCAACTCAACTAAGGCAAGCTCAGTCGCGACACTCATCATCTCTTCATCTAGGTTTGCCCAGACGGGATACAGGCTTTTGAGCCAATGAAACAGTTCTTTGTTTAACGCGTCAGGGTAAGCGCGCGTTAAGGTTTGATAAAAATGGTGGTGGGCGTTAACGAGCCCAGGTGTGACGACATGCCGAGAGGCCTCAACCACATAATCAATTGAGTGGGACGGCGTCCCATGCTTTGGGATAAGTTCGACAACTTTGTTTCCCTGAACCACGAGACCACCTTGGGCGTCTTGCGTGTTTCCGGTATAAATTGCCAGTGGATTCTTAATCCAGATGGTTTCCATTCATAATAGTCCTTAGCCATCTCAGCCATTTCAGGGGAGAGGGTCTTAAACGTTTTAGTTACAGTTAAGCTAGCAAGTACTAGCGGTGTTATTGTTGTTAAGCTCAGATTGATGTCAGTGAGCTTAGGTCTCCTTTTGATGCCTTTGTTGTGATTAAAGTGAGTTTATTCAGTGGTCTTTGCTTCAAGTTTACTTTCTACCACTTGTGGCGCTTCATCATCGGATTTTCGAATGATCTTTTCTTCGACTTGAACCTTACTTTCTGTCAGTGCTTCACGAACTTCTTTGTTGGAAGACTTAGGAAGAAGTTGATGAAGAAGAACCGTTGCTATGGTGCCCGTGGTAATGCCAGAGTGCAGGAAATTAGCAATATCGTGCGGTAAGTGTTGAAGTAAACGAGGTTCAAAAGTCACGGCTAAGCCTGATGCCAATCCAACACAGATAACCAGTGCATTTCGTTTGGTGTCTGCGGCCATAATCAGCATGCGAATACCTGCGTAGGCAATCATACCAAACATAACAAAACCAACACCGCCAAGAACCGGTTTAGGAATGGTCACCGCAACGGCCGCAAGTTTAGGGAACAAGCCGCCTAAAATCAGTAGTCCACCTGTTGCTGCAACAACATATCGACTCGCTACACCAGTAATGCCCACTATCCCAACGTTTTGACTGAAAGAAGCCAGTGGCATAGCGGTTAAGATCGAAGAAAGCGTACTGCCTAAGCCATCACCAAGCAGACCGCGTTGCAGATCTTTGCCCGAGATTTGTTTATTACAGTTGTTTGCTAGGGCCATAAAGTCACCCGTTGCTTCAGCAATGACGACAATATAAACCAAGCTCATGCTCACAATGGCGCTGGCTTGAAAGCTTAATCCGTATTTAAGAGGCTCTGGTCCACCGACCCAAGCGGCAGAAGTAATATCATCGAGGTTTACCATACCTAGAGATAGCGCGACGATGTAACCGCCCGCCAGACCAATAACAATGGCAGATGCAGCAACGGCGCCTTTACAGTAAACCGAGACCGCAACCACGATGCCCAGTGAAACGATGGCTAAGAAAAGCTTTGGTAGAGTTGCGAAGTTTTCACTCGCTGCGGGCGCATCACCCACCCAATTCATCGCAACGGGCAAAATGGTTAATCCGATTAGGGTGACAACAACGCCACTCACTACCGTTGGAAATAGCTTGCGGACTTTGTCCATATAAAAGCTAGCAACAATCACTACTAGAGAACCGACTAAAGCCGAGCCCATGATGCTAGCGACACCGCCTTCGCGGCCAATGGCAATCGCCACACCTAGGAAAGCAAAACTAGAGCCCATGACAACAGGTAAACGAATACCAATAGGGCCGACACCAATACATTGCGCCATGGTGACGATACCCGAAGCGAGTAGGGCAGCATTGATTAGCGAGACAATCTCTTCATTAGGCAGTCCGATGGATGCGCCAACAATGAGCGGGACAGCCACAATACCACCAATGGATGCCAGCATGTGTTGCAAAGCCAGCAGCAGGGTAATGCCGTGTGGCGGCTTTTGGTTGAGTGTATACAGAAGTTTCATTGGTTATACCTCAGAGAGAATCCATTTTTCTCTCGTAGATTGGACAATTGACTTCTACAAACTACGTAGGGTCACGAATTTTTCGTATAGGAAGCTAGCCCGAACCCATGCTCAGGCTAGTTTTCACAAGGATAATTAGGGTCATCAGACCCTAGAAATTAGATGTAGATAAGCTTAGCGACGAAGACGACAGTCAGGATGTACATTGAGATGGAGACATCTTTGGTTTTTCCTGTCGCGACTTTCAGTACTGTGTAAGTAATAAAGCCAAGAGCAATACCGTTTGCAATTGAGAAAGTAAGCGGCATCATCAGGGCCGTAATCGCAGCCGGAGCGCCATTGGTAAAATCTTTCCAATCGACATGCTGCATACTGCTCATCATTACGAACGCGACGTAGATTAGTGCACCTGCAGTGGCGTAAGCTGGGATCATACCTGCCAAAGGTGAAAGGAAAATAGCGGCTAAGAACAGTGCTGCTACCACAATGGCTGACAGACCTGTACGAGCCCCTGCAGCTACACCTGCAGCACTCTCTACGTAACTAGTTACAGGTGGACAGCCGACACATGCACCTGCAACACTAGAGATAGAATCGGCTTTTAACGCCTTGCTAAGCCCTTCGATCTTGCCTGTTTCTTTGTTTACCAGATGCGCACGTTCTGCAACACCCATCAGTGTGCCTGCGGTGTCGAACATATTAACGAACAAGAAGGCTAAGATGACGCTGACCATTGAGATGTTAAACGCGCCAGAGATGTCCATTGCCATAAAGGTAGGTGCAATACTTGGCGGTGCAGCAAAGAAGCCGTTGTACTGAACGAGACCTAACATCATGCCAACGACAGTGACGCTCAAAATCCCGATCAGTACCGCACCGAACACTTTACGCTCACTGAGTACCGCAATGATTAAGAAAGCGATAGCGGCAAGCATGGCATCAGGTTTAGTGAAGTCGCCAAGTGAAACCAAAGTAGCTGGGTTCTCTACAACAATGCCTGCGGTTTTAAGCCCGATAAGACCTAAGAAAAGACCAACACCTGCGGTCATTGAGAAGCGTAAACTCTCTGGAATACTTTCAATGATCCATTGACGTATTTTGTAGAAGCTCATCCCGACAAATAGGATACCAGAGAGGAATACCGCACCAAGCGCCACTTCCCAACTGTAGCCCATTTCACTAACCACAGTGAAAGAGAAAAAGGCGTTAAGGCCCATGCCCGGCGCCAAACCGACAGGCCAGTTGGCAAAGAGTCCCATTAACAGACAGCCAATCGCTGCACCAATACAGGTTGCAACGAAGACCGCGCCAGAATCCATCCCTGAAGCCGCCATGATTTGAGGGTTAACGAAAATGATATATGCCATAGTGGCAAAAGTGGTGATCCCCCCGATCATTTCGTTTTTAACACTGGTTCCATGTGCTTTCAGTTTGAAAAAGCGCTCTAGTAAGCCACCCGATTGGCTTTCGTTGTTAAGCACTTCTGCTTTGCTTTCATTCATGTCAGCAAGTCCTTTTGTTTTGGTGTTTCTGAAATTGAATACCGCTTTCTGCATCTTGATGGTGTTGTTGCAGACTCCAATTCTCCCGATTGATATGTATGACGTTGTTAGGGTTATCTATTGGTAATTTCTTGCCTCAACTACCACGATAGGTAGAGAAGCTATACGGTGAGACAAGCAAAGGCACGTGATAATGTGCCCCCGCTTCTCCGAGGCCAAAGCGAATCACAACGTCATCTAGGAATGGGATTTCACCAAGGTCGACATCTTGGTTCTTGTAGTAATCGGCAACATGGAATACCAGTTGATATTTGCCTGTCACAAGCTCGTCGCCTTCTAGCACTGGTTCATCAGTTCGACCATCAAAGTTGGTGGTGACCGTTTTAATCTTGGTCAGGCTGCCCTCTTCAACACGGAACAGCTCAACTTGAATATTTGCACCGGGAACGCCGTGCATTGTATCCAATACGTGTGTAGTTAATTTGCCCATAATTGTTATTCGCGCCCAGCGCTCTCCTTAGCGTTTATTGATTTTAAATTGTACACAAAGTTGTTTTAAACTTGCTTCTGTTACCTATATATGTACACAAAATATTCGGATAGTAAAGCTTGATGTTATAATTTTGTTACTAACGAAAGTGAGCAAAAATCAGTTTTGTGAGATCGAGCTAGATAACTATTTGAGCCTAAGCGTAGGTAACTTATTGATAAAATAGCTTTTGTTTACGTGAATTAACTTTAGCAACAAAATCTTTACATTAAGATAATTTATTGTATACAATGAATGTATGAAGTTTAAGAAGGCATAAAGACAAAGTGTCTTGTATTTAAGGAGAGCCTGAATGGATAAGGATTATTCACGAGACCTGATTGGCTATGGGGCGAATCCTCCTCACCCTAAATGGCCAGGTGGTGCTCGTATCGCCGTGTCGTTTGTGTTGAATTACGAAGAGGGTGGTGAGCGCTGCCTTTTACATGGGGATGATGAGTCCGAAGCCTTTCTGTCAGAGATTCCAGCCGCGCAGCCGATTAAAGGTGAGCGACACATCAGCATGGAATCAATCTATGAGTATGGCAGCCGCGCAGGTGTGTGGCGTGTGTTAAAGCTCTTTGATGAGTACGAGATCCCACTGACCGTATTCGCAGTAGCGATGGCGATTGAACGTCATCCCGATGTAGCAGAGGCCATGGTTCAAGCGGGGCATGAGATTTGTAGCCATGGCTATCGCTGGATTGATTACCAATACATGGATGAGTCGCAAGAGCGCGACCATATGATGAAAGCGATTGAAATCATCAAAGCGATCACTGGTGAAAGGCCGCTTGGTTGGTATACAGGTCGCACTGGCCCTAACACCCGCAAGTTAGTCGCAGACGAAGGTGGTTTCCTCTATGACTCTGATGCCTACGACGACGATTTACCGTATTGGCATACCGAAGCAGGTCAGCCTCAGTTAGTGATTCCTTACACGCTTGACGTCAACGATATGCGCTTTGCCACTGTGCAAGGCTTTAACTCAGGTGAACAGTTCTACCAATACCTAAAGGACACATTCGATACTCTATACGCTGAAGGTGCGACTGCCCCCAAGATGATGTCGGTTGGTCTGCATTGCCGCCTGATCGGTAGACCGGGTCGTATCGCATCGTTAAAGCGCTTCCTAGATTACGTTAAACAACATGACGACGTGTGGTTATGTCGCCGTGTTGATATTGCTCGCCATTGGCACGAGCACCATCCATACACACCAAAAAAGGGAAAATAGCATGACTGAATTTCGTTTTTGCAAACCATCTCAAATGGAACGTACGGAATTTGTCTCCCACTTTGGCGATGTGTATGAGCATAGCCCTTGGGTGGCAGAAGCCGTTTACGATCAAGGACTATCAGATCAGGATAACTTTGTTTCAAACTTGCACATAAGAATGGCTGAAACGCTATTAGAAGCAGAGAAAGTAAAACAACTTGCACTTATAAATGCTCACCCAGATTTAGCGGGGCGAGCAGCAATTAACGGCGAACTTACCGCCGCATCCACTGCGGAACAAGCTGGTGCAGGCATTGATCAGTGCTCAGCAGAAGAGTTCGAAAAATTCACTACGTACAACGACAGTTACAAAAGCCGCTTCAACTTTCCCTTCATCATGGCAGTGAAAGGGGCCAATCGTTACCAAATTCTTGAATCCTTCGAGAAGCGATTAGGCAATGATAGTGACACTGAGTTTGCTACCGCGATTCAAGAGATCAACAAGATCGCACTGTTTCGCCTACGAGATATGTAAGTCACAGAGTTGTCGACTATCTCGCTTTAATACCAATTGGTATAGCGCTCGATAAGAGCTTACTCACTTAACCTATTTTTGAATAATTGGAAGGATAAGGACATGTCCTTAGATATAGAACAATACATTAACCTTGCTGACGATAAACTGGGCGCAGAAGCTATCTACGCTACCGACGACTTCTTTGCTGATAAGAGCCGACTTTTGCGCCGTGAAGCACCGGAATGGAAAGATGATCTTTACGATGACAATGGCAAATGGATGGATGGCTGGGAAAGCCGCCGTAAGCGTGGTGAAGGCTACGATTACTGTGTCATTCGTTTAGGTCTTGCGGGGACGATTGCAGGTGTCGATATTGACACTTCTTTCTTCACGGGTAACTTCCCGCCGTCGGCTTCGATAGATGCCTGTTATTCCCCAGACGGTGATCCAACTGACGCAACCGAGTGGCAAGAGATTCTGCCTTCTATGGGTTTGCAAGGCGATCATCATCATCTTGAACAAATAGAAAGTGATGAAGTGTTTACTCACTTGCGTCTCAACATTTATCCAGATGGTGGTGTTGCGCGTTTACGTGTTTATGGTCGACCTAGCGTTGATTGGGATCGCATCGATAGCCAACAGAAAGTCGACCTTGCTGCGGTTGAAAATGGCGGTCGCGCTTTGGTATGTAGTGATGAACACTACGGCAACAAGTCTAACATTCTTGGCCCAGGTCGCGGTGAGAATATGGGTGATGGTTGGGAAACAGCCCGCCGCCGTACTCCGGGCAATGACTGGGTGATTGTTGCACTGGGACATGCTGGCAACATTGACCGAGTGGTTGTCGATACGGCTCACTTTAAAGGTAACTTCCCTGACAGCTGCTCAATTCAAGCGGCGTATGTGAAAGGTGGAACGGATGATCAAGTTGCGACTCAGAGTCTCTTCTGGCGCGAGCTCTTGCCTGCGCAAAAGCTCAAGGCACATGACATTCACGAGTTCAGCTCAGAGGTGAATGATCTTGGCGCTGTGACTCATATTCGCCTCAATATTTTCCCTGATGGCGGTATCAGCCGTTTGCGTTTGTTTGGCACTAAAGCGAAATAAGCGAGGGAAGTAATATGAGCAATGGAATTCGCCGTTTAACTATCGAACCTTTGACCAAGCAAGCATTTGCTGAGTTTGGGGATGTGATTGAAGTAGACAATAGCGACTACTTTATGATCAACAATGGCTCGACTCGTCGTTATCACAAGCTAGCGAGCACCGATGTACAAGAACAAGGTGGTGAAGCCATCATCAGTATCTTTCAAGCGACGCCGCTTAGCTATCCGTTAACGATAAAAATGTTAGAGCGCCATCCTTTAGGATCGCAAGCTTTCGTTCCGTTGCTTGGTCAACCGTATCTTATTGTTGTTGCGCCAAAAGGGGATCAGCCAAGTCTGAAGTCATGCCGAGCGTTCTTGAGCAGTGGACGTCAAGGTGTGAACTACCACAAAGGCGTTTGGCATCACCCAGTGTTAGCCCTAACTGACCAAGATCAGTTTCTTATCGTCGACCGAGGTGGTGAAGGGCATAACTGCGATGAAGTCTACTTCGAGAACGACTTAGTCTCACTGCATTTGGACGATCTACCGAGCAACAACAAGCTGGAAGAAAAACAGCGCATGGAACAAGCGCTGTAAAGGAGTAAATTATGGATCCACATATCACGGAGTGGTTGAATCTAGCGATTCGCTGGGTTCACATGATAGTTGGCATCGCATGGATTGGTGCTTCATTCTACTTTGTTTGGTTGGAGAACAACCTAAACCGCGTCAACCCAAAAACGGGCCTTTCTGGTGACCTTTGGGCGATTCACGGCGGTGGTATCTACCACCTAGAAAAATACAAACTTGCGCCACCAGAAATGCCAGAGCATTTGCACTGGTTTAAATGGGAAGCGTACTTCACTTGGATCACCGGTGTGTTGCTATTGGCAGTGGTTTACTACTTAAACGCTGAGATCTATTTGATTGCACCAGGCTCGGGTCTATCACCAACGACGGCGATTGCCATTGGTGTAGGTGCTTTGGTTGCTGGCTGGTTTATCTATGACTTGTTGTGTGATTCACCACTAGGTAAAACGCCAATGCTATTAGGTGCGGTTCTATTCGTGCTCTTGGTTGGCGCGGCTTATGGTTTAGCTCAAGTCTTCAGTGGTCGCGGCGCTTATATTCACGTTGGTGCAATCATCGGTACGATCATGGTCGGTAACGTGTTCCGCGTTATCATGCCTGCACAGCGCAACTTAGTGAGTGCTATTGAAGAAAACCGCGAGCCAGATCCTGCGCTACCAGCGAAAGGCTTACTGCGTTCTCGTCACAATAACTACCTAACCTTGCCAGTGCTGTTCATTATGATCAGTAACCACTTCCCGAGCACCTATGGCTCGGAGTACAATTGGGCAATACTCGCAGGTTTGGCGATCTTCAGTATCTTAGTGCGCCATTACTTCAATACTCGTCATGGTAGCCAGAAATTCGCATGGACGGTTCCTGTCGCTGCGTTAGGTATGGTGACACTTGCGTTTGTAACCTCACCGTATGCTAAGAAAGCGGCTGCCCCAGTGGCTAAAGCGCCAGTTGCGGTTGAAGCAACAGCACAACCTGCAACAAGCTCAGCAGACACGGTGGCAGCGGCATCAGAAAATCATGGGCAAACACAAGCGTCTTCGTCGGAGGCTGCGGCTCCTAGCGGTGTCAGTTTTGCAGCAATCAATAAGGTCATTCAAGAGCGCTGCTCGGTATGTCACTCTGCAACACCAACCCATGCTGCCTTTGCCGCTGCACCAGCCGGAGTGATCTTAGATACACCTCAAGAGATTCAAGCCAATGGTCCACGTATAGCGCAAACCGTAAATACTAAATACATGCCATTAGGTAATTTGACCCAAATGACAGATGACGAACGTGTTCTGGTTGGCAATTGGGTAGAACAAGGGTCAGTAATCAACTAACCCAACTTATCTCGTTTATCGGATTGCAAGCCCGATAAGCGTGATTCATGCAAACGTGGTATTTCCCGCTATTTATCTCAAGTGAGATCCCCCGGCCCCTGTTCCGGGGTTTTTTATACCGCTAGAAGGAGTGACAAGTGATGGCAACTGCATTAAGTATTCGACACAAGACTATCTTGGCTACGGTGATGGCAGTGATTCTTGTCATAGTGGTGCTAATTAGCATTACCGTCAGTCAGGGGCAGAAGATTATCCTCGACAAAACTTATTCACAGCAGATGCCAGCGGCGTTGGGAGAGGTCAGTAACCAAATTCAACTGGAGCTAGAAAAGCCGTTGGTTGTTGCTGAAGTGATGTCTCAGCTACAACCACTTACGGATTTTGACGGTCAAGATAGTGGAAAAATCAGTGCACAACTCGCCTCGATCAAGCAGCAGTTTAATGCCTTAACGGCCTTTTTCGTTACCACTGTCGACGACAGCTACTATTTGCCAAGTGGAAAGCTCAAATCTATGTCGAGTTCATCAGCGGATGACCAATGGTTTTATGGTTTTCTCAATGGCGATAAGCAGGTCGAGCTGTCGATTGATATCGATGATGCTACAGGTATCGCAACGGTTTTTGTTAACCATGTTGTGATCAGCCAAGGCCGCCGCGTGGGAGTGACGGGGATTGGTCTGTCGCTCGAAAATTTAGGCAATACTGTTGCTAACTACTCTCTAGGCGATTCAGGTCGACTTATGTTGGTCGACAAGAGCGGTGAGGTGAAGGTGCACCCTAGTACGCAGCAAGTTGGAAAGCAGTTGGCTGATATTGGTCTTGGTGCATTGACACCTGAGCTGCAAACTTTAGCTGGAACAGCGCCTGTTATACATGAATCAAAGCTTGAACAAACATCGACGATCGTTGGTTTGATGGCCCTGCCACAACTTGATTGGGTGCTGATTTCCGTTCAACCGACGGCTGAAGTGCTCACCGAGATCAACTATTTCATCGAAACGATGATTTGGGTCGGCGGCTCTGTAGCATTGCTGTTTATCATTATCAGCGCATATATGACGCATATCTTGCTTAAACCACTCTCAACCACAGCACAACTACTGCTTGAAATTGGTGGCGGCGGTGGCGATCTGACTCAACGATTGGATGAAAGTCGCCGTGATGAAGTCGGTAACATTGCCAAGGGGTACAATCAGTTTGTCGCCTATATGGGCAACGTTTTACAAGAAATAGAAAGAGCGCGTAAAGAACTGGTTGTAACCATCAATCAGATAGATCAACAAGCTAACGAAATGAAACAGCAGATCCATGGTCAAGAACACAATATTGACCAGGTAGCAACCGCGGTTCATGAGATGAGTGCCAGCTCTGAAGAGATTGCCAATAACGCCAACCATACTTCAGACAACGTCCATAAAACCACGTTAGAGGTGAAAAACGGACTCAGCTCAGTGAGCAAAACATACGCACGTACTGAAGCTATGAGCCAGCAGTTAGAGCAGAGTAATCAAAGTATCGGAAAGCTATCTAATGATATCAATGCCATTGATACAGTGCTGGATGTTATCAGTGGTGTATCAGAGCAAACCAATCTACTGGCATTAAACGCTGCAATCGAAGCCGCTCGAGCAGGTGAGCAAGGCCGTGGCTTTGCTGTTGTTGCCGATGAAGTAAGAACATTAGCCTCTCGAACCCATGAGTCCGCCAGTGAAATTCGTACCATCATTGAAAACTTACAAGGACTGAGTAACACAGTCGTTAGTGAAGTTAGCCAGAGCCACAAAATTGGTAGCGAATGCCTCGAGGCAGCTCAAGAGTCTGAACACCACCTTGCCTCCATTAGCAATATTGTTGAGGAGATCAATCAACTCAGTGCACAGACTGCCACCGCAACAGGTCAACAGTCTCAGGTGATCAATGAGATTGCACCGCACGTCGAAAGTATTGCCGATGTAGCAAAAAACAATACAGAGATGGTCACGCAAACATCACAACACTGCGTTAGTTTGAAGAGAAATGCAGAGTCTTTAAGTCAATTGGTGGCTAAGTTCAAATTTTAATTTCTGATGGAGCGTTCCTTGCGCTTGTTTTTGACAAGCGCAAGTTCCTAATTGGCGGGATTAACTCTTTATTGAATACTTGTAGTCACTTGGTAGGACTGCAATTCTGACCGTGTCATATGATGTTCACCATTGACAGGAGCAGATCTTAAAGTAAATAGATAAAAGTCGATCCCTTTATCTCCTAGCATACGTTGAAAATAAGTCGCTTGTGCTCGATGTGAGTCATTGGTGTATGGAATACTAGTCGCTGATACTATCTTTCCTGAACTGTCTTTTTCCGCCCATGAATGAACACCCACTTGCTTATTTTTTTCCACTGGAACATTTGGGTTTTTTAGCTCTAAAGTACGTGATTTTCCTGCTGTAAATAGATCGGTGCCACCTGAGAAAACACTACCTGTTTTACTGACCTTGGTATTAATCCCTTTATCGTGGATTAGTAGACCAGTATACATATTAATCTCGTCATCCGAAGAACCATTAATTTCGGTGTCAAAGACTAAAGTGGTTTCACGACCACCGGATTGATTAACCACAGTTTCAAGTTGAGAATAGGTTGTGACACCGAGATCGGTCGAATCAATCCCGAAGTATACGGCGAACGGATTTTGAGTGGTAATCGTGGCAGTTGAACCGACTAAATCTAGTTTTAGCTTTGTGCTACCCATACTGCCGATACCGTCTTGCAACTCAAGTATCAAATCAGGTGAGTCTGCGATGGTTGAAGGCGATTTTCCGATATATTTCCCGTTGTAAGTTGTCAGATCTTGGTTTTTAGACACTTGGCCTGAAGAGCAGTCGAAAGTATAACTATGTTTATCTGTCCCACTGAGTTTAGTAATGGAACAGCTTGAGTTTGCTTTCGGTTTTAACGGAGCCATAACAGCTAGTTCTTGATTACCTACAGAACTCTTCATTATAAGAATGTAATCATCGTCAGTCTCCATCGCATAGATTACGGAATATACCGCCTTGTCATAAGTAAGTTTCGAGCTTTGTATGACTTGATTTCTTTCCGCTAGCAATTTCGACCTTTTGCTGTCATTAAAGACAAAATCTGCTTTTGGTTTCAGTGTCTGTTTTTCAGTACTCGGTTTAGTAGAACTGCCGCTACTATTGCAGCCAAAAAGAATTACGGCAATAAATGAGCAGAAAATAGTTGTCAATTTAGATTTGATAACATTCATGGGGAGGCGCTTTGTTGGTTGATTTATTTGGTTTTATTATGCTACTTGTTTGACTGGTAGGCGTATGTATGAGTATGTAGTGGTTTTGTATTTGTCTGTAGGGGTACGTCAAATACTGAAAGTGAATTGCTCGGACTTAAAAAAGGCCAGTCAGATTGCCTAACTAGCCTTGATTAGTAAACGTGACTTTTTGGATGAACTAGTGGTTAGCCACTACGCTAACACCGCTGAAACTGGTGTATCCGTTGAGCATGATGTAATAACGACCAGTCTGGGTGTTTGAGACAGTACAAGTTTCATTGTTACCGTAACGATATGGTCTGCAGTCCCAAGAGCTAGTGGTCGGCTTAGCGCCATAGCGGAGGAACAAGTCTGCATCACCGCTACCACCACTTGTCGTGACAGTAAGGGTTTGCCCAGCAGCTACATCAACATAGAAATGCTTCTGCTCTCCACGAGAGCCGCTAATTCCAGATACAGGGATTCCATTTTTGAGTTCGCCGTCAGGATTTGGAGTTGTACAGTCAGGCTCACAGCCACCATCTGTTTGGCTATAAAGTAGTTTATTCACTGTACCGCGTGTGTCGCTCACTTTATCCACACTTGCACGCTCGCTGATCAGCGTTGCCACTTGTGCTGGAGAGAGAGAACTGTTTTCTTGAAGGTATAAGGCTGCAACACCGGCCACATGTGGCGTTGCCATAGACGTGCCACTGATTGTACGGTAGCCACCATCATACCAAGCAGACTTAATGCTCGATCCCGGTGCAAATACATCAACACAGCTGCCCCAGTTAGAGAAGCTAGAGCGGCTATCATTACTTGTGGTTGAGCCAACTGTTACACCGCTAGGTTCACGTGCAGGAGACGAGTTACAAGCATCAGCATTAGAGTTACCAGCCGCTAGCATAAAGCTAATACCTGATTGAACAGCGTTAGCAACGGCTCTATCGAGCGCGGTAGACACGCCGCCACCTAAGCTCATGTTGGCGACTGAAGGGCCCGATGCGTTAGCTGCGACCCAGTCAACACCGCCAATCACCCCAGAAGTTGAACCAGAACCGCTACAACTCAAAACGCGGACACCGACAATATTGACGTTCTTCGCCACGCCATACTGTGTACCGCCGATGGTACCAGCAACGTGGGTTCCGTGCCCATTACAGTCAGTCGCATCACTGTCATTGTCGACAAAGTCGTAGCCTGATGTTGCGCGACCACCAAACTCTGCGTGCGTTGTCGTTACCCCGGTATCTATGACATAAGCCGTGACACCAGAACCATCGTAGTTATAGTTGTAACTATTGTTCAGTGGCAGGCTACGTTGATCAATCCTATCTAGCCCCCAAATGGCGTTGCTTTGATTGGCATTCGTTGAAATCACAGGATCGATAGAGATCACTCGATCTTGTTCGATAAAATCAACCTGTGCGTCTGAGCGAAGTGCTTTGAGCTGCTGTGGTGAAAGGGTGGCAACAAATCCACTGATTGAGCGGTCGAACACTTTACTGATTTGCAAAACGTGCTCGTTCTCTAAGCTAGTAACGACTTGTTGCGTAAATTGTTGCATCGCTTGTGGGTTGTCATTGCTGAGCGATAAAGGTTGCTTTAACACGACAATGTATTGGTTCTCTATTCCTTTGTTTTCTGATGCCATCAACAGCGGGGCAAGTATTTCACTTTCTGGCTGGTTAACCTGAACCTCTATTTGTTCTGCTAAGGCAGAGCTAGAGATCACTGAAAGTGAAGAGGCGATACAACAACTTAATAGTTTCTTAAACATTTAACTTTCCTTTGAATGGTATAAGAGATTGTTGAACATGGCCTACTACAAACAACAAGCATGTTTTGTCGATTCTTATGTCTATAACGTAATTCATCGACACTTCTAAAAAGTATCCCCATAGGCAACTGGTTTCATTTTAAATTTAGTTGGGTTTATAAATTTGAGTACCATTTACTAGATTTGTGAAATTGATAGTAAGGTAAGTTCATATTGATTGGCTAGATATCAAAGTATGGTGTTTTTATGCTGCCATTTTTTAAAATAGTGCTATATATACCCGTGATCATTAAAGGTGCTTGGTCTTTTTAACCTTTGACACTTGATGACAAAGCCTTACAACATCCATATGCATTGATAACTATTAGCTCGATAAACTATTCACAATAAAAATGAATGGTTTTGGAGCTGAAATTGAAACCCTTAATCCCGCTATTTATCACCGTTACCGCACTTACAGCTTGTCACTCTTCAAAAGATAATCTCGCTCCCTATGTCTTCCAGTCGCAGTGCCAAGAAGCTGAAGAGTATGATTTTGAGCCTTTAACTTTTACCGTCGATTCTTCTTTTGAACAGGCACGAGTCAATGGTGTTATCTGTTCGGGGTCGTACACTGCATTTGAACAAATGACAAAACTGTACCCGAAAGTAAAGCTTCTGCGATTAATAGAAATTCCCGGCTCTGTCGACGATGAAACCAACCTTCGTTTATCGAAGATGATTCATCAGGTGGGGATCAGTACTTACTTAGACGATAAGGGGATCGTTGAGTCAGGAGGGACGGATCTATTTCTTTCTGGGGTGACCAGAAAGGCGGAAAAAGGCGCCAAAATTGGCGTTCACTCGTGGGCTTTCGAAGATGATGATGGAAAAGTGGTTGGTGGAGTGAACCTACCCAAAAGCAGCCCAGAACATCAGCCGTATATTGAGTATTACCAAGATATTGGGCTAAGTAAACCAGAAGAATTCTATTGGTTTACCATGCATGCAGCGTCTGCAGAGGGAATCTATTACATGTCCCCACAGCAACTTGAACATTTCGGCTTTAATACGCCAAGCTTTGCATTCTAATTTCAGCGTATTGATGAGTTTACTACTCTTTTATGTTGGGGTGAGTGCTACCTTGATAATTAGGAAGTTGTTCTCGCAGTCCCATAAAGGTATTGCGAGCGCTTTCTTTAGCAAGTTTGTTGGCTAGCCAATCGGGCAAAGCGCCGCCAGGGTCAGCGAAAGCAATGTACTCGATAAGGGCACTTCCATTGGTGAGTTTTTGCAGTGTCCATGTGGCTTTTACTGAGGTAATACGGATGTAATCATCTTGCTTGGGCAAACTTGCTGAAGGGGCATCTTTGATGTTGAGTGTAAAACCTATCTCATCTACAGAGTATTTTGAGTAGGTTACCATATCGCGATCTTTTGCTGGCCAAGGGGCTGCGAACTGGGTATAGACGATATTTTCATTTGCGGAAATCTGCTTTATAACGCGGCTTAGGCTGACATTATCAATCCAGTTAGGCACATTAGCGGTGTCCTCGAGTAGCAACAAAAACGCGCCGTAGCTGGTTGGGGTAAACATTCTCGCTCTAATTTCGACTAGCCCATCACTGTGTTCACGCGAGTAAATAGTAATGCCGTCGCTGTCACTCTCAAATTTCCAGTTTGCAACGGGTTTAGCGTGTGCAAAGTGTGCTGCGATCAGTGTGAAGACAAAAATACTTTTCCCTAAGTTTGTCATTACCTTACCTGGTTTCTAATCATCCTTTAGCTATTCTACATGACATCGAGATTAATGCTTGATTCGCCCACGAAGAGATTTAGTCTGAGATTTGATGTTTTTGCTTTTTAATCGCCTTTCCTTTGAGCCGCGTGTAGGTTTTGTCTCCCGACGCTTCTTTTGTACTACCATAGCTGATTTAATCAGCTCAGCTAGTCTGTTCAGTGCATCCTCTTTATTTTGCTCTTGAGTACGAAACTGCTGAGCTTTAATCGTAACAACACCATCTTTAGAGATGCGAGAGTCTTTAAGAGCAAGGATTCGTTCTTTGTAGATGCTGGGTAAACTAGAGTGCTTAACATCAAACTGGAGATGAATGGCGCTGGAGACTTTATTCACGTTTTGTCCTCCAGCCCCTTGAGCGCGGATGGCGGAGAGTTGGATCTCCCAAGCTTGCAGCATTACGTTGTTTGAGATTTTGAGCATTCAATTACAGCGCTTTGATCGTGTGAAGCTCTATTGTAGCCTTATTGAAACTCTTCGCCATGGTTTTCCAGCTTTTTAAAACCACATTGTTGGCAAATCACGTAGCGGTCTACTAACTCAAGTGAAGCAAGAGCGGGACCGACCGCTACACTCGCAAAAAAGCCAGAGATAAAAGCTTTGAACTGTTCTTTACGGCTCGTTCCATATTTTGACGGCTTTTGCTTTATGATCTCGTCATGCTCGGTGGCAGTTTCACACTTTTCACAGTACTGAATCGACATCAAATAACCTATAGGACCAGTATTTATTGGATAAAACATATCATAGGATTATGAGTCTAGATGTTTATCCGATCACTCTTTGAAAACTCTCTAGTGGCTTAGGAGCAAAAATATTTCCACCATCGTCACTACCACCGCCACAACCTGATAGTAGGAACGATGAAGTAAGTATTAGACTAGCTATTAGGGCTCGAAGAGCGACTGTGTGATTAGATAGAAGCATATGTAGTAAAAACCTTGTGGTGCTTCCTTGCTGATAAATACGAAACCGCTCCAGATAGCTTCGTCGATGAAATATGCGGCAAATATTAAGAGGTGAACAAAGAGCACTCAATGTAAGTCAATGACTTTTCATGTGAATTAATCGTGTTTTAACGGGTGAGTTTGGGGTTAATTTCATGGTTAACTGACTGATATTTTGGCGTTTTTAGTTTTTTTTAGGTGCCAATTCTGACTCGACTGTCTTGCGTTTCAACAGAAATGGTTATTAAAGGGACGAATTGGTGGCGGTTTAATAATTCACATGAATTACCGGGTTAGGCTCTTCACCTAACTCAGTCCATTCACTTAGACTCCGCGCTCTATTTACTTATCTATCGAGAGCAACAATGAAAAAACTGACTTATTTGGCAGCCATACTGTCGACTATTACTTTTGGTACAGCTAACGCTAACGGTATTAGCGAGAATTACAATTTTGTTTCTGGTGGCTACCAACAGTCTAGCTACAGCCAGTCTCTTTACTATGGCTCTAGCTCCAATGATGCAGACGTGACAGCAAAAGGTTTTTATGCACGCGGTAGCTTCAACTTTTATGACAACTTTTTCGCTGAAATTCGTAAAGACCGAACTTATTATTCACACTCGGGCTATTTGATAAATAGTGACTGGACTCTAGATCAAAACCTTTACGCATTGGGCTATTACTACTCGTTTAGTCCTGCTTGGTCATTGTACGGTTCGATAGGCTACTCAGACTTGGAGATTGGTGCAGAAGCGCCAAGTTTGGCTCCTAATACTAAGCTGAGCTACAACATGTCTGGTGTTAGCGTAGAAGTGGGTGCGCGAATTGACGTATTCGATTTCTGGCAAGTTGAACCAGCCATTCGCCGTGTTAGCTATGACTATGCAATGTATGAGTTGCGTTTGAACAACGCGTTTTCGGTGACTGATCATCTAGCATTAGAGCTGAATGCGATGCATCGAGCATTTGAAACAGAACGAACAACCACAACGGAAGTCGCTGGTCAAATTGGTATACGTTATTCTTTCTAATTGCTGTACCAGAAACCTACGATATTGCCTATAGGTTTCTGGTATTCTTTACCGAGATAGCTACATCCGTTAGTATTAGCAGCGGTTTTAATTACAGTACTTTTGTTATGGATGAAGAATCACAGATACTCTCCGATTTAGGCTTTGAGCTAGCGTCAGAAAAGAGACTCTTAATGCGTGTAGACACTGGCCAGGCGCTGCGGATTTCTCATTCTGAAGTACTCATCTTGCAGAAACTGACTGCAAGTCCAGGTAAAACGATTCCTAGAGAGATACTTATTTCCGAATGTTGGCCGGGGCGCATTGTCACCTCAAGTTCGCTCAATGTTGCAATTAAAAACCTGCGTCAAGCGTTTGAGCAACTTGGGCACGACAACGTCATTGTCACCGACCCAGGTAAAGGATATCTACTTCGTAGAGAACCTCCTTATGTTTCAAATCAAGACAATAGTTTAGATTCCACTGAGGCTGCTCCTCCTGCAAATCACATTAGCTTTCAAGCGCAGCCATCATTATGGAGGTGGTTTTCGTTTGGCTTGGGTATTTTAGTGACTCTGTATACATTTTATCTGTACTTAGAGTTGGTAGAACAAACTGAGATCGAAGGTGTGACAACCTATTACGACGGCTTTGAGCTTGAAATAGAAAAGCTACCTAGCAACTTTTCTCAGTTAGAGCTGCTCATTGCTTACCCTAAAGGTGGCTCAGTCAACTGTTTGCAAATTGTTGGTTATGCTGACTCTACATTCACCACATATGACTTGAATAGAGGTGGTTGTACCGATGAGTAAATCTATTTCATTCTTCTTTAAAGGTGTACTGACCGCACTGTTGATACTGCTCTTTTTTGGCTTAGCATCCGCACTGTTAACTGCAGACCGTTACCACCTAACGACATCTCATTCTAATATCTCAACCGAAACGCTGAATGTAACCTTAAAACATGGTCAGGCAAAGCTGAATTTCGTTTCGCGGGCCACGCAGAAAACGCGTGTGATTACTTATAAGATGCATGGCTTATTCTTACGTTTTGGCGACCATTATGTGATTTTTACAACTGATGATTCAGATGATGTTCCAGCACATCATTTTGCGATAAGAAAACTCTATATTGAAAAGGTAAGTGATACGCAAGCGTTTTTGATCACTGACCGACGCGGGACATTTACTATGAAAGATGGAACAGTTATTTATCTCAATAGTGTATTAACCGGTACTTTTCGTTAACGGGTATTGCAACTCAGACTTTTAAACGACAGTAAGGCCCTCCACTATTTAGGAGGGCGTTGGATTAGTTCTTTAACCTTTTACTACAAAGGTTGAGGCTACAGGTTTGTGGTCACTAACGTTTTCAAATCCTTCATCTAAGACCTTAGTTTGCAAGTCTTTAAGATTCCCTGTTTTGTTAGTCAAACCAGTGTTGTCCAGTTCTCCGAAGTCAGGACGATCTCGGCCTTCTTTATGCTTGATCTTACCTGTTGAATCTAGCTGCATGTAGGTATGGCTGTTAAGAGCTTCAAACTTAAATCCATGTTTCGCTAAATGGGTATCATCGTGTGATACAGGATCATACATGGTTCCGTCGTCTAAAAGTTTTTCACGTTCATTCAAGTCACCAGTAATGAGGACTTCCTCATTGGGTTTAATTCCAGCCATGAGTTTGTTGCCTTCCAACTCACGCTTGGCTTCTTTGTTAGAATCTAGATGCGCAGATATAGCGGTAATATCTTGTCCATTGATCTCTAAGGAAGTTTTAACGCCGCCTTTATTACCAGTAATGCCTAACAAGAACTCCATATTTTTGCCTCCCCAACCGTGTCGGTATTCAGACTCTCCTTTTACTTTGACATCCGCACCATCTTTGGCAAATACAGACATAGAAGTATAGCTGACTCCTTCACCCAGACCTTTAGTCATGACTTTCATCTTGTTCTGGCTTAGTAGGTTCATTCCTTCAAGCTCAAGATCTTTGGCAAGCAGTTTAGACTCTTGCTCTGCGAAGAGCACAACATCGTAGTCACCAGTTTTGATTAGGTTCTGGAAATAGTTTTTTGTGTCTTCAGGCATTTTTTGGTTTGCCTGATTGTAGGTAACGGTGAGCACTTTCGCATCACCAGTTCTTCCTTTGTTGTGTAACTGTTGATTCATCTGATTAAGTTTCAAGTCATTGCTTTTTGTTGCATCAGACTTGTTGAAAAACTGGCTAAAGAAGCTTTTGCTCTCTTTCTGTTTTAGGCTGACTTCTCCATCACTATTTTTGCTAACACTATATTCTTTGCCAAAAATAGAGCCAAATTTGACTGTGTCACCTTGTTTGGCTTCATTTTTTAATCTGTGAATATCAGCAAGATCTAAGTTGCCTCTATGCTGGCTATTAATATGAATGGTTGACATGATTTTCTTCCGTTCTTGATTTAATAATGGAAAACAATTAAATGAAAATGCCTGAGTTCGGTTTTTCTATTGACTCAGTAGATGTTTCGATTTGTTCAATAAATTGATGCCATTGCTCCATTTTATCGAGCAATTGCTGAAGTGTGCTTTGTACATAACCTTGAGGTTTGTTAGATAAGGTGATTACCTTGTAAATGCTCAATCGACGGCTATCGGACATAAGGCCAACACCAAACCCGCCTCTAAATGGTTCCAGCGCTTGTTCGCCTATAGCGACAGCTAGTTGATCTGGCATAGGGGTTGGTAGCTCAATTGGGCTAGTAATAGAAATGTGCAGGTTGATTGTTACTTCATTCTTGAAAATGGTTAGAAAAAGAGCTTCGTCATGAATACCGCTTTCTGGTGATAACTCACACTGAAATAATCCGTTATCGTCAAACTCAACATCATTGCCTAAAAAACTAATGCTCTCTTGGTAGATATCCATTACCGTTCCTTTACCTCACTAATAAACTTGGTGTGTCTTTTTTAATTTGATGCGAGGAGTTTATAGTGCTTAGAGGCGAGAGGAATATTAGATATGGCTGTGATTTTTTATGATTTATATATTTAGATTGGTGGTTTACTTGCCCACCTTCTACTGATAGACACTTGAATGGATAGTTGTTCTGACTGGAATTGTTGAAGCCCTGCGCTAGCTTTAAAGGGTTATTCGTTAAGTCTAGGAGGCAACATGCAAATGAATCCAGTTGGTTGGTTTGAAATCTATGTCGATGATATGCAGCGTGCTAAGGCGTTCTATGAAGCGGTATTTGAGACGTCTTTAGAACAACTTAATAATGAAACTAAGATGGAGGTGGATATGTGGCTGTTTCCATCTTCGATGGAGCAATATGGCGCAGCTGGCGCGTTGGCGAAAATGGACGGTGTCTCTGCTGGTGGGAACAGTACCTTGGTCTACTTTTCTTGCCAAGATTGCTCAGTGGAGCAAGGGAGAGTAGAAAGTGCTGGTGGTAAAGTGGTTCATCCTAAGTTCGCTATTGGTCCGCATGGTTATATCTCTATGATCGCTGACACCGAAGGTAATATGATCGGCCTTCATTCGATGGAGTAAAGCAGTTTACGTATTTAGAGCAGAGCCCCCCAAGTTGTGTGTGGGTGGGGGGCTCATTGGCTAGATAAGTGTCGCTGCGGTTTGGTTCCCCATTGCAATCAGAGTATCTAAGATTTTTTCGCCATCAGCACGCAATCCATTGTGCTCATATTCATTGGTAATCCAAGCTTTGGCATTCGGCATCTGTGCCAGCGTTTCTCGGCTGATATCCATCTCAACAAACATGTCATCGGCATAGACAGCGCAGCTTACTGGAACTTTATTGCTTGCTAACTGCTTCGCATCGTATAACGGTTGCCAGTCTTGTTTCGTTGCGAGTAACTCTGCGGCGGGTTTAAGTGGTAGCAAGTTCTTGTATTGATCAAACATCCAAGGGAAGACCATCTCACCAGTAAAGTAGAATGGTTTGTCTTTATCGTAGTTAAACGCTGGGTTTTTCTGACGAACTCTATGAGCACTCCAGTTTGACGCAAAGCCTTGGCAGTAGATTGATTCATGCAAAATGGCGTAGATCGGATTAGTCTGGAAACCTTGTTCCATCAGCATGCTGCTCAAAAACTCATAGCGCAGTTCGGTTTTTCCATTAACCTCGATAAGGGCATTTTCTAGCGCGTAATAGGTTGGCAAAAAAGTATCACTCATACCAAAGTTAATTCCAATCTGCTGGAATTGCTCAACGGTAAATCGCTGTCCGTTTGGTAAGTATTCTTCGTTATCGATTAAGTGATCGGCAATCTGTTTGCACAGCTCTTGAGCTTTAGGGAACTGCTGGAAGAAAGCTTGGTTCTTCTCCATCGTTCGTTTAAACGTAGCCTGATATACATCGTCTGGGTGACGAGAAATCGACGGGACACCGCCAGTAATAAAGCTGCGAGACAAACTCTGAGGAAAAAGCGATAGATAGGTGAGTGAACAGAAACCACCGAAGCTTTGACCGAGAATTGACCACTGCTCAACCCCAAATTGCTTGCGAATAAACTCGGCATCGCGAACGATGTTGTCAGCACGAAAACAGCTTAAATACTCCGCTTGCTCTTCAGGTGTCAGATGCGCCAGAGTTTGGTGAGAGATCACTGAACTATTGCCCGTTCCACGTTGGTCTAACAATAAAATACGGTAATCTTGCAGCGCGCGCTTTACCCATCCGCAATTGCCATTTTGACGAGGAGAGGGAAAGCCCGGGCCACCTTGAAAATAGACTAACCAAGGCTTTGCGCTGTCACCATCTGAAACCAGTGATAATCCGCGTGCAAAAACGGTAATTTCGCCTTGCGTATCGTCTGAGTAATTTAAAGGGACTTGAAAGTAATGCGGAGTGTATTTTACTCCGGCATCAATAAATTGCTGAGCGGTATTCATCATTGTTAGGGCCTAATACATCCGTGACGTTGAGATGCGGTATCTTATCGTGTTGCCATGCGGATACCAATGCCAGTTTGAGTTAGTGTGGGCTGAGCGATGGCAATGATAAATCTCAGTGACCTGAGTCATCTTTACCCTTATCCTATTGGCAGGCGCATATCGCAGAGCAATAACTGAGACAAGGCACAGATATTCACTTCCGTGCCTTTGTTTTATCTTCGATTACCTTTAAGGTCATAAAGTAAAAGGAATACTCACCCAGTAAGGTTTTGCTATGGATCTGCCCAGTCACTCTAACATTCACCCCTATTTGCAAGGGGCCTACTTCGCTGATACACACAATATCGAGTTGCCTTATAACGGTGAATCCGCACTAGAAGTCTACTTTGCGATGGTGAATAAGACGCCCCGCTGGGTCAATACGCTGATGGATTTACGTAATCGCATTGTTTCTAAACTAGGGTTGAAACACTTAGGGCGTATGGCGGATCTGGATGAAAACAAGCCGATAAGCGAGTATCGAGTTGGCGATCAAGTGGGTATATTTTCGATTGTTAGTTTAAGCGACAACGAACTGCTGGTGGAGGATTGCGATAAGCACCTCAATGTTCGGCTCTCTTTTCTTATTGTTCCTGATGGCGACACAATGACTTTGCATGCAACAACGGTTGTCGATGTTAAGAACACGTTCGGCAAAGTGTATATGTTTTTTGTGGCCCCAGTACACAAGCTGATAGTGCCCACCTCTTTAAAAACACTCGTACCCGCTTAAATCTCATTGTCGTTCGAATTATTCGAACGACAGGCTCTAATCTCCCCGCTCAATTTACTCTTCAAGGTCAGTAAACTGTCTTCATTCCTTCATGGAGCCAAACTAAGGGGAGACAGCATGAGTGTAACCAGACAAGTTAATCAAGTAATCCAAGTTCATCCGACCTCAGATGGTGATGGGGTTAAGATACAGCGCGTGGCTGGGTTTAATAATGCGCAGTTTTCTCCATTTCTAATGGTTGATGAGCTTAAGTCGGACCAACGTTCAGATTACGTTGGTGGCTTTCCACCTCATCCTCACCGTGGAATCGAAACGCTAACTTATATGCTCAAAGGTCATTTTCAACATAAAGATCATATGGGCAATGTTGGCGAGCTGAGAAGTGGCGGTGCTCAGTGGATGGCTGCTGGCCGAGGAGTTATCCATAGTGAAATGCCTATTATGGAAGAAGGTGATTTACATGGTTTCCAAATTTGGATAAATCAACCTGCGCGAGACAAAATGAAGCCAGCTCAATATGTCGATTTTCAGCCAGAGACGATCACTGAACATAGTGACGAGCAGCTTGGTCTAGTCCGCGTACTGGCCGGAACGATCAATGCCAATGAAATGCAGCTTAAAGGTCCGTTAAGTAAGACGGGTGTTGAGCTTAGCGTGTCTGATTGGCGCGCCGAAATTGACCAGCAAGTGAGTGTGTCAGTACCTGAGCAATTCAACATGATGATCTTAAACTATCAAGGTAAGGTTCAAGTTGGTGATTACACACTCAAGCAGGGTGAACTTGCACTGCTAAGTAAAGGTGAGCGAGTCTACTTGAAAGCGCTTGGGCAAAGTGGCGTGTTAATTTTCGCTGGCGAACCCATTGATGAGCCGGTCGTTCATTACGGCCCGTTTGTCATGAATACAATGGATGAGATAAATCAAACCATACAGGATTACAATTCTGGTGTGTTTGAAACTTATTAAACAACTTTAGGAGTTCGTCTTGAGCTTCAATTAACGCAAAGCGAACTATTCACTGCCAGTTCTTTTTGTTTTGCCACACCTTAGCGTGTGGCTTTTTTCTATCTGCGAGTCTGCAATATCGTTCAATAACTCTTACTTCTCTTTGGCTAGGCTAAATGGTTAGTGAAGGAGAACAAAATGAATAGTCTAATTATTGCTATGTTGGCGTTTGCATTTGTGGGCGCCGCCACACCCGGGCCGGTGAATCTTTTGGCGACGGCCACTGCCGCTCAGAGGGGTAGTCGAGAAGCCAGTAAGTTGGTGCTAGGGGCATCATTTGCTTATGCTTTAGTTGTGCTCATCTCTGGCAGTGTAATGCATGAGTTGGTTGAGTTTTTACCCTTGTTGGAAGCCACATTGAAGTGGATAGGCAGCGCATTTTTACTCTACCTCGCATACCAGATATTTACTGCACCTGTGGCTGAGTTACAAGGGCAAACGACGCTGACTTCAGGCTGGTGGATAGGATCGCTTACCCAATTGCTTAATCCTAAAGCTTGGTTGGTGGCGATGTCTGGAGTCAGCTTGTATGTGGTAGGACAGGGCAATACCGATTATTGGCTTTGGGTTTTTACTCTGGTGTCGTTAGTTTGTTGCTTAGTGGGTGTTGGCTTATGGGCGATGAGTGGGCGTGCTTTATCTAGTTACTTATCTCAGCCCCAAAAGCAGCGCATTTTTAATCGAATGATGGCGATAACCTTGGCTGCTTCTGTTAGCATGATTTGGTTATAGTTTTGCAAACTTATACAGCGCAAGGAGCTGCGCATGAAAAAAGATAACAGCGCGAACTTTAAGCAAAGTACGGTGTTGCCTTGGATTGAGATGAGAATCGCAAGCCAAAGCACCGCTTGTTATGCAGCGCATTCGCACGATGAGTTTTCATTTGGGATTATTCAACAAGGCAACGCTGACTATCGTAATCACAGCTCGACGCATCATATTGGGCGCGGCGACATAGTGACGATTAATCCCGCCGATGTTCACTCTTGTAACCCGGAAGCTGGAACTTGGTCTTATAGCATGCTGTTTGTTGATACCAAACAAATGGGAGCTATTCAGCAGGAAATTCTTGGTCAATCTCATGCTGGGTATAGTGCAGACTACACACCATTTCGTCACGCATTTGAGCGCAGTGAGCCAATCAAAAATCACTATTTGACTCTGTTTAACGATCTCCAGTCAGAAGTGAGCCAATTACAGGTGCAAACTCGACTGTATGACTTTATTGAAGCTGTTCACGTACAGAGCTCAATGGAGGTTAAACCATCCCCCTCTTCATCATTAAAAAGGGTGCAAGAAAAACTATTAGATGACGTTAGCAAAATTCATCAATTGGATCATTTAGCGCAAGAAGCACAGATGAGCCGTTACCAGCTCCTCAGAGCGTTCAAGCACTACTACGGACTCCCGCCTCATGCCTATTTGATGGATGAGAAAATCAAACGTGCTAAGGTGATGCTTAAATCCGGTCAGGAGATCGCCGAGGTGGCTCAAGAGCTTGGCTTTTCTGATCAGGCGCATTTTCAACGTCAGTTTAAAAAGAAAATTGCCGTTACCCCGAAGTTCTACCAATCACACTTTGTTGATTGAGTGTATGGTTTGGTGTGGCACTATGGGGGGAGTGATCAGTTTGTTGGGTAACCTCCTAGACTCCATGATCTTCTCTGTACCAACCAAATCAATATCTTGATGACGCTCATACTCTTCGATAGGTAAGTAAGGTGTATGTAGTTTGATACGCGTCGATATGATATCTTTTGGTGTGTCAATGGGCTCATATGTGTTTGTTTCTGCCTATTAGGCTTTGGTACCTCGCTCAAGAGTAATTTAACAATGTAATTTGAAGGTAACTTCGTGGAGCCTACCGTAAACCAAAAAAGCGATCACTGGTTTATGCTCAGAGGCTTCAAAATCTTGTAACAGATGACGTACATGAATCTGTATTGATGATGCAGTTTACGTGAAACGATTAAAATGGAGTATTCCAAAAGGGATCTACAACGTCGTTTCAGACAACCTCGGGGATGAACCCTTTGAGATTAACCACAAGAACGGCCGAAACTTCAAGGTTATCGGCAAGGCGTTAGCGCCATTGTTTAAGAAGATTTTTTAGTGGGGACCATCTGTGAAAGCAGGTGGTTTTAATCCCGCCTCAAGTTTTATACTCCCAGCATAACATAGCAACGTTTAAGAAAACTAAATAAAGGCTTAGCTAACAATGAAGTTCTTAGAAAAAAATAGAAACAATAAAAAATATCATTGGAAAGATTAATAACGATGATGATGTCACAGTTACTGATATATCATTTATAAGTAAGAGTATTTTTGAGCATCGTTCTGCTATCGTTACAGACGGAGATAAGCTAGTCTCTATCAATCAATATTCCTTGGATTTAGAAGTTGTCAATACACTTGTTGAATTTGAACTGACTGAGTTCATAACTAATATCAGTTTTGACTTTGATAATGATAGTCTTGAACTTTTGAAGTTTTTCCCATCACTTACCTCGTTAACTGTTTATATTAATGAACCTTTTGATTTTGAAAATATAAGAAACTTAAAGCTCTTAGAACTGACATTGTATAAAGATCCAGAAATAGTAACGTCATGTGCTTTTGAAATGTCGATGATGACGCTTGAATCTATTAATCTATATACAAATAGAATTTCGGATGATGATGCATTGATAGTTAGTAGATCTCCTAATCTAAAGAGCTTAACTACATTTGCAAGCAATATAGAAAAATTATCTTCAAGCAGTATTACTAACTTGGAGGTGAGTTGCGAAATAGATTTACTAAGTGTCAAAAACCTTTCAAGATTAAAAACTCTCAAAGCTTGTCTTAGCTATGAAAGTAATCCTCTGCCCCGCGGCTTTCCACTTCAGAAAATCATTGTTAAAGATAATGTAAGAAAAAATATTGAAGGTTCCGAAAATACCATAGATCTTGACTTGTTTAGTGACTCTAGTGTGGAAGAAATAAAAGTAGATACATATAATGAAATTAAATTGTCTTTTACACAAGTTAATGAAAATTTGAAAAGTCTCGAATTAAAAGGTAATACTCGAAAATCTGTTAACCTAGAACCTTATATATATGATGATCTATCTAAAATTAGAAATTATCATGAAAATAAAATTGATTTAAAATTGTTGTTAGATGTCTACCCAAACCTTAATGAACTTTATATATCAGGCTACAAAGTGATTGATACTGATATACTTTCATTCAACGATAAAATTACAAGTTTGTCACTTAATTATTGTGGCTTAGTAGATGTTGGGTTTTTGAATAAATTTAAAAAATTAATAGATTTGTCACTACCAGGTAACTTTATATCAAGTGTTCCTTGTTTAGAAAATATAGCAGATATGAAGTTGCTTAACCTTTACAATAATGAGGTTGTAAATATACCAAAGGTTTTTAACTCTCACTTTGTAGTGGAAGAGTTTTGTAGCCCTTCATCTGATTCTCGCGGTATTCTTGCCGTTGGGCTAAACCCTGTTATTAGCCCTTCAATGGATATTATTAGACGAGGCCAGGAAGCAGTAGACTCTTATTTCAGCTCTATGCAAGGTGACATAGCAGAACTGAATGAAGCTAAGATCATATTTTTAGGCCCTGGTTCTGTTGGGAAAACATCATTGATGAAATGCTTGTCGGGTTTACCATTTGATCCACAAGAAGAAACAACACATGGAATAAATATTCAAAAATACACTATTGATGTGGAAGATGGCTTAAAAATTAACACTAAGATATGGGATTTTGGAGGCCAACAGATCAATCATACGACGCATCAATTATTCTTATCCCAACGTTGTGTCTATGTATTAGTCGTCAATGATCGTAATAGTGATGAAGCTCAAGACCCTAAAGTAGATTATTGGTTGCAACAAATTAAGGCATTTGGTGGTGATTCGAAAGTGATTATCGTGCGTAATAAATGTGACGACTATAATCATAGTAATTTATCGGAAGGCCTACTTCGAAGCAAGTTTCCAAATATCACAGATATTGTGGCAGTATCATGTAAAAAAGATATAAACATTGATGGATTGCGCGAAATAATCAACAGAGAAGTTTCTGCTCTACCGATGCGCCAAATGCTAATCCCTAGCAACTGGAAAGCAGTTAAGGATGAAGTTCAAGGCTTATCTGAAGAGCTCGATCACTTTTCATTGAGTAAATTTTCTGAGATTTGTTTTCGTCACGATATCATTGATGAAAATGCGCAAAAGACACTATTAGACCTGTTAAATGATCTAAGTTTAATCATTGTTTTCCCTGAACTTGCAGCATATGACATGGGGGTGCTGAACCCACACTGGATTACAGATGGACTATATTCGATTATCAATTTAAAAGAGTTCAAAGAACTTAATGACTCAACGGCTCGTAAGCAAAAAGGGTTGATTACTCAGAAGCAAGTACAGGAAGTTTTAGATCGGCTTTACCCTGGCCGATATGCCAATAAAGCGAAGTTTATTATCGATTCACTGCTAAAGTTTGAGCTTTGCCATAGCATTGGTGGAGATAACAGTGGTAAGTATCTTGTCCCAAGTTTGTTACCTGAACCGGACCATAAAGTTGAAATTGAAAGGCATGAAACTACCATAGATATGGTATTTAATTACAAGAACTTACTACCGAAGGCGATTTTTACCAAGTTCTTGGTTCGGATGAATAAAGATATCTCAGCCGATAACCGCTGGAAAACTGCAGCAATTCTTTCTGATTCAGCATTCAATGCAAAAGCTCTAGTGATTGAAGATGACGTAGCCAAAACAATCACAGTTAAGGTCGTAGGCGAACAAGCAAGGGATTATTTTGCTACTATACGCAAAACGATTAACGATTTGAATGAACCTGATGCTATAAAGTTAGGTGTAGAAGAACTAGTCATCATTCCGAATACTGGTGGCAACACGGTTCCATATAAGGCTTTATTGGTACATGAGTCAGCCGGAGAACCTTACTTCTGTATTCACTCACGTGAAAAATATAGTGCATCTGCTTTGTTAAGTGGTATCGAAACTAGGCAGTACACGGCAGCACGGTTAGAGAAAATGGAGCAAGATGAGAGTCATGGGAGTCCAACAGTGAATATTAATATTGAGAATAACAGTAACGCAGTAACCACAACTTCTCAAGAGCAGAACCAGACGTCTACTCAAAGCCAAACAGTAAGTGTCTCTCTTGAACTGAAACTCTTTAAGGGAGCGGCAGACAATGTTATTGATGACCTTAAAGACGAGTTGGAAGATGAAATTAATGACGAAAAGATACTTCGGAAAGCCACTCGTGACTGTGACAAAGCATTAGCGGCAATTGAAGACATTCAAGACGTTGAAACTGAGGAGCAGGCATTAGAAAAAGCAAGCAGTTTTGACCGTGTTCACCGTTTCTTAAGCGGGGCGATTGAGGGGTCTTCTAAAGTTGGAGAATCAATGACTGCACTTAGGGAAACAACAGGTCAGGTTAAAGATCTAGCTAAAAAGTACAACAGTATCGCTAGTTGCTTTGGTCTTCCGGTTGTACCTGAGTTTCTTCTTTAAATTTGGTACTATCCCAGTAACAATTAAGTTAGTGGACCTATATTTGAGCAATGATAGGTATAAAAAAGGAAGCCGAGGCTTCCTTTTTGTCTATTTAACGTGTGATTTAAGCGCTTTGCTTTTCAGCCTCTTCATCACCAATGAAGCCACCCGTCTGGTGGGCCCAAAGCTGAGCGTAGATTCCGCCACTTTGAACTAACTCTTGGTGAGTGCCTTGCTCAACGACTTCGCCTTTATCGAGAACGATTAACCGATCCATAGCGGCGATGGTTGAGAGTCGGTGAGCGATAGCAATAACCGTTTTGCCTTGCATCAACTCGTTTAAACTCTCTTGAATTGCCGCCTCAACTTCTGAATCTAGCGCTGAGGTTGCTTCATCAAGAATCAGAAGCGGAGCGTCTTTCAGTAGTACGCGTGAAATCGCAATGCGCTGACGTTGACCACCAGAAAGCTTCACACCACGTTCGCCAACCTGAGCATCGTAGCCTACGTTGCCAAACGGGTCGTTAAGTGTTTCGATGAACTCATGTGCGTGCGCCTGTTTGGTTGCACGGCGCAAGTCTTCTTCGCTCGCATCCGGGTTGCCATACAAGATATTATCGCGGATAGAGCGATGCAGCAGTGATGTATCTTGAGTCACCATACCGATGTTACTGCGTAGTGAGTCTTGAGTCACATCAGAGATAACCTGACCATCGATCTTGATCTTACCGCTTTCAACATCGTGGAAGCGAAGAAGCAGATTAACCAAAGTCGATTTACCTGCACCAGAGCGACCAACTAACCCTACTTTTTCCCCAGGCTTGATATTAAGGTTAAGGTTACTGATAACCCCTTTGGTTTTGTCACCATAGTGGAAGCTGACATCATCAAACTCGATGCCGCCTTGATTAACCACCAGTGGTTTCGCTTCTGGCTTGTCTTGAATATCAATCGATTTAGACATGGTTTTCATGCCGTCAACTACAGTACCCATGTTTTCAAACAGGGCGCCGACTTCCCACATGATCCACATCGACATGCCGTTGATGCGTAGTGCTAGGGCAATCGCAATCGCTATGGCACCTACGCTGATTGAGCTATCCATCCAAAGGTAGATAGACAGTGCACTGATTGAGAATACCAAGACGTAGTTAGTAATCTCGACCGCCACATCGAACCCCGTGACCAAACGCATTTGACGATAAACAGTACCTAAGAAGCCATTCATGCCTTCTTCGGCGTACTCAGTTTCTCGTCTGCTGTGTGAAAACAGCTTAACTGTGGCGATGTTGGTATAGCTGTCTACGATACGACCGGTCATGGTAGAGCGGGCATCAGCTTGCTCAGAAGCCACTTGTTTTAGCTTGGGCACGAAGTAGAGTTGAATCCCCACATAACAGCATAACCAAACGATCATAGGGATCATAAGTCGCCAGTCTGCCTGAGCTAACAGTACAACAATAGAGGTAAAGTAAACCGAGACGTAGACAAAAACGTCCATCGTTTTCATTACGGTTTCACGTACAGCCAGCGAGGTTTGCATCACCTTGGTGGCAATACGGCCTGCAAAGTCATCCTGATAAAAGTTCAGGCTTTGTTTGAGCAAGTAACGGTGAGCCAGCCAACGGATCGACATTGGATAGTTACCAAGCAAAGTCTGGTGGACTAACAGCGAATAAGCAACCACAAGTATTGGCATGACAATCAGCAAAAGGGTGCCATAGAAAATCAGGTCACTTTGGTTGTCTTGCCAAAATGTTTCTGGATTGCTGCTCGACAACCAATCGACCAAGTTACCCATTGCTCCGAATAGAGAAACTTCAACAATTGCGACAATGGTCGCCATAACAGACATGATGATGAGCGGGATTTCAAACCCGCGGGTGTAGTGGCGACAAAACGCAAAAATACCCGAAGGAGGCTGTGTTGGCTCCTGCTCAGGGAAAGGCTTAGTAAAGCCTTCAAACTTTTTAAACATAAATAAATTCCTAAACACGCAAAGACGGAAAGTTGTCAACATGGCAAATGCGTACGTCCATTAATAGGAAGGGTGATATACCAACCTAGTCACCTATCTAGCTTGGTGCAGCAATGTTATACCGTTAGTGGAGGAAATGTAACCAGTTTATTATTCTTTCCTTTGCATAATATTCAATCGAAGATAATTTAAAGTCATGCTGGCAATAAAAATTGCTGAAAAATATCTACCTAGCAGTGACTATAACTGTTAATTGGGTTATTTTTCAGGTCAATTTAGTAATATTTCATTTAACATTATGTCTACAATTGGCAGTAATGAGTGAGATTAATTGAGTGTGTCACAATGTTGAAACAGAAAACCCTACTACAGAAAAATCAATCAACAGTACAAAACACTAATTGTGTGGTGATGGTGCCACCTAAAGAGTTTGCGTTTAATGCTGAAACGGCGCAGGACAATGAATTCCAACACCAAGTTTCCCTCTCTACTAGTGAAGTACGCGAAAGTGCGATGCATGAATTCAACACTATGGTCGCAGAGCTACGCCAAGCGGGTGTTCAAGTGGTCGTATTCGACTACCCGCTGGGTGATGTAGAAACGCCTGACGCGGTATTCCCAAACAACTGGTTTAGTACCACAGCTAATGGTGAGCTATATACTTTCCCAATGGCGTGTAAAAATCGTCAGCAAGAAGTTAAAGTTGACTCACTTGTGGAAACGCTAGAAAGTGCCGGCCGTCCAGTGCAAAGCCAAGACAGCTTACTTTCATACTTAGAGCAAGATGCGCACCTTGAAAGCACGGGTGTAATGGTGAAAGATCATGTCAATAAGACGGTTTATGCTGCGCTGTCTCAACGATGTGACCGTGAGGTTCTAGAAGACTATGCAGAGCGTATTGGTTATAAGCGAGTGGTCTCTTTTCAAACGGCTTTGCCTTCGGGTAAGCCTATCTATCATACTAATGTGATGATGGCGATTGGCGAGAGTTTCTGCGTTATCTGTGATGAAGTGATCCCAGAATTTGAACGTCGTTTTGTGATTAAGTCTTTGGCGAAAGACAAACAGGTGATCTCGATTTCGCTCGAGCAGATGAACCAGTTCTGTGGCAACATTCTGCAACTTGAAACAGTTAGTGGCGAAAAAGTGATTGCGATGTCGCAGTCGGCTTATGATGCGTTTTCGTCGGCTCAACGTGCTCAACTCTCGAGCCACGGCAAACTATTACCATTTAACGTTCAAACTATTGAAAACATTGGTGGTGGCAGTGTTCGCTGTATGTTAGGTGAAGTGTTTTTGCCGTCGCGTTTAAACAACTTATAACGGCCTAGATAACCAGATAACAAAATGGGCATCTTTTCAGGTGCCCATTTAGAACTAAGTGCTAGTGATAGTACTGATCTAGATAGTCGTTTAACTTGTCGATATCAACGGGCACTATCTCAGAGTTGTCTGCCCCTTTTTTTACCAACCCTTCTTTAATCAGTTCGTGAATAATGCGTGTATAGGCTCTTTCCGTGCAGCCGAATCTTTGTGCTTCTTGATACATGTAGCTGTGCCCCCGAGAGGGAGTGTTTGCTGTATGTCGACTGATCATATCTTTGATGATATTGAACTTTAGCGGATAGAGAGAGCGTTCCATGGCGATGTTCATGGTATTGAGATAGATGTTGGACATTCGATGACTCATCCAGAATGCCACCTGAGCGTCTTCTAGCAAAAACTCAGCGAACTTCTCTTTGGGAATGATAGTTAAATGGGCATCATCGGTTGCAATGACACTAAAAGGACTCGGCATATCAGAGAAAAATTCCATTTCGCCAAAGAAGTTATCCTCTAGATAGTAATCCCCTAGGCTAAGCGTTTTACCATTTTCAGCCGTGTGCAGAACAGAAAATCGTGCGGCTTCTGTCCAGTAGACATCATTGACTTCGCTATGCTGGCGAATGATGTAATCGCCTTTTTGTACTTGTAGGGTTTTGTACTGTTCGCGCTTCACTAATTGGCGAAGTTTATCTAACCCTTCATTTAAAATCTTGTTCTTATCCATAGTGAATTTGCTTTATTTAACATTGATTTGGAGATTTTGGCGTGCTACCGGACAATTGTCGTGTTATATATCATCGCTAATCATATACCATGAGTTTTATCGTTATCAAAAACAAATGGCTAAGTGTGATTGCCACCGTGCTTGCTATAGTTGCAATGTCATTGGGTGAGCTACTCTTAGTCAATAAGCAGGAAAGTTAGGACAAAAACAGATGAACTATTTTGATCTCCCTAAAATTGATCTTCATTGCCACCTAGATGGCAGCCTTCGCCCGCAAACAGTGCTTGATTTAGCAGCCGAACACAACATTGAGCTGCCTAGCCAGAATGCAGAGGACATCAAAACGATGATGATCGCCCCTGAAACTTGTCCAAACCTGCAAGAGTATCTAGACCGTTTTGCTCTGCCGATTAAAGTGATGCAAACAGCAGACAGCATTGAACGTATTTCTTTCGAGCTTTTTGAAGATGCTGCTAAAGAGAACGTGAAGTATCTTGAAGTGCGTTTTGGACCCCAGTTACACACTCAGCAAGGACTGACTTACTCAGAAATCATTGAGAGTGCGGTAAAAGGAATGAAACGTGCTGAAGTGCAATATGACATTAAAGGTAACTACATTCTTTCGTTGGTAAAACTTTTGCCGATAGGCTCTGTAAACGACATTATTGATGCTGGCGCCCCTTTGTTAGGTAAAGGTGTTGTCGCATTTGACCTTGCAGGCGCTGAGCTAGACAACTTTGCTCACGAATATGTCGAGTACACGCAATATGCGCGTGATAAAGGTTACCGCATTACCATTCATGCCGGTGAGCAAGGCTGTGGTCAAAATGTTTATGATGCCATTGAGCTGCTAGGTGCAGAGCGTATTGGTCACGGTGTGGCAATCAAAGATCACGCAGAGGCATACAAGCGAGTCAAAGACGATGTAGTTGGTCTTGAAGCTTGCCCAAGTAGTAACGTTCAAACAAAAGCGATTCCAGAGCTGAAACAACACCCATTGAAAGACTTCCATAACGATGGTCTAGCAGTAACAATCAACACAGATAACCGCACTGTATCGAATACGACCATGACGGATGAAGTGCAAAAGGTAATGGAGCAGTTTGAACTAAACGCTGAAGACTATAAGCAGATCTATACAGCGAGCGTCGCACAATCTTTTGCTTCAGATGAAGTGAAAAAGCACCTAATGCAGTACGTGTAAAATATACTTTCAGTATGCTGATCAGTTTATAGGGTTAGCATTAGTAGAAGAAATACCAAAACCGCCGTCATAGGCGGTTTTTATGTTCACAGGGCTTTGTTATCAGGATGCCTAGGGCAGTCAGTACACAGCTCTCGCTCTTGGCACTTATAAACTAAGCAACAACTGGTTCGTACAAATACAAGTTGTTTCGATGCTTCATCATAGCTGAGAGAGGCCATGAGTTTTTCGGGAAGGTTGCAGGCAGCCAGCCATTGGCGAGCCTGGCCAATCAAATACTCTCCCGGCAGATCAGGAGCAAACTGGCTCAATTTAACCAAACAGCCTAATACACCATCTGCAAACAAGTGATTGGTAAACCCAGGTCGGATACGTGTCCAGAGACTCATCTCTTGGCGGAAGTAATCAAACAGGGCATTGAGTTCTTTTCCTGCATGTACAATAAGCTCCTGTTCTGTGCCCTGAAAATACTCTTCAGAATCAAACTGATAACCACTGATAAAATTAGGCTGAACTTGCTGACCAATAGACGATAGTTTAGGTAAACCTTGGCAAGAGTAGATAGCAATAAAGGCCACATAAATGGGCTGCCAACAAAGAAGATCCCAAGTTCGTGTTAGCCAATAAGCCGCCCCCGCTTCTGGATGGGTTATCTTAAGGCTTTGATAAAGTTCTCGAATATTTTCAGAGCTAGAACGGTCAATATGGATAAAAGAGTGTAATAGAGGTGTCTCTGAAATTGGTTTTATTGCGCCATTTAAATAGGGTGTGACCTGTGCAGAGTGTTCAAATAGTTGCTCAAAGAATGAATGACTGCTCATATCCTGATGCTTATTCCATTAAATCCATCGGTTAAGGATAAATAACCATCTGTGCTATTGCAATTAATTATCATTACACCCTATCTTTAGGCCCAAAAACCGGCTTCCGAAGAAGCCGTTGTTAAACTAGGTGCCTAAATATCGCGCGTCTCTGCAAACTTCTCTAAGCCCAGTACGATGCCAATGGCAATGAGCATAAGAACTATTGCAATACCTAGCTGAGAAGGCTGAGAGGTAAGCGCTTCGAAGTCTGTAGGTGATAAATTGTGCTGAATGAGTGGTACTTGTTCACCACTAGAGTTTGTGCGCCAAGTAATGGTCTCTTTCCAGGGCCAAATTTTAGGTAATGTCCCCAGCATTAAACCAGTCAGGAAAACCAGTGTGAGATCTCTAAAACGTCTTAGTAACCAAGATAGGACGTGAGAGAAGCTCAACAAGCCTAAAACACAGCCTGTTAGAAACAGTGCGAGAATAGGTATATCCAGTGTTTTTACCGCACCTAAAACAGGGGTGTACATACCAATTAACAGCAGAATGAAGCTGCCAGAGATACCGGGAAGAATCATGGCACAAATAGCTATACCTCCGGCCAACAAGACGTTAATACTGGTTGGCTCTAGCTGAAGCGGATTGAGCACTGTGATGCTATATGCGAAGGCCACGCCAAGTAGAAGGAAGACAAATCTGCTTAGGTTCTTGTGCTCTATTTGTTTGAGCATATGGAAGACAGATACCAAGATTAAGCCGAAGAAAAACGACCACAATGGAATAGGGTGAGTAACCAACAGCCATGAAATCAGTTTAGCCAGTGTCGCTATACTGGTTAGCACACCGCCAAACAAGGCGATCAAAAATAGGCCGTTGAAATGTTGAAACGCTGCTTTAAAGCCCTCGCGTTTCCAGATGCCGATAATATTTGGGTTAATGCGGCGGATGCTTTCAAGTAAGGTATCGTAAATACCGGTAATAAATGCGATTGTACCGCCAGAAACACCGGGTACAACGTCCGCTGCACCCATCGCCATGCCTTTAAGAAAAGTAGTAAAGTAGTTCATTCTTCATGGTTGCTAAATTTAGGTGCAGAGAGTATATCGATTCTTGCGTAAAAAAAGTATGAAAAATCAACGCTGATAAAACTGTTTATAGGAGCTTGGTTTAATATGGTTTTGCAAATATTTGCATTTTGCAATTTTCATATTGCATTTTGGGAAGTAAAATGGCCCCAAAAGTGCGGTGTAAGACAGAAATAACGTGGTTTTAAAGTTGGCACGCTAACTGCATATGTACAAGTGACCCTTCTTAAGCCGAGGGTCACCTAGCCAACTGACGTTGTTAGTGAATGTAATTTGTTCACACTATATATAAGCCAATCGCACTCTTGCGGTTGGCTATTTTTTTGCCTAAAACCTTGTCAATGTTTATCTCGTTTTAATGTGTAAAGCTAAAGTCTGGCGCACGTTTACATGTTGCCAAGGTGGGAATTTTTACCAAGATACTCGACAAATGGGCGCAAGTTTATTAATAATGCCCGCTTTCTTTTCGCAACCCAGACTATAAGTTGTCGGGTTAACTGTTGAAACGAGCATCTTGAGGCTGTTTGTATAAGGACAAATTTCAATAGAAAAATTGAATCAATGAGCATTGCTCCACAGAGTCAATAAGGACTCTGGACTCGTTAGGGAAGATGAGTGAATCACAAAAAGAGGTTATATGAATCAGATAATTTCAGTTGGACCGCTAGAATCTTTCTTAATCGCTATCAGCGTTTTATTCTTAGGGCACTTCGTCAACTCTAAACTTCCTGTCTTAAAGAAGTTCAATATCCCTGAGCCGATTGTCGGTGGTCTTATCGTAGCTGTTATCATCACGTTAATGCACTTTAATGGTATGGACCTTGAGTTCTCTTTACCATTGCAAGAAGTGTTTATGTTGATGTTCTTTAGTACTGTTGGGCTTGCAGCCAACTACACCCAGTTAATGAAAGGTGGTGCTAAAGTGTTTATCTTCTTAGCCGTTGCATCATTTTATATCATTATTCAAAATGGCGTTGGTGTCTCTATGGCAACTGCCTTAGGGCTTGACCCACTAATGGGGTTGATTGCTGGCTCTATTACGCTGTCAGGTGGACACGGAACAGGCGCAGCATGGTCGCAGACATTTGCTGATACCTATGGTTTGGCGAATACACTTGAAATCGCGATGGCATCGGCGACATTCGGTTTGATCATTGGTGGCATTATTGGTAGCCCAGTCGCGCAAAAGCTGATCAATAAGAATGGTTTTGAGTCTGAATATGGTACAGGCATACACACTCACGAACGCTTCCCAGAGCTTGTCACTTACAACGAATACGAAGAAGACAAAGTAACAGCGAAAAAAGTTATCGAGATTTTGTTTATCCTTCTTATCTGTGTCACAGGTGCAAAGTATCTAGAGCAGTGGGTCAGTAGTTTTGAAATTAGCTGGTTGATGATCCCTGATTTCGTTTATGCCTTGTTTATTGGCGTATTCATTACCAACTTATTGGAAGTAACCAAAACTCACAAGGTGGATGCCGAAACGGTTGACATTTTGGGTACTGTTTCACTGTCTTTGTTCTTAGCCATGGCATTGATGAGCCTGAAACTTTGGAATATTTTTGACTTAGCCATTCCGTTCTTGATTATTCTCGCTGTACAGTCTGTTGTCTTAGGTGTCTTCTCGTATTTTGTGACTTTCAAAGTGATGGGTTCAAACTATGATGCAGCTGTTATTTCTGGTGGTCACTGTGGTTTTGGTCTAGGTGCGACACCAACGGCGGTAATGAACATGGGGTCGTTAGTCAACAAGTTTGGTCCTTCACCACAAGCATTTATGGTGGTACCCATTGTCGGTGCATTCTTTATCGACATTGTGAACCTAATCATCCTCCAAGGTTACATTTCATTTATCGGATAACTCTCTAGCGGATGCAAAAACGCCCTGCAAACTAGCAGGGCGTTTTTGTATCCGCTCTATTATCTTAGCGTTAACTTAGTGCCATCAAATTTTAAATGACCGAGTAACACTTTGGCATTTTCTTTCCCGTCATCAGAAAAAGCGACACCGTAACGAGCGTAATGCAGCGAGCGTTGCAGGTTGCACACTTTTCCATACAGAGGAGCGAACTCCACGCCTTTTAGCGAGCTAAGTTGAACATTCAAAGCAATTTCATCACCGACTTGGAAAGGGCGACTTAAAGGTGCCGTGATAAACCGACAGCCACTTTTCGATAAGTCACGAATTTCACAGTCAAGTCTGTGTGTTTCTGCAACCACTCGAGCGGCTAGGTTTACATCAAAACGAGGCTCTTTACGAAGCTGAGTAACTTGCATCGTTTGGGGAACCGAGAGGGTGAAAATAGGTATTGGCGCTTTAAGGACGTGTTGCAGTTGCCCTCTAAAATGGACAATTGCCCCCTCTCCTCGCGGCGATATTGCACGAATTGTCGCCCAAAACCCTTCCTGAAAGAAAAAGTTCAAATCATCCTCAGAAAGTTTTGGAAGTTCCGCTAAAATGACATTAGCTGAATGAGTGCCAATGAAAGATGTTTTACAGCGAAAGGTTGTACCAACCGGTGTGGTAATGCCAATCGTTAGCTCACTACCATGTTCAATCATGGCCAGTGCATCGGTACTGTTTAAGGTTGAAACGTTTTTCTCATTATTAGAGCGAGCTGGTTGCTCTTTACTTACCGCTGCTTGGGTACTCATCTAGCCTCCGTTGTTCCCACCATGTTATTGTTTTGAGGCAGGTGAATATGTGGCATCCTCATGACAATTAAAGACATTTGGATACTTTCAATTCTATGTTTGCTTGGCGGTATGTTCAAACATCAAATCACTCAATAAAGTTGAGCTAAGTATCATTTTTAGGAGTCAACATGTCTCATAAGGTAATTTTAGATGAAGTAAACTCACAATTTCGAGTTCATCTTGAGAGAGAACACTACGCGATCGTGAAGTTTGAAAATAAAGGTGATACGTATGCGATTACCTCAACTAAGGTGCCGGAAGAACTTCAAGGTAAAGGTTACGGTAAAATCATGATGGAAGCGGTATTGCCTGAGATTGAAAAACTCGGAGTAAAAGTGGATCCGGTTTGTAGCTATGTTGTTCATTACTTTAGCCGCAATTCACAGTGGTCACATCTTAAAGCGCAAATTTAATGAAGTATAATTATCAACCGCTCATTGCAGAGCTTGGCTACTCCACGCTGCATTCATTAGATGTGTTGCAAACCTTATGGGGTGGTTATGGCGAGCTCGTTCGCCTTTATGTCGATAACACCAGCATTATCGTTAAACATGTTCTGTTGCCAAAACCCAAGTATCACCCTAAAGGCTGGAATACTGACGTCTCGCACCAACGTAAACTTCGATCATATCAGATTGAACTGAATTGGTATCAGTTTGCGGCGAAGCGATGTCATGCCAAAGTCCCAGAAACGATAGTGGTAGAGCAACAAGAACAAGAGCTGTTGTTGGTGATGGAAGACCTCAAACAAGTGGGTTTTACTGAAGTAGTCGCAACGCCAAGTCAGCATCACTTAAGTGCCTGTCTTAGTTGGCTGGCCGACTTTCACGCTCAACATATCGGTCATCAAGGCGAGGGACTATGGGAAGTTGGCACCTATTGGCATTTGGCTACCCGAGCTGATGAGTTAGAAGCAATGAGTGATGATGGGCTGAAGGCGAAAGCTGAACAGATAGATAGTGTGCTCCAGGGTGCCCCTTTCGCAACGCTCGTGCATGGTGATGCTAAATTGGCTAACTTCTGCTTCACTCCTGATGGCAAAAACGCAGCTGCGGTCGATTTTCAGTACGTAGGTAAAGGGTGTGCGATGAAAGATGTTGCGCTGTTTATGAGCAGTGCGGTAGAGCCACAGCAATGTGCTGAAATGGAGGCTTGGATCCTGGATGAGTATTTCGCTGCTCTTCAGTTTGCGTTGGAGAAACATCAGCCTCATTTATCAGCCGAAGATGTTGAAGCTGTTTGGCGACCATTGTTTGCGATTGCATGGGCAGATTTTCAGCGATTTGTGAAAGGCTGGAGTCCAGAGCATTGGAAGATCAATAATTACACCGAGAGCTTGAAAGATCGCGCTTTAGAAATGTTAAAGGCTTACCCTTAGGTAAGCCTTGCAAAAGTTACGATTTGATACGTGCCATGTAATACGTATTAATATACTCGCCATCTCGGTAAGATCCGAACTTGGACTCACCTTCTATCTCAAAACCAAACTTCTTATAACAAGCAATGGCTTTGTCATTGTCGGTGTTCACTTCTATTTGAACCCTCTTTACCTGTAGCCAATTATCGGCTAAATCAAGCACAGTCTCGATCAACTTACTGCCAATACCTAGCCCGTGGTAATCATCATGTACGCCGATACCAAAGCTTGCGCAATGTGCAGTGCGCGGACGTTGCGAATGCTCAAAGCCAATATTGCCAACCACTTTACCGTCAACTTCTGCTACAAAGCTATAAATACCAGCAGGCATGTTTTCCAGTCGGGTTGTCCACATGCTCAACGAAGGTTTTGGGAGCTGGAGTGTCTCACGTTGCGCTTTCGGTTGTGAGTAAACTTCGCACAATGCGGCGGCATCGCTGACTTGAGTCGGACGTATTATTATTTCCATCTTATTTGCCTTTTCGACTGGTTAAACATAACGCCACCATAACGAGATTATGCAGATTGTTAAAGTATTGTTTTAGAAAATATTTTCTTCGGTTGTTGTTGGTGAGCAGTAGCTACAGCCTTTATAAGGTCCACAATGGTATAAATTGTAAATTTGTTTGTTTCTCAAGCTTAGGCGATCTAATGTAACAGCTTGTTCACATAAGGAATCACTCATGAATCATTCTGCGAGTTGGAAAACTCCGCAAAACTTCCTCATGCTTATTTCAATCGTCGTCCCCATTGCTTTTTCAAGTTGGATGGCACTGCTTAACAACTTCGTTATTGAGCGAGCAAACTTTGATGGTTCAGATATAGGTTTGTTGCAAAGTGTACGCGAAATACCGGGCTTTCTCGCATTTACTGCGGTGTTCGTTTTGCTGTTTATTCGCGAGCAACGCTTTATGTTGCTTTCGCTTGCGGCATTAACTCTGGGCACTGCAATTACTGGCTTTTTTCCTTCTCTATATGGATTGTTGTTGACGACTATATTGATGTCGACGGGTTTCCATTACTTTGAAACATTGAAGCAATCCCTTTCTTTGCAATGGCTTTCTAAAGATGAAGCGCCGGAAATGCTTGGTAAATTTATCTCTGTTGGCGCTTTGGCTTCGTTGGTGACTTATGGCGCCTTATGGACTTGTTTAGAAGTATTTAAAATGGACTTCCAATGGGTATATCTCACCTTTGGTGGCGTCGGTTTTTTGTTGGTGGTGTGGATGGCGTTTGCTTTTCCTCAATTTGAAACTAAGGTGCAGCAAAATAAGAAACTGGTCTTGAGAAAACGTTACTGGCTCTATTACGCACTCACTTTTATGAGCGGAGCGCGCCGTCAGATTTTTACCGTATTTGCAGGTTTCTTGATGGTAGAACGCTTTGGCTACTCTGCCGCTGACGTCACTTTATTGTTTATTATCAATTACGTATTCAATTTTTTATTCGCTAAACGTATTGGCCGATTCATCGGTCAGGTGGGTGAACGCAAAGCGTTGTTGTTTGAATACTGTGGTTTGGTTGGTGTGTTTGTTGGTTACGCTTTAGTTGAGACAGCAGAATGGGCTGCGGCACTCTATGTTATCGACCACCTGTTTTTTGCTCTAGCGCTCGCGATCAAAACCTATTTCCAAAAAATCGCGGACCCTGCTGATATGGCCTCTACCGCCGGTGTCTCTTTCACTATCAACCATATCGCAGCAGTATTTATTCCGGTGACGTTCGGCTTTATCTGGCTAGTATCGCCAGCGGCGGTCTTCTACATTGGTGCAGGAATGGCGTTGGTTTCTTTGTTATTGTCTCTCAATATCCCGAGATTACCTGAAGAGGGTAATGAAGTTCGAATTTTAAAATGGAGCTAGTTTTATTTTTTCGATGAGGCAATTACTTCATCTATCCGGACTTTTGTTACTTGGTGGTTAGTTATTTTTATTTTCACTCTAAATCAGATTTTTATGTTTGTTTATGTTGTAAATAAAGTTAATGATGTTGAGTTTTTGCAATGTAATGTTTCGATATTGAGTCTGGAGACTTTTTTTCATGCGAGTAACATCCACGGCAAAAATAAGATTCAAATAACTGTATTGGTTTTAACACCTATTTTTCCTCTATTTAACTTTTCAAACAGCTCTTTAGAGGAAGTCTAGTTAAACGAAATATTGCTGTTCTCATATCATTCAGCCGAAAAGGTTTATTATGACGGTAAAAAAATTATTGCCAGTTTGTCTTGCTCTTGGACTATCTGCTTGCGGTAGTGGTAGTGGTAGTGGTAGTGGTAGTGGTAGCGATAGTGGTAGTAACTCACTTCCTCAAGCTGATTTGAGCTCTCAGTCTCTTGCTGTGACTCAAGCTAGCCCCAAGAGTGGTGACGTTGTACTCGAATGGAACAAATTAAATGGAGCTAGTTATTACAAATTACTTCGTTACAGAGTGACCAATCAATATCTAAACAGTGAAGTGGTGGCTACTAATATCAAAGGTACCTCAGTAAATATTGAGTTAGACTTAGTTGATATCGACGGCATGACAGCACAGTATGAACTGCTCGGATGTAAAGATAATGGAGTATGTCCTATACAAACACCTAGATTTGAATTACAAAACTTAGACCAGTATGTCACTAAGCTAAAAACACATGTTGTTCATGGAAACGAAACGAATGTCCCTCATTTTGGGCGAGCATTAACGTGGCTAGATGGACATCTCCTGGTCAATTCAGGTGACGATTTAGCAGATATTTATAAACAACAAGATAGCGGTCAGTATGTATATACTCATCAGTTTAATGTTGGCGCGAATCTTGGTTATGGTACAGACTCTATACTCGCTGATATTACTGACCAATCAGGGGGTATTATTTATGCAGGCACTAGACGATTTTCATCAGGTGATACTACCGAACTTCATGTAGGTTTAATTTCCCCTAAGGGCCATCTGATGCCTGATAGAACCCTTGCAAACAATAATGGCTTTGCCTCCGCAATTGCAATATCTGAACATAATGGAGAAATGGTCATTTATGGCTCTCCACAACATGATGGTAGTGGAAAAGTTGAGTACATGAAAGTTGGTGGCTCAACTCTGAAGGGGGGGATTCAAAAACCTAGCGATTTGTCTCCTGATGCCAGATTTGGTGCCAGTGTATCAGTCGCCAATGATGAAGTGCTAGTTGTTGGTGCTCCAATGGATTCAGTTCGAAAACAGTCTTCTAGTGAGATAAAGCATAGTGGAGCTGTCTATATTTATCGGAGAGCATCTAACCCCAAAAATGCAGATGATTTGTGGCGATTAGAAACGACGCTAACTCTACCAAGAGTCAGTGCGGTCGAAGGAAGCGGATTTGGTGAAATTGTAAAATTGAATAGTTCAGGCAACTTACTTGCTGTGGGATCTCCAGGTATTGATGAAGTCCTAATTTATAGGTATGACAGTCAAAGAGGTTATTGGTACCAGAATGCGGTTGATACAATCGATCCTGTTAAATCTTCCAAAGGTCAAAGATTTGGTTCGCGAATTGCTCTAAGTGATGATGGTTATCTTGCAGTTACAGCAGAAAACGCTCCTTGGCGTGGCTTTGGTCTTCATACAAATGCTGATACTTTAGAGCTTGGAGGTGACGGTGATGGCGCTGTATATATATATCACCTGACGAATTATGGAGATAGAGACCGTGCTTATGAAGGAGTCATTACTGGTGATAGCGTGCCAGGTGTGGATGAAGCTTTCGGTGAGTCGCTTGAGTTTAAACCTGGCTCTCACAAGCTTGCGATAGGTGCTCCTATGCATCCATCGGATCCTCTTCTTGATTGGAGTGATAGCTCTTGGCCTGAAGCAGGTGCTGTCTATGTGATTTAGGGTGTTTTCTGTTCTTGCCGATGATCAGGGTTGATTTGTGGCGTTAGAGTGGACGTTAATTGGTACATAGTTGAAGGGGGCCGAGGCTCCCTTTTTTAGGTGTTGCCTACAGGCCTTTGAAATGGATTTGACGCATGTATTCTACATCGGTGCCGGAATGGCGTTGGTTTCATTGTTATTGTCTCTCAATATTTCGAGATTACCTGAAGAGGGTAATGAAGTTCGAATTTTAAAATGGAGCTAGTGTAAAAGATGAAAGTAGCCATTATTGGATTGGGTGATATTGCGCAAAAAGCGTATTTGCCAGTGATTTGTCAACGCGCTGATGTTGAGCCAATCTTTTGTACGCGCAATCCTGAAACTTTAGCTAGCCTCGGTCAACAGTATCGGGTTGAAAAGCAGTGCCAAGACTACCAACAGCTTTTAGCTTTTGCTCCTGATGCGGTGATGATTCATGCTGCTACCTCCGCTCATCGTGAGATTGCCGCTTATTTTCTCAAGCAAGGGATTCCCACTTTTGTCGATAAACCGCTAGCTGACAGTGCACAGGATGTTGAGTTTCTGTATGAACTGGCTGAAAAGCACAACCAGCCACTGTATGTCGGTTTTAATCGCCGTCATATTCTCTTGTATAACGAGCATATCAAGGAACTTGATCAAGGGGCGGTTGGCGACCTTACTTCCCTAAGGTGGGAGAAACACAGATTCAATCAACCGGGTGATATTCGCACCTTTGTGTTTGATGACTTCATTCATCCTCTAGATAGCGTAAACCTAAACGCACAAGCAACTCTGGACGATGTCTATGTGACTGCGCAGTTTGAGCAGCGTCAGCTTGCTCGGGTCGATGTACAATGGCAAACGGATTCAACGCTGCTGCATGCATCGATGAATAGACAATTTGGTGTGACCAAAGAGAGAGTGTCAGCGACCTATGCAAACAAAGCGTTGGAGTTTGACTCTTTTGTTGAGGGGCGAGCTTGGCAACAAAGCCAAGAATCAAAACTCGTGCTGAAAGATTGGACGCCAATGCTTGCTAGCAAAGGGTTTGATTGCATGATTCAAGATTGGCTTGATGTAGTCAAAGCTGGCAAGCTTGCTATTGAAACGATAAGTCGCAATATTGCTAGTCATCAACTCGCAGAACATTTGGTTAGTCATTTAGAAGCGCAGATGAAATAGCAAACACTGATCAAATAGAACAAGCGGAGGGGAAACCTCCGCTTTTTCATAACTGACTGAACCTGTCTTGAATATAATCGACAAAGGTTTTTATCTGCCCAGGGATAAACTTTGACTGAGCATATTGAGCAATGACCTTACCTTGGTAATTGCCTCCTACATGCCAATCTTGAAGAATCTCAATCACCTCTCCCGATTCAACATAATCTTGAATTGCAAATTCTGGAAATACGGAAATACCTACTCCGCACAACACAGCCTCACGACGAATTTCGCTATGATTTACGGCAAATGAGCCATTGACGTTAATCGACACTTTCTTATGATTATTGGTAAAGTCCCACACTCGATCGCGAGGATTTTCTCCAAGGCAAAGGCAGTTGTGGGATGAAATATCTTCCGGGTGGATGGGGAAACCGTGTTGCTCAAGATAGTCAGGGTTAGCGCACATCACTAAGCGGCATTGAGTTAGCGTCTTTGCTATTAACCCTTCAGTTGGCTTGTCAGTGATATGAATGATTACATCGACTTCATCGCCAATGGGGTCGATATAGTGGTCGGCGACTTTAAGCTGTAGCGCGACGTTAGGGAAGGCATCAATAAAGTCGAGAATCATCGGCATGAGAACTTGCCTAGAGAGGGCTTTGGGCGCCGCGACGCGTAGTACACCAGACACCTCGGTTTTATCGGCCTGAGCGGCTGAGACTGCCATTTTAGCTGAGTTAATCATATCGCTACACAGGCTATAGACCTCTTGTCCTGTTGAGCTTAACCGCATCTGTCGTGTTGTTCTTTCGAGTAGTTTTTCCTCTAATGCATTTTCTAAACGGGTTATCGAACGGCTGACCGATGAAGGTGAAACCCCGAGTTTTTTTGCCGTGTTTGAAAAACTACCAGAGTCGACGACGTTGACGAAGATTGCCATCTCAGATAACAGTGGAATAAGCCGATTTGTGTCCATGGCGCAAAAATCCTTTGCATATTTGCAGTATTGTTTCGTTAAAGTTACTTATGGATACTAATTAAGTCAATTGACAGCAAGGAAAGCGGAAAGGACATCGTGAAGAAGTTAAGAAGTATTGAAGATATTCGTACCATCTCTAGTACGGTTAAACATGTTTTAACTCTGTTTAGCGGTGGTTTAGATAGCACATACCTCCTCGAGATACTTAAAGAACAAAAAGTGAAGGTGACCGCATTGGTGGTTGATCTCGGGGAAGGTATTGATGAGTCAAATTTACAGCTGATTGCCGATCATTATAGTGTGGATCTATTGATCTTAGATGCCAAGCAAGAGTTTGTTGAGCACAGTTTGGTTTCTGCAATACAAGCACAGGCCCTCTATCTTGGCGATTACCCTGTCAGTTCTTCATTGTCACGTCCAATCATCGTCAAAAAGGCGGTGCAAGTGGCACAAAAGCTCAAATGTGAAGCTATCATCCACACCGCTAATCAATCTCAAAATAGCCTCAGACGCCTCAATGGCGCAATTGAGGCGAGTGGCTATCAGGGATATTACGGCTCACCCTATGAATACTCAGCACTGACCCGAGAAGAGAAAACCGCAGCGCTATTCCATTCCGGTTTAGTTGGATTTAAATCTCGCAATGTCAGCGGTGATGCCAATCTTTGGTGCCGTGAATTTGAGTCTGGCGTTTTGGATGACCCAGAATCATTTACTGTTTCAGAATCTCTGTTTAGCTGGTCAAAATGGAATCCAGCGAAGCAGCTTGACAGCCATCAAGTAAGAATAGGATTTCGTAAGGGATATCCGGTAACAATCAACGATTTACCGATGAACCTTAAAGAGTTAATTGCTTTCATTAACAACCACGTTGGCGCGTATGAAATCGGTCGATATGTAGGTTTCGACCACCTAGATGAGGATGAGAAAGTCTTAGAGGTGCGCGAAGCACCCGCTGCTCACATCCTTATGAAAGCATATAAGTTGTTGGAAACAGCAACTTTACCTACCGATGTTCTCAAAGCAAAAGCGATGCACAATGAAATGTGGACCCAAGAAGCGGTTGAAGGCCGTTGGGGAAGCATGTTGCAGAGTTCGAGCTATGCGTTCATCGCTCACACTGCCGAGCATGTCTCTGGCAGTGTTTTATTCTCACTATCACGAGGCAATATTTTAGCGACTAGCATAATTGCAGATGAACCTAAGTATCTTCGTGATAGAGATGCATGGGAAGTGCAAACCGCTCATAAAAGAAGTTTGCGCGCACTCACCCCTGCATCATTAAAAAAACAGCAACAAACGGCGTAGTTGCGAGGTGGCTTAAATGGAAATAGTGAAGAAACCTATCGAACGTCATGCTTCGGTTATTGCTCAGATACTCAGTCAAAATAGTTATGTTTTTGTCAGTGGTAAGCAGATGACTAATCTGCTGACAACCAATGTAGATGAGGTGATTCGATTTAGAAACTGCTGGAACCACCTAGAGCGTGATCGCTATATGGCAGATGGTGGGGCGTATCGCTATCGACGTTATGGTCAGTTCTTAAAAGCAAAAGGTGGTAAGCAGATTTCAATGCTGCCCCATGAGTCTTATGTTCAGCCTTCTTATATCAATTCATTGAATGGAGACATTGAGCGTCACTTTGAGCCTTTAACGGATCGTTTTGTCACATCACCAATTCTAGAGAGACTTTTGCTGTTGCTAAGCGATGTGTATGACTTGGCAGAAGAACAGGCAACGGATTGGAACATTCGCTTACATCCTTATCGGATCATCGCTGATGAAGCTGAACAAGGCGAGCCAACTCCAGAAGGTTTGCATCGTGACGGCGTGACCTATATAGCGTCACTGATGATCAATAAGATCAATGTGTCTGGCGGTGAAACTACGATCACAGACGACAAGGGGAATACTTTGGAATCCCTGACGCTGGATAAAACATTTGATGTGGTGTTAGCCAATGATGAAAAAACCATGCATGAGGTTACCGCCATCACACCAAACAGTTTAGATAAATGCGCGTACAGGGATGTACTCGTTATCGCTTTTACAAAAATGGAGGAATAAGATGACAACGGCTACGGGTCAATTAAAAAAAGGGAGTTTTAAGTTTCCGTTAACCGAATCATTGTTGCTACTCGTCGCAGTTTTTTGGGGCACAAGTTATGGACTGACCAAGAGTGCTCTTGTTTACACTAGCGTTTTAGTTTTCATTTCGATTCGTTTCTCGATCACTTTTCTATGTATGCTACCTGTAGTGATTCGAGACTTTCGCCGCGGGCTCAATAAAGACTGGAAGATTGCCATACCGACCGGTTTTATCCTATCGGCGATTTTTTTCTGCGAAGTGTTCGGGGTTTCTCAAACCTCAGCATCAAATGCGGCGTTTTTGATCAGTCTATCTGTGATCCTGACGGCCTTTGCCGAGTTGATCATTAACAAGAAACGGGTCAGTAATACTTTGTGGGGCTTAACTTTTTGTAGCGTAGTCGGGGTATTACTTCTGACAAGCGATCAAGGTATCGAATTGTCACTCAATACAGGTGACTATTTTATCCTAGGGGCAGCATTGCTCAGAGCATTAATGGTAACAATGACCAAGCGCTTTACAGAAGGAAAAGAGATCACCACCACCACGCTAACGTCACTTCAATCTTTAGTGGTAGCAAGTGTAGCAATTATCGCCGCCACGACTTATCTCCCTGTTTCAGAGTTTGTTATTCCAACCAGCGCTGAGTTTTGGATTATCCTTGCCTATCTGGTTCTGTTTTGCACGCTGTTTGCTTTCTATGTCCAAAACTACGCGGTACGTAGAACTTCTCCAACAAGAGTCTCTTTGCTTATGGGCAGTGAACCTTTATTTGGCGCAATGTTTGCCATGGTGTGGCTACAAGAGTCGTTGAGCATGATCCAAGTAATGGGTGGAGCGCTGATTCTATTTAGCGTCATTGTTACCTCAACTAAAGAGAGTTAAAAATCGGGTCAATAAAGACCCGACTTTCTACGTCAATCAGTGAACGTTGGCTTGGGGCGTTCACCAAACAACTTAGGTTTGAAGGAACCAAGCACTAACTCTAAGAATAATGGTATAGCGTTCGATATACCTATAAGCTGCTCGATTTTAGCTTTTTCAAAATACTCTGGATCGAGAGTACCTTTGTTGAGTGAAGCTTTAGCTAGTTCGACCATTTCCGGCATCATTGGGACTAAGAATACAAACGCGTTGACTGCGAGAAAGCTTAAAAGTAATAGTTTTATTCTTAACCAATTTGGCTTGTAATCGAATTGGCGGTAAAGGTACAGGTCTGCAAGCACCTTCAGCCCTAGCCCAGGTAGTATTAGAATATATGCACTTAACTCCTTATATATTCCCACATGATAAGCCGTTATCGGGCTTTCATGACCTAGTGTTGCACCAATCACGATGTGAGAAAGAATCCCTCCCACATACATGATAGTTCCTAATTCGTTGATAAAATTAATAAATTTAATTTTCATATATGGAATCGCTGGATTTAAATCACTGATTTAGCGTTTTAAATCAAGCTTGTGGCCCAAGTGCTGAACCTGAATTGTCGCGTAGCCAAGCATAACTGCTTCAAACTGTTTACTTAGTTCTTGTGCATGCTTCGCATCTTTGGCAAGAAAGGCGACTGAGTAAATCGGGCGTACGATTCCGTCGTTAAGCTCTTGCGTATCTAGGTAAGATGACGTGACGAGCCCCGCCTGATTTAGACTGATCACACGTTGCAAGTCGATGCCTAGTACACGATCCATCTCTAGTGCTTCTATCCCTTTTTTCCATGTGATTGTTACTCCATAGTTGTTGTAAACAGGTGTATTGTCTAACCATTTTGAACCCATAGGCTGAATGTTTGCTATTTTGACCAGCTCCTTTTTGTAGAGTGGTAAATCCTTAAGTTTTTGTTCTACTTGTGCAGGGTTGTCTGCTTCGATAACAAAGCGCAGCATCTGTACGGAGCGGTTATCAATCTGGCTACGAGACACGAACATATCTTTGATTTCGCCTTGTTCCACGAGTTTGCCAAAGGCTGCTTTTTGCTCTGGCATGGTGTTAAGAACTTCTTCTGCATTGTCGGTGTTCCATTCGAGTGAGACACCGAAGTCTGCCGCGATTGTAAAAGTTGAAGCGAAAAGTGATGTGATGAGTGCTGCGGTAGTTAATGCTTTCATGTCATGTTCCTCTATGTAATTTGGATAAGTTATCGTTTGTGGTTGATTACCAGCGGGAGCGGTAGCTTCGGTGGCAGCTTTTACAGGTTTTTTGCGCGGAGTCTAAGCTAGACTCAGCAAGGGATAGGCTTTGTTGCTGACTGGCCTGATAAAGCTGTTCAAAGCCTTTATCCATTTGCAGCAACAGTTGATTAAATTTCTCGGGTTTGCTCCATACACTCTCTTTCGCTTTACTGCCTTGTTGGCTGCCAGTTGGAAACAGAGCTAATAGGCTTTGGCTATGGTTTTTCAACTGTGAACTGGTAGAACCAAGCTTACCCCACTCCGTATTTGAACCATCTAGGGTGCGGCTTGCACTCTTAACGAGTGCTTCTACTTGCTCAAAAACATGCTGCCTTTGTTCAATTTGCTGCGAGTAGTCTTGCGCGTTAACCAGTAGTGGGGCTGAGCACAGTAGGCTGACAATGACTTTGTTCATATTGGTCGTCTCTTCTTATCGTTTGATCATTTTCGATCATGGCGTGTTGTTGGGGTTTAATTTACACGGCAATAGTTGCAATTGCAACTATTGCTATGTAAATTAATGCAAATGAAATAAATAACCAAACAATTGAAGAGGCATCAAATGAAAGTATGGGATCTATCAACACGTTTATATCATTGGGCTCAAGCAGGACTATTTATGGCGCTATTGGCGAGTGGTTTTTCCGGTAATGGTCCGCATGTCCAGTTGGGTTTAGCTATTACGACCTTGATCATATGGCGGATAGTTTGGGGATTTGTTGGCAGTGAAACGAGCCGTTTTAGGCAGTTTCTGCGTTCACCAAAGAGTGTATTCAACTACCTATTGGGTAGGGAGTCATCGCGACCAGGTCATAACCCAGCGGGAGGATGGATGGTGCTAACCTTGCTCTGTGCTTTACTTGTTCAATGTATTTCAGGAATGGCTTTGGCGGGGTTGCTTGATAATTTGCCATATGCTGAAGTTTGGTTAACGGATTCAGTATTCTCTTTATTGGAAAGTGCGCACTTACTGTTGGCAAATCTCCTACCTGCATTAGTGGCTTTGCATGTTGGTGCAATTGTGTTCTACAAGTTGCGCTCCAAACCACTGACTTGGGCAATGGTAACTGGTCAGCAACGCTTTCTAAATCAAGAGAGCAGTGTGTTGCTAGTCTCGCAATGGCGCGCATTATTAGTGCTAGTTCTTTCTAGTTCAGTTACCATGGTATTAGTTTTATTCTAATTGCCTTGGGACAGAGCAGATCGCAAATGAGTGAAGAATTTGATAGACAACGGAGTTTTGGCTGGTTGATTAACGTAGTTGCTAACTTTGCTTCAAAGACATTTGATGCTGAACTAAAAAAACGTGGTTTGAGTATAGCCTTGTGGCCGACCTTAATGTGCTTGTGGGAAGAGGAGGGAGTTACGCAAAGAGAAATTGCTAAAAAGTCTAAAGTAGAGAACTCGACCACGACTCGAACTCTCGACAAGTTAGAAAATCTCGGTCTGGTAGAGCGACAAGCAGATCCGCAAAGCCGCCGCTCTTTTCGGATTTATTTAACTGAGAAAGGTCGAGCGTTAAGAGAAGAGTTAATTCCTATTCCTATTGGCATAAACAAAAGCATTCTCAGTGCTCTTGAACCTCATGAACGTGATGAAATTGTCCGTTTACTACAAAAACTGGTTGATGAAGTGTAACTTGTTAGAGGCCGTATGGAGGTGGAGAATAAAATGACCAAGCCACTCAATGAATGTATTGTGCCTATGTACCCAACTATTCAAGCGCTAGACGTCAACGCGCTTGAGGCGGGAGAGCATAAATTCTGGTTTGCGGTGGCAACAGACGCGATTGGTCATCCGCAAACTTTGCCCGTTAGAGTGTTTAAAGGGGCTAAGCCCGGAAAACGCATTGTGATTACGGCGGGTGTACATGGCGATGAGCAAAATGGTATTTTAACGGCGCAAAAGCTTGCCCGAGAGCTAGAGGGCAAAGCGATTTCTGGCTGCGTTACTATCGTTCCGGCGGTTAACTTATCGGGCATTGCTCGCCACAGTCGCGATTTTCACTCTGCGGCACCAGACAGTTCATCGGCGAATCTTAATCGTATATTCCCTGGTAACCCAAATGGCGATGATGCCAGTCGCTATGCCTATAACCTGTGGGAAAATTTGCTCAAGCCAAATGCCGATTTAGCGATTGATCTTCATTCCCAAACTAGTGGTAGTGCTTATCCACTTTATGCGTTTGCTGATTACCGAATTGATGATGCGATTCGGATGGCGAGGCTGATCAACCCTGATGTGATACTTAATGACCCCGGTGACCCTGGAATTCTTGAAACTGTCTATAACCGAGCGGACATTCCATCTATTACGATCGAGGTGGGGGTTGGCCGTTACACAGATCTAGAGATGGTTGATAGAGCAACGCTGGGCGTGTTGAACGTACTGCGCTCTTACGAGATGCTGGAAGGAGAAGTACAGACGGCGCAAGAGCAATGCATTGAGGGAAATACCATCACCAGTGTGAGGGCAGAGCAAGGTGGCTTTGTGATTTGTCATGTTGAGTTATTGGAAAGTGTCGAACAAGACCAAAAACTCGCTACGCAATACAATAGCTTTGGTGATGAATTACAAACTTACTACTCACCTTCAAGCGGAACTGTGATCAGCCATAATGTGGAATCGGTTCGTGCACCGGGTTCGCTAGTGGTTCGATTGATAAAGTAAACCCGACAACTATGGCGTGTCAGGGTTGATCTGCTCTTCGTGTTCTTGAATAGATTGCTCAACTAGCTGAGTAATCTCTTCTACTTGCTCGGGAGCAGATTCCGCAATCGTACTAATAAACTCTTCGACCGATTCATTAATATCACTTTCCTCTCGGTCTGCAAGCCGTAGGTTTTGGTTGGTTTCAACCATATTGGCGACTAGTTCCTGACTGAATTCGGCCAACTTCTCCGGAGATTGTTCTGCGAGTGTTTCAACCAAGTTGTTTGGTTGCTCTTCCATGGCATCACTGATGGCCACCAAGATCTGCATGGTATTCTCTGGTTCTTTCTCAATCAGCCATTCAACGATCTCATCGACCTGATCAGGCTCTGATTCCGCGAGTTTTTTAGCGATTTCAACCGAGAGGTCTGGGTTGGTCAGGGTAAGAGAGCGAAACAGCACCACCGTATCTATGTTATCAAGCTGTGCGGCTTTTTCTGCTAAAGAGGCAGCCCATTCAGGGTTTTGGTTTGAGAGTCCACGAATCAATGCGATTGCTTTACTCGGGTGCTCTTTTGCCAATGACTCAACTTGTTCCCAAGCTTCATCCACATACAATGAATAATCTTGATACTCGGTACGTGGATCGAGGTCTTCATGGATTGAAGCTGGGGTATGCATGACAAAGCTTTCTTGCTCTTCAACAGGAAGTGCTTGTCTGACCGACATTCGGTAGACGGTAAACACGATTAAGCCAAGATCGACAAATATCAAAAAACCGAACAGTGCGCTGTCTTCAAACCTTTCCATGATCATAGCCGCAGAGAATGGGCCTATAATTGAACCAATGGCATAGACACACAGTAAACCTGATAAAACAGGAACTAGTTGAGCCTTTAGCGCACGATCAAAGGTTTCTGAAATACTAAGTGGATACAAGCAAGCGATTAATCCCATCGTCATTGCGACCAAGATAAGTGGTGCGATTTGCCATTGATATTGCATTGAGACGGGTAAAGAAAAGCTGGCAATAGCGAGCACGAAACAGCCTGCTAAGATCACTTTTCTGCGTTCAAATATATCCGACAAATAACCCATTGGCAGTTGCAACAGAATCCCGCCTGCTGTCGCTGCCCCCATAAATACGGATAACTCAAATCCCGTGATACCTTGCCTGTCAGCATAGACAGGTAACATGTTAGCGATGGTTGAATAGAGAATGCCACACACGAAACAGGTCATAAAACCCAGTGGTGACAAAGTATAGATATCCTTCAATGGGATAGATTCGGTCTGCTCTATTTGTGGCTCAAAGTGAGAAACGAACACAACAGGTGAGACCGAAATACTAAAAAGCACCCCACATAGAATAAACAGCGTGGTTTCACTGGGTGGCGCTAGGGCTAAGCCAAATTGACCCAAGGTTATCGCACTCAAGATCACCACCTGGTTGACGGCTAAGATCTTGCCACGATTAGACTCGGTCGACACGCTGTTGAACCATGTATCTAGTGTTGCGGTAGCACAAGCGATACAAAACCCCATCACAGCACGCATAATGGCCCAAAGCCAAATCTCTGAGCTAAGCCCCATGATCAAGATGGCGCTAGCACCTAAGCTACCACACATGGCAAAGGTTCTGACTAAGCCAATTTGACGCAGTACTCGCTTACCAATTATAGCGCCAAGCAGAAAACCGACAGAGTACATCGAAAGTACAAAACCAATTGATTGCACTCCGACTTGCTCATCGGCTAGTTTCACAGGAAGGAGGATGCCACTTAAGCCATGACTGCTCATCAGCAAAAACGAGCTGATAAAAAGTAGGGTGAGTGGTCTTAGCGTCGCCGTTAAAGTCATAGCTTTGATTTAAAGGCAAAAAAGAGCCATTTACAAGCCATTTGTAAAAGGGTGTGTTGGTTTTGTGTTGCGTTTTGGGTGGTGTGCTCAAATGATCAAAACAGCAATCTGGGACACTCTTTCTTGAGATGAATTGGCAATACTAACGCCAAATTCATTCACAGGAACAATGATGTCTGACCGCTTCCAAGTAACACTTCAATCCACCATTGGCTTAGAGCCCTTCAAAGTAGCGCTTACTTGGTTCATGGTGCTGGTGGAAAACGTGATGCTGATATTACTGCCACTCGCGATAGGCTACGCGATTGATGGTGTATTAAATCATGACATGCAACCCTTAGTTCACTTTGCTTTTCTGCTGCTGTTCGTCGTAGCTGTTGGTGTTCTGCGTCGTTTTTATGATACCCGAGTTTATGGCCGTATTCGCTTTAAGTTAGCCAGATTGGTTGAGCGTAACTTAGAACACGCGCCAGTGTCAGTGCGTAGTGCGCGCTTAACCATGTCTCGTGAGCTGGTGGACTTCTTAGAAGATGATTTGCCGGCGTTAATGACGGCAGTGGTACAGCTTGTTGCTACCGTTGTTATCCTCGCTGCATTCCACCTATATCTTGCTCTGAGTGTCTTGGCGTCGGGTATCTGCATCTTGATTATATACGGCTTGTTTCATGGCACTTTCACTCGCTTAAATGGTGCGCTAAACGATCAGCTTGAACTTCAGGTTACGGCGTTGAACAGCGGCAGGTTTGCTACCATACGCGGGCATTTCAAACGCCTTATGAGTTGTGAAATAAAATTGTCTGATACCGAAGCTATAGCTTATGGATTGATTTTTATTGTCTTACTAAGTGCGGTGCTGATCAATTTATGGATGGTCAGTGTGTTGGTCGAGCCAAGCGTTGGAACGGTGTTTTCCATCGTTACTTACTCTATTGAATTTGTACAGGCTGCGATCGTTTTGCCTATCACACTCCAAACGTTGTCTCGATTAGCAGAGATTACTCAACGTCTTAATGTTTCATCAAAGGCTGAGGCCGAAACCCCTAACCAACAGGAGATTTCTTATGAAGGTTAAATCTATCTTCGCTGTCGCGTTAGGCGTAAGCGCTATCTTCGCTGCCTTGGTTTTGGTTGATTACTTAGAGCCGCAGCCGACTCCGATTAAAGAGAAGGCGGAGCAGAAAGCACCAGTTTCAATTATTGAGGTGATGCCGCAAGCTCATAAATCGTCTTTGACTTTACTTGCCACCACAACAGCAAGGTGGCCGATTCAACTTAAAGCGTCGAGCACCGCTCAACTCGCTTGGTTAGATTCTCAATTAGAGCCGGGGGTGACGGTGGCGAAAGGGGATATTCTCGCCAAGCTAGAGACCAGTGCGTTAGCGTCAAATTTGGCGCAAGCGAAAAGCCAAGTAACGCAAGCTGAGCTTAACCTCAAGCAGGCGAAACACGAACAGACAGTGGCTTTGAAAATGTTGTCAGCTAAAACCAGCTCACCTTTTGCACGCAGAGAGCCGCAAGTGGCGGCAGCGAAAGCGGAGTTAGACAGAGCACAGCAAGCGCTGCAGAGCGCCAACAAGCTACTAAGTGAAGCCAATATAGTGGCACCATTTGACGCGATTATATTACGACGCATGATTAGCCCGGGCGAGTGGTTAGAGTCAGGACAAGTGCTGTTTGAGTTAGCGGCGAGCGATTCAGTTGATGTGGCGCTGCCCGTCTCAGATCTCCACTGGCAGAAAGTACAAGGCGCGTTGAGCAAACCAGAAATATCGGTATCAAACAGAGCAGGGCAGCATTGGCCTGCTAAGGTTCGCTATGTTGCCCCTCAAGCCGATGCCAACACTCGTCAACGTCAGGTGGTGCTAGCAGTCAGCGAGCCTTATGCAGAAAAGGAAAAGTTGTTGCCTAATCAGCAAGTTAAAGTTGACGTGAGTTTAGGTAATCAGCAGAGCATTGTGACCTTGCCGCTTAGCGCCTTAACACGTGATGGCTTTGTTTGGACTTTAGATAACCAAGATAGATTACGGAAAGAGTGGGTAACGCTGGTTGGTCAGCAGCAAGATCAAGTGTTCGTTCGTTTTGACAAGCAGAGTGATCAGTCTCGTCGAGTGGTGGTTTATCCTTTGATTTCGATGTTGGTTGGTAAGCAAATGGCACCTCACATCATGACTGAAATGACGGCCAAATTGAGGAGTGAATAATGAACTGGTTAACCAAGTGGTTTATTAACAACTCGGTCGGCGCTAACTTGCTGATGCTAGCCATCATCGCAAGTGGCGTGATGGCATTTGGACAGTTACGCGTTGAGTCATTTCCGCAGATTGCTCCATCTTCTATATCTATTACAGTGGCTTATCCCGGTGGAAGCGCTAAGCAAATAGACGAAAGCATCACTCAGCGTATCGAAGAGTCCATCAGTGGTATTGCAGGAATCAACCAGATCACCAGTCAATCTAGCGCGGGTCAGTCGAGTGTTGTGGTGCGCAAAACCAGTAGCACGGATTTGAACAAACTCTTGGATGACGTACGTAATCGCGTCAATGCCATTAATGGTTTTCCTGCTCAAGCAGAAAGACCACAAGTGGTGCGCAATGAGTTTACTAATTTAGCGGCTTTCGTCGTGGTGTCGGGTGACCGCAGTGATGAGCAGCTTCAGCCAATCGCGCGCCAAGTCGAGCAAGCATTAAAGAGTAATTCACGGATCTCAAAAGTCAGTAACTGGGGCTCACGTGCTCCTCAGTTGATTATTGAGCCTCGTCCTGCAGAGTTAAAAAAACTCGGCATGACCTTGGATAATCTTGCCAACACGATTAACCAAATGTCACTGGAGTCACGAACGGGCGAGTTAGTCAGTGATAAAGGAAGAATGGTGATTCGTGGTGACGGTTATGCCGACGACTTACAGAAACTAAAGCAACTAGTAGTGGTGTCTAGGCCATCAGGTACGGTTTATCTGGGCGATATAGCCACACTCACTAGAGATTACGAAACAAGCGGCGCAATCGTAAGAAACAATGGTTCTAATGCCATTGCTTTGTTGGTCAGCACTAGCCAAACCGATAATCTACTTAAAGTGAGCTCAGCGATTGAAGAGACGTTAGCTGAGCAACAGCGAATTCTACCTAACGATATCGAGCTCAATGTGATGGCTGATATGGCGCCTTATATCGAGGAGCAGCTATTTCGACTCGGGGATAATGCATGGCAAGGTCTATTGATTGTCGTCGTTTTACTGGGAATCTTTTTAGAGCTTAAACTGGCTTTTTGGGTCGCGGTTGGGATCCCAGTTGCGCTAGCAGGTACGTTAGGTGCAATGCAAATTGCCAATTACAGCATCAACGATATTACGCTATTTGGCTTTATCTTAGTGTTGGGTATTTTGGTTGATGATGCCGTTGTTGTCGGTGAAGCCATTCATGAAAAGCGCTCTCAATACAAGAGTGGCAAAGAAGCGGCGTGGCATGGTGTCCACTCTGTGTCTGTGGCGACTGTCTTTGGCGTCTTGACCACCATAGCCGCGTTCTCTCCTATGCTGTGGATCAATAATGACTTTGCCAAAATACTGGCTGGTTTTTCGGCAGTGGTGATTTTCGCGCTAATTTTCTCTTTGATTGAAAGTAAGTTTATTTTGCCATCGCATTTGGCGCAGCTCTCTACGCATAAACAAGGAAAGGGGATAATCGCTAAGATTCAATCCACTGCACAAGGCGGGCTGACTTGGTTTAATCAACGTGTTTATAAACCTGCGCTTGAGGCAGTACTGGAATACAAACTTGCTAGTTTGATGGGCTTTATCGCCATGATCGTGTTGGCTTACGGAATGTGGTCGACTGGAACGATTCGCAGTGCGATTTTTCCTGAAATTCCGGGGCGTTACATTACCGCGAAAGTGGCGTTGGAAGATGGTGCTCCGCTACCTTTGCAAAAGCAAGCATTGGATAAGATTGAGCAGTCAATGCTCACTGTCGAGCAACATCTTCAAGCCGATTACTCACTTAGCAAACCACCGATCGTTAACCTGTTAGCATGGTCTGATGGATATGGCGAGATTGAGGTAACGGCAGAGTTGACTAGTGAGTCTCTTAGCATACTCCCTGGCAACCTATTGACTGACAGTTGGCGACAACAAGTAGGCGCGATTGAAGGGGCTTACTCTGTTGAGTTTAGTGCTGCAGAAGCGCCTGCTGGTGGAACCTTTATTTCTATATCATCTCGCGATAGAGAGCTAGCAAAACGCGTGGCGATTGAATTGGGTGATGCCTTGTCAGTGCTACCGGGTGTTGCCGATGTATTCGATGATGGTAAAGGCGGACAGCCACAGGTTCGCTTGGTGCTTAATGAGTTTGGTCACCAGCTTGGCTTAACGCAGGACAAATTGGCTAAACTGGCGGGTGAGGCCTATGGCGAGCGTGAAATTCACCGTCTTTTAGAACAAGGCCAAGAAACGAAAGTATTGCTTAAATACCCAAGGGATGCGCGTAAGACCTTGGCGCAGTTAGAGCAATCACAGGTGATGTTAGCAGGCGGAAAAACCGTTCTGTTAGGCGATATCGCTGAGTTTCAGCATGAGCAGCAACCTCAGATCTTGTATCGTAGAAACCGAGAGCAGGTGGTGAATCTCTATTGGAAGCAAAATCGCGACATACAGGCTCCCGAGCAGACTATGACTCAACTGACAAAACGGATTGAACAACTTGAACTTCAATACCCTGGCGTGAAAATAAAAGCGGGTGGAGAGTTTGAGGAGATCAGTGAAGTCTCCGATGGATTTAAATCGGCAATGATTCTGACCATCTTATTGATTTACATCTTGTTAGCGGTTCCTCTTAAGTCTTATTGGCAACCGTTTATCATTATGGCAGTTATTCCTTTTGGTTTTGCTGGGGCGATATTTGGCCACTACATTATGGATTTGCCCATCAGTCTGTTATCTATGTTCGGCATGATGGCGATGACAGGGATCGTGATTAACGATTCATTGGTTTTGATTACTCGTTTCAATCATGAATACCGTGATGGAATGCCTCTTAAGCAAGCATTGGTGACAGCAGGTACGAGTCGCCTGAGAGCTATTTTCTTGACCACGATTACGACGGTTTGCGGCTTGCTGCCATTGTTGAGTGAGACGGCAGAACAAGCCCAATACCTTAAACCTGCCGCAGTATCATTGGTGTTTGGCGAGTTATTTGCTACAGCGGTTACTTTATTATTGATACCGATACTACTCGGACTGACTAGTCGTAAGCAGGCTAAACAGACGCAAGAACAACTGGTGATGGATGCAGTGCAATGAGCAAGGTATTTGATTTAATCGAACAAGCGGGCGATAGTGATTTTATTGATCTAAAAGGACCGAGTGCGATGGCAGAAAATGAAAAGCAGCCCTTCTTGCTGGTTCCCGAGATAGCCTTGCTAGAGCCGCTGCCTGAGCATCTGCGTAAGCGATTTTCACACGCCTTGTATTTAATGCATAAAGAACTTGATGAGCACAGAACTTGGGAGCAAATCGCGACGGCCAGTGCGATTTCTCCCTATCATTTTCACCGTCAATTTACCGAGCTGTTTAACGAAACCCCCGGGCAATACTTAAGTCGTTTAAGGTTGCAGGTGTCGGTTAGCTTACTGATGAACAATGATCCTTGGAGTGTGACAGAGATTGCTCAATATTGTGGGTTTTCTTCTTCTCAAGCTCTGGGTAAAGCGCTTAAGCGAGAGCTTGGTGTGACGGCTAAGCAAGTACGTAAAATGGGTTGTGAATTAACGCCGCGAGAATCTGCTGCATTTATCCGTCAACTCGGCCATCCGGGGAAAGATATCCCTCTAGAAAACGAATTGGCTCAGTCTATACCAACAGAGCTGATCTGGTATCCGAAGCGGGGGATGAAAAAGCTGTCTATGGTTGACCCAGATTGGGACAGCGTGATGGAAATCTATGGTGAGAAATCGGTTCGTTTGATGGGAGCCACCCCGGTTAATCAACTAGAGCAAAGCTGGGATCAAATCGATACCTATATTGGCGACTGGCAAGTTGAAGAACAAAAGTATGACTTTATTCTGCCTGAAGGTTACTACTTATGCAGTGATGTTTACCTAGTCTCTGACGCTGGTTACAGTGCCGCTCTTGAAGCTTTGTTTGATATCGCGCTGAAAAAGCAGCTTGAGATTGATGAAGACGGCTTTTTCGTCGAAATGATACGTTATATAGAGCTGACAGAAGTGGGCGGCGTCACTTTCTCTTTTCAGATCCCAATCGTTAAGTGACCTTAGAGGCTAGCTCTAAGGTCAGATAGCGGTGAACTATTTTTCGTTAAACCGGGCATGATAAGGGTCGAGCTCATAGCCTTGTCGCTCGGTAAGCTCACGATAAAGCTCTGGTCTGCGCCCCCTTATCCAACGCCTACCTGTACACATATCAAGCTCTTTGGGATCAAGGTCGGCAATGATCATCGCGTTGTCTATCGCGTCAGTTTCAACCATGGTTTCACCGTAAGGGTTTAGGATCATCGCATTGCCTGTCCTCACTTCATCCATATCAACGCCAACACCATTGCTAAATATCAGAAACAGTCCATTGTCGTGCGCTCGGGCAGGCAGCCAACGCATTAGCCAAGCGCGTCCTTTTCGCCCCTGCATTTCAGTTCGGATGGTTTCCGGGTCTTTATGTCGGTTAAGCCAAAGCTGCGGGTCGATCCTTCCCATCGCGTTCGGGCTACGTGAATGGCAACCTCCTGTCTGGTGAGGGGCAAGCAGAACGTCTGCGCCTTTGAGTGCTGTCATCCTTACGTTCTCAACTAAGTTGTTATCCCAACAGATCAATATGCCAACTCGCCAACCTTGCGGGGTTTCAACCACTGTGTATTGGTCGCCACTACTCATGTGCGGGCTGACAAAGGTATGCAGTTTTCGGTGCTTGGTGATGTTGCCGTTCGGCATCGCTAGGATAAAGGTATTGTAGAGACAGCCTTGCTCATCAATTTCAATCAACCCGACACCAATGTTGATCCCCGTTTGCTTGGAAAGTGACAAAATCTGCTGGCTAGAACTGCCTGCCGGAATAGGTTCAGCAAGTTGAACGATTTGCTCTCGGTTCAGTTTAGAAACATGCCAGTAGCCTGAAATACACATTTCTGGGAAGCAGATAAGCTCAACCCCTTGTGCTTGAGCGCTTTTTACATAGTGCTCAATCACAGCAAGATTATACGCTTTATCCCCAGGGTGATGATTAAATTGAACGGATGCGACACGTAACTTTTCCACGGAGATTCCTTACTTGATAAAAACTGGTTGTGAGTTTAAGAAAACTATTTCATTCCATATAATGAAATAAATTATCTGTTCAATAAGGGTTTGGAATGGAAGTTGAGTTGCTCAAAACATTCTGCATTTTGGCTGAGAGCCAAAACTACCGCTTGGCATCGGAGAGGCTGTTTCTCACGCAACCTGCCATTACCAAGAAAATTCAACGTTTAGAAACCAAAGTGGGTGCTCCACTATTTGAGCGTGGTCGCCATGGTGCGCGTTTGACCGCTGCAGGTCAGTCGCTGTTGCCCGAGGCTCAACGTCTGCTGCGTCAATTTGAGCAGTTCGACACCCTGTCGCAGCGAGTATCTTCTGGGTTGTATGGAAGTTTGAAAATCGGCTTTGGAGTTTCAACCTACCATGAGGCGCCTCGTTTTGTGGCTGCATATAAACAGCGCTATCCCGACGTCAATATTGTGCTGAACGACATTCCTTCCCAAACCCAACTAGACCAACTGCAAAGTTGTGAGCTCGATGTAAGCTTCAATCGCATTGCGAGCGATAGTCAGTTCAAAACCTTACCTCTGTTTGATGATCAATTGGTGGTCGCCATTCATCGAGATGAAGACATTGACGAGCAAGAGCTTTGGCATTCGTTAGCTCGGCATAACTATTTAAAATTGGCGACTAATCGAGGCCCAGGGCTCAGCCGACAAATAGAGGGCTACCTCGCAGCTAATCAACAGGAGTTAACCATTGCCCAAGAAGCGGATGACATCTTAACGCTACTCGCATTAGTCTCCGCGCGACTGGGATTTACCATTGTTCCTCAAAGCGCTCAAGCGATCAGCAATCCACATGTGCGTTTTATTCCATTGGAAGGGGAGTATGCCCATTGGCCTATCGGTTTGGTGTGGTTACCGCAATCACCCAATGCACTGCTAGATAATTTTGTTGAGTTAGTGACAGAGCTAAACTCGCGAGGAGGTGACGCCAGATACGCACAGTAAGTAGTGAGGTATTCTTTAGTGTTATGTTTTGTTGTTTAGTTATTGTTATAGATGTTATGTTTGACTTTTTATTTATTAATGGTGAATAGAATTGCAATTTTAGCTTGTATTGGATTTTTTAGGATATATAATCGCTCATATTGAAGATTTATTCACTTTAAGTGAAATTGTAGTCATCTAGGGAGTAGTCAGATGAGCGATACACTTCTCGTCGAAGAGAACCACAAAACTAACCGGAATCTGCTGATGTTTGCGATTCCATCATTGCTAGGATTATTCTTTTTCCTTGCTCCGCTAACATACGACGGTAACTTTACCTTCCCACTGGCTTTAATGGCTAAAGGGGTTAAAGCGCTGCTAGGGGATGCGATTTTACCGACGGTCACTGGCGTGATCTGTTTTTCAGCTTTTGCATCATTTGCCGCAAGTCTTTTAAAGCCAACTTTTGTTACGCAATCTTATCTGCTTACAAGACTTTTCATTCTGACGCCGACCTGGTTAGTGATTCGTTCGTTAGGTGCGTTGTTTACGCTACTGGCGTTGCATCAAATCGGGCCAGAGATCATCTGGAACGGTAACACGGGTGGTCTAGTTTTAAATGACTTGCTGCCATCGCTATTGGTGACTTTCTTCCTTGCGGGATTATTGCTTCCTCTATTGCTTAACTTTGGTCTGCTAGAGCTATTGGGTACGTTACTGAGTAAGTTTATGCGCCCTGTTTTCCGTCTACCGGGTAGAGCGGCGATTGACTGTATGTCTTCATGGTTAGGCGACGGTACGGTCGGTGTTATCTTAACTAGCAAGCAGTATGAAGATAAGAAATACACAGCGCGTGAAGCCGCGGTGGTTGCAACTATGTTCTCGCCAGTGGGTATTTCATTCTCGCTTGTGGTACTGACTCAAGTTGGATTAGCGAACTACTTTGTACCGTTTTACTTTGCTATCTGTTTGTCTGGCGTTGCCGCGGCGATGGTGATTCAATTCCTGCCACCTCTATCTTACAAGAAAGATCTCTACATTGATGGTAGTGTGCCGAATCGAAATGATGAATTGGTTCCGGCTGGTAAATCCACTCTAGGTTTTGGTATGGAGTTAGCGCTGAAACGTGCCGACAAAGTCAAAAGCTTAGGTTCAGTGGCTAAAGAAGGTGTGCATAACGCGCTAGATATGGTGTTTGGTGTTCTTCCTGTTGTTATGGCGATTGGCACGCTAGGTTTGGTGGTTGCGGAAGCGACGCCATTGTTCTCGATGCTGGGTGCTCCATTTGTACCCCTACTAGAGCTGCTCAATGTGCCAGAAGCAGCGGCGGCGGCAGAAACTATGCTGGTGGGCTTTACTGATATGTATGTCCCTTCAATCATCGCGGCGTCATCTGTGAATGCTGATTTAACCAAGTTTGTTGTTGCAGCGCTGTCTGTTACTCAGTTGATTTTCATGTCAGAGACAGGCTCAGTTATCCTAAGCAGTAAGGTGCCAATTAACTTCCTAGAATTGGTAGCCATTTTCCTACTACGTACTTTAGTTACACTACCTATTATCGTTCTAGTTGCTCACGCGATCTTCTAATCGAACTGAACTGTTCAGCCCTAAAAGCCCGACAAATAGCTGTTTGTCGGGCTTTTTCTTTTTCACAAGCTTACAGAATCCTCTTTTCACCTATCCCCTTTCTCCTATTCTATACCTTGTTTTTAGACAATGAATGTATTGCTAATAATATGATTATATTGGAGTTTTCTAACTTTTATCGATTCTAAAATAGCTCGGCCGTTACTGATAACAATCGTTTTGATTTGGGGCTAAGGTATATATCAAATCAAGATAAACCTCGCAGTAAGGAAGAATTCAATGTCGATTAGTGGTGTTAATCCCGCAATTACAAACGCGGTCAGCAATAACTTACAGATTGATAAAGTAAACACGGGTGAAGAACAGAAATTCCACCTTAACTTAGGTACGGGTAAAGATTACACCATCACCGTGGATGGAAGTGGGCAGGTATCTGCAACTCGAGATTTAGGGCATTTATCAAAGACAGGACGTATTAAAAACGCGGTCGTTGATTTTTTCAGCAGGGCTGCCAATAAGAATGAGAGCGCATTCACAACTAGAGCCACTCAGATAAAATCAGAAGTACAAAAGCAGTTAACAGAGGCCATCCCTGTACAAAATTTGGTGAAGGCAGCGTTTAGCCAGACTGCCAGTGATTTTAAGAATGATGCCCAGTTTTTAAAGCCAGGTACCGACCCATCGAAAGCAACATTTGACGATGTCACTGACGCCAACAAGGCACGTTTAGGCCTAGAAAATATGGATAGCGGTGCACTAGAGTTTATCAACCAGAACTTCTCTAGCTTTATTGTTGGCAAAGATGCGATTTTTAGTCGTCTGACCGATGAGTATTTACAGCAAGCCCCTGCTTTAGCCGGTGACCAGAAGAAACTGGTTGAACTAAGAAATCACTGTGAAGACCTCAGCCATAAAGTTAATGCGGAATTTAACGCTCAGTTTATTGCGCCTTACGAGCAGCAGAAGGGCAATGATTTGCAGCTCAGCATGTAAATAGTAAGCAGTGAATTAGCAGGAGTTATTACCGTTGGATATATATAAAAAGATACTCGCTGAGCTTGCAGTCGAGCCGTTGAGTTTTGATGAGAATCAAGTCTGTTGTTTTGAAGTGCAGCCTACAGAAAGCCCAGAAAACCTCCCTTATGTTGTTAATATCGTCGGCAACACCGTGCTACACGAGTTAGCTATCTCTGTAACGACAACAGTGGCTATTCCGAGTCAGATACCTAAACAGCTTTTCACTTTGTTCGCGGAATACGCGATGGGCCCTCTTCGCGGTGAGCCCGGTATCGGTGTTTTTTCAGGTACTGAACAGGCATCCGTTTTCACCACGGTCAGATTGGTAGATTATCGTTCTGGCCTGATTCAGGAAACACTAACAGAGCTTCTTGACAAAGCCCTTGAATGGGATCAGATCCTGTCAGTGGATGAAGCTCCAGATCAGGAACAGGAAACAGTATCTGCTGCTCACTCTTTCAGATCCAGTAATATCAGAGTCTGAATAACGGTTTCTAGCTATGCTCTATAGACTGATACCAATAATATATCCACCTTGTCAGGGGCAAGGTGGAGTCCTTCTAATGACTTATTTCCCAGTTGGATTATTCTTCCACTATTGCTGAACTTCGGTCTGCTTGAGCTTCGTGTTAGTTGTTTGAATTGCAATTGTAGTTCTGGTTTGACCTGTTATCTAACTCTCGCACTGCTCCCCTATTTGACAGTGAAAGATCTTTAACTCATTGAATTTACTTGATTTATATGTAACTGAAGTTGTTTTATTTGTGATCAAGGTCACTAAAACATGCAGTTTCATGCCCTATTTATTTCATGGTTTATTTTTCTGATAGCCGTACTATTTATTTGCTCTCGTAATTCCTGAAATTGGAAATAGATGGAAGCAAATTATAAAAATAACAACAGATAATTTATCGAATTGATGTACAGGCTTAGCTGCTATAAATATAAAGCTAAGTAGTATGTTTCGTCAGGCTGGAATTAACCATATATACGATTCAATCGGTTTAGTTTTAGTTAGGAGAAAGTATGTTTCAAGAAGTGACAGAGCTGTTAGATGAAATTGGTTATGCATTTGATCGTCATGAATTAAAAATGTGTATGATTCGTGCACAAAAGAAAAAGGTTTTAAAAGCACTAATAGAAGATAGCAGAAAAAAAAGCTTTGATTTGTCATCCAATGTAAATAAATCCATTTTGGCGTCTATTGCAAGTACTCCCGATATATCTGAGAAGAAAGCGCTCGCAGAACTCGAACAGTATGTTTCGAGAAATTTAGATGAAAACTGGAGTCATAGAGAAAAATTACTCGCGAGCGCTATGCGTCACACGGAGGAGTTTAGAATGCTTCTTATTCTAAACGGTGATGCCGCTGTGAGGTATATGTAGAATGGAGACTCGTGTTCAAGAGGCAATTCGTTGCGCCCAGTTGTTAGAGATTGATGTGCATGACAAAAATGTCCGTGGTTGCATGGTAGCGGCGATTATGTGCGAACAAGTACATGAGTCGAATTTAGGTACTTTGCTGAACCTTGCCTACACCAGCCAGTCTATTGTTTTTCTGCATGCGTTGAAACAAACTGAGGAATTCAAACTTATTCATTCTTTACTATCTAAGCATTTAGATTAGGTAGTTATCTGGCAACCAAGGAAGGTTGCAAATATTTAGTATCTCTTATTTGAGAATTGTCACAATATCACCCTAAAGTAGTAGTGGTGTTTTTGTTTGCTTGTGATATCAGCAATGATTGTTATTTCAAATTGTGTCTAAATAAAACAAATTTCCGACTCTTGTATAAAGATGATGAATTTTTGTGTGTGATAATGACTAAAGTAGATGAATAACTTTAGGTTGCATAGATAGACTATCTATAAGGTGCTTATTGATTTATAGGTGTTTTGAAATTTTTCGTAGGCAGTGTATCAATACTAAAATAAAAATATGAAAGACTTACGCTTGCGTAGATTGTCGCAGTTACTCAAAAATTTCAACTATGGCCGTGGTTATGAAGTTTCGATCGAAGATCTAGAAGAGATTTTTTCAACGAGTAGACGAAATACTTCAAATATCATTAAGGTTCTACAAGAATGTGGCTGGATATTATGGAGCCCTGCTGTTGGTAGAGGAAAGAATAGTAAAATCACAGTTGTCGCATCTTTATACCAAGCCCTGTATGAATGTATACAATCCGATATCACTGAAGGAAATCTAGATCAAATACCCAAGTATCTAGAAGCTCATCGCTCTCTTGCTTCAAGAATATTACATCTATTGATGCATGAAACTGAAAATGCCAATAAAGCTAGTAGTACGTTAACTGTTACTCAATACCCTCCTGTTAATAAACTAGATCCTGCAATTACTTATGTATCGGCAGAAATGCAGGTAATTAGCGCAATGTATGATACGTTGCTTCGAATTGATGAAAATGGTCATATTCACAATCATATCGCTTATGAATACTCAGTGACGAATCAAGGCAAGCGTTATTGCTTTTGGATAAACCCTCATGTCTTATGCCATGATGGTTTACCACTTACCAAGTTAGATATCATTGAGAGTCTAAATAGACTTTTCTCATCAGAGGGCCCTTATAAGTGGCTCTTCAAGCAAGTTGTTAGAGTCGGTTACGATCGCGAGCAAAATGCTATCTTTATCGATCTTTCTGATGCTAACCCTCTCTTTGTTTTCGCGTTAACTACTCCAAATGCTTCTATTGCGACAAGAAGATATCAAGTTTTGGGTCAGCGCCGTGTCCGTGTGGGTACCGGACCGCTTCATTTAACCCATTGGGACGACAAGAAACTGGTATTGGTTAGAAACTCTCAATACTTTGCCACGGGAGCTCTTCTAAGTACGATAAACCTCTGCCACGAGGGGAAGGCGTTGAACAGTTTCCTAAGTTTTGAAACAGAAAATCCTGAAAGCGAAAAGCATCCAATCCAAGCATTTTCGACTCTAGCGATCAGGCTACGAGATTCAGCCACAATTACCAAAGACGGACTGGCAGCGCTGCTTACCTTTATTCAGCAACAACGAACGATTTACACTCATCAACAAGGGATTGATATTATTAGTCATTTCGGCTTCTTGAAGCATGAACAATCTGAATGTCCGGTGTTATCAGGGGAAGTAGTCATTGGTCACAGTGAGTGGAGGGTCAAATATAAACGCCACTTAATTAACTGGCTAACTGAAACAATAGAGAAAACGGGAATAAAAGTCAGATGCCTTCCTATCTCTGATTTAGATGCGCTAGATGAGTATCGAGACAAAATTGATCTACTTTTGTGTGAAGAGTTGTTGGAGCAACCGAGTCGATATGGTTTGTATGATTGGCTTTTAACTACAACTTCATTGAGGTTTGCACTTACCCAAGAGCAGTTTGAAGAGCATAGAGTTCATGTACAGAAAGTCGTTGCCAATTTTAGCTATGAGCAAGAACTACTCGATGTAATTAACACCATAGTAGATCGTCATCATTTGCTGCCGTTGTTTTGGGGGCAAAAGGTAGTGACTAAAACGAAACAAGTTTCGGGAATACAGTTGAAGAAGAACGGGTACTTGGATCTACACCGGTTATGGAACAACCATACTTTATAAATCCTGATGTTCTTTGCAAGAAAGAGTTAAGTCTCACCGTTAATAGGTGGAATTGTATTTTCGGATCAGCTTAATCAAGGTGTCTAACTCATTTTTTACCGCTCCCTGTAATGGATAGCCCATATTGATACGAATGCACTCGGTATAAAGATCGAGAGTAGTGAATAGATGGCCAAGCCTGACATCAAGTTGAAGTTGCTCAATACCTTCTGCCAGTGCAAGGTGATCCAAGTTGGGTATTTGCAGCCACAAGACCATACCACCTTGTGGGTAGCTGATTTTTACTTCAGAGGGTAAATGCTGGGTAAGGTAATCGAGGTATTGCTGCCTTAAACTTAACAGTTGATTACACCTTCTTTTTATATGTTTTGCATACTGTCCCGATTCGATAAAGTCCGCCACGGCCAGTTGAGTTGGGAGTGCGACACCGTAATTTGCCGATGCAAACTGGGTTTTGTAGCTGTCGAGGTACCTCCCCGGAAGGCACCAGCCTAAACGGTAACTCGGCGATAGGCTTTTAGAGACAGAGCCACACCACAAGACAAAGCCGTTCTTGTCATAATATTTAGCCGGTAATGGCGTATGTGAGGAGTAGGACAACTCTAGATAGACATCATCTTCAATTACTGGAATACGATAATCATTGGCAAGCTGAGCAAGCTTTTGCTTTTGATTCGCCGACATATTGATGCCTTGTGGATTCATATGCGAGGTACAAAAAATCGCTGCATCAACCCGTCTGTGTTTGAGGTGTGCTTCAAGTTGCTCTAGATCGATACCATCATCTAAAGAGGGGATCTCAATGATCTTACGTGACATATGACCGAGCAATTCCAAAATGCCGTTGAAGCATGGTGAGCTGATCGCAATAGTGTCACCTTGTTTTGTGCAGGCTTCTAACGCCGCTTTTATCGAAGACATACAACCCGCGGTAATCACGATTTCATCGGTATTAAAATGCAAATCGAGCTTGTTAAAATGAGTTGAAAGAGCGCTACGTAGCGATGGCTCTCCTTGGACATCCGGATAGTGATTGAGCCTGTCTCCCAATCGTTTGAGTGCTCGGCGAAAGCTTCGTTCTAGTTCAACAACAGACTGTTGGTCGGCTGAGGTGCTAGATACACCTAAAGGACCACTTCTCGCTGTATGGGTGGGAGTGCGAGCTGTTACGTGAGAAACCTTACTTTCAAACTGAGCCCAGTCAGGCGTCGCGTGCGTGGGCTTACGAGGAGAAACAAAGTAACCCGCCTGTGGTCTAGAGTGAATCCAGCCTTGCGATTCCAATTCTTGATAGCAACTGACTACCGTAGACATACTTACCGACTGCTGTTTAGCCAACTGCCTGAGCGATGGCATTCGCCCTCCTTCGATTCTTTTACCGTTTTCTATCTCTTCAATAAATTGATTGGCGAGTTGTTGGTAGATGCTCATTTTCGCTTTCTCACTTAACTGTACTGGTTTTTATTTAAAAAATTGTATCTGTATATGATTTGTCGCTCAAGGGATACTGTGGCAAAACATAAGAGGGACGAATATGAAAAGAAATGACTTATTGTTAGCGGTGCTTGTCATGGCTATTTGGGGATTTAACTTCTCGATGATCAAAATGGGGGTAACTAATGTTCACCCCTTGTTGGCAACAGCGGCACGTTTTGCGCTCGCAGTGATTCCTGCGATCTTCTTTATTGCTAGGCCAAATGTCGCGTGGCGTTACTTAGTTGGCTACGGCATTGTGTTTGGGGTTGGCGTGTGGGGAATGGCCTCTTGGTCTATCACTGCAGGGCTTTCGTCTGGAATGTCTTCAGTTCTACTGTCAACCAACGTACTGATCGGCATGGCCGTGGGCATTTGGGTCTTTAAAGAGCAAGCTCCGCTGCGCAAAGTTTTGGGTGCGGCTCTAGCAATGTGTGCCTTGGCAGTACTGGTTTCAGCAACAACAGGCAATGTGACGTTAAAAGGCGTTGCTTTGATTATGATTGCTGCCTGCTCTTGGACCCTGATGGGTGTGATTGTTAAAGCGTCAAAGACCACTCAGGCTTTTGCATTCAATGTGTGGGGAATGCTGTTTGCACCACTGCCACTTGTCCTGTTTGCTGTATCGCTTAATGGGGAAGCGATCATTTGGCAGGCGTTTGAACTGTGGGATTGGAACACCACGATTGCGGTTGTATTTCAGGCATATCCAACCACTTTGTTTGGCTACTGGGTATGGAATTTGGTACTGATTAAGTATCCGTTAAGCACCACGGCACCGTTAACCTTGCTTGTGCCCGTGTTTGCTTTAGTCAGTGGTTATTTTATGTATGATGAAGTGTTATCTATGGGACAGATCATTGCGTCTGGACTGTTTTTGGTTGGGATTGGATTAATCGTTAAGCCTGCATCGATGCAAAAGAGCTCGACTAAAGCGTTTAGTAAGCTAGCACGATAGAATGGATTCCGAGTAAGTGAAGGCTTACTCGGAATGTTTACCATTACATTAATTCAACTTCAACATCGCTTTGAATCTGGCTAGAGCAAGCGAGCGTATAACCTTCCGCTAAGTCTTGTTCAGTCAGAGTCTCGGTGCTAGTACGAGACACTTCTCCTTTAGTCACTTTGCATTTGCAAGAACCACACATGCCACTGCGACAAGCGATGATGATAGGTACACTATTGTCTTCTAGGACATCGGCAAGTGTTGCACCTTGCTCAACTTCAGCAGTGACACCAAAAGCGGGCACTTCAAATTGAACCACACCGCCAGCAGATGGCTCTTGATGGGTTTCGATTGGAGTGAAGCTTTCCTGATGAAACGCTTGAGGCTCGACTCCGAGCGCGAGAGAGTGAGACTCCATATCCTGCATAAACTGAGTTGGCCCGCATAGATAAACGGTGCGTTCCGCGATGTCAGGACATAGGGTTTGCAGCCATGCCTTATCTAGGCGACCTTGCGGATGACGTGTCCCGGTGTTGTCTTTTAGCAGCAACTTAAAGTGGAAGTGGCTGTGAATGCTGTCCATTGACTCTAACTCATCAAAATAGATGGTTTGCTGAGCGCTTTTAGCCATATGAATAAACACGATATCGATATCTTTGCCATCAGCTAACCAAGTCTTTGTCATCGACATTACTGGGGTAATACCACAACCTGCGCTAAGCATAACGACTTTATCTTTTGGCGTGCAATCGACACTGTTAAATGGACCAGTAGGTGCAAGGGCCAACACAGTATCACCCGGGGATAAGGAATCGATAATGTGGTTTGAGATTAACCCTCCCTCTACGCGCTTGATGGTCAGTTTTAACTGAGGTTCGTTAGGCACAGAGCTAATCGAATACGCTCTATATTCAACTTTACCCTCCATCTCAAAACCGAGTGAGACAAACTGTCCGGGCTTAAATTCGAAAGCGATATCTTCATCGTCTATAGGGGCCAGCGTTATGCTCACGGTATCAAGGGTTTCTTGCCACTTCTCTACACAGCGTAAAGTTGTTGGCAGGTTGTTTTGCCATTCACTTGTCATAGTTTTCTCTTAAAAAAGTGCCTAGGGTCAACAAACCCTAGGCAAATTGGCGAGGATTAAGCAGCTAAGATGGTTTTTAGATCGTCTTCAACATTACCGATACTGCGCATGTCGAATTTCTCTTGGATGATTGCCAGTAGGTTGTCGGTCAAGAAAGCAGGTGCTGTTGGACCTGTGTAGATACCTTTCACACCTAAAGCGAATAGGGTAAGTAAGATAACAATCGCTTTTTGCTCAAACCAAGATAGAACGAGGGTTAGCGGAAGCTCATTGATATCACAGTCGAACTCTTTAGATAGCGCTAGTGCAAGTTGGATTGCTGAATAGGCATCATTACATTGACCAACATCGAGTAAACGTGGGATACCGTTGATGTCACCAAACTGATTCTTGTTGAAACGGAATTTACCACAAGCTAGGGTAAGGATAACGCTGTCTTCAGGTGCTGCTGCGGTGAAGTCTGTGTAGTAACTACGCTCAGACTTATCACCATCACAACCGCCCACTAGGAAGAAATGTTTGATGTTGCCTTCCTTAACTTGTTCAACCACTGCCGGTGCCGCTTCCATGAGCGCATTACGACCGAAGCCAACCGTGATCATCTGTTCGATTTCATCATGTTGGAAACCGTCTTGAGCTAGAGCGCACTCAATCACTTGGCTGAAATCATCACCTTCGATATGTGCTACGCCCGGCCAGCCAACAATACTGCGTGTAAACAGGCGATCGGCGTATTGGCCGACATTTGGATTCAACAAACAGTTCGATGTCATGACAATTGCGCCAGGGAAGTTGGCAAACTCCTTTTGCTGGTTTTGCCATGCGCTGCCGTAGTTACCCACTAAGTGAGGATACTTGTTTAGTTCTGGGTAGCCGTGTGCAGGTAGCATTTCACCATTGGTGTAGACATTAATGCCTTTGCCTTCAGTTTGTTGCAGGATCTTTTCTAGATCATGTAGGTCATGACCAGACACTAGAATCGCTTTGCCTTTTACTGTCTTAACGTTAACGGCAGTAGGAGTAGGGTGACCGAACGTAGCAGTTTCACCTGCGTCTAGCATCTCCATCACCTTGTAGTTCATTAGGCCGATCTGCATCGAACATTCTAACAGAGCGTTTAAGTCTTCTGGGTCGGTGCCAAGCCATGCCATGATTTGGTGGTACTCGGCATAAATATCCGTGTTGGTTTGCTCTAGTACGCGTGCGTGTTCCATATAGGCTGCTGCACCTTTTAGGCCGTATAAGCAAAGTAGGCGCAGACCAATCACATCTTCACTCAGATGTTGGTAGCCGCGGTTAACTGCCACAAGAGGAGCATGAGCCAAAATCTCTTCCGCACTTGCCGGAAGCTCAAAGTGGGCGACAGATGGTGCTTCAACTAGTTCGATATTACCCAATTTAGCTGCCGCGAGAGTTTGCTCTTTTAAGCGAGCTTTGTATTGCGCAGCCAATGAAGCAAGCTCAAGAATACGCTCTGGATCGAAGTTAACGTTGGTCAGCGTAGAAAAGAAAGCTTTTGGTGCCCACTGGTCGATTTCAGTATCGATGATATCGAATTTGCGCGCTTGCTCAGCCCAGTAAGAAACACCTTGTAGGGTGTAGACTAATACGTCTTGTAAATCAGAAACTTCAGAAGTTTTGCCACACATACCTTGTGCAAATGAGCAGCCCTTTACAGTAGGGGTTTGAATAGTCTGTTCACATTGAATACAGAACATTGCGCGTCTCCAGTCGTGATAATTGTTAGCGGAACCATCCGCCGTTTTATTTTGAGACTGATAGAGCAGGTAGCGTGCCAATACCTAACTATATGTTTTTATTTGATTTATTGTTTTGTCTGGTATTGAATTGATGTACTTATTACATCGCGAGCGATGTGTTTATTACATCGCGCTAGTGCTTTGACGCGGAGAAAGAACAACTAAGCATCGAGTCTGTGGCTAAACCTTGAACAATAAACACGCTCCTGTGTCAGTCGAATGCGATAACTCGAGGAAAATACGTAGGTTAATGGGATGTCTAAGGAATGATGTGATTATTACAACGCTGGAAGCACCGGTTTGGAGCTAAGCTTAGAGTGCTTACCACCGTTTAACAGATCGGTTTCCAATTCGACTAAGTAAGCGTATAAACCAGCACTCCATTGACACAGAGCAACCAAAATGACTTTGAAGGCTAGGTCTTATCTGGTGATATTGTAATTAGCCTGTAAGTTATTTTGTCTTTCATATTTGATTTTTTGGCTTCAGATTTAGTGACGTCAGTGTGGTTTAATTGCGGGAGAAGTGTTAAATCTCTACTCCGAGTTTTTTGCCCATCCGGTATAGATTTCCTCTATCCATTTGCAGAAACTCAGCGGCTTTAGCCCACGTGCCATTCGATTTCTCAAGTGCATGAAGGATGAGATCTTTTTGATAGTCTTCAACCAATCCGCGCATAGCTTGACTCTGTTTGGGTAGGTAATTGTTATTTGTCAGCTTTTCTGTGGTCTCAATACCACCGTCGAAGTGTTGAGTTGTAATGATCTGTTGCTGATTTTGGATGGCGCGCAGGGCGGCTCTGGTGAGGGTGTGCTCAAGCTCTCGGACATTGCCCGGCCATGCTTGACGCTCAAGTAGGTTGAGGCTTTTAGGGTGTAAATGCAGGTTAGGGATATTGAACTGACTGCGGACTTTTTCTAACAGGTAACCCGCGAGTACCGGGAGATCACCTTCGCGCTTTCTTAGCGGCGGCACTGAAATAGGGAAGACATTTAGGCGGTGGTATAAATCGGCTCTGAACTGCCCATTTTCAACTTCTTGCGCGAGTGAGCGATTAGTGGCCGCAATAATACGTACATTAACCAACAAATGCTGGTCACTACCGACTCTTTGCAGCTCTCCTTGTTGAATCACACGCAGCAATTTTGCCTGCAGCACAAGTGGCAACTCGCCCAATTCGTCTAGGAAAATAGTGCCGCCATCGGCAAGTTCAAACTTACCTGCTCTGGAACTGTTTGCACCTGTGAATGCCCCTTTAACATGACCAAATAACTCACTTTCGGCGAGACCTTCAGGTAGCGCGGCGCAGTTTACATAGATCATTGGTTTGTTGGCGCGATGACTTTGAGCGTGCACACTGTGCGCAACGAGTTCTTTTCCCACCCCAGTTTCCCCTGTGATCAACACGGCATAGTCAGACTGCGCGACTGTCGCTATGTTGGTGCGTAGCTTTTCTATCTGCGGACTAACGCCAACCATCTCTCCTTGCTTGGAGCGAGCTTGCTGAATCAAGGTTTCCGTGACATGTTTTTGCTTTTTATTTTGCGCCTTAAGGGCTTTCACTTGGGCGATATTACGCAGAGTTGCAGCAGCAAGTGCGGCGAAAGTTTCGATTGTTACCGGGTCAATGCTGTCAAATGCCCCCACAGTCAAAGAATCTAGCGTCAGCACTCCGACCAACTGCCCACCGACATACAAGCTGCAGCCCATACAGTCATGGACATCAAGCTCCGCTTCTTCACTTAACAGGATGCCACTAAATGGGTCGGGTAACTCACAGTCAGCACCAAAACGGACGGGTTGTTTGCTCTCCATGATAGCTTGTAGGCGAGGGTGAGTTTTAGGGAAGAATCGCCGTGCTAGGATGCTGCTCGATATGCCTTTAACCGCGACGGGAGTAAGAAAGCCATCTTGATCGAGGATAAATAACGCGCTCGCATCACAAGGAAATACCTGATCAATACCATCAATAAGATGCTGATACTGGGTTTCACTGTTTTGGTTGGAACTTAAATTGAGCGCGATATCCAACAGGACTTTATTCAAGTTAGCTTTCATGATTTGGCGATCCCTTTTTGAAGAGTCGCCATGCTAACAAGGTGATGTAATTTTTACATCAGCTCCGCAAGCTAACCTTAACTCTATTGATATATATCAATGTTGTTGTGAATTTTTATGTGATCGGTTTCTTATTGATTGTATTGATAAATCCTTATTTTCTACACGTTGTTAGGTAAAAGGCAGGTGATTTGTTAAAGGAATATATTCCATTCCATGCATATAGTTATTTTGAATAAACGTCTGAGAAGATCCCTCTCAGTAGGGAGTAAGGATCGCTTCTTTCGGCGAAGTCCAAGGAGGAATTATGTATAACTTTGTCATTAAAGGAGTCGCACTTGCGTTACTCGTTATAGGTTTAGGTGCATGTAGCGATAGCGACGGCGCTAGCTCTACATCCTCAGTATCAACCAGCTCTTTGGTATTACCAGAACAATTGGAGGTAGTGACCAATGAAACAGAATAAACTCTTTTTTGCGTTGGCGGCGTTGCTTCCCTATTACGCAGGAGCAGCTTACAACGACCTAGGAACCGATTACAGCAATGCAGAGGTCAACTCTCACGTATGGAATGAGGCCCTTAGCCCTATTGAATTGGTCAACAGCATACTGTGTTTTACAGCGCAATTTAATGGTGTCGAGTTTGTGAACCAAGGTCCTTATTCTGTTCTGGCCGATGAGTCTGCCTGCTTTGATAACCAAGAAGATGGCTCGACTGGGCAGTCTTCAGGCGCCAGTAACACCCCTAGCTATATGAAGGCGATATCGAATGTCACTCGCCAAGATGATACCTCACCCTTGATCGTCAATGTATGGTTGCCAGATATGGGGGAAGACGGACAGAGCCAGGCGATTAAATTTAAAGCCGAGATCTCGCAAGGAGCGAATGAGAGTAATCCATTTGGCAGCTTTACATTTAACTTTGATTTCTTCGACAGTTTCTCAGCAGGTAACCAGCTTGGTGGTGGTGAAGTGATTACGGTAGACACGGTGCCAGGCTCAATTGGATTTACATTGTACGAATCGAGTTCTCAGGGCAGTGACACCTACCAACAAAGCGCTAGTGTGGTAATGTCAAGCGATCGCTCTAATGGAGTGGCACTCACAGGAGTAAACCATAGTGGCAATGGACAGACATCTTATGCGTTGGCGTTTAACTCTAGTAATGTGTTGATTCAAAGCGTTAATGGAGGTTTCTCTAATTTACCTTACAAGTCAGGAAACAATTCTGGTCAGTGTTTAAGTCGTACCAGTTTTGATAGTTTTGCCCACCGCTATGATTTGTTTGATTCAACGACAGGGGCAAAGGTTAATATCAATAGTGGCTTTTCAATCAAATATGACAGTGACAGCAACGGCAGTTATGACAGCTATGGTCATATTGGTTACTGGGGAGCATGGACAGAAACCGAAGGCGCTCTGACCAATGGTGACACCGTCATCCGAGATACTGGCGGTGTTCAAACCACTTATACCTATGTCAATGCCCCGGGAAGATTGGTCAAAAATACGGTAAAAATTTTAGCGTTGGCCAATGCGCGTGGCATTCGATTCTCTTACTGGGATAGTACGATTTTTGCCGACAACAATTACGACCAATGGGTTGTACAGTATATGACTGCTGCTGGCGACCCAGTAGGGCAAGATGGATTTTACAAAACGGGTAAGCTCGCTTGGGGACAGAACGGACCACAAATAACGGATCAAACTCCTGCTCTAATTTCACTTTCCGCCAATGAATCACTTTATATGTATTCCGAGCAACTTGGAGGGGAGGTGAAGTATCTCGATGGACAGTCTGCGCTTACTTACTACGAACAGACATTTATTAATGGCAGTGAGACAGGAAGTGGCGAACTACTTAACTCTGGGTCCATCACTTTAACCTGTTACGACAATTGCCCTATTGGTACTTTTGCCATCGGCGATCTGACCAACTACTCTGGTTCAAATAGTCCTTTCGAAACAACTTCAGGGCCATTTACGTTTACCTTTACGACCACAGGGGGAAATGCACTGACCTTAGTTAGCGTGGCGAGTAGCGAACCTGTTCGCTATACAGCTTCCCTCACTCAAAATGATATCAACTCAACACCACATAGTTGGGGGGTGCGCAGCGGGCCGATGATTATAGGATCGGTAAGCAACTCATATGACATCTATAACCCTGCTATCGTATCGGAATTCTATGTATGGGAAACGGGTATCAATACCTGGAATCAGCTTTCCACTGTGAGGGATGGGTCAAACAGCATTGTTAGCTTCTCTCGCCCACTACAGCTGGCTTATCAGCATAGTAATGCAAAAGATCGTAGCGGGAGTGCAGGAGACTATGATGGTCAAACCTTCATGATCAATTATGGAGGTAACGGTGATTTGTGGGGAATCCCTTACTCCAACGACAATAACCGCTATCGCCCTGCATTTTCTTTGGCTGATGGAGTATTGCTTGGTGATTCAAGCCAATATGTGGTTAAGGCGATAGAGCTAGAACAAACAATGCAAAACGCGGCAGGGCAATGCAGCAACTTGACGTTGCAAGATCCCGCTGTACCCGTCCCTAGCTCCGTTCAAGGCAGCGCAGATATCGGGGATATGCCAATCGTTACTGGCGATCCATCGGTGATTGCAGGCGTGACTCAGTAGTGATTAAAGTTAGTTCTTTAAATTAGATAAAACACCACTTTGTTATTAGAGTGGTGTTTTTCTAGATTTGAGTTGAGCAGGTCGAATTAGAAACAACAGGTTTGAGGTAGACCTGCGACGAGTTTTAGCCCCCAAACTGCTTGCGATATTGCTGGGGGGAGACGCCGACTAAACGTCGAAAGTGATGGCGTAAAGTTGTGGCACTTTCGAAGCCTGCCATGCTGGCTAAGCGCTCGATAGAGTGAGACTCGATTTCGAGCAGACCTTTTGCGCGATCAATACGTTGCTGAATTAGCCACTCTTTAGGAGACAAGTTGAAACTAGCGCGGAATTTTCGATCAAACGTTCGACGTGACATGCTGGCTTTTTCAGCAAGAAGATCAACGCTAATACTCTTGTCTAGATGACAGTTTGCCCAGTCGAGTGCAGATGCAAAATTGTTGGGAACCTCTAACATCGGTGTCTCGACAAACTGTGCTTGACCGCCAAGTCGGTGGGCGGAAATCACTAACCTTTTTGCGACTTGATTGGCAAAGCTATAACCAAAATCGCGACGAATAACCGCTAAGCCAAGGTCGAGTGCAGCTGCGCTACCAGCAGAGCAGCCGATATTACCATCAAAAACGTAGAGGACATCGGATTGATAATTTACGTTTGGAAATTGAGAGCGAAAGCTTTGCTCGTACATCCAATGAGTAGTAGCTGTTTTACCATCGAGCAGTCCTAGCTTAGCCAATAAAAATGCGCCTGAACAAAAAGTGAGCACTCGCTTACCTTGTTTGGAAAATCGGATTACTTCTGCCTCTATTTTCTCGGGAACCACATAGTCCCAAGTAGGCCATCCGGGGATAATCAGAGTATCGTAAGCTTCAAGGTTATCGACCATTTGCGCGCTAAGGGTGATGTTTCCTGTGGTGTTTATATCAGCGCACTCTAACGTTACCACGTCGGTCTCATACCAAGACTCAAACTCAGGTCTGGGCAGGGCGAATAGTTCAATAGCACAAGACATTTCAAACAGTGCAGCATGGCTGTGGGCAAGTATCGCGACGCGTTTCATTTCTCTTCCTTGAAGACTAAGTTCATTTTCTGATTTTGGCTTATTATTGGCGATATATGTCTTTTAAGCCAGTTTAATGCATTGAGAATTGGTTGCACTATGTACACAAGCAATAACAAAACAGGGATAAGTTATGACCAGTGCAGTATCTCGCGTGAAAGCCGCAGTAAGTGAACAAGCTCTAGCGCACTTTGAACAACTACTTAGGTTCGAAACCGATTGCTGGGATGTGCATCATGCTCTTACCAATGGTCTCCAAGACTTCATATTGGTTGACGTCAGAGGGGAAAGCTTGTTTGTACAAGGACATATTGATGGTGCAATCAACATTCCCCACCCTAGGCTCAATGAAAAACGCTTAGCTGAATTTCCGCTTGATACACTGTTTGTCGTGTACTGCGCAGGGCCACATTGCAATGGCACAGAGAAAGCAGCGATTCGTTTAGCGAAGCTTGGCCGACCAGTGAAAAAGATGATTGGTGGTATTACAGGCTGGTTAGATGAGGGGTTTGAATTGACTGCAGAGGAGGAGGCACAATGCAGCTAATCGTCGGAACGAGCTCAACATGGTCACTGCGTGTTTGGTTATGCGCAGTAATGGCTGACTTAGATCTGGATGCCCAAGTGATTGATCTTTCTAATCCAGAATCAAAACAGCAACTAGCTCAATTGTCGCCTTCAACCTTGGTGCCTGTTATAAGAAATGGAAGTTTGGTTGTGCATGATTCGCTAGCAATCGTCGAATACCTTAATGAACAATCTGGAGGATCACTGTACCCGCAAGACCAAAGTCATAGGGCGATAGCGCGTTCGCTTTGTAATGAAATGCACTCAGGCTTTTTTACCCTTCGCTCTCAATGCAGTTTTACCTTGGATTCTGTACCGCCAGCGGATTTGTCAAACCAAGCACTACGACTTGAGATTGAACGAGTTGAAGCTATTTTCTCGCAGGCTGAACTTCCCTTTATGTTTGCTCGACCATGCGCTGTAGACGCGTTTTATGCCGTGCTTGCATACCGCCTCAGCAGTTATGGTATTCGTTTAGAGGGCAAGGCTGCTAAATATCAGGCTAGTCTATTGGATTGGGAGCTTATGCAATCAGGGATAGAGCAGATGAGACAGTGGGGAAGGCTGTTCGATTTTTAAATTCATCGTTTACACTGCTGCAGCGTAAGAAAGGTGAATAAAAGTTAAGCTAATGGCGTTCATTTCGATTACCATTGCTTAACTTTTCTTTTTATTTAAACGGTTTATATGTTCGCTGAATGGATGACGCCTGAGGCATTAATTGCTGCGTTTTTGATATTTCTTGGTTCGTTTGTTCAAACTGCGATCGGTTTTGGTCTGGCGATTGTCGCTGCACCCCTGTTGTTTCTTGTTTCTCCCGATTATGTGCCTGCTCCAATCTGTTTAGTGGCGCTGTTTATTTCAATCCTCAACGCTCTAAATCATCGCGACAGCGTCGAAATTGGCGGCCTTAAAATGGCGCTGATTGGTCGCGTACCGGGTTCGATAGCGGGTGGTGTGTTATTGGTTATGGTTTCGACTGACTTGCTTGCTCTTTGGCTGGGAGTTTTGGTGTTGTTTGCGGTTGTCGTGAGCTTACTCCCTTTTCGTATTGAGCCAACGCCAATGCGAATGGGTGTCGCGGGTTTCTTTTCTGGGTTCTTTGGTACCAGCTCTGCGATAGGCGGGCCTCCTATGGCATTGCTACTTCAGCACCAAGAAGCTAATCAACTGCGTGGCAACTTGTCTGCCTTTTTTGTCTTTAGCTCTATCATCTCGCTTGTGATTCAAATGCCAGCAGGCTTTTTAACCTTACACCACCTTTGGATAAGTATTCCGCTTATTCCAGCCGCGTGGGTGGGTTATAAACTCGCCATGATGACCACTCAATCCTTACCGAAAGAGAAAATTCGCACTGGCGCTCTTTTACTTTGCTCGATCAGTGGCGCAACGGCCGTTTGGCAAGGTTTGAGCTAGAAACCCTTTTGTTCATCTTACGTTAAGGAAAAACCATGATACTGGAAGTCGCAATCTTAGATGTTAAGCCAAGTTTAGAGAAAGAGTTTGAACAAAACTTTGGTAAAGCGCAGGCTATAATTTCGTCTATGAAGGGGTACGTTTCGCATCAGTTGCAACGTTGTATAGAAAAACCAAATCGCTATATTTTGTTAGTGAATTGGCAAACAATAGAAGACCACGAGCAGGGCTTTAGGCAGTCTGCTGAATATCAGGAATGGAAAGCTCTTTTACACCATTTTTATGATCCATTCCCAACCGTAGAACATTACGAGTCAGTTTACGGTTGTACCAATCGGGACGAGTAGATTTCAGCTATTTAATCTGATTGGTGTTGATTTCTATAAGGAGAAACAAAGTGCTTAGAATTATTGGAAATATCATCTGGTTCCTGTGTGGTGGCGTTATTATGGGACTGTTGTGGTGGTTCTTCGGACTGCTCGCATTTATCAGTATTGTCGGTATTCCGTGGGGACGAGCATGTTTCGTTATGGGTAATTTTTCTTTCTTCCCATTTGGACAGGAAGCGATCGCTCGTGACGAACTGAGCAATGAAATGGATATTGGTACCAGCCCACTAGGTATGGTCGGAAATATTATTTGGTTTTTACTAGCGGGCATCTGGCTTGCTATCGGTCATATCATGTCTGCGGTAGCTTGTTTTGTGACCATTATTGGTATTCCATTCGCGCTTCAGCACTTAAAGTTAGCGTATATATCACTCGCTCCTATAGGTAAGGCGGTTGTTTCCAAAGAACAGGCCGCAATGGCAAGATATTCGAAGTAAATCAAATCACTAAGCCCCGAAAGGGGCTTTTTACTATCAAAGACTTAGTTAAAAAGTGCTTATACAACAGGTTAGACCAATAGCCAATTGATCCTATCAATAGGTGGTTTATAGTAGAGAGACAATTGCTGCCCGGTTTTTATAAATTAATAGAACAATAATATGCTAAGTCAGTCTGGTAAGCTCAGTAGAGTTGCTATTGTATGGTTGGGCCTCTGTTTGGCGACATCTAGCCATGCTGAGCCAATACAATTAGATCTTTATACTCAAGATTTTCCGCCGCTGCAGGTTCAAGTTGATGAACAAGCAGAAGGATATGTTGTAAAGTTCATTGAAGCGGTGGTTGAACATGCTTCAAAATCGCTTGCTATGGAAGTATCTAACGTGCATTTTGCGCCATGGAAGCGGGCTATCCGAAATACTCAAGAAAATGAAAATACTCTATTTTTCTCTCTATCTCGTACACCCAATCGAGAACTTGAGTTTCAGTGGATAGGTCCAGTATCACCTTATGAAGTTGCAATTTATCGTCATTTGGATGGCCCCAAAGTCTCTCCCAATTCGTTCCTAGAGTTAAAAAACTTCAGCTTTGCCGCTCAAACGGCGAGTAACTTTGAAGAGCTTGCTAAGGGAGAGGGGTTTACCAATATTATTCCCGTCAATTACGGCAAAGTTGCCATCAAATTATTGCGTGCTCACCGTGTGGACTTTGCTCCACTGGTAAAATCGAGCTACTACTATCGAATGGAACAGTATGGGTATGAGCCCAAAGAGTTTATCGAGGTGGTTAAAGTCGATAAGCTTTGTAAGGAGCTTTGGCTGGTGACAGGCAACAAGACATCGTCACAAGTTGTAGATGCATTGAGAGAAAGTTTTAACAGGCTTAAGAACCAAGGCAAGCTTGCTGACTTAATGCAGCAATATCAACCTGACAGTGAAATCATGATCAGATATCGCAACGCGATGAAGTAGTAGGCCACTAAGAGGTTTTAGCTAGGTTAGTAGGCTTTGATGCCAAAGGCTTTGAGTTTTGCTGGTAAAACGTCATCGAGTTTGTCGATATCTTCGGGGAATACCTCTATCAGAGCAAAGTTATGCTGCTGATACAACTCGCGGATAGATTGCTGTTCTTTGTCTGATGTGTTTCCAGCGTCAGTTCCCCAATACTGCAAATAGACCTTTCCAGTCGGTAAATAGAAGTCACTCAAGACGTCTTGTTCTATCGGTAATTGACGATCGTAGGCGTGAACCACTCCATTCATATAGAGCCAGTTGTCGATAATGAGTTCACCTTTAGAACGTACATAGTGACCGTCTAAAGTGCGATGTTTCGCTTCAAATTTTTGTCTAAAGCTAGAAAGGGATTTGTCTGTTGCATGTGCCATGGCATCTTGTCCAGAAAACTCAATCACAGACTGCTTTAAGCGCTTGTTACGAACGATAGAGTCGTGCCAAACAACAAAACCATAGCCGCTTTCCTTATCTTCCCGTTGATAACCGCCAACTGTTAGCCCTGATTCCGTTACCGTCCAGCCTTTCTCTGTCCTTTCAATCCAACCTAGCTCTTGCAAAAGTTGATTCACTTTTTTGGCATTGAGAGATAAGCGTTCTCCAATTTGAGTTGCACTCATCGTTTTACCACTGGTCGCTACACTGTCTATGAGTAGGTTTTCTGGCCAGACAATGAACTTACCAAACTTCGCATGTTCGACGTATTCGCCACCGAACTTGGCGCCGATCTCGGTCAAAACCCAGCTTTCCTCAGCACGATTAATGTAACCCGCAGATTTCAGTTCGTTGAACAATTGCTTAGGTTCCAGTTCACGTAATTTGGCTAATGCAGTTGTAGAGATTTTGTCGGACATTGGCTTTCCCTCATTGATACGTCATTGTTAGAGTAATCTGCCAATGAATCAAGTTGTTGTGCGCATATATTGGAGCGGCGTAGTCCCTGTTTGTTGCTTAAAGAAGGTGATGAAAGCGCTATCACTTGAAAAGTCTAATTGGTAAGCGACATCGTTGACCTGTTTTCCTTGGGAGAGAAGTTCTATTGATTTCAATAGTCTCCATTGCTGTCGCCACGACTGGTACGGCATCCCTGCTTGGTTGGAAAATATGCGACTTATTGTTTTGCTGCTAGCTCCAATCTGTTTGGCTAAGTTGTTCAAATTTGGCACGTTAGAGTCCGGTTGTTGAAGTGAATCAAGCCAATGATTGAGTCTAGGATCGTTAGGAAATGGTAGCGTCAGTTGATATTCGGATGCAGATTGGAGCTCTTCCAGAAATAGTTGGAGTGTCGCGTGCATTTCTCGCTTAGGCTTGTCCCATTGCCAAAAAGACATTCGCTCGATCAGAGCCTTTAGCAATGAGTTTACAGAGATGACTTTCACTTCGTTGAAGGACGCAACCAGAGCTTCTTCGAAGTAGAGTGAACGATATTCAACGACGTTGTTCATGGTCGCACAGTGCCGCACCCCCGCAGGTATCCAAGCAGCACGCGTGGGGGGCAAGACACTTTTTTTATCGTCTAGCTGTATGCTGATACATCCTTCTGGAGCATAGAGAAGTTGAGCTTTACTGTGGATATGCATCCCTGAGTCATGCTTGCCGATTCGAGCCGCGATTCCGATGACTGTGTTATCTAGTGTATCGACGTCAAATACGGACTTGTCATTGATCAGTGCCATTTGTTCTTATATTGAAGTTTATTGTTCCAATGTCGTTATTGGGACTTTAGCACTCTTGTCTAAACTACGCCCACTTTTTCTAATTGGGATGTTGTAATGAATAAAATTCCTTCCGTTGGGGTAATGCTAGCTCTGATGATGTTTCCGCAAATCGTCGAGACTATCTATAGCCCAGCCTTACCCCACATTGCCCTCGCTTTTAATGTTGCGAGTAATAGTGCTGCACAAACGCTATCAATTTACTTTAGTGCCTTCGCACTAGGTGTTGTGTTTTGGGGAGTGGCTGCTGATTATTTAGGGCGAAGATGTTCAATGTTATTAGGGCTAGTGGTTTATGGCGTAGCAGCTGTTGGTGCTATGCAGTGCTCGCAGTTTGAAACACTTCTACTCATGCGTGCACTTAGCGCATTTGGGGCTGCGGTCGGTTCAGTGGTTACCCAAACTATGCTACGTGATAGTTATGATGGTGTACGGTTAGCCAAAGTATTTGGTTTAATGGGAATAGGTATATCGATAAGCCCAGTCATAGGTTTAATGTCTGGCGGAGTACTCGCTGATATTGCAGGTCACAAAGCCGTGTTTCTCTCTCTCACAATAATGGCGATAGCTCTTTTCCTGCTTTGTCTGGTCAGCTTACCGGAAACCAAGCCAGTTATGAAAGGTAACACTCAATTAGTACCACTTGCCAAGCAAATGTTAGCTGATAGAAATATCTGGTTAGATGGCATAATGGTGGCTTGTTTTAATGTAATGCTGTTCAGTTATTATTTGCTCGGTCCATTTATTTTCGATGCTATGGGTTTTACCAGCAAACAATTCGGATACAGCGGGATCATTCTGGCAATAGGAACCTTTGCTGGCAGCTGGCTAAACAAAGGGCTTCTTGCCCGAGGTTATGAGTCAAAACTCTTGGTTCAATTGTCGGCATGGGGCGCTGTATTCGGGTCGGTTATGGTGTGGTTGCTTCAAGACGGAGTTGCCCTGCTAGCCCCAATGCTATTGGTAGTTGCTTCATTTGGTGTAGGGATTCCAAATATATTGAGCCGAGCCCTAATAGAGTATAAATCACAGATTGGTAGTGCTGGTGCACTGTATGGCTTGCTCTATTATTTGCTGATCGGTTTTGGTTTATCCGCTGTTGGTTTAATGCAGAACTTAGGGGTTGCGGTGTTTGTGAGCGCTTTACTGATAGTTGTTGCAAGTTCGGCTCGTAAAAATTAGCAGCATGTCACCATGCTGCTCGTTAAAGACTAACTAAGAATGGGCGAAAAATATTGCGATTGATCTCGGTGCAACTAACACCTGTTTATGGTCAATGGATTGATGCAAGTCATGGGAGTCTGTATTGCAGATCATCGTCCATTCGTTTTTGTCATTTTCAGGCATGGTAAAGCGTGCGGGCGCATTGGTTTGGTTAATGCAGTAGAACAGCTCATCTCCAGTTTTACCTAGCCCTAAATGTACAGCAACCGAGCTGAGACGATTCCAGTCATCGTGTTCCATAGAGCTTCCATCAAGTCTTCGCCAGAATACACGGTTTTCATTGCGCATTTCGCCACTGAAAGCACGAATAAATGGCACCATATATCTTTGTCTTGCCGCGACCATGTCAGCGAGCCAAGACTTAAACTTCTTCTTGTTTTCAGAAGGTTGCCAGTTCAGCCAACTGGTTTCGTTGTCTTGGCAATAGGCGTTATTGTTGCCTTTTTGCGTGTGAGAAAGGACGTCTGCAAATAGAATGTGAGGTATACCAAATGCAAATAGTAGGCTAGCCATAAAATTGCGTTTTTGCTTCTCTCGCAGTTCTATCACTGCGTGACTTTCAGTTTCCCCTTCGACACCGTAATTGTCTGAACGATTGTCACCATGCCCGTCTCGGTTTTGTTCGCCGTTAGCTTCGTTGTGCTTATGCTTATAAGAAACAAGATCTTGCATACAAAAACCATCGTGGTAGGTAATGTAGTTAACAGTGAGCTTGTAAGGCCAGTTTGCAGCACTGTATAGGTCACGAGAGCCCATTAATCGAGTAGCAAACTCTTTCAAGAAGCCTTGATCTCCGCGCCAGAAACTACGAGTGATATCGCGCAGCCTATCGTTGCATTCATTCCAACCAAAAGGGAAGTTTCCGACCTGGTAGCCATTCGGGCCTATATCCCAAGGTTCAGCAATGAGTTTTACCTCGCGGAGAATTGGGTCTTGAGCGACCGCTTTGAAAAATGCAGAGTCTGGGCTGAAGTGCTCACCATGACGCCCGAGCGTAGCGGCTAAGTCAAAACGGAATCCATCCACCTGGAACTCATTTGCCCAGTATCTCAGCGTATCCATGACCAAATTCATGGCAGGCTGATAAGAGAGATCGACCGTGTTACCGCAACCGGTGAAATTAGCGTAGTGTTTACCATGTTTGAAGTAGTAGTCTCTATCAAGTGCCTTGAGGTTAAATACTGGCCCATCAGGCCCACCTTCTGCTGTATGGTTGTAAACCACGTCAAGAATCACCTCGATTCCATGCCGGTGTAGCTCCCGTATGGTGGTCTTCAGTTCGGTAACAGCATCACCAGCCGCATAACGAGGATCGGGTGCCATAAATAGATATGGGTTGTAGCCCCAGTAGTTGACCTTGTCCATTTCCAGTAAATGAGGTTCATGCATGCATGCAGCGACAGGCAACAACTGAAGGGTATTGATATTCTGCTCTTTGTAGAACTGCAGCATTGACTCGCTGACTAACCCAAGATAGTGACCTCGCTGATCGACAGGCACTGCTGAGTTAAGTTTAGTTGCGCCTTTAACATGGGTTTCGAATAGTACCATTTCCTCACGAGGACGATTGGGCTTTACGACACCTTGCCAATAAAACTTATCTTCGACCACAACACACTTCGCAAGCTGAAAGCTTTTTTCGGAGTTGAATGGAGCGGAGTAATGGAGCGGTTTTTCTAACGCTTTAGCATAAGGGTCAGAAACATAATGCGGTTTGCCATCATTAGTCACTATGTAGCCATACATTTGTCCGGCCGAGATGCCCTCAATATAGGTAAATCGAATTCCGGCATACTCACGATCTAATGGATAGGTTTTAAACTCCCCATTGTCATTAAACAACGCGAGTTGAATATCTTCTGCATGAGGAGAGTAAATGGAGAAGTTACACCCTCTGCTATCTGGTGTTGCGCCTAAAGGGTATGGATGGGAGCACGGCATGGTCACTACTTTTAATGTAATTGTTTATTGTTGAATCTTAAGTAAATAGTCTTGAATGAGATTGGTCAAGCGCCTTACGACAAAATTATAAATGTAATTTTATTTCAAAATTATGATGATTAAGTGTTAAACAGTGAGCTAGGTTGTATTTTGCTGCTGATAATTTTCTAAGAACATTATATCTAAGCCTAATTTTTGTGACTCAATACATAAAAATATTGTTCGGTATGATTTCTCATCCCTTCTCATCCCCCCTAACTATTTCTCATCTGGATGAGTCGTTTTTTCTCCTCCCTAGGTAATCTTGCTGCAGTTGAAGCAAATGGGGCTAAGTCTCGGGGGGCTTGCCCATCTTACCTCTCTTTTTAATGACTTCTGTTTCTGCCTTTACGGAAAAAGTTAATCAGATAGGAAAAAGAATAATAAACCCTAAATGGAGTTAAAAATGAAAAAAGTAAGTGTATTAGCTGCTGCAGTGGCAACAACCCTAGCTGCGGGCTCTGCGTTCGCCGTAGACTTTAATGGCTACATGCGTGCTGGTACTGGTATCAGTGCCAACTCGGGTAGTGATGTAAATGTAAATAACAAAGGTATTGGCCGTTTAGGTAATGAAGACGGCAACTACTATGAATTTGGTTTTGCTGAAGAATTGAAGACTGGTGAGCAAACGTGGCGTTTAGAGTCTATGATTGCGAAGAGTGATAACGGTGAGCAAGGTTGGGAAGACAGTAATAGTTTTAACGTTGCTCAGTTTGCTGTAAAGGCTAAAGGTGTTCTGGCGTTTGACCGAGATGCAACACTTTGGGCTGGTAAAACCTACTACCAACGTAAAGATATCCATATTACAGACTTCTACTTCCTAGATACTTCAGGTACCGGTGGTGGTATTGAGAATATCTCTGTAGGTAATCAAAAACTATCTCTTGCTATTCTGCAAGACAAGGAAACTGATGATGCTGCTGCCTACAAGGCTGACGTTCGTTTAGCAGGTATCGGACTGTGGGAAGATGCCTCTTTAGAACTTGCCGCGGTCTACAACTTTGCTAACGAGAAGAAAGACAAGACTGAAGCTTCAGACGATGGTGTATTAGCGACTGCGATTATCCACCAAGGTATGAGCAATGGCTTTAACCAAACGGTTTTCCAATATGGTACTAATGGCTACGGCAAACAAATGGCTGATTGGGGCGCAGGTAGCTACTATGACCGTGATGGTGGTACCCAAAATGAAGCCTCAGGTTTCCGTATCTTAAACTGGGGTGTGATGAACCTTGGCAAGAGTTGGGAAATGGGCCACCAGTTAGCCTACATGAGTGGTTCAGATTTGGGCACTAGCAAAACCGATAAAGATCAATACTCAGTTGTAGTTCGTCCTATGTATAAGTGGAACGATACTATGCGTACGATTTTTGAAGCGGGCATCAACAAAGGCGAAGACAATAAGGTAGACTTTGGTCAATCTAAACTGACGGTTGCACAAGCTTGGGCAATGGGTGATAGCTTCTGGGCACGTCCAGAAATCCGAGTGTATGGTTCTTACATCTCTGACCTAGAAGATGACAATAAATTCGGCACTGGTGAAGATACAGAGCTAGTAGCAGGTATCCAAGTAGAAGCTTGGTGGTAATAGACTATAAACTGTCCTTATAGTTGATTATATAAATAGCTGGCGAAAGCCGGCTATTTTTCTAAGCGCTTTTGTTTTTGGTGTTCGATCACCTTGTTGTATATAGTAAGCTCTTAGAAAAATAACCAAAGGATACACTATGAAATTTCATGCCCTCATTCTTAGTGGCTGTGTTGCGCTTGCTGGCTGTCAAACTACGCAACCTACCGAATATGTCCAAGCTGCTCAAGCAGAAAAAGTCACCACCGTTTCTGAGTTGCAATCGGTAGCCATGAGGTTGCCGAGCTCGGTTACAGTCAATGTTAATTCAAGCTCTCAGTACTTAAACTTTAACGACATTGATAGCCCAGTTGCTGTGTTTGAGCTACCCGCTAATCGCGGTGAGTTTGAAGTCGCGATAACCAGCCATATTGAAAAAACTGCGTTTGTCCCGCGTGCAATCATTGTCGACAAAGCAGGTAACATTCTGGAAAGTTACGATAAAGATACCTTTGTTTATACTAAGCCACGACTCAATTTGGGCAACCGTCTAGTTGCAGAGCATGACTTCTTCCCACCAGTTGGCCTAGATTCGGTTTACCTTATTGTCTACACCGACAAATCAGAGATTGGTGGCTTTACTGATGTGATTCATCCAGCTCGTCTTGACGCTGAAGGCCGTGGCAATTACCTGCCAGAAGTGAAAGACATTCCTGTGCCGAACGGTGATACGGGTAAAATTGAAGTATCCATTGACCGAGTAAGCTTATTCTCAATCGGTCGTCCAACCACTGATGATATGCCTTTAAAACCATCGGAAGCACCTGCGGTAGAGATCGTACAACCAGAAACACAAACCTATTACCACAACGCGATTCGTAGTGCGGTGGAATCCAACAATTTGGATAAAGCACTTAGCCTGCTAGAAGAAGCAAAAGCACTTAATGTAGAAGGCGCACAACAGGTATTTATTAAAGCAGTCAACGCTAAGTAAATTAACCATTTTTCCTCCCAAAGCCCTCGAATTGTGCGAGGGCTTTTTGCGTTTTTTACAAAAGTTCCGTTTAAATTTATAAAAGTGTGAACTTGATCGTGTAAATAAATTTATGTGGCTACCACTTGTAAAATGATAATAATTTCAAATATTTAATGTTAATTGATAAATTGCAGTGTTACGTTGTGACAAAGTTTAGATGCGTATAAGTGCCTAGTTGCACTTCATTTTTGAGTATTACCTACTACGTTTTAGGTGTTCGTGCAGTTTTTAGGCATTGCGCACTAATTCGGACATGGTTTAACCCAATACGGATATACGTTATGAACATTAAATTATTAGCCGCTTTAATCGCGGCAACAGCATGTGGTACAAACGCTTTCGCAGCAGAAATCTACAGCAGCGAAGGTTCAACTCTTTCAATTGGTGGTTATGTTGATGTGGGGATCGGGGAGTATGAGAAAGGTACCGCCGCTTCAGCACAAGATGTTGATGTCAACCAGATATCTCCTCGCATAAATATTTCTGGTACCCAGGACCTTGGTAACGGTGTCGTAGTTGATGCAAAAGGTGAATGGGCGCTCAACTATCTAGACGGTGGAGACAACTCATTTTCTACCCGCCTAGGTTACATAGGAGTTACTCATGAACAGGCAGGTCGCATGGTTGTCGGTACTCAGTGGGCTCCCTACTATGATGTTGCAGGTGTCGCCGATATGCCAATCGCATTTGCCAATGACTTCTTGTACGAAAACCACAACTTACTAGGCACTGGTCGTGCAGAAAGAATGGTCAGTTATCGAAACTCATTCGATTTTAATGAGGATGCAAGCCTAGGCTTCGGATTGGGTTGGCAAGGCGATGAAAGTGAGAAAAGCGCGGATGCTCGTGGTCAGGTTGCTCTCGGAATGAAGTTTATGGGCTTCGGTTTAGGGTATACATACTCTGGTGGCGATTTAGAGATATCAGGAGTGAAAAAAGATACCAACTCCCACGTTGTTGCAGCAAACTATGGTAGCTATGGTAGCGGCCTCTATGTTGCGGCTGTTTATGGTATGAATGAGTATTTCTATGCGGGACTGGAAGACAGCATTCAGCTTGAAGGCTTACTCGCGTTCGGACTGGAAAACGGTCTCAACTTCAGTGTGAATTATGAAGCGGTAGAAGACGATAAGACCAACAAAACTCAATATAGTACAAGTGCATTTCAGGCCGAATATACCATTACGCCAAGTCTAGTCACGTTTGCAGGTTATGAAGTCGATCTAGGTGATGATGACCCGGCAACCAAAGACGATGACAAATGGATTATTGGTGCACGTTACTTCCTATAACTAAGAATCTACTGCCTTAACACATCTATCGTGTTGACGCCTATTCGCATTTGAGTAGGCGTTTTTCTATTCTGGTAAGTGATACCTCAGTAATATTGGGTATGAGCTCTTAGTTTTGAAACCAAACCGTTTTTTTATTAGCCACTTAGCATAGAATGTCAGGTTCTTAAATAACGTCAGGGATGGTGACATGAGTTCAGTAAAACTTGGAGAGGCTGTGGTTGAGCCAAGCAAGATTCTATGTGTTGGTCGTAACTATTTAGAACATATCCAAGAGCTGAATAATTCTGTTCCTGAGCAAATGGTGGTGTTTTCCAAACCGCCATCCTCGATTGCCTCTAATCTAAGTTCCTTTCATCAAGAACGACTCCACTACGAAGGCGAAATCTGCTTTATCGTTAAGCATGGCAATTTGTCTGCGGTGGGGGTCGGGCTCGATCTGACCAAGCGTGACCTACAGTCTCAACTAAAAGAAAAAGGTTTACCTTGGGAGCGCGCTAAAGCCTTTGATGGTTCTGCGGTGTTTAGTCGTTTTGTCCCTTTGGCTGGCTTAGAGATAGAGTCGTTAGAAATTGAGCTGTTTATCAATTGTGTCCGTGTTCAAAAAGGCTCGGTGAAACAAATGATTTATTCGCCAGCAGTGATTGTTGAAGAGCTCAAGAGTTACACTACCTTGTGCGATGGTGACATCATTATGACCGGTACCCCACAAGGTGTAGGTGAAGTGCATGCGGACGATGTGTTCTTAGCTCGATTAAAGTCCGGTGACAAAACGCTGATAGAGATTGAGTGGGTTGCTCAATAATTAACGCTTTACTCTGCCCCTAGGTCAAGGATTAACCTCCAATTGAGAGTTCAATTGGAGGTTTTTATTATGGGTTGTTGTAATCAAGCGCCTAAAGGTGGAAGCAACAATGTCGGTCTACTTCTCAAGTGCATAGCGATAATGGCGATTGTTTTGTTCCTAATTGCCGCTCTATTTGGTTAGAGCAGTTTTAGAAACAAGAACACCACCATACTGACCAAGGTTGTTAATAGAACATTCTTGGTTTTCCATGCTAGAAATGCTGCGATGAAAGCACCGACCAAGTAAGGGTTACCTGCCGAGAGCCAAAGTTTCTGTTCTGGCATAAAGACAATCGGCGCCCAAATTGCGGTTAACACAGCAGGGCTTGAGTATTTCAGCAGTCGCTGAGCCTGTGAGTTGAGCCTTAACGGTAGACGAGGCTCTAAAAAAAGATATCGACTTGCAAATACCAGTGCTGTCATCGCGAGTATAGAAAGCATAATCATTGGTTAGCCCTATTTAGTGTTTCAGCAACGTATCCGGCAAGCATTCCAGCGATACTGGCAATCATCAACCCAGACTCAACTCCTTGGGCATAGCAAATGACTGATGTGACCAATGAAACGACGACCGCAAGAAGTACCGGAGAAGATTTTACATTGGGAGCGACAATGGCGATAAAAGTTGCAGCGACTGCGAATTCCAATCCTAACTCATTCAATGCCGGGATGTAGCTTCCGGCGACAATGCCTGCGAGTGTGGCGAGATTCCAACACAGATAAAAACTCAGTCCTGCTCCTAGTGCGTACCAGCGATTAAACTGCTGTTCAGATTGTTGACCGCAGATAGCAAACAATTCATCGGTCAAAAGAAAGCCAAGGCACAGTCTCCACTTCAGTGGTAAAGGGCTAACTTTATCTCGCATTGAAACGCTATATAGTAAATGCCTAGAAGTAATAAAGAATGCCGCGAGTAGCATGGTGGCAAGCGTTGCGCCAGCTTTAAACATTCCGGTTGCGACTAGCTGAGCAGAACCGGCAAAGAGGATCGCCGACAATGCTTGGCTTTCTAAAACGGTGAGTCCAGACTCAATAGCAAATGAGCCAGCAAGTAATCCCCATGGAATAACCGCAATACTGAGTGGCACCATCGCTAGGGTACCTTGCCAAAAGAGTTTTGAACGGCTGAGTTGTATGTTGTGTTCGAAGGTCATGGTATTCATAGTTATTGTTTTGATGTGATGGATAATGATCTTATTAACTCACACTCAAGTTATAGCGGCTTGTACAAAATTGCTGGCTAGTATTGCCTTATCCTTTGCCAACAAACTGTCTTGGTGTGACGCCCAAAGCGCGCTTGAAATGTCTATGGAAGTGGCTTTGGTCATGAAAGCCAGTTTCCTGAGCGACATCTGAAATCTTAAGTCCTTGACGAAGAAGTTGTTTTGCTACCCTGAGTCGCGCTTGGATCTGATAGGCGTGTGGCGGTAGACCAAACTCTTTTTGGAAACTACGTGTGAGATAATAAGGGCTGAGTCCCGCCAGCTTGGATAAGTCCTCAAGGCTCACATCTGCTTGTGGGAAATCGTCCAAAAACTCTTTAACTAACAACAACTGGCGTTGGCTGCGCGTTTTCGGCTCCCAATCGAGTTTAGACTTGCTATGACGAGAAACGAGTTTGACTAAGGTGCCATAGATCAATGTCTCCCTAAGCAGCTTATTGTCTGATTGCGCTAAAGTGTCAAACACCAACCGTAGTTGCTGAGCGAGTTCTGGATCGTATACGACGGGCTCTGGAAAGTATGGGATGGATGAGCCAGGTGAGAGGCCTTCTGTAAGCTGAGCAAACTGATTAGGTAATGGATACATGGCTTTGTATTCCCATCCACCCTCAGTGGCAGTTTGACCGTTATGAACTTCATCAGCATTCACTAGAATGATGCTGTCTTGTGGGGCAATGTGGTTGCCCCCAGTACGATAAAAACGTTGCGCACCTTTCTCAATCACACCTATGGTATAGCCCTCGTGGCTATGACGAGAGAAATTCTGATGCGTGTATTTCGCATCTAACAATTCAAGCCCACCTAGCTCATTGGCTAAATGAAAACTGGCTGATTCTTTACTGCCTTTCGCCATAAGCTTTCCTTGCGCTCTAATGTTTGTTTACGGATCTGACAGTCTAGCTTATAGGCCTTAGTTATTTTTGTACAAAATTGCTCAAGTTGATGCTTATTTTATTAACAACTATAAAAGTCATTTAGTCTGTTTTTATGAATGGCTGTTTATTGTTTGTGGTGGATAAATTGATAGTGTTGGACTAAAATGCCGCGGTTTTTTGGTTTATTAATATTATAACTATGATTGATATTTCTGTGCTGCCGATTTATTTGACCGCTGTTGTTGCACTGCTGCTGTTACCTGGACCGGATATGTTGCTGATCGCCAGTTCAAGTATGAGCTACGGTCGTAAAGTAGGCATTTTTGCGAGCTTAGGTAACGCCACTTCAGGGATTATCCTGACCCTACTTGCTGCACTCGGTGTTTCTGCACTGATTGCCATGAGCCCAATTGCCTTAAAAGCGCTGCACTTGTTAGGTGGTGCTTACTTACTAAAAATGGGCTGGGACTGTATTCGAGCAAGTGCCGCTGATGCGCCACAAATGGATGGATCAAACAAGGTCGCGACAACTTTTTATCAGCGAGCTCTGGTAAGTAACTTGCTTAATCCTAAAGCTTTAGTGTTCTTTGTGATGTTTTTGCCTCAATTTGTTTCCAGCAACATTACCGCAAGTTCTGGCGAACAAATGTTAGCACTGGGCTTATTGCTGAATGTCTTAGGTCTCTTGTTCAACCTATTGCTGGTGGCGTTAGTGGGTACGTTGGGTAAGCCGCTACTCGAAAACGCTAAATTTAGAACATATCAGCATAAGTTTATGGGGTTGATATTTGTCGTGTTAGCGATTTGGATGTTAAGCTCATTTGCGAGCTAGCCGCATTTAATACCAACCTAAATAAGTATCTGGGCATTCTTGCTAGTTAAAATCGCTGATAGCTGCGTTATAGATTTTGTAGGTAGGTCAACTAGCTAGCTGCAATCTATGCCTTGCTCTAAGCGATTTTTCCTGCGCAATTATCTGACCACCTACTTATCCAGATTGGTATAAAAGGTCAGCGTGTGCTGGCCTTTTTTGATCTATATGGAAACAAGGAAGTAGCGCCAATGAATGTTCAGTTTGTACTTAACCCGCCGAAGAACGTTAAAGATGTAATCTACAATGGCTTGAAAGCATTCAATATGCAGCACTTCCCGGATGACGAGATTCAGAGTCTCGCTTGTTACATAGAAGATGATGAGGGTAATTTCGCTGGTGGCTTAACGGGCGAAATATTTACCAATACGCTGTTTGTCGAGTTTCTTTGGGTGGATGAGCGTGAAAGGAAGTCTGGCATTGGTTCACTGCTGATGGAACGCATCGAGTCTGAAGCAATCGCTTTAGGTGTTACAGATTTATATCTTGATACCTACAGCTTTCAAGCTCCGGGTTTTTATGCCAAATTAGGATTTGAAGAAGTTGGACGTTATACCGGGTTTCCAACCGCGGGCGTTGATAAGATTTTCTTACAAAAGAAAATTGTCTAAGAGACTTCTCACATTAAACTAACAATGTTGGCGTTTGGGGTTGTCATAATCTCTGGCTTTAATTCGTGAGTTATTCGCACTGTATGTTTAAAAACTTTGCTACGACACAATCTGCAAAAATTACTCTAGCCCTAATTGGCTGGGTGTTTGCTATTTGTCTTACGCAAAATTCAGGTATGCTAACGGTGTGTGAGTACAAGTATGCTTCTCTTGCCGATAGCACTCATGTTACCGATCAATCGACGGACATTAGTAAGCAGTGTGATTTAACGGAGAAGCTTTTAGGCAGTGCTAAGGTTAATCTTGATCACGTCGTTGTTTCTTTCTTTGTTGCGCTGTTGGTGATTGTTGCTTGGCTTGTCTCCACTAGGCAGGTTTCTCCTCAGTTTACTGAACCTATAGTCCCCAAATCCCGTCTTCATCTCACTTTCTGTGTGTTCCGAGAGTAAACAAATTCGTTACTGGCTTGAGTTTTAGCCAGAGATAGCTCGTATTTGTTATTCCCCCATTGAGGGGCATATACCAACCAAAATAGATATTTGAGTATCTATTTATTAGATTGGTTTCAATTGGACACAACAATGATAAAACAAACTCGATTTGCACCTTTTAGTCTGCTGAGCTTTTTCCTTATGCTGAGCAGTGTGCTTTTCTCGACCTTAGCATTTGCACAGGTTGAGACGGGGTGGATGGTTAATCCGGATCATCCTCCTGCAAAAACTCGCTTTGTCGTGACAGGGCAAGTAAACCCTACAGATAAAACTGTCGAAGGTTTTCTAGAAGTTGCTTTAGAAGGTGACTGGAAAACCTATTGGCGCTCGCCAGGTGAAGGAGGTATAGCGCCAAGTATTTCATGGCAGGGCTCTTCTAATCTTGAATCCGTTGACTGGCATTGGCCTTACCCACAGCAGTTTAATCTACTCGGTATCAACACTCTTGGTTACAAAGGGGATACCTTGATCCCAATGACGCTGCACGTCGAAGACTTTTACAAGCCAGTAAGTCTCGATGCTAAGCTGACGTTATCTTCATGTACCACCATCTGCGTACTGACCGATTATCCATTTAGTTTGGATTTTATACCGAGTGAGTTGGTCGTCTCAGAACAGGCTATGTACCAACATGCTCAAGCGATCAGTCAGGTGCCTAAAGCATCCCCTTTGATTTCAGAGCAAAGTGCAGTTTGGGATAGTTCGACTAATCAGCTTCAAGTGACTTTGATAAAACCACTAGGCTGGGATGTACCCGAACTTATTGTAGATAGTCGAGTAGAAGCGATCAGTGATTACAGTTATGCGCTCAACCATCTTACTGTTGAGGGAGAAAAACTTGTCGCAGTGTTTGATGTATCGACATGGCTTGGTGACATCAATCTAAGCGAACAGTCCGTCGATGTGACCATTAAGGATACGGATTTTATCGCTGAACAAGCCGCGCAAGTGACAAAAGGTCTCGTGTCTGCACCAATACCAAGCTTCTCAGTGGTTGAGATGATTGGTTTTGCCTTACTGGGCGGACTGATACTCAACGTGATGCCATGTGTACTCCCTGTGTTGGGGATGAAGTTGAGTGGTGTCATTAGCGCCCAAGGTATAGAGCGTCGTAAAGTGCGATTGCAGTTTCTTGCTTCTTCAGCAGGCATTTTGACTTCGTTCTGGTTGTTGGCGGCATTTCTGCTTATTTTGAAGTTCTCTGGTAGTGCCATTGGTTGGGGGATACAGTTCCAGAGCCCTTGGTTTATCGGCTTCATGGTGGCAGTAACGGCTCTGTTTGGTGCCAATATGCTTGGTTTGTTTGAAATTAGGCTATCGTCGAACACCAATACATGGCTTGCCTCAAAAGGGGATGACTCTTATGCAGGGCACTATCTGCAAGGTATGTTTGCCACGCTACTGGCCACGCCATGTTCTGCGCCTTTCTTAGGGACGGCTGTAGCATTTGCATTAGCGGCTAGCACAGTAGATATGCTGGTTATCTTTACTGCTCTTGCGCTAGGTATGGCTTTACCTTGGATAGTGGTGGCATTGTTCCCTGGACTTGCCTCTTACCTGCCTAAACCGGGTGCTTGGATGAATAAGGTGAAGCTACTATTCGGTGTGATGATGCTTCTCACCAGCGTTTGGCTGCTTTACTTGCTCGCCAACCACCTTCCAGTGTTCTGGGTCATTGTTCTAGCAGTCACCGCATTGGTCGTTGTGCTTATGCGCATCAAAAAGGTTTATAGCGATAAGGCGTTTGTCATTTCTGGTGGCGCATCTTTACTGCTGCTTGCTGGCGGGCTAGTGATTGGAAGTATGACGGCGGATCATTGGTCAACGCCGTTACCTGAAGATTTGCCGTGGGTAAGGTTATCGAATGAAGCCGTTACTGAGTCAGTAGCCAATGGCAATACTGTGTTTGTTAACGTGACAGCAGACTGGTGTGTGACCTGTAAAGCGAACAAGATTGGTGTGATCTTACAAGATCCCGTTTACTCAGCGCTGCAGCATCCGAATGTCACACCTATTCAAGGTGATTGGACTCACCCTGATGGTCTAGTGACAGATTATCTTCGAGCCAATGGCAGATTTGGTGTGCCGTTTAATATTGTCTATGGACCTAATGCGCCTCAAGGCATCCCACTGCCTGTGATATTAACCGATGAATCGGTCACACAAGCGCTTAAGCAAGCGAGTGGGGAGGCGGGTTAATGAAGATAAGACCGCTCCACTGGCTCAAAGAAATATCAAAGTATTTGCTATTCGCGATTGTGATCACCACTGCAATTGATCTCTATCGTGCCCAAGATGTACCGACGGAAATGGCGCCGGACTTAGTCACAGTGGATGAAAAGGGAAACCCAGTTGATGTGATCGAGATGAGTTACCAAACCCCGGTCGTTATCTATTTTTGGGCAACTTGGTGTCCGGTATGTAAGTTTGTCAGCCCTACCGTTGATTGGGTGAGTCAATACTACCCTGTGGTTGCGGTCTCAGGAGCCTCTGGAACAGACTTGCGTGTTGAGGCATTCAAGCAAAAACACGATTATCAATTTACCAACGTCAACGACGAGAACTCTCAGCTGTTTAAGCAGTGGGGCATCTCAGTGACACCAACCATATTCATTGTCAGAGACGGCAAAATCGAATCAATTACGACTGGTATTACGACTCCACCAGGTTTACTTACACGTCTTTGGCTAAACAATTAGGAATTCATTATGTTCAATAAATTAACGTTAGCGCTGGCGACAAGCGTTCTTTTTACTGCTCCAGCATTGGCAGCACCTCAAGATCAAAAGATAGCTGAGATTGTAGAGATGCTTGAGGCAAACCCGCAGGTTGTCGATGGATTACATGAAAGCCTAGGAATGTATATCAAGCAGCAACAGCAGTTCACTCACCTACTAGAGAGTAGCCAAAACTACCTTAACGATCCTAATCACTCATTTATGGGTGCAGAGAACGGCGAGTTCACGATCATCAACGTGACAGACTACAGCTGCCCATTCTGTAAGAAATTAGACGTGGAGTTAGATAAGCTCGTGAAAGATTACCCGCAAATCAAAGTGGTGAATCTCTATGTACCGCTTAAAGAAGGCAGCTCTTCGGTGAACTCGGCCGCTTACGCGCTTAACGTTTGGCAAAAAGATCGTGATAAATATCAGCAAGTACATGATTTATTGGTGTCAAAACCGGGCACACATAATGCTGCATCTTTAATGAAGATTGCGCAAAAAACTGGGACGACGGAGCATCTGAATGTCAGTGATGAAGTGAAGGCGCAGTTAGAAAACAACTATGCCATGTTTACTGGTTTAGGCTTAAGAGGTACGCCAGCACTTATCATGGGTGAACAAGTGATCCCAGGTTATGTGCCTTATCAGCAACTTGAAGAAGTGGTTAAAGAGCAACTTTAGGTTTTCTACCCCATACCAATAGGTATGGGGTTTTATTTATAGAGCTCTTTAATGTATTAAAGCAAACTATGTTGGTGTTCTGAAATCAGCATCCCCATAGACTCTGACGCCTTATCAAGTACGTGTTCAAAGCTATCAGAATCTTCAAACTTCTCGATCACTTCGTAGTAACACTTCAGCTTCGGTTCTGTTCCTGAAGGACGAACGATCACTCGTGCACCACACGATAGGTGATAGATAAGTACGTCACTTGCTGGCAGGTCGATGGATTGAGTTGAACCATCAGCAAAGTGCTTGGTGAGTGACTTAAGATCTTCTGTCACTTCCACTTTACTACCCGCAATCATAGTCGGAGGATTAGCCCTGAGCTTATCACCTACAGGTGGTGCCTTCGGATCAAGCGCAATACTGCGTTGCGAATTCAGATACATACCGTGCTGACGATAGATGGCTTCTAATTGATCCCAAATGGTTTTTCCATGGCTTTTTAGCTCGGCGGTCAATTGCGCAAAGGCAACCAGAGCGGATAGACCATCCTTATCCCAGACTTTGTTCCCAACCGTGTAGCCTAGTGCTTCTTCATAGGCAAATAGGAACTGCTGATCGTCGCTTTGCTTTTGCATCGCTACATTGGTTAGCCATTTAAAGCCAGTCAGTGTTTGGAAGTAAGTGGCACCGTGCGCATCGGCTATCTTGTTTAACAAAGTGGATGAAACAATCGTATTGCCGACAAGTTGCTTACTCGCCTCCGTTTGTGACAAGAGGTAATGACCAAATAAAGTTCCCACTTGGTCGCCAGTCAGCATCTGATAGTCACCATCTGGCTTGCGCACAGCGACAGCAAATCGGTCTGCGTCTGGGTCATTGGCACATGCAATGTCTGCGTTGTGTTGTTTAGCTAATGCCATGACCATATCCATCGCCCCAGCTTCTTCTGGGTTCGGGAAGTTGACGGTAGGGAAAGAGCCGTCTGGTTCACTTTGCTCTGCAACACTGTAAAAGTGGTTAAAGCCCGCGTCGTTGAGTAGGGTTTGCGCCATGTTTGCCCCTACACCATGCATAGCGGTATATGCGATAGCGACATCGTTAGGCGCAGTGTGGTTAGCCAAGAGTGGATTGTTATTCATCGTTTGGCGGTAAGTTTCGTAGTAATCCTCTTTCAACCAAACGAGTAAACCATGCTTCTCGGCATCATCTAGTGCCATAAGTGGTATAGGCTTGGTCGCTGCAATGTCAATCTCACCTGCAATGCCTGAATCATGTGGCGGGATGATTTGAGCGCCATTTTCCCAGTACACTTTAAAGCCATTGTATTCTGGTGGATTGTGGCTGGCTGTAACCACAACAGCCGCTGCTGCATCAAAGTGTTTTACCCCAAATGCAACAATTGATGTTGCCGCTACTGCGTGGGTTAGGAACACCTTAATCCCAAGAGAAGTAAGAACAGAAGCCGTATCGTGAGCAAACTGCTTAGAGTCTGTACGACCATCATAACCAATCACAACACCGCGTGTTTTTGCATCTTTGACTTGTTGAACAAGATAGTGACCAAGGCCCGTCGCGGTTTCTTGAATCACTAAACGGTTCATTCGGTTGGGACCACAACCGACTTTGCCTCGTAGGCCGGCAGTACCAAATTCCAGACGTTGGCTAAAGCGATCGTCTAACTCATCAAATGCTTGTTCATCGATTAGGTGTTGAAGCTCTTCTCTTGTATGTGGGTCAGGATCTTTCTCTAACCAACGCGTCACTTGTTCCATCATGATGTTTTTACCTTCTTCATGTCCTAACTTAAGTCTATGTTATTTGCTGAATTTAGCTTGATTTTAATTGATATTGATTATCATTTGCGAGAGCGCAATCGCTAAACCTTTCTATGCTCTGCCTAGTCACCATTTCTAATAGGACTTTCTTGCACAATTTAGAAACGCCAACTAACGTTTATTAACATAAATATAACAAATTACATGAAATTTACTGGTTATAAGGAATTATCCAAGTCCAAAGGCTGATTGGTACTTTCTTGCAGGCTCAGGTGACATGCAGGAACAAGTACCAGCATCACGGTTGATGACTCTGGCAGAGGAGAGGTCTTTTGAAAAGTTTACAGTTGTTACTGTGGCGATTGAGCAGTGTTTTGTTAATTTGTGTCACTGCTTTTGCACACGCAGAAGAAAGTGCCTACAACATGACTCAGGGAGTCACCAATATCAGTGAGCAGGTTTATGACCTTCATATGCTGATATTTTACATCTGCTGCGCCATTGCTGTTGTGGTCTTTGGGGTGATGTTTTACTCCATGTATCATCACCGCAAATCCAAAGGTGCGGTGGCGGCACACTTCCATGAAAGTACTAAAGTGGAAGTTATCTGGACGGTTATTCCAATTATTATCCTCGTCTTAATGGCTATTCCGGCGACCAAAACCTTAGTCGCAATGGAAGATACTACTCAATCAGATCTGACCGTAAAAATAACAGGCTCGCAATGGAAGTGGCATTACAGCTATTTCGGTGAAGACGTTGAGTTCTTTAGCTTGCTAGCAACTAGCCAAAAAGAGATAGATGGCATCGAAGAGAAAGGCGCGCACTATCTGTTGGAAGTGGACAATCCGTTGGTGTTACCGATCAATCGTAAAGTACGTTTCTTGCTAACAGCTGATGACGTCATCCACTCTTGGTGGGTGCCGGACTTTGCGGTGAAGAAAGACACCATCCCAGGATTTATTAACGAGGCCTGGACTCGCATAGACAAGCCTGGTGTCTACCGCGGTCAATGTGCTGAGTTATGTGGTCGAGCTCATGGCTTTATGCCCATTGTTGTTCATGCGATGGAAGAAGAGAAATACGACGCCTGGCTGCTTGCCAAGAAAGCGGAATTAGAGAAAGCGAAGCAAGAAGCTGCAGCCTCACTCACCGCCTCGTTGTCTCTGGATGAGTTAATAAGTGTTGGTGAGAAAGTGTATCTCGATCGATGTTCGGTTTGTCACCAAGCAAATGGTGCTGGTATACCCGGAGCATTCCCAGCCATTACGGGCAGTAAAGTCGCAACGGGTGATGCCTCTTCGCACATTGATATTGTGGTTAATGGTCGTTCGGGTACAGCAATGCAAGCATTCTCTAACCAGCTGACAGATAAAGAGATTGCTGCAGTGGTGACCTACCAACGAAATGGTCTCGGTAACAGTGTGGGTGATTTAGTTCAAGCATCAGATGTTAACCAGCTTAAGGCGTCTAAGGAGGGACAATGAAAACGTCCAAACCTGATTCGATCGTAGAAGACAAAACCAAATCAGCGCCAGCTACTGATGCCGATATCGGTCGCGCCAATAGCACGATTGCTGTTGAAGCTGATGATCATGACCACCATGGTCCAGCTAAGGGAATTACCCGTTGGCTCTACTCGACGAACCATAAAGACATTGGGACGCTTTACCTTTGGTTTAGCTTTAGCATGTTCTTAATCGGCGGTGCGATGGCAATGATCATTCGTGCAGAGCTTTTCCAGCCGGGTTTGCAATTGGTCGAGCCGCAGTTTTTCAATCAAATGACAACCGTTCATGGCTTAATCATGGTGTTTGGAGCAGTGATGCCGGCTTTCACTGGGCTAGCAAACTGGATGATCCCGATGATGATCGGTGCGCCAGATATGGCTCTGCCTAGAATGAACAATCTTAGTTTTTGGATTCTCCCTTTCGCTTTTGCCATTCTTATTGCTTCGCTATTTACGGAAGGCGGAGGTCCTGACTTTGGTTGGACTTTCTACGCGCCACTCTCGACGACCTATGGACCTGACAGTACCGCGTTGTTTGTCTTTTCGGTTCATATTATGGGGATCAGCTCGATCATGGGAGCAATTAACGTGATCGTTACCATTGTCAATATGCGCGCTCCGGGAATGACATGGTTCAAAATGCCAATGTTTGTCTGGACTTGGCTTATCACGGCGTTTCTATTGATAGCTGTTATGCCTGTACTCGCGGGGGCTGTTACTATGGTGCTCACCGATAAGTACTTTGGAACCTCGTTCTTTGATGCCGCGGGCGGCGGTGACCCCGTGATGTTCCAGCATATCTTTTGGTTCTTCGGTCACCCCGAAGTGTACATCATGATTTTGCCTTCCTTCGGTATTGTCTCTGCGATTATTCCAGCCTTTAGTGGTAAAAAGCTGTTTGGTTATCACTCGATGGTGTACGCAACTTGTAGTATCGCGCTGTTGTCCTTCCTTGTTTGGGCACACCACATGTTTACCACGGGCATGCCGGTTTTCGCCGAACTCTTCTTTATGTATTGCACCATGCTAATAGCGGTGCCGACGGGCGTTAAGGTGTTTAACTGGGTGGCAACCATGTGGCGAGGGGCGATGACTTTTGAAACGCCGATGTTGTTCGCGATTGCGTTTATTATTTTGTTCACTATTGGCGGCTTCTCTGGGTTGATGCTCGCGATTGTGCCTGCTGATTTTCAGTATCACGATACCTATTTTGTTGTCGCCCATTTCCACTATGTGTTGGTCTCGGGAGCTGTGTTCTCGATTATGGCGGCGGCTTACTATTGGTTGCCTAAATGGACGGGGAACATGTATGACCACAAGTTGAGTTTGTGGCATTTCTGGTGTTCGATCATTTCAGTCAATGTCCTTTTCTTCCCGATGCACTTTTTAGGCTTAGCAGGTATGCCAAGGCGTATCCCCGATTATGCGATTCAATTTGCAGACGTTAACCAAATTGTCTCAATAGGAGGCTTTGCCTTTGGCCTGTCACAGTTAATCTTCTTGTGGCTGGTGATCAAATGCATCAAAGGTGGTGAAAAGGCCTCGGCGAAACCTTGGGATCGTGCTGAAGGATTGGAATGGACAGTACCAAGTCCTGCACCTCATCATACTTTCTCAACACCGCCAAAAGTGGACTAGGGACTCTGCTATGGACGGGCAAGCGAAATCCAATAGAAAGCTTACGCTCAAGCTATGTGCTGCGGTTGTCGCCATGTTTGGCTTCGGTTTTGCTCTTGTCCCCTTATATGACGTGATGTGTGAAACATTAGGAATCAACGGAAAAACCAATACAGAGTCTGCGCTACAACCTCAAGGTATGGTCCCTGACACATCACGTCTTATTCGCGTAGAGTTTATGGCGCACAATAATCAAGGAATTCCTTGGTCTTTTGTCCCTGCACAAACTTCAATGGAAGTGCATCCCGGTGAAGTGATTCAAACCGCTTACTTCGCTAAGAATTTGTCTTCTAAAGATATTGTCGGCCAAGCTGTGCCATCGGTCTCTCCGGGGCTAGGTGCTACCTATTTCAACAAAATTGAATGTTTCTGTTTTAATCAACAGCCTTTGCAGGCTGCTGGAAAAGCAGAAATGCCGCTGATTTTCTATATCGAACCGGATATCCCAGACTCGATTCATACCCTGACTTTGTCGTACACCTTATATGACATCACAGAGAAAACGACCTCAACCGAGTTAGCTAACGTTTCATCATCAAGCGATGAGATTTTGCAAGGAGCAGCACAATGAGTTCAAAACATCAACCCTATTACGTTCCCGCTCAAAGTAGCTGGCCGATTGTTGGCGCTGTTGCTTTGTTTTTAATTGCTGTCGGTGCAGGCTTGACCGTACAGAACATGGCTGAAGGTGGGGATGGAAGTGTCTTTGGCAAGCTGATTTTGCTCGCGGGCTTTATCTTTCTGCTCTATATGTTCGCGGGTTGGTTTAGCAACGTTATTACTGAATCTATGAGTGGTAAGAATTCTGCTCAGTTGTCCCGTTCTTATAGGCAAGGGATGAGCTGGTTTATTTTTTCTGAAGTGATGTTCTTTGGCGCTTTCTTCGGCGCTCTTTTTTACGCGCGTATGATTTCTGTGCCTTGGCTTGGCGGGGCAGGTAACAATGCCATGACCCATGAGGTTATCTGGCCGACATTTGAGGCTTTATGGCCATTAACGACTACTCCAGGTGGAGACACGACCAATGCTATGCCTTGGCAAGGCTTGCCATTAATCAACACGATTATCCTGCTCACTTCTTCGATTACTCTTCATCTAGCGCATGTCAGTTTAGAGCAGAATAAGCGTATGGCGTTGATTGTCTGGCTTGAAATCACAATTGTTTTGGCGTGTTTCTTCTTGTACTACCAAGGGGTTGAGTACGCACATGCCTATCAAGATTTAGGCTTAACGCTTCAATCAGGAATTTATGGCAATACCTTTTTCTTATTAACCGGGTTCCATGGCATGCATGTTCTATTGGGCACCACATTTTTGATCATATTGCTGGCTAGAGTGGCAAAAGATCATTTCACGCCCAAAGACCATTTTGCCTTTCAGGCTGGTAGTTGGTATTGGCATTTTGTTGATGTGGTGTGGCTATGCTTGTTCGTCTTTGTATACGTGCTTTAACGTTAATCTAAACAGTGCTAGTAAGGGCGTACGTTAGGTTCAATTAGGCCGCTTAATAAGGCGGCCACCATTAACACAATAGCGAGTGCAGAAAGGAAAACGCGGCGACCTAAATAAAAGCTCATGGGTTTGTCATCTGGGAGGGAATCTTCATCAGAGTCGTCTTCCGATTCGGGACCTTTAACCATTTCAAACATCGCTCTACCGAGGTTAACAAGGATGAAGAGTAGCAGCAGTACTAGGACAAGTTTGAATATGAATACCATGAGTGGTTCCTTTTTTGCTCCGCTGAAAACCACAAGGTTTGTGGTTGTTTGTCTAATAACTGTGGTCGCCTTTTCGATATTGATCAACTTAGGTTTATGGCAATTATCTAGAGCAGATGAGAAAAGCCAAATAGAGCAAAAGGTTATACAGAGAGCGCAAATGTCACCTATTGGTTTATCTGATCTGACTCAGGAACAAATCAGTAACCCAACTGGGGTAAAAGTAGTGCTTAGCGCGATCCCAGTGATGGATAAGTACTTGTTGCTAGATAACCAAAGTGTTGATGGCAAGGTAGGTTATTTGGCGTTGCAGTTAGTGAAAACACAATCTGGAAAATACCTGTTGCTCGAACGCGGTTTTGTTGAAGCGCCTGATTTACGCTCACAGCTGCCACAGGTTGATTGGTTAAATGGCGAGCATGCACTGGAAGGCAGGCTTTATCGCAAATCGAGAAATCCGCTCAGCAAAGATTTGCACTTGGAGCAAGGCACGATGAGTCGAATTCAGAATCTTAATTTTGCTCAGTTAGAGCAGCATTGGCAGATCGAATTAGAACCTTTTGTTGTGCAGCCGTTGGTTGAGTCTTGGCCTTATATTCAGCCTTGGCAACCAGTCTCAATGAATCCAGACAAGCACTTAGGCTATGCAGTGCAGTGGTTTTCCATGGCGGCAGTACTTGCGTTGTTAAGTGTCGGCTTACTAGTCAAAGCTTTGAAGCAGGGAGTAAAAGATGAGTAACCCAGTTTTAAGAGGAAGGATCATTTTTGTCAGCTTAGTGGTGATGTTTGCATTACCTGCCATTATTGCCAAAACAGTATTGAGCCAACACTGGTATCAAGCGGGTGTAACCAACAAGGGCGAACTTATTGAACCGGTGGCGACATTGGAATCGTTAGGTATCGATAACCCTTACCAACAGAGCCAGTGGCAGCTTGGTTATGTGGTTCCGGATCAATGCGATGAGTTCTGTCAGCAACAAATCTATTTACTTGGTCAGAGCCATATCGCACTGGGTAAGTACCAACAACGTGTGCAACCCGTGCTGATATCTACGCCTAGCAGCGAGGTATTGGCAAACTCAGAATATGCTCAGATAAAAGTAAATGATGGCTTTTCTCAGCTTGTTGATCAATTTGAATACGTAATTGTTGATCCTCTGGGCCAGTTGGTGATGCGTTATCCCAAAGTGAGCAAACAAGGTGAGTTGGTTGCACAAAGCAAGGGATTACTTGCCGATTTTCGTAAGCTGCTCAAGTTATCTCGCGTTGGCTAATCCGCTAGGAGTCATGATATGAAGTTGATCAACCTTGTCAGATTCAGTCTTATCCTCACATTCATTGTTGTCATGCTCGGCGCGTACACACGACTTGCGGATGCAGGACTCGGGTGTCCTGATTGGCCGGGTTGTTATGGTCAGTTAACCGTCCCTAATGAGCAGCATGAAATCGCTTTGGCTCAATCGCTGTACCCATCTCTTACCGTTGAAGCCAATAAAGCTTGGCTCGAAATGATTCACCGTTACTTTGCAGGAACTCTGGGTTTAGTGGTGTTTGCCATTACTTTTATTGGTGTCAGAACAGGGCAAATACCAATCGCGATGGCTTCGGCAATTTCTGTCGTGGTGATATTTCAAGCCTTACTTGGAATGTGGACAGTGACCATGATGTTAATGCCAATCATTGTAATGGGTCACTTGCTTGGAGGTTTTACCTTATTCAGTTTGCTAGCGCTAACTCACTGGGGACTCGAAGCGAGGCAAACTCCCTTGGTTAAGGATCGCAATAAGGCAAGGCAGAGATTGAAGCTATTAGCTGCTTCGACGCTTGTGGTGGTGGTGCTGCAAATTGCGTTAGGCGGTTGGGCATCTTCTAATTATGCTGCGTTGATGTGTACGACTCTTCCGATATGTGAAGGAAACTGGACTTCTTATCTCGACTTCGGGCGCGCTTTTGAATTGATTCAACCCAAACAAGAAAGCTATGAGTTTGGCACGTTAGATTACGGCGCGCGGATGACAATTCATGTTACGCATCGAGTGGGAGCTGTTGTCGTCACTCTGTTTGTTTCGGCATTAGCATTTATGCTGTTCGCGGAGAAAAAACATGCTTACACCAAAGTAGCGAAAGGGTTATTGCTGATGCTGGCTATTCAAATTGCACTCGGCATAGGTAACGTATTATTGAGCTTACCTTTGGTTATCGCGGTGGCACACAATCTAGGGGCTGCTTTGTTGCTTTTGATCGTATTACGAACCAACTATCTAATTTGGCAAACCAGTCATCAGTCTGCAGTGGATTCTGCTCTGATTAATAAGGAGAGTGCGCATGAGTAAAACACTATCTGTTACTGCTCAAGAGAGAGCACTATGGCGTAGCTACTTGGCATTGACTAAGCCTAAAGTCGTTGCTCTGATGTTACTGACCGCGGTAGTCGGAATGTGTCTTGCGGTTCCTGGCGCATTGCCTGTACAAGGTACAGTGCTTGGGCTTTTAGGCATTGGATTGATGGCAGGTTCGGCGGCGGCATTTAATCATCTGATAGACCAGCGCATAGACGCGGTTATGGCTCGAACTTACAAAAGGCCGCTACCCTCAGGAGAAATCAAGTCTAGCCATGTATTTGCTTTCGCGGTTGCGATCGGGGTGTTGGGTTTCACCGTTCTTTATATCGGTGTGAATGCTTTAACGGCATGGTTAACGTTTGCGAGCTTGCTTGGCTATGCAGTGGTGTACACCATGTACTTAAAGCGTGCGACACCGCAGAACATTGTGATTGCAGGAATAGCGGGAGCCATGCCACCACTATTAGGCTGGACAGCCGTGACTGGAGAGATGCACGCCAATGGTTGGCTGTTAGTGATGATTATCTTCATCTGGACACCACCGCACTTTTGGGCATTAGCGATCCACCGCAAAGATGACTACGCGAAAGCGGATATTCCAATGTTGCCCGTTACTCACGGTATTGAATACACTAAAACGTCCATTTTGCTCTATACAGTGCTACTTGCTTTAGTGTGTTTGTTACCTGCTTTAGTGGGTATGGCGGGCATATTATATTGGGTTGGATCGACAGCTCTAAGCTTAGGTTTTATTGGACATGCATGGAAACTCAAGTTCAACCCAGATGAGAAATCAGCGATTGAAACGTTCAAGTTTTCTATCTATCACTTAATGTTTTTGTTCCTGTTGCTGCTGGTGGATCATTACATAACTGTCTAAATATTAAGACGACGCCAAGATGCGCTTTTTTCTGCAATAAACTTCAGCTAGTCTACTGAGCGTTTTGTTTTCCTCAGTAGTAGGCTTTTATGTACTTGGTCGAGCAGCTTTTTAGTAAAAGATTGATTGTTCTTTTTAGCCTAATGGCTATGGGCGGTGGCGCATCGATGGCAAAATCATTTGATTTTCATGGTGACGCGATACGAGCACTTGAGTCTACCTTAGGGGGCGCTTGGGTATTGCATGCCACGGTAGCGACTACTCTCGGATTTATCGCCGCGTGGTCGACACCCGTTTCTTACTATCATTACCATCGGTTGATCCTCTCCCCTTGGGTGCTAGGTTTACTGGTGATGGTCTCCTTAGATGAACTGCTGCAAATGTTTAATCCACTGCGTGAGTTTGCTGTGCTCGACCTGACCATTAATCTGTTTTGTGTAACGTTAGGTGCTTTGCTTTACGTAAATTTCCTGAAGTTAAAGTTTCCCCTGGGCAGTAAGGCCGTTTGATTTTCAGCTACCGATTAAGATGTCTTAGGCTCCTCTTTTCCAGCTTTTTAAAGAAAAGTGACAAAGATAAACAGATCGAAAGATAGCATAGTCCGACAATCAACCAAATTTCAAAAATCAGACCTGACGAGTTGGCGATTTCAGTGCCGACGAACGTCATTTCTTGAATAGAGATGAGTGAGACGATCGAAGTGTCCTTGACTAGCGAGATAGCTTGTCCAGCTAATGCGGGAGTGATAACCGCGAGTACTTGTGGAGCAATCACATAGCGATATTTCGGCCATCCTGAGATACCTAATGAATCTGCGGCTTCCCATTGTCCCTCTGGAATCCCAGATAAACCAGAACGCACCACTTCAGCGACATAAGCTGCCGATAGTAGTCCAACGCAAAGTACACCAGACAGTAGGTTTTCCCATAAATTGGCAGGACCAAATAATACAGACTGTAGCCAGTTAATGTTTCCAGAATACTCTCTTAGTACACTATCTAAACCCAACAATGGAATCAGCTGGTTAGAGATAAAAAAGTAAAATATGAAGACAAACACCAAAGGAGGAATATTTCGAATTAGTTGAACGAACATATTTGCCGGTACAGCAAATAGAGTGATTTTAGAGTGTCGAGCGACGCCGAGCGCTGTTCCTAAACTTAGGGCTAATATCATTCCCCAAACACTCAATCTTAAAGTGGCAACCAATCCTTGGAAAAAATAGGGTAGTGAACCGTTTGCGCGTGGTGTAAAAAGTAAAGATAACGCTTCTTGCCAGCGCCAAGTATAATTAACCCCTGCCGAAGAGCGGTAGTAAATCCAGTAGCTGAATCCGGCTAATAGCAGCAACAAAACGATATCGAGTTTGTTGATAGAGGGCCTGCTTACTGATGGCGAAATTGAGGTTAGAGCGTTACTTTTAGTCACTTATTTATTCCACGGTAAGAGCCTCTGACTTACCTAAATCAGAGGCGATCAAGTTATTGGCCTGAAGCGATCTGATCTTGCCAGTCTAGTGTGGAGAACCAGTATTCATAACGCTCTTTTAACCATCCGTCTTGCGTACGTGCCTGGATCCAACTGTTGAAGAAGGCTTCTTTGTCGGCCTCGCCTAAACGGACAGCAAACGCTTCGTTGCCTTTAGACAAACGTTCCGTGAAAGGAATAAAGAGTTTATCGCTGTTTTTAACCGCTTCGTGTTCCGGCTTTGGGCTCGAGGCAATCACTGCATGTGCATTGCCGTTAAGCACTTCTTGGAACGCCTGTGCATCATCGTCAAATTGAAGAATTTTAGCTTTCGGGAAAGTTTCACGAGCAACTTGTACAGTAAAGGCTCCGCGACGTGCGGCAATTTTTACTCGGCGAGAGTTGAAGTCACTCAACTCAGAGAATCCGTCTGCGAGCTCTTTGTTCGCCGCTACCTGAACGCCAGAATGGGAGTAGGGAGTAGAGAACAACACACTTTTCGAACGCTCTGAAGTAATACTCATACCTCCAATGATGACATCGAACTTTTTTGCGAGTAGTGCTGGGATAATGCCATCCCAAGCCGTAGGTACAAATTCGACTTGCCAGCCTGAATCTTTGGCAAGACGTTTAGCAACATCTATTTCAAAACCAATTAACTCACCTTGCTTATTGCGCATTGCCCAAGGAACGAAAGTTGACATGCCAACACGTAAAGTGCCGCGATCATTAATTCTATCTAAGTTCGGTGTTTCAGAAGCTAAACTAGGTAAGCTAATCGCGAGACCTAACAACGCGGTAATGGCTGCTTTAAAACCTTTCCCTGAAATGCGTTTTTTTCCTATGTTGATCATTGAAGTGTCCTCTATTGTGTGCGCCAACTTGCGCCGAGTTTATGTTCTAGCCAAGCAGAGAGCCCTGACAATGTCAGTGTTAGAGCCAGGTAGATAGCTGCCACTGTAAACCAAATCTCAAATGGCATGGCTGTCTCCGAGACAATGTTTCGTCCTTCGGTAGTTAAATCGAAGATAGCCATTACACTGACAATGGAAGAGTTCTTGATTAGAGATACAACTTCGTTGGTTAGTGGAGGGAGTGTTCGTTGAATCAGTTGTGGTAAGATCACATCGTAGTAAGTAAAAAATGAGTTAAGCCCTAAGGATTTAGAGGCTTCAAACTGACCTTTCGGGATGCTATTTAAACCACCGCGAAAGATCTCTGCGGTATAAGCGCCTTGAAAAAGTGACAGAGCTAGAACCGCTGTGGAAAACCTATCTAAACCGATAACTGGGCCAAAGACAAAGTAGAGCAAATATATCTGCACCAGCAGTGGCGTATTGCGTATTGCTTCGATGTAAACAGTAGCGAGATTTCGACCAACCCAAGAGTTAGACAGTTTTAGCAGCGCGGTAGTCAATCCGATCGCTAGCGTAAAACCTAAACTGATTGCCGAGACTTTGATGGTAACTATCAGCCCTTCGACTAACTCAGCAGGCCACCATTCTCCATCTTCATAAAAAGTGATGAAATCGGGAACGCGCTCCCACTGCCATTGATAACCCATACTTTTGGCTCCAGAATCGAGTAACCAGAACAGGGCTAAGATAAGTAAGGTGATTTGCAATACTGCTGACAGAATGGGTTGGAATACTCTTTTCATTGTCAGTGACTCAGGATCTGCGCTAAGAACTGCTGCGTTCTTGGATGACTTGGGGCAGAAAAGAGTTGCTCTGGTGTTGCCATTTCAAGTATTTGCCCTTGATCCATAAAGATCACTCTGTCTGCGACTTTTTTCGCAAACCCCATTTCATGCGTTACGCAGATCATCGTGATGCCATCTTGCGCTAAGTCTGTCATGACATCTAAAACTTCTTGAATTGTCTCTGGATCGAGTGCAGAAGTAGGCTCATCGAAGAGTAGAATTTCTGGTTGCATGCATAGAGAGCGGGCAATGGCGACTCTTTGTTGCTGTCCGCCAGAAAGCTGCACCGGGTATTTGTTGGCCTGTTCTTCAATATTCACCCGTTTCAGAAAATGAAGCGCGCGCTGATAGGCGTTTTCCTTGCTCAGTTTAAGCGTGCGTATTGGTGAAAGTGTTAAGTTTTCAAGCACAGTCAGATGGGGAAATAGATTAAAGTGCTGGAACACCATTCCCACTTGCCCTGGATTTAATGCTGAGTTGCGTTTGCCTAATACGGATATTATCCCTTGTTCGAGTGCTTCAAGTCCATTAATGGTTCGGATCAGGGTCGACTTACCTGAGCCTGAAGGACCGCAGACAACCAAAATCTCCCCTTTTCGTACGCATAGATTAATATTTTTTAGTGCTTGGAATTGCCCATACCACTTACTAACGTTCGTAAATTCAATGGCGTGCATGCCTGATCTGCCGCTTTTGTTATTGTGCTAATACCTTATCAATATCAGATTGATAATGCATCTGGTGGTATAGAAAACTGGTATAAAAACTCTGCTAGCGCCTTATTTATTAGGGTGTAACTTAATCTTTACAGTCTATGTAAAATGTAAAAATGTTAGAAATATTGCCTTTTATTTAAAATAGTGGTTGCAACCTTGGTTTTTGATAGATAAGTTACACAGAACAGGAATTAGAAAGCGTGAACGTTTTTTCACCACATAGTTTAGGTGATGCGTTCAACCAAGAGTAATAGGAAGAAGTAGCAATGTTTCAAACTGATGATGTACGAATTAACAAATCCAAAGAGTTATTACCTCCAGTTGCGGTTTTAGAGAAGTTTCCTGCAACTGAATCTGCTTCTTCGACTACGTTTCGTTCTCGTGAAGCCATCTCAAATATCTTAAAAGGCAAAGATGACCGCTTGCTTGTGATCATCGGTCCTTGCTCGATTCACGATCCAGAGGCGGCGATTGAGTACGGCAAGCGTTTAAAAGTACTGCGTGATGAGCTAGGCGACCGCCTAGAAGTGGTTATGCGTGTCTACTTTGAAAAACCGCGTACTACTGTCGGTTGGAAAGGGCTTATTAATGACCCGTACCTAAACGATACCTTTAAGATCAATGACGGCTTACGCATGGGGCGTAAACTGCTACTAGACCTAACTGACATGGGAATGCCAACGGCAAGTGAATTCCTAGATATGATTACTCCTCAGTATGTGGCTGATTTGATTAGCTGGGGCGCAATCGGTGCGCGTACGACAGAATCTCAGGTTCACCGTGAACTTGCCTCTGGTATTTCTTGCCCAGTTGGCTTTAAAAATGGTACTGACGGCAACATTAAAATTGCGTCGGATGCGATTCGCAGCGCAAGTGCTTCGCACCATTTCTTGTCAGTAACGAAATACGGCCACTCTGCAATCATCGAAACCGCGGGTAACCCAGACTGTCATATTATTCTACGTGGCGGCAAAGAGCCAAACTATAGCGCTGACCATGTTGGCACTATCAAGCAAGAGCTAGAAGCATCGGGCTTACCACAGAAAGTGATGATTGACTTCAGTCATGCGAACAGCTCTAAACAATACCTGCGCCAAATGGTGGTTGCTGAAGATGTTGCAGGTCAACTTGCAGGTGGTGAGCAGGCTATTTTTGGTGTGATGATTGAATCTCACCTAGTCGAAGGTCGCCAAGATCTAGTTGATGGTCAAGCACCAACTTATGGTCAGTCAATCACTGATGCGTGTATTGGTTGGGATGATACAGAGAAGGTGCTTCGTCAACTCGCTGATGCCGTTGAAGCGCGCCGTAATAACAAGTAATCGACCTTTTATACTCAATTACTGAAAGCTCCTTCGGGAGCTTTTTTGTTTGCTGATTGATAGCTGCGAGTTATAATGCAAGGGAATTTGTAAACTTGGCTAATTTATGAAACTGAACCAACTCGCGCTTGTGAGTGTTTTATGGTTGGCGACGACGAAGATAGTGTCTGCTGCCGATACACAACAAGAATTGTTTCTGTATTCGCTTCCTGAACTTGAAGATGCAGGGCTGTTGGTAGAGCATCAGGACACGGCTACACCGCTAGCAGCGACGGACTTATCACTGCCTGTCGAGCTTGAATACGACGCACCATGTGATGTTAAGTGTGGGGTGAGTATGACAGGGCTTGTTTTACTGCATATGATTGTCGAAGGTAAAGCTGACCAAGAGTATCGTTATTCATTGATGAATCCAAATTACGAACCATAACAATTGGAATTATAAAAACGCCACTTGTGTCGCAAGTGGCGTTTTTGTATTCAGAAGTCTAAGAGACCTTATCTAGCTTTGGGGAAGGAGAGACTTCCTCCTCAGTATTGTCAGAGAATATTTCTGCGACAGCACTACGTTCAAGTTCACCTTGTAAGTTGCCATCTTCGTCGACAACAGGTAATGAGTAGTCATACGACATAGTATCGACCAACACTTCCTCAATCGCAGCATCTGGAGAAACCGCCGGAACTTCTTCGTAGAACTCTTGTTTGATTTCTTCTGCTGTAGCCGTATCTTTCGCCGCGTCTAGTAGCCCTTCTTTGGTTAATACGCCTTGGTACCCATCTTCTGTTACGTGGTAAGCATAATTTTGTTTAAAGCCTTTCATTTGGGCAATGGCTTCTTGGATTGTATTGGCCGTTATGCGATAGGCGGGTGGGTTCATCACCGTTTCAACGGTTAGGGCGCGGGCCCGGTTTACATCTTTGACGAATGCCTCTACGTAATCGTCGGCAGGGTGAAGTAAGATTTCATCAGGTGTTCCTTGCTGCACCAACTCGCCATCTTTGAGAATAGCGATTCTATCACCCAACCGAAGTGCTTCATCTAGGTCGTGGGTAATGAAAATAATGGTTTTGTGTAGCTTCTCTTGTAGCTCGATTAGCTGATCTTGCATTTCGCTGCGGATTAATGGATCGAGGGCCGAAAATGCCTCATCCATTAATAGTATTTCAGCATCTGTACACAGAGCGCGAGCTAAGCCGACACGCTGCTGTTGACCACCTGAAAGCTGAGACGGGTACTGGTTCTCATAACCTTTTAACCCTACTGTATCAAGCCACTGGTTCGCCTTTTGTAGCCGTTGAGATTTTTCGACCCGTTGAATCTCTAATCCGTAGGCAACGTTATCAACCACAGTTCGGTGGGGTAGTAGGCCAAAGCGTTGGAATACCATCGACATTTTGTGACGACGAAACTCTTCAAGCTCCGTTTGGCTAAGTTGCATCACATCGGTACCTTCAACCAGAATCTGACCTTCAGTGGGATCAATAAGGCGATTGAAGTGGCGAATCAAGGTTGATTTTCCTGAGCCAGATAGCCCCATAATGACAAATATTTCGCCTTGGTTGATTTGCAGGTTAATCTCTTTCAAGCCAACCGTATGCCCGGTTTCAGCCAGTACTTTGTCTTTACTTTCACCTTGCTTTACACGCTCCATCACTGACTTAGGCTTTTGACCAAAAACCTTATATAAGCCACTGATCTCTATAAGTGGTTTAGTCATGCTTTAGATCTCCTAAATGAGCTTGTGTTCGTTTTGCGTAGGCTTGGGATGCTCGATCAAATAGGATTGCGAGAGCAACGATCGCAAAGCCGTTGAGTAGGCCGAGGGTGAAATATTGGTTAGTAATCGATTTTAAAACGGGCTGACCGAGTCCTTTTACGCCAATCATTGAGGCGATCACGACCATAGACAGTGCCATCATGATGGTTTGGTTGATACCTGCCATGATAGTTGGCATTGCAAGGGGAAGCTGGACACCAAACAAGCGTTGTTTGGCGCTGGCTCCAAAGGCTGTGGAAGCCTCTAGTACTTCTTTGTCTACTAAGCGGATGCCGAGATTGGTAAGGCGAATAACCGGTGGAATAGCGTAAATGACAACTGCGATAAGACCTGGGATTTTACCAATACCAAGCAGCATCACGACCGGAATTAAGTAAACGAAAGCTGGCATGGTTTGCATTACATCGAGCATTGGAGTGACTATCGATTGAACACGATTAGATCGAGCCATAGCAATACCAATTGGAATTCCTAGCACGATGGACAGCATGGTACAGACAGTGATAATGCTCAAGGTGCGCATTGTGTCTTCCCACATTCCGAAGTAGCCGATCAGTATTAACGAGACAAAACAACCAACGGCCAATCTCCAAGAACGGCTAGCGGCATAAACAAGACCAGTACTAACCGCGAGAACGATCATCCAGGGCGTTGAAAGAAGAAGTTTTTCAAACCAGATTAAAAAAGATAAAAGTGGGTCGAAGAAAGATTCGATTAGGTCGCCATACTCGCGGGAGAAATCTCGATATGCGCCATCAAGCGTTTTGCGGATTGCTCTTAGATCTGAGCGCTCCATTTCAGGGAAGCTGTTGAACCAGCTTTCATTTGACATCAATAAGTTCCTTTTATTCTCCCTCGCTACATAGGTAGCGAAGGAGTACATCTAAAGCATAGCGCGTCATGCGCTATATAGGTTTCTTATGCTATTGGTACTAAAGTGCTTGCTTCACTTTGTTTGCAACATTTTTCGGCACCCATGCTTGCCAGATTTGTGGGTACTCTTCTAGGAAGTGGAACATCGCTTCTTCACCATCTGCTTGGTTGTCTTCCATCCAGGCTAGAAGCTGGTTCATATCGGCATTGCTGAACCCACGCTTAGTGAAATAGTCATAAGCTTGTGGCGCGCGGCTTGCGAACTCTTCGGTAGTAATTGTATGCACAGGTGACGGTGGATACATGGTCGCTTTTGGCGACTCACATTCAGCTTGTGTTGTACAGCCGACAAACTCTGATTCATCAACGCCACTGCCAAAGTCGACTTTGACCATCTCATACTTGCCTAGTACTGCAGTGGGTGCCCAATAGTAGCCAAACCAAGCTTCTTCACGTTCATAGGCTTTAGCTATAGCACCGGATAAACCGGCACTTGAGCCAGGATCAACAATGGTAAAACCAGAGTTGTCTAAGCCTAAGGCTTTAAATAAGTTACCTGCGCTGATTTGGCAGTTCCAACCTGCAGGGCAGCTATAAAAGGCGGAATGGTCTGGGTCTTCTGGGTGTTCAAACAACTTAGCGTGTTTTTTAACGCCTTCGATCGTGGCAATCTCAGGATACTGTTTGACCAGATAGGCCGGAACCCAAAAACCTTCTTCACCGCCATCTACGAGAGATTTTCCCGCATAGCGAAGGCGTTTTTCGGCAACACCTTTGTCTAATGCATCTTTAAGGCTGTTGCTCCATAACTCGGGTGCAACATCCGGTTGACCTTTTTCAATCATAGATGTGCCTGTTGGCATCGTATCACCGGGTATTAATTCGGCTTCACAGCCATAACCGTGCTCTAGAATAAATTTGTCTACGTTGGCAATCACTGTTGCAGAGTTCCAGTTCATATCAGCGATTGTAACCTTGCCACACTCTTCAGCTTGGACATGGAAAGCGGTTGCGCTTAGGGTTAGTAATGCAGCCGTTTTTAGTTTCATTGTAATTTCCTTTTTAATGAATACGTTATAAAAGTAGCGAATTGATATTTAGAGTTCAAATTAATATGTTGACTCTGTGAACCAGTGTTGATGTTTTTTGTGACAAAAATAAAACAATTGCCAGCAAAAAACGGCACTATGGTCACGGAAAATTACGCAGTATAACCGATTTACGAGGGTTTTATATTTCGAGTTCGAATGATTAACGCTGTGCGATAAAAATTACATTAGTTGGTAGACCAAACATTTTTAATATCCGGCCATCCCCAGTTAGTGAGTGCGACATCCTTAAGTACACCTTGGAAGCGTAATGTCTGGCGATGATGAAACAGAGGTGAGAGCCAATATTGATTGATCAGCGCTGAAGCTATGGGTTCAAGAGCATCTAGATAGTCATGTAGTTCTGTTTTTGAGCGAAGCTCGTTCAGCCTATCAAGTAACCATATCTTCGACTCCTCACCGATACAGCGCTGAATGACTGGGTTGTGATAAAGGCTATTGAACGCAGAAGCGTGTCTATTATCATCAAGGTTAATATTAGTAATGATGATGGATTCTTGTAATTGACCAGAGTCGGCTAGGGCTGTCAGTTGACGATAGCTATAATTGTTAATGGAGACCTTAACACCAAATTGCTCCAACAGGTGTTTTACTGCCAAAGCGCAATTTCGTAGTGAACTGTAGTCATAGGTGGCAATGCTCAACTTGTGTGGGAGAGGTTCTTGAGGCATTGCTGGACGAGTTATCTTATGCCACATCGGCAGCAGGTTATGGGCAATTTCACAACCGAACAGGAGGTTGTGGTTGTCTAGGTAATCGAACACTTTATCGGGGGTGAAATAGGTTGAAAGGAAGCGTCGTTGTTTGTCGTTCAACTCAATTTCACTACATTGGTTGAAGAGCACAAACATACAACCATCTTCCGTTCGACTTTGCTGCACGTTGCGATCTACATGTTGGCTAACAGCATGAGAGACATAATAATTACAGTTATTGCTAGACTGAGCGCCGGGCTGGTTAGTTTGAATTTGCTTATTCTCTAGATCGGATTCATCAAGATGCCAGATGGTGACTTGATCAGTTAAGGCTCGGCAGGCATAGAATCGTTCAAAAGCTTGCAAACAGAGCTTACTGTCAGAGTGTTCAGTGACTTCAAAGGGGCCACAGCCAACGACTTGTTTGATCATTGAATTGTTGATTTGTGTGACAGGTTGGATAGAGTATTTGACCCCTGATATAAGACCACCAAAACCGAGATCAGGTTTAGAAAGTTTGAAGATGATTTTATTGGGCATGGGTGAAGAAACATCGACTAAGTGATGCAACTCACTTTGATAATCTTCTAGCGTTGCTAGCTTTTGAAACAGGTCGACGACAGTAATTTCATTAATTGCCTCACCATTGTGAAAAGTTAATCCAGGTCGAAGATAAAAGCTCCATTCAAGACTCGTTTCATCATAGTACCAATGATGGGCAAGTTGTGGTTCCAGAGTTCCATTGGCTCCGCTAGATACCAAACAACAGTATATCTGGCGCAGTAAATATCGTTCGCTAGAGCGTTGCAATTGGTGAGGGACTAAGCGTTCAAAAGGACGTTTATAAGTAAGCTGAATGTGCAGCAGGCCTTCTCGAATTGACGCACCCGAAGTGCTTTGTAGCAGTCTGCCAAAAGCCAGTTCATTGTCATCAAGTATCGATAGGGCTTTTTCATATTTTCCCTCCAAGATTCTCTTTGCTGCGAGTTGTGCTTTGAGTTCGTCTAATTGCAGATTAAGTAGCAGCGTTGAGCGTTGGTTTCGACCAGGTTTTGGGGTCCATGATAGCCATGAGAGTTCAAACATTTGATTGAGCAAGTTACGGGCGTGTCTTGGAGTGGTAAACAAGGCATCGGCTACGATAGGTAACGTCGTTTTGTGTTCCATACCAACACCCAATGGAACTAAACGAGTGTAATAGCGCAATAGATTTAGATCAGACACAACAAAATACTCAACAAACAAGAATTATCTCAGTTGATTTTGTTCCTAGTTTTGCCAAATTACCACTATTTTTAGCAGCCAATTTGTCATTTCTGTTTTTATAGGGAACGAACTATCATTATTTTGGCTGTTTTTCTATTCCGTATTAAGGCGCAAAATAGTAAGCGACCTAGGAGGAAAAAATGGACATTCATAAACGTGAACAATTACTCAGTGCTTACTACCGAACAAGGCTAGAGAGTAGCTCATCCTTATTAGAGAAGGTCGCGCTAATAGGCCTGATTCAACTTTTGAACTGGTAAAAATAAGCAGCACCTGATGCAATAAGCTCCTGACCCCCAAGAACCGTTATCTGGTGCTGCTTTTTTGCTACTACATGGATTTATATAAGGTGATCCATCGCCCTCTATCTAAGCCACTAATGTTGGCCCCTGTCACACTGCTTGCCTGAGACACGCCCGCGGGTAGCCAGGTGATTTCGATATTGTCGAACTGAGTGGCAACCTGTTGAGTGACTCCGGTTTTTTCGAGGATATAGCCGAAGTTTGAAGTGTTCCAGTTCATCCCTGGAGTGCTTGCCCACTGGTCTTTGAGCGAATTAGTGATTAACTGAGCCGCAACTTTAAGTTTTGGTCCAGAGATATTGCTAAATTGCACATAGTCTAAGCCATTGTTTTTAACTGCGACAGCCTTGTTGTTAAGAACAATAAGTTCTTTGACATCATTACCTGCTATAGCGATCTTTTTGATGGAACTGCGTGAGCTGTTGTTCAATATATACAAAGAACTATTTGTTACCGCTGCCGAGAACTTCCCATTAGGGGAAGATTTAAGTAGACGCACGGTGCCATCGACATCAAACGATTGAATTTGGTTAGCTGATGTGTTTTTTTCAACCCAAATGATTTTGTTACTCTTCAGACCAAATACCAACAGATTGTTAATTGCAAAGGCTGCGGTTGAAGCATTATTTACGCCAATTTCCTTAGGTGCGGTTGGTTTTAGAGTTTTAGAGTTAAGCAATACGGCATTTGCGTTTCCGCCGTCATCCACGACCAGTAACTCAGTCTCATCGAGAGAAGGGACGACGAGATTTTGGGTTGAACTAAGGGTGTAGCTTTGAGTTTCCATGGCGAGGGTGTCTGCGTTAAGTCTACGCAAATAGTCGTTAGAGCTAAATCCATCGTCCAGCTCTGCAATAATAGCTTTCTGTGAATAAAGTGGTTGAATCCAGTTGAAGTTGTCATTGAAGCAACGTTTCGCAGATAGATTGGTATCAGGGTTTGTTGGTACGGGCTTTGGCGTAGGAGGGACGGTACTCCCTGAGGCACTCGCGTATGCGTCTACTTTCTTTATTGTCATCGAACGAGATTGAGTCGACTTGTCTTGTAAACTGGTTAAGAAAATACCGCTCGAACCCGTTGTATCACAAACAGTGCTGCGCATACTGACAGAACCTGTTTTAGGTTGATAAAGCTTGTAAGATTGAACACTGTTTAGTGCTGGTACAACCTGTACGAGCTGATGTGCTTTAGGCTGATAACCTAGCAGGTCGAGAATACTTCCGCCGTGTTTATGGTCGTCATCGTCATCGTCGTCATCTGAAGATGCCGAAGAGTAAGCGTCAATCGTGCGAGTTGCCAGTACTGCACGGTTTGAATTGGTGATATCAATCTGTTTGATGTTGTCTGTCGCGTCAACGTAGACAATTTTGCTATTCGCGGGGTTGAACGCAACCGATTTTGCTCCGACCAAGTCAGAATTGGCCTGTGAACCATGTATGGTAAGCTGGTTATCAAATGAAACATGCCTATTGGGTTGAGTTCTAAGGTCAAAGCCAGATAAGTCAAGCGTTTGATTAGCAATCATTACATCGACAGCATGGGCTATATTTACCAAAGGATTATGTTGTCCTTGAACTTGTGCTTGGCGCAATGAATTTAGCAAAATCTCAGTCTGTTGTTTGGGTCCGTGAGTAGTAGACGCACTCGAAAAGTTAACCCCTAACTTATCTCCCAACGCTGTTTGTAAATAGATTTCTGCGCTTTTAGGTTCACCTTTTAATGCTGGGTTAAACAGTACTTCATTGTAGATTAAAGTAGTGAACGGAGAGACGAGTTCTGAGTCTTTATGGGCTGTTAATATCGCCCCATTGTCATTAACGATTCGCGCATAGTTTCCGCTGTAAGAAATCTGCTGCTCAAGGGCGCTGCAAACGCCATCTGCGTCTGTGTCTGCACATTGAGGTAGGCCTGAATAACTATATACGTTTGATGTCGTAGTGGGAGTGTTTGAGTCACTAGAACTACCACCGCATGCGGAGAGCAACAGAGCACTCGATATACTGAGGGCTAAGTTGCATACTGTGTGTTTTTTGAGCATATATAACCAATTATTTTATCAATTTCTAATGTACCTAGTATTTATCCCTACCATTTAATCACTAGGCAAAATAAAAGATCAAATGATATTGATAACAAATATCATTTAAATTAATATTCCCGCTCATTTCTGTGATTGTTTTATAAATTTGGAGTTTGAACGGTGGGAATACTGGTCAAAAAGCTTGGGGCTGGAGCCATATCGGTCGCGCTTATTGGGTGTGGTGGGGGAAGTGAATCTGACAGCAAGTTAGCACCATCGGCAGAACCTACGGCAAGTCACCGTTTATCCGGCGTTGTTATGGATGGATACCTTGTTAACGCCAATGTTTGTCTAGACAAAAACAAAAACTCAATTTGTGACAGCGGCGATGGATCCGTTGTCAAAACAAACTCTCAAGGCAAATATGAATTGCCGGTGGAAGGTAGTATTCAAGGCTATAGTATTCTCGTTGAAGCTGTGGCAAACCTAACCGTTGATTTGGATAATCCCAACCAGACAATTACCAAAGACTTTACCCTAGAGTCTCCGGCAACTCACTCTGATATTGTGAGCCCTATGACGTCAATGATTGCAAGCTTGGCACAGTTATCTGGAGAAAGCTTTGATCAGGCAGCTCGTACGCTTGCTGGTGAACTCAACATTTCAGAAGATGTACTTAAATCTGACTATGTTTCTGGAACAAGTTCTGAAAGCCAACAGATCCACATGCTTGCCCGCGGAATTACTCGAGTGATTCAATCGGCACAAGATGCGTCAAAAGATAATGGTGTGACTGAAGAGTTTGCTCGCAAAGGTTCAATGAATCGCCTAGCAACCTTAGATCTAACTGCGATGAAACAGCGCACTGATAAGCTGTCACATGGTGCTCAAAACGCAGAGCAAGCTTTGGATCAGATAGCTATTGACTACCGTGATGAACTTAAAGTCGACCATGCTGATATACAAGGTAGCACGGTCACTATGGTTCCACGCGCGCCGAAAAATGGTGTCATTAATGACTCTGCAGATACGTTTGATTGGACTATGGTAAAACCATTTCGCTCGCTCTCTGACTATGAGTATTCGTTAGATGGCGGGGTCACTTGGACCACGGTAACGCAAAAACCGATCTCAGTAGGTGAAAGCGAAAAAGCGGTCGGTGCAGTTCAGATTCGTGTGGCTGCTAAACCTATTAAATTCATTGCTGCAGGTAAAGCGCTAGAATCATCGAAGGCGTTCACCGAGACTCAAGTGCCAACAGCACCAACCCTCCTTGTCGTGAATGACGCCAATAACATTTTTGACTGGCAACACTCGGCGGGTTTTGCGCGTCTTAGTGACTATGAATTCACAGTTGATGGTGGCCGTACATGGCACATTGTCAACGCTAAACCACAAAAGGTAGCGGATATCGCAATAGCGGCAGGTGACCTTAAGCTACGCGTGCGAGAAGACTTTAACTCAGCACGCCCGGCAGGGTTAACAGCTAAGTCCGCTAAGCCGATGACGGTAACCCCAACAGCGCCAAGTGCACCAACATTGCTACGCGCCGATGATAACGCGGATTTGTTTGAGATTCAGCTTGTTGCTGGTTTTGATGCATTGCAAAACTACCAAGTAAATTTAGGATCTGGGTGGCAGCAACTGACGTCTAACCCTCACGTGGTGGGGAATGTCGCACTCAGCGCCAAGACAATCCGCGTACGTGTTAAAGCGAATCCGCTGGACGGTCGCCCTGTTGGTACAGAGCTGATTATTGGCCAAGCTTTTACCAAAGTATTGAATAAACCGGCTTCTCCTACGTCGCCAGTAGTGGATGATGCTAATAACCAGTTTGGGTGGACACTAGTTTCCGGTTACCAACAACCAAACCTATATGAGCTCTCTATTGATGGTGGTCAAAGCTTCCAAGCAGTTACGACAAACCCTCAATCGATTCCTGACATTAACTACCATGCCGGTAAAGTTTGCGTTCGCGTTAAAGCTGGGGCAAGCAATGCAACAGGCAGCTTACTGTGCAATGACAAACCATATACTGTAACCCCTATGGCGCCAGCAGCACCCACAAACGGTATTGTTAATGATGCCGCTAATACATTCGATTGGACTTGGGTTGCTGGTTTTGAGGCGGCAGCTGATTATGAAGTCAGTATTGAATCTGGTGATTGGGCTTCTGTAGTGAACAAACCTATCACGCTACAAGATCGCGCTTATGCGCAAAACAGTATTCAAATCCGTGTAAAAGCGAACCCACTCAATGGTCGCCCGGCTGGTACCGTTCTATCTAATAATTCTGTATTTACTAAGCAGCCTGATGCGCCAACCGCACCGACCAATTTAGTGGTAGACGATTATGCCAACACACTAGATTGGGCTAATGTTGCTGGTTTTAGTGAATTGGCAAATTATGAATGGTCAGCAGATTCAGGTTCTAATTGGACACCTGCCCTCGTTAAACCTATTGTTGTTGGTGATATCGCGAAATCAATTGGTGTCGTTCAGGTCCGCGTTCGCGCCAATACTCACAATGGTATGCCAGCAGGTGCGGCAGCTTTTAACCCACAGCCGTTTACAGAGACACCAAAGTTACCTGCGCCAACAGGTGGCGAGATTAAAGTAGCGAACAACTCCATAGCGCCCAATATGATTGGTTGGGATTACGTCAATAGTGGTGAAAATTATAACAGACCTGAACATTACGAATTTACCGTTGATCAAGGAGCTACATGGAACGCGGTAACCAGCAATCCCCAGTTTGTTGGGCCTAAAGCTTACGACAAAAGTCATGTTGGTCTACGTATCAAGAAGAACGCTATCACAGGTAAAGATAATCCATCGGGAAGTGTTTTATGGGCTACGTCACTAACTGGACAATTTGGGCCTATTCAGTACGTACCGATGGCAAGCTGGAATCAGGCCTCTGGTTACAGTTTGTATAATGGTTGGAACACCTATGATACGCAGTGCATTGCTGTGTATGGCAGTCAAGGTGATGGAGAGCCGACATTCTGGATGTATATCTCTGAATCGAATGCGGAAGAAGTGTTCGCCGAAGTCAATGCACTTAACAAGTGTGGTATCAAGCATTGGACTTTACCAAAAAAAACAGAAGTATTAACGCTGTCTACGCGGAGCCGTGATACGTTGCCTAGCTTTGCTCGCTCATACTTGATTTCAGACTACTATACGGTTTGGGCTGATGAGGTTGGTAAAGCGGTTGCTTACAAAAATGGTTTAAAAGATACCTCGCCAAGTTATTACAGCAAATATGCATTTGTGAAATGGCAGTTGGCTACTGGTTCTGAACTTGTCGCCGATGTTACCTCGCAACTTAGTACGATTGACAGCTTCATCTCTCAACAAAGCGTCGAGTTAAGTTCTGCGAATAACTTCCTTTCAACGTGGGTGAATGACAACCAAAATTTGAGTAAAACTTATACTCAGTTGGGTTCTGATGCTCATGCGAAACTAGCTTCTCTTCAGGCATTTGCTTCCAGTTGGAAGACAAAAAGAGAGCAACTCAAAGAGACGCTCGATAAACTAAAATTTGAAGCCCAAATAGCCCAGTCGCGTACAGATTATAAAAGTGCAAACTTTATCGTTAAAGTAACAGAGTACACGAGCAAATTTAACCAACTGGCAAATAATAACAACGCCTTGGATGGCTTTATTGAGGCTTATGTATTTGCCAACAAGTTAGCATTGATTCAGCAACATGCGGTCACGATGACTTCTGCTAAATCGGTATTGCAAGCTGCAAGTACTGGCAGTGCGATTCATCAAGCAACGATGAGCCTCTACGCTGCACTCTATGATCTAGAAAAAGGCTATGCGACAACTGATGCCCTAGAGAGTAGGCTCAGTACAGCGCTTGCGAGCATTAATAGTCAATATGTAGGATTGATCACTTCTATCAACGCTTTATTGAATGAGCTGAAATCAACCATTGCTCTACATAATGTTGACACATTGTACACAACAGCAATTGATGGGCTAAATCGTGCTCACAATACGGGGTATGTTGTTTCTCAATCAGACGCCATGATAGAAGGAAGCTTTGCCAAATTAGATCTGCTTGGTCGATATTTACCTAAAGCGGCGACATACGCTCAAGGTTGGCGTTGTGTTCTTGATACCCGTCAAGCTGGTAAGAAGCGTATTTGGACGCTATTACAAGACGGCTTACCAAATGGCAAAGATGAAATGGTTTATAACGGTCAAGGCGCAGATATACCGTCCCTATTGGGGACAGGTGGCAGACTAGAATCAGTTAAGAGTAGCCGCATGTGTGGCTATAGTGATTGGGTTGTTCCTCACCCTTCGCAGCTTGAAACTCTAGCGACAGCGACTGTATCTGGCCTGCAAGGTGCTAGTACGACGGTTGATGTCAATGTGTTCCCTAATCATAAAGCACTTCTCGCAGAATACGATAAGTCTCACTACAGCGGAGGGACCCGATTCTACTATTGGAGTAATGCTGCTAGGAGTTCGTCACGTCAATATGCCTATGTTTTCGCTAGTAAAAGTGAAAGTCCAGGCACACGAATCTTTGAAGTTGACGGTGATACCTATGATCAATATGTGACTGTTGCGAGATTAATGCGTGAAGACCCCGTTGCTTGGGAATTCCTTGCTCAAAACGGGACTGTTGTAACTGATCGTTCTGCAGCTGTATGTGCGAGGAACCCCGATACAGGTTATGTGTGGCAGTTATTTCAGAGCACTAATGCAGATGAGCGTTACAAGTCGTACAGAGATGTACAGTCAGAGATTACCCGTCTGAATGCTGGTACCTGTGGTTTAAAAACCTGGGCTCTTCCGACTCAGGAGGAACTGAAAGCTCTGATTCCGGTTAACGCGGCTGTGTTCCCTTATGCCTCCCCAAGTGACACACATTACGCTCACCACGAGAAATACCTGACGAGTGGCGCTACTTCAAGTAGATACGAAGCCATTGAAGTTCAATTAGGTGAATCTTCTTCTGGCTACAGTGGAAGTTCTTATGAGTATCTTTATCGCTTAGTCGCCAAATAATCCTCATTTCAAGAAAACTATAACTAAACCAGCCTCTTTTGGGAGGCTGATTATCTCATTTCAGGAGTCTATTCATGTTTAATAAGAAAAAACAACGCGGTGCAGCCGCGATTGAATACGCAATTTTAGCAGCAGCTATGTCGGTCGTTTTACTTTCGCTTGTTGGCGGAAGTGATGGAAAGCTAACCAAAGCTATCACAGGTGCTTACGAAACCGTTATTGAATCACTAGAGAAAACACAGGACTCAGGCGAATAATTCGCCTGCTCTATAGGAATTAGCATGACAGCAAAACGTCTAATGGTGTTGTCTTTGGTCTTGTCGGTGGTCGGTATCGCAATACTACTACTCGGACAAGCCAATACTGTTGCACCTCTGCCGCAAAGTTCAAATGAACAATTTACGAAGGTATTGATCGCTAAACATTCAATTCGTATTGGTCAGCCATTTACTCTTAATATGTTTAAGTGGAAAGAGATCTCAGAGCAAGAGTTAACTAATTATTTAGATTACATCACCGAGGAGCAGTTTTCGCGATTGTCGATAAAAGCGGGTATCGCACACATTGCGATTAAATCAGGCCAAGTGATGTCTTCAGCAGATCTAATTCGCCCTGAAGGTGGCGTTTCTATGGCTTACAACGTTCGTTCTGGCTATCGCGCTATTTCAGTTCCTGTTGATGAAGTGACCGCTAACTCTGGTTTCGTTCAGCCTGGAGATAAAGTCGATATATTGATGCTTGGCTCTCAAGTTAGCGAGCTAAAGAAGTACGATAACCTAGTTCAAGGTTTATACGTTACCACCATTGCAAAGGACGTGAGAGTCTTGGCGTTTAATGAGTTGTCCAGCTCTGAAAACTTTCAAAAGCAGCGTAGCTCCTACGGGGCTGATTTACCTGATAACAGCTCTGTTTCTCTAGAGGTAACGCCAGAGCAGGCAACGCAAATCGTTTTAGCCAATCAAATAGGTAAGTTGACGCTATCGCTACGCGGAGCTGACGAAATTGATGCCGAGATAGAACAGCCATTTACCGTTACTTCAAAGCTGATCAACCCAGACAGCCAGCAGGTCGCGCCTAACGTTGGATTGATCCAGCTCAGACCCAATTCAGTCAAAAGTAATTAGTAGTGGTAGGAATTGAAACTATGAACAAGTTTGTGCGTTGGTCGAGCTTATTGCTACTTCCTAGCTTATTTTTCTCTGTATCTTCTTTGGCTGCTGCCTTAGATGTAAACATCAATGAAGCTAAGATGATTAATCTTTTGCAAGACGCGAAATCGATCTTTATTTCAAATACCCATATTGCTGACTATCAGCCAATGACCGATACCAAGATTATGGTGTTTGGTAAAGAGGCAGGAACAGCAACAATCACTATTCTGAATGCTCAAGAACGTGTGATTTATAGCAACAAAATAAGAGTGGTACATGATACCAAAGAGCTTGACGCGTTAATTAAAGAGCAGTTTCCACAAGCTTCAGTTCGCTCAGAATCTTTGGGCGGCAAGCTATGGCTAAAAGGCTCAGTACCAACACCTGTAATGGCCCATAGCATTGTCAGTGTGGCTAAAAGCTATCTGTCACCGACAGTCGCCCCGCAGCAGGAAAAGTCGAGCAACTCTACAACAAGTACATCTAGCTCAAACCAAAACAGTTCAAACGAGAGCAACAAAGCAGACGAACTAGTAAACCAGCTAGTCGTAACAATGCCTACTCAGGTCAATATCCGTGTTCGCATTGCGGAAGTGTCGCGTAATGTTTCGAACAAGCTGGGTATCAAATGGGGCTCTGTAGGTCAGGATGTAGGAAGCTTTCTTTACACTAAACCTTGGGATGTTAGCAGTTGGGGTAAACCGACATTAAGCGCATTGGTCGACGCCCTTGCCTCTGATGGCACTATGTCTATCTTAGCTGAGCCAAATCTAACCGCTATGTCGGGTGAAGACGCAAGCTTCTTAGTTGGTGGTGAAATACCAATTCCATTAATCCAAGGCGACACTGCGACAGTTGAGTACAAGCCCTTTGGCGTGAATCTCAATTTTACTCCAGTGGTACTCGGCCCGGATCGCATCAGCCTTAAGGTGTCACCTGAGGTGAGCAGTGTCGCGGTTGAAAATCAGACCAGCCTAAATGGCAATAATTATCCTTCATTTACTTCGCGTAGAGCGTCAACCACGATTGAATTGGCGAGCGGTCAAAGCTTTGCACTTGGTGGGCTACTGCAAAGCCACGAAATAGACCAAATTCAGAAGCTACCGGGTGTTTCCAATATCCCTGTGCTGGGAGGATTATTCCGTTCTACCGAATACCAACGTCGTGAAACCGAGCTGATCATTATTGCAACTGCATACCTAGTAGAGCCTGTGCGAAATGATTCTTTGCCATTACCTACTGACAATATCGTTCCACTTAGCGACTTAGAGCGACTGCTGGCTATTCCTCGCCCTAAAGGTAGAAAAGTGAAAGATACCAATACATACACAGATAACCGCAAACCTCGCCTACTCGGTGACAATGGATTCTACTACTGAGGTAATTATGAGAATAATGAAGTATTTAATTCCCGCTCTGATCATCTTAGGTGGTTGTAGTTCCGCGCCTATTGAACGTGAGCCAACAATTAATGTTGTCGCAGTAACCAATAAGTTAACGCTTAACCTGAAAGGTGACTCTCTTTCTTCGCAGCAGCGACAAGACGTACGTACTTTTATTGAGCGTAAGGGAACGCCGTATGCACTAAGGGCGAAGGTAGTTAGTCACACCGAGAAAGGTCAAGCTCAAGCGTCGCGCATCGTTGATACCCTTGTATTGCAAGGGATGTCATTGAGAAATGTAGAGCAAACACATATTGAGCAAGCCGAAGTTGGGGACATTCAAATTTTTGTTGAATCTTTCCGCGCCAAAGTGCCGAAATGTCAGCCTCAAAAATACAGCAGTACCTTCATCAACCAGTTTAAAACACACCCATCTTTTGGTTGTGCTAACCAAACCGCGCTCGCACAAATGGTAGCAAATCCGAAAGATCTCATTGTTGGCGAAGAGCTTGGCCCAACGAATGGTGCTAAGGCAATATCGGCGATCGACAACTATATCGCCCCGCCTTCCACTAATGGAGCTGAAGATACTCAGCAAACTTTACCGTCTGCGTTTGGAACTAACTAATATGCAAAAGCAAAATATCTCTGTATTAGTCGCGGCTTCCCCTTTATTGGACTCGTACGCTCTAAGCACCGCTTTTGCGGAGCAGGGCATCACCTCTTTGACTAGCGTGGCGATTGATGAAGACGAAATCGTCAAACAGGTTGTTAAGCATGCCTTTAAAATCATTGCCTTAGATATCATTGAACAGCCGTTAGAGCAGGCGCAAGATCTGATTCATGCGCTCAAAGTGCGTACTGGATGTCATATTGTTGCGATTGGCAGCAATGAACAGATCGCTTTTTACCGAACAGTGGTAAAAGCAGGGGCACAAGAGTATGTGCTAAATCCCGTTGAAGCTGGTGCATTAAATAACGTTGACTTTCAGACTTCTTTCCAAGAAGAGAGTAAAGGTCAAGTTATCTCTGTGGTCGGTTCTAAAGGAGGCGTTGGAGCCTCAACCATTGCTGCTAACCTTGCCCGAGAATTACACCAAAGAGGAGACACCATATCGGTTGCGGATATGGACTTTTCTACCGGTGACCTAGACTTGCAATTTGATGTTCAAGGTAATACCGCGCTAGTAGAGATGCTGCAATTCCCAGAGCGTTTAGAGCCGGTTGTTTATGAACGCAGCGCGATTCAAGTTAGAAAAGGAATAAGCTTATTTACCGGCTACTTACCTCTAGATGTGAGTCCGTTTTGGCCTGAGAAAAATGCATTAGATCATTTTCGCAAGTTCTGCTTATCGCATAGTGACAAGCTGATCCTAGACCTTCCATCGTTCTCTCTGCGTGACCAGATCGGTTTCAGTTCCTTAGCACATGCGGACGTTAGGGTTATTGTTGTGGAGCCGACACTGGCGTCGATACGAAATGCTGGTCAAATCCTTTCCGCCCTAGAAAGTTCACAGCAGCCGCAGTCTGGTAAAACCAATATTGTAGTGGCGAACCACACGAAATCAGATAAAGCGTCGCTTATCTCTTGTCATGACATTCAGCGAGCGCTTGGATTTGGTGTGGACGTGGTTATGCCATTTGCTCCGACACATTTCCTTGCTAAAGGCGCGCTTGGTCAATCTTCTTTGAAAGGTAACCGCAAAGTAAATCGTGCTTTCGCGCAGCTGGCTGATCTTGCTTCTGGGCAAGTTGCCGTCGCTAAACCTCGCTTCTGGCGAAGAGGTGCGTAATGTTTGGTCATTCTAGAGTCAAAACGCCTTCGAATCATACGCTAAGTAGTGTGGTGCAAGAGAAAGCAACGGACCCCGTACGCGAGCATTATCAGAGCATTCATGCTCAGGTCGTCAATGCCATTGAGGCGAGTGTGGTGGTAAAGCTTTCAGCGAAAGAGCTTGAAGGCAGAATCCATATGCTCGTGAACGAGATTGTTGCTACGGATCAGCTACCACTAGGGCATCGAGATGTTTCTCTGGTAGTGAAGCAGCTTGTTGATGAGTTGCGCGGTCTAGGGCCGCTGCAACCTTTAATCGATGACCCTGTCGTCACAGATATTATGGTCAATGGTTATCGCGAAGTGTATGTAGAGAAGTTAGGCAAGCTGCAAAAAACCAACGTGGTGTTCCGTAGTGAAGAACAGCTGCTCAATTTAGCTCGACGTATAGTAGGAAAAATTGGCCGTCGAATTGATGAGACCTCACCGCTGGTTGATGCTCGTTTAGAAGACGGTAGCCGTGTCAACGTCATGATACCTCCTCTGGCACTTGATGGTACTTACATTTCGATCCGTAAGTTTAGCCAAGACAAAATGTCTCTGAATCAATTGGCAGAAAACGGCGCGATGTCGCAAGGAATGGTTAAGTTGCTTGATGTTGTTGTTCGTAGCCGCTTGAACGTGCTAGTCGCTGGAGGAACTGGTGCTGGTAAAACCACCTTGCTTAATGCTCTCTCTTTTAGTATCTCGCCCAATGAACGCATTGTCACAATTGAGGATGCGGCAGAGCTTAAATTGCAGCAACCGCATGTTGTCCGCGCAGAAACTCGCCCTGCCAATGCAGAGGGTTTGCCGGCTATAGGCCAGAGGGAATTAGTGAAAAATGCGCTGCGTATGCGACCTGATCGAATCATTTTAGGTGAGGTCCGCGGTGATGAAGCGTTCGAAATGATGCAAGCAATGAACACTGGTCACGATGGTTCTTTGTCTACCTTGCATGCTAACTCACCAACGGATGCTCTGGTTCGAATCGAAAACATGCTGATGATGGCGCAGTCTAGTCTTCCCCTATTCGCATTGCGTCGACAGGTAGCGGATACGATCGACATCGTTGTCCAAGTGGAGCGAATGCGTGATGGTAAACGTCGCGTGGTCGCCATTACTGAAATTCTTGGGCTGGAAGGTGAGCAGTACGTTACCCAAGACCTTTATCGCTATGTTTCACAAGGTGAAGATGTTCAAGGTAACCTGTTTGGTCACTTTCAAAGTGCTAAAACCTTGCCAGGGTTTGCCGACAAAGCAGGCTATTACCAGTTGGAGCCACAACTTCGTAGTGCTATGGAGCTGGATTAATGATTCTGGTTTTAGTTTTTGCTGTCGTTTTCTTTCTGTTAGCGTTCTTGTACTTGTTGCGTCAACACTCGGCCAAGAAGGTGGTTAAGCAGCGGGTCGATTCGGTGGCATTATCCCCAAGGCATGGCGGTGAACTGTCGATCGTGAAGAAAGCAACGTCGAATGGCATTGTGAGAAGTTTGTTTGCCCGTTTGGATGCATTGTTTTCCCGTAGCGATAAATTCGCACTTACTCTTGGTATGTTCGCTTTACCATGCTTGAGCTTTTATTTTGTTACAGAGATCGCTTGGCTTTGGCGGATAAGCAGCGGTCTTACCACTGGATTGCTGGTGTGTTGCGCTCTGTACATTGTTCGTAAGCGTCAACAGTCAGAAGAGTTTGAGCGCGACATAACGCAAGTACTTGGCCTAATCAGTCGTGCAGTTTCCGCGGGACTGTCTGTCCCTCAAGCGATTGAACAAGTTGCGCAGTCTCAGTCAGGATTACTTGGCCGTGAATTTCTTCTAATTCAAGATCAACTTTCTTTGGGGCGTAGCCTGCGCAGTACACTTGACGAGGCGTGTGCACGTCTTCCATATAAAGCATTTCGCTATTTTTCGGTGGCTTTGATTCTCAACCAAAGTAATGGTGGTCAACTGCGAGATATCCTGCATAGCTTAAGCCGCACCTTGCACGATAATCGAGCCATGCAGAAAAAAGTAAAAAGTTTGACTTCAGAGCCTCGTATGACGGCTCGCTTCTTGTCGATTCTTCCGTTTGCTTTACTTGGAGTTGTTGCCTGGATGGATCCATCTTTGTTCTCGCTATTGATTGATACAGAAAGCGGACAAGCGGTTCTGATTTATTGCGGCATCAGTATTTTAATCGGAGCTGCACTCCTCCAAGCGCTGACTAAGAACCGGAGGTTTTCATGATACCCATGTTGGGGATTGGCTTGGTGCTTATGGGAGTCATCGGAGCCGTTTCAAGCTATTTCTATGCATCGCAGAGAGATGCTGTGAAGCATAGGCTGAACAAAGTCGCTACATCAGTTTCCACTCCAAGCCATTCAGGTAATAGATGGAGATGGGCAACGAACCCTAAACGCGGGAAAAAGCTTGCAATGATCGGCTATTCAGCCAGTTATGCTGAGACGGTCTTTATGCTGTTGCGCTTAACGCTCATGGTCATAGGTGGCTCCGTGTGGATGGTTGCGCAGCAGCTAGAGATGAATGCGGCAGGTTTTGCGCAGGGCATTGCAATCGCAATTTCGGTTGGTATTGCGGTCGATAAAATCCTCGACTGGCGGGTGGCAATCGTTCGTCAAGAGATAGCAAGAATTACACCAGACGCCTTGGATTTGATGGTGGTGTGTGTGAATTCTGGTTTGCCACTAGAGGAAACTTTCAGAACCGTTGGCGGTGAGATGGAGGCTATCTCAAGGGCGCTATCGCGGGAATGGTTACTCACTGCAACTGAAATGTCAGTACTTGATTCCCCATATCAAGCTCTAGATAACCTCGATCAGCGCTTGTCTCTACCTGAAGTGAACAACATGGTGGTTACCATGTCGCAAGCACTTAAATTTGGTACTCCAATGTCAGAGGCGCTCAAGCTTATTGCCTCTGATGGTCGTCAGTATCATTTGCTAGAACTAGAAGAATGGGTCGGTAAGATCCCATCCAAAATGTCTTTTCCATTGGTCGTGTTCATCATGTTACCCGTTGTGGTCATTATCGTAGCGCCAATCGTCTTAAGCCTATTCGACACATTGGGGCAATTATGATCAAAACTCTTGTTCCCATCGCACTTTGCGGCTTGCTAGTGGGTTGCCAGTCTGCACCAGAAACCAATAGTGAGCAGGAAGATCTGAAACTAGCCAACACAGCCTTGTTAAATGGGCATGCAGATAATGCTCTGACAATTTATAAACAGCGCTTGGTTATCAGTCCAAATAATAGTGAGCTGCTGTTTCTTGCCGGTTCCGCGTGTAATCAATCCGCTCGTTTTGATGAAGCATTGCACTACCTTAATAAGGGGAATCAGCTCGCGCCTTCGTATCAATTTAAAAGGGAAATTGGCCGCGCGCATTTGGCTCTCGGTAACTTGGTACAAGCTCAATCTTCACTTGAAAAGTCGGTAGAGGGTGATGCTAAAGATGACGTCGCCTTAAACAGTCTTGGGGTCACTCATTCCCTTAATCATCAATACGGGTTGGCAAGAAAAGCTTTCTCCGACGCACTGGCTCTAAAGCCAGATAGTCTTGAATATAGAAACAATTTGGCATTGGCATGGATGTTAGATGGCAACCCTCAACAGAGTATTCGGATTCTGTATCCCATTTATCAAAGGGGAGAGGCTAGCAGTAAATTACGGCTTAACTTGGCATTGTCTTATGCGATGAGTGGAGATGCCGAGGCGGCGAAAGTGGTCGCTCAGCAAGACCTATCACAAGTAGAACTAGAAAATAATGCTCGTTTTTATCAGAGAGTGGCGAATAAGTTTGGTGGTGTATCTCAATGAAGCGTCAACAAGGCAGCCAAACTCTTGAATTCGCCATGATAGCGCTGCCTTTTGTGCTATTAATATTGGCGATTTTCGAGTTAACCCGATTCTTGTGGATCAATATGATCTTTGAGTCTGCGGTAAACAGCGCGATGCGTGAAGTGAGAGTGCTAAGCCCTTCGTACACGGCGGACCAAAAGTTTGCAGCTCGCATTGCGGAGTTTCCTCTTTTACGCTCTGAGGATATTGAAGTTAGTCAACCTCGCTACGCAAAGACCTTCGCTCAGCTGGCACAGAAAACTTCAGTGTCATCATCACAAGCTATTTTGGGGGAATACAGCGTCTCATATCGATTCGCCTTCCTAGTAGTTCCGCGATTGAATGAAGCCTTTTCAGAAGTGATGACTTTGAAGCGAACGGTTGTGGTGAGCTATGACCGCTAAAATCAAATCACAGCAAGGTGCAACGGTTGTCGAGTTTCCCTTTGTAGTGCTTGGCATTATGGTCATCGTGTTTGGTTTAGTCTCCATCTATCGCTTGATGTACGTTCAAACTCGCATGGACAGCAGTGCTTTTATGGTAGCGGACTCCGTTTCCAGAACCCTTAAAGGGACTCCAGACAGCATTCAATATAGTGCTGAAAATTTGCTGGAAGTTGCAACTAGGATGCTACCAGCAGGCTTTGAACGCCAAAAGGTTGGTGTTGTATTAGATATCTATGGAGAGGCCTCCAATACACCGATCTACTCAGTAAGCGCGGGAGCTCAATGCCAGAAGTCAACGTCAAAAGTGAAGCCAAAGAGCTTGGTTCCGGTTAATCAGCAAGTTTCCAGTGCCTTCTACGGGCGAGAAGCAACGTTGATAGAACTGCACTTATGCGTTTTAGAGCCGTTTAATCCAGACTCGCGTTTTGCGATTGATGGTCTGGTTTTACCTAACGAACTATCGAGCAATGCAGTCATGATTGGGAGGTACTATGCTAAATAACCCAATAAAACTGCGCCAGAAAGGTTCGGTGTCTTTAAGTTACTTAGCTCTGCTGATTCCTATGGTGGTGGCTGCGGCTGCGACTATTGTTATCGGTTACCAAGTTCAGTTATCTAACCGTGCAACGCAAGCTGTAGATGCGGCGAGTTTGGCCTGTGCTTTTGCGGGGTCAGTGGACAAAAATATGAATCGACACTATTTGGATTTCTATCGCCCAAAAGTGGTTGGAGTGACTTCTGAGCCAGACATGTCGTCAGGCTGCAAGGTTAAGATGGGCTATCGTTTAAACTCAATCTTCACCTCTTTAACTTTATCTGACACTTCATTTGTCGCGCGTGCGAACTCAAGTGAACTGGTTAGGGTAGAGCCTAGTGTCTCCTCATCTCCAACCGAATTGGTCGTAGTACTTGATATTTCTGGCTCTATGTCGAGCTCAATTACTGCCTTGAAGCAGATACTAAATAACGCGCTTACTTCATTAAAAAGCCAGCAAGCACAAGCCAACAGCCGAGATCATATCAAACTCTCTGTTGTGCCATTTTCTGATGGAGTCTCAGTCACCAACGCACCTTGGTTACCGCAAGCAGGAGTGTTTTGTGTCGATGGTTTGACGAAGCAAGGAGGAAACGTTTCAGCGAGCGAAACGGTATCAAACCTTGATGTCCCCCACGATAAAGTGAGTGTTGACTTCAAAGCGCCAGATCAATGGTTAGCGGATTGTAGCGCGACTTCCCCATTATTACCGCTGACATCAGATCTAGAAGTCGTGGCAAATCATATTGATAGGTTGGCTGTGACGGGGGGAACGGCCTCGTATCAAGGTTTGATATGGGGAATTAGGCAGTTAACGCCTAATTGGCAGAAAGGCTGGGGTGTTACCTCTCGCTCATCTGCAAGCCCAACCCGAAAGCTGGTACTGATGACGGACGGTGCTGACTCAAATGACACTTTGGACCAACTCATCAGTGCTGGCCTATGTGATAAAGCGTCAAACACATTTGGTATCCAGTTGAATTTCATTGGCTTCAACGTACAAGCCCCTCGTCTCGAGCAATTTAGACGTTGTGCTCAAAGTGGTTTAGGTAACGCGGGCAAGGTTTATCAAGCCAATAGTACCGAAAAACTCAATGAGTACTTTGAACAGATTCTAAAGCTTGAATACGAGACATTACTCAATTTTGGAAATAAATAAACATTAAAACAATAAGTTATGGAGAAAAAATGATTAATCGAATAATCGTGTTAGTGGCTCTCATTTGGACGATACCGGCCATGGCCTTCCAAGAAGGTGACGTACTTACCGATTCAGCTGCGCAGCATTTAGGTCTTGATGCTGAGCAACTCACTATCGTCGACTTTTTTGCTGAGTGGTGTGTGTCATGTCGTCATGAGCTACCCGAAGTCAACGAGCTATATGGCGAACTAAAAGGAACGGGTGTCACCGTGGTTGGTGTTGATGTTGATGAAGAAGTCGAAGTTGGTTTGGCTTTTCAAAAGGCCCTTGGGCTCGATTTTCCAGTTGTGAATGATCCAGAACAGTCTCTAATTGGCGAGTTTAAGCCGATCGGTATGCCAGCACTTTATTACATCTACCAAGGACAAGTGCTCAAAGTTCGCTTTGGAGCAATTAACAACATTAGCCAAGTCATTACTGACGATCTCGCCGAAATGGGAGTTCAGTTATGACGCGTAAATTCTTCAAGTTGGCCGTTATTTTAGTTGCTTTGCAGCCAATGGTTACGGTTGCTGCTCCTAAAGTTGACCTTAGTCAGCTAGGTAAGAAAGCACCGCAAGTACAGCAGGTCGATACTCAGTCGGAATTGATTGAGGAAGAAGTGATTTCAACGCGTGTATACACCAGTGGGGAGTCTGACATTGGTATGCGTCGAAATGTAGAACTTGTGAGGCCGACAACTGCTCAACTTCAGTTGAAAAAGCCGAAGGTTGTTAAAGAGAACAAATCTGCATTTGAGTTCGTTGATAAGGCGCTTGGCATTAAGCCAGTTAAGTCATGGGAAAAAGGTACGTTAGCTAAAAAAGAGATGAAGCCAGGCGGCCCAGTGCCGGAGTTTGATCTGTTTTCAGAGAAAGTGTTTGCCTACAAGCAAGGTTCGGTAGGTGGTAGTGGCGTCGGTGGCGGCGGTTGTGGTTGTAACTAATTAAAATTAAACAGAATGAAAAAATTACCTTTAACGCTGCTTGGTGCAGCAGCAGTGGCAAATCCAGCCTTGGCAGAAGATCATATTTCACAGCACTACCTCAACTATGAAGAATACGACGGTCGAGTTAAAGCCGGTGATCACGTTATCTCTTTTGAGAAAAGTATTGGCCTAGATTGGACGATAAATGCAGAAATCGGTTACGACAGTGTCTCTGGTGCCTCTCCGTCATGGGGGCCAACGACGCCAGTCAGTGGTCCAAGTGATGCCGCTAATCGAGCTCAAGCGACTAAAAGTGCTCAAGGAAAAACAGATGAAGTGATCCGCAGAGGATATGATCCCCATGCAAGTGGCTACCAGGTTCAGAAATATGAGCTTGAAGACACTCGTAAGTCAATAGCGGCAAGCGTAACTTACCGAGATGAACTGCGTAATGAGTGGACTATTGGGCAAAACTTTTCCCGAGAAGAAGATTACGAAAGCCTTGGTGTAAACGGCAAAGCATTGATATTTGCCGACTCGCAGAAAAACCGTTCATACAGCGTAGGGGTGTCAATGCTGTTTGATAAAACTCTGGCGTTTCAGAAATTTGCAAACAATACCAATGCCCAAGATTGGGAGAATATCTTTACTGGCAGTGTCGAAGCCGGACTTTCTCAAGTGTTTAGTCCGAGTTACTACATGGTGTTCACTGGCTACGCTGGTTATCGTCAAGGTTATCTCAGCAACCACTACCTGACCGTGTTACGTGAAGTCGACATTAATGATGACGGCCAAATCGGTTCGGACGAAGTATTTCTGGGTCAAGACTCTCGTCCAGACCAACGTTTATCTGGTGGTGTGAATATTCAGGCGTTTTGGGCGCTAACAGACTCGATAACCATCCGCCCTCGTTACAAGTGGTTCCAAGATGACTGGGGCGTTCAGTCTCACCAAGTTGGCGGAAAACTCTCTTGGAAACTAACCAATTGGTTTACTCTCGCGCCGGGTTACTTTTGGTATACCCAAGATGGAGCAGATTTCTTCCGCGATCCAAATAGCGCAGACAAAACCTTTGCTGCAACTGGATACGCAACCTCCGATTTACGTTTAGGTGACTATACCGCTAACGCTTATGAACTCGGAGGTAGTTTTAAGATTTACAAAGGGCTAAGTGTCAACCTGCTTGGGGCTTACTATGAGCAATCAAACGGCTTTAAAGCCAAATGGTGGGCGATAGGAGCAAGCTATGCCTTCTAGCTCCCCATTCATCCACAAATTTCGGGCCATGACAGTGCCGTGTGAAGTGCAATTGTTTGGTTCGCAAGACGCAAGCCAAATAGCGCTGATGATTGAACACAATACACGCCGATTAGAGCAGAAGTACAATTTCTATTCTGACCAGTCATGGCTTAGTCAGCAGGTTAACAATCGTCAGGGTAGCTCGGTTGAATTAGATGACGAGTCGTTGATGGTGTTTGAGGCATTACGCAATATCGTCGATGGAACTCAAGGGGTATTTGACCCAACGGTCGGAACGGTAAAGACGTTACTTGCCAGCAATGCCTCTCTTGGACGTGACGCTATCTATCTAAAGGCTAAGCCTGCGATGGGGGTTGAGTCTTGGGAGTTGAGTGGTAAGACGTTAGACATTGCTCATCGCGACACTCGATTTGATTTTGGCGGCGTGATCAAAGAATTTGCTATCGATCAGGCGATTAATATTGCAGATAGCTTCGGTGTGTCGGCTGCGCTAATTAATTTTGGAGGAGATATCCGCACATTAGGGACTAAGCCTCAATCTCAGTCCTTCAATGTCGCTGTGCTCAATCCGGCTAACCCGTCTGAGGCCTATTTCTCTCTGCCGTTGGTCGATGCAGCGCTAACGACTTCTGCTCACTATGAACGCAAAATTGAGTTTGTAGATCAGACTACATCACACATTCTGGCTCATCAAGGAACGCACCCTAAAGTGCTTTCGGTGACAGTAGTGGCGCCAACGGCGTTAGAAGCGGGGGCGATTAGTACAGCGCTAACCATTGAGCCTCTATTAGCTGTCCCAGAAGGGGCAGGCGTTATTTTTATTGATGATCAACTTCAAATTCATCAGGACACGGAGTTTTTGACCCGATGAAACGATTTCTCGTTGCATTAGCTATATTGTTTTCTTTTTCTTCATTTGCAGATGAAGAGACGTTTCTGCCAGTCGAGCAGGCTTTTCCTTATCAATGGTCAGTAGGGGATTCTGGGCTGCAATTGCATTTTGCTGTTCATCCAGACTATTACCTGTATCAGTCACGTTTTAAGTTTACGTCGGCTGATGGTATCACTCCATCTGAGCCTGAGTTTTCTTGGAGTGGTAAGACCAAGACAGATAAATATTTTGGTCAAGTCAATGTGTTCGACAAACCTGTTACGATTACTTTGCCCTACCATGGGGTAGGAGAGGTTAAAGTCCGATACCAAGGTTGTGCAAATAAAGGGCTTTGCTACCTACCACAAACGATCGCTATAGCTTTGCCTAATCGTGCTCAAGATAGTTCGGCATCGGTTTGGGAGAGAGTAACGCGTTTAGCTGATGATACTAAGGGACTTTCTAGCTTCCTCGACAGTGCTTCTAGAGCGCAAGCATTGATTGTTTTCTTCTTGCTAGGTTTAGGCCTTTCATTGACCCCATGCGTATTACCCATGGTTCCGATACTTTCGAGTATCATTGGTGGCGACTCTCAAATGACGGGGCGCAAAGGATTGTTGCTTTCTTCTTCGTATGTACTGGGTATGGCAACGAGCTACGCGCTGACTGGTATTTTGGTAACAACAGTTGCTAAAGGGGTTAATTTGCAAGCCGCGATGCAACAACCTTGGTTACTGACTTTGTTTGCAGGGGTGTTTGTACTGCTAGCATTGGCGATGTTTGGCTTCTATGAGTTACAACTGCCTTCTTCGCTGCAAAACAAACTTAATACGCGATCAGATAAGCTAGGTGGTGGCCGTGTTTTGAGCGTATTTGGGATGGGGGTGATTTCCGCGTTGGTGGTCTCGCCATGCGTGAGTGCGCCTTTGGCAGGGGCGTTACTTTATGTGTCTACCACTCAAGATTGGCTCTTTGGTGGCTTCACTCTATTTGTAATGGCTTTAGGTATGGGAATACCGCTTATCATCATTGGTGCCAGTGGTGGGAAACTCATGCCTAAGAGTGGCCCTTGGATGATAGCAGTCAAACAACTGTTTGGTGTGCTTCTGTTAGGTGTTGCCATTGTGTTGTTAAGTCGATTTATACCTGCTTGGGCCACAATCCTTATGTGGTCAATGTTAGCGATAGGTACAGGCATTCACTTTGGTGCTTTAGATGCCGCAGAAGCGGGGTGGGCGAGAACTCGAAAATGTGTAGCATTTCTCTCACTGTTTTATGGTTTAGTGCTGTTTGTCGGTTACCTAATCGGTAACGATGACCCATTAAACCCTCTAGCGTTAGATCAAGTAAATCGCCCTATCAACCAATCCAATACTCAGACCGCTTTTAATAAAGTAACGACGATAGAACAGCTTAACCTAGCGTTAGCTTCTGCGAAGTCTAATCAGCAGCCAGTGGTTGTTGATTTATACGCAGACTGGTGCGTGTCGTGTAAAGCCATAGAGAAGGAAGTGTTTAACGATTCTGACGTTCAACAGAAACTGGAAAAGTGGCAAGCGATCAAGCTAGATGTTACAGAAAGCACACCTGAGCAAATGGCATGGTTGGCAGAACGAGGGGTTTTTGGGCCTCCGGCGATCTTTTTCTATTCCCCCCAGGGCACAGAGTTAGCAGAGCACCGAATAGCAGGTGGAGTAGATCTCACTAAGTTTCTGCAGCAGTTTCCTAGCCTTTAAGATCTCAATAACAAAGCAGCATTTATGCTGCTTTTTTGCACTATGAATTAAATTATTCAGTATCGATAGCGCGACTTTGTTGGAGAAAGTGGCTAACCTTAACCAAGGATTGATGATCAAACTTGTTGGCTATGAGTATGGAAAAAGTGGTAGATCTTAATCGCTGGCAGAAGGAACACATCAGAACAGAGCAAGATCTTAAGTACTTGTTTTCTGAGGTAAAGGCTAAATATTGCACAGCGCCTTATGCAGAATTGGAGCAACGCTTAGAAGTTTTGAATGCACTGAAATATGAGCTGATCGAACGCAAGCCACGGTTGGTGAAAGCGCTTTGCCAAGATTACGGGTATCGTAGCGATTTTGACAGTTTGATTTGTGACTTGTTACCCGCTGTTAGCCACATAAACTACACCATCAGGCATCTCAGAAAATGGTTGAAACCCAGCAAAAGAGATGCAGGGTTAATGTTGTTCCCTTCCAAGGTTTATGTTGAGTACCAGCCTTTAGGCGTGGTTGGTGTTATGGTGCCGTGGAATTTCCCTATAGTGTTAAGCATTGCGCCTATTGTAACGGCATTGGCTGCGGGTAACCGAGTGATGGTTAAACTCAGCGAGTTTACACCAAAAACCAATCAGGTATTGAGTGAAATCTTTGCTGAAATTCGCGAGTTTGTCTATCCCGTTGAAGGGGGAACAGAAATTGCTAAATTCTTTGCTTCGTTGCCATTCGATCATTTACTGTTTACCGGATCCACTAAGGTTGGCAAGTTAGTTGCCTCAGCGGCGGCCAAAAATTTAACCCCAACCACACTGGAGCTTGGCGGCAAGTCTCCCGCGATTGTCGCCAATGATGCAGATATCGCCAAAGCGGTCGATTCAATTCTATTAGGTAAGTCGATTAATGCAGGACAAATCTGCGTGGCTCCAGATTATGTTTTAGTTCCTCAGGGTAAAGAGCTTCAGTTTATTGAGCGCTACTTAGAGCGCTTCTATCAGTTGTATGTAAAGGAAGGGCAGCTAAAGTCATCAACCTCAATTATCAACCAATCTCAATATCAAAGATTGCAGCAGTATCTTCTTGATGCGAAAAACTTAGGTGGGACGATTCATACCATCGACTACCTTGAGCTAGAGCCGAGACAGATGGCTCCCCAGTTAGTGACTGGGGTTAGTGACAAAATGCTGCTAATGCAGGAAGAGATTTTTGGCCCTATATTACCAGTAATCGGCTATCGCCACTTAAATGAAGTCTTCGCTTATATTAACGCTCGTCCGCGTCCACTTGCATTATATTTGATGTCAAATGACCCGATTTTACAGCGCCAAATTATCGAGCAGACACACAGCGGTGGTATTGCAATCAATGATTCCCTGCTGCATGTTGCTGTAGAAGATGCGCCATTTGGTGGAATCGGCGAGTCTGGTATTGGTCAATATCATGGAAAAGAAGGCTTTCAAACCTTCTCTAAAGCGAAAACGGTCCTCTACTCCGCAACTTGGATGCCTCGCAGTTTCTTATTACTTAAGTATCGCAAACTTGCTGTTAAGGTGTTAGGGCGCTTGTTTGTACGCTAAACAGACAAGGTATCGAATTGCTGTTTAACAAAATCAATGAAGACCTTTAGTCGTTTAGGCTGATATCTATCGCGATGATAGATGGCCGAAAAGTCGACACTGGGTATTGTCCATTTATCGAATACTTCAATGAGTTTACCGGCTTCCATCTCTTCCTGGCAATACAAGGAAGGCACTCGAATAATGCCTTGGTGATTCAACGCGCCTTTTACCAAAACACGTCCATTTTTGCATTGCAAATGTCCATGAATGGCGATCTCAGTCTTGTCTTTGGTGGTTTTATGGTCGAAACCCCAACGCTTGACTGAACCGGTTAGGCATTGATGCAGAGTAAGCTCTTTGGGGTGCGAAGGTTGGCCATGAACGTCTAGGTATTGTGGGCTCGCTAGCGTACCCATTTCTATAGTCATTAATTTTCGAGCAACAAAGCCAGAGTCATCCAAACAGCCCATACGAAATGCGATGTCAAAATCTTCTTCCAGTAAGTCGACTCTATGGCTGCTAAAGTCAAGGCTTACTTGGGTGTCTGGATACAGGCTCATAAAATCACAAGTGATTTGTGCGATCAGCTCTTCGCCTAGATAGCCGCCAACACAGTTGACGCGAATTTCACCTTGAACTTCCTCCACATCATCGACGGCGGCTAATATAGCTTGATCAATACCTGCTAGGGCTTTCTCACATTGTAGGTAGAATCTTTTACCAGCATCCGTGAGCTTTAAGCTGCGTGTGGTTCGAATAAGCAAAGTCACCTTCATCTGCTTTTCCAAATTGCTTATCTGGCGTGAAACGTGTGAGCGCGACACATCTAGCGCCTCAGCTGCTTTAGTGAAGTTGCCAAGTTTGGCGATCAACACAAATGAACGGATATCGGCAAGGTTAACGTTATTGAGCATGATGAAGTCCAGTTACTGCAGATTGTTTATTGTTGCAATATAGCAACAGAGTTTCAACCAGGGTGATATATATCAACAAAATAGTTTGGCTTAATATACCTCCATCGCAGCAAAACAGGCTGCTGTTGAACAAACACAGAGGAAATATTGAGATGAAAAAGCTAATTGTAATTACAGGCGCTAGTTCAGGTATAGGTGAAGCTATTGCTCGTCGTTTGAGCAGTGAAGGTCATCCTTTACTTCTACTGGCGCGTCGTGTCGAACGACTAGAAGCATTAGATCTGCCTAACACAGTATGTGAAAAAGTTGATGTGACTGACAAAGCTTCATTTGAAAGCGCAATTGCGAAAGCCGAAGCTAAGTTTGGCCCAGTTGACGGTTTGGTTAACAACGCAGGTGCGATGCTACTTGGTCAAATTGATACTCAAGATGCTAACGAATGGAAACGCATGTTTGACGTCAATGTCATTGGCCTTTTGAACGGTATGCAAGCGGTATTGGCACCTATGATGTCACGCAGTAGCGGTACAATTATTAACATCAGCTCGATTGCGGGTAAGAAAACATTCCCCAGCCATGCCGCTTATTGCGGGACTAAGTTTGCAGTTCATGCGATTTCTGAAAATGTTCGAGAAGAAGTTGCCGCTTCTAATGTTCGGGTTACTACCATTGCACCAGGGGCTGTGGAAACTGAGTTGCTATCGCATACGACTTCTCAAGAGATTAAAGATGGTTACGATGATTGGAAAGTCGATATGGGAGGGGTACTGGTAGCCGATGATGTGGCTCGTGCTGTAGAGTTTGCCTACAACCAACCACAAAACGTATGTGTTCGTGAAATTGCTCTAGCGCCAACTAAGCAGCAACCATAATTTAAGACTCAATAAGACAACAAACGCTCTAGCCTCCCCAGCTAGAGCTTTTTGTCATCCAATGGCTCAGGCGAGAATGAACCGCCTTGGCTCATAGCCAAAAATAGACTTAGTCCAAATTCTAAGGATATTAGTTTGAAGAAGGGGTTTTCTAAACGTAGATTTCAGGCTATTACTTAAATAAGTGACAATTTGCATAGGGGCATTTGGTTGTGGACGTAGCTGAGAGAGAAAACAAAAATAGTGAAGAGTTGCAACTATCTGAAAGTCCTCAAGGACACATTAATTCGTCAGAAGAGTACAATGAAGAGAGTAAGGAAAAAGCCAAGGAGCCTTGCGAATCTATTCATTATGGAGAAGATGCATTTCATGATGTGATGCCACTGTGTGAAGTCGCATGTATTATCACAACTCCGACAGGTAAGCTTCTGAAATGTAGGACCAAGTATATTGGACTGCATTCAAACAATGTCTTGTTGCTAGAAATGCCAGCAATTTCCCCTAAAGAGAAGTCTCAGTTTATGCATCGAGGCTATACGATAAAAGCATGCGTCATTTCTTCGAAGGGAGAGGGTGCACGTGTATATTTTAAAACTAATATTGAATATGTCCTGTCTGGTGGAGGGGACGATTTATTGCTCGTCACCCTGCCCAAAGCGACTCAAGTTGTGGTGGGGCTGCGTGAAAGTGTCCGTCTTGAGATTGGACTAGATGGTATTTTGGCTCCATCGAAACAAAACTTTCCTTGTCAGATAAGGGACATCTCTCAGCATGGTTGTCTTATCGTTATTGAACGAGGCAATAGCAACTATCAAGTAGGGTCTTTAGTAGAGCTGAAAATTATCGCAGATGACCAAGAGAAAGATGCAATTGATGAAACTTTGCAAGCTGTGGTGAAAAATGTCAGCAAGACAAGCTGTTATTTGAAATATGGTGTTAAGTTTGAAGAGACAAGCTTAGATTATGTAAGCACTTTAATTGAAAATCTGAATTTCTGCTCGATTCAGCAAAAATTCACTCTATAACTAATGAGTGAACATCACATAGACTGGTATTTCTTTATTATACTTAATAAGAAGGCATCATAATATTGAGAGGATTGCGGGTATGGAATTACGTAACGAACGTGGTGAAGTGACACAAGTAGCGGATAATCTCACCATTAAAGAAGTATTAGAAATGGGCTATTCAATCGATCTTTGTGATGAGGCGTTTGACCCCAATGAGCATTGGGTAGCAAATGCTGAACAGAAAGAGCGTGGAGAGATCCCTGAAAGCTAACTTAAAACAAAAAATCCGAGCCATGCTCGGATTTTTTCTATATTGGGAAAGGAATTAGAAACCTTTGATGTTCTTTGCTTCAAGTTCAGTAAAGTATTTTACAGTTTTTACTTTGAGTTCTTGAGTTGATGGCTCGTCACAAACAATCACTGATTTAGGGTGTAGCTGCAGAGCAGAGACCGTCCATAAGTGATTTACACTACCTTCTACCGCGGCTTCAAGTGCAAGTGCCTTATTGTGACCTGTTACTAGGATCATGATCTCTTCGGCATCAAGAAGAGTACCAACACCGATAGTCAGTGCGTATTTGGGTACTTGGTTAATATCGCCATCAAAGAAGCGAGAGTTCGCGATACGAGTGTCTTCCGTTAATGTCTTAATACGAGTACGTGAAGACAGAGAAGAGGCAGGTTCGTTGAACGCGATATGACCATCGTTACCAACCCCCCCCATAAACAGGTTGATCTTGCCATAAGATTTGATCTTGTCTTCGTAGCGCTTACACTCTGCTTCGTTGTCTTGCGCATTACCATCAAGAAGGTTGATGTTCTCTTCTTGGATATCAATATGCTTGAAGAAGTTGTTGTACATGAATGAGCGGTACGATTCAGGGTGATCTGCTGGGATACCAATGTACTCATCCATATTAAACGTTACTACGTGTTTAAAGCTAACTTCGCCAGCTTTGTGCATTTCGATAAGCGCTTTGTAAGTCGCTAGAGGTGTCCCACCAGTTGGTAGACCCAGAACAAAAGGACGCTCTGCAGTTGGCTTGAAGTCGTTGATACGCTTAACAATGTGTGCTGCTGCCCACTTACCTACTTGTGCGGCTTGATTTAACGGGATAAGTCTCATGTTTTGCCCCTAGTATTGGAATTTATGATGCTCTGAAACATTAATTCGCATTATAAAATAAGTTTGCTTGGACTGCTATTGTTTTTGGTCAATTTTTCCTTATTTGTTGGCAGTGTCTGCTAATTGAGTCATGTTCACTCGATTTTGTTGACTAAGATATTAGTAGTGGTGGAGCTTAGTTGAAGAAAATTTTAGTCTCTAAAATAAGATGTAGGCTAAGCGAATAGAGATATCACCTCGACGTTGTGAAGCAGATATCACCCTTAGTTGATTGCGTAACAGCAAATCAATAATCTGGGGTAAGATGGAGCGCTCAACCATTTGGTTTTTGTGCCGATGTATTTTTAGCTGGTGCTTTAAGGAAGTAAAAGAAAACGAATGAATATTATGGGGATCGCCATTGGGGCGACTGGCTTGCTGCTACTCTGCATGTTTTTGTGGATGTTAGCCCTATCATTGCGTAAAAAACGCTTGGAGCAAGAGCGCAAAGAACGTGAAATCGCTTATCGCAAAGCGATGGAGAAAAACCGTAAGCAAGAACACGATGAAAGGATTATGAAGGCAGAGGGAGGGCATATTCCTACAATCCTCTACTTAGCAAAAGAAGCTGAGCGCACAAGAACGCAAGAGGCGGTTTATTGGTACACCAAAGCAGCTCGACTTGATAATGTCACAGGGATGTATGGAGTTGTACGTATCAGCAACAAGATGAAGCAAGATTTAGTGTTAAAAGAGCAGGCTAAGTTCTGGCAGGTGTGTATTTCTGCTTCAGAAGGGAGTTTAGCGCATCAATTTGAGATGGCGAAGGCACTGTTTACTGGCCGAGGTACAGAAATAAACTTACCGAAAGCACTTTCAGTTATGGAATCTGCTGCGGAGCAAAATTATCTAGATGCGTTGATTTTTCTAGGGGATTGGTTTATTGCTGCCAACAACCCAGAGAAGAGCCCCGTTAAGTCGACCGATTATTATCGCAGGGCTGCTGAGCTACGAAGTAATGAAGGGCGCATGAAGCTCGGGATAAACTACATTCAAGGTCGAGGTGTGGTGAGTAACTTCGAACGCGGCATCTATTGGCTGGAGCGTGCTGCAGAAAAAGGTCACCTAGAAGCCATGTATAAGCTGGGTGAGGTTTGGATGGATCACAAATCAAATGGCAGCGCTCTCGCTTATATTTGGTTGTTTCTCGCAGGGCAGCTTGGCCACGACCCTGCAAGGGCTTTACGAGACCAAGTCGCTTTGAACATTGGCGTTGATACCGTTGTAGGGCTGCAAAGTTTAGCCAAACCTATGGTCAAAAAGATTCGTGACAATAAAGTGAGTAAGCATTCAATTATTAAGGCTTTGAACAAGCTTTATAAACGTTCGATACCAACTGATGAGCATAACAATGTGACGACAGTTCCTTCTGAACCTCAAGAACAAGAGCTTACCTCACAAGAGCCGTTATCTGAAAAAACTAGCCAAGAGATAACAGAGACTAAGGTCGATTACTCTCAATCGCCAATGGATAAGCAATAAAAAAATGGCCTCGTTACTCACGAGGCCATTTTATTGGATATCGTCTAACAATTACTGCTGAGCTTGTTTTTGCTTCGCTTTACATACTGCGGCAGTAAACACTACGTCAGTTGAACTGTTAAGTGCGGTTTCTGCTGAATCTTGCACAACGCCAATGATGAAGCCAACAGCAACAACCTGCATCGCGATTTCGTTGGGGATTCCAAACAGTCCACAAGCAAGTGGGATTAAGAGTAGAGAGCCACCCGCAACACCAGATGCACCACATGCAGATACCGCGGCAACAATACTAAGCAGTAATGCGGTGAGTAGATCAACCTCAATACCCATAGTATGAACAGCGGCAAGTGTTAGCGTCGTGATGGTAATTGCAGCACCAGCCATGTTAATGGTTGCACCTAGCGGAATGGATACTGAATAAGTATCTTCGTCCAGCTTTAGCTTCTCACACAGTGCCATATTCACAGGGATGTTTGCAGCACTTGAACGTGTAAAGAATGCTGTTACACCACTTTCTCGAATACATTGCAAAACCAGTGGGTACGGGTTTTCACCTGTTTTAACGAACACAATGATTGGGTTAACAACCAATGCGATGATCGCCATTGAGCTTAAAAGAACCACTAGCAATTGAGCGTAACCAGCTAATGCTTCGAAACCTGTCGTTGCCAGTGTTGAAGCAACAAGGCCAAAGATACCAAATGGGGCTAAGCGGATAATGAAACGTACGATCTGAGAAACGCCGTGGCTTAAGTCTTCAAATACCGCCTTTGTTGTACCAGAGGCGTGGTGCAGTGCTAAACCTAGACCGATAGCCCAAGCCAGAATGCCAATGTAGTTCGCACTCATAAGTGCGTTGACTGGGTTGTCGACAAGTTTAAACAGTAGCGTGTTAAGTACTTCAGCAATACCTTGCGGAGGCGTTGCCCCTTCAGCACCAGAAACAAGCGTCAACGTGGTTGGGAATAAAAAGCTAAGTACCACTGCGGTTAAAGCGGCAGTAAAGGTACCGAAAAGGTAAAGAACCACAATTGGGCGCATGTAGGTATGCTGGTTTTTCTTTTGGTTGGCAATCGATGCTGCTACCAAAATAAAAACAAGAATAGGTGCTACTGCTTTTAGTGCTCCGACAAAAAGACTTCCAAGTAAACCGACGCTTTTTGCGTGCTCTGGAGAGACGGTCGCTAAACCCACACCAAGAATGATGCCGGCTAGGATCTGCAAAACCAGATTGCCACGTGCAAAGCGTGCAATAAGAGAGTTGTGTTGCATAGTTATTCCTGCAATGAATAGTTTTATAAATTTATAGTAATTTCAGTTATTGAGAACTGAGACAGATATACTAGCGGCTTGAAATATTGTGTCTAGAATTAATTGAAAGTTAGCATTAAAAATTAACAACAATCACTTGTTGTGAATTATATGTTGCACTATTGTGTTTGGTGAGTGATAAAAAAGGGGCGGGTGCCCCTTTCTAATCAGTAATTGCTGCCTTGTTTCTGGCCGCGGTGAACACTTTGTGATGAGCGATATCGCTTGGTCAGTTGCTTATGATTAGCTCGTTGTTGAGCAAGTGTCTCGCTATTGCGTTGTTGTTCTCGTAATAGTTTACGATAGTTTGTTAGCCGCCTTTGTTCTAACTCACCCAACTCAACGGCTTCAAGAACACGGCAGTTTGGTTCATTTTGATGACGACAATCGGAAAACCGACAGTGATTTGCTAAAGATTCGATATCAGTGAATACTTCAGATACACCCTCTGAGCAATCAATAAGTTGCAACTCTCGCATTCCCGGAGTATCAATCAAAACCGCACCCGTTGGCATAAAGTGCATTGAACGACTTGTTGTTGTATGTCGTCCTTTACTGTCTGCTTCGCGAATGCCTCCCGTTTGTTGAGCGCTGTCTTTTAATAAACTGTTGACTAGTGTCGACTTACCTACACCAGAAGAGCCCATAAAAGCGACGGTCTTTCCGATTTGACACCATGGAAGCAGTTTTTGACATTGTATTTCATCGAGCGCATTGACGTTCTCAATCATTAGCAACGGGTCTAACTGTTGAACTTGTTGCTTTTTCTCTTCAGCGTCGTTGGTTAGGTCTGCTTTGCTTAAAACAATGACAGGCTCAACATCTGCTTCATGGGCAATCGCGAGGTAACGCTCAATTCGACTGAGATTAAAATCTTCATTCAGTGAGCAAACAATAAACAAGGTTGTGACATTAGCAGCAATGAGCTGCTCATTGACTTTGCTACCTGCTGCTTTGCGATGGAACAAGGATTGCCTGTCCAAAAGCTTCACAAAGTGCTGATTGCTATCGATCAAAATCCAGTCACCAACCGTCATAGAGGGCAGCGATTTATGGATCTCTAATGGTAACTCACCAGATTCGCTCAATAACTTATAGCCACTGCGGTGGTGCTCAGTGATACGAGCGGCAGTGAATTCTTGCTCTAAATCTTCTAGTGTTAGTTGTTGTTGAAATAGGTTGTTCCAACCAAGTGTCGCTAAAGACATTGGCGTATTTGCTTTGGTATTCATAGTTGCCCCAAGCATACAGATATCTGTATCTATATAAATTTGCTAGGGTCTTTAGACCCCGGTTTAGATAGCACCGGGCAAAGGAAGGGTAGAAGTGGGTTATTAAAGTGACTTCACCAATTTTGCCGGGTGGGTTTTAAGTACAATCATCGTATCCTCCTATGGATTTATTTGTGTTTACGCAGGCTATCATAGCAAAAGAGGCGAACAAATGCCCACCCCTTAATATAAGATTCGTTGCTTAATGATGGTGTTTCATGCCACTCATCACTTTTTTAATTGGTGCTGTGATGGTTTGTTTGTCGCCGTTGGCAAATGTAAGCTCAACATCAATGCTTTCACCTTCAGCCAAAGGCTTGGTTAGGTTGAATAACATAATATGTAGGCTACCAGGTTTTAGCACTGCCGTTTTTTTCGCTGGGATTGCAATTTGATCAACTTGGCGCATTTTCATCACATCGCCTTCTTTGATCACATCGTGCAGTTCAACTTTACCTGCCGCCTCTGTGGTAGCGGAGACGATATAACGGTCTTTATCACTATGATTCATAAACTCACCAAACACGGCACTGGTTGCCGCATTGGGTGGCGTAGCACGTGCGTAGGTGTGGTGAGCCATGATATCTGAATCTGCATAAGCAAAAGGGCTTAATGCCAAAGAGGCTAAGAGAAGGGCTTTAAGTTTCATCCTGACTATCCTTTCGATGTAATCGTTTTAAAGGCTTCAACCAGCGGTGCTGGAGTGAGCGTGTGTGGCACTTTTGTGATTAATGTGCCATCTGGTTTGAGGAAATAGAAATAGGAGCTGTGATCCAGCGTATATTTCAATTCAGAGTTTTCTAATTCGGTTTTACGGAAAATCACACCATACTGATGAGCAAGTGGGGTAGTGACCTCTAAAGGCGCTGCAAGTCCTTCAATCATTGGGTGAAAGTATTGAGCGTATTTGTATGAGTCAGCAGCAGCATCACGCTCCGGATCCAGCGAGATAAACACTGGGCGGAAGTGTTCTTTCGTTTCTTGATCAATTTGGTTCAGTGCGCCTGCCAGCATGGCCAAAGACGTTGGACATACATCTGGACAACGAGTAAACCCAAAGTAAACGACTCTAATTCGTGTATCTTGAGGATCGAAAAGTGACACCGCTTTGTTGTCTTCACCAAACAGCGTAATGCTAGATGTATCTTGCGCGACAGGAGCATCACTATTTTGATGATCGAGATAGCTTTTCAGTCCAAAGCCAAGAACAAAGGCGGCGACTAGGATTAATGACCAGTTCTTACTCATCGTTCCATCCTTATTGATGTATTGATTGATTGTTTGCCGTCAGTGATGGTGCCATACCAAGTCATCGCGTCTTCTGTGCACACAGGTAACACAACTTCACCAGTAAAGGTTCCTGAGTCAGATTTGTCGAGCTTAAACACAACAGTGCCCATCTCCATCTCATACCCTTTTAAAGTCATCATCAGACTATCGCTGTTGGCGTTTTCCCAGTTGACCGTCACTTGGGTAGGGACGAGTGGGTGAGTGATGTCTTTGTTCGCCTGAACAGAGATAGAGTCTTGCTGACACTGGCTAGTCGTAAGCAGGCAGTAGTCGTCTAGAGATACCTGTTGGTTTGTTGATTGATACCACTTAACAATATCACTGGCAAAGAAACCGGTACCTAACGCAACGGCAATTAGAAGAAACTTTGCATAGCTGGGCATAACATTTATCCCGAGAGTTTAAAAACGAGCGCAATCCTAGCACATAGCACTCTATATCTATGAGATAACGAGTAAAATTGTGCTCAGCGTCAAGACAACCCTAGCGATTTCTGTGAATGCCATAGATAGTATGGTCAAGAATTCGTTCACCTATTTTTTCTTGATTGGTGATCACACCTTCCAGCGTCATTCCTGACCTTTCAGCAACACTCCGGCTTGCTCGGTTTTCTACCGCTGCCGAAAGTTGGACTTTTTCCATGTTTAACTCGTTAAAGGAAAATTCGATTAGATGTTTGACAACGCGAGTGACGATTCCATTGCCTTGGTGGTGCTTTGATAACCAATAGCCAATTTCTAGGCATTTAGTATCATAGTCGATATTGAAGCAGCTACAGTTTCCAACGATTTCCCCGCGGTACACAATGGCACAAGTAATGGTTTTTCCTTCGGCATACTCATGCAAAACGCGCTGTACGAATAGACGGAAATCTTGCTCACTTGTGCAGTGAGATGGCCATGCGAGCCACTGGGATAAGTAATCAAACTGATCTGCGACGAGTTCACTGTATTTGGTGGCAAAAGATTCTTGCACCAGTGCGAGAGATATTTCATCATCTACTTTGTGTGTAAACATGCTCCACTCCTTGCATATATTGGTTAGAGCTAACGTAGCAAACTACAAAGGTGATAGCTAGAGCGATAAGCTGCAATAAGAGTTTGATTTCTAGCACGAAAAACGCGCGCTAGGTAGCACGGCTCACACTTCTGTTAGTAACCATTTACAATATATGGTTTATTGATACTGCTATCGTATATCCTGACGGGCATAATAATTCTTTATAAATGACTGAAGTGTCAGTATGAAAGTGCCTATAGACGATGTCAGTGTTGATCTGCGTCGCGTATTATTTGAAATTGCTTATGCCCTCGATGCGGTTGGTGTAGATGATATTTATCATGGGCACAGAGTCGCCTATATCGCTTATCGCTGTGCCCAACGTATGGGATGGAGTGAAGAGCGATGCCAAGTGATCTTTTCGCTCGGGTTAATCCACGATTGTGGCGTATCTGAAAGCGCTGAAATCGGTGAGTTGTTGACCACTCTAGCCCCTAAAAACACGCGTAAACACTGTGTTAAGGGTTATGAACTCTTGAAAGCTTGTCGACCTTTATCTGAGCTTGCAACACCAATATTGCTACATCACACTTGGTGGCAAGAATTAAAAGTGATGCACAGCGTCAGCGAAGACATTAAACAATATGCAACGTTATTGTTTCTGGCCGATCGGGTCGATTATCTGCATGGTAATTACGGCTTAGATTGTTATGGCAATATTAGCAAAGAGAGTACGCACAGTATCGTTGGAGAGTTGCAAGCTAACTCGGGATCAATGTTTGAACCAACTCAGGTCCGTTTTATGAGTGAGCTCATTCACTGTGATGATTTCTGGTTCTCTATGGAGGCAAGGTATATCGAAAGCTTATCTTATACTTTTGAGCCTCTGTATCGCAACCCGATTGGACTAGATGAGTCAATCGAGGTGGCGGAGCTGTTTGCACAAATCGTTGACGCGAAGAGTTCCTTCACCTATCAGCATTCTTTACACGTTGCTCAACTTGCCGAGTTTTTTGCTCATAAGCTTGGTTATTCAGAGCGGGCAAGAAAAATGCTCTATCTGGCAGGATTGATTCATGATATTGGCAAACTAAAAACGCCGAGTGCGATTTTGCATAAACCGGCTCAGTTATCGAATGAAGAATATGCATGTATCAAACGTCATGCGACGGATTCGCGACATGCCATACAGCGAATGTTTACCAATCAACAAATTGTGGAATGGGCGTCCAATCATCATGAAAGACTTGACGGATCGGGTTATCCATTAGGTCTGGATGCGTCTCGGTTAGATGAGCCGAGTCGATTGATAGCCATTACAGATGTGTTTCAAGCGCTTACTCAGTCTCGGCCATATAGAAAAGGTCTGCCTTTAGGCGAGGCGGTTGCTATTCTTAAAGAGATGGTCAACAGCAATCAATTAGATCGCAAAATATTCAAGTGTTTAGTTGATAACGCGGAAGAGTGCTACCGGATTTCAACCGGGCAAGAAAGTGAAAAGCCAGTACTTGTTTAGTACTGGCTATAGATTATTACTGGTTCACAAATGCTTTAAAGCGAGCTTGAGTTTCAGCATCTGCTTTGCTGTACCAGAAATGCAGCATTTCTTCTGCTGTGTTATCGCCAGCTTTTACAGGCTTACCGTTAATCTGTGCTGGTAACGTAACTGGCACAACCGCTGCTGTTGAAATTGCTGCGACGCCACCACGACGATTATACTCAGCCAATTCGATTTTGTGGTTGCGACCGATTTGCATCCCGTCTTTAACCAACTTGTCTTGTTTCATCTCGATCGATTGACCGTCTTCACCTTTTAAAGACCATTCTAAGTTACGAATTTTCTTTGAACCTTCGTGCTCATTGCGGTACTTCGGTAAGTCAAATTTCAGTTCTTGGTCAGCAACGTTAAATGTTCCAACAATCGGATCGCTTTCGAGAATGATCCGATCTTTACCTTGGTCGAAGTAAGGTTGGTAAGTGAACAGGATTTGGTTTTCCCCATTGGGTAGCGTAAGCGTTTTGGATGAAAAGAAGCTTCCTGATAGCTCAGGTTTTGCATCGTTCACCACTAAGACGTCGATAGTGTCTGGAATCGATATAGTGATGTCAGCAGCCGCGAGACCACTGGTACCTAAAGCGATTGCAGCAAGTAATGTTGTTTTTATTTTCATTTTTGGTTCCTAATAAACAGGCACTTAAACTGCAAAGAGAGTGCCTATCTCGTCGCATGATTTCAAGATGCGAATGTAAGAAGTTCGAAAAATTCATCAAATCTTAACTAGTGCTCACGTTAATGAGCCACGCTAGTTTATAAATTTGAGCTACCTTTCACGGTAATCTGGATAATAACTAGACTATATTAATTAAGTGTTCAATGAATCAGGAGGATAACGCTATGGCATATACCGATATGTTAGACAGCAGACTAGTGTTGTCGCCATGGTACAACGTTGACTACACCCTCTCACTACTGAATAAAGAAACGGTTCTTCGTTAATCCCTAGTGGCGCGTCTTGCGCCCAAAGCAATCTTATAAACCAATATACCCGTGTGAACCTATTGCGGGGGAATTGATCTATTTAAAGGAAATTAATGATGAAACGTATTCCAGAACCTTTTCGCATCAAAATGGTAGAACCGATCAAAATGACGACATATGACGATCGTGTTGAGGCGTTGAACTTAGCGGGATTGAACCCATTTTTACTCAGAAGCGATGATGTCTATATTGATTTGCTGACGGACTCTGGTACAGGGGCGATGAGTGATAATCAGTGGGCTGGTTTGATGATGGGAGATGAGTCTTACGCAGGGAGCCGCAATTATTACAACTTATGCGCAGCAGTAGAACACTTCTTTGGCTATAAACTAACAGTCCCAGCCCACCAAGGACGCGGTGCTGAGCAGATACTGTTTCCTGCTCTCATCGAACGAATGAAAACAGTTCGTGGTGGTAAAGATCCGGTATTTATCTCCAACTACCATTTTGATACGACGGCTGGTCATATCGAGCTTAATGGAGGCAAGGCGATTAATGTCGTTGATAAACATGCCTTTAATACTACAACACCTTACGATTGGAAGGGAAATTTCGATCTAGATAAGCTCCAGTCAACCATCGAAGCCCACGGCCCAGAGAATGTTTGTGCCATCATTACCACGGTGACTTGTAATAGCTCTGGTGGACAACCAGTTTCGATGGCTAACATGCGTGCGGTATATGAAATTGCAGCAAAGAATGACATTCCTGTTGTGATTGACTCCGCCCGTTATTGTGAAAATGCTTATTTTATCAAGCAACGCGAAGAGGGTTATCAAGACAAGTCGATTTTGGAAATCATTCGTGAAATGTACCAGTACGGTGACATGCTCACTATGTCAGCTAAGAAAGATCCCATGGTTAATATCGGTGGTCTTTGCTGTATTCGTGATCATGAGGAACTGTTTCAAGCTGTCCGTACTCGTTGCGTTCCGATGGAAGGTTTTGTTACTTATGGTGGTATGGCTGGGCGCGATATGGAAGCTTTGGCGCGTGGCTTGTACGAAGGAGCCGATGAGGATTACCTCCATTACCGTATTAGTCAGGTTGAGTACTTAGGTGAACGCCTTCGCGAAGGGGGTATCCCAATTCAAACCCCGACGGGTGGTCACGCGGTGTTTGTCGATGCGGCGAAAATATTACCTCATATTCCCGCTGATCAGTTTCCTGCACAGGTACTGTGTAATGCGTTGTATCTTGAAGCAGGGATTCGCGCCGTTGAAATTGGTTCATTGCTTCTTGGTCGAGACCCAGATACTGGTGAGCAAAAAGCCTCTGAACTTGAATTGATGCGCTTGACTATTCCAAGACGTGTTTATACCAATGATCATATGGATTACATAGCGGATGCGATCATTGCGCTCAAGGAACGAGCGCATGAACTGAAAGGGCTGTCATTTGAGTATGAACCACCAGTACTGCGTCATTTCACGGCGCGTTTTAAGTCCAAGTAGCGGCAATTAACAAATCAAAAACTCTAATATACACTGCCACAACGCCTTTCCGCCGTGGCAGTTTTCTATGTGGACTATTTATATTTATATGGAATTCTTACCTGTAAATTTCTGATTATTATGTCATTTATTCTGGTTTGGAGGAGGTTTATAAATTTTGGCTCGATATCCCCTTTGTAATGTAACAGCTTAGTAACAACGAACTAATTTCTAATCATCACTCGAAAATAGCTTTTATTTTTTTCTACAAAAAAAAAGTCTCTTAAATACTTGTAAGTGGTGTTCTTCGATTCGTCGGAGGACAGTTTTTGCTCTGACATTAGAGTGAACAAACAAGGAATGAGAGAAATAGGTATGAATCGTATTACATTGTGTGCTGCGAGTATTGCATTTGCGTTCTCGGGCACAGCGATAGCGGCACCAACGGCTCCAAGTGTTGACGTGTATGGCTCCAATAATTTGCAGTTCTCTAAAATTGAACTGGCGATGGAGACAACGTCTGGTTACAACCAAATGGTCAAGTACTTTGATGAAGCCGATATCACCGTCAAGTTTAATCAGTGGAGTGGTACCACAGGCGACACGTATAAGGTCTACTTTGATGGTGTTCAGGTGGCAACCGGATCAATTGCTGGAAGCCAAACAACAGCGAACTTTAAGTATGGTAAAGGTGGCCTTTATCAAATGACTATAGAAGCGTGTGATGCCACCGGTTGTAGTGTTAGTGCACCCGTTGAAATAACGGTGGCTGATACCGATGGCTCGCACTTAAAGCCGTTGACCATGAATATCGATCCAAACAACAAATCTTACAATACTGACCCTAATACCGTTGTCGGGACCTATTTCGTTGAGTGGGGTATCTACGGTAGAGATTACACAGTTGATAACTTGCCTGCCGACAATCTTACGCACATCCTTTATGGCTTTATCCCAATCTGTGGTCCAAATGAGTCAGTCAAGTCAGTCGGTGGCAATAGCTACAATGCACTGATGACCGCTTGTCAGGGAGTGCCCGATTACGAAGTGGTTATTCACGACCCTTGGGCTGCGTATCAAAAAAGTTTCTCGCAGGCAGGGCACGAATATAGTTCGCCAATTAAGGGTAACTACGCCATGCTGATGGCTCTTAAGCAACGCAACCCAGATCTAAAAATCATCCCTTCTATCGGCGGTTGGACTTTATCAGACCCATTTTTTGACTTCACCACCAAAGCAAACCGAGACACTTTTGTTGCTTCTGTTAAGCGTTTCCTAACGACTTGGAAATTCTACGATGGTGTGGATATTGACTGGGAATTCCCTGGTGGTGGTGGTGCTGCACCTGATCTTGGTGACCCTGTAAATGATGGTCCTGCCTATGTTGCTTTGATGCGTGAATTGCGCGCAATGCTCGATGAATTAGAAGCATCAACCGGGCGTACCTATGAGTTGACGTCAGCCATTGGTGTTGGTCACGATAAAATTGAAGACGTGAATTATGCTGATGCGGTTCAGTACATGGACTACATCTTCGCGATGACTTATGACTTCTATGGTGGATGGAATAACGTTGTTGGTCATCAAACTGCGCTCTACTGTGGTAGCTTTATGCGCCCTGGTCAGTGTGATGGTACTGGCGTAGATGAAAATGGCGAACCTTACAAAGGCCCAGCTTACACCTCTGATAACGGTATTCAACTCCTCCTCGCACAAGGGGTTCCAGCAAGTAAACTAGTTCTCGGTGCTGCAATGTATGGTCGCGGATGGGAAGGTGTTACACCTGACACGTTATCCGATCCTACTGACCCAATGACAGGCGTGGGCAACGGTAAACTTACAGGCACAACTGCTCAAGGTGTATGGGAAGCGGGTGTTATTGATTACAAAGGCGTCAAAGCTCATATGCTTGGTGCGAACAACACAGGAATCAATGGTTTTGAGTACGGTTACGATGCGCAGGCTGAAGCTGCGTGGGTTTGGAATCGCACATCAGGTCAATTGATTACGTTTGATGACGACCGTTCAGTGAAAGCCAAAGGTGCGTACGTTCGTAACTTGGGTCTAGCGGGTCTATTCTCGTGGGAAATTGATGCGGACAACGGCGATATCTTAAATGCAATGCATGAAGGCTTAGCTGGTGGTACTCCGGTCAATCGTGCACCTCAAGCTAATGCTGGCGCAGATGCGACGGTAGTTGGGCCTGCAAGTGTTACTTTAGATGGTAGTGCGTCTTCAGATACCGACGGTACTATTGCAAGCTATCAATGGGTGCAGGTCTCTGGAACAGCGGTTACCCTTAGCGGGGCAAACACAGCGACAGCAAGTTTTGATGTTACTGAAGTGGCCCAAGCAGAAACACTAAGCTTTATACTGACGGTAGTGGATAATGAAGGTGCTTCAGCCTCCGATACAGTGGTGGTTACAGTAAACCCTAAAGACGTTCCTCCTGTAAATCAAGCCCCAGTAGCGTTAGTGACTGCCCCTGCAAATGTTAATGCGGGCGATACAGTAGTGGTTGATGCATCGGCTTCATCAGATGCTGACAATGACCCTCTTACCTACACTTGGGATCTCCCTACAGGCCTAAACGCGACAGTCAACGGTTCAAGTGTGATCTTTACTGCGGCTGAATATACCGCGGATACTTCACTAGTGTTTACTGTCATGGTTAACGATGGTAAAGCGACATCGACGGCTTCTACGACTGTTGTGGTGGCTAAGAAGTCATCGGGTGGGGACCTTTGTAACAACTTATGGGATGCTTCCGCCGTATACACTGGTGGCAACCAAGTTTCTTGGGCTGGAAAAGTTTGGGAAGCAAAATGGTGGACAAAAGGTGATGATCCAGCTCAATCTGGTCAATGGGGTGTTTGGAAAGAAGTGGGGGCGGCCAATTGCCCGACTAACTAAGCACTAATAGATAACTAAGCAAAAAGCCATTCGGGTTATCCGAATGGCTTTTTCTTTACGTGTTTTTTTTGAAGTTACTTAACCGCTCTCACTTTACCTTGTTTAAGGTTATTAAGAACGTCAGATTTCGGCCCATCGGCAATCACGCAACCTTTTTCCATTACGATCACCCGATCAACCACATCAAGCATGGATGTTTTGTGGGTAATTAGAATCAGTGTTTCAGTCGACTTCAGTTGCGATAGCTGTTGCTTAATATGCATTTCAGAGCGGTTATCCATCGCACTCGTCGGTTCATCCATTAACAAAACAGGTGGGCGACCGAGTAGTGAGCGTGCAATAGCGACGGCTTGGCGTTGACCGCCTGAAAGCAACATTCCCCCTTCACCTACTTGGCGCTCTAAACCTGCTGGGTCTTGTTGGGTAAATACTGTCACACCAGCTCGGTTTGCTGCATCTAGCACATCCCGGTCATCTGCAAGTGGTCGGCCCAGCGTGATATTGTCGCGGATGCTACCGTAGAATAGTTGACTATCTTGTGGCACACAGCCGATGTTTCTGCGGATATCGATGTGATGTAACTGGTCGATATCGGTATCATCAATTCGGACGTGGCCTTCAGTCGGTTTATATAAGCCCATAATCAAGCGTTCTAGAGTCGTCTTACCAGAGCCGATCCGGCCGATGATGGCGACCTTCTCACCTGGATTAATGGTTAGACTCAAGTCTCGAATAGAAGCCATAGGCGAGTCAGGGTAATGGAATGTGACCTTGTCTAATTCAATTTTGCCGTGGATGATAGGGCGATGAATATAGCGCTTGCCTTCTTCTTGCTCATCCGGCATGGACATCACTTGCTCAATGATTGTCATTGAGGACTTGGCTTGGTTGTAACGAGTCGAAAGCAATGAGAGCTGAACCATAGGGCCGATAGCACGGCCACTTAACATGGTCGCGGCAATCAAACCACCCATAGTAAGTTCACCTTCAGAGATCAAGTAAACGCCGAGAATGATCATCCCTACATTAGAAGCTTGTTGAACAAAGCCCGCAGTATTTTGAATGCCATCAGTAATACGACGGCTCTTGATATTCCAGTTTGCCATGTGAGCAACGGCTTCTTCCCAACGGAACTGGAACTGACTTTGTGCACCAAATAATTTTACCGTCTCAAGGCCAGATAGACTCTCGATTAGGTTAGCGTATTTTTGCGAGGCTAGACGCGATCCTTCTTCGATGGTATGTCTTAGCGGTCCTTGAATTAATGCAGAATAAATGACTAGAATCAAGACACCTACGATAGGTACGATCACCAAGTTTCCAGCCATCAGCCAAATTAATAGCAAGAACAGAACCGCGAATGGCAAATCGATCAGAGAACCTATCGTGGCTGAGGTGAAGAATTCACGGATTGATTCAAACTCTTGCAAGTGACGCGCAAAAGCACCGACAGAGGCAGGTCGAGCCTCCATTCGAATCCCCATTACCTTACTAAATAACTTGGAGGAGATTAGAATATCGGATTTCTTTCCTGCCACATCAATAAAGTAGCTACGCAATAACTTGAGAGTAAGGTCGAATAGGAAGATGACAAAGATACCACTTGCCAATACCCATAAGGTTTCGAACGCCAAATTAGGAACAACTTTGTCATACACCAAACGGGTGAACATTGGGGCGGCGACAGCAAAGAGGTTGATCAAAATCGAGGCGATAAGTACATCGCGATAGATCCTTTTCGATTGCCAAATTGTACCCCAGAACCAGTGCCCTTCACGGGTCTTGAGTACCTCTGGTGAGCGTTCATCGTAACGGAACTGCTTTTTAACCAGAAAGTATCGACCGATGTAAAGTTCTTCAAGATCCTTCACATCGATAGAAATCGGCACTAAACCAGACTCGCCTGTGACGATCTCTGCCTCGGTTTTGTCATCATTTATGCTGTTGAGAACACAAGCATCACCACTTTTTAAAATCAAAACTACTGGTAATACGAGCTGTGAAATCTCGTTAAGCGCTGAACGGTTTTCTTTTGCCACTAGGCCGGCGCGTTCGGCTGATCGGGGGAATAGGAATGGTGTTAGCTTACCGTCAGATAACGGCAAGCCATTGATCAATGCCTCGGGTGAGTTTGCTAATCCATAGTATCGACTGACGTAGATAAGTGAATTTAATAGCGGGTCCTGCATGCTATAACCTTTTGCTCATTATTTATCTACGATAAAGCCTTGGAAGACTTCAATAAAGTGCTCAGAAAGAAAATCTAACTGAGTCTGTGTTTCGACACGAGATGCGATGGTCTTAATCCCTAAGTTGTGGGCCGTTCGCGAAATCGACGTGAGAGTAAACTTCTGTTTCTCATCATCTAAGTGGTGAGTATACAGATAGTCTAACTTCACGTACGCAGGGCGGAATTCATTGATGTAATCCAATGACTGGAAATTACGCCCATAATTATCGACACCAAAATCGGCACCAGCACCACGTACTGCGTTACAGAACAGGGCAGTGTGGTGAGGAGAGTTGATAAAGCAGTTTTCAGGTATTTCGAAATGCAGCAACGTGGCAACTGAAGCATGCTTGTTGAGCAACTGGGTAACCCAGCGAATAAAGCTCGGCTGAGAGATACTGCTTTGTGCGATGTTAATAGCAACAGGTTCTGTGAACTCGCCAGTTTCTAATCGTTCTACTATAGCTTGAATTACGTACTCATCGAACAAGTGGCTGGCATTGAGCTGCTCTAGTGCAAATAGATATTGGTTTGCACTGTATCTTTCGCCGTCTTTTTCTATCGCAGAAAAGACCTCGCGGTGATAGGCTTGACCCCAACTGTTATTGGCAGCTTGGAAGCGGAAGCTGAACCAATCATTACTGATTGCTTCTTCAACCAAGTTTTTCCATTGCTGTTTGCCCATTAGATTGTCGGTGTCTTCACCTGTCACGTAACCATAGTCGAGTTCAGGATTTGACTTGGCATTGGCGAGCGCGTTATCAAGCATGGTAAGCAGTTCTGTAGAATTTGTAGATGCTTTATTGAAAACCACACCTAGCGAGAGGTTAGCGGTCGCCATGCCTGTCGGGTCTGCGTTGATGTCTTGGACGTAAGTCACAATGCTTTCGGCAATCAGTTTTAGCTCAGAGTCATCAACGTTAGGTAAGATAAAACCAAACTCCTCGGTAGAGATACGCGCAAGTGTCACATCTGGAGAGGACATAGACACTTTAAGGTGATCAGCAAGCTCTCGAACCATGCCATCACCAGCTTCATAGCCTTTGTCTTCATAGAGTTCACGAATGAAGCTTGCTTCAAGGATAGCAACGCCACCGATCCCTCCTTCACCAATCCATGAGTTTAGCTGACTCATATAGTAAGCACGGTTGCCAAGCTGAGATACTGGGTCGATGTAGGCACGTTCACGGAGTTGTTGAGCTTCTTTAGCCTGAGCCTTAAATGACTTTTCAAGCTGGGCAGACATGCTGTTGATTCCATCAACAACATAGATAAGATCTTGTGTTGCTGGTCGCGGCAGTGGCTCACCAAACTGATTATTGGCTACCTGCTCCATCTTACTTACAATGAGCTGCAAAGGACGAAGCGCGCGTTTAAGAATGAACGAGATAGAGAATAAACCAATCAACATGATAAGGCAGAAAGCGATCACTAGGCGTTCAAATGCGAGCCAAAGCTGGGTGTAGGCATCCCCAGGGTGGCTGACAATTTCAACTTCTGCTAACTGCATCCATCCGCTTGTGACCACTCGTCGGTCATGAATTTTCTCAAACAGGTTGAGGCGAGTGAACCACTTTGGCACGTTGTTAGGTTTAATCGGATAAGAGCGCAGGATTTCGTCTCCGGTATCAAGGAAGATCAAGCGTACGACTGAATAGCTACTCCCATCGAACAAGGCGTTAATCACAGATTCAACGGCGACTTGGTCTTTATTTTCCAAATACGGTGCCAGTGCTAGACCGACCGTGTTGATGGTGTTGTTCACCTCGGAACGCTGCTGTTGAATGAGGTTATTTCGAGTGGTGTTAAATTCGATGATAAATACCGAAATTAACAGCATCAAAATAACCGCAATCATTCCCGCGACAAGTTGTTTATATAAAGTCATATTGCCTACTCATCATAGTTGACTACTGGTTTATTAAGTTTTAGCGATTTCTCGCGCGCACGGAGATCATTCCATAGGCTTAGCCTAGAAGACTTCCCTGCGAGTTGTCCCTGTTTAGACTTCATAAGCCATAGATTTTTACCGTTAAAGCTGTAGATCGGTAATAAATCCCGACGCTTAGAAGCGCGTTTAATCTGTGGGTTGATATTGTCTAATAGAATCGGCTCTGCGCTTGGTTTCGAGTAATAAGCCAATACCATATGAAACTGGTTAAGCTCTATGGCTTTAACATACACCAGGCGTAGTTTCTTATCTGATACACCCAGTTCAAGTAGAGAAAAATATTTAGCGATTGTGAAGTCTTCACAGTCTCCGGCGTTGCTACCAAGAAACTCAAGTGGGGTTGCCCAATAGTCGTTCTTACCCCACAAGCGGATGTCATTAACGAAATTGAGTTGATTGAAGAAATTATTAACCTTGGTCAGCTTATCCCGTTCGGGGACCGACTTATATTGTGCCATCTCTTTACGCCATGTCTCGACTCGCCGTCCCGCTCTATCGCCATAGGTTTTACGTACAGCTTCAACCCAACGTTGCTCTTGAGTATTAAGAGCAAACGAAGTTGTTGTCGCAAGTAGCAGCACAACACAAGCAATTAGGCCGTTGGCAAACAAGCGAGGTTTCAAATTGTTTTTCCTAGCACTTTAGTGATCATATCGTCTATTCCTTCAGAGCATTGTTTTGCGCACTAAGAATTGGCTTCAGCAGATATTCTAATATGGTTCGCTTACCAGTGATAATATCCACTGAAGCAGTCATACCAGGAATAATGGGTAGCGAATTATCTTTATCTAGGCTTGTCTCTTTTGTCCGAATACGGACTAGATAGTAACTATTGCCTTCTTCATCTGTTGTTGTATCGGCACTAATGTGCTCAAGCGTACCTTCTAAACCGCCGTATTTTGTAAAGTCGTAGGCACTAAATTTAACGATTGTATGTAGGTCGGGTCGAAGAAAAGCGATATCTTGTGGTGCGATTTTAGCCTCGACCAAAAGCGTATCTTCACTTGGTACGATTTCTACGATATCCATACCGGGCTGGATAACACCACCCACAGTATTGACATTTAGTGTCTTTACTGTACCTGTGACTGGGGATGTTACGACAGTGCGGTTTACACGGTCTTCTAAGCCAACGGTCGACTCTGTCAAAGACGACAGCTTATCTTGAGCTTGGTTGAGCTTTTCTTGCTGCTCAGAACGGAATTTTTGCGCGGCATCAATACGGCTTAGCATGGCTTCACGAATCGCCGATTTAAGGACCGGAACTTTAAGTTCACTTGACGTCATTTCACGGCGAGTGTCGTTTACCTGACGTTGAAGTTTTAGTAGCTCAATCCGCGGAACTACCCCTTCTTCAGCCAGCGGTCTGGTGATCTCAAGTTCTTTGTTAGCAAAGCGGTAGCTTTCGCGTAAGTTTCTCACCCGCGCTTGGATCTCGACTAAATCTTGCTGCTTCTGCTTTACTTGTTGGTCAAGCAGAGAGATCTGGTTGCGAAGGTTATTTAAGTCTTGGCGGTATTCTGCGCGTTGGCGAGCAACTAGGTTAGGTTGGGTTTCTTGCAGTACAGGAGGAAAGGCTAACTTGTTGAAGTTGAGAAGAACGCTATTTTGCCAATTCGATTCATCGAAGTCTTGATTAAGTTCAACACTGGTAATTGAGGCCGAAAGCTGTAATACACTTGCTGTTAAGTTGGCCACTTGCTGTTCACGTTCGCGATAGTCTGAGCGAAAGCGCGTGTCATCAATAAGAAGCAATTGTTGCCCTTTTTCTACCTTTTGACCTTCGCGGACGAGTATTTCTTTAACTAAGCCACCTTCTAGGTTTTGAACCACCTGTACTTGAGACGAAGGAACAACCTTACCCTGACCAACTGTAACTTTATCGATTTCTGCCCAAGAAGCCCATAAAATAGCAAGCACGAAAAACAACACCATGACCCACAACATTACGCGTGCACTATTTGGTGTGTTTAACAAAAGGGCCGCTGTCTTGTCGTCGACATAGTCCAGTTCGTTTGGAGTAAGCTTGTTATAACCGCTCTTACTCATGGGTAGTCCTTATTATATGGAGTTATTTTATTGATTTTATTACTCATGGCCCAAAATGTTAAGGATTTGCTGTTAGATTTATCCTAGTAAAATAGTTGACTTCGTTATTATCGCTAGTTTTTATAGAGTGTAGCGTTATCCAACCTCTTGGGCTTGAGTTCTTATCATTAAGAGCGCACAATCGACAAAAAATTTCGCCGAGGAGAAAAGATGGAGCTTGATGAGATTCGTCGCGAGTACACAAAAGGTGGTTTGCGCAGAAAAGACTTGTTACCTGACCCAATTGCTCAGTTTGATTTATGGTTGAAGCAAGCCATTGAAGCCAAACTTACGGACCCAACTGCTATGACAGTCGCCACTGTTGACGAAACAGGTCAACCATTTCAACGTATTGTGTTGCTAAAAAATGTCGATGAGCAAGGGTTTGTTTTTTATACCAATTTAGGTAGCCGTAAGGCTCAGCATATAGAGCACAACGCTAAAGTGAGCCTGCATTTTCCTTGGCATCCTCTTGAAAGACAGGTCCATATTACAGGTGTTGCTGAAAAGCTGACCGTAGTAGAAAACATGCAGTACTTTTCTTCTCGCCCGAAATCGAGCCAGCTTGCCGCCATCGCCAGTAAGCAAAGTAGCCGAATTTCAGCTCGTGGAGTACTTGAAGGTAAGTTTTTGGAACTTAAAAAGAAATTCGAAGCTGGAGAGATTCCAGTACCAAGTTTCTGGGGGGGATACCGTATCAGGCCTGAAAGTATCGAGTTCTGGCAGGGTGGGGAGAACCGTTTACACGATCGGTTCTTGTTCTCGAAAGACCGCGAAGCATGGCATATCGACCGTCTTGCCCCTTAGACAAAACGCCGCGTTATGCGGCGTTTTCGGTATTTAGGGCGACAGAAATTTGAGTCTTCAACAAGGTTTCTGGTATGTAGGAGCCATACCCCTGTTCTAATGCCATATCGATTAAGTGCGCTTTAGAATGCGCGCCAAACTTATGCCTTAATCTCACCACATAGCTTTCTAGTGTTTTAATCGAAATCTTCATTATTTTTGCAATGTAGCTAGGTTTTTTGCCATAAAGCAACAGGAACAGTGCTTCTGACTCTCTTGAGGTCAGTTTGCTGCTCAAGGTGCTAGCAGGGGGAATATCACCTGCTATGGTTTCATTCGATGCGAGCCCAGTCGCTCTACATATCCAGTGGCTCACTTCTAAAATGGCAGTATTGGAAAGCTCTTGACCGTAAAAGATGGTGCCTTGTACTTGCCCATTATCGTCTAACCATGGAGTTTTGGTAAAAATATGCGCACGCCAACTGCCATCGGGGTAGGGGTGGATATCAAGGATTTTAAGCTGGGTAACGTTCTCGATGACATATCGGTCTTGCTTAACGAAGTCATCTGCACAGCGAGAGGTCGGGCTCGGCATTTGTTTATCAGATAAACCAATGCACTGATTAGGCTGATCAAACCCGATGAGCTTTGCGTAGGCGTTATTGGCGTAAACAAAAACAGAATTTAAGTCTTTACAACCCCAATAACCAGGAAGTTGATTGAATAGAGAGGCTTGTTGTTCGTTCACTTATCAATATAAATCTTATAAAACAGAACGAATATCATATCATAATTGAGCATTCTGTACGATAAAAAATGCCAGACATCTAATGATGGCTGGCAAAAACAAGAAAACTTCTTGTAGACGTGTAGAAGAGGTTCTATGAACTCAGTGGTTCACTGAGTATAGACGTATCAATAGATACTAAGTTCGGTCATTAGACCTTACTCAACAACCATCTTATCTTTTTGATAATAATAAAAAAGGGGGGAAATCCCCCTCTTCTTGTGACTAGTTTATATCTCTGACTACCCGAAAGCCAAGGTAGTTTGCTGCTTCAAAGTTGGACAAGAAAAGCTGTTTGTCAGATGCCGCCATTTCAGGTGAGAAGTTCCAAGCGCCTCCTTTTGCAATGCCCTTTGGACTGCTGGTCCATTGCCACACATTACCTACAACGTCATATAGGCCAAGCTGATTTGGTTTAAAGGCGCTGACGGGAGACGTGCTAAGGTTTGACCATGGTGTCCCGCTCCAACCTGTATTTGCTTCACCAGAGACGAATTTATCACCCCACCAGTATTTATCTTGGCTACCTGCGCGAGCTGCCACTTCCCATTCTTCTTCAGTAGGCAAGCGATAGGCAGCACCTGTTTGTTTGCGTAGCCAGTTCGTATAAGACTTTGCATCGTTTTGGCTAACACAAACCACCGGTGAGTTAGGGTACTGTTTAAAACCGGGATCACGCCAATTTGCTTTTGCTATTGGGGTCACTTCACCATTCACAAGTGCTGTACAGGTATTCTTAAGTTCCGCATCAGTTTGATAATTGGTGTGTTCGACGAATGTAGCAAACTGGCTGACCGTCACTGGAGTGGCGCCTATTCCGAAAGCATGATCAAGGAAAACTTGTTTTGAAGCATTTTCACCAGTGAAATACTTACCTTGAAGAATGGCTATCATCTCTGGTGCCTGACCTTTGCCTGCCATTGCGTCAGCGAATTTACTCCCAGCGCGAAGTGGGTTAGATTTCTCTTCTAGCACCGCGCGAATAGCAGTATCAGATTTTACTGCAACTTGCTGGGCAAAGGCTTTGTAGCCTTCTTTTTGAACAGTAATGTCATGGAGACCAATTGGCAGCATGATTTCTACGGGTGTACTGCCGTAGGAAACACCATCTATATAGACACTGTCGTTAAATTGGTTAGAGCGTATTGCAAGTGTTACCCAAGCCATTTCTTGATCTGCTTGCAACTCGTGGGCTGTGCCAGGTGCAAAACAGTACTGAGTATCAACCTGTAACAAGTCACATGCTACCCTAGCTTTAGGGCGAGCTTCTAGTTCAACATTCATAATGGTTCGGTAACGCACGCCATCATAGAAGCCAGCTTGCTTAGTCACGTGTTTGATGACATGAATATTTAATGAGGCGTCGTTGATATTGCGTTTAACGATCGCGCTTTCACTGGTTTGTTCAGCGATTTCGGTGCGAAATTGTTTGACCGCTTTTTGTAACGCAAGTTCTTTCGTCTGATTATCACATTGTGAAAGTGTTAGTGAAGCTTGGCAGCGGTTGGTGAAGCTCACAGAAATCTGCTGTGGCTGCTTTATTTCGCCCCTAAGCTGTTCAACTCTTGCACGAATCTTATTTTCATCAAGCTCAGCAATGTGTTGTTCGATGGTTTCCAGTGCGGCTTGGCGAGTTACAAAGACATTGCGTGTTTCTACCAGCTCTTGCTCAGCCGCAAGACGCGCTTTTTGATTTTGCTTCACGGCAGACCAAGCATCTTGATAAGATTTTTGTGATCCAGCTAGATCAGTATTCGGATCGTCAATCATACGCTGGTAAGCGTTTTCTAATTTACTTTTAGCATTAGAAAACGCTTCATCCAAAGACTTGGCCGTTTGCTCAAGAGAGTCTAGTTCTGATTTCTTGCTATCTAGCAGCGCTTGCTGCTCTTCTTTTGCTTGCTGCGCAGCTTTTAACTCATCGTGTTTAGTGAATAGCTGGTCATCAATCTGAACCAATGTCTTCGGTGCTTCTTCTGCTGAAACAGTAGAGAGAAGCAAACACGGAGATAATGCTAACAAAAGGGCTGGTAAACCTGGGCGCATTGTCTTTCTTCTACATCTAATTATTGATTAATTGGCTTATTTTAAACGAAAACGCCACTTTGTCTTAAGTTATCCGTTAATAACTTAGGATCAAAATGGCGTTTTTAGCTCAATCTTGTGAATTCAGTAAGAGTTTCAACTGTTATCCACTCGGACGTAACTTAACCCAAACCGTATCATTTGTATTTACACTGATTTCGCGGTTGTAGGTTTCAAAACCACTTTTCGATACGGTTACTTGGTGTTGACCACGTGGAAGAACAACTTCGACTGGCGTACTGCCATAGTTGATACCATTGATAACGACTGAGTCATCGTACTGGTCTGAGCGCACTGTTACGTTTACCCAGTTCTTATCATTCTTCTTTGCTTTTGTTTCTTGGTCGCCTTTTAGACAGTAACGAGAAGATACATTTAGTAGCTTACATGCCGCAGACGCTTCAGGGCGAGCTTGAAGCTGAGACTGCATTTGCGTGAAATAGCTATTATTGCCTTCAAAACCAGAGCGAATAATTTGGCTTTCCTGCACATGAACGTTTAGCTGAACCCCTTTAGCGTTTTGTTTGGCTATATTTGATTCTGTTAAACGATCCATCAGTTTTGCTTTAAACGCCTTAACTGCTTTCTGCTTCGTTAGATAGTGGCCTTGGCTAGTACATTCACCTAACGTCATTGTTGATGAACAAGTCGTTTTATAGCTTGTTTCTAGCACATCGCTTTCACGAAGTTCTGCAGCAATACGTTTTACACGCGCTTCAACTTTTTGCTCTTTAAGGTAAGAAAGCTCCGAATTGAGTCGCGCTTGCTTTTGCTTAACCTGAGACAGGCGCATTTCACTTTCAGTGATAGCCTGCTGGTTTTCTAAAAGTGAAGATTGGTTCTCTTTCACTTCAGACCATGCATCTTGGTAAGCTTTTTGGAAAGAAACCAAGTCGATCTCAGGATCATCTAAAAGACGGCTATACTGTTTGTCCAGCGCCGACTTGGTACGATTACGCTTAGCATTGAGTTCTTTCTCACTGCGTTTAAGCTTACTTTTGTCATTCTGAAGTTGTTGGAGACGTTCAGCTTCAGAGTCAAACTCTGTAGCCATAGTACCCATTTCCGCTTCTTTATTTTCTAATTTACTCTCGATTTCAGCAACAGGATCAGCCTGTACACTTTCTTCTGCAAAAATCGAAGTCGAAACCCAAAGAGGGCTTAGCGCAAGCAAAAGCGCTGGGATGCGACGTATGATCATAAGTCCCTGCAACAATTAACGTTTAAATTACCAATGTAATACATTTAAACCCAGTGCATATTCTAAAGATATGCACCTTAAAATAGGAAAAAGACAAACTTTTGACAGTCCATTGCTAAGGTGCCTTGCAAAGGTCTATTTCTTCCATTTATTCATCTCTATTTCTAGAGAGTCTTACCTAAGCTTATCATAAATCGAAATAAACTTATCGAATACTTAATCCATTTTGGTCGCATTGAAGAAATATGCAAGTAAAGAATCTTGATCGATAAGAGGTTAAATGGATAGAAGTGACATAAGCCGTAATTTATGTGCACTTGATCATTCTTCCAGTATCTGCAGTGGCTATTTTTTCAACAGTTGGTAATCGTGCCAGATACCTGTCTAGTTGAACAAAATGCAACCTATTTGATAAATCATCAATAGGAATTTCGAGTTGCATCACTTTTGGTATAACATGGTGATTCCACCTCTAAATATGTCTGTGTGTTGCTATGTCTTCATCCTTTAAGCCAGAAAATAATCAGCTAGCTGCCAAAGAATTGTCACCTATGCCAGCACAATTGGTTACGCTACCTTCGTACATGGAATGTCATGATCACAATTATACGCAGGTCGTTATCGGGCTAAAGGGAAAGGCGGAGTTTGAGGTAAGTGGATACGGAAATTTGGTAGGGCCAGGGCAAGGTTGTGTGGTGACTTCAGGTACAGGTCATGCGTTTGGCGGTGTACTGGAGCAGTCGGATATTTTGGTGCTGAATATGCCTTCACCGAAGGATGATGATCCTTTATTACTGCAAAGGCTCAATGCCCTGAACCAAAAGGATACCTATTTTCAGCTTGATGGTCAGATTCAGAAGTTGATTCAGATGCTGGTTGCGGAAATGCAATCTAACCCTCAAGACCTTCTGCTTAGTAGAGCGTGTAGTGACACCGTCGTTGCACTCTTACAGCGCCACATGTCTGCGTTTGCCAGTTCGCGTCGTGACTCTCGTTTTGATTTAGAGGCGATAGATCGTTATATCGAGCAGCACTTAAACCAAAAGATCTCGGTGACTCAGCTTGCTGGCAGTGTGTTTCTTGGGGAAAGCCAATTTCACTCTTTATTCAAAGAGCAAATGGGTATTACTCCGCACCAGTATGTACTAGGTAAGCGAATCGACATGGCAAAACAGCTCATAGAGCAAGGCCACCTTACTTTGGGCCAAGTCGCCGAATTCACTGGGTTCTCTGGTCAAAGTACTTTTACTCACACCTTTTCTCGTCTTCAAGGTATATCCCCTTCTCAGTACAAGAAACAATTTGGTTAAATAAGCTAACTTAAACCACATATTATTTTGCTTATTTGCATGTGACTCTGTTTTTGTTTTGTTAATAATCAGAGTAAATAGCAAAAAACTCGGAGTTTTTGACAAGTAATCTTCTCGGGCTCAAAATACACTGCAAGCCATTGTAGGAAACCTGAACTTTTTTCAGGTCTGAGATTGAGGAAAACGCATGTTTACAGCGACTGATGTGTTAAACGCTGAGTTTGTCGAGCAACCGCTTAACAAGCTTTGGTCGTTGATCTCTCCACTGTATATGGTGGACGAATCACAATGGCTTAAGCAACTACTACCACTAGCGCAGCCAACGAACAGTGAAAAAGAGCAAATTGCAGCCAAGACAACGCAGCTCATAGAAGCGATCCGCGCGGATAAAAAGTCTATTCAGATGATTGATGCATTGTTGCTTGAATACAGCCTCGATACCCAAGAAGGTATTTTGTTGATGTGTTTAGCAGAAGCGCTAATGCGTATCCCTGATTCTGCAACGGCTGATGCTCTGATTCGCGATAAGCTAACGGTTGCTGATTGGAAATCTCACCTTAAAAACTCAGATTCAGTGTTTGTAAATGCATCCACTTGGGGATTAATGCTAACGGGTAAGGTCGTCGGTCTTTCAGAAAATGAATCTCAAAGTCCGGTGAGCGCGGTAAATCGCCTTGTTAATAAGATGTCTGAGCCTGTAATTCGTAAAGCTATGCATCAAGCAATGAAGGTGATGGGACACCAATTTGTGCTTGGGCGCAGCATCGCTGAGGCGCAAAAAAATGGCCGTCCAATGCGTGATAAAGGTTTTACTTACTCTTATGACATGCTCGGAGAGGCGGCACTGACCACTGCTGATGCGAACAAGTACTTCAAAGACTACCTAATGGCGATCGAAGCAGTTGGGCGCGATGACTATGGTTTATCAACCAGTCCTGCACCATCGGTCTCCATCAAGCTATCTGCGCTTCACCCACGTTACGAAGTGGCAAACGAAGAGCGCGTACTGACAGAGCTTTATGACACGCTGCAACAATTACTGCGCCGTGCGGTGGAGCTAGATGTGGCTATTACTATTGATGCCGAAGAAGCTGACCGTTTAGAACTTTCACTTAAATTATTTGAAAAAGTCTATTGTAGCGAGCTAGTCAAAGGCTGGGGCAAATTTGGCCTTGTAATTCAAGCCTATTCAAAAAGAGCTTTACCTGTACTTGTTTGGATTAACGGTCTGGCTAAAAAACAGGGTGATTTGATTCCACTTCGTCTTGTCAAAGGAGCCTACTGGGACAGCGAAATCAAGTGGTCACAGCAAGCGGGCTATACAGATTATCCGGTCTATACGCGTAAAGAGGCGACCGATGTTGCTTACCTTGCTTGTGCGCGATTCCTTCTAAGTGATAACGTGCGTGGCAATATCTTCCCGCAATTTGCAAGCCACAACGCACAGACAGTAACTTCCATCGCGGTAATGGCTGAGCATAAAGACTTTGAATTTCAGCGCCTTCATGGCATGGGTGACTCTCTGTACAACCATGCGATGGAAGCCTATCAACAATCAGTGCGTATCTATGCGCCAGTTGGTAGTCACAAAGACTTATTGCCTTACCTGGTACGTCGCTTGTTAGAAAATGGGGCCAACAGCTCGTTTGTCCACCGTTTAGTCGATGCACGTTGTCCTGTAGAGACATTAACTCAGCACCCGGTGGACATGCTCAGTGAATTTGAAACGTTGAACAACACTAGCATCCCTCTACCACCGAATGTATTTCCAGAGCGCAAGAACTCACTCGGCGTCAATGTTGATGTAGAAAGTGAAGCCAAACCGTTTGAACACGAAGTTGAAAGCTTTTTAAACAAGCAGTGGTCAGCTGGTCCAATTATAAATGGCGAGTTCCATGCCGAAAGCATGATCAAGGAAAATATTAATACTGAAGCTGTTACAGCTCCTTATGACAGGCGCATTAATGTGGGTCAGGTGGCTTTTGCTACCCTTGATCATGTTTCCGCAGCAATAGAAGGAGCGGATCAAGCATTCGATGCTTGGCAAACCACTGCAAAGACCGAACGTGCTGAAAAGTTAGAGTTGTTAGCGGATCTTTTAGAAGAGCACTTAGCGGAGCTTGTTGCTATTTGCCATCAGGAGGCAGGTAAAACGATTCATGACAGCATTGATGAAGTACGTGAAGCGGTGGACTTCTGTCGTTACTACGCAAAACAAGTCGACGCACTTGGTGAATTTGCCGTAAAAGGGTTTGATGGGCAAAGCCGCAGCGTTACTCGTCAAGGGCGTGGCGTGTTTGTTTGTATCAGTCCTTGGAACTTCCCACTGGCAATTTTCCTTGGCCAAATTACAGCCGCACTGGTTTCTGGTAACACTGTAGTGGCTAAACCAGCTGAGCAAACTAGCTTGATCGCGGCTCGTGCCGTTGAGTTGATGCTAGATGCAGGCTTCCCGGTTGGCACCATCCAGTTGCTTCCAGGTCGTGGTGCCGAAATTGGTTCGGCACTGACTTCTCACTCAGCAATCGCTGGTGTGGCATTCACAGGTTCAACGGTAACAGCGCAGAGAATCAATCGAGCCTTGGCTCAGCGCGATGCGGCTCCAGTCCCATTCATTGCTGAAACCGGCGGCCAAAATGCGATGATCGTCGATAGTACTGCGCTTCCAGAGCAAGTGGTTCGTGATGTTATCCGCTCTGCTTTTGCTTCTGCGGGTCAGCGCTGTAGTGCATTGCGTGTTCTCTATGTTCAGGAAGATATCGCCGATCGTATCGTCGCTCTTATTCAAGGTGCGATGCAGGAGTTGAGCGTAGGTAAACCTTATCTGCATTCTACAGATGTTGGCCCTGTTATCGACAAAGCAGCAAAAACTAAGTTGCTTTCGCACATTGAACGAATGAGTAACAGCGAGAAGAAAGTGGCTCAACTGGTGTTATCAGATGAACACGAACAGGGTGATTTCGTTGCCCCTACCGCGTTTGAAATTCGTGATATTTCCTGCCTGAAGGAAGAACAATTTGGTCCTATCTTGCACATTGTTCGCTTTAAGGCGAGTGAGCTCCATCAGATTGTTGATGAGATCAACAACACTGGATTTGGCTTAACCATGGGTATCCATAGCCGAAATGAAACCACTTATCGCTGGATTGAGAAGCATGCTCGAGTGGGTAACTGCTACATCAACCGAGATCAAGTCGGGGCGGTTGTCGGTGTTCAGCCATTTGGTGGTCAAGGCTTATCGGGCACAGGCCCGAAAGCAGGTGGTCCTCACTACCTGTACCGTTTCACCCAAACACAGTTTTCTTAATTGAGTGGGCAAGGAGAAATAATTATGGTTCATCAAGTCACTCGTTTTTCTGACGCTTTCTCTGCTTGGGAAAACTGGAACTTAACTAATTTTGATTCTAAAAGTGAGTGTTTACTCGCTTTTAAACAGGCTTTACAGCAAGTACAGCCTGAGTTGGCTTCTGTCGTGTCTTACCACATTGAACAAGCGTCTGCTTTACTAGCCGAAACGCATCAATTGGTTGGTCCTACGGGGGAAACCAACGAGCTCTACACCGCAGGTCGTGGTGTCGCTGTTGTGATTCAGGATGATATACAACAGCAGGCAAAGCTGGCAGCAGTAGCGCAAGTGAGTGCTGCACTGATCGCAGGTAATAGCATCATTTTTTGTAGTGATGATGCCGAGCTATGCCAATCATTAGAAGCTGCTTATTTGCAGTCTTCGTTACCGACGAATCTAGTACAGTTTGCAGCAATTGATGCTTACCATCAATTGCTGGAATCTGATGTACGCAGTATTGGTTATGTAGGTAACACTGAGGTTGAAAGGACAATCAACCGTCAACTCGCCAAACGTACAGGCGCAATTGTAAGTCTGACGTCTGAAACAGATCTTGTGAACCTACCGGTTGCACATGATCCTCATCTAGCGCTTCGTTTCATCACTGAGCGCACTAGAACTATAAATATAACAGCAGTAGGTGGTAACGCGACTTTGCTCGAGCTAGGAAGCGAAACCCACTAATCTTCATTGATTTGCCCTCGATTGTTCGGGGGCATTCAGGGAAGGCGATCTTTTAAAAGAGGACAAATCACATGGAAAATAGCTTTGCTATTACAACCACGTTTATAGCGTATCTGATTCTGATGCTTGCTATTGGTGTTATCGCTTATCAGCGCACCAAAAGCTCAAGCGACTACTTCTTGGGTGGTCGTTCACTTGGCCCTTGGCCAGCGGCACTTTCAGCGGGTGCTTCGGATATGAGTGGTTGGCTTCTGCTTGGTCTGCCAGGTTATGCCTATGCAGCAGGTATTGAAGCGTTCTGGCTAGCAGGTGGTCTACTTGTAGGTACTTGGTTAAACTGGTTGGTTAATGCAAAACGTCTACGTACGTACAGCATTACTACCGACGCACTAACACTACCAGAGTTTCTATCACGTCGTTTCGACGATAATTCAAAACTGATTCAGGTAATTTCTGCTTTCTTCATTCTTTTATTCTTCCTTTTCTACACAAGCTCAGGTTTGGTAGCGGGTGGTAAATTGTTTGAGACAGTATTTGGTTTAGATTACACAACGGCAGTGATTATTGGTACCGTATGTGTTGTTTCATACACCATGTTTGGCGGTTTCCTAGCGGTATCTTGGACTGACTTAGTACAGGGTTTATTGATGGCGGCAGCGCTGCTCATTGTTCCTATTACAGCGATGGAAGGTGGCTTAGGTCAGCTTGGAAGTGATCTTGAATCGATTAACCCACAGCTACTGACGTTATGGAATGACGCAAAGGGTGAGCCGCTTTCAGCTATCGCGATTATATCGCTCGTTGCTTGGGGGCTAGGTTACTTTGGTCAGCCTCACATTCTAGCGCGTTTTAAAGCGTCTCGTTCAAACAAGGACCTCACTACTGCCCGCCGTATTGCTGTTATCTGGACCGCGCTATCGATGGTAGGTGCAATGCTTGTTGGTCTCGTTGGTCTAGTGTACGTAACTAACTCAGGTGTGAGTGTCGATGATGGCGAGAAGATCTTCATGTTGCTGGTTAATTCGTTATTCCATCCAGTGATTGCAGGTATTTTGCTAGCTGCTATCCTTGCTGCGGTAATGAGTACCGCGGATTCACAACTGTTGGTTTCATCGTCTGCGCTAGCAGAAGATTTCTACAAGCAAGTATTTAAGAAAGACGCAAGCTCAGAAGAAATTGTTATGGTTGGTCGCGTTGCGGTCATCGGTATTTCGATTGTTGCTCTTATACTAGCAATGACACCAGACAGCTCAGTTCTTGGCTTAGTATCTTATGCTTGGGCAGGTTTTGGTGCAGCGTTTGGTCCTGCATTAGTGCTTAGCTTGTATTGGGAGCGTATGAACCGCAATGGCGCACTAGCAGGTATTCTTGTTGGTGGTATAACTATCGTCGTGTGGAAGCAGATTTCAGGTGGTTGGTTTGATGTGTATGAAATCGTACCGGGAATCATCTTCTCTACGATTGCGATTGTTGCTGTTAGCCTGATGACAGGTGAACCGGGAGATTCGGTAAAATCACAGCATGCTAAATTCAAAAAGCAACTTGTCGAGCTTGATTAAATTGCGTAGCCAAAACGTGAATCTCCTTAGGTAGAATTAATCCACAGAGTTGGACATTTTATCTAGGCGAGAAATAGGGCCTGATTTCGATACCGTTTCGAAATCAGGCCTTTTTATTACTGGGGAATAAGACCATACGGAGGGCTTGAAAACATTTTTGGTTGTCCTTTTACTGTCGGTGCTTCATTCACTTGCTGCCAGTCGAGTAACATTATTGCGAGTACATTGCGATGCTCACCGTAAGTGACGTCGAAGTCTCCAGTGACAGAAGGGATCATGCCTTTATCAAGATTGATGGATTGCTGAATGGCGTTGCGAGTCTTTTCAACAACTGGATCATTTTCAAGCCCAGCAAGTAAGAAGGTAATACCTACTTCAGCGATAACGTCTTCTTTGGCTCGAATCAAAATCGTATCAATGTTGTCGCGGAAGTAATCGTATATCCATTGATGCTGCTTCTCGCTGACTTGGTGCTGATAGTACTCCGAATCACCAAAAATGATATGAGTCATACCATACAGTTTGTTGCCATACTGCTGTTTGGTGAGTCTTTTATCTTCGCTATCAGGGTAAGTTGTCTTAAAAGCCTGCGTAAACGCTTCAACCACATCTTGTTCACCTAGCTGTCTTAGCCAATAGACTTGATTGGCGAGTTGCGCAGCCCAAGCTTTGATCATTTCCTGATCGGTTGCATATTTAGCAAAGTCGTAGCGACGAATGACAGCCCTAAGTTTCTCATCTTGCTTATGTTTGAGGCCGTATTCGTTGGCACGTGCCATTGATCCTAAAAGGTCGACACCTAGGTACAAATATTCAGGCATGTGCTTAGTGACGCCATATCGCCTAACGCTGCGTTCATCCGTTTCTCCAAGGTAACCGGACACTCTTCTCTCTGAGTAGAGGAGAATTTGTTCGGAGGTATTGATTTCTGCTGCAAACTTATTGAGTCGGCTGGCGACTCTAGCCATATCTGTCCAGACTGCTGCAGAATACTTTTTATCTAATGTTTGGCGAAACATACGTAAGCCGTAGTGCCCTTCTTTAAACGCAGGCAGGGTATACAATTGGCTTTCATAGGTACTTCGAATAATGTCTGCGGAGGCTTTATAATTAGGTGGAGTTGAAGCTACCGCTGAGTGAGAGAAAACAATAGCGAGACACAATCCGATTAACTTTCCGTGCATTCTAGTTGTCCAACAAGTCCCAATGAGTTTGACCACAAAGGTTAACAGATATTAGAAGAGTAGATGTTATCTCTTGGTCAAATTTTTACCCATATGAGTTGATACAGATTGTTAACATTAAGCACAGGCCATTAGGCCTAATGTGACAATTGGAGCGCTTATGTGAGAGAATTTACACCTAATTCGGTTAGCAAGCTCAATAAAATGACCCTTGTTGTCGATAATTTTATCTATTGTCGATGAAAATTAAGCTAATTTATTGTAACTTTTATATAACCAATGCAAATAATAACAATACGGATAACAGGCTTTTTTGCTCGGGTAGTACCCGGTGTTTTTTGTTGCTGACAGTTGTGGGGGGCGGATGGCCTTAAGTTCAGGCAGGCATTTTTTTCTTAATGCTCTATGTTTGTTTGTTTTTGTTATCTCTATCGGTTTGGTTGAATCTTTGGATCGTAGCCAAAAATCCTTCTTGCGCGATAGTTTGTTAGCCAGAGCCAAAGAAGAACTTTCTATTGTCCGTTCTGAGTTGGAATCGGCAATTGTTTCAGATATCTATGTTGTTAATGGATTGCCTGCACTCGTGGCAGCGAACCCCGAGTTTGAATTTTCTGGGTGGGATCTTATCGCCTCGAGTGTGATCCGAAAAAGCAGCCATATTCAACTACTAGGATTGGCCCCCGATGATGTCATTCAATACATCTACCCGATAGAAGGGAATGAGAAAGCGTTGGGTTTAGACTATCGAACCATCCCAAGTCAGTGGCGCACGGTTAAGAAGGCTCAAGATCTGCAAGAAATATTCATTGCGGGTCCTGTGAATTTAGTCCAAGGAGGGTTAGCTCTCATCGCTCGAGTACCTATCTTCTCTGATCCTCCATACAATTCGCGTTATTGGGGGGTGTGCAGTGTCGTTATCTCGCTTGAATCTCTATTTCTTGATGCTGGAGTACCTTCTTTTGAGCATAGGTATGATATTGCGATTCGCGGCCGAGATAGTACGGGCATAGATGGTGAAGTGTTCTATGGTCTACAGTCTACTTTTGACAATGCTTTTGCTATTGAATCGGTTCATTTTCCCTATGGTAACTGGGTTATCGCAGCTTCGACCAAACAGGATTTACTTGCTAGTAAGCCTTGGTATCAAGTTCATGTAGTGCGGTTGCTCGGTTATCCGATGATCTTGATTTTGCTAGGCGCATTCGCGATGACTTATAGTCTCTATAGCGCAGCAAGTAAACGTTCACTGCAAGACGAGCTGACCCTATTACCCAATAGACGCTATTTTATGTACACATTGCGTGAACACTTTGATGCAGTTAAAAAGCGTATTGCCCAAGACCGATTTGCGATTCTAAATATCGATCTCGATAAATTTAAGGCGATTAATGATACCTATGGACATGCGGCTGGAGACAAGGTTCTTATCGCGACCGCAGAGCGTTTAAAAAGTGTTTTAAGGGCGTCAGATGTTGTGGCCCGGATCGGGGGCGATGAGTTCTTAATTTTATTGTCAAGAATCGAAAACACGAATGATATTGATGTTATCAACATCGAGCTGCAAAAAGCGATTTGTCATACGCCAGTGATTTATGAACAGCATTTGATCAACCTACACGTCAGTATTGGCCATGCGATTTATAAGCCTGAATTCAATGATATAGACGATATGCTTAAGTTAGCGGATTCGCGAATGTACGATGAAAAACGTCGTCAATTAAAAAGGACTATCACAAATTAGCCTTTCTTGAAGGCAGGAGGTGTAAAGCCATGCTATAGAAATATTAGGATGAATTTACAGGTGAATACGCATGAAGGATCTCTCTCAATGGCTATCGGAGTATGGAGATAGCCATCAAAATCCCATCAACCAAAAGATACATAAAGTTGCTGTACCAGGGATCTTTTTATCAGTGGTAGGGTTGATCTGGTCTATTCCGCCACTTGAGGTGTTCGGTATGACACTGAATTGGGTATGGGTGGCCGCATTTCCTGTTATGGTGTTCTATTTTAGACTTTCCTTAAGCGTCTTCTTGATGATGCTTGGCTTTACCTTAGCTTGTATTTCACTTATCTGGTCTATTGAGATAATGCAACTTTCGGTTCTATTAGTCTCCCTTACGCTATTTGCTGTGTTATGGCTGTTTCAGTTTATTGGTCACAAAATAGAAGGTAAGAAACCTTCATTTTTCGAAGATGTTCAATTCTTGCTGATTGGCCCGATCTGGGTATTCAGAAAGCGATAAAAGTTAATCATTGGCGAGTCGAGCCGTATTGTTTGTTAGTGTAGGTGATTTTGCATTTTGCAACACGATTAATTTCCATTCTGCAATAAAATGCAAAATAAGAAGCTATTATGCGCTTAGTTTTTGTGAAATGGGTTATTAATTAGCCAAAATTGAGGGTTTTGAGTAGTTTGAAAAGTTGGCACGCTTATTGCTTTATTACTAGTGACCCTTCTTAAGCCGAGGGTCACCTAGCCAACTGACGTTGTTAGTGAACCCAATTTGTTCACACTTATATGTAGCCAATCACGACCATTGTGATTGGCTTTTTTTCTTTTTGGGCTAAGTAAAATCGATTGGAAGAAAGTTACTGCACTGTAATTTCTTGGCAACCGTTATAGCAACTAGGCTTTCTGGGGCAAACTGCACCGCGGGAACAGATTACTCTCGCATCTGTCTGTATACCCCGTTCAATCCAATTGATATTGAGGATTTTAGCTATTGTAGTGAACTCTTTTTGCATATAACGAGGGATCGCGGCACTTCCTCCATTACTCACACATAAAGACTTGAGTTCTTCGGCTAATTCGAGAGAATTGCCTCCTTGCGCATCGATCGCCGGGTTTAAATCAATTCCTGCACACAGGACGCGATTGTTTCCAGCCGGGTCTGTCATATTGACGGACTCACAACAATATATCCTTGGTTCATCACCGACATTTAATATCGAAATTTGTGCTGAGCTGCCCTGCTGAGGTTCTGATAACCTTCTAAATACGGCCCAGTGCTGACAAGGGTCATTCACTTTACGCATATTCCCCCAAGGAAGTGGGATACCATTTCCTCGGTAGACGGCTTTTAATTTGTTTTGTCCATAGGCATCAAAGTAGTGCCAGTGCGGATAAGGCGATACAACGGTCATACGACGCATGGCGACTGAAGGAGAAACGCCAGCTTTAAGATGAACGTCTATTTCATAACCGCTACGATCGAGAAGTTGTCTGAAAGGGACCTTGGGGCAAAGCAAGGCTCCAGCGAAAAAGCTTGATTCGAAATCTCGCCATGCTTGCAAAATATCTTGGGAGTTTAGCTCTGAAGTTGGGGACGCTTGACCGCTATCTTCCCAACTGTTGGCGTGTCCAACCGAGAGAACGCTCTTTAGGCCCTCTTTGCTGTGTAAAACGCAATGGCCAATATAGACCGCTAAATCGTATTTAAGGCGCGTTGGGTACTGTTTAAGTACTTCATTTAGATAGATGCTACCGGGGGGCTCAAAAAATGAGGTAACGATCTGTTTTGCGCTGACACCTAGCTCATCGACTACATCTTGCGGTGGTCGCGAAATCCAACGAATCGTTAGCCCTAAACTACGCGCGATATCCATCAAATCTTCTGCCGAGAGATTCAGTCTTTTTAGGCCGACCTCCTCAGCCGCGCGCTCTAAATCTGGAAAGTGGTTCTGGTTACTTTCTTGGTGAGCTCGAATAAGCAAATGCGCAAACTGGCGGCCAGTGATACCTGTTTGCGATAGCATCTCGGGTATCGCTATCTGTAGAATGTCATTCGAAAATAGGAAACTGGGTTCAAGTGCCATACCACTTATCCCGCCACGGTTTCCTTTATCTGGTGTGATGTCTGCCTGCTCAGGTTCGTCATCTAAAAACCAAGCTGGATCTTTTTGGAACACCTCTGCAATTACCTCCAGCATATCAATGCTTGGAACGCGCTTTCCACGTTCAATCATGGATAAGTAAGAGACAGAAGGGGCGTACTCTGGGTTAACGCGTATACAGCGTGCAGAGAGATCCTCCATAGTTAAATGGTTGCGTTTCCTCAGGTTTCTGATCTTAGTACCTAAGAAATGAGACTGGCGAATAAGGCTTTTTGACACTGGCATTTTGTAAAATTCACATTGTAAAATTTTTGTTGTGAAATTGTAGTCAAAAATTCACTAGTATACAAACTAAGCAAAGTCACAAAATCGCAAAACAATTAAACGCCGGTTTGGATCATTTGCTCTAGGACTTAAAAGTTGTGAAATATCCGCGAGGGAAACGCTATGAATATGCTGACATTCGATAAGACTGACATTCAAAAACAAAATAAGCCATTTATCGCTGAAGCAGTCTTCGCGGTAGAAACAATAAATGCTAACCAAGCAAGTGAGAAACAGGTAAAAGCAAAGCAGCTACTTGACCGTTTATTCCCGCTAGAGAACGGTTCTCACAAGGAAGTAACGGCATATGTGATTGATTATCGCCACGTAATGGCATACTTCAAAGATGGAACTCATAGTGGTCTTAAACACCCGAAACACTTTGTTGCGTATATGGGTGAGAAAGAAGACCCAACGTCAATCTTGTTCAGGGATGGCACAGGAAGCCACGTTGAGGTGACCTTTGGCAACCATAAAGGTACAGGCTGTATTGAGTTAATTGATATTGAAGATATCCAACTAGAAACATGCACCATTTTTCCCCAAGAAATGGCAGATATGGCAGCGATGCGCCACTGGATTAGCTTAGTGAAAGGTGACGAAAAAGGTAAGCCAAGAGCTTGTACAGAAGAAAAAGAGTACACCGCCAAGAATGGTGATGATTATCAACTAGAATGCTGTTACACCATGAAATAATCGAGATCGTGTAAAACGAAAAAAGGATACCATTGGGTATCCTTTTTTGCTTGATATGACCGAGAGTGCTAGAAGTGCAGTTGAATTACAGAGGTAACCACAGCACCTGGGCGACGAACCCCTTCAATCTCAACCTTAATTTCGCGTTCAATTTCTAATCCTTTACGAATTGGTGTCACCTTTGAAAGAGTACTTACCGCACGAACCCGGTTGCCAGCCTTTACTGGGTAAGGAAAGCGAACTTGGTTTAGGCCAATATTGACAACCATTTTCGCGGTAGGGAACAGGTTGTTGTCAGGATCAACGCTATCTGTCAGCTTTGGCAATAGTGCCAAAGTTAAAAATCCGTGTGCGATGGTCGTCTTAAACGGAGATTCTTCAGCCGCACGCTCTGGATCTGTGTGGATCCACTGCATGTCTTGAGTCACTTGAGCAAATTGGTTGATGCGTTGTTGAGAAACATCGAACCATTCGCCAGTGTGGATGACTTCACCAAGCTTAGATTGCAGTTCTATGAAAAGTTTTTGTGCTTCAGGCTTTAGCTCAATAGCTGTTGGCTGTTGAACAGGTGTTTGAACCTCGTCATTGACAGCAGGAGCTTGAAAATCAAGTAGACGAGTAAACAGGTGGCGGTTGTGAGCCTTGTTAACAATCTCTCCCCAGTACTCGCGTACAGTCGGAGTCATCCATTGTATAAACTCAGAATGCTGTTTAGAGATAGCTTCACCACGATGTTTAAATAAGTCTGCGACTTTCATAAAAACCTCTGAAATAGACGTTGTTACTCAGTTAATCCCGTAATTTTGAATCAGTTCACACTATTGTGCAATTACTTTCGGGCGTACAGTTGTTGCTTGAAAGTGATATTCTTTATTTATATCAAATGGATATAAATAAAACACTATTTTATTACCATCTCTTTTTTTAGAATGTTAGCTCCAACAATTGACGTATAAGTCACAGAAAACATGAAATGGCTGCTTAGTTTCTCAACACTTGAAACATTGAAGGAGAATTATTGCTTTACAATCTTCAGGGCAATACCTAATATACGCCCCGCAACGGAGAGATGGCTGAGTGGTTGAAAGCACCGGTCTTGAAAACCGGCATACGTTAATAGCGTATCTAGGGTTCAAATCCCTATCTCTCCGCCACATTCAAGAAAAAGCCCACTGGAAACAGTGGGCTTTTTCGTATCTCTTTTTCCTAGTTCCCTTCCTTCGTCTTGTTACTCCTGTAAATAGAAAGTTCGTACTACTTAAACCGTAGTTTCTTAGTTTCAATTATTTATAACAACGTTCCAAATTTGTTGAACTTTGGATTACCCATGAGTTTTCCACTATTCTACTAATTGCACATTTGATTTTTCATTTCAATTTTTTGCCATTAATTGTGGTAGCTCTGTAGGTGCTCAGGATAGCTCTGGCACCAGCGAAGGTGAGGAAAATAGAATGCATAGGAAACTGACAATTTCAGCTGCGTTATTGGCTTTCTCTATAGTTAGCCTGATGTGGTGGTATTCTTCGACAACAATGAATGAAGAAACGGAAACAACGGGTTTGCCCATGACTGTTGCTCGGGGCTACTGGCCGGGCACGTTTTGGATTGAAATTGCAGATCAAAAAGACTGGTTTGAGGAAGCGGGGTTAGACGTTAAGCTATTTGATACTCACCCAGACTATTGGGGCTCATTGAAAGCTATGGTGGATGGGGAGATAGACAACAATAATTTTACGCTGTTTGATTTGATTCAGTTCAATATTTCTGGCTCAGATATTGTGATGGTGAATATTAGTGATAACTCAATGGGGGTAGATGCAATTGTCGCCAGTCCAGAAGTGGCATCAATAACCGATCTAAAAGGTAAAGCGATTGGCGTCGATCAAGGTACTTATTTGGAGTACATCTTAGATGTAGTGTTAAAAAGGCATGGTGTAAGTGCCAGTGATGTAATCAAAGTAAATGTATCGGGAGAAGAAGCCGCATCAGAATTTGCCAAAGGGAAGCTAGATGCTATTGTCACTTGGGAGCCTATTGCTTCTCAAGCAATAGAAAGTAGACAAGGTCACAAGCTGTTTGACACTTCAGAGATCCCAGGTATTTCACCGTCGGGGTTATCCTTTCATCGAAGTTTTATTAATGAAAGGTATGCTGATGTCCAAGCCTTTATAAACGTGTGGCATAAAACAACGCAGTTTATCTTTGATCATCCTATCGAAGCTTACAGCATCATTGCCAATATTTACGGTGTCCCACTAGAAGATGTCCAGGCATTTGCTCAACTAAACCATATCGTAGATTTACGCGGGAACGTCACTTCATTCTCTTATGGCGCTGGTTTTCAATCCTTACATGGTACCGCAAGGCAAATAAACAAGTTCCTCATCGAGCAAAACGTAACTCAATCGCAAGTCGATAGTATGACGTTTATTGATGCACGGTTTATTCGAACTGTTCAGCATTCCTCCCAGCAGGTTTCGCAATGAAGTTTGCCAATAAAATCACCCTTTCAATTGTAGTTGTATCAATTATCGGAGTACCTGCGTTGGTAGTGGGTACCTTCTACTCTGCGCGAGAGTTACTGAAAAACAATATAGCTAATAGTTACCTCCAAATCGCGCAACATCAAATGCATAGCATAGACCGTGTTCTTTATACTGCGTTGCGTGATATTAAAATGATCGCTGAAGATGAAAATTTGCAAGATCTTATGCAAGAAGAATGGCAGTCAACTCAAACTTTTCCCGAATTAATTGCGACAGACTGGGATGAGAGAACTTTCCTGACAGGACCTTGGGATCAATTGATGCTAGTAGATAGCTTTGGTCGTATTTTAATTTCTACAGATAAGAGAGCGATTGGGCGAAGTATTGAGGATTACCCTCCAAGCAATACTGCCTTTAAGCATACAATCGAAGGTACAGATTACTATTCTGACCAAGTCCTTCCAGGAGAAGGTCAACGTGAAACTGTGATTTTCAGTGCGCCCATCAGAGCTAATCGGGGTGACAGCACGATTATAGGTGCAGTAATTGGTCATTTTGCCTGGCCAGTTGTAGCTCAAATCTTAGACGAGATTGCACCACCCGTAATTGTAGATTTGGTCAATAGTGAAGGAAGCGTTATAGCAAGATCCAACCCATTATTGAATGAGCGTTCTATCGATCGACAAGATGCCACGAACGAGTTCATAGAAGCATTTGGTAAAAGTTCGAAACAGGCTGGTGTTAATAATGATAATAATCATGAGTATGGCGCTTTGTTGGTGGTTTTTGCCGATCAAAATGGCTTGTTTGGATATAAGGGTAGTGGGTGGAAGCTGACGTTGAAAGTTCCACTGAAGAAGGCTCTAGCCCCTGTGAATGCATTGGCGAGACACGTTACTGTACTCACGGTAGTAGTGATGCTTTGCGTGATAACGGTACTCTACTTTGTCGGCAGGTTACTAGCTCGACCTGTAGAGCGGTTGACAGAAACCATAGAAGAAGTCTCACGTGGAAATCTGTCTGTGCAAGCAGATATAGATACAAGAGACGAAGTTGGAACCTTGGCTATATCGTTCAACAAAATGACTGAAATTCTACAAAGAACCACAGTTTCGAAAGACTACGTAGACAATATACTTAAAACAATGCCAGGTGCTCTATTTGTAATTAACCCTAACGGAGTTATTGCGCGGGCCAATGAGGCAGCCCTCACTCTTTTGGGGTATCAAGAACAAGCGCTTGTTGGGCAGCCATTTTCTACTGTTGTGTGTGACCCCTATGGTAAACATTTAGAAGTGAATGATCTTATCCGAGACGGTGTTATAGCCAGTAATGAGCAACGGTATCTTGATAAGGGTCGCAATAGTATCCCAGTTTTATTGTCCGGCTCTGTTATGCGTGATGACGAAGGTAGGGTTAGAAATATTATTTGTATCGCGACCGATATTCGCGACCGTCTTATATATGAGGAAAAGTTGCGCAAGTCTACTAGCGAACTTGAATCAACAAATCAAGCTTTAAGTCTCGCCAAAAATCAGCTGATCCACTCTGCAAAAATGGCATCGATTGGTGAGTTGTCGGCAGGTTTGGCACACGAAATCAATCAACCACTTGGAGCGATTCAATTAAATGCTGAATTAATATTTTCGATAGCGGAAGAAGAGGAAGTAATTAGCAGAGAGGCCATTACTCCGATATATACCAAAATCACGGGCCAGATTCAAAGGATAACTAAGATAGTTCAGCACTTACGTACATTCAGCCGCGATGAACAGTCTGTTGAAATGGAACCAACCGATATACGTCTTATGATTGAAGAGTCTCTCATTTTGTTTTCGCAGCGCCTCCGTTTAAGCAACATCGTTTTACACCAAGATATTTCAACCGTTTTGCCGAGTGTAGAGTGCTGTAAAATTCAAATTGAGCAGGTTTTAACAAATTTGCTTTCTAATGCAGAGCACGCAGTGTCCAAAGAGAAAAACAAGGTTATTTGGATAAGAGCCTACACAGAAAATGACTGTGTAATTATTGAGGTTGAAGATACTGGACACGGTATTTCAAGCGATAACTTAAGTCGCGTATTTGATCCGTTTTTTACAACAAAAGGAGTCGGAGAAGGCACAGGGCTAGGAATGTCGATTAGCTACGGTATCGCTTGTTCACACAATGGTCGATTAAGTGTAGAAAGCAAATTGGGTATCGGAACTACTTTCACACTTTCTTTGCCTATCCAACAAAATGTGAATGTTCATATAGATCGGGGAAAATCAACCGTAACAATGGGAGCTAGCTGATGAAAATATTACTGATCGACGATGATCGAGACTTTAGTGACGCAATTTATCAACATCTGTCGAGGAAAGGGTTTGATGTTGAAATCGCTTATGATGGGGTGAAGGGCTTAGAGAAATTTAATGCTACTACTCCAGACCTTGTAATCACTGACATTGTGATGCCTGATCAGGATGGGCTTGGCTTTCTGATGGCTATTCGAGACGATTCTTTTAATTTTCCATGCAAAGTCATCGCGATTTCGGGTGGTGGACGTATAGCGGGTAATACCTATCTTGAGCTCGCGAACTCATTTGGTGTAGACGCAAGTTTGACTAAGCCGATCGCATTTAAAGACTTATACGAAATTTTTGGGCAGATAGGGCTGCTTGATTGTGTTGATAAGTAATATTTTGATTCAAAGGGGATTTACTCCATGAACAGCAATGGATACGAATTATTAAATTTTTGCTCATCGTAGCTTGTAAGCGGCTAAATGTTTTAGGGCTTTGTTGACTTTGTAGCCACTAAGACTAAGACTTAATATGAGTGTGGTTTCTCATTCTTATTCAGAGTCGCAACGTCAGGAGTCCACCATGATCGATGACATTCAGTTTTACGAACCAGACGAAAGTTATGGTTTTCTCTCCAATTTTTGCCAGTCTCCCATCGAAGTAAATGGTCAAATCTGGCCTACAAGTGAACATTACTATCAAGCCCAAAAATTTATCAACCCAATTACTAAAGAAGAGATCAGAAACTGTGATGGCCCTGATTCTGCGTTTGCTTTAAGTCGCACATATCAGGAAGAGGTAAAGCCCAGTTGGAATGATGAACGTATTGGGGTTATGCGCTTCATCGTTCAAGAAAAATTCAGTCAAAACCCCAAGTTAGCTTTTAAGCTTATCAGTACTGGAGATGCCGTTTTAACAGAGCACTCTCACAAAGATGCTTTTTGGGGGGACGGAGGCAACGGCAAGGGTGAAAATCACCTTGGTAAGATTTTGATGGAAGTCAGGGAACAGCTTAAGAGGAGCGAACCATTTAGTCTGGTTCAGTTTGTTGATAAGGCCAAGCTTCCGACAAAGTGGGGCACATTCGAAATGTTTGGCTTTATTGAGCATGAGACTGGGAAGGAGCACGTAGCTCTTGTTTACGGTGACATTAGTACTGTGCCTGCCCCACTGATTCGATTGCACTCAGAATGTTTAACAGGGGATGCATTATTCAGTACGCGTTGTGATTGTGGATTTCAACTAGATCGAGCATTACAGAATATTACCAATGAAGGGGCGGGGGTTTTACTGTACTTACGTCAAGAAGGGCGGGGTATAGGATTACTTAATAAAATCAGAGCTTATCACCTGCAAGATGATGGTGCAGATACGGTAGAAGCAAATGAAAGGCTTGGTTTTGCTGCCGATATGCGAGACTACCGATTCTGTAAAGGGATGCTGTCGTACCTTGGTATCGATTCTGTGCGGCTTATGACAAACAACCCAAGAAAACTCAAAGCTCTAGAGCGAGCCAATATCGATGTTGTTGAGCGTGTAGCGCTACAAGAAGGCTGTAATATCAACAACCAACATTATCTTGCAACTAAAGCTGAGAAGCTAGGGCATATGTTTGATAGTAGTTTTATTAAGCAGTAAGGGTATTGGAGTAACTAGTATAGAGCCATCAGTTGATGGCTCTTTTTGTAGGTTAGACTAGAAATAGAGTCAATTCAGAGTTAGTACAACAATCTTTTCCTTTAGTATGTTGGTTGACCTTATCGATTTGATTTCAAGGGCCAGAGTAATTGCTTACCAAAGACATTGACCAGTGCGCCTGTCACAATTAAACCTCCTCCTAAGTAAGTCCAAATAGAAGGCATTTCATTAAATACTAAGACACCGAGCAAGGCAGAAAAGACGATTTGAACATATGAATAGGCAGATGCTTTCCCCGCTGCTTGGGTTTGCATAGCTTTCGTTAAACCATATTGACCAACTTGGGTAAAGATCCCGACGAGAACCAACACGAGTGTGAGATACAAACTTGGCCACACAAACTCGTTCCATACTAGCAACAGCGAGGTTGGCAGAGCGACAAGTGGAAAGTAAAAAATGATGACGGAACTGTCTTCGCTTTGGCTTAGCTTTCTCACAATCACGTAGGCGATTGAGCTACCAAAAGCACCGAGCAATGCGGTGACAATACTAAGCAGTGGGAGATCTGAGCTTGGACCTCCATTCATTGCTGGCTGGACCATGACCCATAAACCAGCTAAACAGAAGGCGATACAAATTATTGTTGAAGATTGAATTCGCTCTTTTAAGAACAGCGTGCCAAGTAAAGCAGTAAATACAGGGTGAACGTATTGCAAAATAGTTGCTTCAGCAAGAGGGAGAGTCGTGACTGCGTAGTAAACACACATTAGTGCGATGGTGCCCACGGTTCCTCGAACAAAGAGTAAAGGTTTGTTATTGCCCCAAATGGAGATTCGTTTGCGTTTTACATCTATGTAGCTAATAACCAGAGAAACTAGAGCTCGAGCTGCAACAATTTCAAAAACGGGGATACCATAGTTACTGACATACTTTACACACGCAGACATCAGAGCGAAGCCGAGTGCTGAAAGAAGCATGAAGCGAACCCCTACAGGGATTTGATTGAGAGTATTATTAAGCATTGTATTGAGAGACTGATTAAAATGAGGGTGACAACAGTCACCCTTTTCGTGGGATTAAAGTAGACAAATGAGCTTACTTGTTAATCGCTAAATAAGTTCCGGCAGCTATCATAATACCGCCCGCACTTCGGTTGAGCTTCTGTTGTGCTTTGGGAGTTTTGATTATTTTAGCTAGCCTCCCTGCGCCTATCGCGACACTCATTAACCCTGTCATCAATGCAACCATTGTGAGTGCGACTGCTAGTATAATGTCTTGGTTGCTAAGGGAGGTTAGTTCCATAAATGTCGGCAAAAATGAAATATAAAACAGAATCACTTTAGGGTTGGATGCCGAAATCAGGAACCCTTGCACAAAGCCGGAAAGACTGGATTGTTTATAGATGACCATATCTTGTTCAAGAGCTTGACTGGCTTGGGGCAGTGCTTTAATCATCTTGTAACCTAAATAAATTAGGTAAGCGGCACCAACGTATCGGATGGCGACAAACAATGTCGCCCAATTTTCTGCGATAGCAGCGAGGCCGAAGTAAGCAAGAAGAAAGTAGATTACATCACTAATAACCATTCCCGCAGAAAGAGCAACACAGTTTCGGGCTCCTGAAACAATAGCGCGAGCAATAATAGCAAAGACTCCAGGGCCAGGTGTAACGCTGAAGATAAGCATTGCAATAAAAAAGGTAATAGCACTTTCAAAAGTCATACGCTGACGCTCCGCTTGTCGTTGATTCTTTGCACACTAACACCTTTTTCTGTGAGTGAAAATGGCTAATGTTGTAGCGAAAAATTTTGAGCGGAGCCTGCTGGTAGCTGACTATAAATTGGGTGTGATAACGAAAAATGAACGTCACCAAGAGATTTCGGGAAGCGGATGCCAATTTCTTGCGGAGACTGAAAAGGGTGTGTGGCTGAAAATCGAAATTCTACGACGTGACTATGCTGTGATTCTGCCGTTTTAATTGGTGAAAGCGGAATCTTCTTTCCATCTATAGTGAGTTCAACGCCATTCTCCAGAAGCTTATACAGTTCTATATTGAGTCGGCTTGATGTGAGTTGTGCTTCAGTTAGGAGAACTTCGGTATCCCCCAGTAGCCAAGCTTGAGGGTCCTGAAGCCTCATCAGCCAGTTTTCTATGTCGACAATAATTTTTAGCTCCGCTTGGCCATCGCGAATAATTAGCTCAGATGTTGTTTTAGGTACGGTGTGGCTATTCACTTGCAGGGCAGTTATACACAGCATTAAACCGCAAAATAGCCAATGAGAACGCAACTTCATACATAATGCCATAGAAGCTTAAGGCATAACGGTTTAACGAAAGATAATAAAAGCACAAGATCCCCATCCATTGAAAAGCATTTCAATTCAAATAGTAGAACGGCATCTTAGCTGTTCAAGTTAAGCCGTGCCCAAATGTTACTTTGGTCATATTTTCAATACCTTGGGTTACCGATATTCCGACACCAACATCGCGCGTGTATTTGGTTCTAAAGCTTCAAATACATGGGCCTGGTCACCAGGGTAGGTAATGTAGTCGCCTTCTCCTAGTTCGTGTTGATCTGAGAGAAGCCCTAGTCGTGCTCTCCCTTTAACAATGATCATGTGCTCAATAACACCTCGGTTGTGAGGTTCTGATTGAAAAGGCTCTCCGGGCTCAACTTCTAGCCAATAAATGTCGCGACTGACACTCGGAGGGCATGCCGCCAACAGGGTCGCCTTGTAATCTTCATTCTTTGAAAAAACGGAGACGCCTTCACCATGGCGTATCACCTTAGTTTTTGCTTGAGGTTCCTCGATCAAGCGAGAAAATGGAATATCCAAAACCACACAGATTGACCATAACGTTTCGATGCTAGGGTTTCCTGATCCATTTTCTAGCTGAGAAAGCGTTGATTTTGCGATGTTCGCTCGTCTAGCCACTTCTGCGATGCTAAGTCCAGAACGTTGTCTTTCCGCACTGAGTGTTGCTGCGATCTGGGCAATTGGTGCTTTATTCATTGTCATAGGATTACAAACTTCCTTACTTTAATCTGTTCATTATAAAAAACGAATGGACGGTTTGACAAACTGTAATAGGGTGTTCAATATATAATTCTATCGTTCATTAAATCATCTGTTTGATTGAGGGTCTTGCTGTACGCAATTAAACCAGAGCAAAAGGGGATGTTTGTTGTGGAATATCTATTATCCGTGGCCTTGTTTGCCATTTCATCATCGGTGACACCGGGGCCTAATAACATTATGGTGATGACATCAGGGGTGAACTTTGGTGTCAGAAAGACCATGCCCCTGCTTTTGGGGATTTGTGTTGGCTTTACTGTCATGTTGTTGTTGGTTGGGCTAGGGTTTGGCCAGCTATTTAGTTTGTTTCCTCAATTAGATTTAGTGATTAAAACGCTCGGGACGACGTATTTACTCTATCTTGCTTGGCAAATTGCTAGATCGGGAAATGTCTCAAGTGGAAATGAGCAAGCCAAACCTCTGGGCTTTGTGAAAGGTGCTTTGTTTCAGTGGGTAAATGCGAAAGCTTGGGTAGTGGCGATAGGTGCGATTTCGGCCTTTACCACCGTTGGGGATGCGTACGTTTCGCAAAACTTAACCATTGCGTCAACCTTTTTTGTTGCTTCCTTTCCATGTGTCGGTATTTGGCTTATGTTCGGTTCAGTGCTGAGGCACTACCTGAAAAGCCCTAGTTACCTAAGGGTTTTTAATCTTACCATGTCGACTTTGCTAGCCATTTCCGTTTTACCTGTTGCTATCGATATTGTCGCTCAGTTAAGCACTCAAACTTAGAGTTAAGTGTCTGTTTTTTTGCCTTTATTTGACTTTTCTGAGCCAAAAACACTGCCATAAAAGCAGTGCGTAACGCATAAGTGAAGATTTGCGTATGGCAGGTTTACATAAATCTGCTTTGTGTCTCAAAAAGCATGGCTACAAATGTTGTTTTTTTAACCTAGTGCAAAAGCTCTCGTCGGATGAGTTGATTGAAAATTGTTCAGCTACTAACTCTATTAATCGAGCGGAAGTGGTTTCGATGTTTGAATTTTTGCTCCTTATTTAAAGTAATGAAGCGAATCAAAGGATGATAAAGGTTAAATAACATCATGAAAAAAATGATAAAAATTGTCTCTATACTTGGGGCTGTTGTGTTTTCTAGTTTCACAAATGCTGCGATAGGTAACTATAACGTCGTCTTAGTACACGGCTTTCAATCTGATCAACTCAAGTCTAAACCCGATAAAGCTCAAGTCGCTTTGGAAGGGCAAGATTATTGGAAAGAGTACTGGTTGCAATACGCAGATGCGCGTATCGACTGGCCTGCATATGAACGTGTCGAGGGTAAGATTGCGAGCGACTACGCATGGCCAAAGTTAAAGGAATTGTCGCAACAAGGTACATGTCAGACGGGGTGTATATTTGTTACTCACTCTGCAGGTGATTTAGTGACGAGGTATCTCCTAGACAATCAGGATAACTGGTTGACTAATGCGGGGATGACACCTTTGAATATTGTGGCCACGTTTGACTTTGCAGGGGCTGGTGGAGGCTCTGAATTGGGTGACATCGTCATCAATATAATTGAGGGCGGCGGCTTGGCAAACAGTGCGATGCGATATGCGATTTCTCTTTGGTTAGGGGAAATGCCAAACCAGCAAAACTCAGGTGTACTTAATGATCTAAAGGTTGCCAATGCTCGACAAATCGCACGACTGTCCGAACATAGGATCCCACGGATTCGTTTTATTGGTAATGGCACCGATTACTTCAAAACGACATCGGCATTTTTGCCTGGTAACGACGATGGTGTCGTAGCTGCACATTCTGCCTGCGGCGCGTCAAGTTCTGGAAAATTTGACAGTTGCTCGACAGATTTGGCAATGAACGGAAAGATTTCGAATCAGAGTAAGGGCGTTTCTAGCTTTATGCCAGAGCACTACCCTTTGGTTATGGGGGATAGTTATAGCCATAGCGATGTTGTTGGTTCAAAACATAAGGGAGAAGTGACTTCCAGTGTGAATAAGGTAGAGCTAACGAACGGTCAATATGTCGAGCTAGAAACTTATAAAGAGAGTGGTTGGTGGGGAACGAAATATCTGTATGTGAAAGACTCCTCGAAACGCACTATGTCAGAGCTTGCAGTTGCTATGAACTAGTAATCACGAGGCTATGGCTAAGCACCATAGCCTCGAACTAAAAGGATTGTCCTATGCATTGGAAACATACGGTATCTGCTTCGTCTATGCTACTCGTAATATGTGGAGTAACGGTGTGGCTGTTTGAACAAGAGAAGGATATTTCGTCAGAAGCTAAAAACTTCTCCGTGTCAGAAAACACTCAAAATAGCGTGAAAGTTAAAGAAGAAGTCGAGGAAGCGGCTGCAAGTCTGATTATAGGGCATAACGCAAATACACCTGCGTTGACCTCTTTGTCGCTGCCTTTAAAGCGAGTCGCTTATATGCATCAGCAAAAGCTCCAGTATCCGTCTTATTCTCAGCCAATTGAAGGAGATGACAGCCCTTACCTTAGCTGGAATGAATTCATTGAACAGCCTCTTCCTGTGTTAGATGGAAAGTCTACAGCCTCACTGAGTGCTAAGAAGTTCAGACACTTTTATCCAGAATACATTGAGATAGAGCTAAAGACAAGTGAACCAGTTATCGTCGCTGAATTGAATATTGTATCTGTTGAAAGCCAGAAAATATTGGCGTCAGTGTCTTCAGATAGTCAGCATTGGGTTATCGCTCCAGAGGTTGACTGGCCAGAAGAGATTCGTTTAGTCGCAAACGTGGATTTTGCGCGAGGGGAAGACGTGGTTAGCGCTGATATCCGTTTTTATCACCCCGTAGCAAGTGTTGTCAGTGTTGGGGATGGGTATGCTTCTGGTCCAGATATGAGGTTGCCGATTACCCTCGATATTGGTCAAGCTGGAATCTATCGAGTCAGAGCCAATTTGTATCAAAGTGGTGGAAAAGTAATTGCGTCCTTGGTTCACAAGCAGCTTTTATCTGAAGGGGAACAAACTCTTGAGCTTAAGGCATTTAAAAAGGTTCTGCCAAAAGGCTCAAACGATCTTGAACTGAAGAATGTCGTTATTGAAAGAATGTCGGGCTATCCGGGAGAGAAGGCTGGCTATGGGCAAAGTGATCTAGAAAGTTACCCGGTAGGGACATTTAACTCGGAAACCCTTAGTGATGAAGAGTATCAGATGAGTGAACAAGAGCGTCAGCAGGTGGCTTTTTTAGAACAATTGCTATGATAACGTAATTCGTACTAGCAGCAGATTGAAAGCTATCATACAATCGAACGGTGTTTTTTTGTTATGTTGATAACTTATGACCTATAGACATTCCATTTTTCTATTAAGTCTACTTAGCCCACTCATTGGGTGCTCTAGCACGAATGAAACGCTCGCGCCTGAAGACGTTGTCAGCCAAACCCCATACACTATCGAAAAGGAAGCTAGTGACCAAGAGCCTATGCAGAAGAGTATCGATGCTCAGGTATTATTAGACACAGAACCCACAAGGCAGATTTTAACCGCGGTAGAAAGCTTAACAGATACGCTAAATGTTCTCAGTTTTGGCATTTTTGCTGGCTCGAAAATGTAGAGAAACGACCAGCTTCGCAGGAACGGCTTCCACACTCAATGTGGATTTAATGACTATGCTTTAGGAACAAAAGCGTATAAGCGGGTTATTATGCTAAGTCTACAGAGAATATTAAGAAAACTGTCGATTAGAAACCGACTGCTGTTCGGTTATTTGCTGTTGTTCATAGTTGTGATCAATATTGCTAACCTCTCTAACTATCTGTTAATGAGAGAAGTTGTCAAGCAAGGAGTAGAGAAAGAACTAACGTCGGCTACTGAGTCAATAACGAATAACATCGTCAATACGGTTGATATTACTATCCGCAGCTACTTACGTGGAATATCAGAGCAAAACCTTCAATATGTTGAGTTGTGCTATCAGCAGTTTCAGCTTGGCCAAATTACAGAGCAACAAGCAAAGCAAAAGGCGACAAGCTTCTTGTTAAGTCAATCGATAGGTGAGACAGGCTATCCCTATGTGGTTGACTCTTCTGGGGTGATTAGAGTTCATCCCAAACAACCGCTGATTAATACGAGTCTTATTTCCTTTGATTTTATTAAGCAGCAAATTCAGTCAAAGAAAGGGTATCTAGAATATCAATGGAAAAACCCAGATGAATTGGTTGAGCGGCCAAAAGCACTTTACATGGTCTACTTTGAGCCTTGGGACTGGATCATCACTTCTTCATCGTATAGAGAGGAGTTTGCTAGTCTAATCAATATTGATGACTTTAGTGACTCGATCTCCAAGTTAAACTTCGATGAAACTGGCTATTCATACGTACTTAATCAACTAGGCGATCCTATTGTACATCCATTCGTTACAGGAAACTTCTACAACGTTACCGATTCTAATGGCAAGCTCTTTGTGCAAGAGATAATAAACAAGAAAAACGGTACGATTACCTATACTTGGCAAAATCCTCATGACGAAGATTTCCGCGAGAAAATAGCAGTCTTTAGATATTTACCGGAATACGATTGGTATATCGTTTCTTCGACCTATGTAGAAGAACTCAATCAACCGCTTGTTGAGCTGAAAATAATACATCTTGCCGTCTTAGTTTTTGCCATTGCTTTAGTGATTCCATCGAACTTAATGCTTAGCCGATCAATTGTATTGCCTCTAAAAGGTATGATGAATTGGATAAGCCAGGCGTCTGCGAGCAAGCATCCAACATTAATGAAAGATAAATCGGGTTCGACGGATGAGCTTGCCCAGTTAACGGTATACTTTAATCAGTTCTTATCTGATTTAGATAAAGCGAATCAAAAACTGCACAAAGAAATAGATGTCCGTATTGCGGCGCAAAAGCAACTCGAGGATTTAAATGAAAACCTCGAAAACAACGTGGCGCAACGCACTCTTGAGCTAAAGCAAAGTTTGGAAAGGTTAAAGCAAACGCAAGACCAATTGATTGAGTCGGAGAAGTTGTCAGCACTAGGGGGGCTTGTTGCCGGTATTGCTCATGAAGTGAACACTCCTCTCGGTATTGCGATTACTTCTGCTTCGTTAGTGTCTGACGCAAATAGCGAGCTGAATGCCGCCTTTCAGAAACAAACACTTACTAGCGAGCAATTTGAAATCAATATGAGCCAGCAACTCGAGGCACTCGAATTATTGAAAGCTAATCTAAATCGCGCTTCGTCACTGGTTCAAAGCTTTAAACAAACAGCAGTGCACCAAGTATCTGAAGCACTGAGTCATTTTGTTGTTAAAGATGTACTAGAATCATTAATCGCGAGTCTCCATCCTGAAACTCGAAAAGTATTGGTTGTGCCAGTGTTAAAAGGCGATTCTAGTGTATCAATGTCAAGTCTGCCTGGCGCTCTGACGCAGGTGTTTTCCAATTTGATTTTGAATAGCGTCTATCATGCATTTGAGCAGCAACCAGAGCCCCAAATATTGATAGAGTTCTTCGAACAGAGCGAAGATGTAGTGTTCATTTATCAAGACAACGGATGCGGTGTGGAGAAGGAGCTACACAAGAAGATTTTTGAACCTTTTTACACCACTCGACGCGGTAGTGGAGGGACTGGGATTGGGCTCAATATGGTTTTCAATTTAGTCAATCAGAAATTGAAAGGAAACCTAGAGTTTTCATCCGAGAATGGCGTTAAGTTTGTCATTACCCTTCCCAAGCAAGTCACGCTTGAGGAATGAACCAATCTAAGCAATTTATGTGAATAAGTAAGTATGATCCCCTTAGCTTGAGGTATTTACCCCACATTTTTAACAGGTTACATTGGGGGTATGTCTAATCTAAGGAAAGAATTATGAGTGCTTACCTTAAGCAGCTATGTCATATCCACCTACCTGGTAATAGAGAGGATTCGCCAGCAGAACACTTCAAAAAAATGGCGAACTGGTGTGAAGATAATGATGTAAACCACGATGTCTATGGCGAAGGTGAAACAATCCAAGCTTTCGAGCAGAAAGTGGCAGATTTACTGGGTTATGAAGCAGGGCTTTTTGTGGTCACAGGAACAATGACGCAACCCACAGTATTGGAACTCGTGACAAAACAAAAACGAAATCCTAATGTAGGCATGCACCCATCTAGCCACATATATGTTCATGAAAGACAAGGCTACCAACTTCAGAATCGATTCAACATATTGCCGATAGGCAATCAGTTTCAAACATGGAAGCTCGAAGACCTAAAAGTGTGGCCCGACGAATTGGCGGCGGTTTTGTATGAACTCCCTATGCGTGAAATTGGTGGTCAACTGCCTTCTTGGGGTGAACTCGAACAGATAAAAAGCTATTGTGCCGACAACAACATTCATCTCCATATGGATGGCGCGCGACTATGGGAAGCGTCTGCTTACTATCAGAAAGAATACAGAGAAATCGCACAAGGCTTTGATACAACGTATGTTTCACTATACAAGGGGATTAATGGACTTGGCGGCTCTATGCTACTTGGTTCAAAAGAGTTTATTGACTTAGCTTCAATCTGGATGAAGCGCCAAGGTGGCAACCTCTATCACCGTACACCTTATGTTGTTTCAGCAGCGATGCAATTTGATGAAAAGTTGGCCAAACTGCCAAAGCTGTTCGAGCGCACTAAACAAATATACAAGATTCTCGAAGAGTTTCCCGCTCTAGCAGTGAACCCCGTTCAACCTCAATCTAACATGCTGCATCTCATCCTTCCGTTTAGCTGCCATGAAGCAAAAGAACTTCAGCAGGCGTTTGCGACGGAAAAGGGCATTTGGTTTGGTAATCCACAAGTGACAGCCAACCCAAATCAGTCGGTTGTAGAATGGTATGTGGGTGACAACCTGCTTGAAATGGAAGATAAAGTGTTAAGAAACTTCTTTAAGGAACTCATTAACTGAGTGTGACAGTGGTTATAGGTGCCTATGAAATGAAAATTGGAGTTGTCAGTGATAAAACAGGAATGAGTATCCACACTATTCGTTATTATGAGAAACAGGGTCTAGTCAAAAAGCCTGTTAAGGATGTCAGTGGTCATCGTTCGTATAGCTCAAAAGATGTGGATGTCCTTAATTGGGTCTCGTGTATGAAAAATTCTGGTATGTCTCTAAGCACTATCAAAAGATATACGGAGGCCTTCTATAAGGGCAATGATTCAGAGTGCGTTGCATTTTTAGAAGTGCACCTTAAGCACCTTTATAAACAGCAACAGGATATCGAGCACTATATCGAGGTGACAGAAAACAAAATAAATCGCTTCAAAAACGCTTGACCTAGAGTATGGTCTAGGTTGCTAACCTCATTGAACTAACCCAGTGAGGAGAAGCAAAATGGAAGTAAAAGTAACCATCGTAGATGCCTTTGTAGACGGAAAGTTTGGTGGCAACCCAGCCGGTGTTGTTCTAGATGCAGACTCTTTAAGCGCCGAGCAAAAACTGCTGGTTGCTAAGCAAGTCGGCTTGTCTGAGACTGCGTTTGTTTCAGAGTCGAATGCTGGAGCAGACTTTAAGCTCGACTTTTTCACCCCAGAGAAACAAATCGCACATTGTGGTCATGCCACCGTTGCAACGTTTAGTTACCTTGCCAAGCAGGGACTAGTTCCCAATCCAAATACGTCTAAACAAACGATTGACGGAAATCGTGAGATTCGGATGGAAGGCGAGTTTGCCTATATGGAGCAGCTACAACCACACTACCTCCGCCTTGAAGCTGATATGGATAAAGTTTTGGAAGCCTTAGATCTCGTGCAAGAGAATACGCTTGGAACACCGATTGTTGCGAGTACCGGAAATGCTTTTATTCTGGTCGGAGTTAAAGATATCCATACATTGGAATCTCTTAAACCGAAAATGGATTTAATTAATGAGCTGTCAGAAAAGTATGACTTGATAGGCTTCTATGTATTTACACTTGAAACTAACCGCGCCGGGAGGGATGCTTCAGCAAGAATGTTCGCGCCTCGCTACGGGATAAAGGAGGAGGCTGCGACAGGAATGGCAGCTGGACCGCTGGCGTGTTACTTATATGACTACTTGGGAGTTAAAAAGCACGAGATCCATATCGAACAGGGTTACGCGATGACAACACCGTCACCAAGCTGCATTAAAGTGTTGCTGACACTCAACAATTCAGAGATTACTTCTTTGCTTGCAGGTGGAGTTGGCGTGGTTTCTAGTTCTAAATCTGTAGTAGTCGTATAGTGACAGTCAGGAGCAGATAAGTACCTGCCTTAAGTTTTTGAGCGGACAATTTGCTTAAAACTTTATCTGTTTGTTTAATAGATGTTTTAGAGAAGTAGTGTGCCGGAGAAATCAACTAAGGTTGGTTGTTATTCTGAGAGGTTGCTAACACGCCTATTTTCAAGCTTGATGTATTCTAAGTGAAGTCGGAAAGAGGATTCTATTAATGTCAAAAAGCTCCAAGCTTCACAATGAAGACAAACTAGTAAAGAAGGCACTGGAAATTGGTGAAAAAATGGCGAAGATGCAAGGCTTCGAATTACCCCAGTCGCCACAGCCGATTAGAGTGAAAGCTATCTACCTATTTTTGGTCGATGCCAAACAAATCCCTCCGTTACCTGAAAGTAAGCTTGATGGTGCCAATATCAAACACAGACTCGCACTCTGGATTCATAGTGCACTGCCAGATAACGACCCTTTGAAGTAAACGATTCTCATATGTAAAAAGGCGAACCATTTAGTTCGCCTTTGTCTTATCGTAAGCAAAAGAACTTGAAGGATAGGCACATGCACCTGAGTCATCCTTTATGATGTGCGTTCTTCTAATATTCTTGAATATTATCTTCTATGTTTATCGAGCCACGACTAATAACCATTTGGATTGTCGATGATGTACACCCAGCCACCATCTACGTAATGCATGACCTCTAACGCCGTTCCTTGTATGGCCTTCTGTTGTAGGGCGTTCGATATTTCCCAATCAGAGCGAACCATGGCTACGTCCTGGTTAATGTGGATAGAGACACTTTTGGTGAGGATACTAACATCGTCTTTCATGTAACCCTTTAACACCTGCTTAATCGCTTCTCTTCCCTTAGCTTGGTTACCTTCTTTATCTAAAACAAACACGGCGTCTTGATGAAAAAGCGTACTTAACCCCTCTAAGTCATTATTCTCAAAATATTGCCCAAATAGTGCGTGCAGTTCAGAAGGGGTTTGTGGTTTCGAGTACTGAGCCCCCGCTTGGAGACAAAAAGAAAACAGAAAAGTTAAAAGTAAAATGTAACGCATGGTTTAGTCCTTTTATTGTTGGCTCAGATACCACCTATACCCTTGCCTTGTGGCTATGGAGTAACAATAAAGAAGTTAGTTTCTAATTTAAACTAGGTTCTAAAAGGTAACTAGTTACCTCTAGGTAACCAATGGGTTGTGATACAGTGCGTTATTAAACGGCGCTTTAGCAAAGAATGAAATAAGGAAGAGAGATGTCGACAGAAGTGAATCATCAATTACAGCCAGACGACTATTGTAGTGTGGACAAATACTTAACATTGATATCAACTAAGTGGACTGCGCACATAGTCTGGTTGTTAGGGCAAGAGGAGATGATGCGTTTTGGTCAAATACGTAAGCAGTTGGCATTGGTCTCAAGTAAAGTACTCACTGAGCGTTTAAAGTTGTTACGACAGCATGGATTTGTCTGGCGAAAACAAGAAGAGACAATCCCTGTCACGGTGCAATACGGTTTAACCTCTAAAGGCAAAGAGCTTGCTAATGTGGTTGATCTGATCGTACAAAAAGCGCATGGTTGGGATGATATGTAGTTCATGTGAGAATGGGCTTGTAACCTTGTTAGGGCGACTCGCGCATTGAGAGATTTTTACCTGCTAATTGAGTACTGCGGAGGCTAGCCTTTATTAATCTACCCCTATATCATGTATGAGTTTTTAGACTCCAACCATTGTTTTACAGCAAGATTAAAAGTGACCAGTTTCTTGGGGGTAACTCGCCTCTGTGCATATATGAGACTTAGCTTTTGAGCCTTTACAGACCACTCAGGAAGAACGTGGACAAGTTTGCCACCCTTAATAAGGTCTTCGACTTGATAATATGGCAAGCTAGCAACCCCCATTCCCTGTAGTGCTAACTCTAATATCGAACTGTATGTATTAGAGCGAAGGCTTCCTGTTACTTCAATATTATATCTTTGTTCGTCTCTGATAAGGTCCAATTGATTCCAGCACTCATTTTGGCTGTTAAGTATGAAGGAACACTGATGAATATCTTCAATAACAGCGACCCTGTTCTCTTTTTCATAATTACCGCTGCAAACTAGTACATTTCGGATGAAGCCCAAGTCTTTTGCTACAACATCGCCTGGCAATTCATCATAAGCTCGAAAAGCGACATCATAATCACCAGACTCAATTTTCTTCTTTATGGGGCCGAAATCGAGGATTAAATTAACCTTCGGGTACTGTTGCCTAAAGGGAGGGATTACATGGTGACAAAGAGCACGTCCAAACTCAATTGGAGCTGTTACCTTTAGGTCTCCAGTGACCTCTTGCGTCATATCATTTACACGCATTTCCGCCTCAGTGGCGAGTAACTGAATTTGCTTTGCCTTTGAATACAACTCGTCTCCTACTTCAGTCAGGCTGATAGAGCGAGTCGTTCGATGAAACAGTTTAGAATTCAATGCTTCTTCGAGTTTTTGTACATGGCGAGATACTAAGCCTTTCGAAACATCTAACGCTTCCGCTGCTTTGGTAAAGCTTTGCTCTTCGGCCACAGCCAAGAAAGTCTGTACATAAGTTAAATTCATGATTAGACCCATTTTGTAAACAGTGAGGTCATTTTCTGTTGTTTTTCTCGCGGGTTCAACTAGCTAAGATTCAAAATGTAAACACAAGGGAGAGAAATACTATGAAAGTTCTTGTAATTGGTGCATCGGGCACAATCGGCAGCGAGGTTGTAGAAGCTCTAGGTGAAATACATGAAGTTATCAAAGCCGGCAAAGGTAGCGGCGATGTCCAGATTGACATTACCGCCCCCGGCTCTATTCGCACGGCACTTGAATCAATAGGCCAGGTGGACGCAATCATCTGTGCTACTGGAGATGTTGCATTTAACGCTTTCACAAGCTTATCGCGTGACGACTGGGATGTGGGCATTAATAGCCGACTTATGGGGCAAGTGAACTTGACGCAGATTGCTAGTGAGTATTTGAATGACAACGGCAGTATCACTTTGACAAGCGGTATTATCGCTGATCATCCAATTGCTTATGGCACTAGTGCAGCAACGCTTAACGGCGCAATACAGCATTTCGCCAAAGCAGTATCTAACGAGCTGCCGCGTGGTATTCGCATAAATGTTGTAAGTCCATCAGTCGTCACCGAATCGCTGGGTACTTATGGAGACTACTTCCCTGGGTTCCACTCCATCGATGCAATAGATGTAGCCAAATCTTATATTCGATCTGTATTAGGAGTTGAATCGGGAAAAACGTTTAAGGCCTTCGCAGGCAACTGAGTTAGTAAGAGGTATTTAAAATGAATAAATTAATGTTTATGGCCGCCGTCACCGCCTTCTCGATTGGCGCCTCTGCTAGCTCTTTAGTGGAAGGTGATCCGACTCTTGTGGGTGATTCTTTTGGGTTTGTTGAAGGCCCCGTGTGGGATGCAAAACACCAGCGTTTCTTGTTTAGTGATATCCCAAACAACAAAACGTATTCATATGTTCCTGATGGTAAGCTGAGTGTTTTCGACAACAACTCTGGTTATGCCAATGGTCTTGCTATTGATTTGAAGGGCAACCTTTGGGCAGCCCGTCATGATAGAAAACTATCATACCGTCAGGAAAGTGGAGAGAAGGTCATTGCAGCCGCGACATACAACGGAAATTTGCTCAATAGCCCGAACGACCTAACCGTTAACAGCGATGGAAGCGTTTGGTTCACTGATCCTCCATTTGGTATCCAAGGGTACGGCCCTGCTAAGTCGGAGTCAGAGCAACCCGTCAATGGTGTCTATCGATACCTAGATGGTGATCTAAAGCTGATGACTGGAGAGTTAGAGTTACCCAATGGTATTGCTTTTTCTTCTGATGAATCTTTGTTATACGTTGCCGATACTTCTGATGGCTGGGTATACCGATTTGATGTCAATGATCAATCAATCAGCAATAAAACTCAGTTTGCTCAGGTGAAAGCAGCCTCCGGTTCTGAGCCTATGGTCGACGGTATTGTTGTGGATTTTCACGACAATCTTTTTGTCGCAGCACATGGTGGTGTTGGTGTGTTTGATAAACAAGGTAAACAAATTGACTTCATTGCTATCGACGCGGACCATATCAGTAACCTAGAAATTGGTGGCGAGCAACAAGACTTACTGATGGTGACCGCATACAACAAAGTGTTAGTGTTCAAAATTAAGTCATCGACAAACTAATTTATGGACAAAAGCAGGGATTGGTAGATACACCAGTCCCTTTTTATTAGGCCTGATCATTTTTTCCCAACAGTGTCCATGCTAGCATCTGACTGAATCAATGCCTATGAGGTAGCAAAATGTCTTCAGATTTTTACGGAACCAGTGCTAGCTATGCACGCAAAGAAGCTGATTATCGGGAAAAAGCGTTAAAACTCTACCCTTGGGTATGTGGAAGCTGTGCTAGGGAGTTTGTTTACTCAAATTTGCGTGAGTTGACAGTTCACCACAAAGATCACGATCATACGAATAATCCAGAAGATGGAAGTAATTGGGAGCTGCTGTGTCTTTACTGCCACGATCATGAGCACAGTAAATATCTAGAGCATGATCGTTATGGCAGTGAGATAAAACCAGGTCAAGATGATCATCAAGGGGCGACCTACAATCCGTTTGCAGAACTCGCGAGTATGATGAAAAAATAATCCAACCATTTTTGTTGCACTTAATTATTTTTCGATTCTGTAGTTAAGCCTTCTCGCAACTTTTGACGCAAGCGTTCAGGCTCTCCACGTAGTGTGCGAATGAAATCAGAAGGAACTTCGGTTTTGGTGTCGTATTTTTCGGACCAATCGATCATCGCTAGCATCATAGGTAGCAAATCTATTCCTTTGTCGGTCAATGTGTAGACGAACTTAGAACGCTTAACAGTATCCCGTTTTTTACTGATTAATCCGTTTGATTCTAAATCCGCAAGTCGGCTCGCCAAGATGTTAGTAGAGATACCTTCACCTGCCTCTAAAAACTCTTGATAGTAATGCCGACCTTTAAACATCAAGTCTCGAAGAATCAGAAAGCTCCATTTATCTCCGAATTGGCTCATGCCAAAACGAACCGGACAGCCTGACCACTCTTTAGTTTTTTTATCTACCATTCATTAATCGTACTCGTTTTAAATTTAACTTGCAAAATGAAAGTTAATTTTCTAGGGTTATTTTACTTGTAAAAAGCAAGTTAAATTCAAGGAGGATATATGAAGCTATACGCAATTGTAGGATCACCCAACTCTCGTAAAGCATTGGCGGTCATCAATCATCTAGGGCTAGATATTGAAATAGAGTATCTAGATTTGTTTTCTGGAGAGCACAAACAGCCGCAATACCTGAGCTTAAACCCGAATGCCATGGTGCCAACGCTTATTGATGGTGATATTTCACTATGGGAATCTAACGCTATTATTCAGTATTTGGCTGAGACTTCAGGCATCAATGACCTATATCCAAACGATCAAAAAGTAAGAGCGGATATCAATCGCTGGTTATGTTGGGAACTTGCCCATTTCAATCAAGCCTTTGGAACTTTAGCTTTAGAAGCCGTCGCCAAATCCGAATTTATGGGTACAAAAGGAGATGATGCTGTCATTAATTGGGCCAGTCAGAACCTAGTTCGATTTGCTGGAATACTGGATCAGCACTTAGAAGGGCGTCAGTTCATGGTTGGTGATGCAATAACATTGGCGGATTACGCAATGGTGCATGTCGAGTTCTTTAAAGAAAGCATCCCTTTTGATTGGGAACCCTATCCCAACGTCAACGCGTATTTTGAGCGCATGCGTAAGGCTCCGCATTGGGCTGCCACGGCCCCAAGCAAAACTGAAGAGATTGGTAAGTCGACGAAAAGGTAATCCATTACTCGAAGAGCGCTGAGGCATGAAATAAAAAAGCGAACCATTTGGTTCGCCTTTGACTTACTGTAAAGAAACTTAATCTTCGTAGCTGTCGATGCTTGGGCAAGAACAGATTAAGTTACGGTCACCGTATACGTTGTCTACGCGGTTTACTGTTGGCCAGTACTTCCAAGACTTAGTCGCAGGTGATGGGAAGCAGCCTAGTTCGCGAGAGTATGGGCGATCCCATTCATCTTTCGCTAGGTCTACTTGTGTGTGAGGTGCGTTGACTAGAGGGTTGTTTTCTAGTGGCCACTCACCGTTTTTCACCTTCGCCATTTCTTCGCGGATTGCGATCATCGCTTCGCAGAAACGATCGATCTCTTCTAGATCTTCAGATTCTGTTGGCTCAACCATCAGCGTACCCGCTACTGGGAACGACATGGTTGGTGCGTGGAAACCGTAGTCCATTAGACGCTTGGCGATATCTTCTTCGCTGATACCTGTTTCTTCTTTCAATGGACGAATATCAATAATACATTCATGAGCCACACGGCCGTTAGTACCACGGTAAAGAACAGGGTAGTGAGGGCGTAGACGCTCCATCATGTAGTTCGCGTTCAGGATAGCGACTTTAGTTGCTTCTGTTAGACCTGCTTCACCCATCATTGCGATGTAGGCCCATGAGATTGGCAGGATAGACGCACTACCAAGGTCTGCCGCTGATACCGCAAAGTCTTCACCTTCTACACCGTTTTCGATGTGCCCCGGTAGGAAAGGTGCTAGGTGAGACTTAACACCGATAGGGCCCATGCCCGGACCACCACCACCGTGTGGAATACAGAAGGTTTTGTGTAGGTTTAGGTGTGAAACGTCAGAACCAATCAGGCCAGGAGAGGTTAGACCAACCTGAGCGTTCATGTTTGCGCCGTCTAGGTAAACCTGACCGCCAGCCGCATGAACCATTTCACACACTTCTTTCACTTGTTCTTCGTACACGCCGTGCGTAGAAGGGTAAGTGATCATGATGCTTGAAAGATTATCAGCATGCTTTTCAATCTTCGCTGCTAGGTCTGACATGTCGATGTTACCGTCATCGTCACACTTAACAACAACGACTTTCATTGACACCATAGATGCAGTCGCTGGGTTAGTACCGTGCGCTGAGCTTGGGATCAGACAGACGTTACGGTGACCTTCGCCACGGCTATCGTGGTAGCGTTGAATCGCGATAAGACCTGCGTATTCACCTGAAGCACCTGAGTTAGGTTGTAGCGAGAAATCATCGTAGCCCGTGATTTCACATAGCTTCTCTTTAAGATCTTTCGCGAGTGCTGAGTAACCAGCCGCTTGCTCGATTGGCGCGAATGGGTGGATAGAACCAAACTCAGGCCAAGTCACCGGGATCATTTCAGCGGCAGCGTTGAGCTTCATTGTACAGCTGCCCAGTGGGATCATACCGTGAGTCAGCGAGAAGTCTTTATTCTCAAGCTGTTTCAGGTAACGCATCATCTGCGTTTCACTGTGGTGAGTATTGAATACTGGGTGAGTAAGGTACTCAGAAGTGCGGCGAAGTGCTTCAGGGATCGCTGCAAATTCGTTGCCTGCGATCTCTGAAGATAGAGCGCTAACTTCTTCTTTCACACCAAAGACAGCGAATAGTGCTTCAATATCATCGGTTGTCGTTGTTTCGTCTAAGCTCACACCTAGTTTGCCTTGAAGTAGGCGTAGGTTGATATCAGCCGCTTGCGCTTTTGCGTATAGCGCTTCAGTCTTATCAGCAGTATTGATAGTGATGGTATCGAAGAAGCTATTGTGAGCGAGCTCGAAACCAGACTTAGTTAGGCCAGCCGCTAGAATCGCCGTCATATGATGTGTGCGACGAGCAATCGTACGTAATCCTTCTGCGCCGTGGTAAACCGCGTAGAACGACGCCATGTTGGCTAATAGTGCCTGAGCAGTACAGATGTTAGACGTCGCTTTCTCGCGGCGGATGTGCTGTTCACGAGTCTGCATTGCCATACGCAGTGCTTGGTTACCGTTAGTATCGATAGAGACACCGATAACACGGCCAGGCATAGTACGCTTGTGTTTATCACGTGTTGCCATGAATGCTGCGTGTGGACCGCCGTAACCCATAGGAACACCAAAGCGTTGAGCTGAGCCGATAACTACGTCCGCGCCCATTTCACCTGCAGGTTTCAGTAGCGCTGATGCTAGAAGATCGGTCGCCACGGTAACCAGGGTTTTGTTTGCTTGCGCTTTCGCTATGATATCCGTTAAGTCGCGAACTTCACCTGTTGTACCCGGGTACTGAACAAGTGCACCAAACACGTCTTGCTCAGGTAGAGATTCTAGCGAGCCGACTTGAACATCAAAGCCGATGTATTTAGCACGAGTTTTTACAACTTCCAGCGTTTGAGGGTGAACATCGTCTGCTACGAAGAAGACTTTACTCTTGCTCTTACCAGCACGCTTACATAGCGTCATCGCTTCGCCAGCCGCTGTTGCTTCGTCAAGAAGTGATGCGTTAGCAATGTCCATTGCTGTTAGGTCCATCACCATCTGTTGGAAGTTAAGCAGCGCTTCTAGACGACCTTGAGAAATTTCTGGTTGGTAAGGCGTGTATGCTGTGTACCAACCAGGGTTTTCAAGTACGTTACGTAAGATAACGTTCGGCGTGAAGGTGTTGTAGTAACCCTGACCGATGAAAGTACGCTTAAGTTGGTTTTGGTCGGCAAACTCGCGCATTGCAACCAACATGTCTGCTTCGCTTTTCGCTTCCGCAAGAGTCATTGGCTTTTCTAGGCGAATTTGCGCTGGAACGGTTTCTTCAATCAACGCATCTAGGTTTGCTACGTTGATTGCTTCCAACATTTTCTGTTGGTCTGATTTGTTTGGGCCGTTGTGGCGAGCAACGAACTCGTTTTGTGTGCTGAGGCTTTGAAGTAATTCAGTCATTGTCCTTTACCTACTCCGTGTCCGGGTAACGACCTTCGTTACTGATAATGTTAATTATACGTCCGAACTTAGAAAAAAAGCTGCCACCCGAGTCGGGGGCAGCTTTCTGCATCTTCCTAATTACTCATCTTCGATTGAGTTTAGGTACTCTTCTGCGTCTTTAAGGTTGTCTAGCTCAGATGCATCAGACATCTTCACTTTAACAATCCAGCCGCCTTCAAAAGGTTCTTCGTTAATAAGCTCTGGGCTATCTTCTAGTTCTTCGTTGATCTCTACGATTTCACCTGTGATTGGCGCGTAGATGTCTGAAGCTGCTTTTACAGACTCAACCAGAGAGAAGCTTTCACCTGCCTCAACTTCGTCTTCTACTTCAGGTAGGTCAACGAATACAACGTCACCTAGCATTTCTTGAGCATGCTGCGAAATGCCGATAGTTACTGTGCCGTCACCGTTGTCACGTACCCACTCGTGGCTATCTGCAAACTTCAGTGTTTTGTCCATTGCTTAATCTCCAAAAAATAACTTTGATTAATTTGTTTATTGGTAAAGTGGGAAGCGAGCACACAGTGTTTTCACTTCTTTGCGAACGCGCAGTTCTACTTCTGCGTTACCTTCAGGGTTATCGACTAGCCCATCTAGTACGTCGCCAATCCAATTACCGATGAGTTTGAATTCTTCAGCGCCAAAGCCGCGGCTTGTACCCGCAGGCGTACCCAAACGGATGCCCGATGTAATCATAGGCTTCTCTGAATCGAATGGGATGCCATTTTTGTTACATGTGATCCCTGCACGCTCTAATGCTTCTTCAGCTTTGTTACCTTTCAAGCCCTTAGGACGAAGGTCAACCAACATTAGGTGTGTATCTGTTCCGCCAGTCACAATGTCACAACCGCGAGTTTGCAACACTTCAGCCAGAACTTTTGCGTTGTTGATCACTGAATCGATATAAGTTGAAAATTCAGGACCTAACGCCTCGCCGAATGCAACTGCTTTTGCTGCGATAACGTGCATTAGAGGACCACCTTGAAGGCCTGGGAAGACTGCCGAGTTTATCTTCTTAATGATGTCTTCATGGTTGGTCAAAATCATACCGCCACGAGGGCCGCGCAGTGTTTTGTGCGTTGTGGTTGTTACAACATGCGCATGTGGGATTGGGCTAGGGTGTGCACCTGTCGCGATTAGGCCAGCAATGTGCGCCATATCAACCATTAGGATTGCATCAACTTCATCCGCGATTTCACGGAACTTAGCGAAATCGATAGTACGAGGAATTGCACTACCACCTGCGATGATCATTTTTGGCTTATGCTCAACAGCAAGCGCGCGAACATCTTCGTAGTTGATTTCCAGAGTTTCACGGTCAACGCCATATTGAACGGCATTGAACCATTTACCCGATAGTGCAGGGCGCGCGCCGTGAGTAAGGTGACCACCCGCATCGAGAGACATACCTAAGATAGTATCACCAGGTTGAAGTAGAGCCAGTTTAACAGCGCCGTTTGCTTGTGCGCCTGAGTGTGGCTGAACGTTTACGTATTCACATTTAAACAGTTGCTTAGCGCGTTCGATAGCAATCGCTTCAACTGTATCTACGTGTTCACAACCACCGTAGTAGCGGCGGCCTGGGTAGCCTTCTGCGTACTTGTTGGTTAGGCAAGTGCCTTGAGCTTGCATTACCGCTTTAGAGACAATGTTTTCTGAAGCGATAAGTTCAATTTGTTCGTTTTGACGCGTGAATTCAGCTTGGATTCCAGCGAAGACAGCATCGTCAGTAGCAGCAAGGTTAGTAGAGAAAAAGTTCTCTAGGCTGTGATTTTGAAACGGTTTGTTCATGGTAGATGACCTTCCATTCATGCCAACGAGATTCTTATGTTGTTCATTATTCTCGTCAGTTCTACTTCTATTACTACTCTTCTCTATGTAAGAGCAGGGTGAATTTCTAACCCCAAAATGGTGGGGGAAACCGAAACTGAGTGTTAAAACAGTCATACACAAAGTTCGGAAATAACATCTCTACAACTAACAAGTTGGTAACATAGCGGTTGTGACAAGAACAATCAACCAAAAATTTCCTATTGGAAACAAGGTTTCTGATTTTGTTAACAAGAGCACGGTTTATTTCTTGTTCGACGCTTTCTTCCACTATCTGCTTCGTGCACAATGAAAATGAAACAGGAAGTCGCAGTAATTAGTAGAGGGAAGCATGCCCGAAGATATCTATGATGAGTATCCATCTTTGACTCTTGCAAAAGAGTCGGTGGATGAGAATATTGAGCCGTTAAAGCTAGGGCAACGAATTAAAGATATTCGTGGCAAGCTCGGGATTACTTTAGAAGAAGCAAGCCAACGAACCGGATTAGCGCGTTCTACTTTAAGCAAGATTGAGAACGAGCAGATTTCTCCAACCTTTCAAGCTATGCAAAAACTAGCGCTGGGTTTACAGATAGATATGCCTCAACTCTTTGAACCACCAAGAAAAAAGGTGGCGACGGGGCGTCGTGATATCACTAAAGCAAACCAAGGAAAACCTCACCCCACTCCGACCTATGAGCATGAGCTTTTGGCTACTCAGCTATCTAATAAAAAGATGATGCCATTTAAGAGCCGAGTTCACGCACGTAGCTTCGATGAGTATGGGGATTGGGTAAGGCATGATGGCGAAGAGTTTTTGCTTATCATATCCGGCTCAGTGATGTTTTACTCTGAGTTCTATGAACCCGTCGAAATGAATGAAGGCGATAGCGTTTATTATGATGCGAATATGGGTCATATGTTGATATCGACCAGTGAGCAAGATGCACACATTCTTTGGGTGACTGCGAAATAATGTAAATTCGATGTGAATTTCTTATAGTGAATGCAACCGTTTGCTTTTGTTTTGTTTGAGTATGCTTAAGCGCCATTTTGGATAGTCTATGTCCGAAATGGCGTTTTTGTTTTTTCCTGTTTGTTGTGAATATGATGTTAAATGTCACATTTTGAATGCTCATCGTTAGGTTAAGAGTGCAAAAAATCCTCACTCGTGTTTATTATTGGAAACAAGGTTTCCTCGAACGGAAAACGAACCTGATTAAATGGAGACAACAATGACTCAAGATTTACTAAAAACCCCTCTACACGCGCTGCACGTTGAAGCTGGTGCGAAGATGGTTCCTTTCGCTGGCTACGATATGCCTGTTCAATACAAGCTTGGTGTTAAGAAAGAACATCTACATACACGAGATGCGGCAGGCTTGTTTGATGTTTCGCACATGGGGCAATTGCGTTTACACGGTGAGGGCGCAGCAGCATTCCTTGAGTCATTAGTTCCTGTAGACATTGTTGATTTGCCACAAGGTAACCAGCGCTATGCTTTCTTTACCAATGAGCAAGGCGGGATTATGGATGACTTAATGGTGGCTAATTTGGGCGACCACCTATTTGTTGTTGTCAATGCTGCATGTAAAGAGCAAGACATCAATCATCTAGAAGCGCACTTGCCATCAGGTGTCGAGCTAGAGATTATAGATGACCGTGCATTATTAGCACTTCAAGGCCCTAAAGCGGTAGATGTACTTAAGCGTTTCAATGCTGAAGTGGCTGACATGCTGTTTATGGATGTGATGAAATTAGAGATCCTAGGTGTTGAGTGTATCGTTAGCCGCAGTGGATACACTGGTGAAGATGGTTACGAGATCTCAGTACCAAATTCACATGCGCAAGAGTTGGCGCAAAAACTAACTGATGAAGAAGAAGTTGAATGGATTGGTTTAGGCGCTCGTGATTCGCTCCGTCTTGAGTGTGGTTTATGTCTATACGGTCATGATCTCGATACGACAACCACTCCTGTTGAAGCAAGCCTTTTGTGGGGGATTCAGAAGATTCGCCGTGCAGGTGGTGAGCGTGAAGGTGGCTTCCCGGGCGCGGACATCATTCTTAAGCAGATTGAAACTAAAGACGTTTCACGCAAGCGCGTTGGTCTAGTTGGCCAAACAAAAGCACCAGTACGTGAAGGTGCGGAGCTGTTTGACGCTGAAGACAACAAAGTTGGCGTAGTAACAAGTGGTACAGCAGGACCGAATGCGGGTAAGCCAGTATCAATGGCGTACGTACGTGCCGACTTAGCGGCGGTTGGTACAGAACTGTTTGCTGACGTGCGTGGTAAAAAACTACCTATGACTATTGAAAAAATGCCATTTGTTCCACAGCGTTATTACCGTGGCTAAATATGGTATGACATAATATATTTATGTGTGTTAAAACCTCTCTCTGGAGAGGTTTTTTTGTTTGTATAATTCTGTACAATTACATGGATTTGATGAATAGGATTTATTATGAGAAAGATTTCAGTGGTACTTTCTTGCCTTTGGGCAGCGAGTGCTTATAGCTTGGATGTTAACCCATATATAGTTAACGGATCACCTGCCAATGTAAGTAGCTTTCCTTCGTTCGCTAGTTTGTACTTTAATAATGGAAGCCAATACGGGAACTACTGTGGTGCAACGGTGATTAATTCACAGTATATTCTTACTGCAGCTCACTGTATTTATCAAGATAACAACCAGAATTTACATACTTGGGTTGTTCCTCAGTTAACAGACCTGTCTCAATACCCAAATGGCAGTTACCAATCTGCTCGCGCAAAAGAGTTTTATTTCCCTGACGATTATGTTGACTCTACTGCCCAAGGTTTACCAAACGACATAGCAATTATTAAGCTAGAGACACCACTCAATATTTCTGATTATCAGTATTTGTTGAATACAACAGAAAACGACACTTATGCCCAGAACAATGGTTCCAACTCATTTAAAGCCATTGGACATGGTTTAATTGAGGGCAACGTCTCTTCTAGCGGGGTTTTGTTGGAGACAAGTTTAGAGTTAAAGAATAAGTCTGTATGTGGCACCACTGACAAGCAGCTTTGCTTTGATGGTGCGCAAAGTGGTTCTTATAAGAATTCTACCTGTAACGGTGATTCTGGAGGACCTGTTTATACGTGGGACGGTAGTAAGTATGTCCAAATAGGAATAACAAGTTACGGACCGACAAAGTGTGGAGACCCAGCACAGCCAGCAACATCAGTTTTTACGGAAACTTATGATTACAATGGTTGGATTAATAGTGTGATTTCTGGTGGCCAATCACCAAAGTACTATGTTTCAACTGCCACCAACGGTAGCCGTTCATTTGTTGACACTACTGTTCAGACTAGTGCTGGTGGTGGAGGCGGCGGCTCTCTAGGTTTCGCCTTTCTAACCCTATTAGGTTTTGTTGGTTGGAGACGCAATCAATAATATCTCTATGAAATGACGCACTTTCTACATCGTAATCTAAACTTAAAGAGTGATTACGATGTAGGAAGAATGTATGAAAGCGTCAGTTCGGTTACTTTGCTTACTACTGCTTACTAAACTCTGTTATGCCGTTGAAGTTACACCCTATATTGTCAACGGTAGTGATGCCAACATTGTCAATTACCCCTCATTTGCAAGCCTGTTTTTCCGCAATGGCAATGTCTATAGTTCGTCATCTTATTGCGGCGCAACGATGATCAATTCGCAATATGTTCTTACCGCTGCGCACTGCATTTACGGTGATGATAATCTGATGCTTAACACCGTTGTTGCACCTCAGTTAGATGATGAAAGTAATTTTCTCTCTAATCAGCAAGCCAAAGCTTTAGAGTTTTACTACCCAGATACTTATATTGATTCATCAGCAGAGCTTTGGCCCGATGACATTGCCATCATCAAGTTAGAAACACCGTTGGCAGTCTCCGACTATACCTCACTGATAAACACGACTATTAACAATACTTTTTCAGTCAGTGATACCTATAAGGCGATTGGGCACGGCTTAATTGAAGGAAATGTTTCTGGTGGGACTAACTTACTAGAAACGACGCTAACCTACATGACAACCTCAGCTTGCCAAGCGGAATACGGAAGCAAACTGACCTCAAGCCATCTTTGTTTTAGTGGACCAATTAGCGGTAGTTATCGAAACTCTACCTGTAGTGGCGATTCTGGTGGGCCAGTGTATTGGTTTAATGGCTCTCAATACATACAAGTTGGGATTACGAGCTTTGGTCCTTCATCATGTGGAGACACGAGTAGTGTGGTAACCTCTGTTTTTACTGATGTTCACGACTATCAAGCATGGATAGCACGTGTGATTAATGGCCTCGAAATCCCGAAAGCTTATGTCGTCACAACTAATGGTGTAAGGAGCTTGGTGACTAACTCACCAATTACCACTGTTTCCCCCTCCCCTAGTGGAGACAGTGGAGGGGGCTATAATAACCTGTTGAGCCTTTTCTACCTGCTACTAGTACTTTTAGTGCGACGTTATTCAATATTCCCCATGCGCATATTCAATTAAGATTATTCTTACAAATGAGAATGCCCTATCAATTCATTGAAATTATGGTGTGTTTTTGCTGAATAACTCTTGAATGAGTAGATTGCTGTGTTGACTAATTCTTTCTAAACGATAGTTTTAAGTCATCGGTAAGTCGTTTAGGGATCGCCATGATGAATAATGATATCTACAAAATTACGCTTATTTCTGATGTAACGATGCAGTCAAAACTGCTGAAAGATTCTTTGGAAAAAGGACTCTCACTTCAAGTAACCATGGTTACATCTGATGCTTTAGAAGAAGTTGAAGAGGGTAGCTCATTACTTGGCAATCTTGTTCTTATCGATTACCACTATCTTGATGAAAGTAAGTTTGAGGCGTACAACCAAGCGAAAATAGTCAGTCAATACGCAGTCAAAGAAATCGTATTCAATTGCCCAAATGAAGCGCCTTCAAGCCATTTGTTTAAGTGGCGCAATTTGGTCGGTGTTTTCTATGTTGATGATGAAGTATCCTTGCTGCTCAAGGGGATGGAAAAGATCATGAACGATGAGATGTGGTTATCGCGCAAAGTTGCTCAAGACTATATCGAACACTTCCGCTGCGCGAATACAGTGACCACGTCTCAAGCCTATGCCAATTTAACCAAACGAGAGAAAGAGATCATGCGCTTGCTAGGGCATGGAGCATCTAATATTCAAATTGCGGAAGAATTGTTTGTTAGTGAAAATACGGTCAAAACGCACTTGCATAACATCTTTAAGAAAATTAACGCTAAAAACCGATTACAAGCACTACTGTGGGCAAACAATAACATTGCGTTGGAAGAGCGGGTTTAATCGCGCTAAAAGTTAATTTTCCTTGCCAGGCCAAGCGACAATGCTTGGCCTTTTTTATTGAAAAATTTCATCTATAAACACAAATTTCCCACCATATTTGGATGGTCTAAAGAGCCTAAACTACGCTTAGTTGAGTAAGTGTATAACCATTAGGTGTGGAATGGCAGACAAAGAGCTTATTTCATTGCTCTGGTTGCTAGGGTGTACCTGTATTGCCTTGTTTATGCAGGCAGGGTTTACTCTGATCGAGACTGGCAGTGTACGCGCTAAAAACTCAGTTAATGTCGCGATGAAAAATCTCGCTGACTTTATCGTTGTGACGGTGGCTTACGTAGTATTTGGGTTTCACCTTAGTCAGGGCGAAAGTCTGTTCTCTTTTTCTACAATTTCTATGGCGCCGGAGTTTCTGCCAAAAATCCTTTTTAACGTGATGTTTGTGACCACTGCTGCGACGATTGTATCTGGCTGTGTTGCAGAGCGTATGAGTTACAAAGGCTACATTTACACCTCATTGATCATTGCGTTGATTACCTATCCCATCGTCGCCTTTTGGACTTGGAATCCAAGCTCGTGGTTAAACTCCAGTGGTTTTTATGACTTCGCTGGTGGCACAACGGTGCATGTGGTTGGAGGAATGATTGGCCTAGTTGGAACAATCATTGTTGGGCCAAGGAAGGGGCGTTTCGACAAAAAGTCGGTGAGAGAGATCCCTTCCTATAGTCATACCTTGGTCACCTTGGGTGTATTTCTGATGCTATTTGCTTGGTTAGGGTTTAATGGTGGAAGTTTATATACATTCGATCAACGAGTTCCGAAAGTACTATTTAATACGCTGGTATGCGGTGCTATCGCGGGGTGTACTACTTTGTTCTGGTTACATCATCACCGTCATGTTCCTGTGTTTGTTGTACTTAATAGTGTTCTGGGGGGCTTGGTGATCGTCACCGCTGGTGCAGATATCATGGGAATGGTCGATTTACTGTTGTTAGGCGTGTTTGCTTCTTCCTGTATCATTTTAGGTGACCGTGTATTGATTAAAGCTAAGGTCGATGATCCGGTTGGTGCTATCCCTGTTCATCTTTTTTGTGGGATTGTCGGAACCTTATACACCGGACTTAAAGTAGGATGGTTACTCCCAAACGAAATAGGCGCTCAGATTGCCATCCAAATGGTAGGCTTGGCAATGGTCATTACTTGGTCTGCCCTAAACGCTATCGCGATATTTCTAGTGTTGAGAAAAATGAGTTTAGATAGAGTCACAGAGCAAGAAGAAGCAATGGGTCTTAATGTTAGCGAACATGGTGTGAGGATGAGTTGGCTTGATACGGTAAGCACCATCGAACAAATCAGCCAATATGGAGATTACTCTCGTCGCGTGCCTATAGAATTTGGCACAGAAGCAGGGGATGTGGCGATTGCGTTCAATAAACTGCTCGATCGACTAGAAAGCAACATTGATGTACTACACCAAGTTGCCAAAGGGAATCTTGAAAACTTGGATATCACCCCAAGTAGTGATAGAGACATCATGTCTAACTCACTTAAAACGATGATTAGTGGGCTTCGTTCATTGATAGATGATGTCGAAGGGCAATTACAAAAGCAGACTTCAAAGGAAGACACACATTCACTATATACTTTGATTGAGCGCTTCAAACGTACTCAAGACCAGTTAATGGAAGCAGAAAAAATGTCTGCGTTAAGTGGAATGGTTGTCGGCGTTGCACATGAGCTAAATACTCCATTAGGCGTATCCGTCACGAGTTTGTCCATATTAAATGAACGTTTGTCTTCGATTCAAACAAGTTTTAGAGATAAGACCATTTCTCAAGATGATCTTAATGAATTCTTATCCATCGCTAATCAATGCATGGAAATGCTAATTTCGAATATCAACCGCTCAGTGGAGTTAGTCAGTAAGCTAAAAAATATTGATCAAAAAATGACGGTAGAAGAGCCTCAGTTGGTTGAGTTAACACAGTTATTTAAAGACGTTGTCACTCATACAGAAGAGTTATTCAAGGAGCATCAAGTGTCCGCGCAAATCGATTGTGATGAAAAGTTAAGAGTATACGTAGCACCCATATCGTTAGCCTGTGTGCTTGAAGAGCTTATGACCAACTGTGCTCTTCATGCATTTACGGAGTCTCAGTCTCTGAGCCGGGAGGTAAAGCTAATTGCTAGACAAGATAAAACACACACAACGATCAAAGTCGAAGACAACGGTAGAGGGATTAGTGAAGAAGACCAATCTAAGATTTTTCAGCCTTTTTTCACCACACTAAGAGCACGAGGAGGAACAGGACTAGGGATGCATATGGTTTACAATATATGCACCCAAAAACTACGGGCAAGCATTGAACTGGAAAGCGCGCTAGGTGAAGGCACGAAATTTACAATCACACTTGAAAATAGAATTGATCTTGAGGGGCGAGCATCTGTTTTGTAGCAAATGCTCGCTAAGTGGTGTTTAGAATACACAATGCTTGGCGTAACCAGTTGCGTCGTTAGCGCTCCAATCAGCCTTTGGCTTATCTTCTAAGTCATTGCACCACGATTCACTGCCTACAGCATCTTGCAGTACACAGTGCCTAGCGTAGTCTACCGCGCCCTGAGCGTTCCACTCACTTTTGGGTTTGTCAGTCATCTCGTCACACCAAGTTTGAGTTCCTACCTCAGTTTGGCAGGCACTAAGCGTTATAAGAGCAACGAAAGAAAAAGCGATCTTTCTCATATTAAATTCCACATATTATCCAGGCTCACACTATACCTAAACTGGGCATGCAATTTGTCATTGGCTCTTAAAATAGTATAGGACATGGCGTATCGAAACGTTTCGATGGGTGATCTGAATCACTTTGAAAAGAGAATAGTCACTAGCAAAACGGATCAATTTCACACTCTATAAAATCGAGTCTCGAAATTCTAAAGTGACGGACTATTATGCTATCGAAACGTTTCGATGAGTGTTTTCTCAATAACTAACTAAATAGAGAAATAAAGACTCGCCGTACGATAAACGTATTATTGGAAGGTCGATGAGATGAAGAAAAGTACCCTAATAAATTCAGAACTTTCGTATTTGGTGGCGACATTGGGCCATACCGATGAAATCACTATTTGCGATGCGGGTTTACCTATCCCTGATGAGGTGCAACGCATTGATTTAGCACTGACACATGGTGTTCCTTCATTTCTAGAGACAGTGCGAGTGCTTTTGACTGAATCTCAGATCGAAGGTGTCATAATCGCGGAGGAGTTTGCCAAGGTGAGCCCCGCTCATCATGAGGCGCTGGTTAAAGAGCTGGCAACAGAAAGTGAGCTAAGTGGTAAGCAAATTTCGGTGACTTACATTTCGCATGAAGAATTTAAAGCGAGAACCGAACAGAGCCGAGCCGTCGTGCGCACTGGTGAATGTACACCTTATGCGAACGTTATATTTCAAGCAGGTGTGGTTTTTTAAGCCGCAGGACAGTAGGGAAGAATTATGACTCAAGCCATTCTTCAACTAAGCTCGATTGAGAAGGCATTTCCTGGTGTTAAAGCTTTGGATAAAGCGAGCCTCAATGTGTATCCAGGACGCGTAATGGCGCTGATGGGTGAGAACGGTGCAGGCAAGTCGACGTTAATGAAAGTTCTGACGGGTATTTACACCAAAGACAGCGGGACTATTCATTACCAAGCTGAAGCTGCGGCCTTCAAAGGTCCAAGAGAATCACAAGAGGCTGGGATAAGCATCATTCACCAAGAGCTGAACCTTATTCCTGAGCTAACCATCGCCGAGAACATCTTTCTAGGCCGCGAATTTACTAGTGCATTCGTCGGTATTCAGTGGGGCAAGATGTACGATGAAGCGGACAAGTTACTGGCACGCTTGAACGTCAAACACAGTTCTAAGACTTTGCTGGGTGACCTAAGCCTAGGTGAGCAACAAATGGTAGAAATCGCTAAAGCGCTGTCATTTGAATCTAAGGTCATCATTATGGATGAGCCGACCGATGCCTTAACGGATACCGAAACCGAATCTTTGTTTACAGTGATCAATGAGCTTCGTGAGCAAGGCTGTGGCATTGTTTACATCTCTCACCGTCTTAAAGAAATCTTTGAAGTTTGCGATGACATTACCGTGCTTCGTGACGGAAAGTTTATTGGTGAATGCTTAGTTTCAGATACCGATGAAGATGGCCTTATCGAGATGATGGTGGGTCGCAAGCTTGATGAGCAGTATCCACGCATTGACGCTCGCCATGGTGAAACCTGCCTAGAAGTCATTGGCCTGACAGGTTCTGGTGTTCAAGACGTCAGCTTTACTCTTAAACGCGGCGAGATTCTGGGTGTATCAGGTTTGATGGGCGCAGGTCGTACTGAACTAATGAAGGTGATCTACGGCGCGCTACCTAGTGAGCGGGGCGTGATTAATCTCGATAGCAAAACCATTAACCCAGTCAGCCCGCAAGATGGGCTCGCCAATGGTATTGCTTATATATCTGAAGACCGTAAAGGAGATGGCTTAGTGCTGGGGCTTTCGGTCAAAGAGAATATGTCTCTGTGCGCGCTCGATAAGCTGACCAAAGGTGGACGTATTCAGCATGGTGAAGAAGTGGTAGCCGTTGAAGACTTTATCAAGCTATTCAACATCAAAACACCAACCCGTGACCAAATTATTGGCAATCTATCCGGTGGTAATCAGCAAAAAGTTGCGATTGCTAAAGGGCTAATGACCAAACCAAAAGTGCTGATTTTAGACGAGCCGACTCGTGGCGTCGATGTCGGTGCGAAAAAAGAGATATATCAACTGATAAACAAATTTAAAGCCGATGGCATGAGTATCATTCTTGTCTCATCGGAAATGCCAGAAGTGTTAGGCATGAGCGACCGCATCCTCGTTATGCATGAAGGTCGAATCAGCGGCGAGTTTGATGCAAAAGACGCCGATCAAGAAAAACTACTCGCCTGTGCCGTAGGCAAAAAGATTAATGAGGAAGCAGCATGAGTACTAATACCATGAGCAAACCAACGGAAATACACAGCAAGAAACTGTTTAGCAAAGAGTGGTTGATTGAACAAAAATCACTGATAGCACTCTTGTTCCTGATTGTTGTCGTGTCATTCTTGAATCCCAACTTTTTTACGGTCGATAACATACTCAACATTCTGCGCCAGACGTCGGTTAACGCGATCATTGCAGTCGGTATGACACTGGTTATCTTGACCGCAGGTATCGATCTTAGTGTTGGCTCAGTGTTGGCGCTGTGTGGCGCATTTGCTGCAAGTTTGATTGCAATGGAAGTGCCAGTGCTTGTCGCGGTGCCAACTGCTTTACTTGCGGGTGCTGCTCTAGGTGCAATTAGCGGCATTATTATCGCCAAGGGTAAGGTTCAGGCCTTTATAGCGACTTTGGTTACCATGACGCTTCTACGCGGTGTAACCATGGTTTACACCGACGGTCGACCAATCTCAACGGGTTTTACAGATACCGCCGATGCATTTGCATGGTTTGGAACTGGCTACGCTCTAGGCATTCCAGTTCCAGTCTGGCTGATGGTGTTTGTCTTTGCTGCCGTATGGTATTTACTCAACCACACCCGTTTTGGCCGATACGTATACGCTCTAGGTGGTAACGAATCTGCCACGCGACTATCTGGTATTAACGTTGACCGTGTGAAAATCGGTGTCTACGCGATCTGTGGTCTTCTCGCTGCATTGGCAGGTATCATCGTGACATCACGCCTTTCTTCAGCACAGCCAACCGCGGGTATGGGCTACGAGCTAGATGCGATTGCAGCGGTAGTACTTGGTGGTACCAGCTTAATGGGTGGTAAAGGCCGTATTATGGGTACTCTGATCGGTGCGTTGATCATCGGCTTCTTGAACAATGCTCTAAACCTACTCGATGTTTCCTCCTACTACCAAATGATCGCGAAAGCAGTGGTAATTCTACTTGCGGTACTGGTAGACAACAAAAACAAGTAAATCATAACTAAATCGAGCCAAGTGACGTGTCTTGGCTCACCCTACACAAGGACTGAGAAAATGAAAAAACTAACGACTCTTATCTCTGCTGCACTACTTTCGTCAACCGTTTCTGTTTCAGCGCAAGCTCAGGACACGATGGCAATCGTACTGTCTACGCTGAACAACCCTTTCTTCGTTACGATGAAAGATGGTGCTGAAGCAAAGGCAAAAGAGTTAGGTTATGACCTAATCGTACTAGATTCGCAAAATGACCCAAGCAAAGAGCTGTCAAACATTGAAGACCTGACTATCCGTGGCGTTAAGGCGATTCTAATCAACCCAACGGATTCAGACGCAGTGTCAAATGCGATTCGTATGGCAAACCGTTCTAACATCCCAGTATTGACGCTAGACCGTGGTGCGAGCCGTGGTGAAGTGGTGAGCCACATTGCTTCTGACAACGTTGTTGGCGGCGAAATGGCGGGTAACTACATCGTTGAAAAAGTGGGTATGAAAGCGAAAGTTATTCAACTGGAAGGCATTGCGGGTACTTCTGCGGCACGCGAGCGTGGTGAAGGCTTTATGAATGCGGTTAAAGGCAGTGAAATGGACGTTCTTGCGAGCCAACCTGCGGACTTCGACCGTACTAAAGGTCTTAACGTAATGGAAAACCTGCTAGCGGCTAACCCAGATGTGCAAGCGGTATTTGCTCAGAATGATGAGATGGCTCTAGGTGCTCTGCGCGCAGTTCAAGCATCGGGTAAAGATGTGATGATCGTTGGCTTCGATGGCACAGATGACGGCATCGCAGCGGTTAACCGCGGCAAGCTATCTGCAACTATCGCTCAGCAGCCAGATCTTATCGGCGCACTTGGTATCGAAACTGCTGACAAAGTACTGAAAGGTTCTCAAGTAGAAGAGTACATCCCGGTACCGCTGAAAGTTATCACTAAGTAGTGAGTTAGCCAATTTTGTCCTTCTCCCCGTTTATGTCTGTCGTCTAGGGGAGAAGGGCGAATAGCCATGCGCTTTTTTACAGAGTCCATCGCTATTACTCCTGTTCACATATAAGTGGCTCTAGCGAGCCGAGGATTACCTTATGAATAAGTTAGTGGTTTTAGGTAGTGTTAACGCTGACCATGTTCTTCAAGTGCCTTCTTTCCCTCGCCCTGGCGAGACGTTACATGGTCGAAGCTATCAAGTTATTCCTGGTGGTAAAGGGGCAAACCAAGCCGTAGCGGCTGCAAGATTAAATGCGGATATCGGCTTCATTGCTTGTGTCGGTGATGATGCGTTTGGTATCAACATTCGCGAAAACTTCAAGATGGATAACATCAACATTGCCGGCGTTAAAATGGAGCCAAACTGCCCAACCGGTATTGCAATGATTCAGGTTGCCGATAGCGGTGAAAACAGCATCTGTATTTCTGCAGAAGCGAATGCAAAACTGACCGCTGATGCGATTGAGTCAGATTTAGAGCAGATTCGTTCGGCAAAGTACCTGCTGACGCAATTAGAAACGCCGATTTGTGGTATAGAAAAAGCGGCCAAAGTGGCCAAAGAATCGCGTACCAATGTGATTTTAAACCCTGCACCGGCTCGTCCACTTTCGGATGAACTGCTCGCCTGTGTCGATGTTATTACGCCAAATGAAACAGAAGCGGAAGTGCTTACTGGGATTACCGTGACGGATAACGATAGTGCGCAAGAAGCGGCGAACGAACTGCATCGTAAAGGGATCGAAATCGTCATGATTACCCTTGGCGCGAAAGGGGTATGGCTGAGTCAAAATGGCCGCGGAGAGTTAATTCCTGGCTTTAAGGTTGATGCCACAGACACAACCGCAGCAGGAGATACCTTTAATGGGGCATTGGTCACTGGTCTGCTAGAAGATTTACCTTTAGAATCAGCGATCAAATTTGCTCATGCAGCAGCGGCTATCTCTGTGACGCGTTTTGGTGCTCAGACATCCATCCCGTCGCGAGAAGAAGTCGATGCCTTCTTAGCAGAGCAAAGCTAACGTCTAGCCACAAGCAAGGAGAGAATGACATGGCGACAATGAAAGATATCGCAAGAGTTGCGGGTGTATCGACCTCTACGGTGAGCCATGTCATCAATAAATCTCGTTTCGTCAGTGAAGAAATCTCTGAGCGCGTCAATAATGCCGCCCGTGAGTTAAACTACCGCCCGTCTGCATTAGCTCGCAGCCTTAAAGTCAATCGAACTAAAACCATCGGCATGCTGGTGACCACCTCGACTAACCCGTTTTTCGGTGAAGTGGTAAAAGGGGTGGAGCGCAGTTGCTATCAACAAGGTTATAGCCTGATCCTGTGTAATACAGAGGGCGATCACGAACGGATGCGTGAGTCGATCAATACCTTGCTGCAAAAACGTGTCGATGGCTTGATCTTGATGTGCTCTTCACTCGAAGGTGAGCGTTTAGAAGTCTTTGAGCAATACCAAGACATTCCAGTCGTTGTTATGGATTGGGGGCCGATGCTGTTTACCAGTGACAAGATTCAAGACAACTCATTGCGCGGTGGTTATCTAGCGGCGAAGCATTTAATCGAGTCTGGTCATAAACAGATTGGTTGTATCACTGGTCCATTGGTCAAACACCAAGCTCAAATGCGTTATGAAGGATATAAACGGGCTCTGAACGAGGCCGGACTTGTGTTTAAAGCTAATTGGATCATAGAGTCGGACTTCGAGTGTGAAGGTGGCTATGATGCCTTTAACAAAATGGTGGCGAAAGGACCACTACCCAGTGCGATCTTTGTATGCAATGACATGATGGCGATGGGGGTGATCAACGCAGCTAACGAACAAGGTATTCGTATCCCCCAAGATCTCTCCATCATTGGTTATGATGACATCCACATTGCAAAATTTATGAGCCCATCTTTATCTACGATACATCAGCCCAAGTACCGTTTAGGGAAAGCAGCAGTAGAAGCTTTACTCAAGAAGCTGGATGGCAGCAGTACAGATACCCAAGTGGTGCAGCTAGAGCCGACCTTAGTTAAGCGATCTACGGTTACTCAGCTTAGCTAACTCACCTATTTAGTTCCACTATACTGAGCAGTGGAATAGTCATTTGCTTAGTGTGTAAGTAGTAAGTATTTGCAAATTTGTGCTAAACCTAAAGAATGAACTCATTTGCTATATTAGGTACTACATGGAGTTGTTTGCCGACAAAAGACAGCAAGAAAGTCCGGAGGATAACCCGGCCAATGAGACTATTCCCTCTGAACCGTGGCTAGTATTGTTGGTGGATGATGATGTTCAAATGCATCAAGTGACTCGTTTGGCATTGTCTGGCTTTTCGTTCGAAGGTCGTCAACTCAACCTAATCTCAGCGTACTCTGCGCAAGAAGCCAAGATTATTTGTCAACAGCATAACGATATAGCTTTAGCACTGGTTGATGTGGTGATGGAAACAGAGCATGCAGGGTTAGAGTTAGTGAAATACATTCGTGAAGATTTAGGTAACAGCTTGATGCGAGTTGTTTTGCGCACTGGGCAAGCAGGGCAGGCTCCAGAAGATATTGTTATCCGTGAATACGAAATTGATGACTATAAAGAAAAAACCGAATTGACGACCCAGAAGCTTAAAACCCTGCTTTATTCGATGCTTCGCTCATACCGTGATTTGTGTCTGATTAATCAGCAGAAGTCGGGTCTCAAAAAAGTCATCGAGTCCTCGGCGAAAGTTCAAAATACCACAACGTTACAAGCTTACGCTGCCTCGGTTTTGGAGCAACTCACCTCGTTACTTCAGCTTGAAAAGTCAGCCTTTTATTGTGTTGTTAAACCGCGTCCGAATGGAGAGGTCACACGCGCTCTTACGTTGGCGGCTACGGGCGATTATGTAGATTGTTACAGCGAATGTGCATTTAACAAGTTACCGGATGATGTCGCTGAGCGATGTCTGCAGGTATTGGACCAAGGACATTCGCAACATTTCGGTGACGCGTTTATCCTATATACTAGCGACGATCAGGGTGTTGATAGCTTATTGTATGTGAACTTCCATAAAGATTTGTCCGAGTTAGATGTTCAACTGCTCGAAATCTATATGCAGAATATCGGTTTGACCTTTGAGAACTTGAGCTTGCTACTGGATATAAAGGAAACGTCGAAAGAGTTGGTGTACAACTTGGCTAACGCGGTAGAGGCAAGAAGCCGAGAAACCGGCGCGCATGTTCAACGGGTTTCTTTAATCTGTGAAAAACTAGCCTTGCTGTATGGTCTAAATGAACATGAAGCCGGGATGCTTAAACACGCTTCTCCACTGCATGATGTGGGTAAAGTAGCTGTTCCTGATTCCATTCTTCATAAGCCCGGGAAACTCGATGCAGAAGAGTGGGAGATTATGAAGAAGCATGTCGATTATGGTGTTGAGATATTGAGCCGCTCCAAACGCCGCTTAATTGTCATGGCAAAAGAGATTGCTGCTTATCACCATGAAAAGTGGGATGGCTCAGGTTACCCCAACGGGCTTAAAGGCGAAGATATCCCCATTAGCGGACGTATTGCCGCACTAGCCGATGTTTTTGACGCACTTGGTGCTAAGAGAAGTTATAAAGAACCGTGGAGCGATGAGGACATTCGCGCCGAGATACTGAAGCAAAAAGGGGCACATTTTCAGCCGCAGCTTGTTGATTTGCTCATTGGCCATTGGGAAGAGTTCATCGAAATACGCAACTCCTTGCCTGATTAAATGGTGTAATCTCAATGGTGGTCAGGAACATCATTTGTTGGCAAATTTATTGGTAGTTTTAGCTCGAATCGAACCCCTTTGCCAGGTTCAGAGTTAAAGCTAAGTTCTCCCATAAGTTTCTGTTTCACTAGATTAAAGACTAAATTTAATCCCAAGCCAGACCCTCCTTTACCACGTTTGGTCGTAAAGAAAGGTTCAAAAATTTTCTGATGTAAAGACGCCTCTATACCACTCCCGTTGTCGCAGTATTCAATCATCATCATGTCCTCTTCTTGGTGGAACTGGATCGAAATACTTGGTGTGGTCTGTTCATTGAACGCGTGATTAATACTGTTCATAATAAGGTTTGAGATTACTTGAGTGAGCACTCCTGGGAGGCTATTCATCGCCAACTCGGTATCGCCTTTCAGTTCAGGAACCACAGGCACTTTTCGCGTTTCAGGATGTAAGCTAGCGATGAGGGCATCTAACACTTGATACACCTGAAAATGGCTACGACTTTCAGACACTTGATCGACAGCGGTTTGTTTGAAGTCTCTAATCAATTTCGCTGCTCTATTGAGATTGTGTTCGAGCATAGTGCTGCTGTCTGACATTCTTTCCATGATCGATTTAAATTGATCGGTTGTTAGGGTTTGATTGGTGAAGGCTTGGTTAGCTTCTTGGGTGATGTCACGAATCACCGAGGTAGCAGTGACTGCGATTCCCAACGGAGTATTGACTTCATGGGCAACACCAGCGACTAGCCCTCCAAGAGCGGCGAGCTTTTCTGATTCGACCAGTTGTTCTTGGGTATGCCTCAATTGCTCCATGCTTTGTTTTAAATCTAAGGTACGTGTGGCCACCGTGTGTTCTAAGTTCTGGTTAAGCTCTTCAAGTTCTATTTGGGTCAGTTTGAGCTCGGTGATGTTTATTGCTGTTCCGCGAAAGCCAACGAAATGATCGCTTTCATAGCGAGCTTTTGCTTGAAATAGCAGGAATTGAGTTATGCAATTTAAGGTAATCGTCTCTTCACACATCGAGAAGCTACTTCTCTGTAGCAGCTTTTCGTGCAGTGAAGAGCAATGTTTCAGTGCAGGTATCTGACTAACCAGAGGTTTACCAAGACTATCAATTTCAAAAGCATCTCTCATACTGTCGGAGCAATAGACAAGGTGACCCAATTGATCGGTTTCCCACAACCAGTCAGACGAAACATGAGCAAACTCCTTTAGGCGCTCTTGTTCTTGTTTAATGCTGTCGTAAAGTCGAGTGACATTATTGGTGATCTTGTTGGCTTCTTCAGCTAACCAGTCAAGCTCGTCATCTTTTTCTGATACCCACGCTTGGTGCTCAAGGACCAAAGGTTCAGCCGGGTGACGAGGGTTGTATCTTCTTAGATACTGTGCAATTGAGAAAATCCTTTGATTAACGCTGCGATGAAAAACCATCAGCACCAAATAACAAACAAGTAATGTTTTTCCTGCATTGAGGAGTAGGGTGTATACCGCCTGCCAAATCAAGTAATCGTAGATCTCTTGTGCATCAGACTGAACGTAAATATGACCGATTTCCTCAACGCGCGAAGTATTTGGATGCTTGTATATCAAAGGATACTTTTTGGTGATTGCGTTTTCGATGACTTCTGTGCCAGCTTCAAAAGTGTAGCCGCCACTTTCGACTCTGAGATAGTCCACTCTCGGCAAGTTCACCAAGCCATCAATCTCTTGCTGAAGAATTAAAAGGTCAAAGTCCCAAACTGAAGAGGCAATGATTGGAGCGTGTATATCGCGTATCTCAAATTGACGCTGTTTAACGGTATCGAACTCTTTCCTGTAGTCCCACGATAATTGCAGTAACGTGGTAAAAACAGTAATTAAGCCGCTAAGTAAAACCATGATAAGAATGATTCGCCGCCCGATCCGGCTGTATAAAGGACTGTTTTGGCTATCTTCTATGTCTTTACTACGAGTCATGGCATTAATTCGAAAGTTTATTTTTGAGTATAGACGTTCAAATGTTGTTTGATGCGGAAAGCGAGTGGAGAGTTTAGCTAAGGCAACTACACTAAAAGAAAAGCGAGAGGAAAGACTGATGCGATGGATATTGCTTTGCCTTATTTTTTCGTCCCCAGCATTTGCTACAAAAGTTTTACTGATTGAGAGCTATCACTCCGAGTATCCTTGGGATCAGAGCTATGTTGAAGGGATAACCTCGACACTGATCGACACCGTTGAGTTCGACACTTTTCAGATGGATACCAAACGTGTTCCTAAGGCTGACTACGCAGAAAAAGCAGACCAAGCGTATGTAAAATACCAAGAGTATCAGCCCAACATTGTCATCTTAGGTGATGATAATGCATTATCCTTTATGTTGCCGAAGCTATTTAATGAGCCGATTTCAATTGTGTTCTTAGGCATAAATTCCAACCCGAGAAAGTTACTGTCAAAATATCGTGGTCAGGCCAAAGTAACAGGGGTATTAGAGCGCCCTTTGTTTACCAAATCGTTAGGGGAGCTAGACAAACTATTTGATGTTCAGAACTTTAAAGTAAAGATTCTGTTTGATTCAGGAGTGACTTCTCAGATAGCCAAAAGCTACATCGACAAGCAATATACCTTGATAAGAGACAACCTCGGCATTGAGGTCGATAGCCAGGCGATTACCACCCAAGAAGAGTGGCAGGGTCAAGTTCTTGGGGCTAAGCAGGATGAGTTCACGGTGATCATCGTTGGACTATATCAAACGCTTGTTGATGCACAAGGTAATAATGTTCCCGCAGAGCAAGTGATTAATTGGACCAATCAGCACTCTGAGCTACCGATTTTTGCCTTTTGGGATTTCGCTGTGGGCAAAAACAAAGCAATGGGCGGTGTAGTGTTATTTGGCTATAGCCAAGGAGAGCAAGCAGCCAAGTTAGTGAATCAGATTATTGAACATGGACACAACAAACCAATCCCGATCGTAACAGGTAATCAAGGTAAAGCGATCTATTCTGAGCCAGAGCGAATGCGATGGGATTTGACTTTGCCTTCATATTGGGACTCAATTGATTAATTTGTCACTGGTTTGGGCATCTATGCGGAGAAGTTTGAACTGTGTCGGAGCAATTGATTTACAAATCACGGGATTACAGATAAAAAGAGCAAAAGAATTTGTAATTGATGACGATAATATAAAGTGATCAAACTAAGAAAGTAGAATTATGAGCGGATCAACCAGTACGATTTTAACGGAAAGTGGTACCAATGAACTTGAAATTATTGAGTTTCATTTGGTTAAGGAACTGCCTGATGGCAGCAAAAAGACGTGCTACTACGGTATCAACGTCGCTAAGGTGAGAGAGGTTATCCAAGTACCTGATACAACGGATTACCCAAATGCACAGCCTCACATGGTGGGTGTGTTTTCATCACGTGACATCTTGACCCCGTTGGTCGATCTTGCTGGCTGGTTAGGTGTTCCGACTTCGAAAAACACAGATAAGAAGTTTGTGATTGTCACTGACTTTAACAACATGACCAATGGTTTTTTGATTGACAGTATTAGCCGTATTCATCGAATCTCTTGGAATGATGTTGAATCACCAAGCCAGTTCTTGGAAGCGGGAGAGCAAGATTGTGTTGTTGCTGTAGTACGTAAAGATGGCAACCTGATCATGATTCTCGATTTCGAAAAGATTATCGCAGATATCAACCCAGAGCTGAGTATGGAAAAATACGATGTTACTTTAGACAAGAGTGTCGATCTAAATCAGCGTATGGTGACTAAGCGAAATGCGAAAACGATCATGGTGGTGGATGATTCTGCATTTATACGTTCTATGATTCAAGATACCCTGAGTTCTGCTGGTTACAATATCATTGCTTGTAAAGACGGTGGGGAGGCTCATGATAAATTAATGAGTCTAATCGAGGTTGCCAAGAAAGAAGGGCTTCCGGTTAGCGAGTTCGTTGATGGTGTGGTCACTGATGTTGAAATGCCACGTATGGATGGTATGCACTTAGTTAAACGCCTACGTGACAGTGAAGCTTATTCAACCGTACCGATTGTGATGTTTTCATCGCTTATGAGTGAGGATAATCGGACTAAAGCGTTGGCTTTGGGGGCGAACGATACGATTACCAAACCAGAACTAGGTAGAATGGTGACCATGATGGATAAATATATCTTCGGCAAAGAGTCTTAAGCACTTTTTTTAGACTAGTCTTTCGAAAGGTACGCATTGCGTGCCTTTTGTCGTTATTCCCCCCCCCCCCTTATTCAAAAGTGTTATCTTATCAAATGTGTTGTGGTTAGATATTAAATCTAATAATATAGTTTAAATTCAAACTAAAGTGTGGCACTATGAAACCAACAGATACGATAGGCGGATTGGTAGGCTTAGCTTCAAGAGTACTGACTAATGAGCTTGAAGCGCAATTTAGCCAAAGTGGGCTTAATTTGACCCGTGAGCAATGGATATTCTTGATGACAGTTATTGAAGCAGAGCGTATTACTCCGCTCGAATTGTCACAACGGTTGTTAAAAAATCGAGGTTCGGTGACCAGTCTGATTAAAGGGTTGGAAAAGCGCGATCTGATCCGTCGGCTTATGTCTGAAACTGACGGGAGAAGCTACTCGATTGTCGCGACACAAGAAGCAGTAGCGTTGGTTGAGTCTTCGAAACACGTCGCATTTGGTGTATTGGGCAAAGCACTGCACAACTTTAATAGTCAACAACAACAACAACTTCACGAATTGCTCAACAAGTTTGTGGAGAACCTTTTGGGAGAAAATAATGGATAAACCATTTGAAGACCACGGCCTGTTTAGCTGGTGTGAACTAATGACGACTGATTTTGATCAATCTCTAGAGTTTTATTCTAACGTGCTCGGCTGGACATTAAAAGAAGTGCCGGGGCGAAATCAGTCGCGTTATGCCTTGGTCATGAATGAGAATAGTTCAGAGCCATTTGCAGGCATTCTGACTATGCCGCAGCCTTTAAAAGATCGCGGTGTACCTAGCTTTTGGCAAGCCTATGTGACTGTAGATGATGTGGATACGACGCTAGAGAAAGCAATAGCAAATGGTGCACAAGTGGTCGTGGAGCCAATGGATATAGAGCGTATTGGTCGAATTGCCTCATTTCGTGACCCGCTCGGTAGCGTGTTGTCTGTCATTAAATATGCGAGAAAGTGATACGAAAAGAGGCTCTTGAAGAGCCTCTTTCGAACAGTGCGATATTTACACTTTAAAGAATCCAAGCTGCTGTTTTTGGCTCTCTGCTAAATTTGAAAGTTCTTGGCTTGCAGCAGCAGACTGAGTGATGCCCGTTACATTCTGGCTTACTAACTCGTATATATTGCCAAGGTTTTTATTAATGTCTGAGGTTACCTGACCTTGCTCTTCTGAAGCGACCGCGACTTGTGCATTGAGCGTTGTTAGCTCTGAAATAGAAGCGCTGATGTGACTTAAAGCTTCACTCACTTTAGCAGCCTGCTGTTGGTTTTGAGAAAGCATCGCAAGGCTAGAGTCCATACTGTCATTTGCGCTGCCTGATTGGCTTTGTAACTCTTCGATAATGGTTTGAATTTCTTTGGTCGACTCTTGAGTTCTTGCGGCGAGCATACGTACTTCATCTGCAACTACCGCGAAACCACGTCCGCTTTCACCAGCACGCGCCGCTTCAATAGCAGCGTTCAATGCTAGCAGGTTAGTCTGTTCTGAAATGCTTTCAATTACTTCGATAACTTTACCAATCTGCTCTGATTGGTCTTTTAGTGAATTTACGACACTTGCTGCTAGCGCTAGTTGGTCGGCCATTTTCGCGCTATCACGAGTGTTTTGTTCAAAGATAGCAAGGCTTTCACGCGCAAGTTTATCTGCATTACTAGAGGCTTGATCTGCAAGGTTGGCATTTTGCGTTACTTCACAGGCGGTACTTTCCATCTGGTTAATCGCAGAGGCAACTTGCTCGACCTCGTTTTTTTCTTGGTCAGAATTTGCACTGGATTGGGTCATTACAGCGGCGAGTTCAGTTGATGCAGATGCCACATCGACACTGATGCGAACCAGTGAGTCAACCGTCATTTTGAGTTGAGCTACCGTTGAATTGAAATCTTTAGATAACGCCGTGATTTCGTTATTACCTTCTTCGGCAACAGTCACCTTTAGATTACCTTGGGCAAGCTCTTGCATTGCGTTTTGCAGCTTGCGAATTGGAGTGACGATAATACCGGCTAACGCCCAGCTAATTGCGAATGCACCGAGTAAGACAAAGCCTAAACCAATAACAGAGTTCATCATTACACCAGAGTGAACCTGCTCATTGTATTTGACTTCAGCCATCGCAAGGGCGTTAAGTTTGTTGGACAGTGCTTCGATGGCTTTAACCATTAGGTTGCCTTTGTCACGGTACAGAGAAGATGCTTGATCGTACTGACGTTGAAAGTCCGCAGATATGCTCATCTGGCCGTGTTTCGAGTTGAGTAGCGGTACCATGGTGTTGATTGAGTAGCTCACGTAGCCTTCAATCGCTTCTTCCATTTGTTTTACTTCATTTTGTAACCCCTCGACCTCACGTAGTGAATCAAGTAGACGCAAATTATCGCTTTGTTTAGCAATGAGAGTTGATTGAAGCTGAGCGACATCTTCAGCACGGAACAAGCTATAAATGGCCTTGATACGCATGCCATAGGTGTTATCTATAATCTTGGTCAGGTTATCTTTGTGCTCTACCACGTTTTCGGTGGAAGTCGTCACCTGATTGAAAGCTGTTTTCAAGCTGTTAGTGCTGTATGTGATACCGATGATGAGTAATAGCAAAGTAAATACTACAGGTACGACAACCTGCAGCTTAATAGATAAGCCGTTTAGTAACTGGCGCATTTTGAGTCCTCTCCGATGAAATATTAATAGATTTATTATTGTTATAATGAGAGTGATTCTAATTCCTTTAGTTCATAAATCAATGATGAAATATCTTGCGCTTTTTCAAACTTTGAACAGGCGTTATGCAACTAAATATATCAATCTTTTCATTAGGTTAAAAACCAATCAATTGTGTTACATAATTTGTCAATCGCGAGTTACTGGCCGAAAAATATCTAAGTGGTATACCTCTTCCTATGAAGGAAAAGAAAAAATCATCTGTCATACAGGCTTCAACGAAGTGAAACACAACTGTCATATTCGAGTCCTAAAGTGGGCAGCGTTCAAGTGAAACACAACGGCAATAAAGCCACTTAAGGAAATTGTGATGAAAAAGACAGTAATCGGTGCAATCGCACTTCTAGGCGCAATGGCAGTGACTTCAGTTTCTGCTAAAGAAACTATCTCTGCAGTTGGCTCTAGCAGCGTAACTCCACTGATGGAAGTTTTCTCTGAAACATATATGAAGACACACAACAACGTATTTATCGAAGTTCAAGGCCCTGGTTCTTCTGCTGGTGTTAAAGCAGCGAAAAACGGCAGTGCTGACCTTGGTATGTCTTCACGTAACCTGAAAGATTCTGAAAAAGAGCCTGCGCTTAAAGAATTAACCGTTGCACTAGACGGTATCGCAGTGGTTGTTAACCCTAAAAATGGTCTAGACAAGCTAACTGCTCAACAAGTCACGGCGATTTATAAAGGTGACATCACTAACTGGAAAGACGTCGGTGGTGCAGACAAGCCAATCGTAGCGATCACTCGAGATACTGCTTCTGGTACTCGTGGTGCTTTCGAAGACATCATGAAGCTTAAAAAGAAAATCTCTGGTAAGAAGGTTTCTGCAATCTCTCAACGTGCTCAAGTTGCAAATGGTAACGGTGCACTAAAAACTATGGTTGCTTCAAACCCTTACGCTATCGGCTACATCTCACTAGGTACAGTTGATCAGTCTGTAAACGCGCTTTCAATCGACGGTGTTGAAGCGAACGTTGACAACGTTAAGAACGGTTCTTACAAAGTTGCACGTCCATTCCTTGTTCTTTTCAAAGAAGGCAAGCCATCAGCTGAAGCTCAGAAGTTCCTAGATTGGATGGTTTCTGCTGAAGCACAAACGCTTGTAGACAATAAAGGCTACATCTCAGTTAACTAATATCAGTTAACCCTACTTACTAACTTTGCTCAGCCCACCTTTTCGGGCTGAGCGTTTTCAATCCATTTCGACTCTGCTTTGCAGCTCGAACTGTGAGATTTTCATATGACCATCGCAAATAGTGAAAAGCTTATGAATACTGAAGTGACTCAACTAAATAAGTCAGGTCTGCGTGCCCAAAAACGTGTAGATTGGAAAGAACGTATCTTTCACGGCCTATTTTTAACCAGTGCGGTTATCGGTATTGTCTCTCTAGCGGTTATCGCTTACTTCATTGTTAAAGAAAGTATCCCAGCGTTCCAAGAAGTGGGTGTTTCAGGCATCGTCTTCGGCCAAGATTGGTTACCGCCGGCGCTTTATGGTGTTGCTACCATGATTGTTGCCTCTGTGGTATCAACCTTAGGTGCGGTTGTAGTTGGTGTGCCAGTTGGCGTTCTAACTGCGATTTACATTGCTGAAATCGCGCCAAAACGTGTGGCAGACATTATTCGCCCTGCGGTAGAGCTTTTAGCGGGTATCCCATCGGTCGTATACGGCTTCTTCGGTCTGGTTATCATCGTTCCTCTGATTCAAAATATCTTCAATGTTCCGGCAGGTAACACGATTCTAGCGGGTATTATCGTGCTGGGTGTGATGATTCTTCCAACGGTTATCACGGTATCTGAAACTTCGATTCGCGCAGTACCAAGGACATATAAGGAAGGTTCGTTAGCACTAGGCGCTTCGAAAATCTTTACTATCTTCAAACTGTTAGTACCTGCTGCTCGAAGCGGTATTATGACCGGTGTGATTTTGGGTATCGGCCGTGCCCTTGGTGAAACCATGGCCATCATCATGGTAATGGGTAATGCGCCAGCGATGCCTGAAGGTATCCTTGATTCTGCCCGAACTCTAACGGCGAACATTGCGATTGAAATGTCTTACGCAAGTGGTGTCCACGCGAACGCACTTTACGCAACAGGTGTTGTTCTACTGGTGTTTATTATGTCTCTGAATGCGGTTCTGCTTTACCTTAACCGCGAGAAAGCGAGGTAATGACCATGTCTCAATTATCGCAATCACCTAGCCAATCAAAGGTCTCGCAAATGGATACAGCAAAGCTGAAAAAGGCACGTCAGACTAAAGACAATATCTTAAATGCATTTGTGTGGGCCTCTGCCGCACTAACGGTTGGATTTCTATTCTGGATTATTTGGTACATTTTATCGAATGGTCTTAAGCATGTAGATTGGGCATTCATTACCGATAACTATACAGCGACTGGAGAAGAAAAAGGCATCTTCCCAATGATTGTGTCGACCATATACATGGTTATCGCCTCAATTGCTGTTGCCGCACCTCTTGGCATCATGACGGCAATCTACTTAACCGAGTACGCTAAAGTGGGTAGTCGTTTGGTTAAGGTTATCCGTTTTTGTACTGAGTCACTGGCCGGTATACCATCGATCATCTTTGGCCTATTCGGTATGACTTTCTTTGTTGCGATTCTTGGCCTTGGTTTCTCGATTCTATCGGGTGCTCTAACACTAAGTATCCTTATTCTGCCAGTGATTATTCGTACCACGGAAGAAGCGCTTATGGCAGTACCACAAACTTATCGTGAAGGCTCTTATGCGCTAGGATCTTCAAAAATCTACACCATCTGGCGCCTTATCTTACCTAGTGCGACGCCAGGTATCTTAACTTCGGTCATTCTAAGTATCGGTCGTGTAATTGGTGAATCAGCACCAGTTTTTTTAACGGCGGGTATGGTTGCGCGAATTCCGGATTCGTTACTCGATTCAGGGCGCACGCTGACGGTTCATCTATATAAGCTAACAACCGAGCTGTTCACTATTGAAGAGTGGAATCAAGCGTACGGTACAGCAACAGTGCTGATTGTAGTGGTCTTATTGATTAATACGGCGACTAAGTTCATTGCTAGCCGCTTTAACAAAGCTACGTATTAAGCCTACTCAGCACAGTTAGACACGAATTATAGAATTAAGAGACTAAGAACATGAACAAGTTTAATATTGAAAACCTAGATCTATTTTATGGCGAAAACCAAGCACTTAAGTCAATTAACCTTCCAGTTCCAGAGCGCCAAGTTACCGCTTTGATCGGTCCATCTGGCTGTGGTAAATCAACGTTATTGCGCTGCTTGAACCGAATGAATGACCTGATTGAAGGTGTGAAGATAACGGGGCGTCTAGATATGGACGGTGACGACATCTACGGAAACATTGATGTTGCAGATCTGCGTATCAAGGTTGGTATGGTTTTCCAAAAGCCAAACCCATTCCCAATGAGCATCTATGAGAATGTTGCGTACGGTCTACGGGCTCAAGGTATCAAAGATAAAAAACACATCGACGAAGTAGTAGAGCGCTCGTTGCGTGGTGCCGCATTATGGGATGAAGTAAAAGATCGCCTTAAGTCTCATGCATTTGGTTTGTCTGGTGGTCAGCAGCAACGTCTGTGTATCGCTCGTACGATAGCGATGGAACCGGATGTTATCCTAATGGATGAACCCACCTCAGCACTTGACCCAATAGCAACTCATAAAATTGAAGAGCTAATGGAAGAGTTAAAGAAAAACTACACAATCGTCATCGTCACTCACTCAATGCAGCAAGCGCGCCGTATTTCTGACCGTACTGCGTTTTTCTTAATGGGAGAGCTTGTAGAGCACAACGATACTCAGGTGATCTTCAGTACACCGAAAGATGACCGCACTAAAGGTTATGTAAACGGTGACTTCGGTTAACCAGTTACTAAGAGAATATTATAACTATAAGCGATGGTACTTTGCCCCTCTTTATGAGGGGCTTTTTTATGTCTTTTAGAAGATGTATTCAGTTAGGGCTATCGCATTTGACTCAAACAAGAAGTGCTGCAAAGTATGCGCGTCAAATTCACCTAGTGCTTTAACCAACGGTGTTGGTAGCATCCACCTTCCTAGAAGCGTGCTTTTCTATGTACATTCGGCTGTCAGCGATGAGCATGAGTTCGTTGCTCTCTTCTGCGTCTTCCGGGAAATGCGCACTGCCAACACTCGAACTCATATGAATCGCGGTCCCATCCGTTACTATGATTGAAGCTCGCATTTTGTGGTGAATGTCATTGGTAATAGAGGCGATTTCGTTTTCATCGATTTTGTCACTTATCACAGCAAACTCATCTCCCCCTATACGGTAGCATATTGCATCTAAGCAACTTAACCTTTCAGCGAATGCTTTGAGTACCCTGTCTCCTGCTTGATGGCCGTGTTGGTCGTTCACTTCTTTGAAACCATTCAGGTCAAGCAAGAACAGGTGGAATGGGTAGTCGTTGTGAATTCTCCATTTCAGATCGTTAAACAACGCTAAGCGGTTTGCGATGCCAGTTAACGAGTCTGTTAGCGACTGTTGTCGATGGTATTCAGACTCTTTGTGGAGTATGAATGTGACTAGTACGACGCATACGATCAGCAAGAGCAAAGAAGTTAATTGGATCTGGTTTAAATTTTTTGCTGCTTGTTGTTGGTATTCATACAAAGGACTTTTAACACGAAAGTTGGTGTTCACATACTTAATCATCGAATGATAGAGGGCGTCTAACTCAACTGAAAGGGCATCTGCTTGTTGCTGTGAATTTAATTGCTCAAGCTTAGGCTCTAAAGATTGGAAGTGGGTAAATAGTGTTGTGAAAAACTCTCTTGCTCCTGGTAGCGAGATAAACGAGTCCGCTTCATCGCTTGTGAGTAGCAGATCAAAACGCGACCAAGTAAGCTCATATTTCAACAAAGCATTATCTAGATACTCATTATTGTTGGTCGAAAAGGGCACAATGGCTTTTAACTCGGTGAACTCTTTAGTCAACTGAAGCAAAAACCAGGTAGCTTGGTTTTGTTGTTCACTGTATGACTGGGCATGCTGTCGAGTTGCCGAAAGAAAGAATAGGTTGGCAGCAATCAACACAACGCTAAGGAGAAGCAGTAAATACTTTGCGCGTTTTAATAACGTAGAAGGATCACTTGTATTATTGAGTTTCCACATCTTCTTTTCTATGCACCATTATCTCATCAATTTGCCACACCATTTGTGAATGAAATACGGCATTATCGATCTCTGGGTTCTTATCTAAATCAAAGACCAGCCAATAAGGGCCTTTGTTTCGAACCTTCATTTTTTTGTCATTCATTTTGTATGCAACAATGGGTTCATATTGCAGAATATCTTCAATTTGAGAACTTGCGGCGTAATCGTTAAGTGCTATGAAAGAGATGGAGAAAGCATCGTCTATGGCTAGGTATTTCAATAGTTCGGTGACTTTGAAGCCGGTATATTTGTTTTTATTTGGATACCAAGGAAGATCGGTAGTGAATGAAGTTGGCTTTAAATGTGTGGTGATATCTGTATGGGAGAGAAATATGGGTTGTTGTTCTCCAACGCGGATAACGAGTGGGGCAGCGAGAATCTGAAAACTCGCGACTAGTGATAGAAATACTAGCAACCACCTCATAAGCACTCCTGCATCTAATATTATTATGCAATGTATCATTAATTATATGATGAGATGATTAGTTAGGTAGTTTTAATTTCTATTCTACCAATCAACTAGCCAATTAGTAGTAGAGGAATGTTAGGCACAAAAAAGCCCCCGAAGGGGCTCAAAGAAAAGTTGATTAGAATATGAGGTGAGCCACTCCGGCAATCACTGGTAAGGTAATCAAGGTACGCAAGATGAAGATTGCGAACAACTCAAAGATATTCACTGGAATACGGCTACCAAGCAGTAGAGCACCAACTTCAGACATGTAAATCAACTGTGTTACTGACATAGCTGCGATGACAAAGCGAGTCATTTCATTGTCAATTGAAGCGGCTAAAATTGCAGGAATAAACATATCTGCAAAGCCAACAACGATCGTTTCTGATGCTGCCGCCGCTTCAGGTACTCCTAGCAGTTCAAGGAATGGGATGAAAGGTTGACCAAGAACACTAAACACTGAAGTGTACTCGGCAATTACAAGTGCAATCGTACCTAAGCCCATAACGACAGGAAGCACGCCGAATACCATATCGACGGCATTACGTACTCCTTCACCAAAGACACCTTTAACCGACTTCACCTGAGCTGCTTTCTTTAGCGCCAGATCCAAACCCCATGAGAAAGCTGTGTGCCCTAGAGGAATCGCATCTGCATCTTTGTCTGGGGTTGAACCGTCGATGAAGGTGTTTTTCTTAAAGCTTAATGGCGGAAGGCGAGGGATGATAATTGCCGCAACTAAACCCGCTAAGCAGATAGCACCATAGAATGGCAGGAATAGGTGTTCTAGCTCTACCTGAGCAATGACGACTAAACTGAAGGTAATCGAGACTGCAGAAAAAGTTGTACCGACAACAGCGGCTTCACGTTGCGTATAGAACTTGTTTTCATACTGCTTACTTGTAAGAAGGATACCGACAGAACCATCACCAAGCCAAGACGCCATACAGTCAATGGCGCTACGTCCTGGTAGATTAAATACTGGACGCATCACTTTACTCAGTAATGTGCCGAATAATTCTAGCAAGCCAAAGTTAAGGAGTAGCGGTAACAGTAATCCCGCGAAAATGAAGACAGAAAATAGAGTAGGTAGTAGCCCTTCAAGAACAAGGCCACCTGTGTTTTCTTCCCATACGGCGTTTGGTCCTACTTGGAAAAATGTCATGGTGACAGCGGCGCCACCAATTAACCTTACGGCTAGCCAAAGTGGGCTTGGATTGAATAATCCATTTAGAAAGTCATTGCTAGCGATAAAAGCAGGTGTTTTGATCCGGCACAGTGCAGAGGCTACAGCCATAAATGCGATGATAGCCGTTATCATACCAACTAGGTGGTCACCAAAAATGGCTTGGATTGATTTCGCCAGTACTGCGACAGGAATAGTGATATCGCCTTCGTAGCTGATCGGAGCCATAAAAAGGAACAGACCGACTAATGAAGGAATAAAGAACATCCAAAAGTTACTTTTGCCCTTTGGCTGTTCTGTTGATTGAGCGCTATTTTGCATACGTTTCTCGAGTTACAACTAGTTAAATAGTATAGCCATTCCGAATGGCATATATATTCACTAAACATCCATATATTATCAAACTGGCGCAAGATTAATGACTTTTATGCATCCTTGCAATACTATTCAATAAATATCGTTAAATATTCACAATAAAGCGTTGAATATTTGTAATTTAGTGGTTGAATGTATCGAGGATGTTAAATTGTTTGCCTGTGTGTTTCAAGTGATGTGGCACATTATTTGTTCGTACTATGGTTGAAAAGGAAGCGCCAATAGGCAAGAGCGAGTATGAAAGCCAAAGCGACAGGTAGCAGTAATGCTGCTATTGAGTAAAGTGAAAACAACTTGGCGCCTAAAACACCACCGAATAAAAATCCACAGAAAATAAACATAAATAGTTTAGCTTTCCTATAGTCGAAGCTCTCCCCACGTAACTTTGCCCCAACCATCAGCCCTAAATCAGTGATGATCCCTGTCAGATGGGTAGTCCGAACAATCGCCCCGCTAAAAGTCGTGATCATCGCGTTTTGTAGGCCACATGCGGCTGAAGCGAAGTATTGCCCTGAAAGGTAGTTTCTATCAAGTAGCCAATACGCGCCTAGTAGTAACAAGCCCTCAACGCACAGTGCGACTCCGTATCTACGGCCTAGCTTAAGAGCAGTGCTCTCGATAAATAGCCCACTTAGTATGGCACCACATAGAAAACTGAATAGGATGAGAAACAGATGACTAGTTTGCGCATTGAGTTCTTTTATTGACGCCCCTAGTAAGGTTACTGTACCAGATATATGTGAAACCGCTTGGTGCTGGAAACCGAGCAACCCAATGGCATTGACAGTGCCTGCCAATAAGGCGAGTAGAAAAGCGCCATACTCTACCCAACGAGGAAGTTTGGTGATCAAAATTGGCTCCTTAGATTAGGGCGCAATTATAGAGCGACTATGCTTCCTTCGGTAGAGGGAAGTTACCGAGAAAATTGATCCGAAACAATGAAGCGAAAAGATCTAATGGTAGTGTTCCATCTGACAGTCAAACTTAACCCACCCATGTTTCTTCTCCTCATAAACTGAAAAACTTGGAGTGGGGAAATCTTGCTCGTTGAATACGCCGACAGGCACAACAATAAAATCGGGTGCAGCTTGTAGGCTGAGTAGCATAGTCGTACTGCATCTTGGACAAAAAGAGTAGGTCACTTGATTGCCAGAATCACTTATTCGAGTGTAATCCACCAGTTCACCGCTAAAGGAAACTTGCTCTTTTAAAAAGCGAGCTTGTACACCAAATACGCTACCAGTCCGTTTTTGACAGTCAAAGCAATGGCAAATAGCGGTACGGGTAGGCTCACCATGACAAACTAAGTTGGCTTGACCGCAACTGCAACCTGCTATTCGAACTTTCTTGTGCTGTACCATTTTAACTCCTATTTATACCCTGTTAACATGGTGGCGATTATTCTAAAGACTTCAACAAGACCTTAACTAAGATGAAAAAGCGCCTATTACCTGTTCCACTTATCCTTTTGATTCCTATCGTATTGCTAATAATAGTTTCTGTGGCAGGGGTTTACCGATTTAGCCTTAGTGATGAAGAAATTTTAGCCAAATTTCCTAGCCAAGTCTCGCAAACAGATCCCGTAATGCAAACCGTGTTTTCGATTAAAACTGCAAATCCTTGGACAGTCAAAATTCCTGAAAGTAGTGCCTTTACATTTATAGATGATATGGATCAGCTACCAATTGTTAAAGGAACATACGAAGACGGTGCTGAACGAGGTGTGGTTTCGACTAATACTGATTTTAATGTCCAGGTAAACGAGACGACCTATGTGTCCCCTTTTGCTGTGAGCAATCAAGGCTCCGGTACTTTCTATTATCTGCTTGTCTCTAAGTATGACGAATTTAGACAGCGCATGGTAACTAAGGGAGCAACTTACCTAGGGGACCGAATTCGTGTACAAGAGTTGTCGGTAGGAGGCTCTGTGGTGACCGTTAAACTCTTGGAACGTGATGAACATCAAGCCATGTCTGAGGAGCCTTCTAAATTAACCACTATACTTTTCAAGGTAACTGAGCAAGATAGCTTAGAAAAGCAATAGGGTGGAAGAACCCGGTGTATCCGCATTGAATATGTGCGATAGATTGCTTATGATTTGACCTAGCAAGTTGTGAGATGGAATTGAATTGTCGTTAATGGAGTAAACTATGATTAATAAGCGTTTTTTTAAAACGAAAGATGAAGTTGAAGTTACCTTTGAACTTTCAGCTGATGAAGTAGGTCAATCAGTTGCAATTGTCGCTGACTTTCTAGACTGGCAACCTGCCGAAATGAAAAAAGTCGCGAAGTCTAAATCGTATAAATTCAAGACTCGTCTACCTAAAGATAGCCAGTTTGAGTTCAGGTATTTGGTAGACAAAGAAAAATGGGTCAATGATCCGCAAGCCGACCAGTATCGTCCGAACGGATATGGTGAAGATAACGGTTTAATCTCGACTTATCAGTAATACCGATAGGTCCAGAAATAAGCTCTAATTTAGATAAATAAAGGTGCATTCTGCGCCTTTTTTGATTTAAATCTGACAATTCGAAGGTGACAAGTTCTAGATAAATTCGTAACCTTATGCCTTTGTTTATATCAGGTAATAGGTCAAATTGTGCTAACTAGAAGTTTGAAGACTCGCTTCCAACAGTTGTCTAGACCCAAAAAGATGATGGTGGTGAGTTTACCTCTCTTGGCTGCAGTCGCTCTTTCAAGTGTTCCCAAGCATGGCAAATACCATCGCACTATTGATCTCTCCCTCCCTGAATCATCACTTGTATCAGATTTTCTGCTCGACAATGACGTTGTTCGTGATGTGCCTGATTATGAGTATGTGATACAAGCGGGTGATAACCTAAGTTCTATTTTCGAACAGTTAGGCTTCGGCTACAGTGAGCTTATGAAGATCATGGAAACTGATCTTAACTTCCTTGCCTTAGATACGCTAAAACCTGGAAACACACTTAGATTCTGGCGCGATGAAGAAACTGGTCATTTAGGCAAAATGGAGCTTGAGTTTAGTCTCGTTGAACGTGCGCTCTATAATAGGCTTGATGACGGTAGCTATGAGTTTGCAGATGTTAAGATTCCGGGTGTTTGGAAGTCGTTCCCTATGGTCGGAGAAATCAATGGTAGCTTTTCTCAGTCAGTCAACGCTCTGGGATTAGGCAAGGGTGAAATCGATCAAGTGGTGGGACTGCTCAAAGATAAGATCAATTTTGCACGTGATTTGCGTGCAGGCGATAAATTTGAAGTGGTTCAATCTCGTCAGTTTGTTGGAGAGCAGCTTACTGGTAACCAAGAGATTCAAGCGATTAAGATTTACAATCGTGGTCGTGTCCTTTCTGCGTATCTTCACAGTGATGGCCAGTATTACGATTACAGTGGTGACAGTTTACAACGTGCTTTCCAACGCAAGCCTGTTAATGGTCGATACCGGTTGAGTTCGAATTTTAACCCGACTCGTAAGCACCCTGTGACGGGACGAGTATCTCCTCACAATGGTACGGACTGGGCAACACCAACGGGTACTCCTATTGTCTCGACCGGTGATGGTGTGGTTATCATGACGCGCAAACACCCTTACGCGGGTAACTATGTGGTTATCCAACACGGGAGCCGCTACAAAACACGTTACCTTCATTTGAGTAAGATTTTGGTGCGCAAAGGTCAGAAGATTTCCCGTGGTCAGCGAATTGGATTATCTGGCGCAACAGGTCGTGTTACAGGCCCTCATATTCACTATGAGTTGATTGACCGTGGTAGACCTGTCAATGCAATGAAAGCCAATATCCCAATGGCAAGTTCAGTGCCGAAGAAGCAGATGGCATCATTCCAGTCTCATAGAGATGAGATGGATAAGATGCTCAAGCAAAGGGAAATCGAACTCGCTAAGCAACCGAGTGGTGCGAGTACCAGTTGAGTTTGACATGTGATAGTAAAAAGGCTTCCGTTATGGAAGCCTTTGCTCGTCATAAGTTTGATTACTTGTTTGCGTTGCCCAATTGTAACCAAGTATCGATAACTGTATCCGGGTTGAGCGAAACAGAGCTAATACCTTGCGCCATCAACCACTCAGCTAAGTCTTCATGATCCGACGGACCTTGACCACAGATCCCAACGTACTTGCCAGCTTTAGTTGCGGCATCAATGGCCATCTTGAGCATGGCTTTCACCGCAGGGTTACGCTCATCAAACAGGTGTGCAACATCCCCTGAGTCACGGTCTAACCCAAGAGTTAGCTGAGTCATATCGTTTGAACCAATAGAGAATCCATCAAAGTATTTCAGGAACTCATCGGCTAGTATCGCGTTCGATGGCAATTCACACATCATGATCACTTTTAAACCTTGGTCGCCACGACGCAAATCAAACTTGGCTAAAAGGTCGATGACCGAAGCCGCTTCACTTGGTGTACGAACGAATGGGATCATGATCTCGACATTTTTAAGACCCATTTGGTTACGAACGCGCTTGATCGCTTGCGTTTCTAACTCAAAGCAGTCTTCAAATACTGGCGAGATATAGCGTGATGCGCCACGGAAACCAAGCATTGGGTTCTCTTCGTGTGGTTCAAAGCTCTTACCGCCGACCAGGTTGCTGTATTCGTTAGACTTAAAGTCAGACATACGAACGATCACACGCTTAGGCCAGAATGCTGCACCAATTGTAGCAATACCTTCCGTTAGTTTACTTACATAGAAGTCGATTGGATCTTGGTAGCCACGGATACGCTGGTTGATTTCGGCTTTTAGCTCGTCACTTTGCTGATCAAAGTTCAGTAGCGCTTTCGGGTGAATACCAATCATCTTGTTGATAATGAACTCTAGCCGCGCTAGACCTACACCTTCGTTAGGTATTTGTGCGAAGTCAAAGGCGCGATCTGGGTTACCTACGTTCATCATCACTTTAGTTGGAAGCATTGGCAGTTCATCAACAGCAGAGCGCTTCACTTCGAACTCAAGCTCACCCTGGTAAACGTAGCCTGTTTCACCTTCAGAGCAAGAAACCGTTACGGTTGTACCGTCATCAAGGCTAGTGGTTGCATTGCCACAGCCAACAATGGCCGGAATGCCTAGTTCACGAGCAATGATCGCCGCGTGGCACGTTCGGCCACCACGGTTGGTGACTATTGCAGACGCCTTTTTCATCACAGGTTCCCAGTCTGGGTCTGTCATATCAGTGACAAGTACGTCGCCATCTTGCACCAAAGACATCTGATCAAGTGAATCAACCAAGCGTACCGGGCCAGAACCAATGCGTTGACCAATAGCGCGACCTTCGACTAAAACGTCAGCTTTATTACTTAGCTCATAACGCTCAATCACGTTCTGCTCGCTTTGGGAACATACTGTTTCCGGGCGTGCTTGTACAATATAAAGTTTACCGTCGATGCCATCTTTTGCCCACTCAATGTCCATAGGACGCTGGTAGTGTTTTTCGATGATCATTGCCTGTTTCGCTAGCTCTTTGATCTCTTCATCGTTAAGAGAGAAGGCCTGACGCTCTTGCTTAGAGGTATCAATAATGTCGACCTGCTTACCAATCTCTTGGTTAGTTGAGTAGATCATTTTGATCAGTTTAGAGCCAAAGGTTTTCTTAACGATTGGGTAGTGACCCGCTTCGAGCATCGGCTTGTGGACGTAAAACTCGTCAGGGTTAACTGCGCCTTGTACAACCATTTCGCCAAGGCCCCAAGAAGAAGTAATAAATACAACTTGGTCGAAGCCTGACTCAGTATCTAGGGTGAACATAACACCTGAAGATGCTTTGTCAGAGCGAACCATGCGTTGAATACCTGCTGAAAGCGAGATTCCGCGATGGTCGAAGCCTTGGTGAACACGGTACGAAATAGCACGGTCGTTGAACAGTGACGCGTAAACGTGTTTCGTTGCTTCAAGGACGGCATCGATGCCTTTCACGTTAAGGAAAGTCTCTTGCTGACCAGCGAAAGAAGCGTCTGGTAAGTCTTCAGCGGTGGCTGATGAACGAACAGCGACTGAAAGTTCATCATTGCCGCCAATAAGTTCTTGGTAATTTTCACGTATATCCTGCTCTAGATCAGCAGGGAAGGGGGCTTCTAAAACCCATTGACGGATGGTAGCACCTGTCTTACGCAGAGCGTCTACATCATCAACGTCCAGTTCATCCAGCAATTGGTGAATGCGGTCATCCAGTCCTTCAAAATCTAGGAACTGGTTAAACGCGTAGGAAGTGGTCGCAAAACCGTTTGGTACTGAAACGCCAGCATTGGACAGGTTTGAAACCATTTCACCAAGTGAGGCATTCTTACCGCCGACTTTGTCGACATCTTCCATGGATAGGCCATCGAACCAAAGGGTGTTATTTTGCATGTCTTTCTCCAGAAACATTGCAGCTTTGTAGGGATTGGGCAAACGATTACGTAAAAGCTTAAAAAAATTCGCAAGGAATTTTCAAAGCTGTGGGGGCCGTAACAGCAACCCGGGTTTTATTGTCTATATTATGGCTACTATCCTACTCAAAAGAATTTTAAAGTTTAAAATAAAATGCAAATTGATATTCAAAGTCGTGATGTATTCTATGTTTCTGACGGAACGGCCATAACATGTGAAACATTAGGGCACGTTGTTTTGGGTCAATTCCCGTTTAAAGCTAATGAAAAAACCTTCCCTTTTGTTGAAAGCCAAGACAAATTGACTGATTTGCTCAAGGAAATTGAAACTTCATACCAAAACAATGGCATAAAGCCGTTAGTGTTTTTTTCGATGGTGATTCCTGAACTACGCCAAAAGCTCGTTGAATCAAACTCTTATAGTTATGACGTGTTAGAAAGCATAGTTCAGAAGGTGCAAGATGATATTCAGATGCAACCGAAGCCAAAGTTGCAACGCTCTCGCAGTGTAGGCAGAGACTCTGATACCTACTTTGACCGCATTGCAGCTATCGAATATACCTTGGCGCATGATGATGGTGTTACCTTAAAAGGGTTGGAAGAGGCCGACATTATTCTGTTGGGTGTTTCTCGTAGCGGCAAAACACCAACCAGCTTGTACATGGCAATGCAGTTTGGTTTGCGCGTCGTCAACTATCCGTTTATTGATGATGATTTAAAGCGAATGAGGCTATTGCCCGAATTTGAAATTCATCGCCATAAACTGTTTGGCTTAACAATTGACCCGCAGCGCTTAACCGAGATTCGTGAAAACAGACTGGCAGGGAGTGACTACGCGAGCAATGAGCAATGTTTACACGAGCTTCAAACGGTAGAGTCTTTGTTTCGTCGTGAGGCGATACCCTATATCAACACCTCTTCTCTATCGGTAGAAGAGATTTCAACGAGGGTATTGGAAAGAACGGGGCTAAGAAGACGCCTTCTTTAAATTTTAATTCGTTTCCGAATTTGGCGAAGGTGTTTATCTAAGTATTCTTTCAGTTGATGCCTTTGCTCTAACTGTCTCGAGATGAGCATATAGAATTTGGTTGCTTGCATATTCGGAACGGCGGTAGAAACTAGCTCATCAGACATATAGTCGATACCCCAAATATCTTTCATAGCATGGATAATCTCCCGCCAGTTCAGATAGATATCGCACTCACCTTGTTTAACTTTCTCTAGGCAGTCGTTAATAGAATGCCCCACGCGCACGATGTTGTTTAGTTGGAAATCAGAATAGTTATAGCCGTGATTGCCGCAGACATTGTACTGGGCAAGATCTTGGACATTTGAGATTTTCAATCCTTCAGGAAAACGTTTGGTGGAATATATATAGTGCGGTGTAATGGTGTAATACCAGTCAGTGTATAGGTAATCTTTGTTTCTTTGCTCGTTGAAAGATGCGCTTAGTGCTAAATCAAATTCACCATTTTTTGTGCCGCGCAGACACCGTGACCAAGAAGTCATAGTGATCTCATAGCTGATTCCCTTTTTAGTGAAAGCTTCGTTTAGTACATCGATATCATAACCCAAAGCTTTGTTATTATGTGTATAGGTGTAGGGAGGCCAGTCAATTGCATCTCCGCAAACGCGAATATGAGGTAGATTATCTTGAGGGGCTGCATGTCCTCCAAAACTGAGTAACAAGCTAAGAACAATAATTAAAGAATCAGTTATCCGAACCATCTTATAGCGTCCCTTAAGCACGATAACTTGAGTATAGCCAAGCTTCACCGCCCCATCTAAATTACCTAAGCTGCTGGATAAATGAGTGGGAAATCGAGCGTGGGATGTGGTGAAACAATGGAGTCGTAACCATATACACGCCTGATCATCTCGGGCTGTAAGGCTTCCCAAGGGGCATCGTCGCACACCAGTTTACCGTCATGGAGAACGATCAAACGGTCTGAGTATTGTGCTGCTAAGTTCAAGTCATGTAGAACCACAACAACTGCTGTATTGTGCTCATCCGCTAACCGACGAGCAATTTTTAATGTATTGTGCTGATGGGCAAGATCTAGCGCAGAAGTTGGTTCATCAAGCATGAGAATCTTATCCTCACCTGCGTGGTCAAGCTGTACTAAGACTCGTGCTAAATGAAGACGCTGCTTTTCGCCACCAGAGAGGGAAGGGTACAAGCGGTCACTTAAGTGAGTGACGTCCGTCATTTCCATGTACTTGTTAGCTAGCTTTTGTGCAGACTTGTTTGGCATGTTCAAAGGAATCGCCCCAAGTTCAACCACTTCATGGGCGAGAAATGGGAAGCTCAATGTACTGTGTTGTGGCAGCATTCCGAGGTGCTTAGCCAAATCAGCCGATTTCCATTGTTTTCGCGGTTGGTTGAAATAGCGAATGTCACAGCGTGATGGTATTTCTCCGCAAAGCAATTTTAGCAATGTACTCTTGCCCGCACCGTTTGGCCCTAGTAGCGTGGTAACTTCTCCGGCACGAATATCGATATTAATATCATCCAAAACCTTGCGAGAGCCAAACGTCATGGAAATATGTTTACCTGATAAAACAACTTTACTCATCAGATGATTTTTCCTTTTTGCTTGAAGAGTAGATAGATGAAGAAAGGAGCACCGATCAATGCTGTAACGATACCAACAGGTAATTCTGCAGGAGCGACCGCAACGCGAGAGAACATATCGGCAAACGTAAGTAGTAAAGCGCCCATCAGTGCTGAGATTGGCAATAGGGTCCGATGATCTGGGCCCGACAGCATTCTACCTAGGTGAGGGATGACTAAACCGATAAAGCCAATCATGCCAGAAACGCTCACCGTTACTCCAACACCAACTGCGGTTAACAGAATAAGCTGACGTTTCAAGCGTTGTACGGGAATACCCAGATGGTTGGCTTCTGCTTCACCTAGTAAAAGAGCGTTAAGTGACATCGCCTTACGCACAAATATGATCATCAATAAAACCAGCGTGATCGCACATAAGATTATGCTTGCCCAATTTGCGCCTGCCAACGATCCCATCGACCAGAGTGATAAGTCACGCAGCATTTGGTCATCAGCAATAAAGTTCATGTAACCGATTCCCGCACCCGATAGAGCACTAATCGCCACACCGGCTAACAGCATGATAGTCACAGATGTTCCCATCTTGCTTGTGCCTAGCTTATAGACAAGGACAGTCGTCAGTGCCCCACCGAGAAAGGCGAATATAGGTACAGCGGCTAAATTCATGAACTGTGGGTATTGCTCACTGAGATCAGCAAACAGAACGATAGCTAACGCGGCACCCAAGGACGCACCTGCTGAGACACCAATAATCCCGGGTTCAGCCAGAGGGTTGCGAAACAAACCTTGCATTACGGTACCGCAGATAGCAAGTATTGCACCTACCAGCATACATAAGATAGTGCGTGGAAAGCGTATTTCATGGATAACCAAATTCACATGGGGAGCTAATTGTTCTGAGCGAAACATAAGGCTTTGGACACTTTCCCAAAAGCCAATGTTCATAGGGCCAACAGTGACTGAACTAATCGCAGTAACAACCAAGGCAATACCAAATATGGCAACAGCAGCGCTAAGCGGCAGGCGGCGTAAAAGCATAGTAGTGACTCGTTATTTGAGAATCTGGCTCAAGCGCTCAGCTTCAGACAGGCTTTTTAGTCCAAGCCCACCAACTAATGCGTGACCATCAATTTGAATAAACTGTTTGTTCTGTCCTGCTGGCGTTGCCGCGAGCATTGGCATTTTCTTCAATATTTCGTCGGCACCACCGAGTTTGTTGTAACTGCGCCCGCTGACCAAAATAATGTCTGGCTGCATTTCGACCATAGCTTCAGTTGAAAGCGGTTTATATGAACTTAACTGGCTAGCGGCTGGGTTTACACCACCTGCGAGTTCAATAATCGCGTTAGGTGTGGTATCACGCCCGGCAACGTTGGCAGGTCTACCTTCGTGAATAAGCAGGAACAGCACTTTTTTCGCTGATTTCCACTGGGATTTGTTCTTTTCTAAACGAGTAATCTGCTCTGTCACATGGTTTTTTAACTCGCTTGCTTGCTGCTCGGCTTGAGTCAGTGCAGCGATTTCGTCAATGCGCTCAATTAGGCCTTCTGGAGTTGGTTTTGTATTGACGATATCAACTTCTACACCTGCTGAGCGAAGCTGGCTGAGAGCCGTTTCTGGCCCCATCTCATCCGAGCCAATCAAGCGATTTGGGCCGAGAGCCAAAAGGCCTTCCGCTGATAAACGTCGGTGATAACCAATTTTAGGCAATTGCAATGAGCCTGGTAGTTCGCTAGTAACATCAACCGCGACCAGTTTATCTTGCTGATTTAAAGCGATAAGTAATTCTGTAACGGCACTCCCTGCACTGACAATTCTTTCGCTAGCGAATGATGTTGAAGCCATTAACGATAAAGAAATGGCTGTTACGGTTTTTAAAAAGGCTTTTTTATACATGTTGAACTCGATTAATTAGATTCTTCCGTGAGTAGCTGTGTCGCTTGAATACCGTTTTCTTGCAAAAAGGCGAGCAACTTCACTAGGTGCTGAACTTCGGCTGTTTTATCCGCACCTATCACGATGGGCTGTTTGTTAGATTTGTATTCTTCCAGTAACGCTAGGGTGAAATTCTCCCAGTCTATGTATTCTTTTCCATCAATTGCCCAGTGAGGTTCTTCCTCCAAGATATTGACGGTTAAAGATTTAGTATCTACTTCTGACACAACTTGAGAGTCAGTGGTCGGCAGGTCGACTTCAAGTGAGTCGAGCTTTACTGCTGCAGTGAGCATCAAAAACACCATTACGATAAAAATAATATCGAGAAGAGGTGTAAGATCAGGCGTTAATCCGAAGCGATTTTCTTCCTGCTTAACCTTGATCATGAACTCGCCTCAGTTGCTAAGTTCGTTGATGGCTTTATTGCGGTCAAAGCGTTATCTGGCGACACATGCTGGAGGCTAATACCTTCCAACCATAGGTTTACGTAGTTAAGAGTGTGCTCTAATTTCGCCATGACTTTATCGGCCCACAAACCGAGAAGTTGGGCTCCGGCAATAGCGGGTAGGGCAATAAGAAGACCAGCGGCAGTTGTTCTCATTGCCAAGCCAAGTCCGTCTGCTAGGTCATTAGGGGTAATGTTACCAGTCGAGGCCGCGACGCCTTTAAACATCTCTATCAGACCTAATACTGTGCCTAGTAAGCCAATCAGTGGACTAATTACCCCAATCAGAGTGAGTAACCTTAATCCAGAATTAAGCTGGTGGCGTTTTTCTTGTAACCACATACCGGCGGCGTCTTCACGCAGAGCTTTGGCAAATGAGTGGTGAGCAAGCAACATGGCCACACCTTTGTAGAGCAAAGGTCGGCGAGGTGAGAGTTTTTCTGCCAACGCCTCGATTTGATGGCTGTCAGTAGGGCTAATCTGCTTTAGTTCGCTGCGGATGGCTCGTTTGCCAACACCTAGGCTAATCATGACTTGAAAAAGACGCTCGGCAATAATCATTAATGTGAGTGCTGAGCAGATGATCAATGGCCAAGCCATAAGACCCAATTGTTGTTGCAATTGCTGTAATTGTTCCATTATCGATCCAACTTAAAACGAACAGGGATTTGGACGCGATGAGCCATTTTTTGCCCATCGACAGAATGAGGTGAGAATCGCCATTTTTTGATGGCCGCTAATGCTGACTTATCAAGCATGTCAGTGCCTGAAGATGAAATAAGGACTTGTTTAACCTGTTTACCATCCTCATCAAGCCAGATTTCATACAGGGCGATGCCTTCAATACCGCGTTTTCTTGCTAAACGTGGGTACTTAGGTGCTGAAGGGCGAGTGAGAAACGAAGGTTTGGTGACCATCACTGGTTGAGAGCTTGCGCCCTGATTGACGAGTTGTGGCTGGGCTTTTGATTCGTGCTGTTTAGGCGCTTGTTTTTTTTCAACCACCTTTTGCGCAGTTTTTTCTTTTGGTTCGTCAGCCACAGGTTGTTTCTTCGGCACGGGTTTTGTTTTGGTGACCTTTTTTTCTACCTTGGGCTTATTCTTGACGACTTTCTTTTCCACCGGATTAGGTTGTTTTTCGACCTTTTGGGGCTCAGGCGAAGTCACTTGTTTTTTACTCGGTTCCGGCTCAGCTTTTGGTTGTGATTGTGTTGCCAGTTGCTCTGCAGGTGGTGTTGCCACTGCTTTGAAATTAATCGACACAGAATCTGATTGTGCACCTGCTGGCATCGCAAAAGCTTTTGGCTCTTGTGCAACCAACACGAACGCAGCGTGGATAGCTAACGAAATGCTACCTGCAATGGTGTATCGCTTGACGTTCACTAGAGTTCTCCATGATTCATATCGGTTACCAGACGGATTAGAATTATTACTCACAATGCAAATAAGATCAATTATCAATTGCATTATCATTACCGCCAATTTATGATCGCTACCAGTTTTTAAGAATTTGGCGCGAGGCTAGAGCTGACAAGCGCTGAGAGATTTATGAAATGCTTAATATTTATAATTTCGATGAATCAGTTTTGGCGGTAGATACGCCTGATCCACTTCGATTTGCATTTGCCAAAAAGTCTTCCCCTCATGCAGGCGGTATGGCTGCCTCTTTATTGCCTGAACAGAAAGCTGAAGTATTAAATAGCCTTTATGCCTCACAAGGGGAAAAAAAAGATAAGCGCTGCTTATACATTCATATTCCATTTTGTCGAGTTCGCTGTACGTTTTGTAACTTTTTCCAAAATGCCGCTAGCCGAAAGCTTGTCGACGACTACTTCGAAGCCTTGATGGTTGAAATTAAGCACAAAGCAGCAATGCCTTGGACGCAATCTGGAACCTTTCACGCTGTTTATATCGGTGGGGGAACGCCAACAGACCTGTCGGCGGAGCAGATCGAACGATTAGGCAAAGCCATTCGAGCGTATTTCCCTTTATCAACTGATTGTGAGATCACCTTAGAGGGGCGAATTAACCGTTTTAGTGATGAAACGTTTGAGCGCGCTTTAGAAGGTGGTTTTAACCGATTTTCGTTTGGTATTCAGAGCTTTAACACTCGGGTTAGACGCAGTGCGAAACGTCTTGATGATCGAGATGTAGTCCTGGAGCGTGTGAGTTCCTTAAGTGCCACTGACCAAGCGCCAATAATTTTAGACTTACTCTATGGTTTGCCTTACCAAACTTTAGAGGTGTTTGAGCAAGATCTGAACGATTTCATGTCGACAGGAGCTCACGGGTTAGATTTATACCAGTTAGTTGTTGGTGGTAACGCACCAATGTTAAACCTAGTGGAGAAAGGAAAGATCCCCGCGCCAGCAACAACGCCTGATAAAGCGTCAATGTACGAGCTAGGTTCCGCGTTTATGCAAAAACATCACATGCGACAGCTAAGCGTTAACCATTGGGCGGGAGACAACCGTGAACGTAGCCAATACAACTCGTTAGCAAAAACCTATGCCGAGGTTTTACCTATTGGCTGCGGGGCAGGCGGCAACATCGGTGGCTACGGTATGATGAATCATCGAACACTAGAAACCTACATGACAGCAATGAAGTCTGGTGACTCACTAGTCGCGATGATGACTAAGCAGCACACGTTGGAACCTATTTTTTCTGTCCTGAAATCAGGCTTCGACCGCGGTGTTTTATCACGTGCGGCAATGCCACAATTCTTAGGCTTATCATCATTTGATTTCTTATTACCTTTATTCCACCACTGGCAAGAAAAAGGGCTAGTTCAAGTCGAAGGTGATTATCTCTCTTTAACTTTGGCTGGGCAATTTTGGGCAGTAAGCCTCGCTCAAGCTTGTATTCAAGTACTACAGTCAACGTATCAAGAAAAAAACGCGCTCGAATCAGTCGCGATGTAAACGGAAAAACTATGGAAGCACTAAAACAGCAGGTTGCTCAGCTTATCGAGCAAGAACCCACTCTATTACCCGCAGCCATTGCGGAGAAACTGAATGTCTCTGAATTTGAAGCGGTAGCGGCTTTACCTGAAGAAATGATTGCCCTAGTAGCTGGAGAGCAAGCTCAACATATCTTAGAGAGCTTGGTTGGATTCGGCCCTGTAACGACAATTGTTCATTCTTTTGGCTCAATCTTTGAAGTAAAAGCGCCGTTTCCTAAAGGGAAAGTTGCGCGTGGTTACTACAACTTGATGGGGCGCGAAGGCGAACTGCATGGCCACTTGAAGCTAGATAATGTTAAAAACATTGCTTTAGTGAGCAAACCTTTCATGGGTAGAGAAAGCCATTACTTTGGTTTCTTCTGTGAAGCGGGAAATAACATATTTAAGATCTACTTAGGTCGTAATGAAAAGCGTGAGTTGATTGAATCGCAGGTAGCGACATTCAAACAATGGCAGCAAGAGTTTAGAAAGTAATTCAGAATAATAATAGTAAGAGAAAGTTAGGAGCCTCAACATGGATCAACAAGTTAAACAAGAACGCCTTCAAGGACGTCTTGAGCCTGAAATTAAAGAGTTTCGCCAAGAGCGACGTACACTGCAACTGGCGACAGTCGATGAAAATGGTCGTCCAAACGTAAGCTACGCGCCATATGTTCAAAACCAAGATGGCTATTTCGTGCTTATCTCTGAAATTGCTCGTCACGCGCGTAACCTACAGGTAAACCCGAATGTCTCGATCATGATGATTGAAGACGAAGACACCTCTAAGCAGCTGTTTGCACGTAAGCGTTTAACGTTTGATGCAGTGGCTTCTGTAGTCGAGCGTGATACTGAGCAGTGGACTCAAGTTGTTGCACAAATGCAGGGCCGATTCGGTGAAATCATCGAAGGTCTAAGCCAGCTACAAGACTTCGTTCTGTTTAACCTTAAAGCTGAGAAAGGCCTGTTCGTAAAAGGTTTTGGTCAGGCATATCAAGTTTCAGGTGATGACTTAGTAGATTTCGTTCATCTAGAAGAAGGGCATAAGAAGGTATCAAACGCTTAAATTTGTTTTAAATTTAAGAGCCTAGTAAGCTATTTCTATTCAAAGGAGCCACATTGGCTAATGCCGATCAGTTAAGCCTAAAATGATCGGTTGAACGATCCTCCAAAGACGTT
>NZ_LLEI02000044.1 GCF_001399455.2 Vibrio bivalvicida
AAGGTGGCTTTATTAAGTGTTGTGGTGCGTTGCTCACCACTTAACACAGCGTTAGGTGAATAGAGGGAGGAATCACATGGAAGTAAAGTGTCATTGTGGGAATGTTAACTTAAAGCTGAGTTCACTCCCATCAGAAGTCGGTGAGTGTAACTGTTCTATTTGTCGCCGCTATGCTGCTTCATGGGCGTATTTTTCTCCTGAACAAGTCCAAATTAACTTGAACGAGGAAACGGTTTTCTACTGCTGGGGTGACAAGGAAGTAGAATTCCATCGTTGCAACTCATGTGGCTGTTTAACGCATTACGTAACAACGGAGAAATGCTCCGAGGATATCTTGGCGGTTAATATGAGAATGGCTGAAAATGAAGTGCTTTCAAGTATTCCAGTTAGAAAAATCAACGGTGCTTCTTACTAATTCACCTAACAAACTGCTTAAGACGGACTGCCAACGCTCGGCGAATTTACTTCAAAGTTTGCTCTATGCTTACGGTGGCTTGTTTTCGTTTTGTGGTATGTTGTCAGCCACTTAGCAGGGCGTTATGTGTAAAAGAGGATTATTATGTACTACCTTCCCAAGTTGTTGGCTGAGAAGTTTGCTTACTTTGGCAAATTCTCAATATTCGGTATCTGGGCTATATCATTCGCTTCAATGATCTTATTTGCATTTATTGCATCTGCTATAGCTTCTTTGAACGAGCTATTGGTTGCTCCAGCATTTAGTATCTACTTGATATTTGTCTTGGGAATCGTTTCGGCTAAGTTTTTTTCAAGAAAGAAAATCATCCTAACCGGCCCTGTCGCTGTAAGAATAGCTGCATCAGATGCAGGAGAATCGGCCGCAAAAGTCGGAAAAACGCTTTCAGAAATAATCTTCTTGCTGTGCTTTTATTTTTTTCTGTTTGGGTGCGTATTTTTTGCGTTATCACCTTTGTTGTTTTGGGCATACACATAACAAACTGCTTAAGACGGACTGCCAACGCTCGGCGAATTCACTTCAAAGTTTACTCTGTGTTTACGGCGGCTTGTTTACGTTTTGTGTTATGTTGTCAGCCACTTAGCAGGGCGTTAAATGCCTAGAGGTTCTAGATGTATACATGGAAAACTGCTTTTTTTACCTGCTTAGTTCTAATGATGGGTAGCACTTTGTATTTAGGCTTTGCTTTAATAGATGCTGGTATTTCATACACATACCAACAAGAATCTTTAAAAACGGCAATAAAATCAAACGAGGTCTTAAGTCGGGTTGTATTGGCTAGTTCGAAAGCATATACGCAAGAAGATTTACTGCATTTACTCAGGGAAATTGACCCGAATGCATTTATTGTTCAAGAAAAAGACCAACTCATAATTGGTGATATCACGTTTAAATTTGAGAACAATGTGTTGGTGGAAGTTGTCCAGTATGGCATTTAACAAGCTGCTTAAGACGGACTATCAACGCTCGGCAATATGGGTTCTATTTTGGTAAAGTGTTTAAGGCGGCTAGTTTAAGTATCGTGGTTTTCGTTGCTAGCCACTTAGCAGGGCGTTAATAAGCTACTGTTAACGAATAGTTTTTAGGGTATGTAGTCTTTCAATGGCTGTACCTTTTTCGGCACAAAATCTCTTTCTCAGCGCGCTCTGAGTTCTCAAGTTTCTTTGACGTAAATGCCATTTGAAATCATCGAAAGCGCTAATATGCCAGCAACCATCTTAACTCTCAAAGGTTCATCGTTGTGGCAATTAACTGTCCGTGACTTCAGTGGGTGGCCTGTTCTCTGTCACTTTGGTTTGGCTACTTGCTCAAAGTTGGTTTCTGAAAAGGACAGTGGGTCAGTAGCCAATAAAAATCTGGTTGGTTTGTACTGTTGAGTTCGGTGGGTTGTTTGGGTGTAGAGCGCGCGGAAAGTACTTTATTAACAAAGTGTTCAAGCTGGATTCTCAACGCTCGGCGGTTTTGGTTGCAAATTCCGGTGCAGTGATTAAAGTGGCTTTATTAAGTGTTGTGGTGCGTTGTTCACCACTTAACACAGCGTTATGCTCTAGGAGGTAATTTTGCTCGATTTATTCAAAAAAGTGGTTCTAATTAACCTCTCAGCGGCTCTTGTTGTGATCGCTCTAGCCCAGTTTGTTCCATTCTTTGCTACTACTCAGTTGGTCGACTTTCTTTTCTTTGTTGTCATCGTCATATGGGTTTTGGCGAAGCTAATGTGGGAAGGTGGTATCCATAGTAAGACGACTCGGTTAGATGATCCTAGAACAGACAAAGTCTACAAAATGGTAGAAGGGCATGATTTCGAAAAAGACGAGCGAGAACACTATCGAATGAACTACCAGACAGGTTTAGTTTTCTTCATAGCGGGTCTGCCAGCGTTTATTGCTTGTTTAGTCCTTCAATTTCTTTGAGTACGAGCATAACAATAAATTTAAGCAGATTCGCAACGCTTGGCATTTTCGGTTTGAATCGGCTTTAGTGTTTACGGCACAATGGGTTAGGTTAGTGGCGGCGTTGCTCACTACTTAATTTGGCGTTATGTTTACTTGTATTTCAAAGGCTTAAAGGTCTTAGGCTTTAGTTCTTTGTCCCTCGGGCAATTCGTCCCTAGTAGACTCAGCAAATCCGCATTGTCGGTCTAAGCTCTTGAATCTTTCAGCCCGTAAAACATGTCAATGTTCGTGGGTTGCTTCATTGTCAGGTCGTGGCGGTTAGCTTCTGGTTTAACTGGCTCAAAGTCGCTTTTTGGTTCTTAACCAATTAGCACTTCGGCTTGGCAGTTGCCTCGGCAATTCAACATTGTTTTGCACTTTGGTTGGAAAGACAGGGCGCTTGTTGGTGCTTAGTCGGGTTGCCTCATTGGGCAGGGAAGTGGAATTACTGATTTTGGGTTAGTCGCCTTTGGTGGTCAAGTCGGTTCCAGACTTGTGGTTTACTTCAGGAAACTAGTCGGAAGTAGCAGTTCTTTCTCAAGTAAATCATGTGTTTGTGGTAAAACATAACAAACAATTCAACAGTGATTCGCAACGCTTGGTGCTCTCACTTCGGGTTGAGTTTAGTGTTTACGGCGCAGTGTTTAAGTTCAATGGCTGCGCTGCTCACACGTTAATTGGGCGTTATGTGCTTCGTGACGTCTAACCCGAGGGAGCTTCAATGTGAAAGATTGGATAGAAGAGTTTTTAACAGTCTTTGCAAAATCAGGGAAAATACAATTGGCTTTTTGGCTTGGGATTATTGCATTTTTCATGACTCATGTAGTTGGTTGGTACATGCTTGAAAGTGGTTCTGCACAGATTCAAGATGAATATCTAAATGATGTTTTTGTAAATAAAATTGCTCGCAAATATGATAAGGCAGCATTATTTTTTTTGGTTATTTCGTGGGTAAAAATGTTCCGGTTGTTCAAACAAGAGCAGCTTAGGATATATCGCTGAATATCTTTAGTTAAATACACAAGACTGGACCATTTTCGCTCCTCTTGAAGATGCACATAACAAATTGTTCAAGAGGGATTCGCAACGCGTGGCATTTTCATTATGCGTTGAATTTAGTGATTAAGGTGGTATGCGGTGGCTTCGGTATTGCGTTGCTCACCCCTTAACAAGGCGTTATATCTAATTTACATCACACATCTAAACTGTATGTATATACATGGGTCTGTATTGGTATATTATTCTCCGATTTTTTAGTTATAGAGTTATAAAATGACCAACCACCTAGAAGCTGGCATTAGAGAGCTAGTCGAAGAATTTCAATCTAATGGTAAACCTTGCCCTTCAGCACAAACAATCGCTGAACGCCGGGCTGGTTATATCGGTAGTACCGCACTAGCAGGCGAGAGTCCTAAAATTGAAAGCGAATACTTAGATGTACTCAATGGTATTCCAGTTAAGATTTACAAGCCCACAAGTGAAGTGAACTTACCTATCGCGGTCTATTTTCATGGAGGTTGTTTCATCAGTGGTGGTTTTGAAACACATGATGTTCAGCTAAGACAAATTGCTCTTCTGTCCAACGCTATAGTTGTTTGCATTCAATACAGGCTGGCACCGGAACATACTTATCCAGCAGCACATGACGATGTATACCAAGCTGTACTTGGTATTAAGGATCAAGCGCATAAGTATGGTGGTGATTCAGAGCATTTGGTATTTATAGGTGATAGCGCAGGTGGGCAGTTAGCTTTGGCTACTACGCTTAGGCTAAAGAAGCTAGAACAGTGGTTACCTCGTCAGCAGATTCTTATTTATCCAATGTTGGAGCCAAAAGGTAGTACGCAGAGCTACAGAGAAAACGGTTCAGATTACATTATAACGGCAGATATGCTTCTTTCTGGTTTCGAGTTGTACGCGGACTGTAGCTATCAAGAAATTAATGAACCAGAGCTTAACCTTTTAAACGATGACTTTAGTGGTTTGCCTACCACTACTATTATCACAGCAGAGTTTGACCCATTACGCGATGAGGGAGAGCAACTATACAAGTTGATGCTTGCACAAGGAGTTGAGGTTTACCGAGAACATTATTTAGGTGTCATTCATGGTTTCTTTCAGTTGTCTGGTGTGTGTAATTCAGCAAAGCGTTGTATCACGGCAATTGCAAACCAAATTAAAAATTAGATATAACAAACTGTTCAAGAGGGATTCGCAACGCGTGGCATTTTTATTGTGCGTTGGTTTAAGTGATTAAGGTGGTATGCGGCGGCTTCGGTATTGCGTTGCTCACCCCTTAACAGGGCGTTAGTACGGGTTTGACATCAAAGGTCATCAGTTTTGGTGTTTATCTGTTTTGGCGCTCGTATTTACACCTTTCAGTTAGTGCCTTTCACGTTCTTTCCGGTGGCACTATATGCGGAGTGTTTGCTTTGATTTCATCTTTTACGGTTTCTAACTCTTAGCCTATTTCTTTGGTACTTCTTCGTTTTTGCTGTACTTCCTAAGTTAATCTTGGCATTCGTTGGGTGCTGTTATCAAAGTACGAGGATCGAATCCTTTTCTAATTTGAATTCAATAAAAGTAGGGGAGTTCAGTACGTTTTTCTTCTAACCAACTCTCGTCTCTCAGCCGAGTTTAAGTTTTGTAGCTGCCCGTCTCACTTCAGTGTTCAAATCCTTTCATATCATCCCAATTTTCAATATCTTGGAGCGCATAAATAGAAGTAGTGCATGTACTAACAAATTGCTTAAGAGTGATTCGTAACGCGTGGCATTTTTACTTTGCGGTGGCTTATGTGATTAAGGCGCCGTGCGGTAGCTTTTGTATTGCGTTACTCACACCTTAGCAAGGCGTTAGCACTCTCTACGTAAATTTAGCAACATCTAATGTAATTTATTGGTCATATGAGGCAGTTATGAGCAAAATCCACACGAAAAATGGTTTTCATTATAAGCACACAAAAAGTTGTTACGGTGGTGTTTGGAGCCATACTTGGTATATCAAGCCCGTAGAATCTGAAATTTTCCTCGTTTATACAAATACGGATACCTTCAAAACCTTAAAGGTTGATGTTGAAAATTTTCTATCCAACCCGCAAAAAGCTCGCGAGTACTATTTTGCTGACTTAGCTAGAAAAAGTGATGTGGAATTTGCACTAAAGCAATTAGCTGACGCTGAAGCTCGTTACGAAAGGGTTCACTCTCCTGATTTTGACATTAAGGGTAATAATCCAAATGCAGAAACTCGTGCTCGTCGAAATGCAGAGAGTCAGTTGTTTGCAGCGAGAGCAGCGTTAGAGCAAGCACAAAGGTACAAAGCAATTTTAGGTAATGCGCCTTCATGTGAGTCAGAGTGCTAACAAACAATTTAAGAGGGATTCCCAACGCTTGGCATTTTTGCGTCTACTTCAATTTTAGTGTTTACGGTACAATGCTTTAGGTTGGGTGGTAGCGTTGCTCACCCCTTAATTGGGCGTTATGTTTACTTGTAATTCAAAGGCTTATAGGTCTTAGGTTTCAGTTCTTTGTCCCTCTGGCAAATCGTCCCTAGTCGACTCAGCAAATCCCGCATTGTCGGTCTAAGTTCTTGAATCTCTCAGCCCGTAAAACATGCCAATGTTCGAGGGTTGCTTCATTGTCAGGTCGTGGCGGTTGGTTGTTTGTGTAACTGGCTCAAGGTCGCTTTGAGGTTCTTTTCCAATTAGCATCCCACCTTGGCAGTTGCCTCGGCAACTTGCCATTGTCTTGCGCTTTGGTTGGAAAGATAGGGCGCTTGTTGGTGCTTAGTCGGGTTGCCTCATTGGGTAGGGAAATGGAATTATTCGTTTCTGGTTGGTCGCCTTTGCCGGCCAAGTCGGTTCTTGCCTTGTGGTTTAGCTCAGAAAACCAGTTAGAAATAGCAGTTCTTTCTCAAGTAAATCATGTATTTGTGGTAAACATAACAATAAATTTAAGAGTGATTCACAACGCTCGGCGCTTTCACTTCAAGCCAGTTTAGTGTTTATGGCAGAATGCCTTAGGTAAGGTGGTAGCGTTGTTCACACCTTAATTTGGCGTTATGTTTCTTTGAGGAAATTATGAGTATAGTGGATGGCACTACATTGGTTGCAAGTGTTGTATCTCCAATTTTATTAGGAGCTTTAGCCGTATTTATCAATAGAGTAGCAAGGAATTTTGCGGATAAAACGGATTTTAAAAGGTTAAAAAAAGAATTGTCAGAGAATACAGCAACGGTTGAAAAGGTAAGAGCTGAGTTTTTAGAATCTAATACCAAAATAGTTGAAAGTGTTAAGTCTGAATTCTTGAAAAATAACACTGAAATAGTAGAAAGTGTAAAAAGTGAGCTTCAGGTTAAAGGTTGGGTCAATCAACAAGTTTGGCTGAAGAAGCAAGAGATATATGAATCAATTTTTAGCAATTTGCTTCTTGTTAAAAAGTATACGTCACATCAATTCGACTCTTTTCAAGAGGCGCTATACGTCGAGAGGGAACATGAATATTTTATGTGTCAATCGGACGGTGAATGGGTCGACTCTCCAATACTAAAACAGGATTTGGAAAGGAAGCGTAAAGAATATAATGAGCGCATCAATTCACAAGAAAGTATCAAAGAAAGCAAAAAGATACGGCAAGATAAAGAAAAAGCTATTTCTTCACTTATGGAATTACTATCTATTAACTCTGTTTACATCGATGGAGATATAGAAAGCGTTTTGGATAAACTACAAACTGTATTGCATCGACGGTATGACGCAAGTGATTTCAGTGATGTAGAGGATTATATGTATGATGTATCAAACGCGATAGATAATGCTATTAATGAAGTAAAAGTTATGTGTAAAAAAGAACTGAAGATCAAAACATAACAATCTGTTTAAGAGTGATTCGCAACGCTTGGCATTTTCGCTATGCGTTGCGTTTAGTGTTTAAGGTGGTATGCGGGAGCTTCGGTATTGCGTTGCTCACACCTTAACAGGGCGTTAGTTGGCAATAGTTTCTTGGTTTTAGGTACGGGTTCAGTAGGCGTTGTTTACATCCGTTCTCCGTACTTCGGCAAGCAGAAATTTCTCTGTAATTGAATTGGTTTGGTGGCTAGCTTGCCTTTCTAGTTTTGTGTCTGGTTTGAAGAACGAGCGTATCAGGTTTGCTGGTTTCAGTGACTCTTGCATGCAATGGACTATCGTAGCTTTTAGCTTGCCTTTGCAAAGGGAGCTTTGGATGTTTAAGTTGTCCAGTCTACTAGTTTAGGGCGCTCGCTGATTCTACTGTGGAAAATGGAAACTTCAGTGCGCGCTAGCCAACTAACAATCTGCTCAAGACGGACTGCCAACGCGGGGCAATTTTCGTTCAAGTCGGGTATAGTGTTTACGGCGGTTTGGTTGAGTGCAGTGGTCGCGTTGTCAGCCACTTAGCAGGGCGTTATAGCTCAGGAGATAAAATGCAAGATCGAAGTAGTTACAGCTATATTTTGATGGGAATAATAACTCGTTGTATGCAGCATGGTAGCTGCACATATAGAACTGCAATTAAAGGTAAAAAAGACCTTAAGGAGCTGTTAATCCAAGAAGCATTTGAAGTTACAATGCAACTGTTTTCTTCGACTGCGTTCTTAGATTTGTACTCTGTGATTGAGTCTATTGACGACGATAAGATGGATAATAATTTACCTTCAGACTTACAAAACTCGTTAAAAAGTGAGTTTTCATCTCTAGAAAAAGTCCTATTTGCGGAAGCATCAACAAAGAAAATATTCACCTTGCCACCTAGGCGTTATACAAGTGAATACTTACTGAACAGCCCCCATAACCTACTTAAACAAGGTAACTTTGAGAAGTTGTCAGAGTTAGCAAAGCTGGACTTTACTTCATCAACTAGGTGTATTGTGTTTGGTGAATCAACAGCAGCGGCTTTCCACATTCTTAGAGCTACGGAAGATACGCTAAAACAATATTACTTTTTACACCGTAAACAAAAGAGACTAACGAAGCCGATGTGGGGGAACATGGTCGATCAACTTCGAGCAAAGAAAAATAATAAACCACCATCAAGCCTTCTTGACTCCTTGGACATGATCAGGAAAAACTATAGAAACCCTACACAGCACCCTGAAGCTACTTACACAATTGACAGCGCACAAGATTTATTTGGTGTATGTCTTGACGCAATTGGGAAAATGGCAGATGAGCTATAACAAGCAATTTAAGAGGGATTCACAACGCTTGGCACTTTTGCTTCTACTTCAAATTTAGTGTTTCTGGCACAATGCTTTAGGTTTGGGTGGAGGCGTTGTTCACCCCTTAATTGGGCGTTAGCTAGTATTTAAAGAAACTAAGGGCTTAAGTGCTCATGCATACTGGGCTCTAGCTTCACACTTGATAGTCTCAGGCCGCAAACTATCTCGCCATTGGCACTGTTCGAAAAGTGTTTGAATCAACCGAAGTCAGCTTACTGAAGTGGTGTGTTTGTTTAGTTCTTTGGTGCGGCTTCTTGGGTGTTGGAATGCTGCTGTGACTAAATCTGTTTTGCGCACTTGGTAGTGGGCCTCTTCGAAAGTATTCTCTGCCAAGCATGTTTCATCATTTAAGTTTAGGTTTTTGAGCTGTCCAATTTACATGGTCATTTGAAAGCAATAATGTATTTCAAATTAGGCACTTGGGTGAAAAACGCAACCTTCTTCGTAGCAGCTAACAAGCTGCTTAAGACGGACTGTCAACGCGGGGCATTTTTAGTTCAAGTCGGGTATAGTGTTTACGGCGGTTTGGTTGAGTGCGGTGGTCGTGTTGTCAGCCACTTAGCAGGGCGTTAATAAGCTACTGTTAACGAATAGTTTTTGGAGTAAATAGTCCTTCATTGGCTGTGCCTTTCTCCGCACCAATTCTCGCTCTCTAGCGTGCTTTGAGTTCTGAAGTTTCTTTGACGTAAATGCCATTTGAAAACATCGAAAGCGCTAATATGCCAGCAACCATCTTCGCTCTCAAAGGTACATCGTTGTGGCAATTAACTGTCCGTGACTTCAGTGGGTGGCCTGTTCTCTGTCACTTTGGTTTGGCTACTTGCTCAAAGCAGGTTTCTGGAAAGGACAGTGGGTCAGTAGCCAATAAAAATCTGGTTAGTTTGTACTGTTGAGTTCGGTGGTCCGTTTGGTTGTAGAGCACGCGGAAAGTACTTTATTAACAAAGTGTTCAAGCTGGATTCTCAACGCTCGGCGGTTTTG
>NZ_LLEI02000045.1 GCF_001399455.2 Vibrio bivalvicida
CTAACAATCTGCTTAAGACGGACTGCCAACGCGGGGCAATTTTAGTTCAAGTCGGGTATAGTGTTTACGGTGGTTTGGTTGAGTGCAGTGGCCGCGTTGTCAGCCACTTAGTCAGGCACCGATGAAAAATTTTATATTAACTATATTACTTGTGATGTTACCAATGGGATTATTTGCTAAGGAAAGTAAAGAGCAGAAGTTTTGGAAGTGGTTTGTTAAAAACGAAACTACTATTTTCGAATTTGAAAAAAATCAGGAGAAAGTTTTAGGTCAATTATCATCTAATTTAACTTCGTATCAGGATGATGTTACTTATGAAATATCTCATATTAAGGATGGTAAACGAGAATTTGTCATAAGTGCTGATGGTATTGCTGATGCGTTTCCTTACGTAGAATCATTAGTCAAAAGTGCTCCTGCACTTAAGCTTTTCTCTGTTATTGCATTTCGCCCAAGAATAGATGGTTATGAAAGGTTCAAATTAGAGTACGCTGGCAGAGAGTTTGACGTTTCAAAAGTTTGGGTGTATTCCCGTGTAGAAGATGGCTTCTTTGATTTAATCGTTTACCACCCTGATTTCAATGAGCAGGAATCTAATATATTTATCTCAGGCTCATATATATTGCTAGATATGGCTCTAGGCGAATATGATGTTGTAAAGAATATTCGCTATATTGATCATCAAAAGCTACCTGATAACCCAGTAGAGCTAGGGCTAAAACCTTTTGCAGATCTCAGAAAAGTATTTGATGAGTATAAAATGGCTAACAAGCCGCTAAAGCAGGACTCGTAATAGTTGGCTGGGTTCCGCTTCGCTTCACATTTTAGCCAACTATTACTCGCCTTAGAAATATTGCAAAATATCATGCTGTGCGCAAGGACGTACATTGAACTTAATATATATAGGATAAAGTAATGAGAATAGTAGCAGTGTTCATAGTTTTAATAGCACTCTTAGGTTGTCAAAGTACAGACACAGCGCAAAGGGTAAAAAGCCCTGCTATGAAACAACTGCTTGCTCCTAAAAGCCAAGAAATAGAAGCTCATAGCCTGTCAAATTATATCAATCGAGCAGCAGAGCTAGCTTCAAAGAAAGGGTATCAACATTTTGCGCTGGTCTCTAAGTTGAATAGTAAACATAAGCAAACGATATGGGTCTATCTATATAATAATGATGAAGATCTTCAATCTTTCTATCAAAAAGCCCGAAATGATAGCAAGCTAAACTTGATAGACACTTTCAGTACTGAAGAAAGTAAAGGTCGTCGATATCTAGATGTAGACTCCATCCCAGGACTTGCTTAGTTTGTTCTAAAAGCAATATACATAACAAACTGCTTAAGACGGACTGCCAACGCTCGGCGAATTTACTTCAAAGTTTGCTCTGTGTTTACGGTGGTTTGTTTACTTGTTGTGGTATGCTGTCAGCCACTTAGCAGGGCGTTAGGTCTATTAGGTTAATAGAGAAAAAGATGGAAAGTTCAAAGAGTTCAGTTCGCCAAAGAGCTGATGAAATTAAAGAGTATCAGTGCAAAAACTTAGTTGCGGTGTTAGAAAACCCAATGGATGTGAAAAACATTGGCTCCGTAATTAGAAATGCCAATGCTCTAGGTGTCGAAAAAATTTATGTTGTAGACAGTCGAAAATCGTTACCCGATGATTGGGAAGAAATAAGAGAACGAAAATCTCTTTCTAAAATATCAGTTTCCGCATCGAAATGGACTTTCGTAAAGCGCTTTGATACCACAGAAGAGTGCTTAGAGCACCTTGAAAAAAATAGGTTTACATCGCTGGTTACATCCCCCCATATCAAAGGAAAGGCCAACTTTGTTTTACATGAAGCTGATTACACTCAAACTAGACTTGCGGTTTGGTTTGGAAATGAAGCTCGTGGCGTAAGTGATCTAGTGGTAGAGAGAAGTGAAGCCTGTATATTAATACCAATGTTTGGCATGATCGAAAGTCTGAATCTTGCAACTACGACAGGAATCGTTCTTTACGAGGTTACAAAGCAGCGTAGAGAATACCAAGCCAAGCATAAGCGCGCCATTCGAAAAAAGACCTAAAAATCTGCTTAAGACGGACTGCCAACGCTCGGCGAATTTATTTCAAAGTTTGCTCTGTGTTTACGGTGGCTTATTTACGTTTTGTGGTATGTTGTCAGCCACTTAGCAGGGCGTTAGGCGGTTATCAGCTATTCAGCCCATATTAAAAAATAGGAAAAGTAATGGAATATAGTAATCAGTTTGAATATGCAGGTTTTTGGGTAAGATTTGGAGCGGCTTTAATAGATACAATTTTATTTCTTATGTTGACCATGCCACTACTATATTGGATATATGGTAATTACTACTTCGAATCTGAAAGCTTTATTCTTGGTGGCTGGGACCTTTTACTTAATTGGGTGTTTCCATTCATAGCGACAGTACTATTTTGGGTATATCGCTCAGCGACACCTGGTAAAATTGCGTTAAAGTTGAAAGTTGTGGATGCGAAAACTGGTGAAGCACTTTCAACGAGTAAATCGATTCTTAGGTATGTCGCATATTACGTTAGTACCATTCCTCTGTGTTTGGGTTTTATCTGGGTAGCTTTCAACGGTAAAAAACAAGGTTGGCACGACATGATAGCCAATACAGTTGTAATTCGACCTAAAGATCGTGGTGTCGAGGCTGTAGACTTCGAAAAACGCGCCTAACAAGCTGCTTAAGACGGACTGCCAACGCTCGGCGAATTTACTTCAAAGTTTGCTTTGTGATTACAGTGGCTTGTTTGCGTTTTGTGGTATGTTGTCAGCCACTTAGCAGGGCGTTAGCTAGTGTTTAAAGAAACTAAGGGCTTATGTGCTCAGAGTACGGTGCTCTAGCTTCACACCTGATAGTCCCAAGGAGCAAACTATCTCGCCAGTGGCACTGTTCGCTAAGTGGTTGAATCAACCAAGTCTGCTTACTGTAGTGGTGTGTTTGTCTAGTCCTTTGGCGTGGCTTCGAGGGTGCTGAAACTTTGCCACAGCCAAATCAGCTTCGTGTACTGGGCTGTTAGTTTCTTCGAAAGCATTCTCTGCCAAGCAAGTTTAATCAATTGTGTTTTGGTTCGCGAGCTGCCTAATGTACATTGTCATTCGAAACCAATACGGCATTTCAAGTAGGCACTTTGGCGGAAAACTCAACCTTCTTCGTAGCAGCTAACAAACTGCTCAAGGCGGACTATCAACGCTCGGCAATTTTGGTTCTAGTCTGGTAAAGTGTTTACGGCGGTTAGTTTAAGTATCGTGATATGCGTTGCTAGCCACTTAGCAGGGCGTTAGTTGGCAATAGTTTCTTGGTTTTAGGTACGGGTTCTGTGTGCGTTGTTTACATTCGTTCTCCGAGCTACGGCAAGCGGAAATTTCACAGCTATTTAATTGGTTTGGTGACTAGCTTGCCTTTCTAGTTTTGTGTCTGGTTTGAAGAACGGGCGTATTAGGTTTGCTGGTTTCAGTGCCTCTTGCATGCAATGGACTACCGTAGCTTTTAGTTTGCCTTTGCAAAAGGAGCTTTGGATGTTTAAGTTGTCCAGTCTACTAATTTAGGGCCCTCGCTGATTCTACTGTGGAAAATGGAAACTTCAGTGCGTGCTAGCCAACTAACAATCTGCTTAAGACGGACTGCCAACGCGGGGCAATTTTAGTTCAAGTCGGGTATAGTGTTTACGGTGGTTTGGTTAAGTGCGGTGGTCGCGTTGCCAGCCACTTAGCAGGGCGCTATAACTATGCCGCAATTTAGCATATGTCTTTGTAATGGTAAGCAACTTGTGGTTATCCTCGTGTTAAATTAGCTATTGAACTTTAAATGGAGAGAATAGCTAAAATGGTCAGTTGTCCATGTTGCAAAGAAAAATCAATATCAATTTTTGAAAAATCTAAAACGCGACCTTCAGACAAAAACAAATGTAGCGAGTGTGGTGGTTGTTGGAGTACCGTTCCTTACTTTCATTACTCCATTTACTTTTTTATTTCATTTACAATTGGAGCGTTGACTAACTATGCCGGGATGAACGTAATAGGGGCCGCCATCACTGGCGTATTTGTGGGTTTTGTAGCGTTGCTCTTACAACCAGTTAGGAAGGTAAAAGCATAGTCATAACAAGCATTTAAGACGGATTCCCAACGTGAGGCATTTTGAGTTTGCTTCAATTTCGGTGTTTACGGCACAATACTTTAGGTTCTGTGGTCTGCGTTGCTCACCACTTAATAGGGCGTTAGTTTACCAATCAGGCTCCGCACCCTAACTGTGATTGTTAGGGTGTGAATATTATTTCAAATGATTCTGAGGCAGTTGCGATTGACCAAGAACGGCAACGATCAGAATAAAACCGTCTTCTTTGGTAAAGTAGGCAGTGTGCTTACCAACAGGGAAATAGAAGCCACCTGGGTACAACTCATCACAGTTTCTTCCAACTGCTGGATTGTCAGCAAGCATTTGAAAAGCGGCTAGTAGGTTGTCTCTGTAGCTATTCCATTGGAATTCGGAAAAGTTTGTAACGGTATAGCTTTTAATTTTACGTAAATGGCTTTGTGCTAATTTGCTCACCTTATATTTATTCGTTTGCATACTTTAGGTTACAGACTCTTCAAGAATGTTTCGCCATCAACTGTATTACCTTGTGCTAGGTCTTCTTTTGCTGCCTCAAAGCAATGCTTAATGTAATCAGCTTTCATGGCTTCGAGTTCTTCGTAGTCCTGAATGGACATAACAACGACAGCATCTTTGCTGTTTTTGCTGATTTTAACAGGCTCTCGTTGAGCACTAAGAAGTAGTTCGCCAAAATTACGTTTAGCGTCATTTGCTGTTAATGTATGCATGCTAAAGCTCCAAACTTGAGTTACTAGTAAGAGTATAATTGTTTGTGCGAAATGTTCAATTTAATTAAATCGTGCGATTTGTGTAAAAGTTAAACTAACAAGCTACTTAAGACGGACTATCAACGCTCGGCGAATTTAGTTCTAGTCTGTTACAGTGTTTATGGTGGCTAGGTTTAGTATAGTGGTTTGCGTTGCTCACACCTTAACAGGGCGTTAGGTATCAAAGAGGAAAACATGAAATATCTCAAACTTGTGTTGTATTCAGTGTTAGCAATTACGTACTCAAACTTCGTTTGGGCTAATAGCTGTGATGCAATAGACGATAAAGTATTAGATGTAATGGCTAAGACTCTCGATGTTCGTGTGGATGAAATTGCTATTGATAAGACATTCTATGCTCAAAACTTTGACACTGATGTTTTAGACCTAATAACTGTAGTTGTTGATATGGAAGAAGCTATAGGGGTTGAGCTTAAAGACGAAGATGTAGTCGATCCGGTAGTTTATTTTGATGAAGAAGAGTTTGAGCCAAAAATTAAAGACAAAGTAACGGTCCGAGAGTTTCAAGAGACAGTTCACAAAGCCTGTGTTAACTCTTTGCGCTAGTTTTCGAAATGCCTAACAAGAGACTATGGCGTCAATAGTTAATTTTTGGCGCTATTGTTATCCCACATTACGCCGTCTCTGAGCATTGAATTTAAGTTCAGCACCACTTTTCTCATTTAAGCATAAAAATGGCTGCTCTTACTATTAATCTTAAAAGACTACTTATCAGAATCTTACCGGTTAGCAGCATTAGGCTTAAACAAACGCAAGCGCACAGAATTCGGAATAACTGTAGACCCCAAATGAATTGGTAACAGCCAACGCATATCGCATGACCAGTGGACTTCAACTATGCTCTCTACTAGGAGTAAGGAGAGGTAAATGACGAAGTTAACTTCCATGCTTGCGTTTATTTCTGTTGTTATGTGCAGTGAAGCTACTGGCTCGGATAGAATTCAGACTATCAAAGTAGTGAGTGAAGAATGGCAGGGTTACACCAATAGTGATGGTACAGGCTTATATTGGGAGATTGTGACTGCGGTTTTTAGTTCAGCCGGTATTCAAGTTGAGCTTAGTACTACGCCTTGGAAGCGCGCTAAGCAGCAAGTTAAAAGGCAAGTCGCGGATGCTTACGTTGGAGATTATTATTACCCCGAAGGGCACATAGGCTTTCTATATCCAAGCTGGCATATCAGCATTGAAGAAGATGTCGTTGTGAGGTTTAGAAAAGGTACTCTTGATTGGGAGAATCGTCGATACGGTTCCTTGCATGAAAAGAAAATTGCCTGGGTTAGGGGGTACGATTTTGACCAAGGCTTTCTAGAAGGTGTGCGCTTGATAAAGGTGGAAATCGATAGTGTAGAGCAGGGAGTTACGCTACTTGAAAAAGGAAGAGTTGATGCGTTGGTAGATTATGACTCGGCTTTATCCATGCACGCACCATCGACTAGCACATCACAGTTTGTGACTGCAGTTACCAAAAAAGGAGAGAAACTCTTCGTGGTTTTTTCTGACTCAGAAAACTCGAACTCCTTAGCCGCAATCTTTGATATAGAAATGGAAAAGCTTGTGAAAAATGGAACCATAGCTGAGTTATATGAAAAATATGGTATTAACTTTGAACCCTACCAATCGTCAATCCAAAAACGTTAAGCGGTCATATCATCGATTCTTGGCTCTGTATCGTTTCTGTTTAGGCATCGTTAGATGCCGACAAATCCGAGCGAGTAGGGAATCTCCATCACTCCAAAAGATGACTGCCCTTACAATTAATCTGCGTATGTGTTTATTAATAATCAAGCGCGATGTGTATAATCATTGGCTCAATTAAGACTATTGATGACTTTAGTCGGCTCAAACAATGGACTATTCATGCAGTTACAGAAAATCGACAAGCAGCTATACCGTTCTCGTTTGAATATCGTTGTTGTCGCGTGTATTGCGGCTTTGGCGGCATTTAGTTTGGCAATCTCTCAAACGCTGATTTACCTATTTCCAGTAGAGCAAGGTTCTCATTTTCACTGGAACTTACTTGGAGTCATCGTCAGTGCAATTGGGGTAGTGGTTACATTAATAAAGCTAAAACCGCACCCTAAAATGCGTGAAGTGGCGTATGTTTGGGATCTTAAGCATGCATTAAACTTGATCCATCGTAAGAATCGAGCACTGCAAGCGGCGGCAGAAGATGGAAATGTTGATGCGATGCTTGCCCTTCAATTTAGCTACGAGGGGTCTCGACAGCTTTGGCAACTCGATGATAATACCATCACAATGGACAGTTTAAATGCTGCTCAATCGAAACTCGATCAATTGGGTCAAGACTACGGTGTTAAGCTGGATATCTCTGATTATCATGCAGGACTTTTGAAGTCTTTTTGACAAGCAAACGACCGCTATATAACGGTTTGACTGCCTGAAAGAATGCGTCAGTCAAACCGTTTACACAATTAGCTTAAGTATCTTGCCTTCAAGTGCTCTTGGAAGAACTTAGCGTTAAGAGTTTCACCAGTCGCTTGCTTCACCAAATCATCTGTTGATAGCAAACTACCCTTACTCCAAATCTTATCTTCAAGCCAAGTGAAAATAGGGGATAGGTCACCACTGCGAATTGCGCTGTCTACATCTACCGTTTGTTTCATAGCAGCCATAAACTGGGCAGCGTACATCGCGCCTAAGGTATATGAAGGGAAGTAACCAAATGCACCGTCTGTCTAATGTAACCAATTGAACTGTTCTAGTCTTTCATATACAAATTCACGATAAGCACTTGGTTTTGTATAAATTATCCCCATATCTAATAAGGATAACCATTCTGGAGGACGTATGAATAAGAAGAAAACATCTAAAAAAGTTGCTTCTAAAGCGGCTCAAGCACTATCAGACCCTAACGCATCAAAAATCAAAAAGTCTTTAGCTGCTAGTGCTATGGCTCAAGCTGACAAGTCGAAGCAGACGGGTAAAGACATGGAACAGAAAGCCTCGGCAGTTCTCCAGAGTGACAAGTACAGTGACGAAACCAAAGAGTTCGCTGCTTCTGTGCTGTCTCAATCGAATAAAGACCGTTAGGAGGCTGTATGACACTTTGTAGAAATGAACATCGTCATTACCCTGAATTTGAAGCTCTTCCACTAGACCAAGGCGGAGCAGGGCGTCACAAGTGCTGTGGATGCGCTTATGAGCGTGGTTACGCTTTAGGCTTAGAAAGAGAAGAGCTATTGAATATCGATATTGATTCTCTACCTGTGAGTCAGGCGGGCACTGTTAGGCATAAGAGCCCTCATGCTGCATTTGCAAGAGGGTATCAGGACGGCGTTCACGCATCGTATAATCAATAGAAAAAGGGAGCCAATTGGCTAATGCCAGTCAGTTAAGCTGACTGGCTTTTTTCTTATTAGGGTATTTTTT
>NZ_LLEI02000046.1 GCF_001399455.2 Vibrio bivalvicida
CTGCTTAAGACGGACTATCAACGCTCGGCGATTTTAGTTCTAGTTTGGTACAGTGTTTACGGGGTTAGTTTAAGTGTCGTGGTTTGCGTTGCTAGCCACTTAGCAGGGCGTTAGGTTGCTTTAGAGAATGTGGGGTTGTTAGCTCTGCACTTAGCCACTTCAAGATATGAGTTTTTCGATAGTTTGTTGTTTGTGTGGCTAGAACATTTTCAGGTGAAAGTCTAGTTCAGAGAGCCAATCTCAAGTCTAGTGGTTCACCGTTTTCAAGCTCGTCCTGCTCAGACTAGTGTGTGATTTCAGCATTGTCCCTAATAGTTCATCGTATCGGTGTTTTCAGGTTTGGTGGTCTTGGGGTTTAGTGAACCACCGCAAATAGAATAGGGTGCTTGTCTTCCATTTTAGTGGTAGTTGCGGTGTACTCAGCATGGGTGGTTAGTAGGTTAACCTCTGCATTCCAAATCAGCAAAGGCACTGGTAATAAGCATCCCTAACAATCTGCTTAAGACGGACTGTCAACGCGGGGCAATTTTAGTTCAAGTCAGGTATAGTGTTTACGGTGGTTTGGTTAAGTGCGGTGGTCGCGTTGTCAGCCACTTAGCAGGGCGTTATGTTTCTAGAAGGTTTAAATGAAAGCTCACAATGATAAAGCTCTGAGACAGAGATACTCAGTACGTTTAATGTCCAATCATAAGTGGAAGAAGTTCTTCCTTACAATGGCAGAGTATGGAGCAGATTTTTCTGGTATTGAGTATCACTTTACGGATACCGAAAAAGTTTTCTTTGGTAATGCCCCTAGTAACCAACAGGTATGGGATTCGGCAATTGATGATCCAGTTAAAGGCTGTGGTGGGCCTGTCGAGTACAAGCACATTGAACGAATATTCATCCCAAGAACTTATTCATATCATTCTTATAAAAATGCTCCTACTTCGTACCGTGAGCTGAATTTAGATAAGTTTCTGATGGAACTCTGCAAGGTTGGTGAATTCCCGGTAGTGATTGCTGAGAAGGGTATCGAAATCTTAGGCTACGAAACATAACAAACTGCTTAAGACGGACTATCAACGCTCGGCGATTTTGGTTTTAGTCTGGTACAGTGTTTACGGTGGTTAGTTTAAGTATCGTGGTTTGCGTTGCTAGCCACTTAGCAGGGCGTTATGTAACCCATGGAGTTTAGGAGTCTTTTAGTGCGGAAGTGTGTTGGAAATAGAATAATATGGCCTCATAAGTACTTAACTTGGCAGTCCCAAATGATATGTGTACTAACTTTAGTTTCAATCGTCATTGGGCGTGGCATATATCAGGTTGTAAATCATAGTACTTTATATCCTGGGCTATTTGTGTCTCTTTATATGAGTGCAGTCATCGCATGTTATCTATATGACAAAGGTCTACCAATAGGGTCTGTAATAGTTGATTTTGAGCCAAACGACCTCACCAAGCAGTACAGTAGATTGGCTATAACTTCATTATCATCTGTGATCTATACAGTATGCATACTGAAAGGTGTAAGTTAGATTGTACCGAAGCAAATGAAGCGCGATTACTTAGTATCAAGTTTGAAGTGCGACACTTGCTACAGATGCGCATGAATATACTCCGTTGGTGTCCTATACCCAAGTCTTTTGCGTGGGCGCGTATTTAATTTGTGTGCAATTTCATTGCAGAGCTTCTGTGTCACGTGTGACATAGAAGTTCGTTTTGGTAAGTATTGTCGTATTAAGCCATTGGTGTTTTCATTAGTTCCTCGCTCCCATGAGTGGTATGGATTTGCAAAGTAAAACAGACAGTTATAATGTTTTTCTAGTTGTGCATAACCATGAAATTCAGTGCCGTTATCCGCAGTTATCGTCTTAAAAGGTAAGTCAGAGCGGGTCATGATTTTGCTCATTCTTACGTTGAGCGACTCGCTTGTCCTGTCGTCCATTTGCCCAATAAAAGAGTAGCCAGTCATTCTGTCGACTAAAGTCACGATACAGTGCTTGGTTCCGCGGCCAACGACGGTATCAATTTCCCAATGGCCAGGCTCATTTCGATGCTCAGCTTTTGCAGGTCTTTCGGTAATATGACGCTTTGCTGCCAGCCGACCTCGGCTGTCTTTTGAGTTATATCTTTTGCGCCTTTTCTTGGTCGATTGGCGTAGGTGTTTCCATAGTGTTCCACCGAGAGTTTTGTCGTTCCAAATATGCTGATAAATGAGCTCGTGGCTCATTGTTGGATAGCCTCTTACCCTTAGGTATCCGACGATTTGGTCAGGGCTCCAATCCAGTCGTAGCAAGGCTTCAGGTAACCTGAAGTCGATTTCGCTATAGCGCTTGTTCCTGCGCGAGCGGCTTAGCCGGTTGCGAGCCATCTGTTGGGCTCTCCATGCTTGATAGGAGTACCTTTTAAAGTGTCTGTTGTATCGGGAATTACGTTCAATTTCTCGATAGATAGTAGCTTTGTGACGACCCAGTTGTTTAGCTATTTTAGCGGTACTAATTCCTTGCTTTCTGAGCGCAGAAATCATATACCTTTCGTTCTCAGTGAGGTGCGTGTATCTCATGTTTTTTACTTCTTGGCGGGAGCAAACTTCATGATTATCGCATCTCACTGTTTTTATGTTCAGAGGTGTCGCACTTCGTACTTGAATCCAAGTTACATAACAAAGCATTTAAGAGTGATTCGCAACGCTTGGCAGTTTCGCTTCGCTCAAGTATAGCCAAGCGCCGCTCACACCTTAATGCGGCGTTAGTTGGTATTTGTTTCTTGGTTTTAGGTACGAGTTTCGTGCGCGAGGTTTGTGTTTGCTCTCCGTATCTCGGCAAGCATCAAATTACCACTCTTGGATAAGAAACAGGATTGCTTGCCTAATCATGTTTGGCGTCTGGTACGATGAACGGGCGTATCAGGTTTGTTAGTTTCAGTTGCTCCTACATGCAATGGACTAACTCAGCTTTAAAATTGTCTGTGTTAAAGCAGCGGTGGTCGTTAGATCTTGGTCGTATACTGCTTTTTAGGTCGCACCTGTTTTTACGGTGGAACATCCAAACTTCAGAGTCTGCTAACCAACTAACAATCTGTTAAAGACGGACTGCCAACACGGGGCACTTTTAGTTCTGGTCTGGTATAGTGTTTGCGGTGGTTTAGTTGAGTTAAGTGGTAGGTTGGCAGCCACTTAACAGGGCGTTAATAAGCTACTGTTAACGAGTAGTTTTTAGGGTATGTAGTCCTTCATTGGCTGCGCCTTTCTCGGCACAAATTCTCGTTCTCTAGCGCGCTTTGAGTTCTGAAGTTTCTTTGATGTAAATGCCATTTGAAATCATCGAGAGCGCTAATATGCCAGCAACCATCTTCGCTCTCAAAGGTACATCGTTGTGGCAATTAACTGTCCGTGACTTCAGTGGGTGGCCTGTTCTCTGTCACTTTGGTTTGGCTACTTGCTCAAAGCAGGTTTCTGGAAAGGACAGTGGGTCAGTAGCCAATAAAAATCTGGTTAGTTTGTACTGTTGAGTTCGGTGGTCCGTTTGGTTGTAGAGCACGCGGAAAGTACTTTATTAACAAAGTGTTCAAGCTGGATTCTCAACGCTCGGCGGTTTTGGTTGCAAATTCCCGTGCAGTGATTAAGGTGGCTTTATTGAGTTAAGTGGGGCGTTGTTCACCACTTAACACAGCGTTATATTCATCGGGAAAGCAGGAGATAAATAATGATGAACATACAACTAGAAAAACCAGTCTTCTATCGTAATGAGTTTGCTTTGAGGTTTGAGTTAGGCCCTGATGACGTCGACATATGGTTGGATGACGACCGAAAAAATTATAATGAACAATATTTTGAAATGGCGATGAGTAGAGCGCTTAGTATCTATGAAGCAGCATTTAAACCTTCGGATAAGATCAAAGTCTGTTATCAAATTTTTTCTGATGGACGGAAGAAAATTAGAAAAAGTGACTATTTCTTTAAACTGTTCAAGCCTCTGTGTGGTAAAACTTTAGATTTTTCGGAACATCGAGATATTTATACCGAAGATCTAGAGTACAAAAGACACTGCTGGAAAAGAGTCACCATTTCCGATGTGACCGTGTCAGAGTTAAATATAAAACCGATCATTCAGGCCTGTATTGACGGTGACTTTGGTGATCGTGGACCAACCCTAGAAGGGCAACTGTTTATAATTAATTGTGATAAAGAACTGATGTATCACCTCTATGATGACCGAGGCCTAGATGTTGCCGCCAGCAGTAAATGCGCTCTAGAAGACCTCTATCAAAATCAAAACCAGTTGTTACTCGATTACGATAAGCAATATATGGATAGTTTGTTCAAATGAATATAACAAACTGCTTAAGACGGACTGCCAACGCTCGGCGAATTTACTTCAAAGTTTGGTCTGTGTTTAAGGTGGCTTGTTTGCGTTTTGTGGTATGTTGTCAGCCACTTAGCAGGGCGTTAGCTGGTATTTGAAGAAACTATGGGCTTAAGTGCTCATGAATACGAGGCTCTAGCTTCACACCTGATAGTCCTTAGGTACAAACTATCTCGCCAGTGGCACTGTTCGAAAAGTGGTTGAATCAACCAAAGTCAGCTTACTGAAGTGGTGTGTTTGTTTAGTTCTTTGGTGTGGCTTCTTGGGTCTTGAAACTTTGCCGAGATAAATCTGTTTAGCGCACTTGGTAGTTGGCTTCTTCGAAAGCATCCTCTGCCAAGCATGCTTCATCATCTACTGTGTTTTGGTTTGCGAGCTGTCCTATGTACATTGTCATTCAAAAACAATAATGTACTTCAAATTAGGAACTTGGGTGAAAAACGCAACCTTCTGCGTAGCAGCTAACAAGCTGCTTAAGACGGACTGTCAACGCGGGGCATTTTTAGTTCAAGTCGGGTATAGTGTTTACGGTGGTTTGGTTGAGTGCGGTGGTCGCGTTGTCAGCCACTTAGCAGGGCGTTAGCTGAATAGAACGAGATTTGAGTATGTTTACAGTTCCGGATACAGAAAAGAAAATTCGAGCTAAGATTTCAAACTACAAATCTGGGCTTAATCGTGAGCTTAGAGAGTATGGTGCGATCTCGGATGGCTACGGGAAAAGGTACTTAATATTTCCGTTGCTGCTTGTACTCAATGACTTGAAGAAAGCAGAAGAGTACATGGAATGGTATGACTCTCAATTTCCAGACGATATTGGCGAACCAATCCAGATGTTATGTCGCTCAATTTTGTCTCATCGTTTAGGTAAAACAGAAAAGGCAACATATGAATTAGCAGTAACGATGTTATCTAATGTGTACCTTTTACCATGGCTTTTTGGTAATAATATCGGTCCATTTGGTATAGAACAAACATCAGGCTTTGCTGACCCTGAACACTGCGATTATTTACCTATAGAGGTATTTCACAGTATCAGTGGTGAGGAGCTGTATTGGATTGAAAGTTGTTTTGAGTCTGAGCTTTTTAGAGAGGCTCATACAAAGTTCATAGAAATATCGCTTATTTTAAATCTTGTTTCAAATGAAGAGCGTGTTGCTTTATTAAACGAACGAAATGGTCTTCTAAAACCGTTTGAGAAATTCAGCTAACAAAGCATTTAAGAGTGATTCGCAACGCTTGGCGTTTTCGCTTCGCTCAAGTATAGCCAAGCGCCGCTCACACCTTAATGCGGCGTTAATAAGCTACTGTTAACGAATAGTTTTGGGGGGCATGTAGTCCTTCATTGGTTGTGCTTTTCTCCACATAAATTCTCGTTCTTTAGCGCGCTTTGAGCTTTGTAGTTTCTCTGGTGTAAATGCCATTTGAAATCATCGAAAGCGCTAATATGCCAACAACCATCTTCGCTCTCAAAGGTTCATCGTTGTGGCAATTAACTGTCCGTGACTTAAGCGGGTGACTCGTTCTATGAATCCTTAAATTTGGTGTTGGCTGGCGTTTGGTTTCTGGAAAGCAAAGTGGGTCAGTAGCCAATAAAAATCTGGTTGGTTTGTGGTGTTGAGTTAGGTGGTTTGTTTGGGTCTAGAGCGCGCGGAAATTACTTTATTAACAAAGTGTTCAAGCCGGATTCTCAACGCTCGGCGGTTTTGGTTGCAAATTTTAGTGCAGTGATTAAGGTGGCTTTATTAAGTTAAGTGGGGCGTTGTTCACCACTTAACACAGCGTTAGCTAGAATTTAAAGAAACTAAGGGCTTAAGTGCTCATGCATACGGGGCTCTAGCTTCACACTTGATAGTCCTTAGGTACAAACTATCTCGCCAGTGGCACTGTTCGAAAAGTGTTTGAATCAACCGAAGTCAGCTTACTGATGTGGTGTGTTTGTTTAGTTCTTTGGTGCGGCTTCTTGGATGTTGAAATGCTGCCGTGGGTAAATCTAATTTGCGCACTTGGTAGTGGGCTTCTTCGAAAGCTTTCTCTGCCTAGCATGTTTCATCATTTAAGTTTCGGTTTTGAGCTGTCCAATTTACATTGTTACTCGAAAGCAATAATGTATTTCAAACTAGGCACTTGGGTGAAAATCTCAACCTTAATCGTAGCAGCTAACAATCTGCTTAAGACGGGCTATCAACGCTCGGCGATTTTATTTCTCGCTT
>NZ_LLEI02000047.1 GCF_001399455.2 Vibrio bivalvicida
CTCGCTTCTCGCTTCTCGCTTCTCGCTTCTCGCTTCTCGCTTCTCGCTTCTCGCTACATATCCTTCAACAACAGATTCTCACCTTTTTGCTTGTTAGGCTTACGGCGAATAATCAGGGTGAGCAGCAGTCCCGCAACAAAACTGAGCCCAACCATAGTGTACATGTATCGGTCACTTTTCCGATAGTAGTGATCGGAAAAGGCGGTAAGCTTACCCGTCTCAAACGTAATGCGCACAAAGCCAATTATTGAACCATCGTGAAGAACGGGTTCCACCAATTGTTGTTTACCAATGCGTGCTGTCTGTAGCGGGGTATCTAGACCAAGCATCTCGCGTACCGATTTGGCTTCTTGGCTTGCCGCGAGTTTTATCCCTTCTGAGTCGTAAATGGTTGCGTCAACAACTAGGGCGTCTTGAGCGAGTTGATTGGACAATTTGAGCAGTCGCTCTTGATCTTGATTGATGATCATGTCACTGGCAGAAAGTGATGCCTGCGAGATCAGAATATTGGTCAGTGTTTCTAATTGGTTAGCTTGAATCTGCTCGTTACCCTTCGTAATTTTGACACTGTTAATCGCAATGGTTGCCACCATAGCAATCAAAGAGATTGTCGCGAGTACTTTTATCGCGGTACGAAAAGAAAACAGAGATGAGTCCATTTTTTACCCAAATAGAACTTAATTATATTTTAGAGCATATTGAGACTTGCGCATCCAAATTGCAATAGGTTAACGTGTTGAGAGACTTTTTAGGAATAGTAGACATGGACACGTTAAAGACCCTCTCTATACGTAAATACATACCTCTTATCAATCGCCTACCAGAATCTCGACTTGCTACCCAGTTCGATAAAGCAAATGCAGGTTGGGTCGTATTTGGTGAGTTTCTTTGCCCGAGCCAGTTCGAAGATATCGACTTTTTTGTTGGGTACTATAATGCGGTGGTTGATGTTTGGAAGGTAGGCAAATACGAAGTTGCCTTGATGGCTGGAGAGCTGACGAAACAACACGAAGAGATCTTGCAAGCCTTAGAGTTGGATTATTCTACGCTTGTTGATATGCCGGATCTTTCAAAGCCGGGTTTGATCGTGTTAGATATGGATTCGACTGCGATTCAAATCGAGTGTATCGATGAGATTGCCAAATTAGCAGGTGTCGGTGAAGAGGTTTCAGAGGTGACCGAACGCGCGATGCAAGGTGAGTTGGATTTTGAGCAAAGCTTGCGCCAGCGTGTGGGTAAGCTTGCTGGCGCCAAAGAATCCATTTTAAGTGAGGTCCGTGCCGAGCTGCCACTGATGCCTGATTTACCTGAGCTGATTGGCACGCTAAAACATTTTGGTTGGAAAACAGCTATAGCATCGGGTGGTTTTACCTACTTCTCGGATCACCTTAAACAGCTTCTTGATCTCGACCATGCACAGTCTAACCAACTTGAAATCGTTAAAGGCAAGCTGACGGGTAAAGTTCTCGGTGAAGTTGTTTCGGCACAAACTAAGGCCGATATCCTCGATAAACTTGCAGATCAGTATGAAATTGAACCTCACAACACCATTGCTGTGGGAGATGGTGCCAATGACTTGGTGATGATGGATGCGGCGGGTTTAGGTATTGCTTATCACGCCAAACCCAAAGTTGAGCAGCAAGCAAAGAGTGCCGTGCGCTACGTAGGGCTCGGTGGGATTATTTGTATTTTATCTGCGCTATTAGTTAAACAGAAGCGGGTGAGTTTTAAGCCTCAGCCATAGAGTGTCAAAGCGAGGCTGGTACCTCGCTTTCTTTATTGGGTTAAGCCTAAACGGATCAAAACTTCTTCGGTGATGTCAGTCAGTTCACCGTACCCAACGATATTATTAATGTCCTTCTCCAAATTACGTGCGTGATGCATGCTGATCTGCGTCAGTTCATCGAGATCTTTGCGCACTAAAGCCGTGATCGGATCAAACACTGGAGCACCACAAATTCGGATCGCGTAAAACTCTCCCATTGCCTGGGCATTTTTAACAAACATCATTCGCTCTTTTAGGCTATCAAAATCGCTACTTAGCTTAGACTCGACGGATTGAATTCGGGTACCAAATTTGACCGTGGTTAAGTACAACTCATGATATTGAGGTTGCGCCCCTTCAATCCGCTTCATTGGTTGAGCGAGTAGAGTGTTAGTTCGGCCTTTGTAAATTGGTCCGAGAGAGAAGTTTTTCTCATCGCCCAATTTAGCCAGAATGGTTAGGTATGGTTTGAGCGGATAGTTGATGCCGATCGCTTTCGGGCGCAAACTACCTCCTCTCTTTTCGATAAACAGTGGAGAACTGACCATTTTATCGAGCAGAATATCATGCAGCCCTTCAAGTAGCTCATTACTTGGCAAGAGTTCTTTTTTAGCGTTCAGCTTGTCTTGATTGTGTTCGATTAAAGTACCAAAGAAAGCGATAGTTCGCATGATATGACTATCTTCAATAATCGCCAGTTGTAGTTGTTTTCCTCCTGGGCTAACTCTGATCACTCGGTAAGGGACGTCGTCTAGTGGTAATTTTTTGTCATAGAGCTGCAATTCTTTAAAGTTGATAGAGCACGTTTCGCCCGCTTTTAATTTGCATGGCGCTGTTAACGCAACACTAACGCCATGTTTAGAAATATCTACGCTGATACCTTCGTAAGCCGTAGTATCAGGCTCAGAGAGCCGTATTGGTGACTTAAATTGGTACCTTGGTTCTTTGCGGCGAGATTTCGCATCAAAATAGATACATACGGGATTATTGTCTGGGTTTCGCACATGTCTAAATTGATTAAGTTCACTGCTCGCTAATCGAGGTTTTTCAGCCAGTAGATAGTCTTGGCGGCTGGTGTCATCGGCAATTTCTTGCAAGATTCCACAATGAGTCAGTGAAGAGGTTTCAAGCCCGAGTTCGTTGGTATGTTCTGAAAGTTCTAGCCTTTCCCCTGCCGATAGTTCAAATACAGATAGCCTAAACACTTTCCAGCTCTCTTTTTTGGCACCAATATGCCAAAAAAGTTGACGCAACTCGCGTGTGGCTTCAGGCATCATCATTGAGAAGAATAGTGTTTTATCCTGATGCTCATGGGTAAAAGAGTAGATGACATTGCTGCTCCCTTTCATACCTTCGGTCGTGAGTAGTGACATGCGTTGGTTATTGAATAAATTGCTCAAACTCTGTTGGTTGCGCTCATCGTGCCAGTATTGCCAGATCTTCTGATTATTCTCTGTCATTAAGGCGAGCTTTAACTCGTTACCATTAAAAAATACTGGCAAGTTGCAGGTGTGCTTGAGATAGGTATGTTCAAAACCTCGTGACCGGGCACGAATGATTTTGTCTTGATTATCGTGGCGAGTCTTCTGCCCCTCGCTTTTTAGCATGTATTCAATTACCACTTCAATAATATTGGTGGTATCGAGTTTTAAAAGTCGAAGGTACTTTACTGCATCGTTTTCGTAAGATTCATCAATGCCGACAATACGGTAAGGAATGATAGAATCAATGCCTTCGATTTCGAGTGCTTTGCTTAACTCAATCAGGCGAACATTAATTACTTCCCCGAGTTTGTAGTTAAACGCAGACGGAACTTTGAATTTAGCGCCGGACGGAGATAGGTCAACGGTAACAGCGTGGACAATTTGCCCACTCAATAGCTCGATCTCTATTTGGGAAGAGACTTTCAGACGATTTTCTCTACGTTTCAGGTCATAGCCCATCACTACGGCTTCGACATCGATGCCGTTAATTTCGCTGGTGATCTCTGTGCCTAGCGGTTTACCGCGTTTTTGCATAACTCGGAAGTTATTGTGAGTATTACAGAGGGCTTCCCAAACTCCTTCGGTGTAGCCACCAAATTTGCGAGTGTTCTTGTGATAAGCATTAAAAGCAACATCATCAAGCCAGTGTTTAAGGCCATCGAGTTCGTATTCTCGGCACTCTCCTTTAACACGCCCACGGAGATCGATTGGTTTGGTACAGGGAGCCATCACACGATTAAGTTCCATCTTAACCAAGATTTTGACAGACGGTGGGTCTCCCTCAGTCATTTGACCAAGAAGAAACTCGAAATCGTCAGAGTTGTACGCAGGAATCAAACGTTCCGCAAGAGAGAGTATTTCTGGCTGCTGCATATTTTTTTGTTAGAGTATCCCTTACTCAAAATATCGACCTTGATATAAAGATCTTTAGTGATATGTTACAGCGAATCAAGTAGAGATGGTGAGATACGCAAGCGTGGATGCTGTTTGCGTCACAAATACAATATTTAAGAGACCTGAGGTTACATGGCAAAAGCGAAGAGAGCATACGTTTGTAATGATTGCGGAGCGGACTTCCCCCGCTGGCAAGGGCAGTGTAATGCGTGTGGAGCGTGGAATACGATCAGTGAGATACGTTTAGCGGCATCTCCTACTGTGGCGCGTAATGAGCGTCTTTCAGGGTATGCCGGTTCAGGCATAGAGGCACAGGTACAGACTTTATCTGAAATTGATCTACAAGAAGTACCGCGTTTCACCAGTGGCTTTAAAGAGCTCGACCGAGTGCTTGGTGGTGGTGTTGTCCCCGGTGCTGCAATCCTTATCGGTGGTAATCCCGGAGCGGGCAAATCAACCCTGCTGCTGCAAACCATGTGCTACTTAGCTTCACAGATGCCGACACTCTATGTTACAGGTGAGGAATCATTGCAACAGGTCGCGATGCGTGCCTCTCGCCTAGGCTTGCCTAAAGACAATCTTAAAATGTTGTCAGAAACCAATGTTGATCGTATTTGCCAAATTGCTGAGAAAGAGCAGCCGAAAATTATGGTTATTGACTCGATACAGGTTATGCATGTATCGGATGTACAGTCATCACCCGGTAGTATTGCGCAAGTAAGAGAAGCCGCGACAGCACTTACTCGTTACGCTAAGCAAAACAATGTGTCTGTGTTTATTGTTGGTCATGTAACCAAAGACGGCACTTTAGCGGGGCCTAAAGTGCTTGAACACATTATCGATTGCTCGGTTTTGCTCGACGGTGGCGCGGATAGTCGCTTTAGAACGCTACGTAGTCATAAGAACCGTTTTGGTGCGGTCAATGAGCTTGGTGTATTCGCCATGACAGGGCAGGGGCTGAAAGAGGTAAGTAACCCTTCTGCCATTTTTCTATCTCGTGGTGAAGAAGAAACATCGGGTAGTTCAGTGATGGTTGTGTGGGAAGGGACACGTCCGTTACTGGTAGAGATTCAAGCCTTAGTCGATTACTCACAATTAGCTAACCCGCGTCGAGTCGCGGTTGGTCTAGAGCAAAACCGATTGTCGTTACTTCTTGCCGTACTACACAAACATGGCGGTCTGCAAATGGCCGATCAAGACGTATTTGTTAATGTCGTCGGTGGGGTAAAAGTAACAGAAACCAGTGCTGACCTAGCCTTGGTCATGGCGTTGCTTTCTAGTTTTAGGGATCGTCCGCTACCGAAAGACGTGGTGGTATTTGGTGAAGTGGGCCTAGCTGGAGAGATTCGCCCTGTACCTAGTGGACAAGAACGCTTAAATGAGGCATTTAAACATGGTTTTAAGAAAGCAATCGTCCCGGCTGCTAATATGCCTAAAGGCGGTATCCCAGGTATGCAGCTCCACGGCGTGAAAAAGCTCTCTGAAGCGATTGAAGCGTTTGATGAGCTATAAGATCGAGCTGCGCTCGCGAGAACGCTTTGCTTCGAGAGTCTAGATCGGACTTTGTCCTTCGAGAAGTAGTTACGATGATTGAATCGAAAAACACAGACACTATGAGGTGTTTTTTGGAGTTAGTTTTCTGAATTGTAATTGAAAGGGTTGATACTATATGCCAACCCTTCAAACTTTCTCGCTTCTCGCTTCTCGCTTCTCGCTTCTCGCTTCTCGCTTCTCGCTTCTCG
>NZ_LLEI02000048.1 GCF_001399455.2 Vibrio bivalvicida
TAACGCCCTGCTAAGTGGCTAGCAACGCAAACCACGACACTTAAACTAACCACCGTAAACACTGTACCAAACTAGAACTAAAATCGCCGAGCGTTGATAGTCCGTCTTAAGCAGATTGTTAGCTGCTACGATTAAGGTTGAGATTTTCACCCAAGTGCCTAGTTTGAAATACATTATTGCTTTCGAGTAACAATGTAAATTGGACAGCTCACAAACCAAGCCCTAATTGATGAAATTGGTTTGGTAAAGAATGCTTTCGAAGAAGCCAACTACCAAGTGAGCAAAACTGATTTAGTCACGGTAATGTCAACGCCCAAGAAGCCACACCAAAGAACTAAACAAACGCACCACTTCAGTAAACTGACTTTGGTTGATTCAATCACTTTTCGAACAGTGCCACTGGCGAGATACTTTGTACCCTAGAACTTTCAGCTGTAAAACCTGAGCCCAGTTTTCATGAGCACTTAGCCCATAGCTTCTTCAAATTCTAGCTAACGCCCAATTAAGGGGTGAACAACGCCTCATCCCAAACCTAAAGCATTGTGCCATAAACACTAAATTTGAAGTAGAAGCCAAAATACCAAGCGTTGTGAATCCCTCTTAAATTGCTTGTTAAGTGACTTTTTCATAACTCGAAATGATCGTCGTATGGGATACAGACGCATCAAAGTATTGAGCCTTTATTTTTAAATACTCACAATCTGAAAAGAAAGCTTCTGCGGCTGTTTTACTGGGGAATCGAATAGTGAAAACTCGATTGATAGGGGCATCAACTTCTGAAAGTAAAACCTCAGAAACCACGAAGTCAAAACCGAAACCTCCACCGAAAGACTTAAGAATCGGTTTCATAGCCGCTCGATAGTCTGCATACACTTCATCATTTGAAACTTCCAGACCAACTAAGAATTCATACATTTTATAGCTTCCTATGCTTCATGCCGGATTGACACTTAACGCCCTGCTAAGTGGCTAGCAACGCATACCACAACACTCAAACCAACCACCGTAAACACTGTACCAGACTAGAACTAAAATTGCCGAGCGTTGATAGTCCGTCTTAAGCAGTTTGTTATGCGTGCGGCTTAAATTTCTTCGTCATTCCTTGGCTGGATGGAGAAACAAGCTTGTACCCTAATTTTTCGTAAAACACTGGCTCATCTGCGATCATTGAAACATAAGAGCCTTCGAGAGCAACCGACGACAAATAGTTATCTATATGCTCCATGACCTTCCGGCCTAACCCTTGACCTTGATAGTTTGGATCAACTGCAACATCCACGACTTCAAAGTTACATGCACCGTCTCCAACTACCCGACCCATCGCAATTAGAACATCATCATCTCGAACCGAGATAGCGTACAAGCTATTTGGCAAAGCAATAGTGGCAGCTTTTAACGACTTTGGAGACAGGCCTGCCTTCACTCTCATTTCGCAAAATTCTGATGGGCTAGGGACTTTTGCTTCGTATGTTATTGTCATGATGTACATCTCCTTTTATTACATTCGGAGAATACACAAAACAACTGTATAAATAAACATGTAACGTGAGTTTTTGATTAGTACGCATAACGCCGCATTAAGGTGTGAGCGACGCTTGGCTACACTTGAGCGAAGCGAAAACGCCAAGCGTTGCGAGTCACTCTTAAATGCTTTGTTAGCTGGTTGTCTCCACAACATCGGAGGGGACCAAATTGAAACTTGTTGCCTGAATAAACCACTCATGCCAAGGCATCGTTTCCTTAAAGCCTTCAAAATGGAATGTACTCCCATCAAACTTCGCATTCATGATTTCATCAATTGGGTACTCTGGTGTTTCGTGGCTGACAGGTGCAACATTATTTAACCAGGTGAGGCTTTTTTCATTAGATACGTTGTATAGAGTCATAACCCCATTTTGAACAATTAGATCGCTTCCATTTGAGCTTGGGTGCTCTTTGCTGATGAAAATACCACTGAGAACGATGATAATCTTGGAGTCAGTTCTGGAAACATCTTCGATAGATACATCATGAAAGCTCATCTTCTCAAAGTCGGTATTAATTTCCATATAACCTCCTGCCAGCTAACGCCCTGCTAAGTGGCTGACAACATAACACAAAACGTAAACAGACCACCGTAAACACTGAGCAAACTTTGAAGTAAATTCGCCGAGCGTTGGCAGTCCGTCTTTAGCAGTTTGTTATAACCGTTTTTCCATTCGTAGAAGACCCCAAACCTCACCTTCAAACGATCTCGTACCAATTTCATGCGAGCTAACAACAAAACCCAATGACTCATAACAGTTCCTAGCCACAGTATTTTGGTCAAATACTGCGAGTGAGAATATACTAGCGTTGTATTTTTCTTCCGCCAGTTCGATTAATTGACCCAGCATTGCCTTAGAAATGCCCTGACCCCGAAAACTATTTGAAACAAACACACGACAAATTCGGAAGTGGGATTCCGCAACCTTGAATAGTTCGACGTAACCGGCGCTCTCCCCTGATACAACAAAGATAAAAGGGATCACCTCTGGCTGAGAACAATGCTGACTGATTTGACTTAAATTCAAAGGAAAGTCGAAATGAGGACCGCCCCATTGATAGTTCAACTTGTCAGAATCGATCCAGCCAATAAGCAGATCGTAGTCTTCTTTTTCAAATGTTCTAAGTTCCATCTTTCACCAAAGGGTTATAACGCTGTGTTAAGTGGTGAACAACGCCCCACTTAACTTAATAAAGCCACCTTAATCACTACATTAAAATTTGCAACCAAAACCGCCGAGCGTTGAGAATCCAGCTTGAACACTTTGTTAATAAAGTACTTTCCGCGCGCTCTACACCCAAACAACCCACCGAACTCAACAGTACAAACCAACCAGATTTTTATTGGCTACTGACCCACTGTCCTTTTCAGAAACCAACTTTGAGCAAGTAGCCAAACCAAAGTGACAGAGAACAGGCCACCCACTGAAGTCACGGACAGTTAATTGCCACAACGATGAACCTTTGAGAGTTAAGATGGTTGCTGGCATATTAGCGCTTTCGATGATTTCAAATGGCATTGTCACCAAAGAAACTTCAGAACGCAAAGTGCTAGAGAACGAGAATTTGTGCGGAGATAGATACAGCCAATGAAGGACTATTTGATCCAAAAATCATTCGTTAACAGTAGCTTATTAACGCCCTGCTAAGTGGCTAGCAACGCATAACACAATACTTAAACTAGCCGCCGTAAACACTGTACCAGACTAGAAGCAAAATTGCCGAGTGTTGATAGTCCGCCTTGAGCAGTTTGTTAGCTGCTACGAAGAAGGTTGAGTTTTTCACCCAAGTGCTTAATTTGAAATACATTATTAGTTTCGGATGACAATGTAAATTGGGCAGCTCAAAAACTAAAAGACTATTGATGAAATAGGCTTGGCAGAGAATGCGTTCGAAGAAGCCAACTACCAAGTGCGCAAACAGTTTTAACCACGGCAGCATTTCAACACCCAAGAAGCCACACCAAAGAACTAGACAGACACACCACTCCAGTAAGCTGACTTTGGTTGATTCAACCACTTAACGAACAGTGCCACTGGCGAGATAGTTTACGCACTGGGACTATCAAGTGTGAAGCTAGAGCCCCGTATTCATGAGCACTTAACCCATAGTTTTTAAATTCTAGCTAACGCCCTGCTAAGTGGCTAGCAACGCATAACACGATACTTAAACTAACCGCCGTAAACACTGTACCAGACTAGAACCAAAATCGCCGAGCGTTGATAGTCCGACTTGAGCAGTTTGTTAGGGATGCTTCTCACAAGCACCTTTATTGATTTGGAATACGGAGGTAGACCTACTAAATACCAATACCGAGAGCACCGCATGACCACTGAACCTCGAATCGCGCGCCCTACTAACCTGCGGTGGTTCACTAAACCCCAAGACTACCAAACCTAAAAACACCGATTCGATGAACTATTCGGGACAATGCTGAAATCACGCACTGCTCTAAACATGATGGACTTGAAAACGGTGAGCCGATGAAGCTGATATGTGCCTACCAAACTAAGCTTTCACCTACCGATGGTTGAGCCACATTACCGATAAACTGTCGATAAATACGATTCTTGAAGTGGCTTAGTACAAAACCACCAAGCCTACATTCTTTAAAGCAACCTAACGCCCTGCTAAGTGGCTGACAACATAACACAAAACGTAAACAAGCCACCGTAAACACAGAACAAACTTTGAAGTAAATTCGCCGAGCGTTGGCAGTCCGTCTTAAGCAGTTTGTTATAGCTTTCCTATCTTGGCAAATGAACTTGCAAGCAACTGAGTCTCTCCGGTTTCATGAAGCCAAATATAAACTTCTGGTTTGAACTGTGCTGATTCTTTTAAGAAAACCATTTGATCTCCAAGACCATTGCTGACAATTGCCAATGCATTGTGTGGAAAGTTACCAAAACCAGAACACGACTTGGTTTCTGCAATAATGTGGTTACACGTACGAGCTAGCCTTTTTCGATCGGAGTTGTCCTTGATTGGGTAAAGCTCCCAATCATCTTCTTCGGTCGTTGCCTCCCCACCATTGTCAGTCTTCATTGATTCACGGTAATCATGGGGGAGCCTTGCACCAAGCTCCACCTCAGTATTAACTAATTGTTCTTCTGTTAAGTTGAATCCCATTTTTACTCCAAAGCTATAACGCCAAATTAAGGTGTGAACAACGCTAACACCTTACCTAAAGCATTGTGCCATAAACACTAAACTGGATTGAAGTGAAAGCGCCGAGCGTTGTGAATCACTCTTAAATTTATTGTTATGTTCGTAGCCATTTGTACATGACGTAGCTATCAACTAGCCCTAGTTGAGCATGCTTATATGCCTTGGGAATTGTACCTATGATTTGAAACCCTAGCTTCTCCCATAGCTTCACCGCAACTTCATTGGTAGAAACCACGCTGTTAAATTGCATTGCATCAAAGCCAAGCCCTAGAGCAGTTTCCTGAGAATGTTCACACATAAGACGTGCAATGCCCTTACCTCTAGCTTCGCTTGAAACCATGTATCCACAATTACATATATGGCTACTTGGCCCCATTGCATTTGGCTTGATGTAGTAAGAGCCCAGTACAACGTCATTTTCTACGAAAACAAAAGCTTTCAGGGGAGATTCACACCATAGAGCGAATGCTTGTTCTAGCGTCATATTTGGGTCAAAGGCATACGTTTCTTGGGCCTGAATTACCGCCGAAAATGTTGGCCAAAACGACTCAAAATCGGCTTTTGTGATTTCCCTAATCATGAATTTCCTCCTAGAACATAACGCCGCATTAAGGTGTGAGCGACGCTTGGCTATACTTGAGCGAAGCGAAACTGCCAAGCGTTGCGAATCACTCTTAAATGCTTTGATACTCATTGAGCCTTCTCCTCCAACTTAGCCTC
>NZ_LLEI02000049.1 GCF_001399455.2 Vibrio bivalvicida
ATATGGTGGAGGGGGACGGATTCGAACCATCGAAGGCAGTGCCAGCAGATTTACAGTCTGATCCCTTTGGCCACTCGGGAACCCCTCCAGGGTGTTTTCTATTCTCAATTAAGGAATAGCTTGAATGATGTTTTCCCAACACACTATTCAAGTGTTTCTCACAACTTATTCAATCACTTATTCAGTGGAACAGTCATAAGACAATATGGTGGAGGGGGACGGATTCGAACCATCGAAGGCAGTGCCAGCAGATTTACAGTCTGATCCCTTTGGCCACTCGGGAACCCCTCCAGGGTGTTTTCCTATTCTCAATTAAGGAATAAGCTTAAACAATGATTTCCCAACACATTGCTCAAGTGCGGAGCGCATCATAGCAAACTCGTAAAAGCTGTAAAGCCTTTTTCTTATAATTTTGAATTGAATGATGCCTTTTTGGGCAAAGATGGTAGGAATTAACCATAAAGCTCAAACAATCAACGGGTTTACTTACTTAATATTTATCGCTCTTTACATTAGTTGACGTTCAGAATGTGAATTACCGGATACAATATGTCTAGTTTATCTATGCAGAATCTCACTATGAAAAATAAAATTGTTCTGAGTTTATTATCTCTGTCTATTCTGGCTGCTGCGCCTGCATCTTTTGCCAAGCGACAAGGTCCATCGAAGGTTACCGTTGTTACTGAACAGGTACAAACTCATCAAGTTTCTCAGTCTCTTGTGCTTGTTGGTAAGTTGAATGCCGAGCAGGCGGTCACTATTTCTCCAGAAGTCTCTGGAAAGGTCGACGTTATCGCTGTTAAAGCGAATCAAGTGGTACGTGAAGGGCAATTGCTGATTCAATTAGATGATGACAAAGCTAAGGCTGCGGTTGTCGAAGCGAAAGCGTATCTCAAAGATGAACAGCGTAAATTAAAAGAGTTCAAGCGCTTGGTGAAGCGCAATGCGATCACGCAAACAGAGATAGATGCTCAAGAAGCGAGTGTTGATATTGCTCAGGCACGCTTAGATGCCGCTAATGCCGAGCTAAATGACTTACATATCCGCGCTCCTTTTACAGGTACGGTTGGTTTTATTGATTTTAGCCGTGGCAAGATGGTCAGTGTCGGGGCTGAGCTACTGAGCTTAGATGATCTGTCCGTAATGCGTTTGGATCTGCAAGTGCCAGAGCGCTATTTGTCTCAGTTATCGAAGGGAATGAAAGTCACCGCAACCACCGCGGCATGGCAAGGTCAGTCGTTTAATGGCGAAGTGGTCGGTATTGACTCTCGCATTAACCAAGAAACATTGAACCTACGTGTAAGGATTCATTTCTCGAACCCAGAGCAACAGCTAAAACCTGGCATGTTAGTGTCTGCCGAGATGGATTTTCCAGCGATTGAAGCCCCTATTATTCCAGTTCAAGCCCTCGAGTATTCGGGAACCAAACGTTTTGTCTACTTAGTAAATGAAAGTGGCACGGCGACACGCACTGAAGTGACATTGGGTGCGCGTGTTGACAATCAAGTGGTGATTGAACAAGGGCTATCAATTGGCGATAAGATTGTGGTGCAGGGCATTGTCAACATGCGTGATGGTGTTGTTGTTGCCGAACTGGGCAGCGATGGGCGCCCGCAAAAGACATCTAACAGTCAAGAAGGGGCTAACTAATGCTGTTATCTGATGTTTCAGTTAAAAGACCCGTTGCCGCTGTTGTACTCAGCCTCTTATTGTGTGTGTTTGGTATTGTTTCGTTTAATAAGCTTGCCGTGCGTGAAATGCCAGATATAGAAAGCCCGGTGGTCTCGATCAACACTCGTTATGATGGAGCGTCTGCGACCATTATTGAGAGTCAAATAACCTCAGTACTTGAGGATCAGCTGTCTGGCATTAGTGGTATCGATGAGATTTCTTCAACGACACGCAACAGTAGTTCAAGAATTACCATCACTTTCGAATTGGGGTATGACCTTAACACTGGCGTCAGTGACGTTCGAGATGCGGTAGCACGGGCTCAGCGAGCATTGCCTGATGAAGCTGATGATCCGGTTGTTTTTAAGAATAATGGATCGGGTGAGGCGTCTCTGTATATCAACCTAAGCTCGTCCGAAATGGATCGTACTCAGTTGACTGATTATGTCGACCGTGTGCTTCTTGACCGTTTTAGTCTTATTTCTGGGGTTAGTTCGGTTGATGTGTCGGGTGGATTGTACAAAGTGATGTACGTTAAGCTCAAGCCTGACCAAATGGCGGGGCGGGGTGTTACTGCTTCAGATATCACAACAGCGTTACGTAGTGAAAACGTTGAAAACCCAGGTGGTGAGGTGCGCAACGATCAAATAGTAATGTCTGTGCGAACCGCACGTAGCTATAACCAAGCGGAAGATTTTGAATACCTCGTTGTCAAACGAGCATCTGATAACTCCCCTATCTATCTAAAAGATGTTGCTGATGTTTTTATTGGTGCAGAGAACGAAAACTCGACTTTTAAGAGTGATGGCGTAGTCAATGTTAGTATGGGGATCGTGCCGCAATCCGATGCTAATCCGCTAGACGTGGCAACTAGAGTGCATCAGCAAGTTGAAAACATTCAGCAGTTTTTACCTGAGGGCACCCGTTTGGCGATCGATTATGACTCGACGGTGTTTATTGAGCGTTCGATCTCTGAAGTCTATAGCACGCTGTTTATTACTGGTGGCCTGGTGATCTTGGTGTTGTACATATTTATCGGCCAAGCGCGCGCAACCTTAATCCCCGCTGTAACCGTACCTGTTTCTCTGATCTCTTCGTTTATCGCCGCTTATTACTTTGGCTTTTCAATCAATCTAATTACCTTGATGGCTCTAATTCTATCCATCGGTTTGGTGGTTGATGATGCCATTGTGGTGGTAGAAAACATCTTCCACCATATTGAGCGCGGTGAGAAACCACTCTTAGCCGCCTATAAGGGGACGCGTGAAGTTGGTTTCGCGGTTGTTGCCACTACATTGGTGCTAGTAATGGTCTTCTTACCAATCTCCTTTATGGATGGCATGGTCGGCTTACTGTTTACCGAGTTCTCTGTTCTTCTAGCGATGTCGGTGATTTTTTCCTCTTTGATTGCTTTAACGCTAACACCTGTACTCGGCAGCAAACTATTAAAAGCTAATGTTAAACCAAACCGTTTTAATCAGTTTATCGATAACATGTTTGCTCACCTTGAAAAAGGCTACCGTAAAATACTGAAAGGGGCACTTAGTTGGAAATGGGCAGCGCCGTTAGTCATTATGGCTTGTGTCGGTGGTAGCTGGGGGTTAATGCAGCAAGTTCCAGCTCAATTAGCGCCTTCAGAAGATCGCGGCGTTATTTTCGCTTTCGCTCGCGGTGCTGATGCAACCAGTTACAACCGTATGGCAGCGAACATGGATATCATTGAAGAGCGCTTGATGCCGCTGCTTGGGCAAGGCTTCCTGAAATCCTTCAGTATTCAATCACCAGCTTTTGGTGGCAACGCAGGTGACCAAACGGGTTTTGTTATCATGATCCTTGAAGATTGGAACGATCGTGATGTCACCGCGCAACAAGCGTTAGGTGAAGTGCGTAAAGCGCTTGCGGGTGTTGCTGATGTCAGAGTGTTTCCATTTATGCCAGGTTTCCGTGGTGGTTCGAGTGAACCTGTTCAATTTGTGTTGGGCGGTTCCGACTATGCTGAGCTTAAACTCTGGGCGGAAAAATTAGAGCAACTGGCTGAAGACTCCCCTTATATGGAAGGTGCGGACATCAACTACTCAGAAAGAACGCCAGAGCTGGTTGTGTCGGTTGATAAACAGCGTGCAGCCGAGCTTGGTATCAGCGTTCAGGAAATATCTGAAACCCTTGAGATTATGCTTGGTGGTAAAAGTGAGACGACTTTTGTTGAGCGCGGTGAAGAGTATGACGTTTATTTGCGAGGCGATGAGAACAGCTTCAATAACGCGGCAGATTTAAGCCAGATCTATATGCGTACCGCCGCTGGTGAACTTGTGACCTTAGATGCAGTGACTAAGATTGAGGAAGTCGCTTCTTCGATTCGCTTATCGCACTACAACAAACAAAAGGCGGTGACGATTACAGCAAACTTGTCGGACGGTTATACTCTAGGAGATGCGCTCGATTTCTTAGACCAACAAGCGATAGAGTTACTGCCTGGGGATATTTCAGTTAGCTACTCTGGTGAGTCAAAAGATTACAAAGAGAACCAATCGAGCATTTTAGTCGTATTTGGCTTAGCGCTACTGGTGGCCTACTTAGTTCTAGCGGCTCAGTTCGAAAGTTTTATCAACCCACTAGTGGTGATGTTTACAGTGCCTATGGGCGTTTTTGGTGGTTTCCTTGGGCTATTTTTGATGGGACAAGGCCTCAACATTTATAGCCAAATTGGCATGATCATGTTGATTGGTATGGTGACTAAGAACGGCATCTTGATAGTTGAATTCGCTAACCAGCTTCGCGATCGTGGCATTGAGTTTGAGAAGGCTATTGTTGACGCTTCAGCGCGGCGTTTGCGTCCTATTATGATGACGGCATTCACTACATTGGCTGGAGCCATCCCATTGATTCTGTCTACGGGGGCTGGCTATGAAAGCCGCGTAGCTGTAGGTACGGTAATCTTCTTTGGTATGGGCTTTGCGACACTCGTTACTCTGTTTGTGATTCCAGCTATGTACCGCTTGATTTCTGCAAGCACACAATCACCTGGTCATGTGGAAGCAGAGCTAAACAAGGAGCTAAGCCACGATGTGAAAGCGCGTGTTTCGCACGGAGAGTTGGAGTAAAGGCGGACTGCGTCCTTGGAACGCTCCGCTACGAGATCGGGCTTCGCTCTGCGAGAATTTGGAACGGGCTTCGCCCTTCGAGAACACTGCGTTTCGAGAGTTGAGATGGACTTCGTCCTTCGAGAAAATTGTCATTCCTTAGAGCGACGAAGGAGCGAGTCAGGAATCTCTAACAAGGTTCCCATCCGCTTGAAGAGATCCCCAACTCGTTCGTACCTCACTCTTGAGGATGACGAGATTAAAAAAAACAAAGGGTTGACACATAGTGTCAACCCTTCAAGCTTTTCTCGCTTCTCGCTTCTCGCTTCTCGCTTCTCGCTTCTCGCTTCTCGCTTCTCG
>NZ_LLEI02000050.1 GCF_001399455.2 Vibrio bivalvicida
CGCCCTGCTAAGTGGCTGACAACATAACACAAAACGTAAACAAGCCGCCGTAAACACAGAACAAACTTTGAAGTGAATTCGCCGAGCGTTGGCAGTCCGTCTTAAGCAGATTGTTAGCTACTACGATTAAAGTTGAGGTTTTCACCCAAGTGCTTAATTTGAAATACATTATTGGTTTCGGATGATAATGTAAATTGGACAGTTCACAAACCAACACCCAATTGATGAAATAGGCTTGGCAAAGAATGCTTTCGAAGAAACCCACTACCAAGTGCGCAAAACAGATTTAGCCACGGCAGCATTTCAACACCCAAGAAGCCGCACCAAAGAACTAAACAAGCACACCACTTCAGTAAACTGACTTTGGTTGATTCAACCACTTACCGAACAGTGCCACTGGCGAGATACTTAAAGCCTTGGAACTATCAAGTGTGAAGCTAGAGCCCCGCATTCATGAGCACTTAAGCCCTTAGTTTCTTTAAACACTAGCTAACGCCGCGTTAAGTAGTGAGCAACGCTGCCACCTAACAAAAAACCTTGCCAACTTATACACTAAAGCTGACCCAAACTGAAAATGCCGAGCGTTGCGAATCTGTCTTAAACGCTTTGTTATATTTTTACCATACGCGCATGCCTATGACACTTAAAGGACATTCCCTCAAAGGCTGCGGCGCATACAGTGGATGATCCATTGTGTCAGGATAGAAGCCATTTTTTTGAATATCATGCTCAATTTCTCTAGCTACCTTGACAAAAGATTCAAAAATCTGAAAAGTCGAGTTTCTAAAGGGAGCTGATGAAATTGCACACATGTGCATTGCTAAAGCTTCATCATCAGTAAGTTCTGGTAGCTCAACTTCAACAGACTCCATAACTGTTTTTCCGTGAGCGAAAGCATCACGCATTTCGAAACACTGTTTAGCCAATTGATAATTTTTAGAACCCAAATAGTTTGGCAAGTTTACAAATTCGAACAATCTCTTATGGAGAGACTTACGCTCCATTTTTAACTCATTCCAATTTTTATCATAGATTTTTCCAAAGTGATTAAGCATTGCTTCTATAGAAAAAGCTGTGAAAGTAATCCCTGTTATACAATGATGTTCTCGCTCCCAATCTTCTTCTGCCCTTCTCGCCAACTCTAGTGACGTATTTGCTATCTTGAAGCAATCGCAAGCTGATCTAGCTTGAATTTTGACTGATATTTTATTCATACTCACCTAAAAATATAACGCCCTGCTAAGTGGCTGACAACATAACACAAAACGCAAACAAGCCACCGTAAACACAGACCAAATTTTGAAGTAAATTCGCCGAGCGTTGGCAGTCCGTCTTAAGCAGTTTGTTATGTGAATTTACACAGCGCATAGATGATTTAGAGGTGCCCAAGCTAATTCTTCCGAATTACCTAGCTTCTTGCTCCAAATCCAGCCGTTTAATTCATGCTCTTGTACTAGTATTTCACCAACCGTCAAATTGTGTTCCTTAGCTAAATAGTCCTCAAGTACCGTTACTTCCCTATTCTTAACAACTAGTATTTGTTTAGGAACCCAACCTTCTTTGTTTATTCCTCGGCAAAAGACCCAATTTGGCCAATCACCTTCTGGATCTGATTCTTCCACAAACTGCAATTTTTCACCTTTTACTATTTGAATAGGTGACTTCGGAGCATCTTGATATTCTTTAACGACTTGGTATTCCATTACTTATATTTACTCCATTCACATAACGCCCTGCTAAGTGGCTAGCAACGCTTACCGCGATACTTAAACTAACCGCCGTAAACACTATACCTGATTTAGAACTAAAAGTGCCCCGCGTTGATAGTCCGTCTTGAGCAGATTGTTAGTTGGCTAGCACGCACTGAAGTTTCCATTTTCCACAGTAGAATCAGCGAGCGCCCTAAATTAGTAGACTGGACAACTTAAACATCCAAAGCTCCTTTTGCAAAGGCAAACTAAAAGCTACGGTAGTCCATTGCATGCAAGAGGCACTGAAACCAGCAAACCTAATACGCCCGTTCTTCAAACCGGACACAAAACTAGAAAGGCAAGCTAGCCACCAAACCAATTAAATAGCTGTGAAATTTCCGCTTGCCGTAGCTCGGAGAACGAATGTAAACAACGCACACAGAACCCGTACCTAAAACCAAGAAACTATTGCCAACTAACGCTGTGTTAAGTGGTGAGCAACGCACCACAACACTTAATAAAGCCACCTTAATCACTGCACTAAAATTTGCAACCAAAACCGCCGAGCGTTGAGAATCCAGCTTGAACACTTTGTTAATAAAATACTTTCCGCACGCTCTTGACCCAAACAACCCACCGAACTCAACAGTACAAACCAACCAAATTTTTATTGGCTACTGACCCACTCTCCTTTCCAGAAACCAGCTTTAAGCAAGTAGCCAAACCAAAGTAACAGAGAACAGGCCACCCTCTGAAGTCACGGACAGTTAATTGCCACAACGATGTACCTTTGAGAGCGAAGATGGTTGCTGGCATATTAGCGCTCTCGATGATTTCAAATGGCATTTACATCAAAGAAACTTCAGAACTCAAAGCGCGCTAGAGAACGAGAATTTGTGCCGAGAAAGGTACAGCCAATGAAAGACTACATACCCAAAAAACTATTCGTTAACAGTAGCTTATTAACGCCCTGCTAAGTGGCTGACAACATAACACAAAACGTAAACAAGCCGCCGTAAACACAGAACAAACTTTGAAGTGAATTCGCCGAGCGTTGGCAGTCCGTCTTAAGCAGTTTGTTAGCTGCTACGATTAAGGTTGAGGTTTTCACCCAAGTGCCTAATTTGAAATACATTATTGGTTTCGGATGATAATGTAAATTGGACAGTTCACAAACCAAAAACCGATTGATGAAATAGGCTTGGGAAAGAATGCTTTCGAAGAAGCCCACTACCAAGTGCGCAAAACAGATTTAGCCACGGCAGCATTTCAATACCCAAGAAGCCGCACCAAAGAACTAGACAAGCACACCACTTCAGTAAACTGACTTTGGTTGATTCAACCACTTTTCGAACAGTGCCACTGGCGAGATACTTTATGCCTTTAAACTATCAAGTGTGAAGCTAGAACCAAGTAATCATAAGCATTTAACCCATAGTTTCTTCAAATTCTAGCTAACGCCCTGCTAAGTGGCTAGCAACGCAAACCATTGTACTCAAACAAACCACCGTAAACACTATACATGAGTAGAAGTAAAATCGCCGAGCGTTGATAGTCCGTCTTAAGCAGTTTGTTAGGTGTTTATTATCCTGTGAGCACTAAACGCTATATGCATAATTGGTACAACTACAAGCTGCTCTAGTGGAAAGTAACGAATTCCATCTTCACCACAGACGGACTCACCATATTTTGATAAGAGTATGTGTTCAAAGGGAGGGGTAATTGAATAGATCTTATCATGCGCAGAAACAAAGCACTCAAATTCGTAATCACTGAGTTCCACTATTTCACCTGACAAGTAATCAACGATTTCATTTTTTGAACTACATACAACTTTATGTGTAGGTTCTGCGTTATGAAAAAACACACGGTCATGCAACATCGACTCATAGTCGCTACCATTCCCGTAAGAAACCAAGAACTCATCATACCTACACACAACTCTTTCTACTAACAACTCCCAATTGGCTTGAGCCCAGTCGTCAAAATACTCCTCGAATGAGTCTGCGTACCCATTAGTTCTCTTTTCTTTTTCTTCATAAAGTACAAAATGTTCATTGAGATGTTCAAAGTTTCGGTTTAAATTTTCAACGAAACTGAGCAATGTTCGATGAAAAAGAGCCTGATCCATAAATTACTTCCCTAACCTTCCGCAGATGGATTTGTTTTAAATACCTAACGCCGCGTTAAGTGGTGAACAACGCCAACCACTAAACTTAAACCATTGTACTTTAAACACTTAAGCTAACTTGAACCAAAACCGCCAAGCGTTGTGAATCCGTCTTAAACGCCTTGTTATGTTTAAACTATATTTTTGGAAAATGAAAACGCTTTAAAGACTCGAAAACGGTCTCTTCGTTGTATTTGCATTCAACTCTATGCTCTACCACTACAGCCTCACCATACCTAGGTAAAAGCATATACTGAGGGTTAAAAAAGACACCTTCGCTTGATTCAAGCATGAACTCAAAATTCTGGGTATCAGACTTCCCTTCTAGATCCTTTGGATTTCCAAACTCCATCGGGTAACTCGACAACAACGAGCAACGTAGCGGTGTTTTCTCGTCGTAGGATTTGTACTCAAATTCAAATCCATACCACGTGCACGGCTCTACGTTTTGATTGTACATACACCTAGATTGACCAGTAACATAGGTATCTACGTTGTCATGACATACCCAACGTTTCCCTTCAGTATTTTCACACAAGTCACCACTTTTAATATTAAAAATATCTAAGGCTTGCACTGGTTGGCTAGCAACTAGCGCTAATCCCAGCAATAAACTTCTCATTTAACTTCCTCTGTAGTTGGACAGAAACATAACGCCCTGCTAAGTGGCTAGCAACGCAAGTCACCAAAGTAAACCTAACTACCGTAAACACTATGCCTGATTAGAAGTAAAATTGCCGAGCGTTGATAGTCCGTCTTAAGCAGTTTGTTAGCTGCTACGAAGAAGGTTGAATTTTTCACCCCAGTGCCTAATGTGGAGTACATTGTTTGTTTCGAGTGGCGGTGTTCATTGGAGAGTTCGATAACTAAAACACAATTGATGAAATTTACTTGGCAGAGAATGCTTTCGAAGAAACTACTAGCCAAGTGCATTAAGTAGATTTATCTATGACAACGTTTCAACACCCAAGAAACCACAACAAAGAACTATACAAACACACCACTTCAGTAAACTGACTTAGGTTGATTCACCCACTTTTCGAACAGTGCCACTGGCGAGATAGTTTGTACCTAAGGACTATCAAGTGTGAGGCTAGAGCCCGTATTCATGAGCACTTAAGCCCTTAGTTTCTTTAAATACTAGCTAACGCCCTGCTAAGTGGCTGACAACATAACACAAAACGTAAACAAGCCGCCGTA
>NZ_LLEI02000051.1 GCF_001399455.2 Vibrio bivalvicida
TGTATTTTCCAATGTTCAATATCCTATGTAATACTTCAAGGCTTATAACGCCCTGCTAAGTGGCTGACAACGCGACCACCGCACTTAACCAAACCACCGTAAACACTATACTCGACTTGAACTAAAAATGCCCCGCGTTGACAGTCCGTCTTAAGCAGATTGTTAGCTGCTACGAAGAAGGTTGAGTTTTTCACCCAAGTGCCTAACTTGAAATACATTATTGGTTTTAAATGACAATGTACATTGGGCAGATCAATAACCAAAACAAAGTTGATGAAATTTACTTGCCAGAGAATGCTATCGAAGAAACTAACTGCCCAGTGCGCGAAACGGATTTAGCTGCGGAAAAGTTTCAACACCCTTAAAACCACAGCAAAGAACTAAACAAACGCACCACTCCAGTAAACTGACTTTGGTTGATTCAACCACTTTTCGAACAGTGCCACTGGCGAGATAGCTTGCGCATTGGGACTATCAAGTGTGAAGCTAGAGCCCCGCATTCATGAGCACTTAAGCCCTTAGTTTCTTTAAATACTAGCTAACGCCCTGTTAAGTGGCTGCCAACCTACCACCTAACTCAACTAAACCACCGCAAACACTATACCAGACCAGAACTAAAAGTGCCCCGTGTTGGCAGTCCGTCTTTAACAGATTGTTAGTTGGTTAGCGGACTCTGAAGTTTGGATGTTCCACCGTAAAAACAGGTGCGACCTAAAAAGCAGTATACGACCAAGATCTAACGACCACCGCTGCTTTAACACAGACAATTTTAAAGCTGAGTTAGTCCATTGCATGTAGGAGCAACTGAAACTAACAAACCTGATACGCCCGTTCATCGTACCAGACGCCAAACATGATTAGGCAAGCAATCCTGTTTCTTATCCAAGAGTGGTAATTTGATGCTTGCCGAGATACGGAGAGCAAACACAAACCTCGCGCACGAAACTCGTACCTAAAACCAAGAAACAAATACCAACTAACGCCGCGTTAAGTAGTGAGCAACGCCAGCCACCTAACCTAAACCTTTATACCGTAAACACTTAACCCAACGTAGAATACAAAGCGCCAAGCGTTGGGAATCTGTCTTAAACGCCTTGTTATGTTGCTGACTCAAGGTACAATCGCAAGCCTTATTACAAGGACTAGACGCGATGCTATTTAACAACGATATCGATGAGATGATTAACTATTTGGAATGTTTCTGTAAACAACCACATGTCAAATCACTTGATAGCATCTCAGATGAACAGATTAACTTACTTCTGGATTTCTTAGCACTGGCCCACAAGTTAAACTGTGATATCTACGCGACCAGAAACCTTAACAGCCCACACTTTCTTGGTATCGGGGCCTTCGCTTTGTCACAAGACCGCCCACCACATGGAAACCTATTTATCAAAGTAGAGCGAGAGCAACTTCACCTTACACTTGAACTCGATGCTTGCAGCCAAGAGAACTTGTTAACACCAACCCGAGTGATTGATGCACTCATTTATCTCATCGACAATTCAGGTCAGGCACTTCTCCCTGAAGATTACAACTAGTGATTGCAACATAACGCCCTGCTAAGTGGCTGACAACATAACACAAAACGCAAACAAGCCACCGTAAACACAGAACAAACTTTGAAGTAAATTCGCCGAGCGTTGGCAGTCCGTCTTAAGCAGCTTGTTAGTAGGTCAATGCCAAGGGAACACCTGTACTTTCTGCCACCTTGCCTTATAGCCAGTTGTCATTTTGTTGTAGTTAGCTTCTGTCATTGCCTTTTTGTTAGGTTTAATAAGCATATTAAATGCGTCCTCTAAACCATAGGGGGCGAACAATTTAATGTTTCCTAAGCTATCTAGAGTAAACCCAATAGCAAAGGCAGAAAGCCAAGACTGGATACCTTGCTCGACGCGTTCGTATGCCTGAATGGAACAACCAAACTTCTTAGCATAGCGTTCATGTATAAATGCTTGGTTTTTTACATCAACGTCAACACCATGACTTAACCGTGAACTAATACGATTTTTGAATTCATCTTCAGTGACATGATTAGAGCTGTCGAAATAGACAACATCGAAGTCTTTAATTTGAGCAAGAAACGGTTTGCTTTCGATACTGTTCCAGATGATTTGAGTAATAGCACCGCCTGCGATATAGAAGTTTGGCACCCCTACTTCCTGGCACACTTCAGCTGTCTCGATCAACTCTGGAACTTGCAGAATTAGATCCTTGAGTTTTTGTTTATTCATCCTGACCTACTAACGCCCTGCTAAGTGGCTAGCAACGCAAACCACTACACTTAAACTAACCACCGTAAACACTGTACCAAACTAGAACTAAAATCGCCGAGCGTTGATAGTCCGTCTTAAGCAGATTGTTAGGTCTTTTTTCGAATGGCGCGCTTATGCTTGGCTTGGTATTCTCTACGCTGCTTTGTAACCTCGTAAAGAACGATTCCTGTCGTAGTTGCGAGATTCAGACTTTCGATCATGCCAAACATTGGTATTGATATACAGGCTTCACTTCTCTCTACCACTAGTTCACTTACGCCACGAGCTTCATTTCCAAACCAAACCGCAAGTCTAGTTTGAGTGTAATCAGCTTCATGTAAAACAAAGTTGGCCTTTCCTTTGATATGGGGGGATGTAACCAGCGATGTAAACCTATTTTTTTCAAGGTGCTCTAAGCATTCTTCTGTGGTATCAAAGCGCTTTACGAAAGTCCATTTTGATGCGGAAACTGATATTTTAGAAAGAGATTTTCGTTCTCTTATTTCTTCCCAATCATCGGGTAACGACTTTCGACTGTCTACAACATAAATTTTTTCGACACCTAGAGCATTGGCATTTCTAATTACGGAGCCAATGTTTTTCACATCCATTGGGTTTTCTAACACCGCAACTAAGTTTTTGCACTGATACTCTTTAATTTCATCAGCTCTTTGGCGAACTGAACTCTTTGAACTTTCCATCTTTTTCTCTATTTGTCTAATAGACCTAACGCCGCATTAAGTGGTGAACAACGCAGACCACCAAACTTAAAGCATTGTGCCGTAAACACTAAAGTTGAAGCAAACCGAAAATGCCGAGCGTTGGGAATCCGTCTTAAATGCTTTGTTATAAGCGTGGCTTCAACATGTACACAAACTGACTATCTTGAGAGGTTACTTCAAACCCAAACCTTTTATACAATTGCCCTACTCGATTTCCTTGCAAATAGCAGAGTTTAATCGGTAAAGACTGTTCTTGTGCTAGTTGGATAACTGCACTCAAAACTTGGCTACCGACACCATTACCTTGATATTCTGGTAGCAAGAAAAAACGACCAAAAGACAAATGGTCAGATTTATATTGTACTAGGTAGCTACCAACACGGAAGCCGTTAATTTCAATGATAGTTGGCTTAGATTCTTCCCACTCGCTACGGTGGATTTCTAATTGGACATTTTCATCCCAGCCAAAGATAGCTTTGATTGGTTCATATTCCGCCGCTTTCTTGAGATTAAACAAGAAATCGTAATCTTCAACTTCAGCTTGACGAGTTACAAACAAGATACCCTCCAGACTAATTTTTAATGGAAGCTTATAACGCCTTGCTAAGTGGCTGACAACGCGACCACCGCACTCAACCAAACCGCCGTAAACACTATACCCGACTTGAACTAAAATTGCCCCGCGTTGGCAGTCCGTCTTAAGCAGATTGTTAGCTGCTACGAAGAAGGTTGAGTTTTTCACCCAAGTGCCTAATTTGAAATACATTATTGCTTTTAAATGACAATGTAAATTGGACAGCTCGAAAACCTAAACTTAAATGATGAACCACGCTTGGCAGAGAATACTTTCGAAAAAGCCCACTACCAAGTCCGCAAATTAAATTTACCCACGGCAGCATTTCAACATCCAAGAAGCCGCACCAAAGAACTAAACAA
>NZ_LLEI02000052.1 GCF_001399455.2 Vibrio bivalvicida
CGCCCTGCTAAGTGGCTAGCAACGCATTACACGATACTTAAACTAGCCGCCGTAAACACTGTACCAGACTAGAACCAAAATCGCCGAGCGTTGATAGTCCGGCTTGAGCAGTTTGTTAGCTGCTACGAAGAAGGTTGAGTTTTTCTCCCAAGCGCCTAATTTGACATACATTATTGTTTTCAAATGACAATGTAAACTGGACAGCTCAAAACCCCAAACACAGTTGCTAGAACATGCTTGGCAGAGAATGCTTTCAAAAAAGCCCACTACCAAGCACGAAAATCAGATTTAGCTACGCAGAATTTCAACACCCAAGAAGCCGCACCAAAGAACTAAACAAACACAACACTTCAGTAAGCTGACTGTGGTTGATTCAACCACTTCACGAACAGTGCCACTGGCGAGATAACTTGTACCTGAGGATTATCAAGTGTGAAGCTAGAGCCCCGTATTCATGATCACTTAAGCCCTTAGTTTCTTTAAACACTAGCTAACGCCTTGCTAAGTGGCTGACAACATACCACAAAAGGCAAACAAACCACCGTAAACACTGAACAAACTTTGAAGTAAACTCGCCCCGTGTTGGCAGTCCGTCTTAAGCAAATTGTTAATAAAGTATTTTCGGCGCACTCTAGAACCAAACAAACCACTGAACTCAACACAACGAACCAACCAAACCTTTGCTGGCTGCTGACCCACTTTGTTTTCCAGAAACCAAACGACAGCAAATACCTTACCTAAGGTTTCAGAGAACGAGCCACCCACTAAAGTTGCGGACAGTTAATTGCCATAATGATGAAGCTATGAAGACGAAGATGGTTGCTGGCATATTAGCGCTTTTGATGCTTTCAAATGGCATTTACACCGAAGAAACGACGAACAAAAAGCGCACGATCGAGCTAGAACTCAACCGCTAAACCAAAGCACATGACCAACTACTTGCCATAGAATACTATTCGTTTACAGCTAGCTTATTAACGCCCTGCTAAGTGGCTAGCAACGCATTACTCGATACTTAAGCTAGCCGCCTTAAACACTGTACCAGACTAGAACCAAAATCGCCGAGCGTTGATAGTCCGCCTTGAGCAGCTTGTTAGCTGCTACGAAGAAGGTTGCGTTTTTCACCCAAGTGCCTAATTTGAAATACATTATTGCTTTCAAATGACCATGTAAATTGGACAGCTCAAAAACCTAAACTTAAATGATGAAACATGCTTGGTAGAGAATGCTTTCGAAGAAGCCAACTACCAAGTGCGCTAATCAGATTTAGTCACAGCAACATTCCAACACCCAAGAAGCCACACCAAAGAACTAAACAAACACACCACTTCAGTAAACTGACCTTGGTTGATTCAACCACTTTTAGAACAGTGCCACTGGCGAGATAGTTTGTACCTAAGGACTATCAGGTGTGAAGCGAGAACCCCATATTCATGAGCACTTAAACCCTTCGTTTCTTTAAACACTAGCTAACGCCCTGTTAAGGGGTGAGCAACGCAAAACCGAAGCCGCCGCATACCACCTTAAACACTAAAACCAACGCATAGTGAAAATGCCACGCGTTGCGAATCCCTCTTGAACAGTTTGTTATAACAACGATTTCTTCGATGCTGATGTTTACGCCTTACCCTGCTCGAAAGCTAAAATATTCTCGAATGCTATTTTGAAGTAAAGCTCATAGCTGTTTTGCTCTACATACCCTAAATGTGGAGTAGCCGTTACGTTAGGTAATGACAATAAAGGCTCGTTATCAAGCGATGCTGGTTCATTGTCAAATACATCAACGGCAGCTCGCTTAGTTGAGACCGCCACCAGCTCGTTGTATAGCGCAGAGTTTTCTACAAGCTCTGAGCGACTAATGTTTACAAATAAAGAGTCGGGCTTCATTAAACTCAAGTCCTGAGCTGTTACGCACGCCCTAGTTATTTCATTCAGGCGTAAGTGAAGTGACACAATATCCGAACCAGAGAAAAATGCTTCCTTTGAAGCGACAGCTTCAAAGCCATGTTCAAGCGCAAGATTTTTAGATTCCTCACTACCCCAAACAACAACTGACATTTCAAATGCTTTTGCATATTGGGCAATTCGTTGTCCAATTTTTCCGTAGCCCCAAATACCAAGCTTCAAGCCCTTTAGAGTGCGACCTAAACCAAGCACTCCAGAGTTTTGCCATTTATCATTTTGGAGATTAGCTAAATAAGTTGGTACGTGGCGACTTGCCGCCATAATCAGCGCCCAAGCTAATTCCGAAGGAGCAACAGGAGAGCCACGCCCCTCCAACACCTTTACTCCATACTTTTCGCATAGGTGGACATCAATATGATTGCTGACTTTACCTGTTTGACTGATAACTTTAAGGTTAGGTAACTGTGCAAGCAGTGACTCTGTAATCACTGTCCGTTCTCGGATTAAAACAAGAACCTCGGTGTCTTTTAGCTTAACTACCAACTCCGTTTCAGGAAGTGTTTCGTTCAAGATGGACACATCGTGATGTGATAGTAATTCGAAACAATCTAACGTTCTAACCACATCCTGGTAGTCATCTAAAACTGTTATTTTCACGGAACTCTCCTTGTTGTTATAACGACGTGTTAAGTGGTGAGCAACGCACCACCACACTTAATAAAGCCACCTTAAACACTGCATTTAAATTTGCAACCAAAACTGCCGAGCGTTGAGAATCCAGCTTGAACACATTGTTAATAAAGTACTTGCGGCGCACTCTAGACCCAAACAAACCACTGAACTCAACACCACGAACCAACTATATTTTTGCTGGCTGCTGACCCACTTTCATTTCCAAAGACCAAGCAAGAGCAAGCACCAAACCTAAGGTTTCAGAGAACGAGCCACCCACTGAAGTTACGGACAGTTAATTGCCACAGCGATGAGCTTTTGAGAGTGAAGATGGTTGTTGGCATATTAGCGCTATCGATGATTTCAAATGGCATTTGCGCCAAAGAAGCGACTTACCCGAAGCGAACGGTTCAGTTAAAACTTAGCGCCCAAACCAAAAGCACATGACCAACCAATTGCCAAAAAATACCATTCGTTTACAGCAAGCTTATTAACGCCAAATTAAGGTGTGAACAACGCCAACAACTTACCTAAAGCATTGTGCCATAAACACTAAACTGGCTAGAAGTGAAAGCGCCGAGCGTTGTGAATCACTCTTAAATTTCTTGTTATATTTATTTTTTGGTCAAATAATCAATAACATTTGGATCTCGAAACATTGCAGCAACCGAGTTAGCTAACGAGAAACTACTCGCTTCATTTGCATCAATATCCTCGGCAAACGCTGGATATATAGCTTCATAATCGGCATTCGTTCTTAATTTCAGCAACGTATCACAACCAACAGAAAGTGAATTTTGGGGTAATTTACAAACAAGTTTCTCTATAGATAAATTTAACCCTTTCTTGGCGCTAGCGCTCATTTTTGCGTTTCGTTTAACTAGTTCCTGCTTCGTAAGTTCAATGACAGTGTCTGTTAATTCTTTCTTGTTACTCGTGACCGTTAAGCCCCCTAGCTCCACAATCACAATTTTGTCTTTATTAGTTTGGACATTGCTAACTGATAGCTCATCGTTAACATTGAACTCAATAAATGTTTGCATCTCTGATATGTCGACGGTATGACGTAAGTCCATCGAGCCGCAACCACTGACAAATATAGCACTAGCCAAAAGCGCCATTTTAGTTTTCATTTTCTATCCTTATATTGTATTTCAGCCCATAAATATAACGCCCTGCTAAGTGGCTAGCAACGCATTACACGATACTTTAACTAGCCGCCGTAAGCACTGTACCAAACTAGAACCAAAATTGCCGAGCGTTGATAGTCCGCCTTGAGCAGTTTGTTAGCTG